>NZ_JAHMIN010000039.1 GCF_018986435.1 Hahella sp. HN01 | reverse complement strand
GTGTTTGAGTATATCGAAGTGGATTACAATCGAACCCGTCTTCACAGCGCAAATGGATATCTCAGCCCAGAGAGTTATGAAGTATCGAAAGTCGCTTAATGACGTGTCTAATCTTTGTGGGCAGGATCATATTGCTAGCATTCTTGCTTTTCTACTCAACTAAGGAAAGCTCCATGCAAGAAAGCAATCTCCCCGCCCAACACCAGCTTATCGACTTGGAAAACCCTCTGCCTTCATGGAATCTAAAACAAAAGAAGGCTGGCAAGAAATTGATGATCACCAAAGAAGCCGATACCTTCATGCGCACTCTGAACATGTATGATAGAACGAAGGTTTACAATGAGGCGCTCAAACTGACCAGTGACGGTGGCTATGGATGGAATAGTAAAGGGTTCAAGAAAGAGCCTATGTTCACGCGTGAAAAGAGGTGTCCGGGTGGAATCAGCTTCATGTACAACGTGAACCCAGAAATGATAGTTATTAACCGGATGAGGTTGGAGCGAGGCGCTACAAATCTTGAGACGCCAAAGAAAATGCAGCAAATGGGGTTGTTCGAGGTACAGCGTACTTCTGGTGTTCGCTGGCATGAAGAGTTAGGCCCCGATAGCATCCCTGAACTAGAAAGAGCATGGGGTGAGCCTCAGCTAGTTAGAACAATTAACACAGAACATGTCGCCGTTAATGGAATGTCAAATGACCTGGGCAAAGCCAGATGGTTAATGGGTGTTCATGTGGACACAGCTTATTGGGAAGACTACGCGAAATCTTATACGTTAGTGTATAACCCAACCCGAGGCGCGGTTTTCGACTTTTTCGAGTGTATTCAGGACAAAGTTTCAACCACAAAAGTGGCTGAATTCTTGGCGGTTACGATGATAGAGACTCAGCAGAAAGGCATAACGCGGAAGTGGACCGCTCACAGTCAGGGCGGCATTATTCTGACTCGCGCTGTAGAACTAGTAAATATGCGTGGCATTAGCCTGAAAGGGCAAAGGGTATCTATACATGCGGGTGGAAATGAAAAGACACGTGCAGAGAATGCTTTTATGAAAGCGGGTATGATCATAGATGAGATTAAACGGGATCATCCCAACGACCTGGTGCCGAACCTTGCGGGATTCAATGACCTATCTCCTCGTTCGTTTTGGCGTAGTTTAAGTAACATGGATTTAGTATTTGGTGATAAGCGCCCTGTTGAGGCCAGCCCACACACATTACCCTATCTCAGTAGAGAGTCAGCCATTCGCCACTTACAGATGAACGGTTATCACAAGAGAGCGGAAAAGCTGGCGAAGCTTACTATGAAGGAATTTGGCATATCATGATCAAGCAATTGGTAAGGCCGCTTATAACCGGTAAAGGGCCGAACTTTTCAAATCTGACCGCAAAGGAGTGCGGTATAGGTGACTACAGGCTAGGGTATAAGTTGCCGGGGAACGCTATTGATATCGGCAGACCCAAGAAACCAAGACCCGCACAAGTCAATCTGGGGAGCGACATATTCAATTCTTATGGTTGCGAAAAAGAATACAATCGCACATTCGTACGGATGGAATTTGAATGGTGGGCCTATAAAGGCTCGTTCCTACAAGGCTATTTCGGTCAACTTAGCCGTGTGTGCTTATACATTGACGTAAACCGTGTAGAACACCATACCTCGCTTCAAGAGGGTTGCCTTGATAGCCTTGAATCATATTTAAAAAGGGACTATTGGGAGTACTACGAAACGGAGCGCAACAATGATGGCAATGTAGGAGTCAACTGGGAAAAACGTAACAAGCGTGAAGAAAACCCTCATGGGTACGGACTATCTCCTTTGCTCGTAAAGTTGCCTGAAACATATGAAAGATTGTCTCTCAATGGAGTGCAGTGGTTGAAATATTGCATTGACGGAGAAGGAATTCCGGGAACTGGTATTACTTATTATTGGGCTTACCCATTAACCAATAACTATTATCTGACATTTAACTTTCGGATGACGTCAGAAGTCAGTGATAAGAAGTTGAGTTATCAACGTATGTACGAAGATGCCAAACGTATCATGTCTATGGTTGAGCTTATTAAAGTATAGAAGTTTTAACTTTTCTTGCTTCTACATTTAATGGGTATGTTTATATTTTTAATAAACATAACGAGTTAGGCTCTGTGGTACTAAGGAGCCTCTGAAAAACGTCGGCGAGGCCGCCAGTGCAAGGAAAAAGTCGGCGAAAAAGCGCAGTTTATCGTGATATAAATGAGCATTTTGAGCCGAATTTTGACGCCGCAATGGCAACGCAGGTAGTTTTTCAGAGGTTCCCTAAGTGTATGGGGGATAATTACACAACTCACCCCCCAGTAACCTCCCGAATCACCCCAGCCACATGACTCACCGCCTGATCCGCCTGGCGTCTCACGTGCCATGCCAGGTGCAGTGGGAAGCCTTCTACTGGTATGGGGGGCGGGAAGACGGTGAATTTTGTGGTGTCTTGGGGGACGCAGTGGATGGGCAGGAGGGCGATGTAGTCGGATTGGGCGACGAGGTCCGGGGCCATTTGGAAGTAGGGGACGACGAGGGCGACGCGGCGGCGGAGTCCGTGGGCTTGCAGGGTTTGGTCGACGGGGCTGTCGGCGTCGCCGCGGCCGGAGACCAGGACATGGGGATAGGCGAGCCATTGTTGCAGGTTGAAGTCCTGGGCGGCGGGATGGTCTTTGCGCATCAGCACGCAATAGTCTTCATACAACAATTCAACGCAGCGGAATGAGGCGCCGACATTGGGAAACACTGACACGGCCAGATCGGCTTCTCCTTTGGCAAGCTGCTCCAGCGCGGACTTGGCGCCATGCCAGGGCTGCACGATCAAATCCAGGTTGGGGGCGCTGGTCAGCAGGCGTTGATGTAATGGCCCCAGCAGCGCGGAAACGGGAAAGTCCGCCATCAGGATGTGTATGGTCTGGCGCAGTTCAGCCAGAGGCGTATCAGCCTGATTAATCACGCGCTCCGCCTGCGTCAACAGCGCCTTGATCGGCTCACGCAGGGATTCCGCTTTGGCGCTGAGGCGCATCTCGCCACGACCGCGAATCAGCAGAGGATCGCCAAACAGGTGGCGACAGCGTTCCAGGGCGCTGGAAGTGGCTGGCTGCGACAAGTGCAGGCGCTTCGCTGCGCGCGTGACATGACGCTCGTCCATTAACGCATCCAGAATCACTAACAGATTTAAATCGACGCCGCGTAAATTCATAAAACGAATAATCAAATATATAAACTATCGATTAGATTAATATAAGCCCGTGGCGCAATCTAGCACCTATCGACACACAGCGCAGCAACGCGCTGAAAACCAACTGAATAGGACTGCCAACGATGAAAACCACACTGCTGATGTTTCACTCCCGTTATCGCCCTTCACGCATCAACGCTGCACTGATGGCGGCGGCGCAAACCCTCGACAATCTGGATGTGGTGGATATGAATCGGCTGTATCCGGATGAGCGTATAGACGTCGCCACGGAGATTGACAGACTGTTGCAAAGCGAGCGCCTGATTCTGCAGTTTCCTATACAGTGGTACTCCACGCCGCCATTGTTGCAGCGCTGGCAGGACCTCGTGCTGACCCACATGTACTACCTGGATTACGAAAACACCGGGCGCCGCTTCGAAGGCGCGCCTGTCATGATCGCCACCACCGCTGGCAATACCGAGGCGGCTTATCAACCTCGCGGGCAGAATCGTTTCACCATGGAAACCCTGCTGACGCCGCTGCAAGCGACCGCCAATCGTTGCCGTCTGCCCTGGGGAGATCCGTTTGTGGTGTATCAGGCCGACTACCTGACCGATGCGGAACTGGATGTCGCCTGTCAGCGTTATCTCACCCATATCCAAAACTGGCGGAGCGAATTTGTACGGGGTCAGTAGGTGCTTCGAATCCCGCAAAAAAAGCCCGGCGAACGCCGGGCAATACATGGATGGACCTTCTTGTACTTCTACTACCTGTACTGCTTGTTATTAACCTGACGCCAACATTGACAGGTTAATAACCGGGCGCACGGATGCGCTGGTGCGGCGATACGCCGCGAGAGGCAGGGCCCGAACATGAACAGGCCCTGCCAATTTCAGATAAACGGGTAAAGCTAAAAACGGCGTGTTTGTTTGATATGCGCGGTTAAACCGGCTTGGTGGCGTTCCTCAACCAGGCGGTTTGCGCCGCTTCCAGATAGGGGCTGAGCGCTTCGTACACGCGCCAGTGATAGGCGTTGAGCCAATCGGTTTCCTCCGTGCTGAGCATGGACATATCCAGAGCGTTGACCGCGATGGGCGCCAGGGTGATGGTTTCGAATCCATAGAAGACGCCAAACTCGTTTTCCTCCAGCTCCACTACTTTCATGATGTTCTCGATGCGCACGCCATACTCGCCTTCGCGATACACGCCGGGTTCATTGGTGATGACCATACCGGGTTTGAGGGCGACTTCTTTGGGATTCTGCGAGAAATTCTGCGGGCCTTCATGCACGTTCAGACACAGACCGACGCCATGGCCGGTGCCGCACTTATAGTCGATGCGATGACGCCACAGCATGCCCCGCGCCATGATATCCAGATTGGCGCCGGTGGCCCCTTTCAGAAACACGGTCTGGGTCAGCCGCATCACCGCCTTGAGCACTAGCGTGTAGTCCTTGCATTGCTGCGCGGTGGGCGTTCCAAAATGAAAGGTGCGGGTGATGTCGGTGGTGCCGCCCGGATACTGGCCGCCGGAATCCACCAGGAAGAAGTTGCTCTCATCCACGGTGGCGTTGCTGTCGGCGCCGGCGGAATAGTGCATCTTCGCCGCGTGAGGACCAAACCCGGCGATGGTGCGGAAACTGTCGCTGATATAGCTGGACGTGGCGCGACGATACTCCCGCAACTGCTTCTCCGCAGATAACTCGGTGACCTTGCCGCCGGGAACCTGCGCCTGCAGCCAGTACATGAAATTCACCATGGCCACGCCGTCCAGACGCAGCGCTTGCTCGAAGTTCTCCATTTCCGTGGGGTTCTTCTGCGCCTTCATGTCGGTGACCGGGCAGGGCGTTTCCACCAGCGTGATCTCAGGCTTGATCTGGTTGACCAACAGGCTGTTGGCGCTGGCGGGATTGATGGACAGCTTGCAGCCTTCCGGCAATTGATTCACCGCTTCGACGACAAGCTCATAGCTGTGCGCCGTCACGCCATATTCCGCCAGGGTGCATTCCACCGCTTCGGGCAACTTGTCGCGATCGATGAAGACCTGACTTTGCTGCGCGGTGACCAGCAGATAGGACTCGGATATCGGGCAATAGGGCGTATCGCCGCCGCGAATATTCAGCGCCCACATGACATCGTCCAGCGTGGAGACCAGCAGACCGTCCACCTGTTGTTCCGTCATCCAGTCACGAATGCGCTGCATTTTTTCCTGGGCGTCCACGCCGGCGTAACGTAACTCATGGTTGAACACTGGCGCTTTGGGGCGAGCGGGGCGGTCATACCAGAGCGGCGTGATCAGATCCTGATCCAGAACCAACTGAATCGACTTGGGCGCGAAGGCTTCCAACAGCTCCTGATAAAATGTGCGGCTGATGGAGCGACCGTCCACGCCCACGCGTGCGTTTTCCGGCAGCGTGGCGGCCAGCCACTGGGGAATCGTAGGCGTCTCCGGCAGCCTGGCTTTGAAGAGCTTGAGGCCTGACCCCGCCAGTTGCTCCTCCGCCTGAATAAAGTAACGACCGTCCGTCCACAGGCCGCCGCCATCGCCGGTGACGACCACATTGCCCGCCGAACCGTTGAAACCGGAAATCCAGGTCCGAGTCAGCCAATGATCAGCCGAATACTCACTGGAATGCGGGTCGTTGTTGGTGACGATATAGGCGGCGAACGCCTGCTTGTCCATCGCCTTGCGAAGGTGTTCGAGTCGTTGCGTGACTGAGGGCGTGCTCATAGTTTAAAACTTCCTAATGACAGACGATTAAATCAGCGGAAAAACTGAAAACGACAGACCCTGCGCGTGTCAGGTGCTGTCTCCCACGATAAGCGCATCCCGGCGCCGGCATGTTGGCGAGCGATCTCATTGGCCCGCCAATAACAAAGTGTTGGAACAGAAAATATGATGCTCGTCAGAGCCGCTCTGAGTGGGCGGCTGGCTCCCGCAGAGGTCGGTGGCCTCTGGGCATCTGGTGCGAAAGACGCAGCCGCTGGGCGGGTTGAGCGGCGAGGGCAGATCGCCGGGCAAAAGCTGCACCTCCCGTTGCCGCGCCAGTCTGGGATTGGCGATCGGGACCGCGGACAATAGCGCCTTGGTGTAGGGGTGCTGCGCCTGATCGAAAACCCGGTCATACAGGCCGACTTCCATGGGCTTGCCCAGGTACATGACCATGACTCTATCGCTGATATGACGCACCACGCTCAGGTCGTGGGCGATCATCACCAGGGTCAGTCCCATTTCCTGTTTGAGGTCGTCCAGCAGATTGATCACCTGCGCCTGGATAGACACGTCCAGCGCGCTGACCGGTTCGTCGCACACCACCAGATCCGGGTTGAGAATCAGGGCGCGGGCGATGCCGACGCGCTGACACTGGCCGCCGGAAAATTCGTGGGGATAGCGGTTGCGCTGACTCGCGGACAGACCAACCTTATCCATCATGGCGATCACCCGGCGCTCGATTTCCCGGCGTTGCAGACCGGGCTCATGGGTCAGCAGAGGCTCGGCGATGCATTCCGATACCGTCAAACGGGGGTTGAGACTGGCGGTGGGGTCCTGAAACACCATCTGGAACTCCCGGCGACGGCGCACCAGAGCTTTTTTGTCGAAACCGCGCATGTCTTCGCCTTTCCAGCGCAACTCGCCCCGAGTGGGCTCGATAAGCCGTAACAAAGCGCGCGCCAGGGTGGACTTGCCGCAGCCGGATTCGCCCACAATGCCCAGGGTTTCGCCGCGATAGACATCCACGTCAATGCCGTTGACCGCCTTCAGACGCGGACGTCGGCTGGGCAGAATGTGTTTGCCGATGGCAAAGTGCACTTCCAGGTTTCGGGCGGAGAGTAAGACTTCTTTTGCGTTCATCCAGCAGATCCTGTGTCGATGGCGTCAGGCGGTGCGCGCCAGTGGCGTGGTTTTGTTCTGCGCCAGTGCATGGCAGGCGGCCAGTTGCGTGGCGCCGAGCCGCGTCAGGGGCGGAAGGGCGGTCTCGCAGTTGGGCTTTTGCAAGTCGCAGCGCTCCCGGAACGGACAGCCTTTGCTGTTGATCAGCGCGTTGGGCGGATTGCCGGGAATGGTCGGCAGGCGCGGCATATCTTCGGTGATCGACGGAATCGCCTTCAGCAGGCCCTGGGTGTAAGGGTGGGCCGGACGTTCGAACAGGGTTTCCGTGTCCGCTTCTTCCATCTTGCGCCCGCCATACATCACCAGCACCCGGTCGCACATTTCCGCAACCACGCCCATGTCGTGGGTGATCAGCAGAATGGCGGTATTGAATTCCCCCTGCAGCTCCCACAACAACGACAGAATCTGCGCCTGCACGGTCACGTCCAGGGCGGTGGTGGGCTCGTCGGCGATCAACAGTTCTGGATGACACAGCAACGCCATGGCGATCATGATGCGCTGCCGCATGCCGCCGGACAGCTCGTGGGGATACTGGCCCATACGCGCCTGCGGCGAGGGAATGCGCACCGCGTCCAGCATGCGGATGGATTCCGCCCGCGCCGCCGCTTTGCTCATGCCCTTATGAATCATCAGCACTTCGGTGAGCTGCTTGTCGATCTTCAGGAATGGATGCAGAGAGGTCATCGGGTCCTGAAAAATCATGCCGATTTTCTCCGCGCGAATGCGGTTGAGTTGTCGTTTACTCATGGCCAGCAGATTTTCGCCATGAAAATTGGCGGCGCCGGACACCCGGCCGTTATCGGCGGTGAGTCCCATCAGGGCGAACACCGACTGACTTTTGCCGGAGCCTGACTCCCCGACAATGCCGAGAGTTTCGCCGGCGCGCACGGTGAAGGAAAGATCGCTGACCGCCTGCACCAGTCCGTCCGGCGTTTCGAAGCGAACATTCATGTTTTCGATGGACAATATGGTCATGAGAGCTCCTGGCGCTTACTGGCTGATTGCTTTTTTATTAGATGCATGAGAGGTCCGGGGCGCATGAGAGTTAACGGTCCTTCGGATCAAGGGCGTCGCGCAGGCCGTCGCCGATGAAGTTGAAACAGAACAGGGTGGCGACCAGAAACAGGGATGGAAACATCAGTAACCAGAGCGCTACATCGATGGTTTTCGCCCCTTCGGCGATGAGGATTCCCCAACTGGTGTCCGGCGGCTGCACGCCCAGGCCCAGAAAACTCAGAAAGGATTCGAACATGATGAAGCCGGGCACCATCAGCGACGAATACACCATCACAATGCCCAGCACGTTGGGCAGCACATGGCGACGTACGATGGTGAGTTTGGACACGCCGATGGAGTGCGCCGCTTCAATAAACTCGCGCCGCTTGATGCTGAAGGTGACGCCGCGCACCACGCGGGCGATGTTGAGCCAGGACACCATGCCGATGACGATAAATATGAGATAGATATTGTTGCCGAACAGGGTGACGAACAGGATCACCATGAACATGAACGGCACGGAATCCAGCACTTCGATGACACGCATCATGACGCTGTCCACCAGCCCGCCCACATAGCCCGAAATGGCGCCCCAGACCGTGCCGATCACCACAGCGACGAGGGCGCCCATAAAGCCCACCATGATAGAGAGACGCCCCCCTTGCATGGTACGGGCGAACAGATCCTGACCCAGGTCGTCGGTGCCGAAGTAATGCCCGGTTTCCAGGGAGGGCTTGCCCAGCTCGTAAGGATCGGCCACCACGTTCCAATCGATTTCATCGTGGCTGAAAGGCGCGACATGAGGTCCGATGACGATACAAACGACGATAAACAGCAACACGTACACCGACGCCATGGCGGCGCGGTTCTTGCGGAAACGCATCCAGGCGTCCTGCCACAGACTGCGTCCCGCCACCGCTTCGACAGGAGCCGTAACTTGATCGGAGAACCATTGCGGGTCGAGTTTTCTGGTTGTCAGCACGACGGCCTCCTAAATGCGAATGCGCGGGTCGATGACGGTGTACAGCAGGTCCACCACCAGATTGAAAAAGATGGTCAGCGAAGCCACGATCAGGGTGATGCCCATCACCAGGCCATAGTCCCGATTCAGCGCGCCGGAGACGAAGTGCTGTCCCATGCCGCCGGTGCCGAAGAAGATGTCGATAATCACTGATCCGGTGACCACCGCGACAAACGCAGGGCCTAACATCGCCACCACGGGAATCAGCGAGGGCCGCAAGGCGTGATGAAACAGCAGATAAGGCGTGGAGAGACCTTTGGCGATGGCGGTGCGGATGTAAGGCTGGTTAAGGGTCTCGATCATGGCGCCGCGCATGACCCGGGCGATACTGGCGACGGAGCCGATGGCGAGGCTCAATACAGGTAATATCAGAAAGGCCGTTTTGCCGCCTTCCCAGCCGCCGGCGGGCAGCCAATCCAGGCGTATGGCGAAGATCGCGACCAGCACCGGCGCCAGCACAAAAGCGGGCACCACCACGCCAGTCATGGACAACGACATCAGAAAGTAGTCGAGCTTGCCGTTGCGATTGAACGCCGCCAGGGTTCCCAGCAGCATGCCCACCGGCACGGAAATACAGAAGGACAACACGCCCAGCGTCGCCGACACCGGCCAGGACTGGCCCACCAGTTGCGTCACGGTGAAGTCCTGGTACACGAAACTCGGACCCAGATCGCCTTGTACGAAATCGCGAATATAGATGAAAAACTGGGTGAAAAACGGCTCGTTCAGATGGTATTTGGCTTCGATATTGGCGCGCACGATTTCCGGCATGGGACGCTCCATGTCGAAAGGGCCGCCGGGAGCGACGTGCATCAGCCAGAACGACACCAGGGCGATGAACAGCAGCGTCGGAATGGCGATCAACAGGCGACGCAAAATGTATAGCAACATAATGACGCTCTCAGGAATCCGTTAAAAAGGGCCTGGACGCACCGGCTCTGTACTTCCGACATCCAGGCCAAGAGATCGCCCACTTTAATGGGCTTTCACATACACGTTCTTGCGGTAGTAGGAGGCTTCCGGATTGGTGCGTTCATAGCCGCCGATATAGGGTTTGATCAGGTACTGATCATTGCCGTAGCGGTACACCGGGATGATCGCCATATCGTTGATCAGCAGCGTCTCCGCTTCACGGTACTCTTTGGAGGGATCGCTCAATACCTTGGAGGATTGCATGAGTTGGTCGTAGCGCGGGTTGCTGTATTTGGAGTCGTTGAATTCGCCGGAGGAGACGAAAACGTCCAGCCAGGAGGAGGCTTCATTGTAGTCGGCGACCCAGCCGCCGCGGTGAATGTCGCCGGTTTCTTTCAAAGCGTAGAACACTTTCGGCTCCAGCTGCTTGATCTCCACCTGCACGCCCAGCACGCTCTTCCACATGCCCGCCATGGCGGTGGCGATCTTCACGTCATTGGAGAACGTGGGCACGGTGAAGGTCAGCTTCAACGGCTTGTCTTTGCCATAGCCTGCTTCCGTCAGCAGTTGTTTGGCTTTTTCGTTGCGCTGCTTCTGCGTCCAGGTGGCGTACTCGGGCGTGTAAGGCTTGTAGCCGTCGGTCTGCGGCGGCACCAGGGTGTACATAGGCACGCCGCCGTTATTCAGAATCGCCTTGGTCATGATGTCGCGGTCAATGGCGTAGGACAGCGCGGTGCGCACGCGTACATCCTGGGTGGGGCCGGCGACGGTGTTCATGTAGTAGTAAACGGAACCCAGGGACGCGCTGGTGTTGGCCACTTCTTCTGGAAACTTTTTCAGCAATTGCTTCTTCTGCGCGGAAGGAATGGACAACGCCTGATCAATTTCACCAGCCAGATAGCGGTTCAGGGCCACATTGGCGTCGCCGATGGGCAGCCAGGTGATTTTTTCCAGCACCACATTATCCGCATCCCAGTAATGAGGATTTTTCTTCAGCACCATTTTTTCATTCACTTTCCACTCGGACACAGTAAAAGCGCCGTTGGTGACGATATTCGCCGGCTGCGTCCACGCAGCGCCGTATTTCTCAACGGTAGCCTCATGCAGAGGGACCAGCACTGGATGGGTGATGAGCTTGAGGAAGAAAGGAACGGATTGCTCCAGGGTGACTTCAAAGGTGTAATCATCCACCGCGCGCACGCCGAGGGTCGCGGGGTCCGCTTCGCCTTTCATGATCTGCGCCGAGTTCTTGATTTTCGGCATGGCGGCGAACCAGGCGTAAGGAGAGGCGGTTTTGGGATCGAGCAGGCGACGCCAGCTATAAACAAAGTCGTGAGCGGTCACCGGATCGCCGTTTGACCACTGTGAATGCCGCAATTTGAATGTGTAGACGGTGTTGTCGTCATTGACCGACCAGCTCTCCGCCACTCCGGGAATGGTTTTACCGGTCTTGTCCTGAATCGCGAGGCCTTCAAACAGATCGCGACCCAGATTAAAAGCGGGCTCCGCCGCATACTTGGCGGGATCGACAGACGTGACCTCGCCACCATTGTTCAACGTAATTTCCTGTCGGGCTGCGAGTTGAGTTCCTGGAGGGTAGGGCTTCGCCACTGCGCTTACCGTACACACGCTGCTTATCAGAGAAATAGCGCCCAGCATCAGTAGTTTGCTTATCTTCATGACTACCTCGTCGTATTATTTTCGTTATGCAACGAGGGAATGTATATTGTATACAATTCGTTCTCAACACCCTTTGAAAACCTCAATATGAAGGATCAGAATCAGAGCTTGGCGGTCTCAGAAAGTGAGACTGGCTGGAGGATGACGAGTCGATTTTTGAAACATTAGAAGCTTGAGTTGCGTCTCAAGAAACAGCGCCCGGTCATCGGTTCATTCTGGATTTTGTGTCGTTGCAGGGTGTTGAAGTCGGGTGAAAAAGCGGTTGGGGAGTTGGGATCGGCTGTGGTTGAATAGCTCGTTAGGGTTACTGAGGAAATACTGTGCGAATTTTGAGCATTCTTTTGTTTTTGCCACTGGTTGCTTTTGCGGATGAGCAGCAACTTGTGAAGCAATTTTTTAGTCAGGATGGAATAAAGAATAAAAAGGAAGTGTATGCCGGTGAAATGCTGGAGCACTATTTAGATCGCCCCACTTTAGGTGAAAGTCTGCCAACAGGCATAGAAATTAGCTTAAGAGCGCTTGAGAAAACGCCCGAGAGGGAAATCTACGCGGTATTGCTTTCAAAAGATGGGAAATCCCAGGACTGGTATATCTATTTAATAAATGACCAGGAAAAATGGAAGATTTCCGCAGTAAGAAACCTCGCCTTACCCGGCCTATTTTTTATGGCTTTACATGAGGCGCAAAGTAAATCCGAAAGAACAAAAGAAGAAGAGCGTCAGTATCAGAATATGCTGCTTACTTTGCGGTTAGACTCTGAGCTGAAAGAGTTTTTACGTAGCAACATTGACAGCCTGAGCGCCATTGCCTCAGAAGCACAAATTGATACAGATAAAGCCACGGTAGCGGCCAAAGCGCTTTATTTGAATCTTGTGCGCTACGAGAAGGGAAGCGGAATAGTTGATGTAAACATAGGCGGAATGCTCGACAATTCAGTTGGTTACCTATTCGTGCCAGCTGGATCAAACGCCCCCAGCATGTCAGATGATAACTATATTTACATAGAGCATGTCGTTGGGAACTGGTATGTCTATAAGACAACGTAGTCTACTTTCTTCATCAGGTATTAATTCGTCCACTAAGATTTGAAAGGAAGCAATGATTGGTGGGCGCATCATCAGTTGTAAGTGTCGGCGTACATATTATGAAGAACACACTAATAGCCAGCTTAGCCATGCTGCTCACGGTATTTTTGCTGGTATTTCTCACAGCAGTGATTGACTCCATTAATAATGAGTTCTCTGATTTCCGAATTTCCGCCGTAATCGCTGGCGTGGCCACATTGGTGGCGCTAGTGGTTCTGGTAATCTGGGCGATTCCCGGCCATTTGCTTCTAAACAAACTGAAGAAAGACAAGCTGATTTGGTATATCGCGCCCGCGCTTCTTCCTGGTTTTGTGTTTGTATACTGGCTAAAACCTTTCGGTCAGGATGCTGAGCCATCCTTATTGATCCAGGCGCTTTTCTGCAGCTTCGTTGGCGCTGTGTCAGCCGTTGTGTTTTGGTATTTTGCTGTTTACAGGCCTGGGCGTATACAAGGCCTTTTCTATAAACCGCCTAGACATAGGGGCGACTAAATCTGAGCACACAGTGTATGCGGAATGAGGTGTAAAAATGTTCGAATATCACGGCTGGGTTACTGTCTGGGAGGGCTCTTGTGAGGCTGAAGACGACACAGTTCTTCGTGAGGAAAACTGCCGTGAAATTCAGTTGGAAATTGTGAAATACAAAGACAATATGTCAAGAGTCGAACTCTTTTATCAAAATGGCTCGCCATATGTAAGGTTTGATGGGGATAGAAATCATTACAAGTCATGGGTTTTAGAGCTGTTCATTCGTATCGGCGAAATAGCCAAAGGCTCGCATGGGCTTTTGTATATTAGAGACCAGGAAAATTCAGATTACGATAATGAATTTCAAGTGTGGCGAATGGCGAGAGGGAAGGTTGTTAAAATGAAGGATAGTCTTCTATCTCCCTGCGATCCTATTATTGAGACATACGAAATTTAAAACTGTAAAGAATCTGAGTAGAGGCAACCTGGCGAGCGCTCATAACAAGCCGCTAAAATTCCTTAAAGAAGACTCTTAGCGGTCGTTCCCCAGTTGTTATCAAGACTATCAAACCGGCGGGAATAAAGGGCAGAAATATTAGGCATGAGCGTAAATCAAAAAATATTATCATACTACGCAAATTCTGAGCAAAAGTTAGTAGATGTTATTGGGTATTTTGAGAATTCTGAAGAGAGCAGTACCGAGTGTGTTTTATGCGCGATGGGATTCATTTTCGAGGAGTCAAAACTTTACATTGTGGTCCAAGAGGATGACAGTTTTGTGCTGCATGCAAACGATTGGTGCAGTGACCCTAAATGGAAATCCATATCATTTATGAAAAGACGGCCTTGGTCATTAGCAATTGGAAATCCGCTGCTATGGTCTTGGATGCTTCATAATCAGCAAGGCTACTTTGATGGAATTCAGCTTGAATTTGCGAAAAGTACTGAATCTCGCTCAGTAATAGTACAACTGGTTGCTCTCGGTTCAGAAATCAAGCAGCGAGATATTGCGGAAAAGTGCAGTGCTATTACATTTACTCAATAATTTGATGTTACAAGGAGTAAAGGCCTCGGTAACCCTTTCAAAGATAAAACTGCGAAAGAAATGTTTACTAAAAAAGGGCTTGAGGAAAGGGGCCTAATCCAGGCAAGTCGCACTATGTGGTGAATAATTGTGCATATTTTCCGCCATGAGAGGTGAAAATGGCGCTCAATATCTCAAATTCGCTACTTTACTCACTATGCCATGGTTTCCGGGGATTCTCTTCTACAGAGTATTTCCTTGAAATCGTATTTAGCGAGTGGATGATCGGGTTTATAGGGCTAAATAGCTAAAAATGGTAGGTGACAGATGGCTGATAATCTAATTCCAATACCGATTCCGGCATTGGTGGCGGTGCTCCTCAATAAAGAGCGTGAAAAAGGCGAACCTCTTACAGAAGATGAAGTTATCGCAATAAGAGATAGCGCCACATGCCAGATGGGTACGATTCATCAGGTAAGAGCGCTTGAGGAATCGAGGGGGTACTCAGATATCGATCCCGAGAAGGCATGGGAGCAGTGGCAGGTAATCAGACAGCAATTTGATGGTTAGGGGAGAGGACGTGCATCTAGTCATGTTTGACATAGACGGAACGTTGGTCGAATCCTACGATTTCGATGCAGAGTGCTTTCAGGCTGCCGTAAAAGATGTGATGGGTATTTCGATTGGCTCTGACTGGGGGCGGTATCGTCATGTCACTGACGCAGGAATTCTTTCCGAGATAATTGAAAAAGCCGGTCTTCAGAGGGAACGGGAGCGTATTTTTTTCGATGTAAAAGCACAATTTGTTAGGCGCGTAGAAGAATATATTTCGCACCATGAACTGTCTCCCATTTGTGGGGCGGTTGAATTTTTGTCACGGCTCGTAAAACGTCAGGATGTGGCGATCGCTTTTGCGACAGGTGGTTGGGCCGAAACCGCCAGGATGAAGCTGGACGCGGCTGGCATCAGCCTTCCAGGGATAGCGATGGCTTCATCTTCAGACCATTACTGCAGGACGGAGATCATGAGGGTGGCTGAAATGCGTGCAAGCAAGGGGAGTTACGACTCTAAAACTTACTTTGGTGATGGGCCTTGGGATTGGAAGGCGTCCGAAGCGCTCGGCTATAACTTTATATCGGTGGGAAGTCGGATTCATACTGCTCAATCCATTGGCGACTACACTGAATCTGACAAGGCCTTTAGGTTCATTGGCATATGATAGTCAGCAGTTATTAGCATCAAAACTGTGAACAAATCATTGCCGCAGTTAGAACTTAAAACTGGTTGGTGGACAAAAATGAAGAGTGAAACCATTTACTTTGTTTCTGATTTGATAAATGTCCAATCGCCTCAGGATGACCCAGGTGAGTGTTTGGCTAAGTGTTTGAGCTTTATATTTGGTTGTGGTGTTAAAGGGCATATTGATTAAAATGACTAGCACAAACATTCGGAAAATAGTTGTAAATGGAGTTGAGTATAGCTGGTGTATCCGAGGTGGATGCTTAGAAAGCAGGGCTAGCCATATTACTGTATTTTTTAAAAAGTCGAGCGGACAAATTCTATATATAGACCCATACGCTTGGGGGGTGGAGGTTAGGCCAAAGACTGTTCGAGAAGCTATAATTTTTGGTCTGAATAATGGCTGGAACCCCAACATAAAGGGAGGGGCTATATATTTAGGGTTTCAAGAAGGTAGATTTATCGTTCTGCCTGATGGGATTAAGTTTACTTTCAACTTAAAAGAATGAGTGTGAAGTTGGTTGTCTATAAAAATAAATTGCTTTCTCAGAGTATTTGAGTGTACTAATTTGGCATAACCTAAGGCTAGGGGGCTGCTCATTTATCAAGTCTATATCTTAATCTGGATGGTAAATTGTGAGGATGCAGAAATGGTAATAAGTTATATCCAAAAAAGGTTTTTGGAGGCGTTAAATTGAACATTGAACTAGAAAAAGTCGGTGCTGAAATCAAAATTCTTGAATACGTAGTACGAGACCGCTCATTTATCGACGGTGATGAAGAAAAATTGAGAGCATTTTTTCAGGCGAGGATAGAGGCTCCAAGCCTTCTTGAAGGCGACGACTTTCATGCCTCGTTCTCATACTACGATAAAGACGATAACTTTCTTGGCGTGGATAAAGGCTCTACTTGGGCTGAAGAGTTCTTGGCGTACTCGCCATATCCTATATCTTTTGAGTTGGACATTCCAAAAGATACCTGCCTGGTTAAATGCCAGCTTATTTCAAAGAGGCGCCAAAAAAGCATATGGGATTATGGATGGCAAACATTTGCAGTGTTAGTTTTTGGGCTGCTTATCAGCGCAATTATAAATATATGGCGGTAAGCGCTATACAGAATTCCTGGCATTGATACGGTCAGTCAGGGAAAAATAGATCCATAACCACGCCCTCTCTGCACAATCACGCCAAATCCCCCCTAAGCCTTAGCAAACATCTCCGACACATACTTCAGCAGTTGCCCATCGATATCCGGCAGGCCGTCGGAAAACTGGGTTAGTTTGCCTGGGGTGCAGCGCATGAGTACGTTGGTGGGTTCGCCTTCGTCGTTGGAGGTGTTCACGGCGTTGAGTTCGACCAGTTTGTCGTAGAGGTCGTCTTCGAGTTGGGTTCTCTGCGCTTCTGTCATTCTGATGCGACCGACGCAGACGCCGGGGTGGATGGGGTGGGACAGGGATTCCTCCTGAAAGCGGCGGCGAAACAGGCTGTCCAGGGCAGAGCCTTCCTCTAATAGATAGCGACGTCCGGACTGGTAGAAGGAGCCGTCGCCAAAGTCATCGATATAGCCAAGTATTTCAGCGATGCGCAGGTAAAAGCGCAGGCTGGTTTCGCTGAGTCCATGTTTCTCCGCCACTGCGTCCGGCGTCATATTATGAGAGGTCACCATATTGATGAAGTCGAGCAGGTAGGGGTGCTCCAGAAACAGCTCGCTCTGTTTGTCGGAAATAAACAGCTCGTTTTCGTGCTGAAGCTTGTTAGCGAGTTTGGTCAGCTCCACCAGATCGGTATTGAGAAAGCTGACGTACATGAGGATCTTGTCCAGCCCCAGAGACGGGTTATGCAGGTGACGTTTGATGCTGGAGAGGGGAATACCGGTCTTCTCGGACAAATAACCGTAACTCAGCCCCTCGTCTTTAATTCTTCTTCTGATGGCGGCAAGTAAAAACTTCGGCCCGATATGCATCTCGTCAGACTCCGTGATTTTTGTTGTTAGGATGCTCGCCCAAGAGGCGTTTAACACCTTCGGATCATACCAGACGTCTTTATCATTCGATGCTAGCAAAAAAGCGTAAGCCTGGGCCTGTATCGAAAGCCCGTCAGAACCCAGGCCAGTTATTGCGACTGCGGTCGCAATACTTCACCACGATATGCCTATGGCGCTTTGCCGTTTCTTTCGTACTTCGTCTGGTTGGACTTGCTGGCGATCCTGTGTGTGCGGGCCGGTGAGGTTCCGCCTCTGTCAGGGAGTGGGCGCCGTGGCGCTGGAGCGTTGAAAAGATGAGGCAATGTTGTGACTTGGATGGCGTGTATTTGTTAACTAATTTTTAATATTGATTATAAATAGAGCTACTATATTTATAGGTAACCCGCTATTGGCTGCCAATTCATACTGCGCAACGTTATTTTCTACGGTTGACAACGATAAAATTTAAAAGAATGCGCCAAATCAAATTAATATCAGATCAATTTAAGTAAACGTTCCCAAGTATTAATAACCTTGTTCTTTACCGGTTGAACTGTTTTAAATAATGCGCTAACGTGAGCTGGCCATTTGTGAACAATTGGCTGCAAATGGTCTGTGGAAGTTGGCTGTATATTGACTGCTGTGACATACATTGCACACGGTGGTTGTAGCGCTTAGAGAGTGCATTGATGCATCCAATTCCTAACATTTATTAATGTTAAATTCATAAACTTTTCACTGAAGACATAGCAGAATGAGGATGTCTTCAGGTGTTATGTACATAAAGGAAAGCATACTTTCTTTTTTTGCATGCAGTCTCATATCAATATTGTGACTTGAAGGGTATCAAGCTGGGGTTTCCCCGCGAGGAGTAAATAAGTGATGGATGTACTTTTCCGACTTTCACCAGGACGCACTCGTCCGCCCGCACTTTAATTCAGAAAAATAGCCATTTAAAAACAGGTGCTTAGAAACTCTATCTGAGCGACTTTTGGCTTATTTTTCGCAGATGGCGCGGGCCATTCAAACATTTCCAACGCTTCTGAGAGGAACGGCGACTGCGTGCTGTTTCCTTCGGCTGTTGTTTTATCGCTAGTTGTTCCCTGCAACTTTGCGTCGGCATCGTATCAAGTGAAATTAGGGATTTTAATGCTTGAGAAAGTTTCATGAAATTACGTAAGGCAACCCGTTATGAACAGTTTCAGTGGCTGCGCTATCGACGTAACCCTGACGACCCCGGTCTGACACTAAAGTACCAGTTTAAAGTAGCCGGAAATATTGAGTTTCAGGTATTGAATGCCATTTTAAAAGCGACGCTTTTAAAAGGATTTAACGGCCTGTTAAGTTACTTTTTAGAAAGGGGCGATGCGCTTTTAGTTGGCGATAATAGATTGCCGGAAAAAGTGGTGGATATCGTCACTGATAAATCGCAATGGACGCAATCAGAGCCTATTGATCCGGCCGGCGATAAGTTATTCAGATTTACTTGCTTTATTGAAGACGAAAAGATCACTGACCTGAAATTAGAGTTTAGTCATTTAGTCTTTGACGGCGAGTGTTATCAACCTTTTATAAATACATTGTCTGACTGTTGGAATCGTCGGGAAAGCCTGGCTGGTGAGGCCAGGGAAGACGCGGACATATCGTTCCTGCAAATCGGCGAAACGCCGGTTAAAGAGACGTCCGTTGATTATTGGAAGGCGGGCTTGCAAGGCGCGCGTCTGTCGCAGCCGCTGCCATTCTGTTTCAAAACGCCAAAAGAGAAAGGCGTGTATCTCTCGGTCAAGCGTACATGGCCTATCAAACGTACATTGGCCAAGCCTACGCTGACGGAGAAAACGACATCAGAGGGAGAGGGCGTCGTTGCAATCGGCTCCCTGTTGGAACAGCGTGACCTCACTTTGTTTCAGTTCGTCGTCGCGGTTACCGCTGCTGTCATAAGACTGTATTCAGCGACGGAAGATCAGGATGAAGCGCCTGTTACTATCGCTCATACGGTCAATTGTCGGAGCGAGCCGCAAGCCTATGGCTGCTTCACCAACCTGATTCCGCTGTTCGTCAAGGTTAACCCCGATCAAGCCGGCGCGACATTGCTCTCTTGCGTCAAACAGGCGCGACAGGCTGTACGCCCGCATCAACATACGCCCGCGCTGCAGTTGGTTGAATGGGCGGACCCGCGCGCCAATCATGGCGGCCGTTTGTTTAATCTGGTGGTGAACGCCTCTGACGGACTCGTGCCTTATGCCGCTCCGGTGTTGACGGGATGCAATGTGGAGTTGACCGAACGCCCGGATACCGGAGGTCAGAATGATCTCACCATCAACTTCAGCAGCGACGGCGATCAGCTGTTTTTGTCTTTCGATTCATCATCCCGCTTTCTGGCGCGGGAAACCCTGACGACGCTGGCGGATAACTTTATCAAGGTCGCGACTTTTATCGCCGCATCGCCTGAGCGTGCACTGCGTGAATGCAGTATCAGTCAGCCTTTGGCGCCAGTTATCTGCGGCGAACGCAACGAGGCTGCGCCGCATGCGCGCATTCTGGCGAGGGTGGCCCAGGCTGGTAAACAGCACGCCAATGCGCCTGCAATCAGTGATGAGCGGACGAGTCTGACTTATCGTCAAACCTGCGCCGCCGTCGGTCTTCTGTATAGCGAAATCAAGACGCATCTGGATGTCTCTACAAATGGCTCGACGAATGTCTCTGCTGGGCGCATCAGCATAGGCGTGTTTCTGGAGCGGTCGGCGGCGTTGCCAGTGGCCTATCTGAGCGCCCTGGCGTCTCAGCGCGCTTTCACGCCCATGGACCCGCTGCTGCCGGATGAACGGCTCAGCTACATGATGGATGTGGCCAATGTCGGCGTCCTATTGGTGGATGAGCGCACGCGCGCCAGAGCGGAAACGTTGTTTCCCGACGCGACGATCATCAATGTCGACGCTGCACTCGCTCTGGTGATCACAGAGTCCGCCAGTGGAGCAGAGGGTCTTGAGCAGCCATTGGCGGAGGACGCGAACCCCGACGCCACCGCCTACGTGATGTTCACCTCCGGGTCCACCGGCAGGCCCAAAGGCGTGGTGATCAGTGAACGCAATCTGGCGAACTTTCTCCTGTCGATGCAGGCCTCGCCGGGGTTTCAGGCTGGCGAACGGATGCTCGCCCTGACGCCTGTCAGTTTTGACATTTCCATCCTTGAATTGCTATTGCCGCTGATGTGCGGCGGTGAGCTGCATATCGTCTCCGATCAGGTCCGCATGAGCGCTGAATTGCTGGGGGCTGCGCTCAATCAACGGCGGGCGGACGTCGCGCAGGCGACCCCGTCAACCTGGCGTATGCTGCAACAGGCGGGTTGGCGCGCCGACGGCGAATTGACCATTCTGTGCGGCGGCGAAGCTCTGGATAAAGAACTGGCGCAATACCTGCTGCAACAGACTGGACAGCTATACAACATGTATGGTCCCACTGAGGCGACGATCTGGGCCAGCTGCCGCCGGGTGACGGAAGCGGAACGGATTCCTTTGGGGCAACCGGTGTTCAACACTGACTACTACATACTGGATGCGCAGGGTGACTCCGTAGCGCCGGGAATGCAGGGCGAACTGACGATCGCGGGCGAATGCGTTGGCAAAGGCTATTTGAACGCGCCCTCAGAGCGGGCTTTTGTCACTTTGCCGAATGGCGTGCGCGCCTACAAAACCGGCGACATCGTGCATTACCTGTCCCATCAGGACATTGAATACGTCGGCCGCCGGGACAGTCAGTACAAAGTGAACGGCTATCGGGTCGATACCGGCGAGGTGAGTCACCGCCTGAAAGAATTCGCCCCGGACGCCGCCGTTTTCACCGTGGTCAGGCGCACGCCGGAAGCGCATCTGTGCTGCTTTGTCTGGGCCCCTGAGAGCAGCACATTGGACGTCGACGCAGCCATGCAATGGTGTCGACGCGCTTTGCCGTATTACATGACGCCGAAAGCGCTGCATCGTTTGAGCCGTATTCCGCTAACTGCCAACGGCAAAGCGGACGTCAAACTCCTGAGCGAAGCCGCGATGACGGATTTACCCCTTAGAACTCAGACGTTGTCAGCCTCGTCAGCGCAGCCAGCGGCGGTTCCGCAGGAGCAGGGAATTCAGCAGGAGATCCAGCGCATTCTGCTGGATACGCTGGATGTCTGCGCCCTCGATCTTGATCAGCCTCTTGGGTGGCTGGGTCTGAACTCCATCAGTTACAACCTGCTGGCCGCCGCGATTCAGCAGCGCTTCGACATTGCGTTTCGCAGCTACGAGTTCTATCAGTTCAACACCATCAATGAGGTGGCCGGAGCTATCCGTCAACGTCAATCCCCGGAGCGGATCGCCAGATCGCAAGAGCGAAGCGTTGACCGTCGTCGTGACGGCAACGGAGACGACCGATTGGCGATTGTCGGCATGTCGGCCACCTTGCCGGGCGGAGACGATGCGGAAAGTTTCTGGCGCGCCTTATTGGATCGTAAGGATTGTATCTCCGAGGCTCCGGCGGACCGCTCTTTGCCGGGCTACCGAGCCGGTTTCATTTCTTCGGTCAGAGGATTTGACGCGCGCTTTTTCTCCATTTCTCCCCTGGAAGCCACCAGGATGGACCCGCGCCAGCGGTTATTGCTGCAGGCCGCCTGGAGAACATTGGAAGACGCAGGCTATGCGCCATCTCAATTGGCTGGCGGCCGCATCGGATGCTATATGGCGGCCACCGGCAGCGACTATGCCTTACTGCAGGCTCGCGACGGCGAAAAACAGACGCCGTACTCCTTGTCGGGACACTCACTGAGCATCCTGGCCAATCGTATTTCCGCCTTCTTTGACTGGAATGGCCCGTCCTTTACTCTGGATACGGCCTGCTCCGGCGTGCTGACGGCGCTAGTGAAGGCCTGTCGGGATCTGCAAGCCCAGGCCTGCGACGCCGCCATGGTGGGAGGCGTCAATCTGATTCTGGATGCGCAGATCAACGAAGGATTGGAGGCGGGGCGTTTTATGTCCCCGGACAGCCGCTGCGCCACTTTTGACGCCAGCGCCAATGGCTATGTGAGAGGGGAAGGCGTGGGCTGTTTTATGGTGAAACGCTTGCAGGACGCGCAGGCGGACGGAGACCTCATTCACGCCGTCATTGAAAGTGTGGCGGAAAATCACGGCGGCAAAGCCAACTCGCTGACGGCGCCGAATCCCAACGCGCAATATCGCCTGTTGCTGGACGCTTACACGCCGGAACTGGCGCAGCGGGTCAGCTATATCGAAACCCATGGCACAGGCACCCGCCTGGGCGACCCCATTGAAGTGGCGGCGCTGAAACGCGCCTTGCGGGAACGCACTAATGGCGAAGCGACTCAAACCGTCTGGCTGGGCGCGGTCAAATCCAACATCGGCCATCTGGAGCCGGCGGCGGGCGTGGCGTCAGTGGTGAAAGTCATCAAGGCCTTCGAGTACGAACAACTGCCCGCCAATCTGCATTTTCAGCAACTGAACCCGGAGATCGATCTGTCATCATCACCGTTTCAGGTGTTGGCGGACAGTATTCCCTGGCGCAGCGAACAGCCATTGACGGCGGGCGTCAGCTCCTTTGGTTTCGGCGGCGCCAACGCCCATGTTGTCTTGTCCGCGCCTCCGCGGCGGGAGCGGCGTTCGGTCAATCACCCTGACCAATACCTGATTCCCATTTCCGCCCGTACCGAAAGCGCGTTGCAGAAAAGTATGGCGGCGCTGGCGCGTTTCGTGGCCGAACGTCGCGCGGAACTCGGGGAGAGCGGCTTGCTTGATCTGGCTTTCACGTTGAGCTGCGGGCGCGAGCATTTTGAGTATCGCCACGCCTGGCTGGTGAGCGGCGCGGACGAATTGCTGACGCAACTCCATTCCGGCCATGTTGGCGTGCATGCGCCTCGACACGGTCAATCCCTGAATGAACAAAGTCAGGATAATCAAGGCCTGGCTCCAGACGAGGCGACCTATCCCGGAACGCTGGACGATCCAGATTATCTGGCGCAGGTGCGATCGAATTTTCTACAAGGACGCCATATCGACTGGCTGCGTCTGTATGAGGGCGCCGGCGCCGGCAAAATGAGGCTGCCGACCTATGCGTTCGACGAACGCGACTATTGGTACGCCAAGAACCAGACCGGGCGGTACGCCAAACAGCAAACAGGATTGGCGCAGGTAACGACAACAGCTAAGGATGGCGAGACAGATTATGAGCGCAAGCATTAGAGCCAGAGACTCTTTTTTCGATACAGAAGGACATTGGCGCAGCCTGCCAACCGGTGATGGATTCCGCGTCAGCCTGAGAGACGATCACCCTTATTTTTCGCATCATCGCGTGCGCGGCTGGAAAGTCCTGCCTGGGGTGGTGTACCTGGAGCTGGCCTTGAGCGCCGTCGCCAGGGCGCGGCCGGATTTCACAACCGGATTTGTCGACGAAGTGGTCTGGCTGCGGCCCGTTCTCGCCAATACGCCTGAGACGGAGATCGACGTGCAACTGGCGTCGATCAGCCCGACGCGCATTGAGTTCCGCATAGAACATGGGGGAGAGATGTGCGGCGGCGGTGTTTTGAATGCGCAGGCGGTATCCGGGCGCGCTGATCCTCTGGCGACGCCGTTGTGCGTACGCAGTCAGGTCGGCGCTGAGACCCGGGATCACTTTCCGCGAAGCGAGGTTTACGCCGCCTTCGCCGACATGGGGATCGTCTACGGCCCTTACTTTCAACGCATCAGCTATGTGCAACGTCTGTCCAACAAGGCGCTGTCCTGGCTCAGTAATTACGACGGCGTTTTTTTGGGCTGGGCCAGCCTGCTGGACTGTGCGTTTCAGGCGGGCATGGCGATTTCCATCGGCGAACGCCGGGAGAGTCTGATGCCGTATTCCCTGGGCCGGCTGACCTTGCATCGAGCGCTGCCCGATCAGGCCCTGGGCAGCGCCTTCGTGCTAACGGAAAAACTGTCTCCGTTTCGCACCAACCTCACTATTTTTGACGAAACCTACACCCCCTTGCTGTCTGTTTTTGACCTGGGCGTCAAACCATCACATTTACAATAAAGGAGTATGAGGGATATGGAATTTGCCGGAATTTCTCAAACGGCTATCGATTCGCTGGTATTTTCTCCCGCATGGAAAATTCTGCCTTTACCGGCGGTGTCCACGGCAGAGCAAGAGACGGAGCAAGAGAAGGCGCAAGAGGTGGAGCCCCGGATCATTATTGTTCCACCGTCGCAAGCGGCGTTGCGCCAGGAAATCGCTGACCGTTTGCCCCAGGCTGACGTGCGTCTGCTAACTCCTCAGTCCATTGATGATTTGGCGCGTGCCGTCGCGGGCTCCGCCACTTTGCGTCTATGTTTCGTAACCCGTACTCCCTGGCGCGCCGCCGTGCCGGATGAAGACATCAGCGCCTTTTTCCATCTGCTGAAAGCGCTGGGCGACAAGCCTGCGGTCAAGCTGGACGTATTTACGGACAAAGCCGTCGCCAGCCCGTTGTTTGAGAGCGTCACCCATCCTGTGGACGGCGTCTACGTGGGGCTGGCGCAGACGCTGGCCAAGGAGCGTCCGGAATGGATTGTACGCAGTTTCTCGCTGCAAAAGCTGACGGCGGACGCGCTGCAAGACCTGTTGCGCATATCGCTTCCGACGCTGCCCGGAACGCCGGTCTGTATCGCCGAGGGACGCTACGGCGTCGCCGAGATGCAGCCGACGACCTTGAGTCCATGGCCTGTCCAATCTGCTTTTCGTCAGCAGGGAACCTATGTGATTCTCGGCGGCGCCGGCGGATTGGGCGGCAAGCTGGCGGAATATCTGGCCGTCCGCTATCAGGCGAAACTGGTTATCCTCGGACGTCGGTCTGAGGCGAACGACCTGCTGATGCGACTGCGCGATCTGGGCGCCGTTGAGGCGCATTATCACTCCGTCGATCTCAGCGACCGCGCCGCATTGCAGGCCGTGTTGGACCAGTACGCCGTGATTCATGGCGTGGTGCATTCCGCTCTGGTGCTGGAGGATGCGTCTCTGGCGGCGATGTCCGAGCAGACCCTGTTCAATGTGCTGCGGCCGAAAGTTCACGGCGCCTACAATCTGGCGCGGGCGTTGAAGGGACGAACGCTGGATTTCTGCCTGTTTTTCTCTTCCATTCAGTCCTATATCGCCAATCCGGGTCAGGGCAACTACACCGCCGCCTGCGTGGCCAAAGACGCCTTCGCGGATTTATTGCACAACGGACTGATGATCAACAGCAAGGTCATCAACTGGGGCTTTTGGGGCTCGGTGGGCGTCGTGGCCTCGGAGCACTATCGCGAGCGCATGAAAAAGCTGCAAATCGGCTCTATCGAAGTGGACGAGGGCCTCGCCGTTATTGAGCGTTTTCTGGTGACCGAGCGCAGACAAATCACTGTGGTGAAAGCGTCTGATCTGGCGTTGAAACGCCTGAATATCGCTCCTCATGCCGCACTTCAAGAGGCAATGGCTAAAAACGTAACGACTCAAACGCCTCCCCAACTCAAGGACCAGGCGCCTGCCGCTCCAGCAACCGGCGATGACTTGATCCCGGCGTATCGCACGCAGGACCCGTTAGTCGCCCGCAACGAGGCGATGTCCGCCGCCTTGCAGGAGTATGCGCGCTGGCGCTTGAGCCAGACGCCTATGCCGGAAATCATTGCGCCGAAGTTCGGCAAGCTGGCGGCGGCGCTCCGTAGCATCAGGGCGGGACATTCCCCGCAACGCGAGGAAGTGATACGCCGCTATCCAGAGCTGCAAGGGCATATCCGCCTGCTGGATCAATGTATTGAGAATCTGCCCGCTATTTTGCGCGGGGAGACCAACCCACTGAGCGTGATTTTCCCCGATGGCGGCTTTGAGCTGGTTGAACCGGTATACCGGGACAATCCCATTGCGGACTACTTTAACCAGGTCGTGGCGAGGATCGTCGCCAACTTGCAAAAGGCCCGCGCGGGACGCCCTCTGCGTATTATCGAAATCGGCGCCGGCACCGGCAGCACCACCCAGTTTGTGCTGCCGGAACTGGCCCCGGACAATGTGAGCTACACCTTTACCGATCTGTCTTTCGCGTTTTTGAACAAGGCCAGGCGCCGGTTCGCTGACTACCCCTTTGTAGAATACAAAATCTGCAATATCGAGAAGCCGCCTGCGTTCGAAGAACCCTTCGATGTGGTCATCGCCACCAACGTCATCCACGCCACCTCGGACCTGCCGGAAACCTTGCGCCAGGTGCGTCGCCTGCTGCGTGACGACGGCGTATTCGTGCTCAACGAAATCACTTCCTGCCAGGATTACGCGACGTTGACCTTCGGCCTGACGGACGGCTGGTGGCTGAGTCAGGACGCGTATCGCATTCCCAACAGTCCTTTGCTGTCCGGCGATAGCTGGCGGCGTTTGATTGTGCAGGCGGGATTCCAGGGCGTGGACGCCCATGGCGGCGAAGATCAGCAAGTTATCGTCGGCTTCGCCGGAGCTGCCGCGCAGCAAGGCGCTGTGTCCGAAAACACTGCGCCCCAGGCGGAAGCTGTCCCCATAGAGCCATCTCAAGGCAGTGCGGCGGCGCAAACTGTGTCCCAGGTTGGGGTCGCCAGTCAGGCGTCTATTGAAGCGTTTTTGCAGCAGGTTATCGCCGAAGTGCTGCAATTTGATCCCAGTGAAATCGAGCGCGATATGCCTTTCAGTGAAATGGGCGTCGACTCGCTGATCTCTATGGAGCTGTTGAAGCCGATCAAAGAGAAAACGGGATATTTGCCCGCCACGATCCTGTTTGAATATCCCACTATCCGACAGCTGGCGGAGCATATATTCATCTCCGGGCTGGCCTGGGGTGAAGGGGAGTCGAGCGCTGAGCCGGTTGCGGTTCCTGTGGTAGAAAAAACGCCGCCGAGCCGGGACAGTTTGGCGGAAATCATGAACCAGGTTCGCACGGTCATTGCGGACACCATGATGATGGAGCCGGAGGATGTGGAGGCGGATACGCCGTTTCAGGAATACGGCGTTGATTCTATTATTTCGCTGGAGCTGATTCGTCCATTGAAGGAGATATTCGGCTATCTGCCCGCCACGGTGCTGTTTGAATATCCCAGCCTGCGCCAACTGGCGGAATATCTGGCGACCACGGTGGCGACTTCGTCCTCAGACGAGGCCACATCAGATAGCACGCCAGCCCAGTCCTCTGAGACAGGCCAACATGCGGACAGTAGTGGCGCCGATGAGCCTGAACGGGATGCGCAATCATCCTCTGGCGCGCCAGAAAAATCGTTATGGCGTCCCGGCGATATCGCCATTATCGGCATGTCGGCGCGATTGCCGAAGGCGCGGGATGTAGCGCATTTTTGGGAAAATCTACGTCAGGGTCGCGATTGCACCGATGTGATTCCGGCGGAACGCTGGAAGCAGGAAGGATTCCTCACGGATGCTCCTCTCAACGGTCGCGGCAGCTACACCAATCGCGGCGCATTTATTGACGACGTGGACGCCTTCGATCATGTGTTTTTCAATCTGACGCCCAACGAAGCCGCCAGAATGGACCCGCAAGAGCGGATTATGCTAGAGCAGACTTATCGCTCAATGCTGGACGCGGGTTATACCCGCAAGCAATGGGCGGGCAGCGACACGGCGGTGTTCGTGGGGGTGATGAATGGCGATTACGCCTGGCACACCCCGGTAGAAGCGTCCACAGCGCCAGCGACCTCTTTGTTCTGGTCGATGGCGAATCGCGCGTCCTACTTTTTTGACTGGCGCGGCCCCAGCATGGCGGTGGACACGGCGTGCTCCGCCTCGCTCACCGCATTGCATCTGGCCTGTCAGGCGCTGAAAAACGGCGACTGCGAACAGGCGGTAGTGGGCGGCGTGAACCTCATTACTCATCCCCGTCATTACGAGCAGCTGTGCGGTCTGCACATGCTGTCCCGCAGCGAACAGTGCAAGCCGTTTGGCGCCAATGCGGACGGTTTTGTGGATGGCGAAGGCGTAATCTGCCTGGTGATGAAACGGGCGGAGGACGCCATTCGCGATAATGATCGCGTGTACGCCTTCATCAAGGGCTCCGCCATCAACGCCGGCGGTCGCTCCAACGGCTATACCGCGCCCAATCCTGAGGCTCAGGCGGCGCTGATCGGCAAAGCGCTGCGAGCCGCCGGCGTCTCCGCACAGGAGGTGGGCTATGTGGAGGCGCACGGCACTGGTACGGAACTGGGCGACCCCATTGAACTGCGCGCGTTAAGCAAAAGCTACGGGGCGGCCGCGCCGCAGAGTATTCGTCTGGGCTCGGTGAAGTCGAACGTGGGCCACCTGGAATCGGCGGCGGGACTTTGCGGCGTGCTAAAGGCCGTTCTGCAAATGCGCCACGGCGAGTGGGTTCCCTCACTGCACGCTGAGCAGCTCAATCCCCATCTGGATTTCACTCAGACCCCGTTCCTGCTGAACAGAGAGCGGAGAGAATGGGACGCCGCAGCCCCCAGGGTTTCCGCCGTCAGTTCTTTCGGCGCCGGCGGCGGCAACGCCCATGTGGTGATTCAGGGCGTGGCGCAGGCGTTAACCTCGCCAGAAACCATTACCGACGCTGCACAAGGCCCAACCAGGCAAGAGATTTATGTCATTCCGCTGTCACATCACAGCAGCGCGGGACTGCAGCAGACCCTCGACGCCCTGCGCGATTGGCTGCAGAAGGGGCCGGTGGATATGGATGCGCTGGCGTACACGCTGGCCTGCGCGCGGGATCACGAGCGCTTCCGTCGGGCGCTGGTGTGCCGCGATCAGGCTGATCTGATTCAGCAACTGGGGCGGGATCTGCAAATGACAGGCGTCGCGTCACAGAAAGGGACATCGGGACAAACGCCACAGGCGGCCCCACAACGTCTGACCCGCGATAACGCTGAAAACGTCGCCGCCATGTATGAAGCCGGAAATGATTTGCCCTGGCGCGACGTCTATCCGCAGCGCCGGCTGGCGGCGGTCCCGGAGTATGTGTTCAGTCGCCATCGTCACTGGATTGACTCGATTGAATCCAACTTCAAGGGCTTCCACTCGTTGACGCAGGCGCACCGCATCAACGGTCGCACCATGGCGCCCGCCGCCTGGACCTTGTCGACTTTGTGCGAAAGCGCCGATGACGGCGGCTTCGCCAACATTATGTGGAAAGACATGATCACTGACCCCCACAACGTGGAGGTGATCGAGGAGGGCGGCCGCACACTTTTCGTCGGACGCGGCGGCTTCACCGAGTATTGCAGCGCAGAGCGAACCCGCGACGAGAGTACTCCGCAACATATCTCGACCGTATTGGCGCGCCTGGGTGTGGAAAACCCATTGCAGGCGATAGACATAGATAACGCTCCCCGCCGCTCTCAGGCGGAAATTTATGGGGACTTCCAGCAACGCGGTTATGACTACGGCGCGCCCCTGCAGGGCATTCGCTGGGCGCAGATCAGACCGGGCCTGGTCAGGGCGTTTCTACAGGTCGACCACGACTGGGGGCGCCTGGTGTCTCCGGCGCTGCTGGACGCCGGCCTGCAACTGGCGATTCTGGCGCCGGCGGGCGCGGCAGAGAGCAGTGGCGATGGCGAAACGGCTGTCTTTATGCCTTATCACCTGGGGCGTCTGGTGGTGAACCGGCTGCCGGACAACGAAGCGGTTTACGGCTATTGCCTGGAGAAAACCACTGCCCAGACCAGCAAAGCCAGACGCTTTGATTTCTACTTCACCGACAGACAGGGAGAGGTGCTGATCATGCTGGATGACATGGTGTCCGTCGTGGTGCGTCCACACGGGGAAGACGAGGTCGATACGCGCCCTCGACAAGTGCGGCCGGAGCCTCGTTTTGAAGTGTTTGACCTTAGCTGAGGCCGGTCCAAACGGCAGTGAAACCGCCTGATGAATCACAACGATGGAAGTGTTGAAATCATGGAAATACTGATGTTCCCCGGCCAGGGATCGCAGCATCCGGGCATGGGAAAAGATTTGTTCGAGCGCTACCCGACGCAGCGCCAGGAAGCGGAAGCGGTCCTGGGTTACTCCCTCGTCGACCTGTGCCTGCATGATCGGGAAGGGCGTTTGAATCAGACCGCCTATACGCAGCCGGCGCTGTACTTTGTGTGCTGCCTGACCTACCTGGACTACCTGAGTCAGTCCGGCCGCCGCTTTCATAACACCTTTGAGGGACGTCTGCTCGGGCACAGCCTGGGGCTGTTTCCGGCGCTGTTCGCAGCGGGAGTGTTCGATCTGATGACCGGGCTTCGCATCGTCGCCAAACGCGGAGAGCTGATGCAGGCCATCCGTGGCGGCGGCATGTTGGCGGTGTTGGGCGTCAGCGCCGACAGGTTAAGAGAAAAGCTGATTCAGCTCGACTGTTTTGATGTCGATGTGGCGAATGATAACGCGCCGGGCCAGGTGGTGTTGAGCGGCCAGGAAGAGCGCATGCGGCGGCTATCTCCACTGCTGGAAAAGGAGGGGCTTCGCTGTGTGCCGTTGCCGGTCAGCGGGGCGTTTCATTCCCGTTATATGGAGCCCTGCCGGGTGCAGTTCACTGACTTTCTGCTGGGCCTTGAGTTGAAAGCGCCGCAGAAAACCGTGATTTCCAGCACCAGCGGCGGCGCCATTGGCGGCGAGCATCTCATCGAAGAAATGGCGTTTCAGCTGGTAAAACCCGTGCGCTGGTCGCTGACCATTCGGAGCCTGTTGCGGCGCTACCCGCAGGCGCAGTTTGTCGAACTGGGGCCGGGACGGGTGCTTACCAATCTGCAGGGAAAAATTCAGCATGCGGTTGCGACGCACGCACAGGCTTAACCCATAGAGGTAATCAATATGAAAGGAAGCAACATCGCCGTGATCGGCGGGGGCGGCGCCGGCGCAATGGCCGCGTGGCTGCTCAGTAAAGACAATCAGGTCACCTTGTTCGAAGCCGCCGACTATCTGGGCGGCCACGCCTACAGTCATCCTGTCGAAACCGAGACGGGAACGCAGTATATCGACATGGGCGTGGAGTATTTCAATGAGCGCCTGACCCCTAACTTGTGCGCGTTGCTGACGCATTTCGGCGTCGACAGTTATGTGGCTCCGCTGACCATGCATGTGGATTTTCCCGGGGAAGGGCGCTTCTGGAACAATCTCAACGGCAAAGGTGAGCTGGGCGAAGAGCTGCTGCAGGAATTTGACCGCTTTCATCTGGATATGGCCGCCGTGCTGAGTTCCGGGGACGAGCGCTACAAGAAAATGAGCATCGGCCAGTATCTGGACGCGAACGGCTATTCGGAGGCGTTCAAACATCAGGCGCTGGCGCCGTTGATGACGGTTTATTCCGGCTGTAACGCGCCGTCCCTGGACTACACGCTGATGTACGTCGCCATTTCCTTCAACATGAATCTGTTATCGTTCTTTTCGCCTGGTTACTGGCGCAAAGCCAAGGGGGGAATAAACGGCTACCTGAAACGCATCGAGCAGGAGCTGGGCGATCGGGTGAAACTGAATACGCCGGTACAGCGCGTCACCCCGTCCGCCTCAGGCGTCACCGTGGAGTTTAACGGAAAGAGCCAGCGCTTCGACCAGGTGATATTCGCCACCCACGCGGATGTGACGCTCTCCTTGCTGGGCGCCACGGAAACCGTCTATCAGGAGATTTTAGGCGGCTTCGAACATGTTCCCGTGAAGAGCTACCTGCATCATGACGAACGTTGGATCAGCGCCCAGGGAGAAGGACTCTATTGCCAGTTCAAAATGCCGGACAGTTTCGATATCTCGGCGCCGGAGGCGCAATTCGGCACGTTGACCCGGGTCAACAACGTGCTGCCGCCGTATCGGGGCGTGGACAAGCCGCTGTTGGTCACGTTCGATCCAAAGGCGGAGATCAGGCCGGAGCGCATCGCCTGCGAAAGGTCGTGGAAGCTGCCCAAGCTCAGGCCCGTGGACTTCTATCGCAAGACCCGCATCAAAGAGATTCAGGGCGTCAATAATCTTTGGTTCTGCGGCACAGACACCAGCCTGACCGGGCACGAAGGCGCCATTGTCTCGGCGATGGTGATCGCGGATCGACTGGGCGCCGCCTACCCCTACAGGGACAACACGCTGGCCTACGTACAGTTCAAGGTCATCAAGGAGATCATGGGCGTCAACAAGCCGGGGGAAAAATTCGCCTCCTGGGTCGGCGACGCGATCTTCAAAGTGGCCAAGGCGCTATCCCTGCACAAAGAACAATCTCACAAATTCATCAAGGACTTAATGGTTTAAAGGAGTCGGACAATGTTGTTACAAAAAGAAAAAGCGTCTGTGGTTATTTTCAATATGCAGTTGGAACTGATTCCGCTGCTGCAAAACGGCACCCAGTTATTGAACGACTGCCGCTGGCTGGCGGACATGTGTTGCGATCTGCAGGTTCCCACCCAGATCATCGAGCACAAAAAGTTAGGCAAGCTGTCGCAGTCTCTGACCGAAGTGGCCAGAGAGGCGGAATATTTAGAGAAAACCCACTTCGATTTCATGCAGGAACAGGCCGTCGCCCATTCAGTGGAAGCCGCCAGACGCGACCATTACGTGCTGGCGGGGGCGGAAACCCACGTCTGCATCCTGCAATCCGCGCTGCGTTTGAAAGCCCAGGGCAAAGAAGTCTTTCTGCTGGCGGACACCTGCTCAGCGCGCTCGCAAACCGACCATCAGGCGGCGCTGCGACGTCTTGAGCAAAACGGCGTGCAACTGATCACCCGGGAAATGTTCTTCTTCGAGCTGATCCGGCATTCCGAATACCCCAATTATCTGGATCTGGCGATGAAGTATCTGGATGGGCGCTACATTCGTTAATCGCGCCTGACTGTGGGCGAAAACATAGCGTCGCTGGCGGCGCTATGGGGATGGTTTGGCTGTAGAAGGCTTCGGCGCAGCAACACGGAAGACTCAACGCATATTTACAGTGGTGTTTGAATGGAAATATTAAAACGGCAATTGACGGAGGTCGCCGCGCCTCCCTACGGCGAAATTCAGGCGGAGCGAGTGCTGGTGGCGACGGACAGCGCCGAGGCGGAGGAGGCCGCACGCCATATGGGCGCGGCGGTTCTGCGCCTGGATCAGGTCGCGGATGAGGCGGCGATGCGGGCGGAGCTGGCTCGCATCGACGGTGGTCGGGACGTCGTTGCAGTCATTGTCGGTCGCAATCAGCCCCTGGCGTCGCTGACTCAGGCGAGCTGGATGTCCTGTAGTCGTCGCAGCCTTGAGCTGCTGCGCTGGGTATTCGCGCAAAACCGTCCAATGCGTCTGCTGTCATTTCATGCTCAGGAAGATGCGCTCACCGCGTTATTCGACGGACTGGCGCGCTCCGCCTGCCTGGAAATGCCCCGTTGTGTTTTCACTTCCGCACGTATTCCCTCTGGCCCCATTGGCGCTTCTTTATCCGGTCGTATCGCCGCTGCGCTCGCCTGGCCGGGACGCCGCCTGTGTTTTGATGAGACCGGCCTGTCTTTGGAATCCTGGATCGCCGCCGGGCAGGGTGACGCCGGAGGCGTCCCGTTCAACCATGGCGACAATATCGTGCTGATTGGCGGCGCTGGCGGCGTGGGTCAGGAACTGATCCGCGTACTGCAATCCTCCCGTCGTCTGAATGTATTCGTATTGGGCCGTAAAGCGCCTGACGCCGCATTAACGCAGACCTTGAAGGCGTATGGCGTGAGAAGCTACCTGCGCGTCGACGCCACGGACTATGGCGTGCTGAAAGCGGCTTTCACCCATATTGAGCAGGGATTCGGCGCTATCAAGGCGGTGTTTAACCTGGCCGGAACCCTGGACGACTGTCTGTTTCACAACCTGAATGCGGAGCGCCTGCACAGGACGCTGCTCGCCAAAGTCGGCGTGGTGTTGAATCTGGCGGCGTTGCAGCAGGATTACCGGCCGCAGTACGTGGTCAACTTCAGTTCCCTGACCGCGACCATCGGCAATGTGGGGCAATGCGCCTACGGGGCGGCCAATGAGTTCGTCGAACTGGCGTCGGAGCAGCTACCCAACTGGTATAGCTTCGCCTGGGGCCTGTGGCGCTCCCAGGGCATGCAAATGACGGACGAATCAGCGCTGCGCCCTCTGGAGCCGCAGCCGGCCTGTGAACGTATGCTGTCCGCCCTGGCCGCGGGAGAACGTCATCTGGTGATCTATGAAGGCGTAGCGGAAGGAATGGGGGCGTTGCGCACGGACATAGTGGTTCCAGCGAGCGAGACGCAATCTCAGGCGTCCACGGACTCTCCTGTATCGACAATGGATCAGGGCGCATTGGAAGAAAAAACGCGCCGCTGGCTGAAAGCAATCTTCCGTCGCCATAGCGGAATAAAAACGCTGAAGGATGATGACAACCTGCTGGACAAAGGCCTCGACAGCGTCGCCAGCATTCAGATCAGCACGGACATTGCAGCGCAGTTGTCGCCCCAGGGCGACTTCAAACTCAGTCGCGCTATCTTGTTTGAGTGTTCCACCATCAGGCAACTGGCGGAGCATTTGATGGAGCGGGCGCAGCCGCTGCTATGCGCCTGTCTGGCGGACACGGACGGCGCTGCGGCGTCCCAGCAAGTGGAAACAGCACCTGCCGAACAAGCGCAAATCGCCGCCACAGACAAAGCGCCTGACGCCAAAGAGGCTAACTCTGAGCTTGTCAAAACTCATGGCGGCGGCGCTGCACCAACGTTGACCAACCAACCCAAACTCTCGACGGACGCTTATCGGGACGACGACATCGCCATCATCGGCATGGCGGGGGAATTCCCCAATGGCGCGACGCCGGAAGCGTTCTGGCGGTCTCTGGCGGACGGCGAAGACGCGGTGCGCGTCATCCCGCAAGATCGCTGGGACTGGCGGCGGGATTACTCCGCCTCCGCGGCGCAGGCGGACGCCGCCTACGGCCGTCATGGCGGTTTTATGCCGGGCGTCGCGGAGTTCGATCCAGCTTTTTTCAACATTGCGCCGGTGGACGCAGAACTGCTTGATCCTCAGGAAAGACGTTTTCTGCAAGTCAGCTACCATGCTCTGGAAGACGCGGGGTACTTTGTTTCCCCCAGCCAGGAGGTGGGCGTGTTCGCCGCCGCCATGTTCGGCCATTATCAGGACATGAACGCCCCCGGCAGGGTCGTGAGCAGTTCCTTCGCCGCCATCGCCAACCGCGTATCTTATGCATTCGATCTGCAAGGCCCCAGCCTGACCGTGGACACCATGTGCTCGGGATCTCTGACCGCGTTGCATATGGCGTGCAACAGCCTGCGTCTGGGCGAGTGCCGCATAGCCCTGGCCGGCGGCGTGAATATCATGGCGCACCCGGGCAAATACCGGCTGCTGTCGCAAGGCAAGTTCCTCAGCGCCAGCGGACATTGTCACGCTTTCGGCGTGGAGGCGGACGGTTATGTTCCCGGCGAAGGCGCTGCGGCAGTGGTGTTGAAGACTGTCGCCGACGCCATACGCGATCAGGACGTGATTTACGCCATCGTACGCGCCACGGCGATTAATTCCGGCGGCAAAACCAGCAGCTTTACGGTTCCGTCAGCGCGGGCGCAGCAACGGGTGATTCAGGACGCTTTGCGAAAGTCCGGCGTGAATCCCGCCCAGGTTAACTACATCGAGGCCCACGGCACCGGCACCAGCCTGGGCGACCCCATTGAACTGCAGGCGTTGCAAAACGCATATGGCGCTGATCTGGAGGGGGCGGACGCGCCTTGTTACCTCGGCTCGGTGAAAAGCAATATCGGGCATCTGGAGTCCGCCGCCGCGATGGCGGGACTCTTCAAGGTGGTCCAGCAGTTCGCCCATGAGCAGCTTGCTCCCACGCTGCATTGCGCCATTGAGAATCCCTATCTGAATATCGAACAAACCCGCTTTCAACTGGTGCGGGAGAAGCAGCCCTGGCCTCTGGCGGGAGCGGCCACCCGCTTCGCCGGGCTCAGCTCGTTTGGAGCGGGGGGCGCTAACGGACACGTTATTCTGCAGCAATATCTTGCGAGTGAGTCCGCTGCGATCCCGGCGCAATCGGAGACTCTTATCGCCTTGTCGGCGCCCAATCGCAGCGGTCTGCGACGGGTGAAACAGCAACTGGCGGCGTATTTGCGCGATCAATCGCAAGTCAGCTTATACAGTCTGAGCTACACCCTGTGCTGCGCTCGACAACACCACGCCGAGCGGGAATGTTATGTCGTGGCGTCAGTTCCCGCATTGATCGACAGACTGGAAGGCGCAAATACGTCTGAAACGAACAGGCCGACGAGCGGGGCATTTGCATCGTTAATGCGCGCCTACCTGCAAGGGGACAGCGTCGACTTCGCTGGCAGCTTTCCAGTGAAATCCCTGCTGCGAGGGGCTCCAAAGTATCCGTTCGCCCGTGATGTTTACTGGGCGCCGACGCTGCAGGCGGAAGTCGTTTCGGCGGTGATTAATTCAGCTAAACAAATCACGCCAAGTTTAGCGCCGACGCCGGACTCGACGCCCGCGGTATTGTTGACGCCGGTATGGCGACACAGGGACCCTCCAGCATTGTTGAAGCCAATCCCGCTGGTGGCGGTGATGGCGCCGTCAGAGCAGGCGTTGCCGTCGATGATCGACGGCGCGCGGGTTCTGCGCGTCAGTCCAGGAACGGCGTTGAGTTTCCAGCACGACGTCCTGACCCTGCGGCCTGATCACCTGGAGGATTTCACCCAGGCGCTGGATTACATCGCCAATGAACTGAATCAGCAAGAGATTTATTGGATTAACTGTAACGTCTCCTGGAGCGACGCGTCGGCGTTGAACCTGGCGAAGGCGATGCAGGACTGTTCGCGCCCTTGCGTAATATTAAATGTCAGCGATAGCCGACAGACCCCTGAAAACATCGCCATGGGCGGGGTTTTCAGAGTGCTGGCGCTGGAAAATACCCCGGTTCGTTACAGGCAGGCGCAGATCGTCAAGCCCGCTGGGTCCTGGGAGTTGGAGGACTGGCGCTGGCTGTTGGCGGAACAGGCCGAAACCGGGGACGAATTCAAGGAAGTGGAACGCCGGGAAGGTGAACAAAGTGAGCGTAGCCTGACCTGCATTGAACCGTCTCAAGGAACGCGTTTGCGTCAGGATGGCGTGTATCTGATCAGCGGCGGCATGGGCATGATCGGCAGAGAAATCGCCCGACGTCTGCACGCGGACTACAACGCCAAAGTGATTCTGGTCGGACGCTCCGCCCTGTCGCCAGAGCGGAAAGCCTGGTTGCAGCAGTGGCCGCAAGGCGAAATCAGTTACCAGCGGGCGGATATCGCCGACCCGGTTCAGGCGGAGCGCCTGATTGCCGAGGTCCTGCAAAAGTACGGTCGCTTAAATGGCGTCATTCAGTCCGCGGGCGTATTGAAAGACGCCCAGGTGCAGAACAAGTCGCTGGCGGACTTCTCCGCGGTCATGGCGGCGAAGGTGGCGGGAACCCGGCAACTGGATCGCTGCACGGCCCACCTGGAGCTGGATTTCTTCTGCCTGTTTTCTTCCATGTCCAGCATCATGGGCAATGTGGGGCAGTGCGATTATGTCGCCGCCAATCGTTTCCTTGACGAGTTTGCGGCGGAACGCAATCGTCGGGTCAAACAAGGGGCGCGCAAAGGCCATACGCTATCCATCAACTGGCCTCTGTGGATCGACGATCAGGATAGCGAAAACCTGATGGATCAATATCGCTCTCTGGCGGATTACCTGCGGCGTCATTACGGGTTTGTTCCGTTGACGCTGGCTCAGGGCGCGGGGCTTTTCATCACCTGGATCAACGGCGTCCCCGATCAGTATGACCAGGTCATGGGGCTGGTGGGCGATCAGGAGAAGATTCGCGAGCATTTCACCTCATCTGCAGTTCAGGATTCCATGCAACAGGACTCCGGACAGCAGGCTAATAACGCCAGTCAAAATATCTCACAGGCCGCCTCCGAAGCGCAGATCCGGGCGGGACTGACTCGTCTGGTGGAAGCCTTAACCAGGCTCTCGGAGGAGGATATCAGCGCGGATAAGAGCTGGGGCGACCTGGGTCTTAATTCCGTCATGATGCAGACCCTGGCGCAGGATATCGGCAAGACCTTTGGCGCTCAGGTTCCGCCAAACGCCTTGTTCAGCTACAACAACATCCAGAGACTGGCGGAATATCTGCAGCAGCARGGCGCCACCCTGGCGGACGCCGACGAATCGGACGGCGCTGCTGCGCAGACTAAAACGGCGTTGTCCGGCGAGTCTTTCCAAACAGGCGTTGTTGCGCTGACAAAGCAGATGTTCGCAGAAGCGCATTCCGAGGAAAAGCATTCAGAGCAACGTTTCGCCATCATTGGCATGAGCGGCGTCCTGCCGGGGGCGGCGGATCTGGACGCATTCTGGGAACTGCTGACGGAAAACCGTAGCGCTATTCGCCCTGTGGCGCGTTGGGGAGAAAAATCCTATTACGCGGGAACCATTGACGATATCGAGCGTTTTGACGCCCGCTTCTTCGGTTTGTCCGCCCGCGAAGCAATGTTGATGGACCCGCAACACCGCCTGTTTTTACAGACCAGCTATAACGCCCTGACCGACGCCGGGTACGCGCCGGCATTACTGAGTAATGTTGGCGTGTTCGCCGGGGTGCAGTTCAACGATTATCAGACCCTGCTGCAGACCTGGGGGCAAAGCTCGCACCCCTACGCCGCCACCGGCAATGCCCATGCCATGCTGGCTAACCGGGTGTCGTACCTGCTCAACTTTAATGGACCCAGCCAGACTATCGACACCGCCTGCTCCAGCGCGCTGGTGGCGGTGAATCGCGGAGTGATGTCATTGCAGCGCAACGAATGCGATGTGGCCTTGGTAGGCGCGGTGAGTCTGCTGATCGACCCCGCCATCAGCGACGCGGCGCAAAGCATGGGCGTACTGTCGCCTGATTACCACTGCGCGACCTTTGATGACAGCGCCAACGGCTATGTACGGGCGGAAGGCGTAGGGTGCGTGGTGATCAAGCGTCTGGCGGATGCGCAGCGTGACGGCGACAGCATTTACGGCGTGATTGAAGCCTCTGCGGAAAACCATGGCGGGCGCGCAAACTCGTTGACCGCGCCAAATCCACAGGCGCAGTCAGCGCTGTTGCAGAAAGCCTACACGCCGGAACTGGCGCAGCGGGTCAGTTACATCGAGACCCATGGCACCGGTACGCAACTGGGTGATCCCATTGAAATCGACGCCCTGCATCAGGCGTTCCGCGCGCTGGCCCCGAACCGGCGCGAGGAGAGCATTGCGCTGGGAGCGGTGAAATCCAATATCGGGCACCTGGAGCCTGCGGCGGGCATTGCGTCGCTGCTGAAGGTGCTGCTGTGCCTTCAACATCAGCGGCTGCCGGCGAATATCCATTTCCATCGCCTGAACCCCATGATTCGCCTCAGCGAAGGCCCATTCCGCCTGCTGACCGAGAATTGCGCCTGGGAGGCGGCGGTCCCGAGAGTGGCGGGGATCAGTTCGTTCGGATTTGGCGGCTCCAATGCGCATGTCATTGTGTCAGAGGGGCAGCCTGCGCCAGTCGTCAAACGGTCGGAGAAGCCTTGCTGGCTGGTGACCCTCAGCGCCAAAACGCCGTACTCCCTGGCGGGCATGGCGGAGCAATTACGGGACCGCCTGCAAACCTCCGATCACGGGTTGGCGGACATTGCTTTTACTCTGAACACCGGGCGCGAAGTGTTTCCTTATCGCCTGAGTTGGATCGCGCACTCCTCTGCGGATCTGGCGGAGCAGATTCGCGGAACTGACGCCGCGCATCAGGAAAAGTGCGCAGGCAAAACTTCGCACTGGACGCCGGACCTGTCGAAAAACGACTGGACGACGTCGATGCGGGAGGCTCAGGCGCAATATCAACAGGGCGCCTTGATTGATTGGACGCCCTTGTTTGCGGACGGCGATTATCGTCGTTTGCATTTGCCCGGATATGTCTTCGATACGAAGCCTTATTGGTTTGAACAGGCGGCGGACAGCGCCGCGATGAAAGAGGTGAATCATGGAAGTTAAAGAGCGCCTTGTCGCGCTGTTTGCAGAGGCTCTATTAGCGGACCCAGGCGATATTGAGACGGCGGCGGAAGTCGCCTCCCTCGGCGTGGACTCCATTCTGGCGGCGCAGCTGAGCAAGCTGATCAACCGCCATTTCGACATTGCGATCACGCCGACGGATATCTACGAGTGCATCAGCATCGACGGGCTCGCCGTCCGCGTCAGCAAGGCGCTGGCGGACAAGCCGCAAACAGGGGCATTGGAGCCATCGAATGAGGCCACGAAGGCGGACCTGTCGAGTGAGGCCACGCAGGTGGCCAGGGGCGAAGATCCGCAAGACGACATCCAGGATGACGCCATTATCCAGGATGACGCCATTGTCGTCGTGGGCATGGCGGCCCAGTTCGCCGGTTGCGACGGCCTGGATGAATATTGGCGGGCGATCATGCAGGGGACTTCCCAACTCACGGCGACAGAGCGTTGGCCTTGTCAGGGAGCAGGGGAGTTTGTGGGAGGCTTTCTGCCCGACTACGACCACTTCGACGCGGGCTTTTTCAAAATCTCTCCCAATGAAGCCAAATGCATGGACCCGCAGCAACGCCTGCTGATGCAGTCCGCGCAGCACGCCATTGACGACAGCTACCTGGGACTGGACGAATTGCGTGAGCTGCAGTGCGGCGTATTCGCAGTCAGTCTGCCCGGCGACTATAAATTCGTGGTGGCGGGGCGCCCTGAACAGGCGTTCAGCACCCACAGCTTTCTTGGCAATGCCACCTCGACCCTGTCCGGCAGGATCTCCTATTTCTATGACTTTAACGGGCCGTCGCTGACCCTGGACACCGCCTGCTCCTCTTCGCTGAGCGCCTTGCATGAAGCCTGCCTTAATATTCAGGCGGGCCATTGCGGCGCGGCGATCGTGGCGGCGGCGTCCGTGTTCAGCACGCCGGAGCTGTTTGAGTTTGCGCAACGCTCCAACATGTCGTCGCCAAGTGGGCGCTGTGCGGCGTTCAGCGACGATGCGGACGGTTTCACGCCTGCGGAGGGATGCGCCTCGATTATCCTGATGCGCTACGGAGAAGCCAAAGCGCGGGGGCTTCGCGTCTACGGCGCGATTGTCGCCACGGGCTTGAATCATGACGGCAAAAGCAACGGTTTAATGGCTCCCAACGCCCAGTCGCAAAGCAAGCTGATCCGCGACCTCTATTGTCGTCACGAGGTGGATGTCGAGCGGCTGGCTTATGTGGAGACCCACGGCACCGGCACCCATTTGGGCGATCCTATTGAGATGCGCGGATTGACCGAGGCTTTCAAACACAGCGGCAAGGACTACGACTGTCTATTAGGCGCGGTGAAGCCGATTATCGGCCACACTCTGGTGTGCTCCGGGCTCGCCGGCGTCATCAAGGTGCTGTTGAGTTTCAGGCACGAGACGATTCCGCCGTTTCCGCCTCTGCGCAAAACCAATGCACTGATCGACTTCGCCGGCTTTCGCATGAATTTCGGACCCCAGCCATGGCCGCAGGATAAAACCTTGTGCGCAGTCAGCGCCTTTGGTTTTACTGGTTCCAATGGCCATGTATTACTGCAGAAAATGCCCTCTGTAAGGCGGAAATCGAATGACCGCTGGACAGGGGAGGCGCTGCCGTTTTGCCTCTCGGCGCAGAGTCGCCACAGCCTGATCGCCAGTATCGCGGGGCTTCGTCAGCTAGTCGGGACATTGGCCGAGGATGCGCTTTATGACCTCAGCCAATTGCTGTTGCGTCGTCCCCGCTATGGACAGCACTGCGTCGTTATCGCCGCGAATAAGTCAGATTTGCTATCCGCACTGGCGCAACTGACGCACGAGCTGGATGCCGGAGAAGCGTTGCGAAATGCGCCTTTGGCCGTGCGAGAACTGACCCTGTCGACGGAAAAACTGGCCCTGATGACGCTGTGGCGGTCGGGGGAGCAGGGGGAAGTGCGGCGGCGATTGGACGCGGTCGTCTCACTGAATCCAGACGTCAACGCGCCGGCGTATCCGTTTGACGGCAAGCGTTATTGGATTGATGACCGGGAAGACGAGCAAGCTGCCGACGCTTCTGCGTTCACCCAGGCTGATTCGGCGCTTTCCACCGAAGCCATTGTAGAAGAGCTGCGCGCCGCGGTGTCAGACCTGCTGGGGTTTGCGCCGGATGAACTGCCCAGGGACGTCTTAATTGAAGATCTGGGGCTGGATTCCCTGTCCGCCCTGAAACTGCTGGCCCCCTATCAACAGCGCGGCCCCGGATTGCAGGCTCACGACTTGTTCAAGTATGCAACCCTGGCGGATCTCGCCGCCGCCATTGCTGCGTCAGGCGCCGCGTCAGGAGTTGATAGCGCGGCTGTCGTGGAGGAGAAAGGAGAAACGAAAGCGCCGAAAGAAAGCGCGTCTCCGACCGCATCCGGCCCTATGGCGCAATGGCTGAGCTATGGGGAAGGGCGGCCCGTTATCCTGGCGCCGCCTCTGAACACCAGCGCGGAGGCCTGGACACAGCAGATCAATGCCCTGACTCAGTCCGGGCGACGGGTGCTAATTCCGATCTATCCCGGCCATAAGGACTGTCCTTTCGACGCCGCGGCTTTCTCGTTGGAGAGACTGGCGGAAGACATGGCGGTTTTTATTCAGCAGGAGTTCAACAGCGGCGTCGTCGATCTGGTGGGCTGGTCTCTGGGGGGATGTCTGTCCTGTCTGATCGCCATTCACAACCCGGATCTAGTGCGTTCGCTGACCTTGATCAGCACCGCGCCGAGCTTCGGCGAGGACGTATTCGGCAACACGCTGGACCTGCATGATGAACTGAAGGCGCATCGCGACATGCTGGAGATCGTGTTTGACGGCGCGGAGGATATTGTCGCCAGCCTGGGCGCCGGCGCGCCAATGAGCGTGCTGCGTTATTACTACGACGCGCTGATGCGCTTCGACGTCACTGCGCGCCTTGGCGGGATCGCTATGCCGGTGTTGTTGACGCACGGACAAAACGACTGCGTTATCGATGAAGCCACATTCGATCAGTTACGCCGCATTCCTCAGGCCGCCGAACTGGTCGTGAAGGGACACGGACATTTTATCCCCCTGACTGCGAGCCGGTTTTTTAATACGCAATTACTCCGCTTTCTCAATGGGGAGGTTATCGGTTAAGACGAAGACGTTTCGGCGCAGTGACCAGGATTCAGAAGCCAATAAAGCGCCAAATCAAATAGCCAATAATGGGAAAAATATAGGGCGTCCTCCTAGGGCGCTCCAGTACGAGAGGTTTTATGACAAACATAAGGATGTTGAGTTTAATCGGCATTTATCTGGTTATCTTCATTGATAATCTGGGCGCCAGCCTGATTATTCCCATGTTGACGCCCATCGCCCACGATCCCGTGGCTGGGCTGATCAGCGAAGGATCGGAAGGTTTCCGCAACGGCGTATACGGCGTTGCGCTGGGGGCGTTCTCCATCGCCATGTTTTTTGGCGCGCCCTTGCTGGGCGCTTTGTCTGATGGCCTGGGACGGAAGAAGACGTTGCTGCTGTGCCTGAGCGGTCTGGCGATGAGCTATGTCCTGCTGGCGCTCGCCCTGGCGTTCAAGAGCCTGTGGCTGTTCATGGCCGGGCGGCTTATTGGCGGTTTCTTTTCCGGCAGTCTGCCCGTCGCGCAGGCCTCCATTATCGATGTCACTGAGGAGAAACAGCGGGCCAGGTACATTGGCTACATCATGTTCTTTGTCTCCCTGGGTTATGTCGTCGGCCCGTTGATCGGCGGTTATCTGAGCGATCCTGCGCTAGTTCCCTGGTTCAATCTGCAGACGCCTTTTATCTTTGTGGCGGCGCTGTCCGTGGTGAATTTGCTGATCCTGCTGCTGGTGTTTCAGGACCAGCAAGCGGACGCCGAGAGCCGCGCGATGACGCTTCCCAACCCCATTGCGAACCTGCTCGACGCAGTCAGAATCAAGGATATCCGCACTTACGCCTTGCTCCTGCTGTTGATGCTGGTGGGCTGGAATACCTTCTTCCAGTTTATTGGTCTGTATCTGACAGGCGGGCTCGGTTTCGGCCAGCAGGAAGTGAGCAGTTTCGTCTCCTGGGTCGGCTTTGGCCTGGCGGCGGCGTTCCTGTTTCTGGTGGGCGCCGCCATGAAAATGCTGAAGCCGCTTGGCATGGTTGGACTGGCGTTGGGCCTGATGGCGCTCTGCATCGGCGGAACTCTGCTTAACACCCATCCCTATGTGCTGTATCTGCTGGCGGTATTGGGCGCGGTGGGCTTTGGCCTGTCGTACAGCGGCTTGATGGCGCAGTTATCCATGAGCGTCGATGCGAGCAGGCAAGGCTCAATCATGGGAATGGCCGCCGCCATCGCCGCCTTCAGCGCAGGATTCTCCGGCTTCGCCTTTGGCTTTGTGGCCAATATCAGCGTCAGCGCCCCCATCGTCTCGGCGCTGCTCTGCGTCTGCCTGGCGATTCTGGTTTGCTGTAAAGAACAACTGAGTCTGGCGCGGCAGGTGAAATACGCGGATTAGCAAAATAATAAACAACGCTGTCCCGTTAACGGTCAGCGTTTGAATGTCGCCGCCTGATTGTCGGGTTGTTTAAACGAAAAGCAGGCGGCTTATGCATCATGATGTAATCAACCCGACACTTTGATCCATGTCTTTATATCCGCCTGCCAGCTATAACCGAGAAGCTTTAATCTGTTGGACCTTATTCTTTTAAAATTAATATCATCCGAATCAGGAAACATGACGCTCATTCCCTGACGAAAGTTATCAAATTGATCGCCGAACAAAGCCTGATCAAACTCCGTTATTTGCTGCGATGAAAACAGACGAGAAAAAGCCTTAAGCGCTTCTCAGGGGAATCGCACTTCGTTTTTGCTTGAAATTCCATTAAAACGGCAGGAAATTGCTAAAGATACGATCTTAGTGAAATACGCTGTAGAAGCGAATCCCCGGAAACCAAAGCATAGTGGGTTAAAGCAGCGAATTTGAGATATTGGGCGCCACTTTCACTTCTCATGGCAGAAAAAATATGGTCGATTATTCACCGCATAGTGCGATTTGCCTGCCTTGTAGGGAACACTAAGAGCTTTTTGATAGTACACAAAGATGTTAAAAGCATCATTGAAGAAAAAGCGGGTAACAAGGATGTAGAATACTTTCCTTTTACCATTCATAATCAGAATTACAAGCCACACTCAGAAGATTATTGTTTTATTAACCCTCTGATAAAGCTGGATTGCCTTGATATCGAAGCCAGTGAGGTGCAATCTTGGAAAGATACCGATAAGGTTTTGGATGTAGGGCAGTTTATTCTAGACCGGAAGAAAGTTGAGAATGCTCCTACAATTTTCAGAGTGAAAGAAGAGATATTTACTTGCGTTGTTAACGAAGACCTGGCTAACGCTTTTAGGCAAAAGGGTTTCACCAATATGATCTTAACTAAGCTACAGTATGCCAACGAAGATTAATGAATTTCTATAGGCTGAGCACAATTGGCAATATGGATGATGAGGGTTTAGTGGTGTTAGACCACTCGCCAGTAGGCATAGGCGCTCACTACAGTAGGCTTCGAGGAGGGAAGGCCGTTAAGGATTATTACCCCGAAAATGCCGTTGTTCATATGTCCGAAGACAGAGAGGGTTTGAAGCTTGCTTCTTTAATCGGTAGCACGGAAAGTTATTTAATTCTTCACAAAGACGTAAAAGCGATTATTGAATCCAGGATCGGCAACGACAATATCGAATACTTTCCCTTCACGCTACTGAACCATAAGAATAAACCACACACTGGCGATTACTTCTTCATCAACCCCCTGACTATTATGGATTGCCTGGATACTAAGGCCAGTCAGGTAAAGTATTGGAGAGATACCGATAAGGTTATTGATATTGGGGAGTATATTCTCGATACCAAAAAGGTTGAAAACGCACCCGCATTATTCAGGGCCAAAGAACATGTGTCTTCGTATATTATAAGTGAAGAGCTTGTAAATGATTTTATTCAAGCTGGCTTTACCAACTTGATTATGACAAAGCTAAAGTACTCTGACGACACTTGATGGATTATTTTGAGTTAGACTCACTAGGAGATTCGGACGATCAGGATCTCTGCATTCAATTAAAGAAGAGCCCATAACAGTCCTTATTAGGGGGGGAGGGGCGTACTCTATGAATTTACTGTCAACTATTCAACCATATAGTGCGATTTGCCTTGAGCGCTTCCTTTTCCCAGGTTTCGTCGAATTTCTTCTTTTCACTAATGAGTTCTGACACGAAAAGCTCTCCCTTTCTATATGTCGCTATGTCGCCGAGTAGTCTAAATCAGGCTTGCAGGGCCTGTCAGCAGGGCTTTGGGATCATACGAAACAGGTTGCAACGGCGCATGATTAAAATATGAAAATCTATCATTGGTGATGCAGATTAAGTTGCATATTAATTCGGATAATTCTTCATACATCGTTATCCCGTATGGGTTATAAACATTGCCCTAATGGATTGACTGTGAACTTATGTTAATGTTCGCCTGGGATACGGATAACGGAAACACCGCATTAATTTGATTGCCGCGCCAGCGGTTATTGGCTTGATGCATTTCGGTTATTCGACTTAATGGATGAGGTTCTGGTTTCGGCGACAAAGATAGCAATGCCGAACTTTTTACTTAATTTATCTATGTCGAATCTGAAACGTTTAAGAGTAATTTTGGATGTGGGATTTCTATGTCTGTTTGAAGCATAGATTCCTAACGCCTTTAAACGGGGTTCAGGCGAGCCAGAGCTAAGAATCAATGCACTGTGGAAGACTATAAAATGAACTTGGGTGACACGAATAATCATACTGACGAGCCGACGCGCGGCTCAGTCTTAAAACGCAAGAGGGCGCTTTCCATCCTGACGACCGTCGCGGCGCTGACGTTTTATCAGAGCGCCATGGCGGTGACGGCGGTCGGCGAGGGCGAGATGACGCCGATTGGCGATTCCGGTTTTGAGACGCCGGATGTTCCCTCGGGAGGCTATCAATATCTGCCCAAAGGCGGCGAATGGGCCTTCGCCGATAGCGCGGGCATTACCGAAAACGGCTCTGCGTTTACTTCATGCAATCCCGCCACGCCTCAGGGCCAGCAGGCGCTGTTTATCCAGCAGACGGGGCAGGTGCAGAAAACCATTACCATCCCTCGCGCAGGCTCTTACCGCGTCAATCTGCGTGGAGCGCAACGGGGCTGCATCAACTCTTCTCAAGGGCAAACGCTGCGGGTATCGCTCGCCGGCAGCCAGGTTGGCCGAATCCGCCCGCAGGACACTAACTATCGCCTGTATCATTCCACCACGATGTGGCTGGAGCCAGGCAAATACCAATTATTATTGAGCGGCCTGAGCGCAAGCGGCGATAACACCGCCTTTGTCGACGACGTGCAGTTGGAGAAGCTGCCGGTCTGGTCGGAGGCGTCGTCCTGGCTGGAGAACTCGGTTCCCGGGCCTGGCGAAGAAGTCTACATTCCCGCTGGCTCCACCATGGTATTGGACAACCTGAACGCGGCGAGTGTGATCATCAACGAGGGGATTCTCACCGCGCCCGTCAACCGCGACTTTACGCTGGATGTGGCGGAAATCCACGTCATGGCGGGCGGCTTATTGGAGCTGGGCCGGGAAGAGGCGCCGTTTAATGGCCAGGGCGTGATTACCTTGCTGGGAGATAATCCGGCGGCGGAATCCAAGCTGATTCACGCCATGAACGGCGGCCGTATCGAAATGCATGGCCAGCCCCAGCGATCCTGGACGCAACTGGGCGCTTCCGCTGCGATTGGCGACAACAGCATCACGCTGAAAGAGACCGTGAACTGGCGCGCGGGGGATCGCATTGTCATCGCCTCCAGCGACTTCGACATGAACCATGCCGAGGAATTCACTATCGTCAGCCTGAGCGGCGACAGAAAGACGCTCACGCTCAATGACCGCCTCGCGTACAACCACTTCGGCAAACTGCAGCAATACAGTGACAATGGACAAAGCTGGACGCTGGACGAACGCGCGGAAGTGGGCCTATTGTCCCGTAATCTCCGGATTCAGGGGGACGCAGACAGCGGTCGCATCGCCTATGGCGGCAACATCATGGTGATGCGCGGCGCTTTCGGTCGTCTTTCCAATGTGGAGTTGACCCGCATGGGGCAGCGCCGCAAGCTGGGACGTTATCCTTTCCACTGGCATTTGGCCGGCAACGCCGCCGGGCAATACATTCGCAACTCCAGTATCCACCACACCTACAATCGCGCGATTACCGTTCATGGCACCAACAACGCCTCAGTGGAAAACAACGTCTGCTACGACAACCTGGGGCATGCCCTGTTCATGGAGGACGGCAACGAGACCGGCAACCGTATCGTCGGCAATCTGGGCATGGTGACTCGCAAGCCCGCACCGGAATACGCGCTGCTGCCCAGCGATTTCACCAATGGCAGATTGAGAAACGCCAGCGGTCCGTCCACCTTCTGGATCACCAATCCCAATAACATCGTGCAGAATAATCACGCCGCCGGCTCCGACGGCTCCGGTTTCTGGTTCGCCTTTCATCAGAACCCCAACAGTCCGGTGTTCGTTCCGGGGCTGAATCCCAATGTGCAGAACCTGCCTGCCGGCGCTATTGACAATAACACCGCGCACTCCAGTTTCCACGGCTGGTTGCTGGGTATGGCGCCCACCCCCAATGACGCTTCGCAAACGCCTAACCTGAACAATGACTACATGCCCCAGCAGGAGCCGGTCATTAATGGGCTGACGGTGTACAAAAACTACCTGGGGATGTATTCCCGAGTGGGCGGCAATCGCGGCAAAAGCACTTACAACGACCTGATCGTGGCGGATAACTATGAAGGCGAAGCCAGCACCTGGGTGACGGACTATAATCGCGTGCTCTGGGTGGGCGCTTCGGAAAACTACGAGCCTGTGGCGCCGCTGGGCCTATCCGCCTCCAGTGGCGTCATTGGTATGGCGATTGGGCATATTCTGTATGACGGGCCGGTGCGTATTCGCGATTCCCATTTCACCGGTTTCGAGCGGGATAATTTCACCCTGTTCGATCAATGGGGCGCCAACATCAAATACTCCGGGCACTCCCTGCACAACACCACGGTTTCACCGGGCAGTTATCAGGTGCGCTATCGCAACGACTACATTGGCCCGGTCTGGTTCAACGGGGCGATTTACGATGTGGACGGGACATTCACCGGCCAGCCCATGACCGCCATCACCCAGGACCATCCCATGCTGGTCGACGGTAACAGCAGCCGCATCAAAGACGGACTGAGCGGCATGGAAAGTCGCCGTCGTTTCGCCTACGTGGAAGTGCGTCCCTCTGATGAAATCTGGCTGCCGCCGGCGCCGCTGGTCAGCCGCAGACGTCAGGACAGCACCTTTTTCCGTAGCGACGGCGCGCGCTATACCGAATCCCGCAAGGAAATCGAAGGCGTCAGTCTGCTGCCCATGGTCGATGGCGCGTATAACTACAGCTATATCTACCATGATCAGATTCCCAGCATCACCCGCTTCGATTATCACAGCATGAGCAGCGGCGAGTATGTGACTTTGGAGCTGCCGGGCGTGGCGCCTAACGTGTATGTCTATCTGGGAACGCCGGCGGCGCAATACGGATTCTCCGGTCCGCTGATTCAGTTGGGTTCGGTCGGCGCCAGGGCGGCGTTGCGCGCGTTTGACGGCAACGCCTGGGCTTATGAGAACGGCAGTTTGTTTGTGCGCTTCAAAGCGCCTGCTGGCGCGGATTTCAGAAATCCCGGCGAACTGGGCTCTATCTTCGTATGTTTGAATCCCGGGTGCGCGCCAGGGGCCAATCGTCCGCTGGCTCCCAATGTTTATGTGTTGAACAAACAAGGCGGCGCCAGAACCACGTTCCAGAAGCTGTTGCGCAGCAAGAGTTTCATCTCCACCGCCGCGCAGAACAGCGCGCTGGAAGCCGCTAACGAAGCCTGGCAGTTCGATATGACGGACTGGGATCGCGATGGCTACATGGATATCGCCGGCTTCAAAAAGCGCAACACCGGCACGGGGACGATGGAGGTGCATATCATGGACGGCAAGAGCGGGCTGCAGCGTTTTATCTTCCAGTCCGGCACGGCGCTGGGCTACATGAACGTCAACGATCACATGGCGATACGGGACTACAACGGCGATGGCCAGCCGGACATCTGGGCCATCCTGCATAACACGACGGGCAGTGGCCGCACGGAAGTGCACGTGCTGGACGGGAGAAACCCGCAGAACTTCCTGTTGCATGACGCCACAGGACTGGGCTTGCGACCGAACTCGTCGGATGAGTTCCTGATCAGCGATTATGACCGCGACGGCAGACCCGACCTCTGGTACATCGCCAAACGAGGCGGCTCCAACAGAACGGAGGTGCACATCCTGAGCGCGCAGAGCGGTTACGATAACTTCGTCGTCCACTCCGCCACAGCGCTGCACGCCACCGATGACAACTGGAGCTTCCGCGTGTCTGACTTCAATGGCGACGGCGCGCCGGACCTGATCGGTTTCAAACGCAATGGCGTGAACAGTACGGAAATTCATGTGCTCAACGGCGCAAACAACTTCCAGAGCTTTCTGTTCCAAAGCGCCACCGAACTGCCCAAAGGCACCGCCGACAACGTCTACCTGATTAGCGATCGCTAGCCTTTCTCATGCGCCGGAGTCGAACTGAACTCCGGCGCTCATTCCACGAAAACTGTTGGATGGCGCTTCGCTTATCCAACCTACAACTAACACCCCTCCCAAAGTAGGTTGGAAAAGCGCAGCGCCTTCCAACATCGAACGTTCAAAACTACCACGGCGTTCAAACTTTCTTCTCAATAAGCCCCGCAAAGAACCGCGCTGTATTTTCGTTTCACGAAAACAGTTGGATGGCGCTTTGCTTATCCAACCTACAACTAACACCACCTCCCAAAGTAGGTTGGAATAGCGCAGCGCCTTCCAACATTCGAACGTACAAGATTACCGCCGCGTTCAAACTTTCTTCTCAATAAGCCCTGCAAAGAACTGCGCTGTATTTTCCGTTCTTCGAAAACAGTTGGATGGCGCTCCGCTTATCCAACCTACAACTAACACCCTTCCCAAAGTAGGTTGGAAAAGCACAGCGCCTTCCAACATCGAACGTACAAGACTACCGCCGCGTTCAACTTTTCTTCTCAATAAGCCCCGCAAAGAACCACGCTGTATTTTCGTTTGACGAAAACAGTTGGATGGCGCTTTGCTTATCCAACCTACAACTAACACCACCTCCCAAAGTAGGTTGGAAAAGCGCAGCGCCTTCCAACATCCAAACGTTCAAAACTACCGCCACGTTCGACTTTTCTTCTCCACAAACCCCGCCAAGATCCGCGCTGTATTTTCGTTTCACGAAAACAGTTGGATGGCGCTCCGCTTATTCAACCTACAATTAACGCCGCCTCCCAAAGTAGGTTGGAAAAGCGCAGCGCCTTCCAACATCCAAACTTTCAAGGTCACTCCCACGTTCAAAACTACCGCCACCTCCAATATTGTCTCCCCAAAAGCCCACACACTGCGGCGCTCCAATTTGTTGGCGACCTGTTTATAAACTAACCTTATTACGGTTACTGGCCGCTGCGCCACGCCACCCTGGGGATTTGTAAACAACGCCGTTTGACCTTCGCCTGATGAACTTTCTCCCCGAGGTTTATCGGCCTACGCCAATGATCTATCTCAAACAGAGAGGTATAAGCATGAAGGCTCTTTCTACCTTGATTCTGACCATGCTCGTTGCGTTTTCCGCGCAGGCGGAGACCGTCACAGCTGCGCAGGACCCTTGGCCGCCGTTTATACAGGAGGGGAGTGATCCCGGAATTTCCATTGCGCTGCTGAAAGCGGCGATGGAGAAAGAGGGTTACACGGTGGATTTCAAAATCCTGCCGTGGAAACGGGCGTTGAACGACGTGATCAACGGCAATATCGACATATTGCCCGGCGCCTGGTTCACGGAGGAGCGCGCCAAAGTGCTGAACTACAGCAACTACTACGCGCAGAACAGCATCAAGTTCATCAAGCGTAAAGGCGACCCGTTTGAGTTCAATGGGCTGGATAGTCTCAGCGGGAAGAAGGTCGGCATCGTCAGCGGTTACGGCTATGGCGACGAGTTCACCCACGCCACTAATTTCTCCAGACCGGAAGCGGGGACGATAGAGGCCAACGTTAAAAAGCGGTTGAGCGATCGCGTGGACCTGACCCTGGAAGATGAGATCGTCGCCAAGTCTGTCATGAAGGACGCCGGCATCGACCTGGGTTCGGTGGAGTTCACCAGCAACGCCCTGTCGGTGAACGACCTGCATGTCGCCACCGGCAAGGCCAACTCTCAGGGCCAGAAAATCATCGAGGCTTACAATCGGGGTCTCGCCGCCATCAAAGCGGACGGAACCTACGACAAGATCCTGGCGGATTACGGAGTCAAATAATCCGCCTACAGTCATATCTGCCGCCAGACAAGCCGGTCTCGTGCGAACGGGCGGGACTGTCTGGCGGCTGAATTTGCATTGATTTACAAATGTGTCATGCCAAAAAGGAGATGATCAGAGCAGACTGCTTTAACCGGTAGCCACCTAACTATGAGGCGTATACCGGCAGCAAGCGCGTTACGCTGAGGCGGCGTCAAACGGACGCAGGGAGAGCCACGCTTTTTCACATGCCTTTGTCATAGAAGTTAGAGTAAGAATGACCCTACGAAAGCTGTTGGCGGGTATCTTTCTGAGAAGCCTCCTCGTTCTCCTGATCGGGATATGGCCGCCGAAGGATGGGGCGCACGCGGAAGAGTTCAGAGTGCTGGCTCATAACACGGAATTTCCCCCCTATTATTTCTACCAGGATGGCGTCCCAACCGGCTTCTACAAAGACTTTTTCGATGCCATCAGCCGTATCACCGGCGACACCTTCGTCTCACAAACACACCCCTTGGCCCGCGGCCTGATGATGTTCAATGAAAATCTGGTGGATATCGAGTCGGGAGTGAATCCCGCATGGCGGGCAGGGGAGAAAACCCTGGGGCTGTTTACCATTCCCTATGCGCAATCCGTCGACATCCTGCTATTCGGCCGCAATAAAAGCCTGCCCGTCGAAGCGCCCTCAGACTTAATTGGCAAACGCATCGGCGTCGTGCGCGGCTACCAATATCCAACCTTCACCAAACTCTTCCAAAGCGGCGCCATCGAACGCTACGACGTCAACGGCGAATCCCAACTCCTCACCATGCTCCTCGCCGGCCGCCTGGACCAGGTCATCATTAACAAAGACCTCGTCCTCTACCGCATGCGCGAAAACCCCGTCTACCGAGGCCTTGAACCCGGCTTCGAAGTCGGCGGCGTAGACGTCATGCTACGCATCCACCCCAACAAAGCCGCCGCACTGGACCGGTTGAATGCAGCGATTAAGGAGTTGCTTGATAGTGGGGAGATTGAGGGGATTTGGGATAAATATCGGTAATGACCGGAGCGTTAAAGCAATAGAAAAGATGTTGACTGATGGTGTTATGATTTTCCCGCCGTATGCCCAAGTCGGGCAACGTCCACGCCAACTAAAAAACCTGCCCAAGCAATGAGCGAATCTAAAGACGGGTATCAATGAATAGAAAAGTGAAATGGCAAAAAGGCTCTCCAAAATGGGAGGGAATTTTTCTAGCGTCAACAAAGTTTCCCAACGGGCTCGGAGAAAACCAGCTACTGCGGTGGAAAGACAACTGCTGGTATGACCTGCCCGGCGAAGAAAAAGTACCTGATACGCATATCATTGTCGGATTCATCTCGACTACAGAAATAGTCGCCCGCTTTCGCGGCGAATGGCCTGAGTGGGATACGGAGGAATAGGGCCTTTTGATAAGAACAGATAACGGGCTATCGTAGGCAGCTTTGGCCGATCTTGCAGGTAATGACCGAAGCCACATTATTTTTAGCTTCTCGGCGCTATATGTTTATTAACGTCACCATCCCATCCAGGCGTTCCTTGGTCTTTTCCCACTTTGGCATGACCTGGCCCATTAGTCGGTAGAATCGCTCACTGTGGTTATGCTCAGCGATGTGGCAAAGCTCGTGCAGGATCACGTAGTCGATGCATTCGCGGGGCGCTTTGACCAGGTGAGGGTTCAGGGTGATTAGGCCATTGGGTGAACAGCTGCCCCATTGGGTTTGCATCGTCAGTATGCGCAGCGGTGGCCGTCCATCTACCCATAGGGTTTGCTCCAGCATAGCGTCGAGGCGCTTGGCGAAGGTTTCCTTGGCTCGTGCTTTGTACCAGTCAGTCAGTAGCTCTTTAACCTTGTCGGCTGACTTTGTTCGTACCGATACTTCCAGCTTGCCGCGTAGCAGTTTCACGCCTTGAACCTGCTCAGGCGCTTCAATCACTTTCAGCAGGTACTGTTTCCCCAGATAGTAATGGCTCTCGCCGCTGATGTACTGACGCGGGGTGGTGAACTCAAGCTGTTTGCGAAAGTGCCTAAGTTGCTCGTATATCCAACGGCCACGTTTTTTAACCGCGGAGAGAACTGCTTCGCTGTCAGCCTCTTCGGGAGCAGACGCGATGACCCGGCAATCGGGATGCACCTTGATTAATACCTTGCCAGTCGCATGCGGGCGTTTAACTCGCTCAAATATTATTTGCTCGTCACCGTAGCGGAAGCTCATGGTCTGGCCCGATTTCGTTGATTGGGGTTTTATCGGCGCATTCATCTGGTGATCCCCGTTCAAACCCTGCTCAATCCCACACGGGTGATCTGAACAATCATCTCAACAATCTTCTTGGCCTGATCCATGCCGCCGCCAATGGCTTTGCATTCCTGGAACATACGGGGAAGTAGTTTTTTTCGAATGTCAGCTTCGATGTTCTGCGGGTTGATGGAGTTCTCCGCGACAGAGGTTTCTACCGTCTGGTCAATTTCAAAGGCGACTTCGACCCACTTATCCAGAACTTGCTGATCCCCACTATTAACAGTGAGGGCAAAGGCTTCCGGCAGCACTTTCTTGAATACGCCAAAGTAGGCCTGGGCATGACGATTACCGGCAAATGCATCGGGTATGTCGTTCAAGCGTCTGTCTTGTACTTGCTCTTCAAACTCACGGAACAGCATGTACTGCTTCAATGGATGGTCGAACAGTTTTTCGGCTTCTTCAATGGCCTGACGCAGCAGTTTGGAAAACGCCTCCTGAGCATAGGGGTCATCCCGCAGCTCTTGTTCAATCATGCGTGTCACACGGGTTTTGATGATATCGGTTTCGTTGCGGGTTTTATCTTCGCTCCAGTCTTCCGGCTGTTGCTTTTGACCCATCTTGCCGACCTCATATACGCCACCGGGTTCTTTAACCTCTACGCCCACCACATGCTTATCCAGCAACTTTTTAACCTGTTCGGCGTATTCGTCATAGTCGATTTTCTCTCCCGCATCTTGCTGAACCAGTTGGCGCAGGCTGGAGAATTGCTTCACCGTTTCTTTGTAATGACGGCGATCCTGATCGCTAAAGCTCTTATCTTCAAAGAAGGTGGCTGATTGCAGGGCGACCTTCAGGCAACTGGCGAAGGCTGTCAGGGCTTCGTAGAAGTCTTCACGCACCTTCAGGTGCACATCGACCAGCTCTCCAGTAATACCCGCTGAGGGCTCTCCAGTAATACCCGTTGAGGACTCTCCACCACGCTCTTCAATCTTCGGCACCAGAACCTGACGCAACTGCTCGATGTCGTTCTTGTTTTTCACGCCATCGAATATAGCCCATAGCTGCTTATAGAGCTGTGGCAGGCGCTTGTATTCGGTACTCATCTGGTTGTAGAGGCCAGCAATATCATTGATGTCGTAACCGCCCTGAGTGCGGGAGGCCAGATCCTGATATTTCTGAATGGTGGTATCCAGTTCAGCCAGAATGCCGCGATAGTCGATGAGCAAGCCGAATTTCTTCTTCGGATGCAGACGGTTTACCCGTGCAATCGCTTGAATCAGGTTGTGCTCTTTTAATGGTTTATCGATGTACAACACTGCGTTTTTCGGCTCATCAAAGCCGGTGAGCAGCTTATCGACCACAATCAGTATTTTCAGGGAGTCATCTTTGTCGAAGCGCTCAATAATATGTTTGGTGTATGCCTGTTCATCCCCTGAGCCAAAGGGAGTGACAACATTGTCCTTCCACCACTGGGTGACTTCCGGTGTGGTGGCTTCATCTACGTCGGTATTGCCCTCACGGCTATCCGGTGGGCTCATCACTACAGCGGATTCAAACAGGCCTGCTTCATCCAGATACTTTTTATATTTGATGGCGGAGGCCTTGCTGTCGCAGGCTAACTGGCCTTTTAAACCTTCGTCGATGTTTTTAACGAAATGATTGGCGATATCCAGGGCAATCAAACGAATGCGGTCTTCCGCACCGTATACCTGGCCTTTCTTGGCGAACTTGCGCTTCAGGTCGGCTTTCTGCTCGTCTGAAAGCCCCTCCGTAATACGCTCAAACCAACTGTCGATGGCCCGTTCATTCACGTCCAGATCGGGAATACGCTCTTCGTAGAGCAGCGGCGTAACCGTCTGGTCTTCCACGGCGCGTTGCATGGTGTAAGCGTGCACAATGGGGCCAAACTTGTTGGTGGTCTTGTCGTCTTTTAACAACGGTGTGCCGGTGAAGGCGACAAAGGCGGCATTGGGCAGCGCCTGCTTCATGCGGATATGGTTTTCACCACCCTGGCTGCGGTGGCCTTCGTCTATCAGCACAATAATGTCGGGGCTGTGGTTTACGCACTCCGGCATCTTGGTGGCGGTATTAAACTTCTGGATCAGCGAGAAGATAATCCGCTCAGTACCTTTGCCGATCTGTTCGGCCAAGCGTTTGCCAGAGGTGGCCATCGCCGCCTCTTTGTCTTTTTTACCGGCCAGTTCACCGCCAGAGGCAAAGGTTTTACTGAGCTGGGTTTCCAGATCCACCCGGTCAGTCACCACCACGATACGGCATTGCTTCAGGCTTTCGTACAGGATCAGCGCCTTGCTTAAAAACACCATGGTGAATGACTTGCCCGACCCCGTGGTATGCCAGATCACACCGCCTCGATCTGACCCCCTCCCAGCCTCCCCCTTGCCAGGGGGAGGAGTTTTTAAACCCCTCTCTTGGCAAGGGGAGGGTTGGGGTGGGGTCAAGCGCTCAATCAATCGTTTGATACCAAATACCTGCTGATAACGCGCGACGATTTTGCCTGCCTTTTTATCGAACAAGGTGAAGTAACGGATCATCTCCAGCAGCCGGGCAGGGCTTAACAGGCTGATCAGCAGTTGATCCTGGCCGGTAACAGCCAGCTCACCCGCAGCGGTCAGGCTCTTGTACCACTCCAGGTCCTTTGCCGGGCGGTGGCTGAACAAGCTCGCCAGCTGGTCGTCTTTGAGCTTTTGGTTTTTGATGGCGAGCATTTCTGCGTCGGAAATGTCTTCTTCACGCCAGGCGGCCCAAAACTTGGTGGGCGTACCGCAAGTACCATAGCGGCCTTCGTTGCCGTTTATGGAAAGCAGCATCTGGCTATAGGCGAACAGCAACGGGATTTCATCATGGCGCTGGTTACGCAGGCTTTGCGAAATGCCTTCGTCAATGGTGGGGCCACCCCCTTTTCCAGATCGGGCCTTCCCATCCGGGCGCTTGGCCTCAATCACCACGAGAGGAATGCCGTTCACAAAACACACAATGTCGGGTCTGCGCTTGTCTTGAAATGAAGAGCCAATACCGCCCGAGCGGGTAACGGTAAATTCTTCGGTAAACACAAAGCTGTTATTGGCCGGGTTCAGCCAGTCAATCAGGGCGACAGTTGGGCTGGCCTTTTTACCATCCACAAACTCCGTGACGGATATGCCATACAAAAGATGGTTGTACAGACGCTCATTGGCCGTCAACAGGCCTTCGTTAAGCGCGGGGCTGCACACCTCGGCAATCAGGTTGTCGATGGACTTTTCAGACAGCGGATAGCGCTTACCGGCAAAGGTGAAAGTGCGCTTCTGCAGCTCAGTGCGCAGCACCTGGCGTAAAACCACTTCGTCAGTCTTGGCACCGCGGGCGGCTAACGCAAGTTCAGGAGAGAGGAATGACCACCCTAGGTGGGTCAACAACGTGAGCGCCGGTAACTTGGCGCTGTATTCTTCCTGAAATTTGGGTGTGTATTGTGTCATTCGTTATCCTTGCTGCTTGGGCGGCGTCCAATTCAACCGTTCGCTTGGATCGTTTTCTCCAGCTTGTTCTTTCAGGAGGCGACCATGCTCTGCAAAACGTTCATACTCAGCCGCAGTTGTAAACTTTGAGTTAACAACTGCCTCTTCAGCCAGCTCTCCGTCTGCCAAGACAGCCTCCACATGCTTACCGGCGTTCTGCTTGCTCGTCTGATATTGTTCGGCCATTTCGAGCTGGGTCAGCCATGCCAGCTCCCCAGATCGCGAAGCGTAAACTGTTATTGGCCGTCTTCCGTTGTGTAGAGGATCAGATCATTTTCCATGGTTTTACCTTCTCGGTTGAAAATATGACAAGCTCGCTAGCCGGGTATTGGGTAAGCTGGCTGCCTGTCATTGTCTTTCCCCATTTTTTACTATTTGTTTCTGAATGGCCTGTAATACCCCGTCAATGTTTTTCATCACTTCTTCGTTGCTAAAGCGGATTACGTCAATACCCAAAGACTGCATATAGTTATTCCGCTCCCGATCATATTCAAGCGCGTCAGGCGTGTAATGGCTGTCACCATCAACTTCGATGACTAACGAACAGGATGCGCAGTAAAAATCGGCAATATAGTGTCCTATGCCATGTTGACGCCGGAACTTAACACCCAATTGGCTTCCGCGAAGTTTTTGCCATAAACGCTTTTCGGGGTCGGTTAGATTATTGCGTAAATCTTGTCGGCGTTGTTTGAGGTAGCGAGGATTGAAAAGGCTTTGCGGTTGAAAATATGACCCCCTCCCAGCCTCCCCCTTGCCAGGGGGAGGAGTGACGGCATCAGGCCTTCTTACTCCCTCCCCTGGCAAGGGGAGGGTTGGGGTGGGGTCATTCTGACTCATACAATCACTCGGCGCTTACCCGTCAACAACTGCTGCATCAGGGCTTTTTTCTCTTGCTTTAAGGCACCGAGCTTTTGTTGGAAAGCGGTGATTTCCTGATCGGCGATGGATAGAATCGAAGCGATTTTTTGTTGTTCAGATAGCTTTACTGGTACTGTCACTTTCAATGACTTTAGGTAGTCTGTTGTAACTCGTTTTTGGCCTGCGGAACCTTGCATATTTGCTTCGCCTCGAACTCGAAACTCTGAGGTGTTTGTCAGGTAATAGAGATATTTTGAGTCAGATTTAGCTCCTGATCTCAGGACATGGAACTCGGTACTGCCAAATCCAATACCGTTTCGCATTCGCTCGACATACGCTCCTTTGCCATTCTCGAAGCAGGGCGTAATTTTTGCCACAAGCACGTCATCATCGGCAAACGAGGTAAAGCCTTTACTCACCTCGTCATACTCGCGAACCGACGACGAAAGTAGCTTTGCATCTTCCGATACACATTCCATTGCAATAAAAGATACTTTTCCATCTTCGGGAGCAGGTGATTTCTTAGGGTTGATTTGGCAGATGGTTGACAATGAGACTTCGCGCCACTCCCCCCCAAACCTAACCCCATTCTCATCCAACAAACGTTTTTTACCGGTAAGCAGTTGCTGCATCAGGGCTTTCTTCTGCTGCTGGCTGTTGGCGAGCAGTTGTTCGGTGGTGGTGATGGCCTTATCCCAGGTGGAGAGGATTTGGGCGATTTTCTTTTGTTCGGTATCAGCTGGATGAAAGATTTTTAGCTTTCTCACCTCAGCTATATTGATTCCTTTGACAGCTTGTCCCACAGTGTTCAAATCTATTTGTCGTTGAACACTTGGCGACTGCAATGCGTAAAAAACATACAAAGGGTCATCATCGCTAGACACTCTAATTCTTGCTGTATCCTGCGTGATATTAGCGCCAGAAAGTGACGGCGGTACGATCGCAACCCGTCCTGTTGTCCCTCTTATTGTTAGTAGTAAATCACCTTGATTTACTTCCGCTCGCTTGTATTGATTATGTATTTGGGGAGATGTCCTTAGAAGGTCATCCTCCAGAATCCTACCGCCAATAATATTCTTAACTTTTATGACAGGAATTCCGTCAGAAACGTGTTCGCCAGGTTTCAGGATGCCATAGCAAATTGGGGCGCTGGGATCAACAAATGAGTCTAAAGCTGTCGCTTTCTGGTTAGGCGCCATATCCCAACTCCTCAAGATACTTAGCCATCTCCGTTTCCAGCTCGGTCAGCTGCGCTTTCAGTTGCTCACGTTCAGCACGCACCGCCATCAGATCAATTTCTTCCTCTTCTTCAAAGGTATCGACATAGCGAGGGATGTTGAGGTTGTAGTCGTTTTCTTTGATCTCATCGAGGCTGGCGACATAGGCGTATTTATCGACTAATACAGACCCCCTCCCAGCCTCCCCCTTGCCAGGGGGAGGAGTTTGCGTTCCCTCCCCTGGTAAGGGGAGGGCTAGGGTGGGGTCATTAAATGCCCGATAGGTAGCGACGATTTTGGCGATATTCTCTTCTGTCAACAGGTTCTGGTTTTTACCGGCTTTGAAGTCGCGGCTGGCGTCGATAAACAAAACCCCCTCCCTGCCTCCCCCTTGCCAGGGGGAGGAGTTTTTAACCCCCTCCCTTGGTAAGGGGAGGGTTGGGGTGGGGTCATTTCTATTTTTCCTGAAAATCAAAATCGCCGCCGGAATCCCAGTGCCGTAAAAGAGTTTCTCCGGCAGGCCAATCACGGCATCCAACAGGTTTTCGTCAATCAGTTGCTGGCGGATTTTGCCTTCGCTGGAGCCACGGAACAGTACGCCGTGTGGAACCACCACGCCCATTCTTCCGCTTTTGGGTTTTAGCGTTTCGATCATGTGCAGGATAAAGGCGTAGTCGCCTTTGGTTTTCGGCGGTACGCCACGGCGGAAGCGGCTGAACTTGTCGTGCTCGGCTTCGTCGTGGCCCCATTTATCCAGGCTGAACGGCGGGTTGGCGGTCACGATATCAAACAACATTAAATCGCCGTTTTTATCCAGCAGTTTGGGGTTACGGATGGTGTCGCCCCATTCAATTTTGTGGTTGTCTTCGCCGTGCAGGAACATGTTCATTTTTGCCAGCGACCAGGTAGAGCCAATGGCTTCCTGACCGTAGAGAGCATAGTTCTTACTGTCGTGATTTTTGCGAACTTTACTGCCACATTTCATTAACAGCGATGCGGAACCACAAGCTGGGTCACAGATGCTGTCGCCCGGTTGCGGATCTAACAGTTCAGCAATCAGGTCGCTGACTTCGGGCGGGGTATAAAATTCACCGGCTTTCTGGCCACCGCTGGCGGCGAAGTTTTTGATCAGGTATTCGTAGGCGTTACCGATCACATCCAGCGCGCCAACGCGGCTGGGTTTGAGGTTCAGCTCGGGCTTGGCGAAGTCTTCCAGCAGGTGACGCAGGATGGTGTTCTTTTGCTTTTCCTCACCCAGTTTGTCGGTGTTGAAGCTGATGTCCTGGAACACACTTTTACCGGCGTCTTTCAGTTTGGTTCCGTTGGCTTCTTCAATGGCGTGCAACGCCTGATCGATGCGCTCACCGTTGCCGGGTTCGTGACGGCGCTCGTAAAGGGCATAGAAACTGGCCGCCTTGGGCAGTACAAAACGCTCGTTTTTCATCATCTCTTCGATGAGTTCCGGCTCGTCGCCATATTCAGCCTTGTAGCCATCGTAGTGATCCTGCCACACGTCTGAGATGTACTTGAGGAACAGCATGGTGAGGATGAAGTCTTTATAGGTATCGGCGCTGATGGTGCCACGGAAGGTATCGCAGGCGGCCCAAAGCGCTTTATTGATGCTGTCTTGATTGATTCTATCTTTACCGCTCACGGCGTCTTTGTTCTGGTTCAGGACTGTGTTCATCCATTGCTTCCTTTAGTAGGGCCAAATGATTGGTAGTAGGGCCAAATCATTGGCTGGCCCGGTTTAAGTCTTAAATTCGTTGTGCTGCTGTTTAGTGGCCATGCGCCGGGTATAAGTCGTTGGCGATGGCGCCCATCATGCGTTCGCCGTTGTTTACCAGCCTCTGTATCAGCCTTTGCTCTTCATTCAGGGTGTTGGCCATCGCAATAATCGCTTGCTGTTTCGCCAGAGGAGGGACAACCACGGGGGCCTCTTCCAACACACTGCGACGAATGCTCTTTGTTAACGTGCCTTCGGCATTCTGCTCAAAATAGCGCTGAGCCGGCGCTTGATTTAGTAACCACACCATAAACTCTGGCAGAACGTCTTTCTTTTTCAGGCTGGTTTTTTTTAAGCGAATAAGAAAAAAATGCGGCGCAGCAACGGCTTGCTTACCGGTGGAGACCAGTGCCTGATCCACCTGTACGGCGTAGTTATGGCTGCCGCGAGCGGCCACTAAAATATCGCCTGCGGTGAGGTAGTCGGGTTCACGCTTGCCGGTTAGCTCTGTCTCAATACAGTCTGACCAGCGAATCCCTTCGGTTAGCGAAACATCCTTCATCTGAACCGCGACCACAGCGGAGCCTGCCGCTTCAGGGATTTTGCCCCGAAATGGATAGCCTGCATTGATGGTTGCGATCTGTTTGAGCTTCACATCTTTACCAGTTCATAGACGATGATGCAGAAATAATCAGTTGATCCCGGTTGAATGTCAAGCTAAAAGCGTTTCATCGCCTTTGATGCAAATAAAATGGCTCAATTGACCAGATTGGCGATAAAGTTGGTGTAATAGCCGCTTTCTATCCCTAACCCAACTCCAACCGCTCCCCCAACAATTCCAAAAACCACCTCACCCGATAGGGCAGAAATTGTCGGGTGGTGTAGAGGGCGGTGACGGTGAAGTTTTCGGTGGGGGTGGTGGGGAGGAGTTCGATTAGTTTGCCTTCTTGCAGGTCTTGTTCGTAGAGCCATCTCGGGCCCCAGTTGACGCCCAGGCCGCTTTTTACGAAGTAGGCGATGGATTTGAGGCTGTTGGCCATGATGGCGCTGCGGATTTTTGCGGCGGGGAAGTGGCTGCCGTCCTTGAATTGGATGTCGGATTTGGCTTGCAGTTGGGAGTAGAGCACGAAGTGGTGTTGCGCCAGATAGTGGTGTTGCGCCAGAT
>NZ_JAHMIN010000038.1 GCF_018986435.1 Hahella sp. HN01 | reverse complement strand
GCCGGCACGAAAGAAAGGGGATCTCAAAAAGAAAGTTCGATCCCATATGTGTATGTTGCAAAAGAAGCCTTCGAGGGTGAAAAAATACTTTAACCACCCAAGCATCAAATATGCGGCATAGAATGCCTATATCGATGCCGGATTAATATATTCATGAAGGTGGAAGTGGCTGGCTCGTACTATTTTGGTCTACGAAATGGCGAGAAGATTGAAGAAATAGATATCTTTCCTTTCGTTAATGGTGAGAGAGTTTCTCCATGTAATACCGAACATTATCTGTGGGTGCATCGAGACTCGATCCAATGGGACTCAGTCGAAATGGGGTATGAATGTAAATACTCTATGGCTGAGCTGTTGCTTGATTAAGTGCAGATACGGCTTAGTTTTACGTTTGGTTAATGATTAATATGCATGGCGACTTTTGTGTGCTTTTAGTATGTCTGAAATAAAACCAAATAAAATCAAGGCTAATAAAGATCTTTGGCCTGAAGCTGTTAAAAACTCTCATGACTTTCAGGACCCACTATTTGATTATTATTACGACATTCAGTACATGTGCCGGAAATGTAAGAAGGAGGCTGTCTGGTCTGCGGAACAACAAAAGCACGAGGCAGAAGTACTGAAGAAAGTGTATTACGGAAAAGTTCTCTGTGAGCCCTGCTATAAAAAATATAATTCACTGAAAGGAAGGATTCGTGAGTATGAGCGGCTGTGGCTGCTGGAGACGGAGTCCAGTAAGGCTCATGCAGAGTATATAGCGAAATGGCTCGCCGATATTCAGGAGTTTAAGACATACACAGATAAATATAATCGGGGTATGGAGCATAAATTGCGCAGATTATTGGAAGTAAATCAATAAAATTAACGCGAGCTACAACATGAGCAACCAGTATGAAGTTGTAACGATTGAAAACGATGTCCTCATTGTGGGCGTAGAAGGTTGTGATGATGGATATATACTCTGGCAGAGAGGGTTGACTGAGGATACTGGTTCCGAGGATGGAATCTATTTTGAGTTTGATGACCAAATTAATGGCGATTTTAACTGCATAAAGAAATGCGTGGTCGGCAACGATGGTATTCGTGTGGCGATGACGGATGGTAAATCGATGCACTTTTACTTCAAGGAAGGCTTCAACAGGTTCGAAGAATTGAAATCGGGCTTATTACAAATCTATCAAGGCAGTGAAGACATACTTGAGTTTCATTTCTGAGGCGGGCCGCCCTCATATCAGTGGATTAGAGGCGCAAGAGGACGGCTATTATTTTGAATTGCTCCCTGCATGCTGACTTAAGCTGCCGAAGACTCCACCTCTTCCGTACGAGTGCTGATAATCTGATCAAGCTGCAAGCCGCCTTTCGCCGCAAAATCCAGTGTGCGAATCGGGAAGGGGATGAGGATATCGGCATCGTCCAGCGCCTTCTTCACGGCTACGACGCCTTTGTGCTGGGCGGTCATGAAGTCTACTTTTCCGGTGGGATAATCGATCCAATACCACACAACCAAATTGATGCTGCTGTCGCCGAAGCCGGTGGCGAATACCTGGGTTTCCGTGCCGTTGCGGTTGAAATTCAGAGCGTCGATGGCTTTGGTGATGGCCTTGGCGGCTTTGTCGATGTCGTCGGCGTAAGAAATGCCGACTTGGATTTCCAGGCGGCGTTGACGGGTGATGGAGAAGTTCGTCAGTTTGTTGGTGAAGACGGCTTTATTGGGAAGAATGACCCGTTGTCCTGAAAACGTCAGGATATGGGTATTGCGCAGATTAATCGCCTCTACGGTACCCATAATGTCTGCGGTCGCCACGATGTCTCCCACCCGAAATGGCTTGCGAACGCCCATGAATATCCCGGCGATAAAGTTCTCGGTGAGGTCCTGAAACGCGAAGCCCAACGCCAGACCAATGATCCCGGCCCCGGCGAGGAGTGAGGTGACGGTGCCTTGCAATCCCACAAAGCCCAGTGAGACGAAGACGCCGATAGCAACCAGTACAATATGCACAATGGTGGAAAGAAGATTCGCGACTTCCACTGAATCCAATGAGCGCACCAGCACCCGCTGGGTGAGGTTGGATACGGCTTTGGCTATGTACAAAAACAGGAAGAAAAACACCAGGGCCACGATGGCGCTAGGCAGGTTGGCCAGTGCGGTTTCCGCCCATTCCTGAATGGAAGACCAGACAATGTCGACGGCTTTTTCAAATTCTATTATGTCCATTGCTTAATCCTTAATCTGTTCATACAACAAATACGACGATGTGGGCGAACCCTCTCTACGTCTGAGTACCTGGAACTGGTAACGCAGAAATCGTGCCGGTTTTACCCTCGGGCGGCGTAACGCTCCACCGTCCTCTACTCATAAAAAAAGGCCACCGAAGTGGCCAAAAAAAGGAAGGTAGGATAAATGTGGAGGGTATCGTTTGGGTGGGATAGGGCGAGGATTACTCCTCGAGAAGGCTGCCCAACATCCAGACAGCCTGTTCGTGGGAAGTCAGTCTATTAACCATAAGGTCCTCAGTCGCAAAGTCCTCGGCCTTTTGCGCCGCGGCGATACACTTTCTACAGCTTGCGACTGTGCCCTCATGGGCGGAAATCAATTCTTTAATCAAAGCTGTCGCTGTCCGCTCTTCTTTGGGGGAAATCGTGGAAAATTCCGCCATGCGGGACAGGGTGCCGGGAGCTTTGTAGCCGATGGCGCGCATGCGCTCGGCGATATCGTCGATGGTTTCGGCGAGCTCTTTGTATTGTTTCTCAAACAACTCATGCAGTGCGAAGAAACTCATGCCCCGGACATTCCAGTGGGCGTATTGGGTGTAGAGGTACAGGCTGTAAGTGTCGGCGAGCACGCGCGCCAGTTTGTCGGCGACTGAGTCCGCCTTGTTCTCTTTAATGCCCATATCCGGGGATGTAGCAGTCAGGTCGAGTTTTTTAGCGTGCTGATTCATAACCTCTCCTAGGTTTGGTTGCTTTCCCTGAATACAGCAGAAACCGGGCCAGGTTTTGAAAATATTTAAAATTGCTTATATATCAAATTGTTATGTGTGTATAAGGACATTGGGAGAGTAAGTTTTGTTCAGAAGAGAGCGCGCTGCGACTGCAAGTTTTGCAATGGCTTTGCAAAACTTTCTCTGAGGAGGGTGATTCAGGCTCATAGGCGTCGCCCCGAGCCTGAATCGAGGAAAGCTATTCGGGTTTATTTTGCTCAAATTGTTTGAGCTGGCTTTCGCTCGCAGGTTTCTGATGTTTGGCTTTCCACTCATCGTAAGGCATGCCGTACACGATTTCCCTGGCTGCGGCGTCTTCCACCTGTTCTCCTCGTTCTTCCGCCGCGGCGTGATACCATTTGCTCAGACAGTTGCGACAGAAGCCGGCGAGGTTCATTAAATCGATATTCTGAACCTCGGTGTTGTCCTGCAGATGTTTGACCAGTCGGCGAAACACCGCTGCTTCGATTTCGGTTTGGGTTTTAGAGTCCATAATTCAGCCTTGTTCTCAGTGAAATAAAACGTACTTGACAACACCCCATTTGCCTGGCCTCCATCGAAATGGCGGTTCAGCAAGTCATTGGCAAGTTCAGCCGCAGGTCAATATCCATTAGATAAACCGCGGTTTGTAGAAAATATGCGCGGACAAATAGCGGACAAATAGCGGACAAGCAGAAGAAAGCTATATGTCCTCAAGGTTGATAGTGTAAACGATTGATTCCGCTGCGTTGAGATCTGACGAAGCAAGATCGCAGTCCCAATGTATTATGGCGCGTCGCTGTCAGCATTGGGCGGCGGTTGAAAGCCTTCCGGCGTTTTGCCCTGAATGTGATAGGCGAAGGCGATAATTTCCGCGATAACGCGATACAGCAACTCAGGTATTTCATCGCCGAGATCCAGTTGCGCCAGAGAACGCACCAACTCTGGATTCTCGTACAAGGGAACGCCATGCTCCCGGGCGATGGCGATGATCTCCTCCGCGAGGTCCGCTTCGCCTTTGGCGGAAACCTTGGGCGCTTGTTTGCCATCGTAAAACAGGGCAATGGCCTGCTGGACGTCGTTTTGAGACGTTTCCTGGGAGTAATTGTCTTGCGTGTCCTGTTGTTTTTTTGTCATGCGCGTTCGTCAATCAGTTGGCGGGATATCGGTGCGGAAGGCGTTGGCGGCGCGCCTTTACGCACCGCCAGATCGCCCACTTCAAGGCCCCAGTCCTGCAGACCTTTGCGCAGGCGCGGCAACTCTTCCGTGACCAGTCCCAGTGTCTTTTGCTCCATCGCCCAGAATGTGGCGGACACTGTTCCTTCCGTATACAGGACCTGGCTTTGCATGGGGCCGAGTCCCTCCAGGTCGAAGGCGAGTACAATTTTCCAGCGGCTTTTCTTGTTGTCTTTAGCGCCGTTGCGCTGCTCTTTTTCAAAGCGCATCTGAATGCTATCCATGCGTGGAGCGGCGACAGGCACCTCCACAAACCACACTTGCGCTCCGGTTTGGTCAGGCCCCGCGCTGAGATTTTGTTGCAAGGCGTTTAATTGATGACTATGCAGACGCGCGGTGGCCTGCGCCAGAGCGCGCAACATTTCGCCAGCGTCCAAATTGGCGGGCAGGGGAGGCCGTCCGCCTTCGCGTCCCATCGGTGGCGGAAATTGCAGTGGATGTCCACCGGTCGCCATGCCCGGCTGCTCCGCTGTCTGTCGGGTTAGCCAGCTGACCAGTTGTTCCCAGTTGGCGGGAAGCGGGCTATCAGGAAGACGATTGAGCTGCGCCAGCGTGGCGCCCAGCGCTACCGTCAGCAATGCCTTGATGTCCTGAGGCGCGACGCTCAACAGGCGTGGTTCAGCGCCAGAGGGCGTGGCGGATTTGTCGGGCGCCGCCGTACGATTCTCCGCCAGCGTTCGTAGTAAATGACGCTCCAGCCCCGCGCCGGATTGCTGAATCGCCTGTTTCAGCCCCCCAGCTTCGCTGACTCGCGGCGGCGTTGGTAGCGCCTGGTTCAGTTTATCGAGCGTTTGCGCCAGATCTCTCGGCAACCGCGTATCAGAGGACAGTCGCACTAACGCCTCCAGATTACGGCGAAGATCCCCCTGTAAGGGCAGCCACTTGGACAACGTTTGTAATGTCGTGGCGAGCAGCGCCTGCGCGGGCTCTGTTTGCGGCGGCGCCAGAGCGTCGACGACTTTCAGGCCCAATGCGGTGACCTGAAGTTGCAGCACCTTGCCGACCAGCCAGTCCTGAGGAAGTTGCGCCGTGCGGATGTCAGTTTGCAGCGGCTGCGGCAAGCCTTCAGCGCTCATTATCAAACGCCAGGACGGCGTGGCGGAGGTTTGCGCGTTGGGAGTAGGGCTGGGCGTTGTTGTGTTGGGTGAGGGGGAGATATCGGTGATGCGGGCGGAGAATAGGTTGCCGACTTTCTGCACGATAGCGGACAGTTCCGCCTGTATCTTAGGAGGGAGAGAGTTGGTGCGAGTGGGCGCCGCCGCGGCGTCGGGCTGAACTTTCATCGCTTTTTAACATTTCTCCCACAATAAAATGATCTTAATCAGGGCTATGCACTGACCATCCGGGGAAAGCTGGGCTATAATGCGCCCGTTTTTACAAAGCTTAAGCGCGAGCGGGCCACTTTTCTAACTCTTTTCCGTTATTGTTGACGACTTTTCGGAAAAAGCGCCAATTTGTTATTCTTGCGCCGCTTTATTTCCGGTTGTTCCGCGTTGTTCTGCACGCCAGAGGCGCACACAAGAGGCTGCTTTAGTAATTATGACAGGTCAAACTCCTCTGCTTGAGGCCAAGAATCTCCAGTGCGAGCGAGATGACCGTATCCTGTTCGAAAACCTGTCCTTCTCCGTCGATCCCGGGGACGTCGTGCAGATTGAAGGCCCCAACGGGGCTGGAAAAACCACCTTACTCAAACTTCTATGCGGACTGGCTCCATTGCGTCAGGGCGAGTTGTTCTGGCGTGGCGAACGTATGTCGCAGGCGCGCCCACAGTTTCTTTCCTCACTGCTGTACCTGGGCCATAAAACCGGCGTTAAGGCGTTGTTGACCCCGCTGGAAAATCTCCGCGCCTGGTGCGCTCAACGTGAAGACGTGAATGAAGAGCGCATGATGGCGGCATTAGAAACGGTCGGCCTCGCCGGCTATGAATATTCACCCTGCAATAGTTTATCCGCTGGCCAACAGCGGCGGGCCGCGCTGGCGCGCTTGCACGTGTCCTCCGCGCCTTTATGGGTGCTGGATGAAGCTTTCACAGCCATCGATAAAAAAGGAGTGGCCCAGCTGGAAGCGTTGCTGCGTGAAAAAGCCAACGCCGGCGGCGCGGTGATTTTGACCACTCATCACAGTTTGCATTTGTCCGGCGAAGTGCGCCGCATTCAATTGGGGGCTGCGTCTTGACGGAAGTAGGCGTATGGGCGGGCTTTTGCGCCGTAGTGAGACGGGATTTGATGCTGGCGTTCAGACGTCCTCAGGAGCTGGCCAATCCGCTGGTGTTCTTTGTGATGGCGGTAAGCCTGTTTCCGCTTGGCGTCTCGCCGGAAAAGAGCTTTTTGGCCCCGGCGGCGGCGGGCGTGGTATGGGTGGCGTCGTTGCTGGCGACCTTGCTTTCTCTGGATGCCTTGTTTCGGGCGGATCATGAAGACGGATCGCTGGAGCAGTTGACCCTGGCGCCTCAGCCTCTGTTTATTCTGGTTCTGGCGAAAGTCTTCGCGCACTGGCTGACGACAGGGCTGCCCCTGATATTGCTGAGCCCGGTGCTGGCGCTGATGCTGCATGTGGATGAAAGCCTGCTCGGCGTCCTGATGCTGTCGCTATTAGTGGGCACGCCGGTTCTCAGTCTGATTGGCGCCATTGGCGCGGCCCTGACTGTGGGGTTGCGCGTAGGCGGGGTTTTGATTTCATTGTTGGTGCTGCCCCTGTATATTCCCGTGCTGATCTTCGGGACCGGCATGGTGCAGAGCGCAGCGGCCGGTATGGATTACACCGCCACGCTGGCTATGTTGGGCGCAATATTGGCGCTGTCGCTGACGTTGGCGCCATTCGCCGCGGCGGCAGCGCTTAAAATCAGCGTCTCCAACTGAGACAATAAAACAGGCTGGCGCGACGCCTTGTATAGGCGATGCGGCGGCGGACTGAATAGCTTGGATACAGATAACAGAAGCGATTATGTGGGAAGCATTTAAACAGTGGTTTCACCGGTGGGGATCGCCCAAATGGTTTTACGAGCGCAGCCTAGTGTGGTCGTTCTGGTTGGGTTGGGGCGCCATGATCCTGTTGCCTATTGGTATTGTCTGGGGCTTGGCGTTCGCGCCTCAGGACTATCAGCAGGGCAATAGCTTCCGCATTATCTATCTACACGTGCCCGCCGCCATCCTGGCGCAGTCCTGTTATATGATCATGGCGGTCGCCGGCTTTGTCAGTCTGGTCTGGCGCATGAAAATGGCGGATGTGGTGTTGAAGTGCGCGGCGCCGATTGGCGCGTCTTTTTGTTTTCTCGCTTTATTTACCGGCGCGGTCTGGGGCAAACCGACCTGGGGAACCTGGTGGGAGTGGGATGCGCGCCTCACCGCCATGTTGATATTACTGTTCCTGTATTTTGGCGTCATCGCTTTGGAAGCCGCTATCGAAGACAAGATCACCGCAGGCAGAGCCGCGGCGGTGCTGAGTCTGGTGGGCGTGGTGAATATTCCCATCATCAAATACTCCGTAGAGTGGTGGCGCACCCTGCATCAGCCCGCCACCTTCAAGCTGACGGAAAAGCCCGATATGCCAGTGGAAATGTGGGCGCCGTTGCTGGTGATGGTGATAGGGGTCTACTGCTTCTTCGGCTATTCGCTTTTCTTACGAAGTCGTAATGAGATAATCGAACGCGAACGCCGTACCCTATGGGTCCGCGAGCTCTTGGCGAAAGAGGGGAAAGTATGAACTTCGAAAGCCTCAATGAATTTTTCGCAATGGGCGGCCATGGTCTATACGTCTGGTTGGCCTACGGCGCGGGTGGACTGGTGTTCCTATATAACCTGGCTGCGCCGAAACTAAAACGCGGCAGCCTCGTCAAAAGATTGTCCCAGCAGTATAGAAGGGAGAAGGCGTCCCAATGAATCCCAAGCGCAAGCAGCGTTTAATTATCGTGTCATTCCTGGTGATCGGCGTCAGCGCGACGGTCGGTTTGATCATGACCGCGCTCAGCAACAACGTGAATCACTTTTATAACCCTACCGAAGTCGTGCAAGGCGCCGCTCCTATCGATAAAAGCATTCGCGTGGGCGGCATGGTGGTTGACGGCAGCGTGAACAGAGATGGGAAATCCCTGGCGGTCGCTTTCACCGTGACGGATTACAACAACAACGTTAATGTCAAATACACCGGCATCCTGCCAGACCTCTTCAGAGAGGGGCAGGGCATCGTCGCCACCGGCAAACTGGACGCCCAAGGCGTTTTCCAGGCGGAGGAAGTGCTGGCCAAGCACGACGAAAAATACATGCCGCCGCAAGTGCAGCGCGCGCTCGACAAGGCGCAGGACGCCGCGCCCGCACAGACTTACTGAAGGAATGACGTATGATTGCTGAGCTGGGTCACTTCGCACTGATTTTAAGTTTCTGCTTCGCTATCCTGTTGGCGTTTGTGCCTATCACTGGCGCCTGGATTGGCGACCGTCTTTGGATGCGCTTGTCTCGCCCTCTCGCGGGCGCCCAGTTTCTGATGGCGATTGTGGCGTTCGCCGCATTGACCGCCAGCTTTTTGCGGGACGACTTCAGCGTCCGCTACGTGGCGGGCCACTCCAACAGCCTGCTGCCCTGGTATTACAAATTCAGCGCCGTGTGGGGCGGCCATGAAGGCTCACTGTTATTGTGGGCGCTGATTTTGACTGGCTGGACCGCCGCCGTGGCCAAGTTCAGCAAGCAATTGCCGCTGGAAATGGTGGCGCGCGTACTGGGCGTCATGGGCATGATCAGCATCGGCTTTATGTTGTTCATCCTGATGACCTCTAATCCCTTCTTGCGTTACCTGCCGAATTCGCCGCAGGACGGCGCGGATCTGAATCCCTTGTTGCAGGATTTCGGTCTGATCGTGCATCCGCCCATGCTGTATATGGGCTATGTCGGTTTCTCCGTCGCTTTCGCCTTTGCGGTGGCTGCGCTGATGGGCGGTCGTCTGGACGCAGCCTGGGCGCGTTGGTCGCGTCCCTGGACGACGGTGGCCTGGGCCTTCTTGACTCTAGGTATCGCCTTGGGCAGCTGGTGGGCCTACTACGAGCTGGGCTGGGGCGGTTGGTGGTTCTGGGACCCGGTTGAGAACGCGTCCTTTATGCCCTGGTTAGCGGGAACTGCTTTGATTCACTCTCTGGCGGCGACGGAAAAACGCGGCGTTTTCAAGAGCTGGACGGTTTTGCTGGCGATATTCGCCTTCTCGCTCAGTCTGTTGGGCACCTTCCTGGTCCGCTCCGGCATTCTGACCTCGGTGCATGCGTTCGCCGCAGACCCTGAACGGGGCCGCTTCGTGCTCATGATGCTGGGCGTGGTCATTGGCGGCTCGCTGCTGCTGTACGCCCTGCGCGCGCCCGTGGTGAAAAGCCGCATTGGCTTCAGTGAAACCTCCCGGGAAGTGTTCCTGCTGGTCAACAACATCATTCTGGTGGTCGCTATGCTGACCGTGTTGATCGGTACGCTGGCCCCGCTGGTGGCGGAATGGATGGATAAAGAAATTTCCGTCGGCGCGCCCTATTTCAATTTGATGTTCTCCCTGTTGGTTCCCTTGTTGGTCATCGTGATGGGCGTGGGCATGTACAGTCACTGGAAGGACACCAAGGCGGCGCAGCTGCTCGGTCCTGTCCCTATGTTTCTGGTGATCAGCGCCGTTACCTCCGTTGTGATTCCCTGGATGTACGGGGAAATTCATTTGATGGCGGTTATTGGCGTCTTCATCGCTGTTTGGCTGTTTGCAGCGACCCTGCGCGACGCGTGGCTCAAAAGCGCCTCCTCGCAGGGACGTATGCGCGGCTGGCTGCGCACCTCGCGGAGCTACAAAGGCATGGTGCTGGGGCATCTGGGCTTGGCGGTGACCATCGTCGGAGCCACGATGGTGTCACAGTACACCGTGGAGCGGGACGTACGCCTGGCGCCAGGGCAGTCGGTTGAGCTGTCGGGCTTCACCTTCCGTTTTGATGAAGAAACCCAGCGTCGCGGTCCTAACTTTATCGGCGATCGCGCCACAGTCTCTATTCTCGACAGTGACGGCGACGTGCTGCATGTTCTGCATCCGGAAAAACGCCGCTATCAGGTATCCGGTAATATTATGACGGAAGCAGGCATCGACCCGGGCCTGTTCCGGGATCTCTACGTTTCTCTGGGCGAGTCTCTGGAAGATGAGTCCTGGACCATGCGCGTCCAATATAAGCCTTTCGTGCGCTGGCTGTGGCTGGGGGGCGTGTTTATGGCCTGGGGCGGCTTCCTGGCGGTGGCGGACAGACGTTATCGCATCAAGCTGAAACGCAAACTATCAACGGCGGAAGCCATGGATAGCAGCGACGCACAGGCTCAACCTCGCGGCGACGCCGATGCGCTCGGAGGACGGCAGGCGTGATGAAGCGGTTATTCTTATTTGTTCCTCTGCTGGCCTTTGTTGCGGTAGTCATTCTGTTTAATCAGAACATGGACAACGATCCCTCCAAGCTGGAGTTGGCGCGCAAGGATCAGCCTGTGCCGACATTTAAGCTGGGCGAACTGTACAACCCTGGCCGGGAGCTGACTCCTGCGGATCTTAAGGGCGAGCCCATGCTGCTCAACGTCTGGGCGACCTGGTGTCCTTCCTGTCGGGTCGAGCACCCTTATTTGCTTAAATTGGCCAAGGAATACAACGTTCCGATCATTGGCTTGAACTACAAAGATGATCGCGATGCGGCGAAGAAGTGGCTTGAGACGCTGCAGGACCCTTATCGCTTTGTGATTTTCGACCAGGAAGGACGTTTGGGTCTGGATCTGGGCGTGTATGGCGCGCCTGAGACCTATGTGATCGACGCCGCCGGCGTGATTCGTTATCGCCATGTGGGCGTAGTAAACGAAAAAGTCTGGCGGGAGACCCTGGCGCCGATGCTGCGCAATTTGAAGATGGCGAACGCCAACGCGGTTGAGGAGCCTGGTTCATGATCGCGCAAAGATTACTGATCTGCCTGACTGCGCTGTGGATGTCTTCTGCCGTCTGGGCCATTGATGATTACCAGTTCAGCAGTGACGAAGGTCGTGAGCGTTATCAGACACTGACTTACGAGCTGCGCTGTCCCCTGTGTCAAAACCAGAATATCTCCGACTCCACGGCGCCCATCGCCAAAGATTTGCGTCGTGAAGTGCATCGAATGATTGAAGAAGGGAAGAGCGATGACGACATCGTTGACTTCATGGTGGCCCGTTATGGCGATTTCGTGTTGTATCGGCCGCGGCTGAATGCGCAAACCGCCGCTTTGTGGTTGGGACCGGTGACGGTGGTGACTCTGGGCTTATCTATTTTGCTGTACGTCGCTCGTCGTAGACGTCGCTCTCTGGGAGAGTCTGCTGAATTGAGCGATGAAGAGCAGGCGCGCTTGCGGGCCTTATTGCAGCAAACCTCTTCCGAAGAATCTGAGCAGAAATAACAGGCATTCCGAATGACAGTATTCTGGCTGGCTATCGTCCTTCTGGCGGTTTTGGCGATAGCGATCATCGCCGTTCCTTTGTTGTCCATCCTGAAATCCGGTTCGCAGGGCGCTGGCGCGCGTCGCGATACCGCCAACGTGGCGTTGTTTGAAGACCGTCTGACGGAGCTGCGTGCGGAGCTGAAAGCCGGACAAATCAGCGATGCGGAGTTTCATGATCTGCATATTGAGTTGGAAAAGTCACTGTTGAACGACGCGGAGCCGGGCGCGCAGAACACCGCGTACCGCAGTAGCCGCATGCGCCAGGTTCTTGTGCTGGTGCTGGTAGTTGTGGGAGTGCCGGTGACGGCGCTGCTGATGTATCAGCAGGTTGGCGATTATAAAGGCCTGCGTCAGGTGGAGTGGATGAAAGAGACTCGCCTGCAATTGGCTCTGGCTGGCAATGATCCGGAAGAGATTTTGCGCCGTTTGCGCGATCGTCTTTTGGAGCAGCCGGACCATGTCGAAGGCTGGGCGCTATTGGGGCGCTCCCTGATGACCATGCAGCGCTACGCGGAAGCGGAAGAAGCGTTTCGCCACCTGGCGGAGTTGCTTGCGGCGGAAGGCGAAAACCCCGCCGGCGCTCACGGATTGCGCGCACAGGCGCTGTTCTTCAAGGAAGGACGTTTGAGCGCTCCGGTCAGGGCGGCTCTGGAGCAGGCCCTGAAAACCGACCCCAACGAAGGGAGTTCACTGAGTATTCTTGGCGTGGCGGCGTTCCAGGAGCAACGTTACGCCGAAGCCGCCAAGTTCTGGCGTCGCATTATTGAGCTGAATCCGAACGACCCTAACGCCGCTGCGATTCGTAATGGCGTAGCGAGAGCGGAGCAACTGGCGGCGGAGCAGGCGAATCAGCAGCCCGCGCAGGCGGCGGGCGGAGCCAGTCTGCAGCTGCAAGTCAGTCTGGGTGAAAGTCTGAATGGCCAGGCTGAGCCTGGTGATACTGTATTTATCCTTGCGCGCCCTGCGGACGGCACGCGCATGCCGTTAGCGGTGGTGCGTAAAACCGTGGGCGAGTTGCCTGTCAGCGTCACCTTGGATGACTCCATGGCCATGGGGCCGATGGCGAAGCTGTCCTCCGCTGAAACGGTGGAAGTGGTGGCGCGGGTGTCCAAATCCGGTTCGCCGCAACCTCAGCCAGGCGACCTGCAGGGCGTCGTAGGCCCAATCCAACTGCGCGCGCAAAACGAGCCGCTCAATCTGGTGATTGACCAGCTGGTGCAATAGCTCATGCGCCGGCGGCGTTACTCACTGAGTAGCGCCGCCTTGATTTCCTCCATCCGCTCCCGATTGACGCCGAAATCCCGATAGCCCAGCCGGGACGCCGAGCGCAGATGTATCACGCCTGTCTGCCGATCCAATAGAAACTCTACATCGTCCACAAAGCGGAATACGAATGATGTGGCTTCCGCGCGGATGTAATCGGGCTTGCGTTGGGTGATGCGGATATTGCCGGCGTTTTCCAAAACAGTGGGCAGCCGTTCCCACATCTGTGTCGCTTTGTCGTTGTAAAGGGGCGTAATGAAATGCTCCGCGTCGTTGGGATCGCTGAAGCTGCTGACGCAGTTAGGGCTTTCGGGGCAGGGCGTCAGACGCCCGTCATGGGCCCCGAGTCCTGCTGGGGGCGTGCTGCCGCAGGCGCTGAGGCCTGCGGCGATAACAAAGATTGTCCATTTTGCTGTGTTGCTCATCGCTCCTTCTCCGCTGCGCATTGGCGCAGACTTTGGTTAAGGCGTGAAATACAGCTGTAAGATCAGTCGCCTTGTGCGTTAAATGCCTGACCAGTAACGCCAATGCTGTCTTTACCCATCAGATAAAGATAGACATTCATGATCTCTTCAGGCGTTGGGTTTTTCGTGGCGTCTTCCGCCGGATAGGCCAGCGCGCGCATGGCGGTGCGGGTGGCGCCGGGATTGACGCTGTTGACGCGAATGCGTTTGTCGGCGTCATCCAGTTCGTCCGCCAGCACCTGCATCATGCCTTCAACGGCGAATTTGGAGACGGCGTAAGCGCCCCAGTAGGCTTTGCCTTTGCGGCCGACGCTGGAGGAAGTGAAAACGATCGAAGCGTCTTCGGACTCGCGGATCACCGGCATCAGGGAGCGAGTCAGCAGAAATGGCGCCATGGCGTTTACTTGCATTACGCGCGCCCAGCTGTCCGGGTCATAGTGCTCCAGCGGGGTGCGGTGGCCCAGAATAGCGGCGTTATGCAGCAGTCCGTCCAGTCGGCCGAACTCTTCACGGATGGCGTTGGCCAGATCGTCATAATCCTTCGCCACCGCGCCTTCCAGATTGACGGGAAAAATCGCGGGTTTCGGGCCGCCTTCCGCTTCGATTTCATCGTAGACGTCTTCCAGCTTTTTGGTGGTGCGGCCGCTGAGAATGATGGTGGCGCCGTGTCGGGCGAAGGTCTTCGCCGCCGCACGGCCAATTCCCGCGCCCGCGCCTGTGATCAGGATTACGCGGTCGTGTAGAAGGTCGGCGGGGGCTTGATAAGAATACATAATGCGTGTTTTCTCTCGTCGTGATCTGTCTTTAATGTGCAGTGACTTTCGATTATAACGCCCGAGGGGAAATCAAAGCACTTGTTTCAGCAGGGCGGCGACATCCTCCACAGAGTGCGCCACGTGGTCCGCATTCCAGGCCAGGGCCGCCTCGGGCTCATCCAGATAGCCGTAAGCGGCGGCGATGGTGAGCATGCCGGCATTGGCGCCGGCCTGAATGTCGCGTATATGATCGCCGACATACCAGCATTTCTGCGGGTCGCAGTCCGCCAGACGCGACGCCAGCAACATGGGCTCAGGGTCCGGTTTGGTGCGGGAGACGTCGTCGGGACACACCAGTGCGGCCATGCGGGAGCTCAAGCCCAGCGCTTCCAGCAGCGCTTCGCTGTACAGTCTGGGTTTGTTGGTGATGACCCCCCAGTGAATTCCTTGGCCTTCCATCAACGTCAGTAGCGTTTCAAAGCCTGCGAACAGGCGGCTGTCGACGGCGATATGGCGCAAATACAGGTCCAGCAGCTCCTGACGCAGCGGCTCAAAATCGGCGTCTGTCTCTTCCATGGCGAAAGACAGCTTCACCATGGCGCGGGCACCATCGGACACCGTTTTACGCACGGCTTCGTACGCCATGTCAGGCATGCCGCGTTGACTGCGTTGCATGTTCATCACCCGAAAGAAGTCGGGGGCGGTGTCGATCAGGGTGCCATCAAGATCGAAGAACACGGCCTCTGGACGGTAAAGTCGCGTATCCGTCATCAGGCGTCCTTGAGCGGTTTGACCGCGTGCATGAGGTAGTTGACGTCCACGTCGTCGCCCAGCTTGTATTCTTTCAGCAACGGATTGTAGGTCATGCCTCGCATTTCACACAGATCGAGATCAGTGCGACGCAACCAGGCCGCCAGCTCGCTGGGCTTGATGAATTTCTTCCATTCGTGAGTGCCTCGCGGCAGCATTTTCAGCACGTATTCCGCGCCGACGATGGCGAATAGAAAGGACTTGGGATTGCGATTGATGGTGGAGAAGAACAGGTCAGCGCCGGGTTTGGCGACGCGAGCGCAGGCGGCGATGACTGAGGCGGGATCGGGAACATGCTCCAGCATTTCCATGCAGGTCACCACATCGAAAGACTCCGCTTCGGCTTCCGCTAGCTCCTCAATAGTGGTGCGGCGATAATCCACGCTGACGCCAGATTCCAGTCCATGCAGACGGGCCACGGACAGCGGCGCTTCGCCCATATCGATGCCGACCACATGTGCGCCGCGACGCGCCATGCTCTCGCTGAGAATGCCGCCGCCGCAGCCTACGTCCAACACTCTTTTGCCGGGCAGGGCGGCGCGCTCGTCAATAAAGTCGAGCCGCAGCGGGTTGATCTCATGTAGGGGTTTGAATTCGCTTTCCGCATCCCACCAGCGATGGGCGAGATCTTCAAACTTTTTCACTTCACTCAGATCGACGTTCTCAACGGGAGTCATGTATCCGTTTCCTCTGAATTGGTCGGAAGGGGCCGTGATGCGGCCCCATGCGTACGCTTCGGCGGGCTATTTTAATTGGCTTCGGCGGTGTTGGCGATTCTCTCGCGCCAGGCGTCTACCTTGGTCCGTAGCTCGCGGACGTCCATATTGATCAGCTTCTGCTCTTTCACCTGGGCCACGCCGGAGGTCCAGACATGGCTGACCTGGCTGGATTTGGTGGAATAAGCCAAATGCGAAGCGACGTGATACACCGGTTGTACTTCGATGCCGCTCAGGTCTACCGCCATAATGTCCGCCCACTTGCCAGCTTCCAGAGAGCCTGTGACGGACTCCATGCCCAGCGCCTTCGCGCCGTTGATGGTGGCGATTTCCAGCGCCTGGAATGCGCTGACGGCGGCGGCGTCCTGCGCCACGGCTTTCGCCAGCATCGCAGCGGTTTGCAGCTCGCCCAGCATGTCCAGATCGTTGTTGCTGGCGGCGCCGTCGGTGCCGAGAGCCACGTTCACGCCAGCTTTCAGCAGACGGTCCAGAGGACAGAAACCACTGGCCAGCTTCAGGTTGGATTCCGGGCAGTGAACTACATGCGCGCCGGTTTCCTGCAGAATCTCCAGATCGCGATCGTTAATCTGGGTCATGTGTACGCATTGCGTGTTCGGCGTCAGCAGGCCCAGTTCGTATAGACGTTCGGTCGGACGCTTGCCGGTTTTCTCCAGGCCTTCCTGCACTTCGCCAGCAGTTTCGTGAAGGTGAACCTGTACAGGCATATCCAGCTGGTTGGCCAGCGTCACCACCTGCTCGAACTTGTCGTCGGAAACGGTGTAAGGAGCATGGGGACCGAAGCCGATGCGAACCAGATCGCTGTGCTTGTATTCGTCGTGCAGGGCCAGACCTTTGTGGATGGACTCTTCCGCTGTCGCCGCGCCGGGAACCGGGAAATCGATGACCGGGAACACAATCTGGCAACGCATGCCGAGACGGGTGGCTTCTTCGGCCACGGCATCCGGATAGAAATACATGTCGCTGAAAGTGGTGGTGCCGCCCAGCAGCATTTCCGCCATGGCCAGTTTGGAGCCGTCGCGAACGAATTCGTCGCTGACCCATTTGCCTTCCGCAGGCCAGATATGGTGGCTCAGCCACTCCATTAAAGGCAGGTCGTCCGCCATCCCGCGGAACAGGGACATGGCCAAGTGGCCGTGGGTGTTGATCAGGCCGGGCGCCACGACGTGGTTGGGCAGGTCGACCGTTTCTTTGGCGGCGAAACGCGCTGTCGCCTCGGCGGCGTCGCAAACGCCTACAATTTTGCCTTCGGATACGGCGACGGAGGCGTTTTCAAGAACGACTCCCGCAGGTCTGACGGGGATAACCCAACGCGCATTTATCAATAAATCAACGCTTTCTTGAGCCACAGCTACACTTCCTATATCTATTCAAAATCAGCGCCAAGTATACCTATAATACAAGGGGATAAGTAGGGCGCAGGGCTTAAATGACGTATAATGCCGGCCCGGACCAGCAGATTTTCGCCCGGTTCCGTTTTCTGACCATTTGATCAATTTATTGGGGCGCGCCACATGTCGCAATCTTCCGTTTCCGCCATTCGCTGGGCGAACAATCAACTTATTCTGCTAGATCAACGCAAACTGCCGCTGCAGGAAGCTTATGTTCACTGCGTCACTCACGTTGAAGTGGCTGACGCCATCCGCCAGATGGTGGTGCGCGGCGCGCCGGCGATCGGAATCGCGGCGGCCTATGGCGTGGCGTTGGCGGCGGCGGAGTTCAGTTCCGACCGGGATCGCATGCATCGCGCCCTGGAAACGCTGGCGGATTCACGACCGACGGCGGTGAATTTGTTCTGGGCCCTGCGTCGCATGCGGGATCTGATTGACGCCTCATCCGCCGCGGACCTGTTCCCTCTGTTGGTGGAAGAAGCGACGCGCATCCACGAAGAAGACCTGCAAGCCAACCTGACCATGGGTGAGCTGGGCGCTGATCTGATCGCAGAAAGCGGTCGCGGCGCGTTGTTGACCCATTGCAACACCGGCAGTCTGGCCACTGGCGGCTATGGCACCGCACTGGGCGTGATTCGATCAGCCTACCGTCGCGATCTGGTGACGGAAGTGTTTGCGGATGAAACCCGCCCCTGGCTGCAAGGCGCAAGACTGACCGCCTGGGAGTTATGCCAGGACGATATCCCCGTCAAACTGATCGCGGACTCCGCTGCGGCGCATGTCATGAAAACCTGTGCGGTGAAATGGGTGATTGTCGGCGCCGACCGCATTACCGCCCATGGCGACGTCGCTAATAAGATCGGCACATACGGTCTGGCGGTGCTGGCGCGTCATCATGGCGTCAAATTCATGGTGGCGGCGCCGTCCAGCACCATTGACTTCGAACTGTTCAGCGGCGCGGATATTCCTATTGAAGAACGCACTTCCGATGAGCTGAAGTTCGTACAGGGAACCCCGTTGGCCCCGGAAAAAGCCAACGCCTTCAACCCTGTCTTCGACGTAACGCCGGCGGAGCTGATCGACGCCATCGTCACCGAACGCGGTGTGGTTTTACGTCCGAATGCTGAGAAAATGCGTAAATTGCAATAATCTCGTCGTCTGTGCGCATCATTTTCTGAGCACGGGCGAATACGGGAAGGATGATATTCCTTCCCGGGCTGCTATCTTTATCAGGGGAGGGCGGTTTTCAGCGGGACGCGAAACCGCGAGAGCAGAACTTATCTTCGCCAGTGGCGCGTATAATTTATGCAGGAACCCATCATCCCGGAGAATGAATCGCAGCGGCTTGTCTGTCTGCACTCGCTGTGCATTCTGGACACAGAGCCGGAACAGCGTTTTGACCGCATCACCAAGCTGGCGGCCTCGCTGTTTAATGTGCCCATTGCGCTGGTGTCACTGGTCGACGCTGAACGCCAGTGGTTCAAATCGAAGGTGGGGCTCAACGCGTCGGAAACCGGTCGCAATATCTCATTTTGCGGGCACGCTATTTTGCAGCGGGAAGTGCTCTATGTGCCCAATGCCCTGAAAGACCCCCGATTTTCCGATAACCCCCTGGTCACTGGTCCTCCTCACATTCGTTTTTACGCTGGCGCTCCGCTGAGTCTGGATGAGACCCACCGTATTGGCACGCTCTGTCTGATTGACGTTCGCCCCCGTCGTTTTAACCAGGAACAACTGCAACGCCTGCAGGATTTGGCTGGTTGGGTGGAAAGAGAGCTGCATATGCTGCGCCTGGCGGATCTTTCGCACATGAACGCCCATCAGGAAGCCTATCTCACTTCCATTCTGCAAGCGGTTGTCGAAGGGATTGTGACGGTAAATGCCGATGGCGTGATTGAAGCCGCCAATCAGGCGATGAAGGAGATGTTGTGGGTCTCTGGCGAGCAGCTGAATGGCGCTCATTTTTCTCAATGGCTGAAAAACGATGCGCCTCTACTGGAGTTATTGCAGCGTGGACAAGAAGGCGACGCCGACGTCCGGGACGGCATTCATCGCCTGGAGGTGGAATTGATCCGCAGCAGCGGTGAGACATTTCCTGCTCAGCTCAGCTTCCGCCAGATGGAAATGGGCGACGCAATGAGGTGGGTTGGCAGTGTGGCGGATATTTCCGACCGCAAACGCGCGGAGGCCATGAAGAAAGAGTTCGTGTCGGTGGTCAGCCACGAATTGCGCACTCCGTTGACCTCCATAAAAGGCGCCTTGGGACTGCTTTCGGCGACCTTGGGTCCGGAGCTGAACGAACAGTCAGCGAAGTTGCTGTCGATTGCCTCAAACAACAGCGAACGTTTGCTGGCGCTGGTGAACGATATACTCGATATCGAGAAGCTGGAAGCGGGGCATGTGGACATAGCGTTGGAGGAAACCGAACTACTGGCCGAGCTGGAGCAGGCGCTGAGCATGAATGGACCCTACGCCAAGGCTCGTAATGTGACGATGCAGCTTGAGCATGGCGCCGGTGACGTTATTGTTGGAGTGGATAAACGCCGCTTTCAGCAGGTGATGAGCAACCTGATTTCCAATGCGGTCAAATTCTCTCCCGCGCAGGGAAGGGTGACGATTCGCAGTCGATTGTCCGGCGGCGGCGAGGTGTTTATTGACGTCGTGGATGAAGGCGTGGGAATCAGTGAAATAGATCAGGCGCGCATCTTCGATAAATTTTTCCAGGCGCCGCCTTCCGGTCGTCAGGCGGTGGCGGGTACGGGACTGGGGCTCAGTATTGTGCGGGCGTTGATTGAGCAGATGGGCGGCGGGGTCAGCGTCAAGTCACAGCTGCACAAAGGCAGCTGTTTTACACTGCGTTTACCTGCCCGTTGCCGGGAAATCCGCGCTTGACTTAAAAGCTCAAGAACGAGGCAGCCCAATAGCGAAACGCACGCCGCGCGCGGTGTTCTCCACTTTGATCCGCGCCTGATGGAAATCGGCGATCAGTTTGACGATAACTAGGCCCAGGCCCAGGTGTAGTTCCTGTCCGCCGTCCTGGCGCACGCTCATAAACGGCGTAAACAGCTTCTCCTTGATGTATTCCGGAATAGGGTCGCCTTCGTTTTCAACGTAGATCCAGCGCTCCTGTTTAGCTTCTTCGACGCCGATGTAAATGGCCCCGTCCGGTGCGGTAAAGTCCCTGGCGTTCTCCAGTAATTTGTCCACCGCCTGGGCGATCAGCTCGGCGGAAATGTCCGCCACAATTGGCGCTTCCGGCAATTCAAGCTCCAGTCGGCGCGGCTCCACGAGGGGGCGATAAGACTGCTGCAACTCGCTGATCAGCTCGCTCAAATCAAAGGTTTCAAGGCTTTGCGACTGAATCGTGGCTTCCAGACGCGACGCCTGCCGCATGGCGGTAAGCAGGGCGCTGATGCGTTCAGCGCCGGCGCGGGCCCGACCCAGATACTCCTGCTTTTCCTGTTCATTGTCGGCGCTTTCCAGTAACTGCAGGGAGGAGCTGACGATAGCCAGCGGCGTGCGACATTCGTGGGTCAGCTTGCTGGCGAAGGACTCCATATATTCTGAATAACTGCGTAATTGGGTCAGCATTTCGCTAAAGCTGCGCGACAGGTCGCCCAGCTCGTCCGGCAGCCGTGAGGCCTGGAAGCGGCCGCTGAACTTGGTCTCCGTATCCAGTGCGGAAACGATACCTTTGCTCAAATGCGTGATGCGCCAGGACAGCCAGGAGGCGTAGCCGAACAAGATGAGCATGATGACGATCAACAGCGCCACAGAGCCGCCGACGGCTGCGAACAGGGCGTCATTGGCTACGGCGGCGATTTGCGGCGTACGCTGCTCCAACTGCACCCAGCCCAGTAATTTCCCTGTCTCGCTTTTAACGGGATAGCGGGTGATCAGGTTGGCGAGTTCCGAGGTGGCGCTGGCGTCCCAGGTGGAGCGCGGCGCGTCGGCGGCGAGGGGCTGCGACTCCGACGCCTGTGAAACGCCGTCCACCGCCCAGCGCAGCAGGCGGCGCATGGCCATGCGCCAGACGTCATCCTGCATGCCAATGTAGCGCATCAGGTCGTTATCGTATTCCAGCAGGGTTGCGCCCTGAGCGTCGGTCAGGCGTAAACGGGTGTATTCAGGCGTTAATTCCTGAGCCTTGTGGATCAGGCCTGGCGGCGCGAAGTTCAACAACATGGGCTCAGCGTCGCTGCCCAGAACATCCAGCGTATTACGGTTGAACACCCAGGCGGCGGATTTGTCTATGTCGATCCAACGCAGGCTGAAGCCGTCCTGCAAGGAGGCGAGGGGAATGCGCAATTCCAGGATGAAGCCAGGGCCGTCCTCCTGCCACATGCCATGCACGCTGCTCCATGATCCAGCTAAGCGGGCTTTGATTTGTCCGGGCCCTTCCGTTTCCAGCATCGTCACCGCCTTGCCGCCGGCGAGATAGCCGGTGATCAGTTCGAAATGGTCCGCTGGCTGGCTGCGGGCGCTGGGCTGTCGGTATTGAATGGATGCGTCATTGGCGGCGACCAATAGATACAGGTCCTGCCCGTCGGTGGCGGCTTTGACTGCACGGATGGAATCCGGTTTCGGGTCTGACAAGGCGGGAATTTCCGCCCAGTCGTCCTGATAACCGTCCAGATAAATAGGCGTATCATACTGGCGTACATTGAGAATGCGGCCGCCTATCGAAGCCGGCGTCGGCCATTCCGGGCGCAGCAGGGAAGCGATAAAACCCGCCAGCTGGATATGATTCTGCTGTTGGGATTCCCGCAGGCTCTGTTCTATCTGTTTGGCGAACTGAATGACCGCCCACGGCAGCAACAGCATGACGCAGGCGATCAGGATAAGCTGGCGACGTAGTTTCATGCGTCAGCCTAAGGTTGTGTCGAATCCCAGCGATATCCCATGCCGTAGGCGGTGTTAATCGCCCGGAAGTCCGGGTCCACCGCCTGGAATTTTTTGCGGATGCGTTTGATATGCGAGGTGATGGTGCTGTCGTCGAGAACGGCGTTGGCGGCGTCCATCAATTGAGTGCGGTTTTTGACGTGCCCAGGGTGTCGTGACAGCGCGTGCACGATCCAGAACTCAGTGACCGTCAGCATGATGGGCTCATCGTTCCAGAACGCCTGCATACGGTCAATGTTGAGTTTAAGCTGCCCACGGGTGATGAGTTCGTCCTGCTTCTGATTGGCGGCCTGCAAGGCGTCGAGACGGCGAAACAGGGCGACGATGCGGGTGAGCAGATAGGGAATGCTGATGTCTTTGGTCAGATAATCATCGGCGCCCAGGCGCAGTCCAGATATCTGATCGAACTCGCTGTCCCGGGCGGTCAGAAAAATAATGGGGACCTGGGAGGACAGCCCGCGCACTTCGCGGCACAGCTCAAAACCGCCTTCTACATCAGAACCCAGACCCACATCAATGATCACCAGGTCCGGCAGTTGCACGCGAAAGCGTTCCATGGCGGAGGGACGGGAATCATAGGTTTCCACCTGATAGCCGTGTTTCTTCAACGCCTCACTGTAATTGGCGCGGATCAGAGGCTCGTCTTCAACTAAGGCAATTCTGCGGGTCATTTCACACCTATCGACAAAGAATGGCGCTATTAGAGCACGCCTGAATTTCTCTGCTCAAGAGAAGCGGGGCGCATTGCCACAATTCGTCATTTTTTGATCGACGCTTTGACGGTTTTTTAGCAGATAAACCGCTTAATTCTTGAGTGAAATGTAAAACGACTGCAACAAAACGGTTACTAAACTGACAGAAACAGTCTGAGTGTCCCGCAGTCGCTTAACCGGAACATCACTGCTGTACCCAAGAGGAGATACGCTATGAGCGAGAAACTTCAAAACGCCTCTAACGCGCCATCACAATCGAAAGCCATGCGTTATGGCTTGGCGCTGCTGACCTTCGCCGCGATTGTCTGCGCACAAAACCTTTGCTTCATGATCGACAACCAAATTATCTGATTAATACTGCGACAAGATGCACGAACGCTTTCCTGGAACTCAACCGCGCCCAGGTCAATGCGGTTGAGTTACCTCCGTCCCTGATTCATACTCCCCAAGGCCGCAAGAGCCGCGCCGATTCACTCGGCGACAAAATCATAAAATGAGCAAATCAAACCCCGGTTGTTGAATCTATTCATCAGATAAAGGGGAACATCATGCGCGCGCTGCTGTGCAAAGAGCATGGACCGGCGGATACGCTGGTCATTGAAGACACTGCCGAGCCCGAAGTAAGTGGGGCTAACGTTCTGGTGGACGTTAGAGCCGCCGGCCTTAATTTTCCCGATACCCTGATCATTCAGGGGAAATACCAGTTTCAGCCTCCCATGCCCTTTAGTCCCGGCGGAGAAGTCGTCGGCGTAGTGAGTGCAGTGGGAGATAAAGTGAAGCGGCTAAAACCCGGCGACCGCGTCATGGGGCTGACGGGCTGGGGCGGCTTTGCGGAAAAAGTAGCGGTTCCCGAATCCAACCTGATTCCAGTTCCTGCGGGCGTAGACGATATCGTCGCCGCCGGGTTTGTCATGACTTACGGCACATCCATGCATGCATTGACTCAGCGCGGCCGACTACAGGCCGGTGAGACGTTGTTGGTGCTGGGCGCGGGCGGCGGCGTTGGGCTGGCTGCGGTGGAAATCGGCAAGGCCATGGGCGCTAAGGTGATTGCTGCGGCCAGCTCAGCGGAAAAGCTGGCGGCGGCTCAGGAGGCAGGGGCGGACGCGACTATTAATTACGCCGAAACGGATTTGAAGGAAGCCATAAAAGCGATGACGGAGGGGCGCGGCGTGGATGTGGTCTATGACCCGGTCGGCGGCGCTCTGACGGATAAGGCGCTGCGCTCCATGGCCTGGGGCGGACGACATCTGGTGGTTGGTTTCGCCAGTGGCGAGATTCCCAAGCTGCCGGCGAACCTGACCTTGCTGAAAGGATGCGAGGTCGTGGGTGTCTTCTGGGGCGCTTTCACACAACGTCAGCCTCAGGACAATCTGCAGAATTTCCAGCGCATGTTCCAGTGGATGCAAGAGGATCGTCTGCAGCCGCGGGTCAGCAAAGTGTATCCGTTCGAGCAGGCGGCGCAGGCCATCTCTGATATGGCGGAGCGCAGGCTGGTGGGAAAAGCGGTGGTGCGAATCGCGGAATAGGCGACGTTACAGCCACTCATAGTCCGCTTCGTTCACCTTGCGGGTGCGGCGACGATATTCCACCGTAAAGCCGGGCCAGAGTGTGGTGATTTTACCGCTTTTGGTTTGATACCAGCTCTGGCAGCCGGATTTCCACACGGAACGCTGCAGGCGTTGTTGCAACGATTCGTTGAACAGTCTTTGCGCGCGGGAGCGCAAGTGAATCTGTTTAACTCCCAGTTCACGGGCTTTGTTCATGGCGTCGAGAATGTAATTAACCTGCGACTCGATCATAAAGATCATGGAGCTGTGACCGAGGCCGGAGTTGGGGCCGACCACCATAAAGAAGTTGGGGAATCCGCTGATGGTGACGCCCAACATCGCTTCCGCGCCGTCTTCCCAGGCTTGATTGAGGCTGACGCCGCCGAGCCCGATGAGATCAAAAGGAATGACGGCTTCCGCCGCCTGGAAACCAGTGGCGAGGATAATGGCGTCGAAATCATGGTAAACCCCGTCTTGGGTTCTGACGCCAGTCGCGGTGATGGCGTCGATGGGCGTGGTCTCCAGCGTGACGTCCTTGCGCCCCAGCGCCTGATAATAGTCATTGGAGATCAACACCCGCTTACAGCCCAGGGTGTATTGCGGCGTTAATTTGGCCCGCAACGCGGGGTCTGGCGTTTGACGCGCCAAGTGCGACAGGGCCTTTTTCTCCACCAGTTTCATGATGCCGGGATGCAGCACAAACCCCATGACACGCCATTCCAACACCCAGTAAATCACCTGACGACTGAACCACAGTAAGAAGGGATAGCGGCGGTATAACGACCGTTCCATTGGACTGATCATGCGATCCGGCTTGGGCAGTATCCAGGGCGGCGTGCGTTGAAAGACTGTGGTATGGGTGGCCTGCGGCGCAATATTTGGCAGCAGCTGAATGGTGCTGGCGCCTGTGCCGATGACGCCGACCTTTTTAGCCGTCAGGTCATAGCTGTGGTCCCAGCGGGAGGAATGAAAAAGCTTGCCAGTAAAGGATGATAGCCCTGGTATCTCCGGTTGCGCCGGGCGACTGAGCGCGCCGACGCCTGAGACCAGGAAGCGCGCTTGCAACCAGCCTTCGCCGTTTACTTGTACGCGCCATTGATCCTCGGTCTCATCAAACTCCGCGCGGGTGACTTGTTGATTTAGGCGAATAAAGGGCCGCAGGCCAAATTTGTCTGCGCACTGTTGCATGTAGGCCCAGATTTCCGGTTGCGAGGCGAACATGCGGCTCCAGTCCGGATTGGGCGCGAAGGAAAAGGAATACAGATGGGAGGGAACATCGCAGCCGGCGCCGGGGTAGGTGTTATCGCGCCAGGTCCCGCCAATGTCGTCGGCTTGTTCCAGAATCATAAAGTCTTCAATGCCGGCCTGCCTTAGCCGTATTCCCATGCAGAGTCCCGCAAAGCCAGATCCGATGATGATGACTTGGAGACGCGCCGCTTCGCTCATGAGCTACCCCCTGCGAAATATCTTTGTTATTTTGTGTGCGCTGGGCTCCGTTGAGGTTTCGCTGTGAATGACGAAACCTCAACAGACCTCGGTAAACTCAAGGATAGGTAAGTCTCCCGCTAATTGGCAGCCCCTTTGGGGTGATCGGCGCGGCGGCGATTTGAAAGAGATCACACAATATGTCAAAACAAACTCTGAATATGAACGACAGCCTCTATCAGTACCTGCAAGTCACCGGCGTCAGGGAAAGCAAAGTGCTGCATGCATTGCGGGACGAAACCAACAGACACGAAATGGCGCGTATGCAGATTGCGCCAGAGCAGGGGCAGTTCCTGACCTTGCTGACAAAGCTGACGGGCGCCCGCAAAGCCATCGAAGTGGGCACCTTTACCGGATACAGCTCCATCTGCATCGCTGAAGGCTTGCCCAAAGACGGCAAACTCATCTGCTGTGACGTCAGTGAAGAATGGACCAGTATCGCCAGACGCTATTGGTGTCTGGCGGGGCTGACTGACCGCATTGACCTGCGTCTGGCTCCTGCGATGGAAACCCTCAACAAGCTGTTGGATGAGGGCCACGCGCGCACTTTCGACTTCGCTTTTATCGATGCGGATAAAACCAATTACGACAACTATTACGAAGCCTGCCTGCGCTTGTTGCGCCCAGGCGGGTTGATCGCCGTCGACAATGTGCTGTGGGATGGCAAAGTCGCCGATCCCACGGAACGGGACGACGATACCTGTGCGATTCGCGCTTTGAATGAGAAGCTGATGCGCGACAAGCGTATTGATTACTCCATGGTGCCCATCGCGGATGGCGTCAGTCTGGCGCGGAAAAAATAATCTCGAATTGAGATGACCAAGCGGGGCTCGATCCGCAGCCGTATTGGCGGATCGAGCCCCGCGTTCATTAACGTAGCTTAGGGTGTGAGCGCGGGATTATTCCTGCCTGGCCTGCGTCAGCACGACAGCCACTTCTTTGCCTTGAATCCGATCATCGTAACGGGCCACCAGCTGTACGTCCGAATAAGGATCGAAGGCGTGCAACATCACATGATAAACCCCGGTCTGCGGCGTATTGTAGGAACAGGTTTCTACCTGCGTGGTTTTGAATGGCCGGCAGTCATATTCGTTTAACGTCGGGGGCGTTCTGAAGCGAACATGCATGTCCGCATCGCCCTGACCGCCAGACATTTCAATACGCAAGTTGCGGGCGCTTTCCGGGATGTCGACGTAGAAATAGTCCATCTCATCCTTGCTGCCGGAAAGCTTCGTCACCGCCTCGCCATTCATCAGTTCCTGGCTGCTGTCGGAGTTAGCTTTATAGCCAGCTTCGAAAGTGATGCCGGAATAGCTGGAGAACGCATGCAGCATGACATAGTAATTGCCCGCCTGGGGCGAGTTGAAGGTGCAGATTTCTTCCTGGGTGGTTTTGTAAGGTCGACAGTCATAGGAAGCGAGGGTGGGACGCTCGCCAAACTTGACGAACATATCCATATCGCCGCTGCCGCCAGAGATGCGGAACACCAGATCGCTCGCGCCAGGGTCGACTTTCAGAACGTAGTAGTCTTTATCCTCTTTGTCCGCGCTCAGATTACTGAGAACCTGACCGTTTTCCAGTTCCTTATCCGGCGTATCAGGATCGGTGGGACCGGATGTGCCAGGGTTGTAGAGTTTATTGCTGGTGCAGTATTTCGAACCGTTTTTACTCATCCAGAAATAATTGCAGTCGCCGTCATAGCTATAGCGGCCGGTTTTCACCTTGTAGCCGGACAGGTAAACGCCGTCCAGGTGATAGAAGCCGCCGTCATATTTCAGGCTGAAGTGCTGATGGGGACCGGTGGAGCTGCCGCCGTTGCATAGCGCCTGAGAACGGTTGTTGGCGTAGTTCGCCAGTTTCTGGTTTTGCGATACGGCGGTGCGGTCCTGGAACTGCACATTGTCCAAGTGGTAGTAAGTGGTTGACCAGCCGCCGTCGTGCAGCACTTCCACGAAGCAGGATGAATGTCGCACTGCTGTGCCCGCTGCGGACGCCACCGCCCATTTAGTGGATGTATCCGATCCCCAGCCACCGCCATTGTTCATGTCCAGGGAAGACAACGGATAGTTGCCGCTGCCGGTGTTGGTATGCGCGCCGCCGAACCACCAGCTTTGATCAATCGGGAAGGGGAGCTGCAGCATGTTTTCCGGAGGGACCAGCTTTTTGGAGTAAGCGGAGAAGCGGCTGACGCCGGGAGGTTCCGCGCTTTCCTGCTCTTGCGGGAACAGGCGCTGGTAGACCGTTGCAAACTCCTCCGCGTCGCCTGCGGCGTTGTTCATCAAGGCGCGGGAGAGCGCGCGTGTGGCGATGTCTTCGCCGCTGACAGACAGGCTTTTCTGCTCTTGATTTACCGTGCTGTAATAAGCTTTGGCCAGACGCATGGCGATATCTTCAACTTGAGCGCTGAAGCCATCCCGTTCGGACAAATCTCCGAGGGGGCGTTGCAGGGATGCAGTGCGTGCGCCGCTTACCAGGCCAGTCTGCATTTCTATCAGGGTTAACAACACTTTAGGGCTCACGGTGCTATAACCGGCCCAGTGCGTAATGACTTCGGTCTGATCCAGTAAATGAGGAGCATTCCGTTTCAGGTAGGCGGCGACATCGAAGGTCAGCATCTCTTGATAAGAATAGATAAACTGCTCGTCCGAAATGATATCTCTGCTATCGTCGGAATGCGCCAGGAGGGGGAGTGCTGAAAGCGCGCAGACGAAGATAGTTCCGATACTCTTTTTCATATAAATTCCCTTTAAAGTCAATTAGTTGAACGCGGCTCGGAATGGCTGGCCGGTTTAAATGCTGCGCGGTAGGAAGCGCAGTCGAGCGGTCTGTTTCTCAAATGAGAACAACTCTCAGACAGTTATAAATGAAGACTAAAAAATGATCAGTTGCAAGTGTGGGACGCGGGTTGGGAATGGTTTCAAACTCTCCGCCGTTCATTTTATCGTTAGGATGATGCGTCTTTTTTTGCACTGGAATAAAGACTAGGATTTATAAAAAAATCCGGCAATCCGGTTGAAATACCTGAACAAAAAGTACGGGGCGTATTATTGCGTTAAGCGGCGTAATGTCAGATAAAAAATCAGGCAAAAAATCGGATAAAGAAATATGAACGGCGAAGCTGAAAAGATGAAATTTTTATGTCTGAAGCATACAGATGCGGGTATCGCCCAGGAGTTGTTTGATCTGTTTCAATCCGCTTACCGGGTGGAAGCGGACTTGATTGGCGTAGAGCTGTTTTCGCCATTGTTTAGAACCCCCGCTGACTTCATGGCGAGTTCCACCCAGTTCCTGGGATATCGACGGGAGGCCAGACTGGTTGCGGCGATGGAGTTGGACCGCCAGGGCGAGTGGCTGAGTATCGACAGTCTGGTGGTCGCCCCCGATATGTTTCGGCGGGGATACGCCAGCGGTTTGCTGGAGCATGTTTTTACTCATCGCGATCAGTTTGGACGTCCCAAAGGAGCGCGAGTGTCCACCGCCGCAGTAAATGCGCCCGCCATCGCCCTGTATGAACGGTTCGGGTTTCAGAAGGTGGTGAGTCGCCGCACGGAGGAGGGGATATCTGTGGTATCCTTTGACCTCCTGTTTTGAGGCCGGCTCCAAACATATCTCATCAATTAATCATCGCGCGATGGATGCGCATTTGAAATCAATCCGTCCGCTATCTGTACCATCGGGTTTTCTGTAGGCAGTTTTTATCTCATGAAGTATCGGTTCCACACGCCGTTGGATGCGCTCAAAGCGTTTCCCGGAAAGTATGAAATCCACATTACCGTCGTCACTCGCGATCAAGTCGCGCTGCAGCGCTTTGTCGACTTTTGCGCGGTGAAAGAGGCGAAAGCTATCGTTATTCAGTTGTCCTCTGGTGAGCATTGTACGCAACCCATGTTGTGCAAGCGTTTGAGCGGCGCGCCGGAGAAGGTTTGGGAGCAAATTCAGGAGCTGTGCGACGGGATGGCGAGTGAGGGATTTTCCGTCGAACGCTTGAAAATCGAGGCGGCGATAAGCAACGCCAACATCCCCCAGCATGACGAAGCGGCGACGCAATTTCCCGAATATTGTTACTTCGAACATCATCTGAAGCTCAGGTTGCCGGCGGATTATGACTTAACCGTCTTGCGTGCAAAGGTGCGCGCGTATCGCGGGCGTCTTTCCTCCAATGCATTTTGGCGCGATGAGGAGCATCGGGAGCAGTTCGTCACTCAACGCATACGCGGAGGGTTGGGGAAGGCGGGCGAGGTGCTGGAGGCTTTGCGTACATTTTTAGCGGACAATGGCGTAGAGATTGTGAAGGACATTCGCGAGTTCAATATCTATGACAGCAACATAGGGCTTGACGCCGGTTGGGATGGGGTCGACACAGGAACGCGCCCATGACGGAGACGCCGAAGGTTTTGACGGAAGAAACGCGAACGCTGATCGCTATTGAAACGTTGTTGGCGCGTTTATACAGTCTGGCGCAGGCTGATCGCTTCGTCGTGCGAGGCAGTTACGTCTCGCGCTGTTGGAGCGGGCCGCAGCCGCGAGCCTGTAAGGACTTGGATTTATTGTATCTGGGGGATTACGCCCCGGACTATTTCACTGCTTTGATACGCCAGCTCATGACGCAGACGGACGCCTCGCCCTGCCGCTTTAACTCGGATGCTATGCAGGTCAACCCAATCTGGCAGGACAGTATTTCTCCCGGTATTCGCTTCACCTGTGGCTATGTGGTTTACGATGTCGAAGGGCTGCTGCAGGTGGATATCGCTGTCGGCGATCCGTTGACGATTCCACCCCGAATGGTTGAGCTACCCTCCGTGCTGGAGGACGGCGCAATGATCGCTGTACCCGCTGTCGCTGTTGAGATCGCCGCCGCCTGGAAGTTGCATGGGCTGTTTGAGCATATGAACGGCGGTTGGATGTCGAAGACGTTGTGGGACCTGTATCTGTTCTGCAAACACAATTCACTGGACCCCATGCGGCTGCGAGAAGCGATTCTGGTCGCCTTTGAAAGCCGCATGGACCCGCTGGCGATCCTTCGTCGTCTGCTATACGGCGATTTCGGCCGCAGCAAAAAATCCCGCAGAAACTGGCGCAACTTGATGTCGGAGTATCCGCATCAGAAAATTGAACCGATGGAGTTGGTGTTGGACTGGCTGCGAGCATATCTCAACCCCATATTGCCGTTGCAGAATGATGGAACCTTGCTGACCCAGTCTGAGGTGATCACCTATCGCGTGAAGCTGTTGAAGGAAGACGGTTCGGAAGCCGCGCGCCAAAAGCTGCGCACCCTGCAGCAGAAACGCAAGCTGTTGCCGTACAAGGCCTATACCTCCATTCCCCATCTGCCGGGGTCGCGCACTGGCCCTGCGGACAAACACATCGACGCCAATAAGGCGGAGATGTTGACCTCTCGACAACGCTACCCTGACGATGTGGTTATCGTGCAAGAAAAGCTGGATGGCTCCTGCGTGGCGGCATTGCGAACGGATGACCGGGTTCTGGCGCTGGGACGAGATGGCGATCTGGCGGATGAGTCTCCCAATCCGGCGCGAAGACTGTGGGCGGAATGGGTGGAAGAGCATCAGTCTCGTTTTCTTGATGTGTTGGAGCCTGGTGAGAGGTTGGTCGGCGAATGGTTGGCCCTCGTGCATGGAACCCGTTACCGGCTGGCGCATGAACCCTTTGCGGCCTTTGATATTTTCACCGCGGACAATCGACGTGCGCCCTATGCGGTTTTCAGGCGACGAGTGACGCAGGCTGGGTTTACTCCCGCCAAGGTCCTCCATATCGGCGAACCCTGTTCTATTGATGAGACCTTGCGATTATTGGGGAATGGCGCGCACGGAAGCGTGGACGCACCGGAAGGCGCTGTGTGGCGTCTGGAGCGGGGAGAGCAGGTGCTGTTTTTGGGTAAATTCGTGCGTCATGGTAAAACCGATGGGGCCTATCTTCCAGAAAACAGCGGACGTCCTGCGCTATGGAATTGGCATCCTTATCTGCCGGTGTTTTTCGAAGAAACAATGGAGAAAGGGCGGGAGAATGAAGAGAGCGCTCAGGAGACGAGTAAAACTGAAAATGGCGAGACGGATTAACCGCAGTTTGGAAACGGCGTAATGAAATCATTGGATCAATTGGTGAAAGGCAATCGTCGCATTCGCGTCGCCGGATTTGACGATGCGCCTTTTGCGCGGCGGAGAGGATTGCCCGTCAACGTGGCGGGAATCATCTGCGCAGATGGTGAATTTGAAGGCATGCTCTGGGGAACGGCGACCAAAGACGGCGATGACGCGACGGACTGCCTGATCGCTATGCTGATGAATAGCAAGTTTTATGATCAGGTCGGCGTCGTGCTGACGGATGGCGTGGCCATCGGCGGATTCAATGTCATTGATCTGCCGAGGTTATGCGAAAGCGTGCAGCGTCCCTGCATCGCGGTCATGCGCAAGCACCCAGATCTACCGGCTATAGACAAGGCGCTACGCAACTTTGACGACTATGAACGGCGACGCGACCTGATTCGTGCAGCGGGAACCATTTTTAATAACGACTTCTGTCACTATCAGGTGGCGGGTTGCGACCCAGAAACCGCCAGCCAAGCCCTGGCGCGACTGACCACCAAAGGCCGAGTGCCGGAGGCTTTGAGGCTGGCGCATATTATCGGCTCGGCGGTGATAAMCGGCGAAAGCGGTCGGAGGGCCTGAAGCCAATGAACAATGCTGTGACGCAATGGTTCGGTGACGCATTCTCGCTCCTACACCCACTGCTGCAACAACTGCACCGCGAGGGAGGAACGCTGACTGGACGAGTGCAGGTTGAATACGGGCCGGGGATAGCGGGTTGGATTGGACGTCGTATCGCGGCGAAGACCGGCGCCCCGCAGACGACAGGAATGGTCGGTTTTTGTGTTGAAATCCGCCATACGGGCGATGCGTTAGTGTGGAGTCGCACCTTTGAGTCCGGCGCACAGATGCGCTCGCTGTTTCGCCCTCATGGCGCGTTTCCTGACGGTTACTGGAGTGAATCCACCGGCGGCGTAGAGCTGCATTTGGGCGTGGATATTCGCGATGGCGGCTGGCGCTGGGTCCCGCAACGCTGCAAAGTGCGCGGCATCCCTTTGCCTTTATGGCTGGTTCCACGGACGGACGCCTATAAAACCATAGTGGGCGACCAGTACCGGTTTGCCGTGATCCTGAGCCTTCCCGTGTTGGGAAAACTAATGAGCTATTCTGGAGACCTGCGTCTGGGCTGACACACGCAAACCAGAGAAATCCCCAAGAGGCGTTATGCAAGCAGAGACAACTACCGGCGCGATAGTCATCGCCAGCAGAAGAAAAAAGCGACAAACCCTGGAGAAGGAATATCCGGGTTACGCCATCATCGACGTTACCTCAAAAGCCCCGGAGCCCTGGGTGAAGTTTTCCCCTTTCTATCCTCATGGCGGGCTACCCATCCCGTTTTCATCCGAGTCCGCCCAATCCGTGGAAGGAATCTGGCAGGGCTTGAAGGTGTTCGAAGGCCAGGATATTGATCCAACTCGCTTTGATATCAGAGATATGAAAGGCATCAAGCGCACCGTCAGACGTTACGGTCGCGTGTTGGGACACCGAAAGGGACCTGCAGGAGAGTTGCTTCCCTATATTGAGGCGAGAAAGGAGATCTATCTGCCAGCGTATCAATGGGTGCTGACCCACAGGTTGCAGGCGGAGCTGAGTCAATTGTCAGATCTGCTGGCCCAGAGTAAGGGGTTAGTTTTGTTGGATTATGAGACCAACACCGATATCGACGACCCACGTAAGCCTCTGTCTCACGCGGCGCTGATACGTCACTACCTGCTGTCTTAATACGCTCTTAATCACGCCTTTTTTAAGCTCTCCCGCAATGAGACCGGTCGCAGCATGGGCTGTGGCGGAGAATATCGCTGTGGGAGGTGAGAATGGAGAATTTGCAGGCGCGTTTTGATGCGGTGGGTGTCTGGCTGGAATTGATTGACTTGAGTTTGCTTGCCGCGCTGTGCGTCGTGGCGGCGGGCGTGTGCTGGGATATGGCGCGAAAGCGATGGGGACCTTTACGTGAGAAGCTCGCCAATATCGCTGTCGCCATCGGTAATACTCTGTTGGAGAGAACGTTGTATGGCGCGGTCTTTCTGATTGCGCTTTGGCTGGTGGAGCCTCTGGCTTTGTGGCGTATTCCGATAAATGGCTGGACCTGGGCGCTGGCGCTTCTGGCGGCGGACTTGAGTTACTATTGGATGCACCGAATCGAACACAAGGTCAGGATTTTCTGGACCATTCATAGCGTGCATCATTCTTCGGAGCGCTTTGACTTCAGTACATCCTTGCGGCTTTCCTGGCTGGAGGGCCCGGTAGAGTGGATCTTTCTGGTTCCCATGATGTTGCTCGGGTTTGACTTGGCGCAGACGATGGTGGCGTTTTTGGCTGTTGTGGCTTACCAATCCTGGGTTCATACGGAAAAAGTGGGAACGCTGGGCTGGCTGGATCGGGTCTTCAATACGCCGTCTGCGCACCGGGTCCATCATGGCTCTCATCATCCCTATCTGGACAAAAACTTCGGCGGCGTGCTGATGCTTTGGGATCGCCTGTTCGGGACTTATCAGGCTGAGATCTCGCCGGTGCGTTATGGTTTGACTGAGCCATTGGCGTCCCGCAACCCCTTTGTAGTGGTGTTTCATGAGGCGGCGGCGTTATATTCGGATTGCCGAGCCGCGCTGTCATGGCGGGATCGGCTACAGTTTTTGATTAAGCCCCCTGGCTGGAAACCGGACTCCCATGCGCATACTGATCATTGAAGACGACCGTCACCTGGCGGCGGCCATCGCCGACTATCTTGAGCTGCAGCAGGCGGAGTGCGACTTCGCCTTCAATGGGGCTGTCGGTTTGCAGCGTGCGGCGCAGGACCGGTTCGACGCCATCATTCTGGATTTGATGTTGCCGAAAATGAACGGCTTTGACCTGTGCCTGGAACTGCGGCGTCAGGGGATATATACGCCAGTGTTGATGCTGACCGCTTGCGATACGGATGAAGAACAACTGCAGGGGTTTCGCAGTGGCGTTGACGACTATGTCGCCAAGCCTTGTGCGATGCCGTTGCTGTGGGCGCGTTTACAGGCGCTGGCGAGACGCGCGTCGAAGCAGGGTGAGGCATTGCGAGTGGGGCCGCTAGAGTTGCGCCTGGGGGAACATCGCGCCACCCGAGAAGGGCGGGAGCTAAAACTGACGCCAACCGGCTGGAGGCTGTTGGTGACGCTGATGCGACGCAGTCCTGACGTCGTTTCCCGAGAGCAGCTGGAAGCCGCCGCCTGGCCCGGTGAAGACGTCGATCCGGGCAATTTCAACGTCCAGCTTCATCAGCTACGTAAAGCCGTGGATAAGCCCTTTGCGCAGGCGTTGATACATACCGTTGTCGGCGTCGGCGTATGCATTCGGGAAGACGGCGCCTGAGCATCCCTGCTCGGCGCATCATAGTCGGGAACTGATCAAGGGTTGTTGCGGGCGTCCCAACTGCCGCTTGGTCCGATCATTCTTGAACGGCAGAATACGCAGTGAATCTTGTTGTAGCGATAACCGTTGCTGGCGAGCATGTCGAGAGCGTGCTTGAGATTGACGCCGCCCATCAGTTTTCGATTGCGTACGGTCAGTACGTCAAACTTGGGGAACGGGTTGGGACAGAGGCGCTGCACTTCCGCCATCATTCGCGCGTCGCCGCTGTTCAGGGCATCCTGGCGTAAAGTGATGAATGTGCGGTTGCTGTCTATATCCCGACTGATGCTGTCGTAGGTCTCTCCGGTATCATCCCCCTGGTATTTGCTCAGGCTGTAATTTCTGACTTTTGTATTGGGGTGCAGATGTTGCAAAAACCTGGTTTTACCGCTGATGACGGAACTCAGGCCCGGGTCCAGCAATGCTTGAGTGTGGGGGCCGTAGAAATAAAGCTGGGTCCATTCCGGCACGCTGATCCAGCCTCCCAGGCCGGGAATGTTGCGCGCCCAGCCAGTCTGCTTGCCGAAATCAGGGCGGGAAATATAGCCCCCATGGGAGGTGATAAGCAGGTTTTCCGCTATCATGCCGGTGGCGTCAGTGAATAAATACAGTTTGTCGCCTAATGGGATTTTCTTCGCCATATATAGTCCTGAAGTGTCGTTGAGAAAGCATTATAAAGATGAATGTTAAAAACCGTCTGTTGTTGGCATGTAACAATAAAATCTGCAGTGTCCTTTGCATAATTAGTATGCTTAATGGATTTGATAATCAGATCCTAAAAAAGTTCCATAAAGGGGATTTCCTTTGAACGACGCTTTAAACAAAAAAAGCCGGCGGCGACCATGCTCATATTGGAGGTTCAGTGCAGGATTTGAATGAACTTATTGTCGGTATCGCGGCCGCGGAAATAGATACGCCTTCCTTGGGCGTTACTGACCAGGTTTTAGCCAGTCATAAAGTTGCGCCGAAGCCAATAAGAATAGATATGAATGCGCAAATGGACTGCTGTAATGTCTATTATTCTTTAGTAGATGAATCTTATTATTTTGTGCTTGCCTTGAAGCAGGAGGCTGAGCAATGGCGAGTTAATTGGGCATATATTGAGCCTCATGTCAGGGTAAGATTAATCATTCAATCCTCCTCGATAACACCTGACAAAATATCCTCTTTTGTTGGGCTAAACCCAACGCAAAGTTATTTGCAAGGGGAGAAACGAAATAAATCTGTAAATTCCGTCTATCGTCAACATGGATGGGCGTTTGAATTGGATAAAGACACTCCGGCTTCCCTGGAGCAAAAGCTGGATAAATTAATATCCGTCATCGGTGAAAACAGAGAAAGTCTACGCACTCTCGGAGAGTCGGCGAATATTAGGATCATGGTGTGGTATGACGGCTACAAAGACTGGATGGGAGGGGTATCTCTGTCAGCGGAGCAGATGGCTTTGCTGGGGGAAATAGGAGCCGGTCTGGAGATTGATATACATGCGTCGGGTCCGGATTGGCCGGACCCTGAGCGTCTAGGCGTCAGCCGTATTTCTGCAAGGTTCGGGGCTGACGCGTTGGAGCTGATGCGGTGATAGGAGCGAAGCCTATCGATGAGGGCGGGGAGCTACTTCCAAATGATTGTAATAGAAAACATTAGGTTCATTTTTCCAAGTGGCTTCCTCCGTACCTCTCAATACTGCGCCGGATGTATAAACCTTACAAAGTTTATTTAGTCCATCAAATTTCTTTGTGTTAAGCCTGTCCACATAGCCGCCTACGGCATTTACTTTTACACATTGATTTGTTTGCGTTCCGATAATAACGGCCCCAGTAATATTCTGTCTTTTGATTTCAGCTGCGATATCCAGATTTGTTTCGGGGTTGAACATACTAATGTGCGGCTTCTTAACCACTGTAGCGCCACGCACGCAATAGTCTCTCCATGTTCTTACTCCCACCGGCGGAGCTCCGCCAATGACGATAGGTTGCGCTCCTTGTCCGAGCGCCGCGTGATCAATTTCTATTAAGTAAATGGGCATGCGCAAAGTTTGCGCTTTAGTTATGGTCGCCAATAGTGAGGCATGATTCCTGGGCGCCTGTCCTCCTTGTTCATCTATGACAAATAATGCGAGTTTCTTCCTGCCTTTTTTAACTTCATTGTTCATGGCTTCATGTAAAGAAATGGTGTTGATAATGGTCATTATAGTATCCTTGTTCCTTGGTGGATTATGATTCTGATTGGTCGAAACGGGATGATGTTCAGTTTAAATAATTATTAGAGTTGTCGGTGTTCAGTTGGGTTTGACGTCGACTTATTTGCAAAGGCGTCAAATAATTGGATAACACCTCAAAAAATAGGTATAAATACCTGATCTCTTTGGCTTATTAATAATGAGAATGATTAACAGGTATTGTTTGAAGCAATATAGTCTCCAGAGAATGACATGATGTTTAACTCAAACAGGGAAAGACCTCGCGCTCGCGCCAGGACATTGGCTCGAAGTCTCAGGGATCAATTGCGCTGGATGGGAGCCGGGTTGCTTTTGGGGTGCCTCACTCTGGCTTTTATCTCTTCCTGGAACAATATGGACTGGGCAGGCGATACGCTGATGAAACTGGAGGCGCAGGCTCTGTTGCGGCAGTCCCTGCGAGAGGGAGGCGCTCAGCAAACGAGTGATGGGTATTTGAGTCTCTATCAAAGCTGGGCGGCGGTGCCAGAGCAAGTACGATCGCAATTTGGCTCTGAACCGGCCCGCGATGGCGAAGTACTGGAAGCGGTGGTTAAAAATGCAGGAGAAGAGGCGTTTTTATATTTGCTGCCGTTTCAGACTGAAACGGGAGAGCGCCGGTATTTATTAAGTCGCCATAACCGCGCGGATATTGAAACGCTGGGAGAGGAGTTTTTCAGCGCCGCATTGATGCATTCATTGCTCACCACCCTGGCGGTGTTCGGTTTACTGTTTGCACTGTTTTTCTGGCTGATCCGACGGGCGACCCAGCCCATCGCCACTCTCAGCGCCTGGGCGCAAACCCTGGGAACCCGGGCGCGAGTGGATGCGCCGCATTTTGAAATCGAAGAACTCAATCAGCTGGCGCAGCGAATGCAAGAGGGCGTCGCCCGTATAGAGGCCTTCAATGAACGCGAAAAACAGTTTCTGAAGCACGCCAGCCACGAGATGAGAACCCCTCTGGCGATTATCCAGGCCAGCCTGGACACCTTGGAATTGCAAACCGGCGAGGCGGGTAAGGCGTCGCTGCGGCGAGCGCAACTGGCGGGGGCGAACATGGCGCTGCTGTCCAGTGCGCTGCTATGGCTGGCGCGGGAGTCCCCGCAAGCGTTAAAGAAAGAACGGGTGACTCTGGATACGTTTTTCCAGGCGATCATTGAGGACCACCGATATTTGCTGACAGGAGGAAATGTGGCGGTGAGGCTGGAGCTGGATTCCGGCGTCATCAAAATTGAAAAAAGCCTGTTGCACATCGTTTCGGCGAATCTTGTTCGCAACGCCTTCCAGCATTCCTCCGAGGGTGAGATTGTCGTGATCACAGACTCCGAGGGGCTGCGCCTGACGAATCCGATTAATCCTGAAGACGCCGACGCCAATGTAGAAGGGTTTGGTCTGGGGTTGGAGTTGGTGCGGCGCATCTGCGACAAGCTGCAATGGCGTTTTTCTGTCGACCTGACAGGGGATGGGGTGCAAGTAAACGTGATTTGGTCTCCGACATCGCACTCTTAAGACGATCTTAAGGTCGCGCCGGATTTAATGTAGCGGACTTCACACTAGGTTAGGGAGAGAAGATGAAAGTTGTGGCGGGTCTGCTGGTTGCGTTTGTTTTGGTCGCTGTGGCGGTATTGGGGATATTGGACCAACATAGTCTGAAATATGCGCAAAGAAGCGATTTTACTTTTTCCTATGGCGGCGAGCAGCTGGGCGCGACCCTGCTGACGCCGGAAGGAGACGGCCCCTTTCCTGTGCTCGCGTTTGTGCATGGCGATGGCCCGGTGGACCGTTTCGCCAATGGCGGCTACGTGGCTATCATGAACCGCCTGCTGGAGCGCGGCGTGGCTTGCCTGAGTTGGGATAAACAGGGCGTTGGCGAGTCCAGCGGCGATTGGCTGTCGCAAAGCATGCCGGAGCGAGCGGATGAAGTGAAAGCGGGCATAGCTGCGCTGCGAAGGCAGGCAGGTGTTGATATCAGCGCGGTCGGCGTCATCGCGTTCTCGCAAGGAGGCTGGGTGCTGTCGGAATTAGCGAAAGGCGCAGGAGGAGGGGCGGACGTCGATTTTATGGTGGCGGTTGGCGTCGCCATCAATTGGCGCAGGCAGTCGCTTTACTTGCAGCGCCAACGCATGCTTGGCGAGGGCTACAGCGAAGAACAAATCGCGACGGCGCTGGCGTTCAGCGAAAAATCGGACCGCTATCTCTCGCAGAATCATCTCACCTATGACCAGTATCTGGCGTGGCTGCGCAATAGCGCCCCGCCAGCCGGCGTATTAACTGAGCCCATGTCCCCTGAACGCTACCGCTTCGTCATGCGCAACATGCAGGCTGACATGAGTGCGGGGCTGGTCCGCGTCAAGGTTCCTTTTCTGGGGCTATTCGGTGAGAAAGATCGTAATGTGGATGTTCAGGAGAGCATCCAGACGATAGACGGCGCTTTTCAATCCTCAAGCTGGCGGGATTACCAATTGAAGCTGTTTCCTGGCGCGACGCATAGTCTGTTAAAGGCGAATTACTTTGACTTCCAAACGCCTGCGGAGTGGACGGCATCTGCTGAAGCGATGTTTCTAACACTGGGGCCAGACGCCTTTGTAGAAGGCTTTCTTGACGCATTGGGTGATTGGGTGACCGCAACGTCGAAGGACGTGGAGAAAAAAACGGTTCCTTAGAATTTCGGGGAGATTGGATATGGCTGACATTAAGGGCTCTTGTTTATGCGGAGCGGTGAAATTCCAGATCGAAGGTGAAATCAAGGCGCTGACCTACTGCCATTGCAGCCTGTGTCGCAAGGCCCATGGTTCAGCCTTTGGCGCCTATATCGTGACCGGCAAGGACAGTTTTGTAGTGTTGGAAGGCGTTGAGAGCCTGCGTAGTTATCGCTCGTCCTCCCATGTCAGCCGGACCTTCTGTGGCGACTGTGGATCGAATATTCAATTTATCCGCGATGGGCGGGATGACATTGGCGTCGCCGCCGGCGTTCTGGACGACGATCCCCGCGTAAAGCCTTCCAAGCAGATCTATTGTGAGTCGAAAGCGCCCTGGCATCCGTTGCAGGAAGGGATCCCGCATTTCGCACAAAGGTCCTGAAACGCGAAATTGACGCCAAAGGGTTAACACGAGGCTGACCCGAACGCGGATATGGGGTAGGGTATCGGGCTTGGTCGGCGCGTCCCGTTTGCATTGAACGACGCGCTGAAGTCCGCTTTGCAATTCAGTCAGGTATCCAATGAGCCATTCGAGCAGTTCTATAGACGTCCATTCCATTGTTTATTTCTATCAAGGCGCGCCTGTCGATGTCGACGATATCCCGGCCGGGGCCGAATACACCTGCTTTCTGCTCAATGACGAAGAAGTTACTGAGTACATGATGTTCTGTGAGCACAACACAGTATTTCGTATTCTCGGACCTGCTGATGATGGTGATTACTCCGCCAGAGCGGTGGCGATATGGGAGCATGCGTCCACGCTGGAGAACGGGCCGGAAATCAGCCCTGACGTAGTCGTCACAGTAGAAATTCCCGATGAAACCTTCCCTCACAATATCCCCATCGGCGAATTGGAAGCGTATAAGGTTCATGCGGAATACCGGGTCGACGTGAATCTGGAAACTGGCGAAGCGGCGCTCAAACCGAACCCTGATAATGCTTTCCGTATGGAGGTCACTGATCGCGGCCCCCACCCTATCCCGGTGAAACATGTTTTCTTCAATCAAGATAAAGACATACTGGGCATAGAGTATCCCTTGCTGGGGTTTGATGAGAAATATGGCTTTAGCGGCCCGTTTTCCTTTGTGGAGCTTTCCGAGCAAGGTATTCAGGCCATGCGCTCTCTTGAAGATGAGGACGATGATTGGGATGAGGAAGGGCAGGTTATTTTTCCGGTGGACTGTCAGGCGCAACTGGAAGAAGTCCTGCGTTTCGTTACCCCGGAGCTGGTCGCCTTTGTCGATCTCGAAGGCGTTCCCATTGAGCATGATCAAATCATGGAGCATTCCGACTATCGACGTCACTGGTTCCATAACGATCAGACGTTGGCGATGAGCGAGCTGATCGCGGCGCGGGGCATCGCCCATACAGAAATCATCAATGTGCCGCAGAAACTGCATCAACAAACGTTGCATGCCTATCTGCGCCGGATTCACGCCAGTAAGGAAGCCATTTCTCTGGATGGCCTGAGAGCGACCCATTACGTTGTGCTATACGAGCCGTTGTCACAGGAATCAACTGCTGCGGTTCCACTGGAGGCCGGGCAGTCCAAGTTGCACAGCTCTGTCTATACGTTGAAAGGCGTGCAGGTGGTGTCTGAATGTATGGTGTTTGACGCGGAAGGACGCCCTATCAAAAAGATGAGTTTTGGCAGACCTGGCGAGAAGACGCTGATGTATGAAGAAATCTTCAAATTCGATGAAAACGGCCAGCCGGTGGATTCGGAAGTTATTCACCACGATTTCAGTTAAGGCGAGGCGGCTTTTTCGCTCTCTTCTTCGCTGACGGCTTGCGGCAGTCGATAGGCGCCGCGCCGCGAGTCTTCCAGATAGCGGTCGAGCAGACCGCTTTCTTTCAGTTGTCGCAGACCTTCATTGAATTGTTTGACGCGCTCCTTGTTCACCGGCAGGGCGCGTGTCAGTATCAGATGATAGGTGGTGCTGTTGTAAACATGGGGAGAAATGGTCAGCTGCGCTACGTCTTCCGGCGGGAACAGCTCATATAGCAAGGCATAGCCTGCGTCTTTGTCGGACGGAAAGACGTCAATTCTTTTACGCAGTAGTTTGGTGAAATTAATCTCATCGCTGGACACTCGTTCAATTTGCACCCCTTCCGTGCCTTCAAACTGGTAGGAGTAACCCAGGGTGCCGCCAACCCGGTAGTGCTTCAGGTCGGTGAAGCTGCTCCAGGTGAAATCCGAATCCACGCGGTGAAAAAACACCGACTCGCCCATAACCACCGGCTGGCTGAAGTAAAACTGCGCTTCCCGGTCGACGGAGGGACTCCAAAGCAGGCTGCCGTCCAGATTTCCCGACAACGCTTCCGCATAGGCGCGCTTCCAGGAGTCAAAGAAGACGTATTGCACGTTCACGCCTACGATGCCGAAAGCTTCCGTAACAATATGGCTGGCCACGCCATCATGCTTGAGCGTTTTCGATTGATAGGGAGGCCACTCGCCATTGGCCAGACGGACGGTGACGCCGGCGGCGAAGGTGAGGGCGGCGGACGACGATAGCGTGAGCGCGATGACGCTAACGGCGGCCCAGTGGCGACAACATCGACCCGCTTTTTTCCATTTTTCGCTCCAGCATCCGACGAGGAGGCGTATCGCCATGTCAGGGGTCGCTCCTGACCTGCTCGGTCGGGCTGATATAGCTGTCCAGAATCTCTTGTAAGCGTCCATCTTTCTGCATTTTGGTGATGCCTGTGTCCATCAGCGCCTTGAGATATTCTCCCTCTGGAGTGCGGGGAAACATCATGTGATAGCCCTGCGGAGGAGAGTTGGGTATAGGGGTGTACTGCATCCCCGGCGTGGCGATCAAATCCAGACCTTTATGGGCGAAGCCCTGCATGATTTCGTAATCGGCGGTAATCAGGTCTACTTTACCGCTACGCAACTTCAGGAAAAGGTGGTCATAGGTTACGGAGTCAGTATCCATTGAGTCGCCAGGGTGTTCCAGATAGGTGTAATTGTAGCCGGAGAGTCCGCCGATGACGTAAGTGTCCAGCAGCCTTTTTTCCATTTCGCCCAGGCCATCGGGAAATCGCTGTTGCAGGTAAAAAAAGTAAAGGTGCGTCCAATAATAGGGAAGGGAGTACAGGTACTGCTTGCTGCGCTCCTCGGTATAGGACGCATTGAGCAGCATGTCGAATTGCCGCGCTTTTCTGACTTCCAGCAAACAGCGCTTCCAGGAAGGAAGTTCAATGGAATACTTGATATGGTTGCTTTCCAAAATCTCCCGCGCCACATCCACTGCGTAACCGGCAATCTCCTTCTTACCGTTCTCCACTCGATAAAATGTATAGGGCGGCCATTCTCCTGCGTCGTCGCAAATCCTCACGAAGGACAGCTCCGTCTCCGCCGCATAGACGTCCTGAACGATAAGCAGCCATAACAGCGCAAGTACAAACCGGGTAAATCGGCGCCGCATGTATAGTTGAAGTCTCTATCGATGAGAGTAACTGTATTAAAGATAGTGCATGCGGAAACAGTCTACAAAGTGGCGGGACGACAGGCATAGCGATGTCAGGACGAATTAGTGATTGACAAATAGTGGCTCAGAGCCTTTAATTGTTTTGGTGGCTTTGAGCCACTATTTAACATTAAGGAAGAGGTCACAGATGTTCAGATATATAAAAACCGAACCCACCACCTACATCATGCAATTCAACAAAGGGAAGCTTAAGCGGGAAGGCGCGGGACTGGGCTTCTTTTACTTTGCGCCGACGACGTCATTGGTTTCGATTCCCATTGGCTCGGCGGACTTGCCTTTCATATTCAAAGAAAGCACCAGCGACTTCCAGGAAGTCACGGTGCAGGGGCAGGTGGTTTACCGTGTAAAGAGCCCCAAAATTCTGGCTGCGACCATGAACTTCACCCTGGCTGATAATGGCAAATCCTATGTTTCGGACGCGCCGAAGAAGCTGCCGGCGCGCGTTCTCAATCTGCTGCAATCCATCACTCGCAACAGCATCCAGAGCCTGTCCTTGAAAGACAGCCTGCTGGCTTCGGAAACACTGGCCGCGACGCTCGCCAGCGCGCTTGATCCCGCCCCTGTGTTGGAGAAACTGGGGGTGGAAATCCTGGATGTCTCCATTCTGGCGATTAAACCCAATCCGGAAACTGCCCGCGCGCTTGAAGCCACGGTGCGTGAGCAGATGATGAAGGATGCGGACGAGGCTGCTTATACGCGCCGTAACGCAGCCATTGAGCAGGAGCGTAAGATCAAGGAAAACGAGCTGGAGACGGAAATCTCCGTCGAACAGAAGAAGCAGCAGGTCAAGGAGGCGGAAATGGACGCTCGCATGGCGGTGCAACGCAAAACTCAGGAACTGCAGCGGGAAGTGCTGGAGAACGAAATCGAGCAAGAGAACAAACGTCAGGAACTGGTGGCGGTCAGCGCGGAGAACAGCCGTAAGGAAGCGGATGTGAAAGCCTATGCAATAGCCGCCAGTATGAAAGCCATGGCGGAAGTGGATAACCGTATTCTTGAAGCGATCACCAACAGCTCGATGAATCCTGAGCAGCTAATCGCCCAGGCCTTCCGCCAGTTGGCGACTGGCGCTGATAAAATTGGTCAGTTGAACATCAGTCCGGATCTGATGCGTGAGCTGCTGGGTAAAAAACGATGAGTGATCGCGCTACGGAAACCAAACTGATTCTGGTGAAACGCCGAACGCGGCTGGACGAGCTGGCCTGGCGGCATAACACAGAAGAACAGGCGCGCTTTTACATTGAGAGCCGGGGCGAGGACTTTGACGTCTATATTCACGAGGACCAAAGCTATCGCGCATCATTGGTCGCTGTAGAAACAACGCTGTCACGTATAGGACGCGTACAGACCCTTGACCGCGATTTCCTTAGCAATTTTATCTTCGGCGCCCAGGATGTGGTGGTCGTGCTCGGACAAGACGGACTGGTGGCGAATACGCTGAAGTATTTGCATGGTCAACCCGTTGTGGCGGTCAACCCTGATCCCGCCCGCATCGACGGCGTATTGCTGCCATTCCAGGTGGCGGACCTGGATGCGGTGCTGAGGGAGCTGCTAAAAGCGAAGCGGCCGATCAAACGGGTGTCAATGGCGGAAGCCAGCCTCAACGATGGCCAGACCATGGTGGCGGTGAACGACTTCTTCATCGGGCCGAAAAACCATACTTCTTTACGTTATGAAATCGATTTTCGCGAAGCTTCGGAAATGCACAGCTCAAGCGGCGTGATCGTCTCTACGGGACTGGGTTCCACCGGATGGATGCGCAGCGTCATCGCCGGCTCCCTGGGTTTGGCGCGAGCCCGCGGCGCGCAAGGCGACAGCGCGGACGCCTATCAACCACTCTCATGGGATGCGCAAAAGCTGCTGTTCTCCGTTCGTGAGCCTTTCCCCAGCAATACGACGCAAACTGAACTGGTGTTTGGAGAAATCACCGGCGGGGAAGCGCTGACTATCAAATCCCGCGTTCCGGAAAACGGCGTTATTTTCAGTGACGGCATGATCGGCGACGCCATCGAGTTCAACAGCGGCGCAGTAGTTAACATTAGTTTGTCGCAACGATATGGTTCAATTGTTCATTGATAAAATGGTTTGAGCCGTAACGGATACCTGTAAATACAAGGAAAAGAGCTATGGAGCCCTATGAAAGCTGGCCGAAAGAACAATACAGTCGCAAAGTTTCGGCGTCTCACGCCTTTGGCGAGCACCTGTTCAACAAAGTTCGAAAAGAAGCGTTGTATAGCATGCGATCGTATGAGAGCGACAGAGACCGCGAGTTAGTGGAGGAGACGGTGGATGCGACGCTTTACGCCATGATGCAGTTGCTGGACGGGATTTTCCTTAACGCAATTGATGAGAAACATCAGGCTGAATATGCGCTGATTCAGCGTGTGCGTGACAATGAGGGCGTGTTGCTGGAAGAAAGTGAACTGGCGCCAGACGGCGAGGGGCTTTGTATGGGATTCCAGGGTTGGCGTGAAGGGGATTTTGGTTGAATGAAAAATTCCTGAGCCGGACTGCCTGCGGAAGCCTGAATCTTGACTACACTTTTAAAGTCTAAGCCCCGTTGAATTGATTTGCGACGCAAGCATCCGCGAAAAGGGAGTATTTCATGAGGGAAGCGCATCCTGCCACCGCTATTGACCGTTTCTTCGCCCAGTTGACTCTGAGACAAAAATTCCTGGGACTCAGTGTGGTCATCATGATCATGTTTATCGCGTCCAGTTGGTATAACGCCAGCCTGACCCGTGAATCGCAACGTGACGCCCTGCGCGAGAGCGCAATGAATATGGTGGAGGCGGCCCTTCATAATCTGAAGCAGTATAAAGCGCAGCACCCGGACGAATTGAATCAGTATATTGGCGAGATGCTTGGCGGTCTGCGCTGGGGAGAGTCCCTGGACGGCTATGTTTACGCCTTCTCCGTCGACCAGAAGTTTGTCGCGTTCCCCCCTAAACCGGAATGGGTGGGGGAGCCAGTTCCTAACATTGACCTTAATGAAGGCGGGCGCTTTGGCGATGTGGCGTCGCAATGGTTTCGCGCTGGCAAGTCCGGATTTGTAACCTACCAATGGCGTAAACCGGGAAAAGACGAGCTGGTCGATAAGACCACTTACATCGAACCCTGGCCCGAGCAGGGCTGGATTATCGCTTCGGGGATATACCTTGACGATGCGGATGAGCTGTATCAGGAGACATTGACCCGCCTGGTTTGGGTCAGCATTGGCGTGCTGGTCGTCATGTTCGCCGCATCGCATTTTGTTGTTAATGCCATGCAGCGCAGTTTTTCAAGAGTAGTGGCGGCGATGGAGAATCTGGCGCGGGGCAACCTGACTTTTCATCTGGACTGTATCGGGCGCGATGAGGTGTCCCACATCAGTCGCGCCATTGAATCCACCCGGCGCTCGTTGGCGGATCTGATCGGAAAGCAGATGGAGATCAGTCGCTCTCTGTCGGATGAGTCAAAAGAGCTTTCCTCCCGTATGGCGACGGCTAAACGGGCGATAGACGATGAATCTTCTCAACTTGAGCAATTGTCGTCCGCCATGGAAGAGATGGCGGCGACGGTGAGGGAAGTAGCGGAGCACGCCAGCACGACCTCGGCCGCAACCCAGGCCACCAATGAACGCGCGGCTACCGGTAATGAGTTGGTGGGGGATGCGGTTAACGTCATCAATAATCTGTCACGCAACCTTGATAATTGTTCTAAAGCGGTGACGGACATCGCCAATCAGGTGGATACGATTTCTTCCGTCACCGATAGCATTGAGAGTATTGCGGAACAAACCAATCTGCTGGCGCTTAACGCCGCGATTGAGGCGGCGAGAGCGGGGGAAAGCGGGCGCGGCTTCGCCGTCGTGGCGGATGAAGTGCGGCAATTGGCGATGCGCTCCCGGGACGCCACCGGTGAAATAAACGGCACTATTGAGGCGTTGAAGAAGCAGGTGCGGGACGCAGTTGAACTGATGAGCGCCAGCGTTGAAGTGGCGGAAACCGGCTCTTCCAAAGTGGGCGAGTCAGGCGAAATGTTTGACGGCATCGTGACGGAAATGGGGGAAATCACCAACCGTAGCCTGCAAATCGCCACTGCGGCGGAACAACAGGGCAGCGTGGCCGGTGAGATGACTGCTAACCTCGCTCATGTGCGGGACGCGGTCAGAGATACCGAGCAGGTAGTGAGCAAATTGTTTGATTCTTCCAAAAATCTCAGCAACCGGGCGGCGCAATTGAAAGAGATGGTTTCTAATTTTAAGGTGGCTTGAGAAACAATTTTAAACAATCGGCGGATAACCTCTTGTTGCTATTCGTGATATACAATCCTGTAAAGGTCCCGGCAAGCATACAGGGAGTAACGACCGATGAGAGGCCGTCATAGTTTGTCGGATCAATAATTAGAATAAAGAAAAGTTGGGTTAAGCTCACATGGAGGGCAGTGCATGGGCTTACACTTGCACAGTTTAAAATATGCGGCTGGCGTCTCCCATTCATCCTTATTATTGTCGCCACTGGCATTGGCGTTAAGCGTTGGGTTGGGAAACGGCCTGTTCTGTTTTTTGATCGACGACGTGATCGGACGGGACTTCACTTACTATCACCTGTTTCGCCTGGGGCCCAGCCTGATGCTGAGTCTGGCGATCATCGCCTGGATCGCGCGCTTTCATCCGGTGAGCGGTAAGGGCGCGCTGGAAATCAGCGGTAAAATATTTCTTGGATGGGCCACCGCTTTGTTCATGGGCGAAACGTCCATGGAAGTCTCTGTCACGCTGAAGTGGGCCGGCATCGCGGTTGGCGCGCTGATTGGCGGTGGATGCGTCTATTGGGCGTTTCATCCTTATCTGAAAAATACGCCTCCCTTGCACGATGCGCTGGTCAAACTGACCTCCATCACCCTACTGGGCGTCGCCTGCGTCATGCTGCTGTTTGAAGTCATGGAAAATGACGCGATCCAAAACTGGCCCCCTCTGCTGAGACGCCTGCTCGGCAACACTATCCTGTTCACCCCCTGGACTTATATCGTGCTGATATGCGCTGGCAGTTGGCTGGGAAATATTGAAGGGATGCAAAAGCGTCGTAATTAGCCATTATTGTGTTGGTGATAGCTTCTTCTTGCAAAGACGACAAGAAGAAATACGAGCTGCCCCCTCAAAACAGCGAGAGCTGTTCCCCAATATTGTTATTTTTAGGATCTTTCAGTCTGACTCCCATGCCCAACAGGCGCACGGGCTTTTTCTGGCGCGCCCAGGCGGCGCTCATGAGGCGCAGGTAGTCGGGAAGGCTTCGCCATTGGCCGCTGTAACCCGGTAGAAGTTCTTCAAGGGTGGTCTGAGTAAAGTCGGCGAATTTGACTTTGACGAAGCGCTTACTGACCAGGTAGGCGTCACTGATGCGATTGAAGCGCTCCAGTAGCTCTTCGAACAAAGGCTCGCAATGATCGAGAATAGCGTCGAGATTCTGCAGATCGCGATCATAGGTATGCTCGACGGACAGAGATTTACGCACCCATTCTGTCTGCACGGGACGATTATCTACGCCGCGTGACAGGTTGTAGAGGCGTTCGCCGGAGTTGCCGAAGTGGCGCTCTAGATTCTCCTTGGATAGTTGCTGCAAATCGCTGCAAGTGGTGATCCCCAAGGCCTCCATTTTCGCTGCGGTCACTTTGCCGACGCCATTTATTTTGCGGACAGGAAGCTGGGGGATAAAGTCTTTAACGTCCTGTGGCCGAATGACGAAGATGCCGTCGGGCTTATTCCAGTCGCTGGCTATTTTGGCCAGAAATTTGTTCGGGGCGACTCCCGCCGATACGGTCAATTGCAAGTCTTGCTTCACGCGTGCGCGAATTTCTTCGGCTATAAGCGTGGCGCTGCCTTTACAGGCTTTGCATTCGGATACATCCAGATAGGCTTCATCCAGTGACAGCGGCTCAATCAGGTCGGTGTAGTCGCGGAAAATACGATGAATGTCTTTGGATACGCTGCGGTAAACCTCAAAGCGGGGACGAATGAACACTAAATCCGGGCAGAGCAGGACGGCTTTCGCTGAGGACATGGCCGAGCGCACGCCAAATGCGCGGGCGTTGTAGTTGCAGGTGGCGATGACGCCGCGCTTGTCAGGGCTTCCGCCCACCGCCACTGGCAGGTGTTGCAGTGACGGATTATCGCGGATTTCTACGGAAGCGTAGAATGAGTCGGCGTCAATGTGGATGATTTTTCGCATAAAGCCTGTCTGCAGGCGGCCTCAACGGCGTTAACATGGTCCAAGGATAACGCCTAAGGACTAAGTGAACCAGCCTGTGCGCGCTAAGAAATCGAGCTGTAAATCTACTTGCTCAAAGGCGTCAATGCAGGAAGCAGCCTGATCGTTTCCAGCCGTTCCATATCTTCCTGCAGACCTGCAATCAGCCAGCGCTTGAATGTAAGAATGCTGGGGTCGGAGGCGCGCAGTTTCTGATGCACAAAATAATAGCCCCAGCCGCTGTCGTGACTGTGATTGCGAGGCGTGGTCAAAATTCCATTTTTCAGCTCATCCATAATAAACAGCGGGTCCGCCAAGGCGACGCCATGCCCCTGGATGGCGACGGTCACTGGCATATCCAAGGTATCGAATATCAGCCCAGAAGACGGGTCTACGCCAGGAACAGGGTTTTTCGCCAACCAATTGCGCCAGTCTTCATGAGTGACGGAAGGGTGTAATAGCGGCAAGTTGCGAATAAGGCGGCTCCAGTCATTCCCGTGCTGCTTCAGCAAAGAGGGATGACATACCGGTACAAGCTGTTCTTCCCGCAACAGGTTAGCTGACCCGTTATCGCGACGGCGTCCGCAATGCAGAACGATGTCGTAGTGATCCAGATCCAAGTCCGCTTCTTTCTCCGCAGATAGCCACATTGTCGTAATTTTCAGCTGGACATCTTTGAGTTCTCGTTGCAGCTGAGGCAGGCGAGGGAACAACCAGCGGACGGCGAGGGAAGGCGTTACTTGTAAACGCAAAATGTTTTTCTGATGGGAAGACGCGGCGTCACAGGCTTTGACCAACTGATCAAAAATATCTCCCAGGCTGTGAAAGAGTTTTTCTCCCGCTTCCGTTAATTTGATATGACGCGCCCGTCGCAGAAAAAGAGGCTGCTCAAAATATTCCTCAAGTAATTTTACCTGTTTGCTGACCGCGCCTTGGGTCACATTCAGTTCGTGCGCGGCGACTGAGAAGCTGAGTAGTCTGGCGCTGGCCTCAAAGGCTCTTAGCGCATTTAGCGGCGGTAACTTTCTAGGACGAATTGGCATGAAAAAAACTCATGTATAAAGGCGAATGTTTCGCTTGTGAATATTGCCGCTCCAACCTAATTTAGGCAACAGCTTTGTTAAGGCTCCACTATCGGCAGCCTTTAACTGGCCTCGTTTGGAATGAACATGGACCTGCGGGAAGCAGATTCCAGACGACAGCTTTAATTTATTAAGTGAAACTAACTAACAGGTGTGTGGCGAAGGCTCGTCGTGAGACGTTGCCGAAGAGTGAGCAAGGAAAAATGAGCAGGTTAAGAGAAGTTCTGAAATTATCCCTTCCGTTATCAGCGGCCCAGGTTGCGCAGTCAGCTATGATTTTCTGCGACTCCGTTATGTTTGGGATTTTGGGGGTGGAAGAGTTGGCGGGCGCCGGGTTGGGCGCGGCTATCTTCAACTTCATATTGGTGGTGATCAGCGGTTTGCTCGCAGCGGTCGCTAATGAGGTCGCGTTTCATACCGGCCGCGGCGCGCGGCAGGATATCATTCGTATCGTCAAAGCGGGCCTGATCCTCGTTTTGGTTATCGCCGCCACGGTGGCGCTGGCGATGAAAGTGACGCCTGCGCTTTTGTTAAGCATGGGACAGGAACCACAGGCGGTGGCGTATGCCTCACAATATCTGGGACAGGCCGCCTGGATCAGTTTGCCGGCGTTTACCTTCATGGTGCTGCGGGGGCTGGCCGCCGGCATGTCGCGTACGACCTCCATCATGCGCATCAGTCTGGCGGCGGTCGCGCTTAACGTCCCGCTAAGTTATGCGCTGATGACCGGCTGGCGCTTTTTCCCTGAACTGGGCATCGCCGGCGTAGCGATTGGCACAGCGTTGGTGTGTGTCTTCATGTGCGTCATGCTTGTATTGGACTTGAACCGTTATGCGGAAGTCCGCGAAGTGCTGGGCGGCCTGACTAAAATCAAAACCCGTTTGGTGGACTTCAAACCTTTCTATACTTTGGGGCTGCCAATCATGCTGGCCTGGACCATGGAGGCGGGATTGTTCACCGCGGCGACCTTATTGGCGGGCGCTATGGGTGCGGTAGCGTTGGCGGCGCACCAGATTGCCCTACAAGCGGCTTCCATGTCCTTCAATATCTATATTGGGTTCGCGCAGGGGGCATCGATACGGGTAGGGCAGTGTTACGGTGAAGGCCGTATGGGAGAGCTGAAGAGCTACGCCTGGACCGGTCTCTCATTGGGCGGGATATTTTGTCTGGTGTCCGCATTGGTATTTTTATTACTTCCTGAGCAGATCGTGGGTCTTTTTACCCTGGGCGGTGAAGGGGCGTTGGATCAGGATGTCATGACGCTCGGCGTCAGTCTGCTTGCGGTGGCTGCTATTTTCCAGGTAGTGGATGGCGCTCAGGTCATCATGATGACCGCCTTGAGAGCCTTGCGCATGGGAGCGGCTCCGACCTTGATTACAGTGGTTGGATATTGGTTGGTAGGCTTCCCTGTCGCGTGGCTGCTGAAAGGCCAGTGGGGAATAGTCGGCGTCTGGATGGGATTGGGCGTTGGACTTGGATTTACAGCAATATGTCTTACCACACTGTTTAACTGGCGGGTGAACCGAGCGTTAAAAGGAGAATTACGGAAAGAAAACAGTACTTTTGTAACGGCGCCAACTGAGTCCCAATTAACTCACAACTAAGCCAAATGGCCGGCGCGTCAATCGTTCTTTTCCATTAAACTGCCTATAAATTCAATAGGTTGTCGCACCTCTTTAAGCATGAGTCGATATTAGACAGTGCATGACATGCCTGAGGTGCGGCGACCTGTTGTGATTAGAGGCGGTCTTCCTTCTCATTCTTACAAAAACTATATAGTAGTCCGCCCCGAATCCGTTTATATATTGAGGATTAACTTGGTTGTGTTCGTTTTTTGATCGCAACTGGCCGCAGTTTCTCTCGGGGGTATAGTGCAGTTACGCAAGTCCATAAAGTCAGCGCAGCAGTTTGCTTTGATTGGAGGAATCGTTTTGATGTCCCAGACCGCAAGCGCTGAGACGTCATTCTGGTCACCCATTGTGGAGACGCAGAAAACGCAAGAATTTCCGTATTTCGCTGTCGCGTTAAAAGGCGAAGAGCTTCGCGCCTACCTGAGAGCCGCCCCTCAAGAGGGCGCCGCTGAGGGTCTGTCTTTGACGTTGCCTATGCCGGATCAGCGCTTTGTCTCAGTTGAAGCGTACGACTCGCCGGTTATGGCTCCTGAGCTCGCTGAAAAGTTTCCCAATATCCGAACTTACAAAGTTCATGGCGTGGATATTCCCACCTTGTCAGGCCGCATCGATTATACCGACGCCGGCTTCAAGGCTTTTCTCACCATGGATGGCCGTAGTGTATTGATAGAACCTGAAAGCCGGTTTTCCGACAGGAAGACGGAGGATCTCTATCGGGTTTTCTTCAAACAGGATCTGCCATATATCCCCAAACCCATTGAGCCGGAAGGCGCGCTTGTACCGGAACATGCCGGGAATGACGCCGAGCCCCATGAAGAAACGGCGAAATCGGGGTTCTTCTCTCGGATGTGGCGATCTATTAAAAGCTGGTTTTAACCGCCGGTGAACTAGCCAAAGTCCCTGCCTTCAGGGGACAGGCGTCAGAGATTTTTATCAGGTATTTGAGTTGATGAGCATGAATAAAGCAGCATTTTTTGTGGCGTCGCAGTTGGCGCTGGCTATCGCCAGTGTTACCCATGCCCAGTCTCCCGATGGATTGTGGCTGGACATGGCGGGTAAGGCGCAGACGCAGACTGAGTCGGCATTCCATTATCGCGGAATAGCGGCGGATATTGAGCGCCTTAAAGTCTATCTGCAAGACGCCCCCCTTGAAGGCGCGTTAGAAGGTTTGCCGTTTTACTACCCTAAACCTGATGGCGGCTTTATTTTGCTGGAGGCGTTTTACTCGCCTGTCATGGCTCCAGAGTTAGAGGCTAAGTATCCAGAGCTGCGCACCTACAAGGTATTTGGCGTTGAGGACAAAGGCGTCAGCGGGCGTATCGACACTACACCCCGTGGATTCCACGGTTATGTGAACACCCCTGAAGCCACCATGGTCATCGAGCCGGAATCCAGCTTCAGCGAGACAGACAGCGCCAGTCAATATCGCGGCTTTTTCAAAGAGGACATGCCAAGTAAAGAGCCTTTGCAGTGTGAAACGGCGGAGCATGACCACTCCGTAGAGAGTGGTCATGCATATGGTTATCTGAAGTCTCTTGAAATGCCTGTAATGGCCGAGCGAGCAAGTTTTGGCGATAGTTATAAGGTATATCGTCTGGCTATGGCTGCTACCGGTGAATTTTCAGCTTCTGTTAGCAGTGATTCAAGCAATCCTTCTGTTGCGGAAACTCAGGCATTTATTGTTTCTGTGGTTAACCGTCTGAATCAGATTTACGAAAAGGAAGTCGCGGTTCGCTTACAACTGATTGGGAACAACGACAAAATAATTTATACCAACTCAACAACTGACCCTTACACAGGCGGTAGGGCGGCTAATGGATCAGATATCCTGCTTAATGAGAATCAAGCGACGTTAGACAGTGTCATTGGTTCCGAAAATTACGATGTTGGCCATTTGCTCAATCAGGTTGGAGGTGGTCTGGCGTTTGTTGGCGTCTTTTGCAACAGCAGTGGTTACAAAGCTAAAGGGCGGACTGGGCTAGGCAATCCTGATGGTAGATTTGAGTATTTTGTCACTGACTTATTAGCCCACGAATTAGGTCATCAGTTAGGGGCTGGGCATACATTCAATGCGGTAAGCGGCGGTTGTAAAGATAACCGGTCGTCCAGTAGCGCATGGGAAGTTGGGTCTGGTTCGACGATAATGTCATACTCGGGATTGTGTTCTCCTCAAAATATACAAAATAGCGCCGACGACTACTTTAACGGGGGCAGTCTGGAGCAAATCCACAATCATCTTACGGGTAGTGGAGCTAGCTGCGGAACGCCGGTAAATACAGGGAATGCAGTTCCTACTGTGAATGCAGGTCCGAGTTACACGATTCCCGCCCGGACGCCTTTCATGCTCACGGCGACGGCTAATGATACTGATCCAGGCGATTTATCTGGACTAACCTATACGTGGGAGCAGCAGGACAGAAGTGATAGCGGTGGAACCTCTGATGCGGTTGAAATGGCCACTGATGATGGAAAGCGTCCTTTGTTCCGTTCTTTTCAAGGAACGACTTCATCTACGCGTTATTTCCCCAAATTGGATGCAATTCTTTCCGGTGATCTAAGCAGCTCTCTAGGGGAAACTCTGCCTACGACCGACCGTGATCTTAATTTCAGGGTTACCGTTCGCTCTGGCGATTTTGGCGTGAACCAGGACGACGTCAAGTTGACGGTTGATGGCGATTCGGGTCCATTTAAGGTAACCGCTCCAGGCGCTGGGACATATACCGGCGGACAGCAGATGGATGTGTCCTGGAATGTGGCGAATACAAATCTGGCGCCAGTCAGTTGCAGCCAGGTGGATATCGAATTATCGAAAGACGACGGCTCCACGTTCACAACGATGATTAAAGCTGGCGCGTCCAACGATGGATTCGAAAGAGTGGTTGCTCCCAACACGGACACCGCAAATGGACGGATTCGGGTGAAGTGCAGCGACAACGTGTTCTTTAACGTTTCCCCTGTTAAATTCTCTCTGGTTTCTATGAATACTTCAGGGAATATTTCCGTCAGCGCGATCAGTGCGAACCAAGTTGAAGGGAATAGCGGTCAGACTGCTTTTACTTTCCAAGTTTCCCGTCAGTACGCGATTGTCGATATGACAGTGGATTACAGCGTAGCAGGGTCGGGCGCTAATCAAGCCAATGCGACCGACTTTGGCGGCGCATTGCCTTCTGGATCAGTGAGTTTGTCCGCGGGTGAGTTCAGCAAGACATTTACGATTAATGTTTCTGGCGATACGACATTTGAGACGGATGAGTCTTTCACGCTGACAATAAGCAATCCATCTTCTGGAATTCTCGGCCAGGCGACGGCTTCAGGTGTTATCGCAAACGATGATGAAGAGCCGACTGGTGGCGACGACTCAGGTGGTAGCGACTCAGGTAGTGGCGACTCAGGTAGTGGCGATTCCGGCGGTGGCGGCGCAGTTTGGCTGATGCTGGCGGCGCTGGATTGGTTGCGGTTTAAATTTCCTCGTAAATAACGCCGCTCATAAGTTAAGAAGGTGAGCGTTACGCTCACCTTCTTTTAAAATATCTGTCGATGACTCAGGTCGATAAATCTGGGTTCAACTTTCCTCCTTCCTTTGTTCGCCTGTCGCTTTCTCCTCAAATCGAGTGAGGGGAATCCAAAACCGGTAAAGCATGTCTTCATAGCTGGGGAGCTTCTTGAATGCTTCGTAGTTTTCTTTCATCAGGCGCAGCCGCAATTCCGATGCTTTCGCATTTCTGATGAAGAACAGCAAACACAATGCAGTCATAATCAATATGGCTCCGGTCAGGCTTAATAACAGCATGGGCCTCCCTTTGCTATTCCTCTATATTCCCTTGGTAACTTTGTCCGCATCGCCGGTTTTGTCGCTTTTGGCTTTTTGTCCAACCTTTACATTTTTCTTTAGAGTTTGAGTGGATGATTTACCTTGTCTGCTTCGTTTCGATGAAACCTTTAGAACGCCGTCGGTCAGAACCTGCAATTGCCATTGTCGCGGCTCAGGCACCGAGTCTCCCCACTCATAAACAGCCTGGGTGGTGATTCCTAACGTTTTGGCGACGTTCGCCACCGAACCGAAGTAAGCAAGTACTTCCGCTTTCGTCATAGCTGCCTCCTTACATCGCGCGTTATACAAGCATAATTGCTTTAATAAAGCAAGCATATTTGTAGCAAGGCGGGTTACAATGCGGCAAACTACAAAGCTGGCTTGCATATGTCTGTAACCGAAAGAATCGAACAACTACTACTCGAAAGGGGCGTTCATCGCCGTCAGGTAAAGCGGAAGATCTCTAACGCTTGCGGAGTCCGTTATGAAACTGTACGTCAGTGGTTTAACGGTACGATTGCTGAGGTAGGCGCGAATTATCTTTTGATTATCGCCGACAAATGGGACGCCAACTTTGATTGGCTCTACACTGGCAAGGGCTCAATGGAAAAGCCCAAGATCAGTGAAGAGGCCGCTTCTTATCTGCCCGAGGAAAAAAGGGCATGGTTGGAATTGTTCGATAACACCTCTGACGTTGAGCGCGCGTACATGCTCAACGAGTTGAAACGGTTCCGTAAGTCTATTCAAAATCCATATGAAGGGTTGGAGCCGGCCTCTTTCTCAAAAAAGGAAGAAAAAGTTAAAAGCTGATAACTTATTGGCTTTTAGCTGAAAGTTGTACTTCCGTCCAAGTCTCTGACTGACTTTCACATCGGAGAGTCAGTTTCTCACCTCGAATCGATCGATCTTCTTACCTGTTCTTAATATTTTGTCTTCTTTTTCGTTTGTTGAGCGATTGCGTTTGCGTTTTTAGCGAAAGTGCGTCGCGCCCAGTGCCCAAGGCCTGTCTGAGGGAGTGAAAAGGAGTGGGATAGCGGCGAAATCCAGTTGTACTTTTATTAATCATTGTCAATGTAATAAAAAATCTTGGAATTAGGCATGCAAGCTTGTATTAATGCGAGATACAATTTACAAATCTTAACAAAGCTGGCTTGCATATGAGTGTTACAAAAAGAATCGAAAGACTACTACTGGATCGGGGAGTGCATCCTCGGAAAATTAAACGGGAAATCTCCGTCGCCTGTAACGTGCGTTACGAAACTGTACGCCAATGGTTTAACGGAGATATTTATCAGGTGGGAGCGGATTACCTGATTACCATAGCTGACAAATGGGATGGCAACTTCGAGTGGTTGCGTACAGGCGATGGCCCTATGTATCGCGTGCGTATGGAAGAAGACGGTCCTGTCTATCAACTGCCGCCTGAGAAGCAGGCCTGGTTGGATCTCTACGATCGCACAACCGAGTTTGAGCGCACGTTGTTGGTGTCGGAGCTGGATCGTATTCGTCACGCTTTCCGCAAGCCCTCCGGGCCAAGCGTCAAAAGAGGACATAACGGCGCTGCTGTAAGGATTCAGGAAAGCCCCGTCGCATCCTGACGGGCCTTTTTGTCGTCTAAGTCGCATATGCGCGGTTTGCAGCTGTAGCGAAGTGGTGCGGCTTTGAATTATTCTGCTGAGTCTCAGGAAATGCTGGAGACAAGGCGGCGGCGGGATTGAGCCGCGTCAGAGTGGAATTGACGACAAAGAGGGAAGCGCATGGCGACTATTGTTATTTTAGGCGCGGGCCTGGGCGGAATGCCCATGGCGTTTGAGTTAAGGGAAACGTTGAGTAAAGACCACCGCATTGTGGTGGTGAGTGATAAAGATTATTTTCATTTCGTGCCGTCCAATCCATGGGTGGCCATCGGATGGCGGGAGCCGGAAGCGATCAAAATTCCGCTGCAGTCCCCCTTATCCGGCAAAGGCGTAGAGTTGGTGGTTGGCGCAGCGCAAAAAGTCGATCCAGCCGCCAGCCGCATAGAGCTTAAAAATGGAGACAGCATCTCCTATGATCATCTGATCATTGCGACAGGTCCTCGTCTGGCGTTTGACGAAATTCCTGGACTGGGTCCAGAAGGCTACACCCAATCTATTTGCCATATTGATCATGCGATAAAAGCCAACCAGAAGTGGCGCGAGTTCGTCGAAGATCCTGGTCCTATCGTCGTTGGCGCGGTGCAGGGCGCTTCCTGTTTTGGGCCGGCCTATGAATTCGCATTCATTATGGATCGTGACCTGCGTAAACGGCGTATTCGCGACAAAGTGCCCATGACCTTCGTCACTTCCGAGCCTTATATCGGTCATCTCGGTTTAGGTGGTGTCGGTGACAGCAAAGGCATGTTGGAGTCGCAATTGCGACAAAGACACATCGATTGGGTCTGCAACGCCAAGGTTGAGTCTGTCGATGATAAACTCATGACTGTCATGGAAGTGGATGAGAAAGGCGAGGACAAACAACGCCGTGAACTGCCCTTTAAATATTCCATGATGCTGCCCGCTTTTACTGGTATTGATGCCTTGAAAGGTGTCGAAGGTCTGGTGAATCCCCGGGGCTTTGTTGTGATCGATAAACATCAGCGTAACCCCACATATCCCAATGTATGGGGGATTGGCGTGGCGGTTGCGATTGCGCCAAAGGAAAAAAMACCTGTTCCGACTGGAGTTCCCMAAACCGGTTATATGATTGAAAGTATGGCGACGGCGGTGGCGAAAAATATTCAGGCGACGCTTAACGGCGTGCCCCCCAAAGCGGAGGCGACCTGGAATGCGGTCTGTCTGGCGGATATGGGGGACACCGGTATCGCCTTCGTGGCGATTCCGCAGCTGCCGCCACGTAACGTGAACTGGATGCGTGAAGGCAAGTGGGTGCATGTCGCCAAGGTGGCGTTCGAGAAGTACTTTCTTCTTAAGCTACGTAAAGGCTCTACAGAACCGCTCTTTGAGCGCTACATATTAAAAGCTTTCGGTATTGAAAGGCTGAAGGTCCCTTCTTAACTACTTTCTCAACCTCCGCTAATCATACCTTTCTAACGCGTCAGCCTAAGCGGGTGGACGCGTTTCTCCCTGTCATTGTGACGGAAAACCACGTCAGAAAGCGCTTATATTTCCTGCAATTACGTCCACACATAGGGGAGTTCCATGCTTAGAAGGTTTGCCGCTGCTTTGATTGGCGTTTTGAGCGCCGCCAGTGTTTATGCCGACAACCCGGATCATCCGTTATTAAGTCGTTATCCTGGCGCCACAGTAAGAACTTATCTGCAGATCGATTATGCGCCATTCACGATTCCCGCCAGCAAACTCAGCGGCGAAGATAAGCCTTACGAATATGAAAAGTTAAGCCTGACCGGCGACTTGACCCAACATTTCTATAACCTCGAAAACGTCTCCACACTAAAAGTTTATAAAAACTATCGGGCTGCGCTGGAAAAAGGCGGGTTTAAATCTGTCTATCAGTGCGAGTTGGAGCAGTGCGGCTCGGAATATCAGGTTGCTGAGTTGGGCGCTTTGGTGTCGTCGAATGACAGCGTCTACAACTACTACCGCAAACCTTACTACATGGTTTACGAGAAGGGGGCGGAAAAAGGTAAAGTCACGGTGGCGCTGTTCATTGGCGGCTATGAAGACGAGGTCGCTGTACAGCAGGTTATCGTTGAAGAAGAGCCGTTGCAGAACGATCTTGTCGTCATGGATGTCGATTATCTCGGGGCGCAGCCGCCTGCGACGGTAACGAAGGCGAATGACCCGGACGCGACGAAGGAAGATCATCCGCTGCTGCCACGCTATCCCGGTGCGGATTTGCGGCAACGCAAAGTGGTGGATTATGAGCGCATCAGCATTCCGGTTTCCGCACTGAGCGGAGACGGCAAGCCCTATCAGTATGAATCCTTGGATTTAGTGGGGGATTTGTCCAGGCACTATTACGAACTGGAAAATGTCTCCACGTTAAAGCTGTACGAAAACTATAGAGCGGCGCTGGCGAAAGGCGGCTTTACCACTATCTATTCCTGTGAGCTGCAGCAGTGTGGCGATGAATATGAGTCGGCTCACCTTGGTGGGCTGATATCGCTTACAGAATCCGTCTACAACTATTACCGTAATCCATACTTTATGGTGGCTTCTAAAGACGCGGCAAAAGGCAAGGTGTATGTCGCCTTGTTTATTGGCGGTTATGAGGATGAAACGGCAGTGCAGCAGATCATTCTGGAGTCAGAGGCGCTGGAGGATGATCTGATCACGGTGGATGTGGACAGTCTGAGTCGCGATATCGACGAGACCGGAAAAGCGCTTTTATACGGCGTGTTATTTGATACGGACAAAGCGGTCGTCAAAGACGAATCCAAGCCTACTTTGGACGCGATCGCCGGCTTGCTGAAAAAACGCCCGGATCTGTTGCTCTATGTGACAGGTCATACGGATGACACGGGGGCGTTTCAGCACAATATTGAGCTGTCCTCGGCGCGTGCGAAGGCGGTTGTTGAACGTCTGATAAAAGACTACGGTATTGCGCAAGCGCGCTTGATCCCTTACGGAGTGGGTCCGGTGGCGCCGGAAGCGGACAATCTTTCTGACGCTGGAAAGAAACGCAATCGTCGCGTTGAGCTGATTAGGCGGCTCCAGTAGCGAACGTATAGCGTTGCGTTATCTAAAAGATAAAAAGAGGCCTTGAGTGGCCTCTTTTTATTTGTGTTGCTTATCGCATTAAGTCGTTGATGCTGACGCTGCTGCGGTGTGGTCAATGCGTCAAGTGTTGGCGGACGTAGCTTTCGAACTCATTACAGCCGCCGATGTGTTCTTTATCGATAAATATTTGCGGCACAGTCTGGACCGGCTTACCGACTGTTTTCTCCAGGTCAGCCTTGCTGATGCCTTCCTCATGAATGTCTATGTAGCGGAAATCGAAATCTTGTCGCTGATCTTTTAGTTGCTCTGCAATTTGCTTGGCTCTAACGCAATAAGGGCACCCTGACCGACCGAAAATCACCGTATACATGACTGATACCTCCGTAGGAGCGTGTAAAACAATGCGACCTAGATTATACGTGGCGAAGAAAGGAGGAAAATTGATAGTTAATAACGTTTTGATTGATTTTTGTTATTGGCGTGCGTCGAAACTGTGTCTACAGATCACAAGAATCCCGGGCGTCAGCCGCCCGGGAGATTGCTGGCGTTACTGACGCCAGATGCGGATGCGGCCATTGTCCTCGTTGACCGCCAGGCTCCATGAACCGCCCGCCACTTGGTTGGGAGAGCTGAAGTTAGAGTCAATGGCGAACAACAATTTTCCATTACTACCGCTTGTGGTCCCCACCAATCCGCTGAATCCATCATGGAATTGCACACCGGAGTAAGCTTTCACGCCAGCGGATTTGCGTAGTTGAATCAGATTGCGGATGAAGTCGCGCATTCCCCAGTCATACATATGCGGCCAATACACAACCGGCGTGCCGGGGCTGGAAAGAATGTAGGCGTAAGCCATTTTGCGTTTCCAGTCCGGCAGCGCCCAGTGATGCTGGCCGCCGAGAGGGCCGGGTGAATAGCCGGTGTCGTGATTGTCGACGAATGTTACCGCGACCTCGCGCCATTGGGCGCTGGGGTTGCCGTTGAGCCCGTATCTCCAATCGGAAATGGAGCCGTTCTGCATGCGCTCTTTCAGGGCGAAGTCGAAGACGGAACAATCGGAGTTGTCAGTGAAATCTTTCAGAATTTCCTGCCAACTGGCGCTGTGTCGCCAATCCCAGGAAGGAAATTCGCTGGGACCTTTCCATAACTCGCCAACGCAATAGCCGCTGTCCAGAGAGGCGCTCATCCAGGAATTGATGCGCTCCGGCGCGTAGCCTCGGACGAAGTCGAAGCGGAATCCGCCGGCGCTGTAATTAGTCTTCAGGTTGACCAGCTCATTCTTAAACAGGTTGTATACATCCGGGTGGGCGGTGCTGAAATCTGAGCCGCCGTCCATGAACGGGTCGCCATCGTCACAGGAACTGCAGTCGGAACGATAGTAACCTTGCCCGGAGGGAAAATTGAGAGAGTCATTGCTGTGGCCGCGGTCATGGTGATTGGGCACGATGTCGTAAATGACCTTTACGCCTTTGTTTTTCAGGGCGGACGCGGCCTGCTTCAATTGGCCGTCGTTCCCGTAGCGGCTGTTTTTATTCATATCGGCCCAAAAGTAGCCTTCGCCGCCGAAGCGTGTATCGCTGGACGCTTGCCAGGAAGAGTTGTCTCTCCAGGGAACCGGCATCCAGATGGCGGTGAAGCCGTCGTCGCTGATTTGCTGGGCCTTACTTTGCAGGGTGTTGTACCAATTGTTTTCCGCAGTGCGTACGACGTTCCAGTGGAAGCCCTGCAGGATGATTTCGTCGCCGCCGTGAAAGCGGACGCCGGCGCCGCTTTTGCCAGAGGTGTCGGCGCTTGCGGCGGTTGCGGAAATGCCTAATACGGCGGCCGCCGCACAGGCGGCTGCGTGTCGGATGACGAGAGAAATTCGGGTTGGGCGATGAACTTTCAACATAATGAATGAGCTCCGGTATTGTATTTTTTCTGAAGTCCATATTGGTGCATCCGTGCGCCAAGCTCGTGGAATTGGCGGCGGCCGTCATAGCCGCTTCGGATGTACGTTACCCTTTGATCATAACCAAGGCGAGCCTGGGACGCTTCCATGCAAATGGGGGATTTACGGGGGGATTTTCAGCGTTTAGGTCCGCCGGCCTACCCCTGTTCGCCAAGGCCGGCGACCCGGCCCTGCGATAAGTCGAGGGAAACCCGTCGAGCTTCCACCCGGCTGGAAATTCCCAGTTTCTGGTACACGTGTTTGATGTGGCTGCGAACGGTGCTTGGCGCTACATACAGACGCTCGGCGATGCGTTCATTGCTGCTGCCTTCGCCAATCAGGCGCAGCACTTCCCACTCTTTTGGGGTAAGCGCCAACGCTCTGGCTTGTTCTGGCATATTGCGCGTTTTCTTCTGCGGCCTATGCTGGCGTTTGGATAGCTCTAACACCCGTTGCAGGTGTCGGCGTTCGGCGCTGGACAAGCGTGAGTCCTCCATCATTGCGCCATAGAACTCCAGCAGCCACTCTGGCGCTTGTAACAAGCTGGCGATCGCGCGCATCGGTTCCGCCAGCTGCAATGCGCGCAGCAGGGCGTTGCTGGCCTCGTTCTCATTTCCCAGGCGCAGACAGGCCCAGGTTGCGAGAATCTGGTTTTCCATCTCACAGAGGCGCAGGCCAAATTGGTGAGCCTGAGCGGTCAGTGGTTGCAGTATCTGCAGCGCTTCCCTGGATTTGTCCAGGCTGAGCAGCGCAAAGGCGAGGTTGCGCGCGCGGCGTTGCTGAAAATGACTTGGCGCTGGACTGGGAGCCGGTTCGGCGTCTAACCATTCGTTAATGGCGGATAGATTGCGCTGCTGTCGCCAGTAGCGAAGTTGAATGGATGCGGACAGGGCGCGCCAGTCCGAGTGGCAACGGTGTTCGCGCATTAGCAGTGTATTTTTGCGTAGATAAATTTCCGCCGCGCCAGCTTCGCCCTGCTGCAACGCGATACTGGCTTGCAATGCGTTGAGAGGGATGGCGCAGTGGGGCTCAAGGTGCTCCACGATGCGCAATCCGGCGTCACAATGCTGGGCGGCCTCATGGTATTGCAGCCATTCGATGAGCAGATCGGCCCGTTGTCGATGAATAAACTCCATGACCGGTGTTTGCGCAAGATGGTGCTCCCGCGCCAGTTGCAAAACGATGGTCTGCTGTTGGTGACATCCCAGCAGATCTCCCTGATGGCGTAGAACATCCGCCTGCTGACCAAGCGTCCAAAGCAGTCCGTGCATGGAGTCTGCGGCGCGTGCGGAAGCTTCCGCCTGAATAAATGCGTCCCGCGCCTGATTCAGTTCCCCTCGACACACATGAGTTTCACCTAGAACGGACAGGGCGATGGCCGCTGCGTTGGAGGCGCTGGAGCTGATCGCCAAGGCCTGTTGCGCATGATTGTGCGCCGCTTCTATGTCTTCAACCGTGGCGTATAACTGGGCCTTGAGTGCGCTGATTTCGGCGCTGACCCGTCGCCACTGGGTCTCCTCTTGCCGGTCCGGCAAACGTTGCTCCGCTTGATTTAGCGCTTCCTCCAGCGATCCGGGATCGGCCTGGGTCAGGCATACCCAGGCTCGCAACAGCGCGAGTCTGTTATCGTTCGCGATGGCGGCTTCGGGAAGGGCGTCCAGACACTGTTCAATGAGGCTCAGCCGTCCCTGCTCAAACAGCGCCCAGCCATGGACAGACAACGTCTCTGCGATCAGCGCCGGATCGTCCACCTGTAATAGATGCGTTAGCGCTTCCGCTATTTGGGCTTTCTGCAACCACCATTCGTATGCTCTTTTATGCAAGTCGACGATAGCCTGTGGAGACGCCTGAAGCTGTAGCTGATGACGCAGAAACTCCGCGAAAAAGGGATGGTAGCTGTACCAGGTGCGATATTCGTCCAGCGGGGCGATGAACATGCCGCCTTTCTCCAGATCCTGCAGCATGCCGAAACTTTCTTTCTGTTCAGTCAGCGCTTGCGCCAGCTCGGAATTGAAACGCTCCAGCACGCTGGTTTTTAGCAAAAACGCCTGACGTTCCGGCGATTGTTTGCTGAGCACTTCCTCTGCGAGAAAGTCCAATACATGTGCGTGGGCGCCGTTAAAACGTCTCAGGTAATCGTTAAATGAATCCTTTGGGGGCGCCGACAACGCAATGATCTGCAGTCCCGCCGCCCAGCCTTTCAGGCGCTGCAACGTCTCCTGCAATGCTTGTGGGTCGTCGATTCGAAGATCATTTTTTTCATGAAGAAATTGCCGGGCTTCCTCCAATGTAAAGCCAAGCTCATCGGCCCCGATTTCGTGCAGCATGCCGCGCACCCGCCAATTCGCTAAACCTAGCGGCGGCTCAGATCGCGTCAAAATAAACAGACGTAGCGCGGGAGGCTGATGCTGAATTAGAAACCGCAGCGCCTCATGGATTTGCTCGTTATGCACGCGATGGTAGTCATCCAGCACCAGAATCAGTTGTTGATCCAGGGCGCTTAATTCGTTGCACAGCTTTCCGGTGAGCCAGATCAGATCATAGTCGGATAGCGCCTCTTCTGCGCGTGACAATGGACCCTGAAGCTCCGCCGCATGATGAGACAGCGCCGCTGTCAGATAGCGCCCAAACAGAGTGGCGTCGTTATCCAGCTCATCCAGGCTGAGCCAGGCGACCCGTCCTGGCTGACGGCGGCGCCAATGAGACATCAAAGTGGTTTTTCCGAATCCAGCTGGCGCGCGTACGATACATAAGGGCTTACTGGCGGCGTCAAGCAGAGCGGCTTCCAGGCGTGGGCGGCTCAGAACATGAGGGCTGGTTTGCGGCGGTGAAATCTTGCTGGGAATCAGCGGTCTTGCTTCAGGTGCGTCGCTCGTAGTCATAAAGGTGCTCCGCCGGCGGCCTCTCGCTGACCGTCACGGCTGTTTATTTTTGTTATGGGCCGCTTTGTTTGTTATGTGCAATGGGCATGTTGGCGGCGTTATTACAATGAATGTTATGGGGGTAGAAAATACGGGTAAACAGCCGCTCAAGGGGGGAGGTG
>NZ_JAHMIN010000037.1 GCF_018986435.1 Hahella sp. HN01 | reverse complement strand
ACCTGGCGACGCTGACGTCGCCGGAGCAGGTGAAGGCGCTGGGCGTGCTGCAGACGCAGATGAAAGTCAGCGTGTATGACGAACGCAACCGCCAGACGGACACCTTTGAGGCGCCTCATGATTACAGCCAGTTGAGCGCTTCCTTGACGGAAGAGGAGGTTGATAAGAATTGGAGTTCAACCGTCGACTTTGAGGAGTACAGGCAACGACTGCTGGGAACGCAGGCGCCTCAGCCTGGGCTTACAGCTTGGGAGGATGTCAAAGAGGAAACGACGGTAGAGTATAACGAAAAGAATGTTGGGTATTATTCCAGTGCTCCAGGCACAAGTTCTTCTACTACTCCGATTGGATTTGATGGCTTTGATTTGACTCAGGTCGAATCTGCCCTGGCGTTGCAGTATGAATTAACAAAAGTAGGTAAAGGCTTAAGTGACGTTGCATTAAGTAACGCTACCAATAGCTATGACTCCGCCTGGCAAGCGCAGAGGGTGGAAAAAGATCCTGCAAATGAAAATAAATATGTCAAAACAACTGTTCGTATCTGGCGAGCCGCTGAGCCAGTAGGGGCAACCCACAATTATTATATCTATCGTGATGTACAGACACAGGAATTTACCTTCAAATCCGATCTTGAGTTGGACGCGGAGGCGCTTTCAAGTCTTAAAATCGAGGAGAAGGAAAACAGTTATCACGTATTGATCAGTTATGAGCGTGGCGGAACTGTGACAGTGACGGCCCCTATGAAAACCACTCATGACACTAAGAGAGTCAGGCTTGAAAGAAGTGTTGTTGATGAGTATGTGAAGGTGGGCGGAAAAAAAGGAGAGGCCAAGGCTATTGGCAGGGATGTGGTGGAAATAGAAGGAGTGATAGATGTAACACATGCTATAGGAACATATGGTCAAGCTACTGCGGCAATATGGAAAAATTTATATAAAGTAAAAATTCCACAGCAACTTAGAGAATTAGGGCTCCCATTAAAAGTCGACTTTTATTACGGATCTAAGCTGGTTGACACAGGGGTGCCGACCAATATTTCTGACTATGTTGAGTTTCAACATAATGGGAGTGTCGGGAAGGGGGGGATTCATGATCAAACTGTCTCCTTTAAAATTTATGTTCCATCACTCGGTGGTTTGAAGTTATTTGAAGGTAGTTATAGTTTTTCGTTAAATCAAGGGCGACGAACGACGAAGGTATCTAAATCTACTGAGTTTGGTATGTTGATTATCGGTGAGCCAAATACTCTAGATTCAATAGTGGGCTCGCTTTCTGCTCCAAAAGATCATGGGCTTCCAAGTAAAACCACAGTCACAATCAACGGAAAAGAAGATGTTGTATATGCGGATGAAAAATACGGTTGGCCAACTACCGCAAGATGGAGTAACTCATATACAGTTGAAATTCCTCCTGAGCTTAAACGGCTTGGGGTTCCGCTAAAAATAAAGTTTTCCAGTTCTGAGAAGGTTGAGGAAAAGATAGTTAATCCGGGGCAGCAAAGTATTGTTTTCACCCATGTAGGGCGGGTCGAAAGGTCTGGTCGTAATGACTTTCCTGGTCAGACAGTAGGTTTTAGTATTTATGTTCCAAGCATAAGTAATGTTAAAGTTTTTGATGGCGTATATAACTATTCTCTTCAGGAAGGGAGAAAAACTGGTTCAGCTACAAGTACTAGTTTTGTTGAATCCGCAGAGTTAGGCGGGCGGGCTATAAAATATAAAGAGAGATTTTACTTTGCGCTTTCTGAAGGGGCATATCAGTTAGATTATGAAACACGTAACGCACAAGGGGGAGTTCAAAATAGAGCTTCAGCCAGCGTTTATGTAGGAATGGGATCTGGTAATGTAGATGGCTATAAGTATGAGTTTATTCATAATTACGTAGTAACTAAGAAAACACACACAGAGTCAGCCCAGACAACATCGTCAGAAAATATAGGCGGCTCCTGGAAGTTAGAGAGCCCTGAGCAGAGAAGTGTAATCCAAAATTACCGCGTTAGTTGGTTGTTAGGTGAACAGTCAAGTTATCAAATTCACCGCAGTCAGAGATACAACGCGTTTGGCGAGATTGTAAAGGAGGTGGATGGTAACGGTAACGCCACTCACATGGCCTATGACGCTCAAGGCAGACTTACTTATAAAGTTGATCCGAAAGTGGCTGTATATCAGGATCATGGGCCTGAGTCCGCAAGCGATTCTAATAGTTCATTGAAGTCGCTAAACGCCCATCCTGTAACTAAATACTATTACGACGGTCAGAATAACCTCGTCGCAAGTCAAGATGCGAACAGCTATCTGCATCAACAGAAATCGGGGTATTCCAATGAATGGAAAGGCGATACAGCATTTTATCGTGGTCAGGAGTACGCTGCAGGACAAGTCGCGTCTGAAGTAGATGCGATGGGAGCGAAGAAGACTTATAAGTACGATCAGTTAGGCAATAAGCGTTTAATGATCGATGAGTTGGGTCGCTATCATTCTTTCATTTATGATAAAGCGAACCGTTTGCAGGAGGTTCGTCAATTTAGCTCTCTCAGCAACTATCTCCAGGGCTCGTCATATTCCAGTGAGCGTTATAGTTATGACGAAGCTGGCAATAGGATCACTCATACTAATGCGGCGAACTTTCAACAGAAGTATTTTTATGACGGTGAAGGACGTATCACTAAGCATATCAGCTTCGACGATGGCGATATCTCCAACAACAGCGCCAAATGGGAAAGAAGAGAAACTTATTATAAATATTCCTATGACGCTGAAATTGGCGGCATTGGCGGTTTCAGAAAAACGACGGAAAATGGTCTAAATACAGAAACCAACGCTAACTATAGAACGAATCACCTTTTAACCGATGATGTCGATTATTTTGGAAAAATTCGCTACCACAAGGACCTGGGGGGGCATGAATTCTATTATGAGTATAACCAAGCTGGCTGGTTAACAAAGCAAACCAGCAATACAGCATTTAACTACTCTGATAGCATCATTCCTACAGACACAGGAATTGCCGATAGGGTGAGGCAGCGTAAGTCACAAAAGATTGAGTATAAGTACTATGCAAATGGAAGTTTGCATCAAGTACTTGATGAGGGGGCTAAAAGCTTTACTGAATTTCGGTATGACGCCAATGGAAATGTCGTTGGAGAAACCTATCGTAGTAAGCCATTTTCTGATTTGGCGGGTGGGCTCGAAAACGACACGCTTCCTTATCAAAATGTGACGGCTAAATATGATGCGCTAAATCGTGTCTATGAAATTGATGATTATGACTACAAGCTCAATTACTTTTATGACGCGGTAGGCAATCGTCGCCGGGTGAAAGCTGAATATGACAATGCGGCTATTTCAAGCGATAAATATGGAGAAAATAAGCTAACGCAGGATTTCTTTTATCTCTACGATAAAGAGAATCGCTTCCTGGTTACCATGGGGGCGTTAAATCAAGCTGCTAATGGCGTGCGGACGATAGGCGCCGGGAATACGGGATATTCTATTAAGTATGACGCTATGGGGCGTCGCCTCAGTAGCGATAGCGCGCAACTATCCGAAAATAGCGGTTCTCCACAAGAGGTTCGGCAGAAATACGGCTATGACGAAAGAGGCAACCTGGAAACCATCTGGTTATATGACGAAAAATTTAAAGATGCTACTGGCGCAAACTTTGATGGTGGGTATGTTTTAATCTCACGGAGAGAGAACATTGATCCGTTAGGAAGAACGAAAAAGAAGACCGAGTATAAGTACGAAAAATATAATGGAAACGTTCAGACGTTCAAAGTCAGTGAAGAATCCTATGATTATAATGCTGATAACCGTCTATTAGAAAGTAAGATTACTGTCGCTGATAGCCGCGCTGTCGATAGAAGTATTAAATATCACTATCTAAATGACGGACAGACTCTGCGTCAAACGGAGTTTAAAGGAAGTGGCGATGATGCGAATAGTGTTACTGACTATTTCTATGATTCTCAAGACCGCTGGGATACTTATAAGGAAAGTAAAGTTACCATCACGGCTACAAAGAGTGGCGTAGATAACTGGAAACCAGGAACTTCGTATTACGCATACGACGCCAACGGCCATAATCTGTTTGTATACGACCATGCAGCGGACCGTAGCCTGAGTTACGTCAATAATCATAATGGGCAAATACTTTTCCGGGATGAAGTGGACTGGGAGGAAAAAGGAGGTAAGGCGCCGGTCCGACGCAAATTCTTCTATCTGAACGGTATTGTTCGAGGCGATATGGGGAGTGATGATGTTCCATCTCGCACTGACTATGTTCAGCATTTGGCTAACATGCCGGATACAGAACACGTTGTTGGCCAGGAGCAGGTGACGATCCCGGTTGGAAAAGAGGGGCACTTTACCTTCAATCGGGATGTTAAGCGTAAGATTGGGTACTCAAATCTGAAGCGAATAGTCCCTGTTACCTCTGCGGACTTCGATCAAAACTTCCAGCCTATAAACTCGAACTATCCGGGTAAGGCGCCGACATATTATCGCGTAAACAGTGGCGACACTTTGGCGACGATTGCTTCAAGACTCTGGGGCGACGCCAGCCTTTGGTATCTGATTGCTGACGCGAATGGGTTGTCAGGAGATCAGGATCTAAAAGCAGACCTGAATCTGGTCGTCCCGAACGTGGTAACGAACATCCACAATAATGCGTCAACGTTCAGGCCTTACGATCCTGGTCTGGCGTTGGGGGATACGACGCCGACACTGCCTGAACCGCCGCCTCCGCCCAAGAAGGGCAAATGCGCTGGCGCTGCGATATTTGTAATGATTATCGCAATCGCCGTAACCGCTATAGTGGCTCCGGCATTGGCGGGCGTCGTTGGTGATGCGCTGTTCACTGCCGGCATGACTACCGTTACCAGCATAGGCGCAGGCGGCGCTACCATAACCACGCTAACAGCGGGCGCAAGCGCTTTTGCAACAGCGGCGGGGGCATTTGTCGGCGGCCTTGCCGGCAGTGCTGTTTCTCAGCTTGCGGCAAAAGAGCTGGACCTTCAGGACCACTTTTCACTCCGGTCTGCGCTACGCGGAGGGCTTACCGCCGCCGCTACAGCCGGGATCAGCCAGTACATGGGGTGGGGGAAAGATATATCTTGGTCGGCAACCGCCGGCAAAGCTTTAACGGCGGTAGGCGCAAACTACGCCGCAGGCAAACTCGTCGACCAAGAGACCCACTTCAGATGGCGAGATGTCGCCGCGAGTCTGGCGACGAGCGCCATTATGGGAGGAACCGGACTTGGTAAAACAGGCAGCATTCTTCACAGTGGACTGGAAGCGCAAAGCTGGATGCCGAGCCCCCTGAGCACACCTCTATCCTATTCAGCGATAAGCGGAATAACGTCGGGAGTCGTGTCTGAAGCAGTGAGGACCGCTGTTTATGACAGCGAAGACTATCGTCCTGACTATGTGGGGATGATAGCGGGGGTTGTTGGGAGTGCTTTAGGAGATTTAGCTCTAATCGGAGTATCTAGTGGTGGTGTAAAAACTTCAAACCAAGTTAGTGAGTCAATTAAAGGGACGGATTACGAGTTTGAGTTAAAGGCTTTATACAACGGTCTGGAAAATATTGACGATCCTTTGCCGAGCTCTGCTTTTGATGTATTAAAAAGGCCATCGCAGCTGGGTACCACTGTAGTGATAGATAAGGGGCGCGTAATTGGCGACGAGCAGGGCGGAGGCGTTCTAGGAGAAGTTGGTAAGTTCGGAATTGGTTTTGCGAAGGCGCTAGGTTCCGCAGTGTATGAACCATTAGCAATGGTGTATGACATAGAGCAGGTGGCCTGGAATTTTGGGAAGTCATTACTGACAGGAAATGCACCAGAAGATATCAACTACACCAGCGCTATGGGGCAATCTGTAGCGGGTGGCGCCGGTACTGGCGACATACTGCTCGAGATGGCTGCGGGGATTATTTTTGCACCTTATACGTTTGGGTATGAGCTGGGGACCGGCGTTATTACTGGGGATGGCGAAAGAGCTGGAGAGGCATTTGGCAATCTTTTCATGATGTTCGCGGGCGCAAAGAGGTCTGGAGTAGGAAAAGTCGAGTTTAAGGGTTCTGGGTCAATTTCATCTGGAAATCAAATCGGCTCGATTGGTGATATTAAAAGTAAAGGTGGCGGATCGGGGCTTCCCTCTCGTAAATCGATTAAAGAAGGAATAGAGACTACGACAAGTGAAGCTGTATCTCTCTTAAGGTCAGAGTTTGGTAAAAAATTGGTCGAGAGTGTTAGGGATAAGGCGTATGAGTTGATGGCTGCTCATACTAAATCAGCTCGTGGTAGATTGGCGGCTGTTGCAAAAGTAGGCTTACCAGAGTTAGGGGTATTTAGTGACTTTTTTACGAATTTAAAGGGAAATGTAAAGGGCCTTAAAGGAGCAAGCTTGATTGAGGGGGAGACTACGTTATTTAAGATTACAGATGTAGATAAATACATTTATGAAGTCCGTAAGCTGTATGAATTGGCAGAGGAGAATCCTGCGCCTCTTAGCACTAATGCTGAAATTCTTATAAGAGAATATATTGGCTCAGCAGGCGAGAAGATATTCAGTACAGATAATGGACTGCCTGGACTTCACGCGGAAGTGAGAGCCGCCAATGATTTGTTCAATCAACTTAGCAAACATTCTCTAACCTTGAAAGAAAAAATTCAGGTGGCGACTGTTAATATCACTACTAATCCTGCTAAGAAAGGGAAAGATTTTGAGGCTTGCCAGAATTGCAGTGGAATACTACCCTCTTCCATTTTTGAAATATTAACTAATAAAGGAGCAGAATAATGCTGAGAATTAAAGCTGAGAGGCTAACTAATAATGGAGGGGTGTTCTTTTATAAAGAAGAAATATTCACGGGTTTGGCTTTTTTTCTGCTGCCAGAAGGGCGATTGAGAGGCGACGTAATAGTTAATGGATGTATCGAGAATGAATATAAAAATTGTTATTGGTCAAAGATTTCTCTTTCGGATATATGTATAGAAGAAACGTTTTTAGATTCTGGTAGTGAGCCTGTTTCTTATAAAGGTGAGCCGTTTAATGGTACCGTTTTTGAGTTTGATAAAGATGTCTGTGTTGCTGAAAAATATTATAATGGAGGAGTTCTTCTGCATGAGGCTAATTGGACGTATCACGGGGATATAGAGTTTCTTGTTATTCAAGAAAATGATCTTTCACAAGAGTATGAATGGCGGAATGGTGTGCCTGTATCATTGGAGTTATATAGTGAAGATAATTTTAAGTATAGAGTTGGGGTTGGTGACACCGGGAGAGTTTACGCTATTCTAGCGAATGGAAACTACTTCGAAAAAGCAAACTCTTTACAGGGGCGGGTTAGTTTTGATTTGTGGAAGGGGTGGGAATGGTTTGAAATGCAAAGTATATCTACTCGTTTGGCGATAATGGGGGATGCTGCAGATGATAAGTTGCTTAGCTACCTAAAACAAGCTAGCGGGTATCAGCATGTGTCTAGTATAGTTCTGGATGATAGTTCTATTTCAATGGAAGGAATTTTAAGCTTTTTAGAGTTGAAGAGTCTTGAGTCTATTGATGTTCGAGATGTTCGGCCAGAAGTTAGGGGTGTAATGGCTGAGTTTAAAAGAAATAGGAAGCGTTGTAGAGTTGTTTTTAACAGGGAAGAAATAGTTGTTTGATGTGGCGGTCTGTAAATGGTGCTCTTAAAATTTTGCTAGGGAAAGCAAGTTTTAAATCTGGCAGGACTCGAAACTCTGTGTCTGAAAAGTTGCAGGTTAATGTGAATATCTAACATTCCCTCAAAGTGAACTGACAACTGCGAGGGTGCCTTGGTAGCCGTGTGCTCATCTTTTGAGGCGTTCAACATACCCGCTACAGAAACTCCTGCAAATCGTTCTTATATATTTGGGGGTGCTACAGACTTCTGCATTTAGCCTAAAAACGTAAATGTGGCTTTGATGCTAACGAATGCTATCGTTTTCTCTTCTCTGAATTAGACTGGGATGAGCGGTGAGTGAAGACTGTCCAAGTAGAGGGGGTGATTAAATCTATTTTTGGCATTCAGTGACCTTTTAATCGCAAGGACAGACTGCTGATTAAGGCTTATAAACCTTAATTTTGCTCTTCGAGGGGCAAAAGGTGTCGGGAAAAAAGTTTATAGTTGTTCAAGCTCCCTGTCGGAGAGAAATATTCCGATAACTATGGATGGTTCAGAGGTTTCCTTGTGCTCAATAGTGTGTTGAATAGATTATGCAGCTTAATAAAAAAACTATCCTACTAGCCTGGGAGTGGGGTGAAGGTTTAGGGCATTTAAGTAATTTGTTATTCTTTGCTGAGTCGTTGCAGGAATCCGGATATGAGGTTGTTGTTGCAGTAAGAGATAAGGTTGCGGCATCTAAGCTTATTCGTGAGCCGAATATTAAACTCATTCAGGCTCCTGCATGGAGACGAAGAGCTAGGTCGATTGTTCATGATGTATCTAGCTTTTCAACAGTTTTATATAACTTTGGATTTACGGATCTTGCTTGTCTATATGACTGCGTCAGCGGTTGGAAGAGAGTGCTTCAAAATTACCAGCCTCAGGTAGTTGTTTGTGAATTTGCGCCAGGGCTACAAGTCGCGGCTTATGGCTTGGGTATTGATACTGTTGCTGTTGGGAGCAGCTTTGCTGAACCTGACCCCAACCGCTATGGACTCAAAATTACAGGCGAAGCTGAAAAGCCTGAGGACATCGATCTTCATATGGCGGTGCAAGACAATATTAATCGGGTCTTATCCCGCTTAAAAATGGCGACGCTGGAGTCTCTGGATGAACTCTTCAGAGTAAAGGGAACGTTGCTAACAACCTTGCCAGAACTTGATGTTTACCAGAGAAGGGTGGATGGAGATTATCTTGGTCCTTTATCCATGACGCTTGGTGAATCTGAAATCTGCTGGACTGAGCATGATAAACCCAAAGTTCTGGCTTACGTTAAGCCAGACTCTATGTTCTTCGAAGCTTTGATGCTAATGCTGTCGCGTTCGGGATGTAACGTGATCGCTTACGTCCCTAAGTCTGATAAAAGAGTCGCCGCCTCTGAATATGTCAGTGACACTATGAAAGTCTTTTCAAGCCCAGTGGATGTAGTCTCGTTGATAGAGGGTGCGGACATAGTCGTCCATCATGGCGGGAATGGGCTTTTGTGCCAAACCTTATTAAAAGGTAAGCCTCAGCTACTTGCGCCAAATCACCAGGAACAGCATTTAAATGCGTCTAAGCTTCAGGACCTGGGAGCAGGCTTGGTTGTGGAAAATGCTGATCTTGAGGAATGTGAGGAGTCTTTTAAACGGCTTCTGGATGAGGTGTCCTATTCTGAGTGCGCACAAGGAATAGCGTCTCGTTATAGTTTTATAACTCAGGACTGGCAGCGGGAAAAAGTACGCTCAGTATTTTTTCAAAACTAAGCGCTGATAAGCGCCGTTATTTGCATCAAAAAAGCCCGCAACAGCGGGCTTCCAATTCAAGTCATTAACTTTGGACTTTGCCTTTCGGCAGTCCGATGACAATTGATATCAGCGCCATGAGTCCCAGTAGCCAGCAATATTGGATGTTGCCGATCAGTTCTACTGGAGAGACTTTGGCCAGGGACGAGGCCAGCAGGGCCTGTGCGCCGTAGGGGATAACGCCTTGGACGACGCAGGAGAAAATGTCCATCAGGCTGGCGCTGCGGCGTGGGTCGACCTGATAGCGGTCGGCGATATCTTTCGCCAGGCTGCCGGACAGAAGAATCGCGACGGTGTTATTGGCGGTGCAGACATTGGTCAGGGCGACGGTAGCGCTGATGCTCAATTCGCCCGCGCGGCTGGTGTGCTGCTTGGCGCCGCCCAGTCTGCTGATACGGTCGATGGTTTTCGCCAGCCAGTCCAGGCCGCCTTGAGACTTCATCATGGCGCCCAGGCCGCCGATCAGCAGCGATAGGATCAGAATTTCCTGCATGCCTGTGTAGCCGGCATAGATGTCCTTGGACCAGGACGCTACGCTGTAGTCAGGCTGCATGAACAAGCCAATTCCACCCGCCAGCACAATGCCGCTGAACAGCACCAGCATGACATTGACGCCCAATACCGCCAGCGCCAGCACCGCGACATAGGGCAGGATGCGGATCAATTCATAGTCCTTAGGCGCTTCCACTACGGCGTTACTGCTCTGGAAGTACAACCAGATTAAGGTCAGCACCGCCGCTGGCGCTGCGATCATGAAGTTCAGTTTGAACTTGTCGCGCATTTCGCAGCCTTGGGTGCGAGTGGCGGCGATGGTGGTGTCGGAAATAATAGACAGGTTGTCGCCGAACATAGCGCCCCCCACTACTGTGCCGATAGTCAGCAGCATGGGGAGTTCCGTTGCGTCAGCGACGCCCACCGCGATAGGGGCGATAGCGGCGATGGTGCCCATGGAGGTGCCCATGGCGGTAGCGACGAAAGCGGTGATGATGAACAGTCCTGGCAATACCAGAGAAGGCGGTATCACGCTGAGTCCGAAATTAACGGTAGCATCCACGCCGCCTACGGCTTTGGCGACGCTGGCGAAACCGCCCGCCAGCAGATAAATCAGAACCATGGTGATGATTGTGTTGTCGCCGACGCCCTTGATAAAGGTTTCTATGCGCTCATTCAAGGTTCCGCGCGCCATCATTACCGCTAATAGAATAGCGGGCAGGATCGCGACTGGCGCGGAGATTTGATAAAAGGCGTACTCAACGCCCTCTGACTGATACCAGAGGCCGCTGCCGACAAACAGCGCCAGAAACAGCGCCAGCGGAAGCAAAGCTAAGGGAGATGCTTGGGACATATTACTTCTGTATTCCACGAATGATTAAGAGCCACCCCGTTCGGTACAGATACAGGGCGCTGACTATAAAAAGGCGAAAGATTATAGGTAACGGAAAATTAATCTCTAATAATTTATCGTGATCGGGAGCTCTGTTTCGGTTATAAGCTATGCCGTTTTAAGGTCATAAAGAAATATTTGACGCAAAAACAGATCCTTATATTTCCTGTCCTGGCCAAGCGTTCAGACGTCGCCTTGAGCGCGTCATAAGTTTTTCGTAGAGTCAACGAACTGTCAGCTTTTCCGGGCGTCGGGTTTTCTGTACATCCTTGGAAGTAGGGAAGCGCTGGCTGCTCACTGCAGTACTTTATGCAACTTCAGTCAAGGAATGATTGTTATGAGATTAGCTTTGTTGTTGATGACGGTAGTAGTATTGACAGGACTTCAAGGGGCGCGCGCTTTAGCGCAAGATGTCGCTTACCGACCGCAACGATTTATTATTCACTATGCTGGCGATACCGCGACGCCTCCATCCTCTTTCTCCTTCTCTTTAATTTCTCCCGCTGCGCGCAGCGCTTTGCAAAGCATCGATTATCTACGCCCTCTCGCTGTTGGCTCTCGCCGCTTATATCAGGCAAAACGCCGGCTGACTCAGACTGAGCTGGCGCAGTTGAAACAAGATTTACTCAGTGACGCCAGCGTTCTTGATGTGGAGGAAGACATATTGCTGCATAAGACGCTTGCGCCTAATGACCCGCGTTATGTCGAGCAATGGGGATATTTTGACGAAGTCGCGGGCATCAATGCGCCCGCTGCATGGAGCGTGGCGACCGGTTCAGGCGTCGTGGCGGCGGTGCTGGATACGGGAATCGTCGCCCACTCGGATATGGACGCGAATGTCGTCACCGGATATGACTTTATCAGCGACCCAGTTGTCGCCAATGATGGCGATGGGCGTGACGCTGACGCCAGTGATCCCGGGGATTGGGTGGCGCAAAACGAATGTTACGACGGAGCGGAGGCGGAAGACTCCAGTTGGCATGGGTCGCATGTGGCTGGGACAATCGCCGCCGTCACTAACAACCAAATTGGAGTTGCAGGAGTGGCGTTTAACGCCCGTATTTTGCCAGTTCGTGTGCTGGGCAAATGCGGAGGTTATCTGTCGGATATTGCGGACGCTCTGGTCTGGGCTGCGGGCGTGCCGGTGGATGGCGCGCCTGAGAATCTGCACCCCGCCAAGGTCATTAATATGAGCCTGACAGGGGAAGGGCGTTGTGGCGGGACCATGCAGTCAGCCATCAACATGGTGCGTCAGCGCAATGTCACGGTGGTTGTCGCCGCTGGTAACGCTAATGCGGATGTTCGCCACTTTCTACCGGCCAACTGCAAAGGCGTTATAGCGGTTGCTGCAAATAACAAGGCGGGCGCACGCGCCTGGTACTCCAATTTCGGTCGCAAAGTCGACGTCTCTGCGCCGGGTGGTGAAACTGATGTGCTCGGTAACGGGGTGTTGTCTATATGGAATACCGGCCTGACCGTGCCGGGGGAGGAGTCCTATCAGTTCTATCAAGGCACCAGTATGGCGACGCCCCATGTGGCGGGGATAGCGGCTCTCCTGTATGAAGCTGACCCAGGAGCGACGCCGGGACGGATCGAAAGCGCTATAAAACTGGGAGCGAGACCCTTGCCCGGGGATTGTGATGGTGGATGCGGCGCAGGCATCGCTGACGCAGCGCGGGCGCTGGCGGCGCTGAATGGCGATCTGCCGCTGCCGGAGCGGGGCGTGTTAAGGCTGGAGAATCTGCGAGGAGGTGAGAATGAATGGGACTACTATCGCTTTGAGGTACCGCGCGGCGCTATCGAAATGGTGGTCAGGAGCTTTGGTGGGACGGGGGATGTGGACCTCTATGTCGCCGACGATGTGCGTCCCACGCCGAATAAATATGACTGCCGCCCTTTTGTAGACGGCAATGAAGAGCAATGTGTGTTTCCCAATCCCGAACCCGGCGTATGGTTTATCGGGTTGCGCGGACGCCACAGTTATCGCGGCGTCAGCGTTACCGCCAGCTGGCGCAAACCCTAGCTGGCGCTATTTCCATTCAGACTGAATTGACTGATGCTGTCAAAGTGAAGGCCGTACTTGGCCAGATATTGACGTAATCGATGGGAGTCGTTTGTCTGTTTTTTGCGAAGCCGGGATGCATTGTAAATGGTGCGTCCCGCCTCTGCGCCGTCCCGGCAGTTTCTGCACACTTCGATGACGGCTTTCAGTTGCACTTTCTCAATATAATCAACGTGCTCAAGCTGTTCGAGGTCGAGATATTGGGCCAGAAAATCATCCAGAGATAAGCTGCTCGCCATCGCCGGCGATTCCGCGTGCGACCACAGATAACGTAACCGCTGTAGCTCCTCGTCCACATGATCCGTCTTAATCCGTCCTTTGTCCGCCAGGGTCGCCATGCGCACGATGCTGGCGTTGAGGTCGCGGAAATTGGCGGGCCAAAGCGCCTCGGGAGACAATGCGAACTCAAGATAGCGGGCGCGGGCTTCTTTGTTGAACGCCACTCTCTCGCCATGATTGCGCTCAAATCGATCCAGTTCGTACTCGATGTTGGGTTCGACGTCCTGTTTCCTCTCCGCCAGTCCGGGGAGGCGGTAAGTCCATAAATTGATACGCGCAAAGAGGTCCTCTCTGAAGCGACCTTCTTTCACTTCTTTGCGAAGATCTTTATTGGCGCCGGCGATCAGCTGAAAGTCGCTTTTCTCCTCCAGGTCCGCGCCCATGGGCAGAAAGCATTTGTCTTCGATGGCGCGTAACAGCATGGCCTGTTCATCCAAACCCAGCTCGCCGACTTCATCAAGAAACACCATGCCTTTATCCGCACGTTTCAGTAAGCCGTCCCGCTTATCCACTGCCCCGGTGAATGCGCCTTTTTTATGGCCGAACAAGGTGGACATAGCGTTGTCGCCCACCAGCGTGGCGCAGTTGGTCTCCACAAAATCGCCGCTCACCAGATTGCGTTTTTTCTTCAGCTCGTAGATGCGGCGTGCGATATGGGACTTGCCGGCGCCAGTCGGACCGGTGATCAACATGGGCGCGATAGAGCGCTGTGCGACCAGCTCGATTTGCTGAATCATCCGGTTGAACGCCGGGTTGCGAGTCTGAATGCCGGATTTCAGAAAGTCTTCACCTTCAAGATGATCTTTGCGAAAACGCTCTGCAATTGCGTCGTATTTGGAAAGATCCAGGTCGATGATTTGGTGGCGCGGTTCAGTCGAACCTTCCTTCGGTGGCGCTGTTTGCAACAGCTTGCCGGGAAAAAGTCGCGATTCGTGCAACAGGAAGATAACGATCTGCTGAATATGCGAGCCGGTCGTGATGTGGAAAAAATAATTAGCGCTGGGGTCAAACCTGAAGTCGGAAAGAAAGTCTCGCAACTGCAGATAGGTGATCTCCAGTTCCCACGGGGAGGTAAAGCTGACATCGTGGATGGCGACATGCGTTTCCGGGCTGACGACATTGATATCCGCAGAGACTTCTTCGGCAAGCGCCATGTCTTTACCAGCGCTGAGTAAATGCAGCTCATCCACCGGGAAGACCTCGGCGCGTTGAGTGATGGAGACGTTCGGCCGCCAGCGCTCCCAGCGCTTCTCAAACTTACCGCGACGCTTGGACACGACATCCAAAGTCGTGCCGAGAATGGATAGGACGATATTTTTGCTGTTCATCGAAATTTGGGGCGTATCCAAAGCAATATTTTGATATCAAACATGATATTTATTGCTGCGCGTATAAGCTACGTCCAATACTGTATTTTTGCTCGGTAATTCTATAAGCATTTATAAAACAATTGCTTATGATTCTATTTGGTGGGGTGAAAATAAGTTGGCACGCAGCTCGCTATAACAGTTACAGATTCTGGCTGGCAGCCATACCTTCAGAATCCGGCTCGTCTGCGAAAGAGAGCCGCTTTACGCCGCCTTAGCTTAATCGGTTAGAGTACTGGCTTCATAAGCCATAGGTTGTCGGTTCGAGTCCGACAGGCGGCACTATTAATCAGGCAGACAAATAGCTTCCTTCTATTTGTCTGCAACGACAGGGCCTGCACATGTCAGTCCCTGTCTCCCGCGGCTAGCCGCCGCGCTGGCGCATCCATGCGCCTGATGATTAACATGCCAATATTATTGCCAAGTTAATATCAAAAAAGAGGTCGTGGCAGAGCGGTAATGCATCAGTCTGCAAAACTGACGATCGCGGGTTCAAGTCCCGCCGACCTCTCCAATGCATAAATATCCACTTTCCCATTGCGCCAGTCGTCTAATGGTGAGGACGCAAGGTTTTCAACCTTGTAATGTCGGTTCGACTCCGTCCTGGCGCACCAAAACTTCCTCTTATTACTGAATAAGCCTCTTGGCGTTTTAAGTGTGCCCAATTCAGATAGCTCAACTGACATAAATCTTAAGCAGCCCTTTGCGAAAGATCTCTGCTGTTGGTAAGCCTGTTAGGGTTTGAGTCCGAGGTTGGCGGATGTGGGGTGGCGAATGTTGATTGAAGTTTGTCAGTGCTAACCAGCTTCTTGAGGTGTTTTGGATGGTTGCTATCTATGGTCGAAAGAGGAGGGGAAGGCGTCTGGGAGCAGAAACAAAAAAAGCGCCTTAGGCGCTTATTTGTCAGAGTTGAAGTTCAACTCTTTGTTGTCTTTATCCTTAAATTAAATGGTGCCGAGGAGAGGACTTGAACCTCCACGGGGTTGCCCCCACTAGCACCTGAAGCTAGCGTGTCTACCAATTTCACCACCTCGGCACTTCAGGATGGCGCGAACTTTACGCGTCACTTGGATCTTTGTCAACGCTTTTTTTGAGTTGGGTTTTAACTTTTTTTAAAACCGCGCCTAAATTGAAAAAGTTGAATAAAAAGCAAACGTTAAAGTGCTCTGAATGCTCAAATTGTTCTAAATTTATACATGGGGCGGGCGTATCTGCGAATGGTTTTTAAATGCGGGAATTATGTTAATGTGACGGAAAACCAACCATATCGGTCGCAGGTTCCGCTATGTTGATGAATTTTGTAGATTTAAGGTCCTTTTAATGGGAAAAAAGAAAAAGAGTAGTTTGGATCCTTTTGCGGAGCGCGAAGCCGCCCGTTATGAACACCCCACCGCAAGTCGCGAATTTATTCTTACCTTTCTTGAAGAGCGCGGCGCTCCCGCGACCATCGAAGAAATAGCTTCCTCTTTTAATGTAGTGCAGCCTGAGCCCTATGAAGGGTTGCGTCGTCGATTGATCGCCATGAGTCGGGATGGTCAGTTGGTGTGCAATCGTAGAGGCGCCTATGGCTTGCCGAAAAAGATGAATCTGATTCGCGGTCGGGTGCAGGGACATAAAGATGGCTACGGCTTTGTTATTCCTGAAGAGGGCGGTTCGGATTTATACCTGTCATCGCGTCAGATGAAACGGGTCTTTGATGGCGACATTGTGTTGGTGCGGGCAGAAGGCCGCGAATTTAAAGGCAAGCGTGAAGGCGTGATCGTTGAGGTGGTCGAACGGCGAACATTCGAAGCGGTTGGGCGCATATATATGGAGAGTGGAGTCGCCTTCGTTGTTCCAGACAATCCTCGTATTACCCAGGACATCCTGGTGCCAGAGCATGCTCTTAATGGCGCCAAGCACGGACAATATGTGACATTGGAGATTGTGCGTCAGCCCGATGTGCGTGTTAATCCGATGGGGTATGTCAAAGAAGTGCTGGGTGAGCACATGGCGCCGGGTATGGAAATCGATGTCGCTCTGCGCACTTACTCCATTCCATTCCGTTGGCCGGAAGAGGTTGATGCGGAGGCGGCCAAGTTCAAGTCCAAATTGAGTGCGCGTGATAAAGCGCACCGAGTCGATATTCGACATCTGCCTTTAGTGACAATCGATGGCGAGGATGCGCGGGATTTTGATGATGCGGTCTATTGTGAAGCGAAGAAGTCTGGCGGCTGGCGTTTGTATGTGGCGATCGCCGACGTTTCGCATTATGTGAAGCTGCAGACGGCTCTGGATAAAGAGGCCTTTCAGCGCGGGAACTCAGTTTACTTCCCCAATCGGGTGGTTCCCATGTTGCCCGAGGTGCTATCCAATGGACTGTGCTCGCTCAATCCGGATGTCGAGCGTTTGTGTATGGTCTGTGAAATGACCATCAGCCAGAAGGGTAAGCTGAGCGGCTATAAGTTTTATGAAGGGCTGATGCTTTCTAAGGCGCGGCTGACCTACACCAAGGTGGGCGCCTACATCGACGACCCTGAATCTGCCGAGGGTAAAGCTTTTGCGGAAAGATATGCGGATCTGGCGCCGCATATTCGCGAGCTGCATAAGTTGTATATGGCGTTGAGACAGGCTCGGGAAGAGCGCGGAGCCATTGATTTCGAAACCGTTGAAACTCGAATTCTTTTCGATTCGGACCGCAAGATCGACAAGATCGTACCGGTCGTGCGCAATGACGCCCACAAACTCATAGAAGAATGCATGTTGTGCGCTAATGTCGCGACGGCGAAGCTGCTGGAGAAGTATGAAATTCCTTCGTTGTTTCGTGTGCATGAAGGGCCTACGGCGGAGAGGTTGGAGAATCTGCGCGCGTTTCTTGGCGAGTTGAGTTTAAGTCTTGGGGGCGGCTCTAATCCGAAGCCGTCAGACTATCAGGCGCTGACGGAGAGTATCCGCGGCCGGCCGGATAGCGCCACACTGCAGACGGTCATGTTGCGTTCTTTGAGCCAGGCGGTATATCAGCCAGAGAACAAGGGGCACTTTGGTTTGGGGTATGAGGCGTATACGCATTTTACTTCGCCGATTCGCCGCTTTCCGGACTTGCTGGTTCATAGGGCAATCAGAGACCTGATTCGAAGTGAGCGGCCCTGTAAAAATGTGCAGCGGGTGGAGGGCGCGCCAGCCTTGCCAAAAAGCGCACGTTATAATTATGACATTCAAGCGTTACTTGTTCTCGGAGAGCAATGCTCAATGACTGAGCGTCGCGCTGATGAAGCCACGCGCGACGTGATGAGCTGGCTCAAATGCGAGTATCTGACTCAGCATGTGGGTGAGAAGTTTGATGGTATCGTGGCCGCTGTCACCGCGTTCGGGCTTTTTGTCGAGCTTAAAGATTTATATGTTGAAGGGCTTGTCCATGTTTCCTCCCTGAAGAGCGACTACTATCAATTCGACGCGGTGAAGCATCGTCTTGTTGGTGAGCGCACGGGCGTTACGCATCGCCTGGGCGATGAGGTGAGGGTGCAAGTGGTTCGAGTTGGGCTAGAAGATCGTAAGATCGACTTGGAAATGATTGGCGAGCCCAAACGATCGGCCCCAGGTAAAAAGAACAAGCGCAAGGAAATTCTGGCGCAATGGAATGAAGAGTGGAAAAAGGAAAAGAAAGCCGGTGGCGGACAACCTGCGAAAGGCGCCAAGGGAGGTAAGGGTTCCGAGGCGAGTGGTCCTTTGCGTAAGCCGCAAAAAAAAGGACGCCGCAAACGCTCTTAGCAGTATGAAAAAGCTGGCGTAAAGCAAACACTAAACCGGTAGAATGCCGGTTTTTTAACGTACGGAACGAGTTTAACTGTGTCTGAATCAAACATTGTGTTTGGGATGCATGCGGTAAGAGCACTGCTACAGAAGCATCCGGGTAAAATTGATCGTTTACTGCTATCGGAGCAGCGTCATGACCATCGCTTGCAGGAGATAGCTCAGCTGGCTCAAGAGCGCCGGGTGCCCTTTACTCAAGTGGGTAAGTCAGCGCTGGATAAGGCTGCTGATGGCGCGCATCAGGGGGTTGTGGCCTATCTGAAGGCGGACCGAATGAGCAATGAGACCGATTTGGAGGAGTTGCTGGAGAAGTTGGAGGAGCCAGCGCTGTTGCTCGTCCTGGATGGCGTCACTGATCCTCATAACCTTGGAGCTTGTTTGCGCTCCGCCAATGCGGCGGGCGTACACGCCGTCATCGTGCCCAAAGATAAATCCGCTCCGTTGAATGCGGCCGCCAGAAAAGTGGCGTGCGGCGCTGCGGAAGTGACGCCTCTGATTCGCGTCACGAATCTGGCTCGTACCTTAAAGCACATCCAAACTTATGGCGTTTGGCTGGTTGGCGCAGCCGGCGAGGCGGAGCAAAGTCTGTATCAGGCGGACTTCAAGGGTTCGGTCGCCATCGTGATGGGAGCTGAAGATAAAGGGATGCGCCGCCTTACTCGCGAAAACTGCGACAGTCTCGTCAATATTCCCATGCTGGGCGAGGTCAGCAGCCTGAATGTGTCCGTCGCCACAGGCGTATGCCTGTTTGAGGCGGTGCGACAGCGTCAGTTTGGTTAGTTTGTGTTCGTTTACGGGCTTGCAAGTCTTGCTGAACAGGCATAGAATGCTGCCCTCTTAAAACCACCATCAACTCCTTGCCTTACGAAAACGCAACGTAAGGCTGTTAAACCGAAGGGAGCTACAATGCGTCACTACGAAATCGTGATCATGGTTCATCCTGATCAAAGCGAGCAGGTGCCTGCAATGGTTGAGCGTTACACCTCCAGCGTAAACGCTGGCGGCGGTAAAGTTCACCGTCTGGAAGACTGGGGTCGCCGTCACATGGCTTATCCCATCAACAAAATTCACAAAGCGCACTATGTGTTGATGAATATTGAGTGTTCTCAAGAAGTCATCGACGAACTGATGCACAACTTCCGTTTTAACGACGCCATCCTCCGTGACTTGGTTATTCGTCGTAAGGATGCTGTGACCGAAGTGTCGCCCATCAAAGCAGCTGAGTCCCGCGAACAGCGCGCTCCTCGTGGCGAAGATCGTCCCGCCCGCGTCGTTGCTGACGACGTTGACGACTCTGACGACGATACTGACGACGAAGACAGCAACGAAGAATAAGGTATAGGAGGCTATCATGGCTCGTTTCTTTCGCAGAAGAAAGTTCTGCCGTTTTACTGCCGAAGGCGTAAAAGAGATTGATTACAAAGATGTAGAAGTATTGAAAGGCTACATCACTGAAACTGGCAAAATCGTGCCAAGCCGCATCACCGGCACCAAGGCGCGTTACCAGCGTCAGCTCGCCACTGCTATCAAGCGTGCGCGTTACCTGGCTCTGCTGCCTTACACTGATCGCCACGACGACTAAGCGCCTGAAAAATTTCCGCTATTTCCTCATTGTTAGTGAAGTGGCGTAGAACAATCAGGTTCTTAAAGGTTTGCCAATCGGAAGCTAAGAGGCTTCCGATTGTTACAAGATTTGAGGTAAACAAGATGGAAGTTATTCTTCTCGAAAAAGTAGCCAACCTCGGAAACCTTGGCGATAAAGTTAAGGTTCGCGCTGGTTATGGCCGTAACTTTCTGGTGCCTTACGGCAAAGCTGTTCCTGCAACTAAAGCGAATGTAGAGCAGTTCGAAGCTCGTCGCGCAGAGCTTGAAAAAGCGGCTGCCGAGAAGCTGTCCGAAGCTCAGGCTCGTGCAGAAGCTATCAACGGTAAAGAAGTGACCATCGTTGCTAAATCTGGCGACGAAGGTAAGTTGTTCGGCTCTGTTGGTACTAAAGACATTGCTGACGCCGTGACTGCTTTGGGCGTTGAAGTTGAGAAAAGCGAAGTTCGCTTGCCTGAAGGCGCTCTGCGCAACACAGGTGAGTACGAAGTAGACGTACAGATGCACACCGACGTTACTGCTACCGTTAAGGTAATCGTAGTCGGCGAGTAATCTCCGGTCATACAAGAAAAGGCAGTCCGCTCCATGCGCACTGCCTTTTTTTATGCTCTCAAGACTTCACGATAGTCGTGTTGTCCATGCCCGCAAATTAGCGATAATAAGCGCTACTCTTAAAAGCTCTGCAAGTCATTATGAATGAGTCAGTAATACGTAAAGATTCGGCCAAGTCTTCGGAAGGGCAGGGCCCAAGCGCCGCCCTGGTTGGTTCCTCTGTGGTAAAGGCTCCGCCCCATTCGATTGAGGCGGAGCAGTCTGTTCTGGGCGGTCTGATGCTGGATAACGCCAGCTGGGACAAGATTTCCGACATCATTACAGCAAAAGACTTTTATCGTCTGGATCACCGTCTGATATTTGGCTCAATTTCCCGATTGGCGAATCTCGGCAGTCCACTGGACGCCATCACTGTCTCGGAAGAGCTGGATAATCGCAACGAGTTGAACTCTGCGGGTGGGTTGGCCTATCTGAGTGAGCTGGCCAAAAATACTCCTAGCGCCGCCAATATTCGCGCCTATGCGGAAATCATTCGCGAGCGTTCCGTATTGCGTCAGTTGATTACAGTCGCTAATGAAATCGCCGATGAGGCCTACCAGACGGAGGGGCGCACCAGCACAGAGGTGTTGGATGACGCAGAGCGGCGAGTTTTTCAGATAGCGGAATCCCGGCCCAATCAGGGCGGGCCTGAATCGGTTAATCCGATTCTGACTAAGACCCTTAAGAAAATTGATGAGTTGTTCCACTCAGACGGGGCCATTACAGGTGTTACAACTGGATTTCGTGACCTGGATGATCGCACCTCGGGGATGCAGTCTTCAGACCTGATCATCGTTGCCGGCCGTCCTTCCATGGGTAAGACCACATTTGCGATGAACCTGGTTGAGAACGCGCTGATACTGGGGGGTAAGCCCGTCCTGGTATTCAGTATGGAGATGCCTTCCGACTCTATCGTTATGCGTATGCTGTCATCTCTGGGGCGAATTGATCAGACTAAAGTAAGAAGTGGAAAGCTGGATGAGGACGACTGGCCGCGTCTTACATCAGCCGTTAACATGTTGAAAGACAAGCCGTTATACATCGACGATACCGCGGCGTTAAGTCCGACGGAAATGCGCTCCCGGGCGAGAAGGGTGGCGCGGGATCATAATGGTGAAATTGGCTTGATCATGGTGGACTACCTTCAGTTGATGAGGGTGCCGGGAATGACCGAAGGGCGTACGGCCGAAATTTCAGAAATTTCGCGAGGCTTGAAAGCATTGGCGAAGGAGCTGAACTGTCCTGTGGTCGCCTTGTCCCAGCTTAACCGTAGTTTGGAGCAGCGACCCAATAAGCGGCCAGTTAACTCTGACTTGCGGGAATCTGGAGCGATTGAGCAGGACGCTGACTTGATCATGTTCATCTACCGGGATGAGGTCTATCACGAAGACAGCCCGGACAAAGGTATTGCGGAAATTATTATCGGTAAGCAGCGTAACGGCCCTATCGGAACGGTGCGCTTGGCGTTCATGGGTAAATTCACAAGGTTTGAAGATTTGGCTCACGATTATGGCGGGGGAGACTACGAGTAATGCGTCCATCCCGCGCTCTTATTGATCTGGACGCCTTGCGTCACAATATTCGTTTGCTGAATTCCATTGCTAAAAACGCCCGTTGTGCGGCGGTAATTAAAGCTGATGCATACGGCCATGGCGCAGTGGAAATCGCACGCGCCCTGAAAGCGGAGGCTCCCAAGCTGGCGGTGGCCTGTTACGATGAGGCGGTGAGTTTGCGTGAAGCGGGTATTACGACGCCGCTATTAGTGCTGGAAGGATTTTATAGCTCAGAGGAGTTGGCTGACTCTACCCGTTGGCGCGATATAGAGTGGGTTGTGCATGATATGGAGCAATTGGACATGCTGTCCGAAGTGGCTCCTTTGCGTAAAACAGGTCCTGGTTCCGCCCGGATGCAAACCTGGATCAAGTTGAATACAGGTATGAACCGGTTGGGTTTGCCGTTAAATAAACTGGCTGGCGTCGCTGAGATGCTGGGGCAGTTTCCCGGGCTTTCTGTTATTGGGCTGATGACTCACTTCGCATGCGCCGATGAGCTGGATAGTTTGCTGCAACAGGAGCAGTGGCGGGCGTTTCAAGCTGGTATGCAGGCGGCGGGATCGGGTGGCTGGAGTTACTCATCGGCTAATTCGGCCGCTTTGTTGCAGTATCCGGAAACTCACTTGGATTGGGTGCGCCCAGGTATTGCGATGTACGGCGCTTCTCCTATGGCGGATAAGACCGGGGCGGATTTTGGCTTGAAGCCGGTAATGACCTTTGAGTCGCGCTTGATTGCTACTCGGGAGCTGCAAGCTGGAGACTCTATTGGCTATGGCGCCGCCTGGACTGCGAACGGCCCAACAAGAATGGGAGTGGTTGCGGTAGGGTATGGCGATGGATATCCAAGACAAATGCAAAATGGTGCGCCTGTCGCCGTGTGCGGTAAGCGGACAAAGATTATCGGGCGGGTGTCCATGGATATGCTGACGGTGGATATCTCTCACATTCCAGAAGCGCGTATTGGGTCGGAGGTGGAGCTGTGGGGCGGAGCTGTTTCCGCTGATGAGGTTGCAGGATATGCGTCAACAATCTCCTATACTTTATTTACGGGCATGACCTCGCGTGTCCCCAGGGTATACCTTAATCGCTCGGAAGGGGGTTAAAGCGCAGCGTTAAGCTGGATGATGGGGATAGAGTCCGGGGTATCGGGTTTGCGAAAATCCCATCAAGCAGCCAATATTGTTAACATAATATCTTCAGACGGCCCGCATTCTGGGGGCGCTAAAGGCTACGAGACACATTTTAAGGGGGGCATGAGTGATTGTTTGTGTGACGGGAATTGATTCGCCATTAGGTAAGGCTATAGCTCAGCGTTTACAGCAGAGCGGCATAGCAGTGGAGGGCGTTCCCTACGAGCAGTTTCTGATGACCAATGATGCGATCGTGCGAGCAATGAGGGCGATGCCGTCTGCGGATTTCGTGGTTCATGCTGCGGAGATGGCTGACCTGTTCAAGGCGGAGCAGCATCCGGATTTGGCCTATCAGGTTAATGTCTCCGCTTGTGAGGCGGTAGCGGAGGTGGCGGCTTTATGGAAGGCTCCGATTATTCATCTCTCCAGTCATCTTGTTTTCGATGGCGTCAAAAAGAATCCTTATATATCCGCGAACAAAGGACGTCCTCTTTCTGTGTATGGGCGGACAAAACTGCAGAGCGAACAATGGCTTCAGGAAAACTATAGCAAGCATCTGATCTTGAGGGTGGGCTGGTTGCTGGAGGCTGGCGCCCAAGGCTGGCTGCAGACCATGCTTTCCGCGCTGTCTTCAGGGAAGCGCCTAAACGCCAGCACTGATATGCAGCTGACTCCTGTTGCGGTGGATGATGTGGCGAGAGTCGTGGACGCTGTTATCAAGCAGCTGAGTTGTAATATCTCTGTGTGGGGTGTTTACCATTATGCTGGCGCCGAAGCTGTTACCCACTATGAGCTGTTGAAAGCGATTGTGCTGCAGGCGTTTGGACAAGAAGAAATGTTGCAGGCCCTTATCGAGAAAAAGGGCGCGGATGTATTGCCTGGGGTGGCGCTTCCGGCGAATGGCGCGTTAGGGTGCATCAAGCTGCGTAACACCTTTGGCGTCAAGCAGCTTCCCTGGCGTCGTTATCTACCTGCGTTGATTGAGCAATGTCAGCAGCGTGGAGGTGTAAAGCCGGCTGAAAACTGCTTGGAAGAGACCCGTTAACGGGCGTTAAGGGCTGATTCCTTCTGGTGATCCAGGCACTTGGTGTCGTGGCGAAGAATTTTCTGCAGCTCTTCTAATTGCAATATCTGAACTTCCCTTCCTTGGACTTTAATAATGCCATTGTTCTGGAAGCGGGTAATGACCCGGCTGACAGTTTCGACGGCCAAGCCTAAATAGTTGCCTATGTCGCTTCGTGGCATAGGAAGTCTGAAGTTTGTGCCGGACAGTCGGCGACGGCTAAAGCGAGTCGACAGGGACAGTAGAAGCGAGGCAATGCGTTCTTCAGCCGAGTTTTTGCTTAATAGCATAGTGAGCTGCCTGCTCTCCTGAATCTCTTTGCTCATTAATGAGAAAAAGTGGTGTTGCAGGCTGGGGATGTCTGAGGCAAGGTCCTCAAACTTCTCCAGAGGAATTTCGCACACGCTGGTGCGTTCAAGGGCGACGGCGGAGCAGGAATATTTTTCCATGCTAACGCTGTCCAGACCGATAATCTCGCCAGGCAGATAGAAACCAGTGACCTGTTCCTCGCCTTCCTCAGATACGGTGAATGTTTTGATCGCGCCGCTACGAACTGCGAAGCACGAGCGGAATGGGGTGTGTTGCTCAAAGATATATTCGCCGCGATTGAGCATTTTGCCCTGGCGAATGATTTCTTCCAGACGATCAATATCTTCAGCCCCGACCGCGATAGGAATGCAAAGCTTGCTCAAATTACATTCGTGGCAGCCTCTGTGTAAGCTAAAAGGAGAGGAGGTTGCTATATGCTTGCTTTCCATCGGTTGCCTCGTGGCTGGATGAGTGAAACTGCTTAAAGAGGCTTCTAGGATAGCCAATAGCTATTTAAAAGCAAATCCCTACAATGGGAAATTTACAGGGAAAACCTGCGCTCGCCTTTGTTTTTACATAGTTTTCACCTTTTGTTACAACTGGGTTTGAGTGTAACGAATTGCTCTTGCTGGAAGCTCGCTGTTGTCCAGAGCTTTGTAGTAGTCGTCCAACTGTGTGGCGTTGCGCAACTGGTAATGAGGTGTGTAAGAAAATGCGCCCAGCCCAACGCCATGTAGACAGCTGACTCCCTGGCTAATCAAGCCTGTCCAAGGTAGTGCGAAAAAGTCTTGCGTGATAGGAATAAACGATGCGGACTTAATACGCCGCTTGAAATCTTTTAGCGCCGCTTCCAGGCCTGCTGTGCCGGCGGATTCCATTTTATGGCTGGAGAGTAGGATGCCTTGCGGTCTCTCTGTCAGAATTTCCTCAAGGTGCTCGGATAGTGCGGTGACGGTCGCAGGAGTCACTTTCAGGCGCAGATAAACGGCTTTGAAGTCGAATGCTCGAATGGTCTGCAGCCAATCCCTAAGACTCTCAATAGGGAAGGACTGTGCGTATTCACCAGGATCATTGATGCAGACAATGTTAAAGCCCAACCCTTTAATCAGGGCTAGCGCTTCCTCGGAGTCAGGGCGAGCGTCCAGCTCGATAACATGGCGAGCATCGGCGTCGAAGTTTAGTTTGAACTCCCTGCCCAAATAGTACATCACCTGAGTCTGCGCCGCGGGAGTGAGCTGGCGAACCAGATCGCCGAACCAATGCAGGTACTTAACCTGGCTGCCGGCGGGAAGGTTTTGCTTGAGTAGTCTCACTTCTTTCACGATATAGTCGATGTACTTCTGCAAATTAGCATTCATGGATGGGAGTCGGCGGGCGTAATTTTCCGCACTGACAAGTGTATTAAAGCAAGGCGCTTGAACGCTCAATGCGAACCCGCCCTCATAATATCGAGCCAGGGAGCTGTTGCGATAATCCGCTTCATAGGCTCCCTCGTCCAAGGCGCTCCAGTTCTCACTGGAGAACTCTTTGGGGGGGGAGTTGAGCAAATAAACCCAGCTATCATTACCCCCATTTTGTTTCGCTTGTTCGACAACCTTTCCAACTGGCATATTGGGTCTCCAACCAGGTAAGAAAACATCTGCGCGCGTTTGACTCTCATTGTCCGCGATTTAGCGCGCGCGCCTGCTGTCACACTTGTTGGCAAGTGGATCCCCCCTCTCTCCATGGTCAGTGTATCCAGCTCCCGAAAGGGAGTCTTGATATTGATCAAGGGGTGAGCGGGTGACTGTCTGAGAGGGTGTACTTTAGTCGCAATATCCCTCAAACAATGGGTTTCTGGGACGTTGAGGGATAACATTCATTGCAGCTTTGGGCGGGGAGTTGATATCCTTTGCGGGCATTGAAAAAAGGCGGGCAAAAGTGCAGGCATTTCAGCTATTTCGGTCTTTCGTTTTTTACATTGGGTATGCTTGGGGCGTCATCATCACATCTTTGGTTGGGATGCTGGTAGGTCCTTACGTCAATTTTGAAAAGCGTTACTACATCGTCTCCCGGTTTAATGTGTTCGCACTTTGGTGGGCGCGTATTGTCTGCGGTATACGTTATGAGATCGAAGGGCTGGAGAACATTCCAAAGACGAGCTGTGTGGTTGTCAGCAATCATCAGAGCGCTTGGGAGACTTATTTATTGGGCGTCATATTTCGTCCTCAGTGTACTGTACTTAAGCAAGAGTTGATGAAAGTGCCATTTTTTGGTTGGGCGCTAAAGAGATTGAAACCCATCGCCATCGACCGGAGTAAGCCGTCAGCGGCGCTTAAGCAATTGCTTAAGCAGGGAAAGGAGCGTCTGACCTCAGGGTATTGGGTTGTGATTTATCCTGAAGGGACGCGCGTTCGTCCTGGGCAGGTTGGTAAATACAACAAGGGCGGCGCTTTGTTGGCTGTCAGCGCCGGCGTCCCTTTGCTGCCTGTGGCGCACAACGCTGGAGATTGCTGGCCTGCCGGCAGTATTAGTAAGCGTCCAGGTTTGATAAAGGTGAAAGTCGGCGCGCCAATTGAAACCAGCGGCCGAGCTACTGACGAAGTTCACAGGGAAATGGAAGAGTGGATAAGGCGGACTTCAGCCGCCTTAAGCCAGGCGTAAGAACTCTCTATTTGTAGTTTGAGTACACTTTGTCCAAATAGCCTTCAGTACGCATCTTATCGAGCACTTTGTTGAGGTGCTCAATGTTTTCGTCAGGTGTGTCCTTGTTCATCGCCAGATATAAACTGGTGTCTCTTATGGTAAAGATAGGTTTGATGTCGGAAACTCCGGCCAGCTTGGCGTAGTAATAGCCTGATGCGGTGCTGGAGATCCAGAGATCAACTTGTCTTTGCTGCAGTCTCTTTGGGTTGAGGCTGTCATCTTCCAGCTCTGAAGCGTTGAAGCCGTTGTTCTTCAAAAACTGCGCTCTGGAGTCATCCTTGTAGCAGCCAATCAAATAGGGCTTGGCGTCTTCTACAGAGTTTATTTTGATTGTTGTGTCATTCCTTGCGAAGAAGACCCAGTCATTCTTGGCGAGGGGGCCGACCCACTTGAACAGTGGTTTGCGCGCGTCAGTCAATGTAGTGCCGAATACGCCACGAAATTCCTTGCGTTGTGCAAAGTTGTAAGCGTAATTCCAGTTTCTGAGCTTCATGCGGTAGTCGTAACCCGAGCGTTTGAAGAGCTCTTTTACAATGTCTACGTTGATGCCGCTGATAGCGTCAGCTTTGTGTTCGTATTTGTGGTCTTCCTCGCCCATGTTAAAAGGCGGGAAATTTTCCGTGACCAGGTTAAAGGTTTCGCCACGAGCAATGGCGGACAGAAAGAGAACAGAAACCAACAATAGCTTCTTAGCGATCATTAAATCACCTCAAACGGCTGGGCGGATAGTGTTCTGACTAACGAATAGTCTGGCTGCTTATTAAACAGCTGGAGTAGGTGACTTCCGAATAAGTAGTTTTCCGGATAAGTAAAAAGAAACGGGTGGGAAAGTCTCTGCGAAGCCCGTCAAATGGGGCTTCGCAGTCTTTGTAAGACTCTGTTGTCTATCTGTATCTGGCGGTAATTTTGTCTAATTCGCCGCTGGAGCGAATTTTTTCCAGGGCTTCGTTCAGTTTGTTAACGTACTCATCTGGCGTTTCCTTGTTAACCGCTAAGAAGAGCTGTGTCTCTTTAACTGTGAATACAGGCTTGATGTTGGTGACGCCATTCTTCGCAGCATAGTATGGGCCGGATACGGGGCCGGATATCCAGAGGTCGATTTGGCCGTTTTGCAGTCTTTTGGGGTTCAGGGCGTCGTCGTCGAGACTGGAAGTCTCAAAGCCATTGGAAAGAAGCCACTGTTCTCTAACGTCCCCTTTATACGCGCCTATCTTGTACTTCTTGGCGTCTTCAATAGAGTTGATTTTAATGGTGGAGCCTCCCTTGGCGTACAGCACCCATCCGTCTGATGCGATAGGGCCAACCCATTTGAAAAGCGGTTTGCGGGCGTCGGTGAGAGTGGTTCCAAATACTCCTCGGAACTCTTTGCGCTGAGCGTAGTTGTATGCGTAGCTCCAATTACGCAGCTTCATGGTGTAACCGATTTTCGCCTTAGTAAAAATCTGTTTAACAACATCAGTAATCAGACCGGTGATATCCTCGGGTCTGTGTTCATACTCAGCATCATTTACGCTCATGTTGTAGGGAGGGAAGTTCTCGGTAACCAGATTGAAAGTTACCTCTTCCGCATTTGCTGATAAGCAGAGAGTGGCGCATAACGCCAAAAGAAGGGAGCGAAAATAATACATGTCTTAACCTCGAATGTAGCTACCCCATTAAGGATAGTCCGTCTATCCGAAAAATCCACGGTATGCCGAGAATTTTTTTTGTTATTTTGTTGATTTTATTAACAAAAGTACACACTGAAAGTGGATGTGCTTTATTTTTATGCGTTTTGGTCGTTGGGTGCGGGGTGGCGGTGCAGGAAATAGGGGGTAGAAACAAAAAAGCCCGCTTTAAAAGCGGGCTTTCGAAACTTGGTAGCAAGGGGCGGATTTGAACCGCCGACCCCAGCATTATGAGTGCTGTGCTCTAACCAACTGAGCTACCTTGCCGTCTCATTTGAGGCGCGTATTCTGTTGTTTTTTGGTGGGCTTGTCAACCCTAAAAATCATCAGTTTATACGTTAAATCTGAAATGAATTACGTCGCCGTCTTGAACGATGTAATCCTTGCCTTCCAGGCGCCATTTGCCAGCTTCTTTGGCTCCTTGTTCTCCATTGAAGGAGGTGAAGTCGTCATAGCTGACGATTTCCGCCCGAATGAATCCGCGCTCGAAATCGGAGTGGATGACGCCTGCTGCCTGAGGAGCCGTTGCGCCGATCTTAACGGTCCATGCGCGGACTTCTTTTACGCCAGCGGTAAAATAAGTCTGCAGGCCCAGCAGTTTGTAGCCGGCCCGAATGACGCGATCGAGCCCGGGTTCTTCCATGCCCAGGTCGGCCAGGAATTCGGTTTTCTCTTCGTCTTCCAGTTCTGCGATTTCGGATTCCAGCTTGTTGCAGATGGGAACGACGATAGCGCCTTCTTTTTCGGCGATGGCTCGCACCACGTCAAGGTGAGGGTTGTTCTCGAAGCCGTCTTCGGCAACGTTGGCTATGTACATGGTTGGCTTTACGGTAAGCAGGCAAAGCTCTCTGATCGCCAGCATTTCATCCGCGCTGAGATTCAAGGCGCGTACAGGCTTGGCTTCGTTTAGGTGTGGCAGTAATTTTTCCATCACCTCAATTTGCTGTTTGGCGAATTTGTCTCCGCCTTTGGCGATGCGCGAGATCCGCTTGATGCCTTTTTCTACTGTGTCCAGGTCGGCGAGAGCCAGCTCTGTATTGATGACGTCAATATCGGCGGCTGGATCGACTTTATTCGCCACGTGAACCACATTTTCATCAGCAAAGCAGCGCACTACGTGTGCAATAGCGTCAGTCTGTCTGATGTTCGCCAGGAACTGGTTGCCCAAGCCTTCGCCCTTGGAGGCTCCGGCCACTAAGCCTGCGATATCGACAAATTCCATGGTGGTGGGGATGACTTTCTGCGGCTTGACGATTTCCGCCAGCTTTTGCAAACGAGGGTCGGGCATGGCGACGATGCCTGAGTTGGGCTCAATGGTGCAAAAAGGGAAGTTTTCGGCGTCGATGCCCGCTTGGGTGAGTGCGTTGAATAGAGTTGATTTGCCTACGTTAGGGAGTCCGACTATGCCGCAATTAAATCCCATGATATGTCCTCAAAGCTCGGAAATTTAAGTAATTAGGTCTCTATAAAGTCTCGGCGGCCCAGCCTGGGCAGACAATGCAACAAATTTGCTGTCTGGTGTGGAGGGCGGAAAACTAAACCGCAGGCTCAAATTTTGAGGGCTGCGGGTGGTAATCTTGAAACCGGTGCGCTTTAGGCGCGTTAGTGGGCGCAAATTATACGCATTCGGAGAGGCGTGAGCCAGTTGGCAGGGAAGGAAATGCGTCAGGCGCGAAAGCTGTGCAGGCGGTTCATCGCAGTGTCCCACTGGCCGGAAACGATTGCCTCCAGGTGGGAGTCTAGTTGATAAAACGCAGATTCCAGCTTGTCCATATCTTCTTTGTTGATTCTGCCAAGGACATGGCCTGTCACTTTGCTTTTATCTCCGGGATGGCCGATACCCAGTCGCATACGGGGGAATTCTTTATTCCCTCCAAAACAGCGAATGATATCGCGCAGACCGTTGTGTCCCCCGTGTCCGCCGCCAAATTTGAGGCGAAGCGTTCCGGCGTCAATGTCCAGTTCATCGTGCGCCACCAGTATATTTTCCAGTTCGATTTTGTAGAACTGGCTGAGGCTCAGAACGGATTGACCGCTGCGGTTCATGAACGTGGTGGGAAAAAGCAGGTGGATGTCTTCGCCAGCGATGGATATTTTGCAATAGTCGCCGTGAAGTTTTTTGTCCGGTCTTAAGAATTGGCCTTTCTTTCTGGCTAGATGCTCTAACCAGAGAGCCCCGGCGTTATGCCGGGTCTGGGCATAGTCGGGGCCGGGATTTCCCAGCCCGACAATGGCGCGAACAGGCTTCGACATGGAGCCTTATTCAGCCTCAGCTTCGCCTTCAGCTTCGTCAGCCTTGGCGCCTTTCGGCTTGTGTACTGAAACAACAGGCAGGTCGTGGTCTGCGCCTTTTACCAGCTCAGCCAGCTCAACGCCTTCAGGCAGTTTCAGGTCGGAAAGGTGCAGGATTTGCTCAACCTGTACGGAAGTCATGTCAACTTCGATGAACTCAGGCAGGTTGGCAGGCAAACATACTACTTCGACTTCTGTTTGCTGGTGAGAAATGCTGCCGCCGCCTTGACGTACGCCTTCGCACTTGTCTTCGTTGATGAAGTGCAGAGGAACATTTACGTGCAGTTTCTGATCTTTTTGTACGCGCAGGAAGTCAGCGTGCATGATGATCGGCTTGTATGGGTGGCGCTGCAGATCTTTCAGGATGACGGACTCACTAGTTCCTTCAACGTCCAGGGTCAGAATGTGAGAGTAGAACGCTTCATTCTGCAGGGCGTGGCTCAGCTGGTTGTGGCTGACGGAAATAGCTACAGGAGCGGTTTCGCCGCCGTAGATGATTCCAGGAACTTTGCCGTCAATGCGACGTAGGCGGCGGCTCGCACCTTTCCCCTGAACGTCACGCTTTTCAGCGTTTAAGCTAAATTCATTACTCATGATTATTTCCTCAGTTTTAAACCCGGCAGGTCCGCGACCAGACCTGAAAGGCATTGTGGTTACCGGTTGAAATTGCCGGTGTCTTAAACAAACAAAGCTTCCATGAAGGAAGCTTTGTCGCTTTATCCCGATATATGGCGGGACAATTATCCGAACATGGCGCTGATCGACTCTTCGTTGCAAACGCGACGAATCGATTCGGCCAATAGGCCCGCCAAAGAAAGCTGGCGGATTTTATCACATTTCTGGGCTTTGTCACTCAATGGAATTGTGTCGGTGACCACAAGCTCGTCCAGTACGGAGTTTTCGATGTTTTCGATAGCCGGACCGGAGAGTACAGGGTGAGTGATGTAAGCGATAACTTTGCTGGCGCCGTGCTCTTTTAGAGCGTTGGCGGCTTTGCAAAGGGTTCCTGCTGTGTCCACGATGTCGTCGACCAGGATGCAAACTTTATCTTGCACTTCGCCGATAATGTGCATGACCTGAGCTTCGTTGGCGCGTGGGCGACGTTTGTCTATGATCGCCAGATCTGCGTCGTCCAGTCGCTTGGCGAATGCGCGGGCGCGCACAACGCCGCCAACATCTGGGGAAACGACAACGAAGTTTTCAAAATTGCGACGCTCGATATCGTCAAGCATGACCGGAGTGGCGTAGGCGTTGTCCACTGGAATGTGGAAGAAGCCCTGGATCTGGTCTGCGTGAAGATCCACAGTCAGTACGCGATTGATGCCGACGCCGGTAAGTATGTCCGCAACGACTTTTGCGCTGATAGGGACACGGGAAGATCGGGGTCTGCGATCCTGACGAGCATAACCGTAATAAGGAATTACTGCGGTGATTCTACCTGCCGAAGCTCTTCTGAGCGCATCAGCCATAACCACCAGCTCCATCAAATTATCATTGGTGGGCGCACAAGTAGGCTGAATAATGAAAACGTCCCGACCGCGCACGTTTTCATTGATCTCCACCGATACTTCGCCATCGCTGAAGCGGGTGACGGCTGCGGCGCCCATAGGGATATGGAGCGTATCAACGACGTTCTTGGCTAGTTCGGGGTTTGCTTGGCCGGTAAAAACCATTAACTTGGACACGGGACGTACCTTCATAATAGCGTCTAGGCAAATAATGAATTTTTAAAGGAGTGGGTTTGGAAGTTGGCTGGGGTGGTAGGATTCGAACCTACGCATGACGGGATCAAAACCCGCTGCCTTACCGCTTGGCTACACCCCAGTGGAGTCGCATTTCTGCTATCAGTTTTAATGATGACGCCATTTTTTGAGTTCTGACTGAACTGGCGACTCATTAATGCTCTTGGCGACAAAGCCGTGATATTTTGTCGGCATTTGGGAGAGAACATATTCCGCTCGCTTTTTTTCGGAGAAGCTTGCAAAGATGCAGGCCCCTGTTCCGGTTAATCTAGCTGGCGAAAATTGATCTAGCCAATTTATCGCCTCGCGAATCTCTGGGTACATCCTGCAAACTACTGTTTCACAGTCGTTTCGGAGGTTTTCGAGATCTCCCTCAAGAGCGGGCGCTATTGTGCTTTTTGGTGTGTCTCTTGTCAACCACTTATCTGAAAAAATTTTAGCGGTAGAGATATGGAGGTTTGGGTGGATGACTAAATACCATTTTTCCTGAGTGTCGACGGGGTGGAGAATGTCTCCCACACCTTCGGCGAAAGCTGTCGCGCCACGAACGAATACGGGTACGTCCGCCCCGAGTTTTAATCCCAGTTCGGCCAGAGTTTCAGTATCGAGATCTGTATTCCACAATTTATTTAGCGCTAACAATGTCGTCGCAGCGTTGGAGCTGCCGCCGCCGATGCCGCCGCCCATTGGCAGCTTCTTGTCTATATAGATGGAGACTCCGCTAATTTGCTTAACCTTATTTGGGCTTGCGGCCGCCACATGCTCTTTTAGTAGATGGGCGGCTTTGATGATGAGGTTGTCTGCTTCCGGCACGCCGGGGAGATTTGGCTCCAGCGTTATGCTTTGATCATCTCTGGGAGTGAAGCTCAGGCTGTCGCCGTAATCCAGTAATTGAAACAGAGTCTGCAGTTCGTGGTAGCCATCAGGGCGTCTGCCTGTGATGTGTAGAAAAAGATTCAGTTTCGCTGGAGAGCTTAGTGTCAGTGTTTCGTTGTGCATAGGAAGTGTGAGCAGGTTAGAACGGGTGGTTACTGAGTTGGGGTGGTGGCGCTCAGGGGCGCCACTCTGTTATGGCCATTTTGACGCGGGCGTCTTCGCTGGTAAGCGTGATTTTCTCCGGTAGCGAGAGGTCGCCGACCTGGGTGAAGCGGCCATATTCAATCAGCCAGCCATTCTGCTCAATGCTGACCAGTTCGCCATCAACGCTGAATGTCAGTTTGTTGGCCTCGTTCGCGTCAGGCACGCCGCGCACCCAGTAGGGGAGTGATTCAATTGGAATTGACCATCCAAGGGCGCGCTCCAGTAGTTGTTGTGGACGTTCGGAGAATAATGGCTCGTTATCGGGCTGTGAAAGGCGAATGCCTTTGGGGGAGCCTTCTATTTGTGTTGCGCCTAACCCTAATAAAGAAGAAGAAACGTGAATGGCGAAGTGATCGCCCTGTTGGTTCCATTCGTTGATGAGGGCGCTATCCAGGCGGTCTCCTCTACGCACGCTCAGTTTGCCTTGTAGTCGCCAGTGGTCGAACGCCAGCAGGGCGCTTTTGCGTTGTGACCAGTCGCCTGGCGCATTCAGGGTGGTTTCTTTGGGGGGCGTCAGCTGGCATCCGCTTAAAGCGACCAGTGTTGTAAGCAGTGCGGCGAAAAGGCGTCCGCCAGAAAATGTTTTTGACATCTATCGCGTCCGTTTATATGGATGGCTTGTCTGAATTGATTTTCGGGCGGGATTGATGCTCCCGCCCGAAAATGAGTTATGAGGGAGTTAAAGGTCTACGTTCAGACGTTTCAGGGTTTCATTCAGAAGCCGGTGATCGGGTTTTGTGTTCAGCGCTTCACGCCAAATATTTTTGGCATCGTCCTGTTTGCCGAGAGACCAGAGTACTTCGCCTAAATGAGAGGCGACCTCGGGGTCGGGAAACTTGGAGTAGGCTTCCTGGAGGAAGCCGACAGCTTCGCCAGATTTACCTAAACGGAACAGCACCCAACCCATGCTATCAAGTATGGCGGGATTGCCTGGGTCCAACTCCAGCGCCTTGTTGATCAGATTGTACGCCTCTTGGGTGCGGTCAGTGCGGTCGGCAAGGGTATAGCCCAGAGCGTTCAGTGCGACGGCGTTATCGGGATCAAGCGCAATGATGTGGCGCAGATCGTCTTCCATACCTTCCAGCAATCCCATGCGGTCTTTCAGCATGGCTCTGGCGTAAAGCAGCTGCAGGTCTTCAGGGTATTCTTCTACGGCCTGGTCTGAAAGTTTCAACGCGGCGTCGAGGTCGTCCAACTCCAGCATAAGGTTGATTTGCAGTTCCCATAGCTGGCTGGCCTGGGAGGGCAAATTTTCCCGGGCTTCGGTGAATGCGGCTTCCGCTTCGCTTTGGCGGCCTGATCGGATCAGGAGATAGGCGGAGCGCGCAAGGGCGTTGAAGTAATGGCCGCCACGGGTCACATTCTGGTAATGCTGGATAGCGTCTTCGACTCTGTCTTCCTGGTCGGCGATGCGCGCCAGATAAAAATGAGCTTCATTGAGATGCTGCCCTTGCTTGACCAGATCTTCTAAATGCTTGCGGGCTTCCTGTGTATGTTGGTTTTCAAGGGAGACCAGCGCATAAGAGAGCTTGAGGTGCGGCGTATTCGGGAAGCGATTCATCAGCTCCTTATATATAGACTGAGCGGCGTCGAAATTGTGCGCTTCAATTTGTGTGCGAGCGTACAGGGCGCCTACTTGAACTTCATCGGGATGCTTGGCGTACTGCTTTTTCAAATAGGTGAGGGAGACATCAACGCCTTTGACGCTTTTCAGCAGGCGAGCGCGTAAGGCAATCACCGCAGGGTTGTCTGGTGAGGTCTTCAGCAGCGGATCTGTGCTGGCGAGAGCGGCTTCTTCCATGCCATTGATTTCCTGCAGCACGGCGTAGCCATACATTAGTTCGCCGTTCTCCGGGTGACGCTCCAGGATCTTTTTGTACAGATTGAGCAGCTCTTTCTTCTCTTCGTCGGTCAGGTTTTTGGCGTGGACAGCGAGGCGGTCGAACGTTGTCGGTCCTTCAAGCTCCAGCACCTGCTCCATGTGAGACAGCGCTTCTGGATACTGCTTTTGCTTAATGAGCTGGAAGGCGGCCAATTGGTGAGCGTCTACGTTCTCCGGCTCCACTTCGGTCCACAGCAGCGTCATTTCGGTCATGGCCGCGTCATCCTTTATATACTGCGCGGCATTGAGCGCCCGGCGTATAACGCCGATGTCGCGAGTCTCGCGGGCGACTTTCAAATAGTTCTGCAACAACATGTCAACTTGGCCGCGCTGCCCCGCGACTTCGGCGGTAAGCAAGTCCAACAGTGTGGAGCGGCTGAATTGTTGCGGATAGGGAGATTGTTCATCCGGGGCGGGGGCAAGCTCGGAGTCATCGTAGGCTTGGAGCACCGGGATGGGGCGTTGTGTGACGGGGTCCGTCACTTCTTGTGTTTTTTGCAGGCCGGCGATCTGACTGCAACCGGGGAAAACAACACAAACCACCGCGCTGAGCAGCGCTCGATGCAAATATTTCATTGATACTATCTTATTACCGGTCTTATGACGTTTTATCGAGAGGTTTGCTGACAAGCTAGCATATACCTCCTACTTAGCATAGCTCTATTCATTAAAGCTTGTTAACCGCTCGAAGCCTTTATTGGTGAGAGGTAAACCCTTCTCTTTGCAGTTTATTTTGCAATGGTTTTCAACGGGGCTAAGGAAGAGTGGCGGAAGCGGAAAATTCAGGATTGGCCGCCTATAATTTGTTTTAGATTAAAACTTCGTCGCCGTGATTTCGGTATATTTTTTAAGATAAGTCATTGTGCGCAGCGGTCAGCGCGTTAAAATGGTCGCCGGCTTGGGAGATGTCCTGGTTGTTATGGCGCTTTTTGTTATAAGTATTAATCATAAAACCGCCCCGGTTGCGATCCGGGAGAAGGTGGCGTTCGGCCCGGAAAAGATGGCTGATGCATTGGCGCACCTGCGCTGCCGCCCTGATATCGACGAAGTCACTATCCTTTCTACGTGCAATCGCACGGAGTTGTACTGCTCCACGCCGGGAGAGCCGGATGAGATAAGCCTGATAGAGTGGCTTGGGCAGTACCATCAAGTCAGCCTCACCGAACTGAAAGCCTGCTGCAATATATATAATGATGAAGATGCTGCGCAGCATATGATGCGCGTCGCCAGCGGCATTGATTCTATGGTGTTGGGCGAGCCTCAGATTCTTGGGCAAATGAAGGAGGCGCATGCTTCCGGCAGGGCCGCTGGTTCGTTGGGCGGCCCTTTGGATCGCCTGTTTCAGCATGCTTTCGCTGTGGCGAAGCGGGTGCGGACTGAAACCGCGATCGGCGAAAACCCTGTCTCCGTTGCCTATGCTGCGGTGAGTATGGCGTCGCATATTTTTTCTAATATGGGGCAAAATACCGCTCTGTTGATTGGCGCAGGCGAGACAATCGAGCTGGTGGCGCGTCATTTGTATCGCGCTGGGGTGCGTTCACTGATTGTCGCCAATCGTACGCTCTCCCGGGCCAGAGATCTGGCCGCCGAATTTCACGGCAGCGCTATAGGTCTCTCCGACATCCCGGAATATCTGCACCGTGCGGATATCGTTATTGCTTCCACCGCCAGTCCGCTGCCTATTCTTGGCAAGGGAGCGGTGGAGAAGGCGCTCAAGCGGCGCAAGCATAAACCCATGTTTATGGTGGATATCGCGGTTCCCAGAGATATAGAAGAAGAAGTCAGCGAACTCGCCGATGTATACCTCTATACCGTCGACGATCTGCGTCAAGTCATCGAAGACAACATGAAGTCGCGAGAAGGCGCCGCTGAAGAAGCCGAGCGTTTGATTGCGGCAGGCGCTGCGGATTTCATGTATCATCTGCGCGCTCTTGATTCGGTGTCGGTTTTGCGGCGCTTTCGCGATCAGGCGGAAGGCGTCCGCGACGGAGAGCTGCAGAAAGCCATCAGACTGCTTAACCGGGGGGACGACCCCGAATCCGTCCTGCGCATGCTGGCTCATGGACTCACCAATAAGCTGATACACCATCCTACCGTTCAGGTTCGTCGCGCTTCTGCGGAAGGGCGTCAGGAAGTGACTGGCTGGTTGCGGGATCTGTTTCAGCTTCCGGATGAAAAAGTTAAGAACGATTAGCGTCCGTTGAGGCCGGAATCCGGCCAACCTCTATCCCCGTTTCGGTCGACTGCGTAATTTCACTATGGTTATTGGTTTATGAAAGAATCGATTAAGTTAAAGCTCGATCTTTTAAAAGATCGTTATGAGGAAGTAGGGGCGTTGCTCTCCGACCCGGACATCATCAGCGTCCAGGAAAAGTTTAAAGAATTGTCGAAAGAGTACGCGGAGCTGGAGCCGGTGGTGCAGTGCTATCAGGAATACCAGAACGCGTTAAACGCCATTGAAGAGTCCAAGCTGTTGCTTAACGACAGCGATGCGGACATGCGGGAAATGGCGAAAGAAGAACTGGCTGCGGCGGAAGAGTCCAGCGAGCAGTTAGAGAAAGATCTGCAGATTCTGTTGTTGCCCCGCGACCCGCGTGATGGCTCCAACGTGTTTCTTGAAATTCGCGCAGGCACCGGCGGCGATGAGGCGGCTATTTTCGCAGGCGATCTGTTCCGTATGTATTCCCGCTACGCCGAACTGAAAAAGTGGAAAGTGGAGATCGTCAGCGAAAGTCCTGGCGAACATGGCGGCTATAAAGAAGTGATCAGTCGCGTTGCCGGCGATAATGTCTTCAGCTTGCTGAAGTTCGAATCCGGCGCTCATCGCGTGCAGCGAGTTCCAGAGACTGAATCCCAAGGCCGCATTCACACCTCGGCCTGTACGGTGGCGATTCTTCCAGAAGTTGAAGAAGTGGGCGACGTCGACATTAATCCCGCAGATTTGCGTGTAGATACTTACCGCGCCTCCGGGGCGGGTGGTCAGCACGTTAACAAAACCGACTCCGCCATTCGTATCACTCACTTGCCGTCGGGCATTGTTGTGGAATGTCAGGACGAGCGTTCTCAGCACAAAAACCGCGCTAAAGCCATGTCGCTGCTGAAAGCCAAGCTGCTTTCCTCTGCGCAGGAAAAACAAGCGAAGGAACAGGCGCAGACGCGTAAATCTCTGGTGGGCAGCGGCGACCGCTCCGAACGTATCCGCACCTATAATTATCCGCAAGGGCGTATCACAGATCACCGCATCAACCTGACTTTGTACAAACTGGAGGAAGTGGTGCAGGGCGATCTTGATCCGGTAATCCAGCCTCTGCTGCAAGAGTATCAGGCGGAGATGCTGGCCAGCATCAGCGAATAAGCGATAAACCGGGACCGGACTTATGCGCATAGATGAAGCCCTGGCCTGGGCGAAAAGCCGGCTTGAGACAGACAGTCCCAAGCTGGACGCGGAGGTGCTGCTTGCTCATGTATTGGGGAAAGGTCGAACATATCTGATCAGTCATAACGACAGTCTGTTGGATGAACCTGCCTTGCAGGCATATCAGCGGCTTATCGCCGAGCGTGAAACAGGCCGACCGGTGGCTCACCTGATTGGGACGCGGGAGTTTTGGTCGCTGGAGTTTCAAGTCAGTCCCGCCACGTTGATCCCACGACCAGAAACCGAACTGCTGGTTGAGCTAGTCCTCGAAGAAGCCTTGCCCGACGGAGCCAAGCTGTTGGATTTGGGAACTGGGACCGGCGCTATTGCTTGCGCGCTGGCTCATGAACGTCCTGACTGGCGTTTGACCGCGGTGGATTTGAGTCAGGATGCGGTTGAATTGGCGACGGCCAATGTTCAGTCGCTTGGGCTGGCGAACGTACAATGCCTGCGTTCCAATTGGTACGAGGCAATAGAGGACGAGCAGTTCCATGCCATTGTCAGTAACCCTCCCTACATTGATGTTCTGGATGTCCACCTGAAGCAAGGGGATGTGCGCTTTGAACCTGCCTCCGCGCTGGTGGCTGCAGATCATGGATTGGCGGATATACGCGTGATCGCCGCTGGCGGCGAGCGACACTTGCTGGCGGGCGGTTTGCTGGCGGTGGAGCATGGCTACGATCAAGGCGTTGCGGTGCGCGAAATTTTTTCCGATGCCGGTTACGTTGGCGTGCGAACTCACCAAGACTTGGCGGGACATGACCGAATCACCCTGGGGCGCTTGCCTGTATAGCGCTGGCGGGCCAAGGTATGGAGGATGCAATGCGGGATGAAATGAACGATACGCTGCTGATGCGCTACAACCGGCAAATCATGATGCCGGATTTCGATATCGCGGGTCAGGAAGCGTTGCGAAACAGCTCCGCGCTGGTTATCGGGTTGGGCGGCCTTGGATGTCCCGCCGCGATGTATCTGGGCGCAGCCGGTTGCGGACGCATGGTGCTTGCGGATTTCGATGCGGTGGATCTGTCCAACTTGCAGCGCCAGATCGCTCATAGAGAGCAGGACGTTGGCGTCAACAAGGCTGAGTCCGTGCGACGCGCGCTTGCTGATATCAATCCGGATGTCAGAGTAGAGACCATTACTCAGCCTCTGCAGGATGAGTCATTGTCCGCAGCGATTGCGGATGTGGATGTCGTGCTGGATTGTACTGATAACTTCACTACCCGGTCAGCGGTTAACGAGGCTTGCGTACGCCACGGCAAGCCTCTGGTGTCAGGAGCGGCGATTCGTTCCGAAGGACAACTGGCGGTGTTTGATCCACGCAGAGACGATGCTCCCTGTTATCACTGTCTTTACGGCATGTTGTCCGAGCAGCAGCTGACTTGCTCCGAGGCGGGAGTCATTGCGCCTTTGGTGGGCGTCATAGGTAGTCTGCAGGCGCTGGAAGCAGTAAAAATCCTTAGCGGATTTGGCGACGTCTGCGCCGGCAGACTGTTGTTGTTCGACGGAAAAACCATGCAGTGGCGCGAATTTAAGGTGCGTAAAGACCCATCATGCGCTGTGTGCGGGTGAGGCCGAGTCTTTAAGCTCCCGAAACGCCTGCAGCGCCCGTTCGCGGCTAGCTTTCAAATCCACAATCGGAGCAGGGTAACCCAACCGGCTCCTGGCGTCCGCCGGGGGCTGGTGGATGAGTTTGGTCGAAAGCTCGGCCAGCTCGGGCACATAGTGACGAATAAAGTCTCCGTTTGGATCGAACCTTTCACTTTGCGCTACCGGATTGAACATGCGGAAGTAGGGCGCAGCGTCGACGCCGGTGGAGGCGCTCCATTGCCAGCCTCCGTTATTAGCTGCGAGGTGCCCGTCTATCAATTTGCGCATAAAATAGCGCTCGCCCTGGCGCCAATCCAGCAGCAGGTTTTTGCTTAGAAACATGGCGCAGATCATGCGCAGCCGATTGTGCATCCAGCCCGTTTGATTCAACTGCCGCATGGCGGCGTCGACGATGGGGATTCCCGTTTTCCCTTCGCACCATGCCAGAAAGTCTTTTTCAGAATGTCGCCATTGCAGGTTTTCCGTTTCCTCTTTGAACGCTTTCGTCATGCTGATGCGGGGAAAGTCATACAGAATATGAATGTAGAAATCCCGCCAGATCAACTCATTTATCCAGGTGTCTACGCCTTCGCCTGCATTTGGCGATGCATGGCGATGCCGCTGCGCGGCGTGAAAGCATTGCCGACCGGAGAGCACCCCCAGGGCGAGGTAGGGTGACAGCTGGCTGACGCCGTCAATGGCGGGAAAGTCCCGTCGCTCATGATAACGGTCAACCTTTTGCTCCAGAAAGTCGTCCAGCTTCTGCAGGGCTGCGTCTTCACCAGCGGCGTAAGCTTTTGAGGAAACTTTGTCAAAGCCTAAGACGGATTCAGGTATGTCGTCTTTGGTTGAGAGCGTTGACGATGGCTGCTTCTCTGGCGTCGGCCACAGTTCAATATGCTCCGGGCATTGTGAAAACCAGGCGCGTTTATAGGGGGTGAAAACGGCGTAGGGAGTTCCCTGGCCGGTGCGGATGGAGCCTGCGGGAAGAATGCTTTGATCACGAAACTTGAGGGCTTCCAATCCTTCCGCGTTCAATGCCGACTTGACGGCTTTGTCTCTGCGCCTCTCATTGACGCCGAACTCTTCATTAAAGGTTAATGCGCCGCATTGATGCTGTTGCATAAAGGAAATAAGTTTGTCCGGCGCCTCATCAAAGCGGGAAGCGTCTAGAATAAACAGAGGAATGCTCAAGTCGGACAGCTCAGCTTGCAGCGCTTTGAGGTTGCGTAGCATGAAGTCCAGTTTGATATCCGCCATGTCATGGTCGCGCCATTGTTCAGGGCTCATCATGAAGCAGGCGATCAGCTCAGAGTTTTGTTCTTTGGCGCGTTGTGCGGCGGCGTATAATGCCGGGTTGTCGCGGGTGCGCAGGTCGTTGCGGAACCAGTGCAGGGTTCGCGGCATGTGGTCTCCTTCAGGGATTATTTGTTTGCGATTTGCGTATCTCGGGTTATTTTATTTACGCATAAAGTTTATGAATGGACGCCTCGAAAGAAAAATTCCTGGCGCGTAATAATAGTGGAGTGGCTGTGAAGCATGTTGAGTGGATGTGAGAATGACTGAAGGCGCAGTGAACAAGCTTGAAGAGGCGGTGAAAAACGCTCCTCAGAGCAAGCAGGAGCAGTTGGTGGTCGGCTGGCGGGAGTGGTTGGCGCTGCCGGAGTTGGGCATCTCAAGAATCAAGGCGAAGGTGGATACCGGAGCGAGAACTTCCGCGTTGCATGCGTTTGAATTGGAGTCTTATGAATCGCCGACGGGAACCCGTGTACGCTTCGCTATTCACCCGGTTCAGGGGGATAGTGAGAAAGTGATTGAGTGCGACGCAGCGGTCATTGATCAGCGAATGGTGTCGGATTCCGGCGGCCATCGGGAAATGCGTTTTGTGATCAGCACTCTGCTTCAGGTGGGCAGCCATGCCTGGCCCGTGGAGATGACGCTTACCAATCGCGACAGCATGCGCTTTCGTATGTTGCTCGGACGCACCGCTATGGCGGGCCGGATACAAGTGAATCCGGCCGCCTCCTATCTGATGGGCAAAATCAAGAGGTCATAAGTTGGCTTCCGCAAACTCCGCCAGAGCGGATCTGGGCACGCCGCGCAGATGAACATGCGCGCCGTGCTTAAAGCCGCGGAAGCGTTCGGTCATATACGTCAAACCTGAGCTGGGCGCATTCAAGTAAGGGGTGTCGATCTGCGCAAGGTTGCCAAGGCAGACCACCTTACTGCCGTTGCCGGCTCGGGTGATGATGGTTTTTACTTGATGCGGCGTGAGGTTCTGGCACTCGTCGATAACGATCAGACTGTGCTGGAAGCTGCGGCCGCGGATGTAGTTCAGTGATTTGAACTGTATCGGCACTTTCTGCAGGATATACTCCACGCTGGCGGACATGTTTTCATCATCGTGATGCAGCGCCTCCAGGTTATCCGTAATGGCGCCCAGCCAGGGCTCCATTTTTTCCGCCTCGGTGCCGGGCAGAAAGCCGATATCCTCGTCGAGCCCCTGGGTGCTGCGGGTGACGATAATGCGTTTGTAGCGCTTGCTCGCTACCGTCATTTCGATTGCTGCGGCCAGTGCCAGAATGGTCTTGCCCGAGCCGGCGGCGCCGGTCAGATTGACCAGATGAATATCCGGGTCCAGCAACAGTTGCAGCGCTACCGCCTGATAGATATCGCGAGGCGTTAATCCCCAGGCTTCCTGCTGCAGCAGTTTATCGCGAGACAGGTCGCGCACCACCATGTGATCGTCGCGGAACTCGGAAACGCGTCCCACGAACCCTTGCTCGTCAATGATGAAATCATTGCGATTCAGATCCTTCAACTCCGGCAGGCGCGGAATAACGTGCTCGGTGAGTCCGTCTTTCTGTAGCGTCTCTACTTTGTTGATGTTATCCCAGAAGCTGTGGTTGAACTCCTGGTAGCCTTTGGGCAGCAGATCAATATCGTCGATCAACTGGTCGGTGTGATAGTCCTCCGCCTCCACGCCGCAGGCTCTCGCCTTCAGGCGCATGTTGATGTCTTTGCTCACCAGAATGGTGGGGCGGGATTTATGCTTGCTCTGGAGCGTCACCAGGGCGTTGATAATCTTGTTGTCGTTCAGCGTTTCAGGCAACTGCACCTGGTGAGTGCCTTCCAGGTCCATCAGGATGGAAATGGTTCCCAGAGGCTGGCCTTTGGCTACGCGTACGATAGGGACGCCTTTCTCTATTTCCTTAGGCGTGGCGTCCCCCAGTAATTTATCGATCAGGCGAATCGCCTGGCGGCAGTCAGCGGCAATGGATGATTTGCCGGTCTTCAGACGGTCTAACTCCTCCAGCACAGTAATGGGAATAACGACTTGGTGTTCTTCGAAGTTGAGAATGGCGTTTGGATCGTGGATAAGGACGTTGGTGTCAAGCACATAGGTCTTCAATTGCGAACGGGATCGCGCCATGCTTTATTTCCTTTGCCGGTTGATGAGCAGCAACGTGTCTGGGAGTGGTTGGCGCAGGTCGCGCCTGATGGTCGAATGCGAGGATGTGTGAGGAATATGTAGGTTTGAATCAACAACCCACTCCCTGCCATTGATGTCTGGTTATTGTTCGACGTTAAAGGACTTGGTTTCTCTGCGGTAACCGAGCAGTCATTTAACGTCCCTCACTTGCATAATAACCTACGCATGTAATTTTGGAAGTATTTGGAATAATAAAAAACGGATTAGGCTGGTTGCAGGACTCCGCGCCATAGCAAGGTCATGGATTCTCTCAACGCGGGCTCAAATGCTGGAACCAGTGCGTCCAGGTTGCGTTGCGTTAAGACTTCTTTCACCTGAGCGGGAACGCTTTGCATCTGCCACAGTCCCAACAGCAATGCATTGGTGTGAAGCAGCAGGTTGAGACACTGGGTTTCGGTAAGTTGGGGTAAATGACGCCGTAAGCCGACGGCCAGTATTTGGATGCGTCCCATCAATTCCGCTTTAAAGTCGGCGACGCGCTCTGCTTCCACATTGCGTTCTAGAATGGAGCTGGTCATGGAGGCCAGCGGCATAAAATGAGGGTGCTCCTGAACAAACTGGGTCGTTTGATCGATCAGTCCGCCGATCAGGTCTTCGTTAGATTTCTCTCTGTCCTCAGCGACCTCCGCCAGTTCTTGCAGTAGCTGCTGGTATAACGCGCCAAGCAGATCGAGAAAGATTTCTTCTTTGGTTTTGAAGTAAAGGTACACGGTTCCTTTGGCCAGGCCAGCCTGCTGGGCGATGCTGATTACTGACGGCAGCTGTGTGGGCTGCAGTAAGTAAAGCGCGCGAGCGGCTTCCAGTATGCTGAGTCGGCGCGCGGCCTTTTCTTGCTCATCAATAGCGCGGCTGCGCCGGGTTGGGTGTTTCACTGAGACGTTTACCTGCTTAGTACTACATCGTTAAACGATAGACGTCGTTATTCTAGCATTGAAGCACTCTTCAAGTGTTGTGAACTAGGCATGGCTATGGGGGAAGAGTAGAATGTTTCGCGCAACGATAATAATTCCGCCGACCTGAAGAGGATTTTGGACGATGACTCTGGTCGCAAGCGACATCATGACGCCCCACATTAAATCCGTACCCGCCAGCTGGACGATGCAAAAGTTCGGCGCGTTTCTGGCCCAGAATGGCATTTCCGGCAGTCCTGTGGTGAATGACCGCAATGAAGTGGTCGGCATCGCCACGTTGTCCGACATCGCGGATTTCCATCTCAACCATGTCGACACTAATTACGACGCTCAAATGACGCCGGAGGAGCAAAAAGAAGCTCGCCGTCTGCGTCAGTTCATTTTTGAGGAAATGGTGAAAGTGCCGGTGGAGGTGGGCGACATCATGTCTCCCATCCTGCTGTATGTCACTGAAAGCACGCCCTTGTCGGAAGTGGCGGAGCTGATGATGAAAGAGCACCTGCACCGGATTTTCGTCATGCGCGATAAAAAGGTGGTGGGAATCATCACCACCTACGACATGCTGAAAGTGTTGAAAGAAAGCCTGAACGAATAAGGTTATTGCTCGGCTTTGGTTTCCACGGCGACGACATTCCCTGCGTCATCGTAGCGCACGCGGGCATTGCGATAGGGATCGCTATTGGCCAGCTTCTCCAGCGCGCGCATGGACTTGTAGGGGATATCGACAATCAGCGAGTTCACCAGCCAACTGGGGATGGCTCCAGCGGGTTCGGTATGCTGCAGCCAGGTCATGCGCGTCTGCGATTCCCCCTGTGGTTGAAACAGGTAGTGCGTCTCTTGTTGATGCACGCGCACATACTTATCTTTTTCCGGCACTTTACCGTCTACGGCGTACATATCCATGGTCACTGCCTGAGTGGCGGGATCGCGCTGAGTGCTGATTTCCAGCACATAGTCCCGATCCCGCACTGGCCAGGGCAAGTCATTCACGGAATAGGCGTAACGCCTGGTGAAGTTGTCGCGCTCCACTTCCTCTGAGGCGATGCAGCCATGCACCCATTTCATACAGGATGTAGGGTCAGCCATAACCGCGAGAATAGAGCGCAACGGCGTATTCAGCACCGTTTCTGCTTTGAACGCTTTGAAATCGGACCCGGGAAAATCCATGGTGAAGATTTTTACCCCGTCTTTATCGAACTCAAGTCGCCACCGCTCAGAATCCATTGGGATCTCTGCTTGAGTGGAAATCGATGTGAACAATAAAAAGATGCTGAACAGAAAGCCGACGAATATATGTTTTTGGGAAGTGTGTGTCAGGTGTGAGCGCCGCATTGTTATAGTTGTTTCTCCATAAGAAGCCTGAGCGGTGGTGGCCGTTTTCGGGCTGTTATGTTAGCACTTGCGACAGCGTCAAAATGATAAGAAACGCCCATTTACAGGTGGCGACTGAATCGAGTTCAGGGCGCCGGGTGAGGTGCGGGATATGGAAACGATATATATGGAAATGATATATAAAGGAAATAAGCGTATAAACGAAAGGTAAGATGCAAGCCCGCGCGTCAAGCCGAGTGATGCGCGGGCTGAGAACTCATTCGGGGAGGGTGATGTTCAGCTCCAGTACGGCGCAGTCATCATTGCGGTCAATCTGCACCTGGATATCTTCCCGGTTGATTTTGACGTACTTACCGATCACTTCCAGGATTTCCTGTTGCAGTTGCGGCAGGTAATCCGGTTGATTGCGCTGGGATCGTTCGTGGGCAACGATGATCTGCAGACGCTCTTTCGCTACGGAAGCGGTCGCCTGTTTGTTGCTGCGGAAATAATCCCAGAAGCTCATGCCTTACCTCCAAACACGCGCTGGAAGAAGCCTTTTTTCTGTACGTCCAGAAAACGGTGCTCGCGATCTTCACCCAAAAGACGGGCGACAGCGTCCGCATAGGCTTGGCCTGCGTCGCTTTGTTGGTCGTGAATGACGGGAACGCCCTGGTTGGAGGCGGTCAGAACGGATTTGGACTCTGGAATAACGCCCAGCAACGGCACCGCCAGAATTTCTTCTACGTCCTGTACGCTCAGCATTTCACCGTTCTGCACGCGCTCAGGATTGTAGCGAGTCAGCAACAGGTGCTCTTTCACCGGATCTAGGCCCATTTCCGCGCGCCGGGATTTGCTGTGCAGGATGCCCAGAATACGGTCGGAGTCACGCACCGAGGATACTTCCGGGTTGGTGACGACAACGGCTTCGTCGGCGTAATACAACGCCATCATGGCGCCGTGCTCAATGCCCGCCGGGGAGTCGCAGATAATGTATTCAAAGGTTTCGGACAGCTCGTTCAGCACCCGTTCCACCCCTTCCTTCGAGAGGGCTTCTTTATCGCGGGTCTGCGACGCTGGCAGAATGCTCATGTTCTCTGTGTATTTATCTTTGATAAGCGCCTGATTAAGGCTGGCTTCATTGTTGATGACGTTGACGAAGTCATAAACAACACGGCGCTCGCAGTTGAGAATCAGATCGAGGTTGCGCAGGCCTACATCAAAATCAATGACTACCGTTTTATGGCCCAGCTTCGACAAACCTGAAGCAATCGACGCGCTGGTGGTTGTTTTGCCTACACCGCCTTTACCTGAGGTAATTACGATAATTTTGCTCAATTTGGTAACCCTTTCCACTCAATCTCTGTAAGTTGAAAATTATAAAGCTCTTTCCCAAAGCAACCCGTCGATCCTGTTTTGCAGCCGCTACATGGCCTTTATTGTCAGCTTTTCCCCGTCCAGGCATATTTGCGCCGCTTGTTTCCAATGCTCGCCCTGTAAGTCTTCACTGATTTTATACTGCCCCGCTACTGATACAAGCTCAGCCTCCAGGCTCTGGCAGAATATGCGGGCGCTGGCGTTCCCTTGCACTCCAGCCAGCGCGCGTCCACGTAATGGAGCGTAGACGTGAATATTGCCGTCGGCCAGAATTTCTGCGCCGGCGCTGACCGGCGCCAACACGATCAGATCGCCGCCGGGGGCGTACACCTGTTGCCCTGAGCGGACGGGCGTGGTGATGACGCGATTGGCTACACGCTGAGGCTGCGCTTCATCTCGCCCGGTCTCAGTGGCGGCGCTGGGCGCTGGCTCCTGTACAGGCGTTTCCGCCTCTGCGTTTCGGGTTCCTCGGGACGGTTGAAACACCGCCAGCCCGGCAGTCTGTGCGGCGGAAGTCTGTTCCGGCGCATCTGTCCTCACCCCGATCAGGCGAATGCCTTCTTGTTCGCAAAGCGTTTGAATCAAGGAGAAATCGAGAGGAGAGTGGGCTTCAGCCAGTTTTTCGAGTCCAACGACGATAGGCAGGTTATGAAACAGGTTGGGAGCTTGCTTCACCTTTTCCCGTAATTCTTCGGAGAATTTATCCGGTTCGAAATACAACAGCTCCAGGGTGGTTAGGGGAACCATGCTACCCTTGAACTGCAAGCAAGGTGACGAAAATAGGTCGGCAGTCGCCTGCGGCATAATAAAAGTTAATCCCTATCGTTTTTTTGTCGTTGCCGGGATTGTACTTTAATCGTTCGCTCAGGGTCCATGGTATAAACGCGTGCGGAAGCCGATTCCAGCGCGTTCCCGTAGGAGAGATGGTTAATTATTTGTCATATGCCCTCTAGGCTTGTTTTTGTACAGTCTGTTCTCTAGCTCTATAGGCCTATATGGACAAGGCTGTGGCCCCAATGGAAAAGCCGATGGCGGCGCCAACCAGCACGTCGCTGGGATAATGCAGGCCAAGCACTACTCGAGATAATGCGACACAAAGCGTAAAAGGCAGCACGCACAACGCCAGAACGGGACTGATTTCCGCAGTCAGCAGAGTGAAGCATACCGCGTGCAGAGTGTGGCCGCTGGGGAAGCTGTATTTGTCCAGCACTTTGGCGTCGCAAGTAATGTCGTTATGGGTGATGAAGGGACGTTCACGTACGAGCCAAAGCTTGAGTAGCTTATAGATCGCGGTGCAGATGAGGGCGGTGACAATCATGAAGCGCCCGGTTTCCCAGCCTTCAATCATGCATACGACGCCGATCAGGGCGTACCAGAACACTCCGTCGCCGAGGCGACTTACTGTACGGAAAAACGGCGCGAGCCGACGGCGTCTGGCCCAGGCGATGGCGGTGCGGCAGATGCTTTGCTCAAGCTCGTCAGCTCGGCGAAACAGCTCTGAGGCTCTTGGCTGATTCATGTTGTTGCTCCCCTTTGGCTTCTCCGGACAAAAGAATGTGTGCGAAACGATCGACAATCTGACTCCAATCCAACGGTAGTGCGCGACCGCGCGCCGCGGCGCGAAGGCGCTTGAGATGGCTCGGACGCAGCGCCAACGTCAGGGCGTGACGGCAGAACGCGTCGCAGTCCTGTTGTGGCGCCAACATGCCGCTGACTTCGTGCTCCAGGTGTTCACGGGCGGCGGCGTCGTCGAAACTGACGATTCCCAGGCCGCTGGCCATCGCCTCCAGGACGACATTGCCGAAGGTGTCGGTGAGGCTGGGAAACAGAAAAATGTCTGCGCTGGCGTAGTGGCGCGCCAGATCGTCGCCGCGTTTCACGCCCGCCAGAATGATGTCCGGATGTTTGGCGGCGATGCGTTCCCGCAAAGGGCCGCCGCCCACCATCACCATGCGCGCCTTGCTGACCTGTTGTTGGGCGCGTCGGAAGGCGGCGATCGCGAGATGAATATTTTTCTCGCTGGCGAGGCGCCCCACATAAATGAATACAGGGCTTTCCTCGCGCACTCCCCATTCCTCACGCAGATGCTGACAGCGAAGCGAGGGATTGAACTGACTGCAATCCACGCCCCGGCTCCAGACCCGGGTGTTGCGCACTCCCATCTCGGAAACGGCCTCGGCGGTTTGCCGGGTCGGCGTCAGCGTCAGCAGCGTGCGGTGATGAAACCAGGTCAGGTAGCGGGTGATGAGTTTGGTTAACCAGCCGAATCCGTAAAAGGCGCTGTAACTGTGGAAGTTGGTGTGAAAGCCGCTGACCACCGGCACGCCCAACTCGGTAGCCGCGCTCACCGCGCTCCAGCCCAAAGGACCCTGAGTCGCTACATAAACGGCGCTTGGCGTGTCCTGGCGCCAGGCTTTCAATAAGCGCCGGCGGCAGGGCAGGCCGAACTTCAGCTCACCGTATCCAGGAATCGGACGGCCGCGCACCAGAATATGCTCCATGGCGTCAATCAGCTCGCGCCTCTCTCCGAGAGGCTGATTGGGGCGCACCACCTGCACCCGGTATTGGCGGGATAATCCTTCGCTGACGTAGCGCAGCGTATTGGCGACGCCATTGATTTCGGGGAAGAAAGTTTCGGTCACAATGGCTATTTTGGGGCGCGGACGTTCCCGTTCCGCTTCAGCGGCTCGTCCCTGAATGTCCTGCAAGCTGTGCTTTAAAATCATGCATCTCACAAATATGGCTTGGCTAGGACTACCTTCCTCCCGCAAAGTTACAGAAAAACTAATCGGAGATTGCAGATTTGTGACGATTGCCATTTTTGTAGTCGACCGTTATGGTTTGCGGTCAACCGCCATATTTTGCAGGCTGCGGGCCTGTTCGCCGCTAATGTGATTACTCAGAAGGGGATGCCATGCAATACCGTCAGTTAGGAAAAACGGACCTGAACGTCAGCGCCATTTGTCTGGGCACGATGACCTGGGGGCAACAGAATACGGAAGCGGAAGCGCACGAGCAGCTGAATTACTCCGTAGATCAGGGTATTAACTTCATTGATACGGCGGAGATGTATCCGGTGCCGCCTCAGGCGGATACGCAAGGACGCACGGAGGCCTATCTTGGTTCCTGGCTGAAAAAACGCAGTGACCGCAACAAATTGATTATCGCCACGAAGGTTACCGGTCCCGCCGCCTCATTCAGTTATCTGCGCGGCGGGCCGCGATTGACCGTCGCCCATATAAGCGAAGCCATCGACGCCAGCCTTCAACGTTTGCAAACCGACTACGTGGACCTGTATCAGGTGCATTGGCCGGACCGCAACACGAACTTCTTTGGCAAGCTGGGTTATGAGCACAAAGAAGAAGAGGACGCCGTCCCCATTCTTGAAACCCTTGAAGCGCTGGCGGAGCTGGTGAAAAGCGGCAAGGTTCGGCACATCGGACTCTCCAACGAGACGCCCTGGGGGGCGATGAAGTATCTCAGCTATGCTGAATCACTTGGATTGCCCAGAGCGGTGAGCATTCAAAACCCCTACAATTTATTGAATCGCACCTTTGAAGTCGGACTGGCGGAAGTGGCGCACCGCGAGAGCATCGGGCTGTTGGCGTACTCACCGCTGGCCTTTGGCATTCTCAGTGGTAAATATCTGGGCGGTCAGCGTCCCGCCAATGCGCGTATTACGTTATTCAGCCGTTTCAGTCGCTACTTGGGAGCGCAAGCCGAACTGGCGACGCAAACTTACGTGGAAGTAGCGGAAAAGCATGGGCTGGATCCGGCGCAAATGGCGCTGGCGTTCGTGACTTCTCGACCCTTCGTCACCAGCAACATTATTGGCGCCACCAGCATGGATCAGCTGCGTTCTAATATCGACAGCGCTAATCTGACGCTCAGTAACGAGGTGTTGCAGGATCTGGAAGAGGCGCATCAGCGTTACACTTTCCCATGCCCTTAACAGGTATGCTGCGCTCATTCAGGTTGGCGTAACCGCCTGAATGAGCGGGTGAAAATACAATAACAACAGCACAGAGCACTAAAATATGGTCGCGGATGTAAAGGCGGAAGCCCCAGCCTGGTCGGAAAAACTAATGTGGGGCGCTCTTAACGCCCTTGAGCGCTATCTGTTTTCCGAGAACTTCTTCATTGCGAATCTGAGTCCGTATGAGGAGATCTACCGCGACGGCATTATGTCGGTGCGTCACTATCTCCCGCTGGAAGAGGACGAAATTCAGGTCGGCGATGAAACTATCCCTGTCGAAAGAGTGAAGCAACACACGCCGTTGGTGCTGGTTCCGCCCTTGGCGGCGACGTCGATGATTTTCGATATTTTGCCGCAACGCAGCATTGTCCGTTACTTTTTGGCCAAAGGCTTTGACGTTTATCTGATCGATTGGGGTGAAGTGACCGAAGATCATTCTCACCTGTCTCTGGAAACCTATGTAACGCAGTGGATGCCCGATGCGTTGCGGCAAATCCGTCTGCATAGCGGCCGCGAAGACGTCTCCTTTTTCTCCTACTGCATGGGCGGGCTGCTGACGCTTATGTACGCAGCGGCGAGCCAAGATCCTAATATTCGCAATCTGGTGACCGTGGCGAGCCCGGTGGACATGCATCAAAGCGGTATGGCGGGCAGGGKGCTGTCATTGGTCTATCGGCCCGCCAATATTATTTCCCGGGTATTAAATTTCTCTCTGATGGATTTACCTGCGCGTTTTCTGCATATCCCCGGATGGGTGAACTCCTTGGCGTTCAAGCTCACCAACCCAATGGGCAGCCTGATCAGTTCATTGGAGCTGCTGGTGAACCTGTGGGATCGGGAGTTCGTCAAGAATCACACCACCATGAGCCAGTGGTTCAACGATATGGTGGACTACCCAGGGCAGACCATCAAAGAGATGCTGGTGAAGATGGGTCTGCAGAACCAGATGGCGAAGGGGCGCATGAAGATGGGGGCGACGTCTGCGGAGTTCTCCGCTATCAAATGCTCGATTCTGGCGTTTGCAGGCGACGCGGATAAATTGGTCAGCATCAAGGCCGCTCATAAGGTGCTGGACATTGTTTCCACGGAAGACAAGGAGTTCTGTGTCGCTCCCGGCGGCCATGCCGGCGTGTTTGCCGGTGGGAAAGCGCCTCAAAACGTATGGGCGATCAGCGCCGACTGGCTGGCGCAAAGGTCCGGCGAAAAAGCGTCACAGGCGTAAAAAACGTGACAAAGACTACTTTTTGTCATAATTATGGCTAAAATCAGACGAGAGTATGACTTTTGATAACTTAGTCACGCCGCGGGTAAATTTTATACAGTAGTATTAGAACCATAGAAACGAACCCGTAAGTTGTAAGTAGTTTTCCGGAGACCAGCGCCATGATGTTAAGACTATTCGCCCTCCTTCTGGTTCTGAATGTTGCCGGTCAGGTCTCCCGAGTAGATGCTGCAGAGCCCGCTCAAGCAGTATGGCCAGCGGATCAAAACTACACCGCTCAGGGCGCAGTCAGTGAAGGCGGAGCTGGCGATTGCGTACGCCGGGCGCTGGTGATACTGGCGAACCAGTTTCTGAAAGGCGCTGTAGACGTCGAGCCTCAAGGCCATCGCCCTCAAACTTTCGGCCAAGTGCTTTCCCACCCTCAATATAATTTTGACGCCATCGAAGAAGGCGTAAGCGTGTCTGTTTCCTGGAATTTCTGAGTAACTTCTTGCGAGTGGGCGCTCCTGGCTTTGTCAGGGCGCGAATCCGGCGCTAAATCCCTCCGTTAATCCTTGTCATCGCGGACTTCTCAGTAAACTCTCTTTCCTTCCTTATCTGTTTTTTGACCTTTTACAATTTTTTCCTTCGCCTGCGCCTTGTTTGTCCTGCGTAAAATGGCGAATTACACAGCATGGTATAGACTTATTCATTAAGTACGTGCGGAAAACTTTCCCAACATATATCAGGCCGTTATCTGAGATAGCTTGGAATAACCCTGAAACATCTTTCCGCACGCTCCAATTTCTGTCATGTGATCCGGTTTGAGGCTGTGTGATGAATTTATCAAGTATCAGTGTCCGTTTGCCGTTGCTGTTTCTAAGTCTGGCGACGCTTATGTTGATCGGTTTCGGATACTTCGATTACTCGACGACGAAAAGCGAAGTACAGGCGAGACTTGAAAAAAGTGCGAACAACATACTTGGACGGTTGTCGCTGAGCCTGCCGGCTCCGATATGGAACTACGAAACGGAATTCCTGAACCGCAACATCGAATCAGAAATGCAGGACGCCATTGTGGCCGGCATCGTCGTTAGTAACGAAGAAAACAGGTTGGCCGCCCAATATAAGGAAAGTGGCGAAGGCGAAATCCAGAAAGTTGAAGAAGGGGCGGATCTGCCTGACCTGAGTCAGGATATGGTGCTGACCCGTGACCTGATTTACGTGGAAAGCGGCGCAGAGAACAAAGTCGGCAAGGTGGAGCTTTATATCGATCAGACGCCGGTGAAAGTCGCGTTGGACCGGGTCTTTATGAAAACCGTGGTGCAGATTATTGTGCTCGACGCTATTTTGGCGGCGGTCATGATTTTACTGCTGAAAACCACGGTGCTGACGCCTTTGAGCAATGTCACCCACGCTATCAGTGATATCGCGCAGGGTGACGGAGATTTGACGCAACGTCTGAAGTTCAAGCGTAAAGACGAGTTTGCAGCGTTGGGCGAGCAGTTCAACATATTTATAGAAAAGCTACAGGGCATTATCGGGCAGGTGGTGGAGACATCGGATCAACTGCTGCACAGCTTTACCGAGTCCAGCGACAAGGTGGAGGAAATCTCCAGGGAGATGAGTAACCAGCAGCAGCAAATAGATATGGTGGCCACAGCCAGTACGGAAATGTCATCCGCGATCGATGGCGTCGCCAAGAGTGCGGCGCAGGCTTCAGAGGCTACGCAGAAGGCGGATGAAACGGCGCAGCAGGGCGAGAAAGTTGTGCAGCAGGCCATCACGGTTATTCAAAGCCTGGCCAAAGAAGTGGATCATGCGACGGACGTGACCGAGAAACTGGCGATAGAAGGCCAGAATATAGGTACGGTCCTGGACGTTATCAAAAGCGTTTCCGAGCAGACAAACCTGCTGGCGCTTAACGCTGCGATTGAGGCGGCGCGGGCTGGCGAACAGGGAAGGGGCTTCGCTGTAGTGGCGGACGAAGTGCGCACCCTGGCGCAACGTACTCATGAGTCCACCGACGAGATTCAGCAGATCATCGCGCGATTGCAGCACTCCACAGAGGAGGTCAAAGCTGGCATGGGACTGGTGAAAGACCAGGCGCAACATGGCGTCACCCAGGTTCAGGAGGCGGGCAAGTCAATTGAGATCATCGCCGGGGCGGTGGACAAAATTACGGAGATGAGTACGTTCATTGCAGAAGCCGCCCACGAACAGAGTCTGGTGGTATCAGAGATCAACGAAAACGTGGTCAATATCGCCAAAGTGGCGGATGACTCCGTTGTCCGGGCGGGCGAAACCGTCGAAGCGAACAAGAAGTCTTCCGCAGACGCCAAACGTCTGCGCGACCTGGTGCGTCAATTCAAGATTTAATCTTCATAACCGCGCATGGATGCGACATTGCTACGCTAAGCGGCGCAACAGCGCCGCTTTTTTTATGCGCTAGGATTTATCCTATGGTCGGTTTGATTCTCTATTGACGATCGTCAAGTCATTTCCTAGTGTTCATTCACATACTGGGCGCGTGAGTCTCGGCGGCGATCCCTGACGCCATGTAGCGTTCCCAGAGTGACAGTCTTCAACGTCAAGTCTATGGCGGCTGACCGCGGGGTGGGTTGGGTTGCATGCCGCCGTACTGTGGTTGGCGAAAAATAACAAAAGGAACCAGCGATTATGAGTCAAGAACGTCCACGGACCTTCAGGAAGTTGTCCGATTGCGTCGACGCTATTATTGAAAGAGTGGGGAATAAGATCGTGCTTGGCCTGCCGCTTGGTCTGGGTAAGCCTGTTCCTCTGGTGAATGCGATCTACCAGCGGGCCAAAGATGACGCCAGTCTTAGTTTGAAAATCGTCACTGCGTTGTCTCTGGAGAAGCCTGTTGGCCGCAGTAAATTAGAGCGCAACTTCCTGGAGCCTTTCGTCGAACGACAATTCGCCGGCGTCCCGGACCTGGACTACGTGCTTGACCTTCGTAACAACAGTCTGCCTCGTAATGTAGAGGTGGCGGAGTTCTTCTTCAAAGCCGGCAGCTATTTGAACAATGCCCGGCAGCAACAGAATTACATGAGCAGCAACTACACCCATGCTGCTAGAGATCTCATTGCTAACGGCGTTAATGTGGTGCTGCAGATGTTGGCTTATCGCGAAATCGATGGTAAGCCCTACTACAGCTTCAGTTGTAATCCGGATCTGTCCATCGATCTGGAGCCTATGCTGCACGAACTCGCCGCCCAGGGGGCGCCGATCGCCATTGTAGGTATGGTCAATCGTCGTCTGCCTTTCATGCACAATCATGCGGTGCTGGAACCGGAGCGAGTTGATTTCGTAGTGGACAGCCGGGATTTCGATCATCCCTTGTTTGCGACGCCTAACATGGCTATATCCCCCGCCGATCATTTTATTGGTTTCAACGCCAGTACGCTGATTCGTGACGGCGGCACGCTGCAGGTGGGGATCGGATCATTGGGAAGCGCGCTGGTTTACAGCACGATCCTGCGCAGGGAGCAGAATCAGGTATATCGCGAGCTGATGCGAGACCTGGACTTGCGCAACAAGTTCCCTGTCGTTGACGCTATTGGCGGCGATGATCCTTTGTCCCAAGGACTGTATGGATGCAGTGAGATGATGGTCGATGGTTTTATGTATCTCTACAAGGCTGGCATTCTCACTCGTGAAGTCTTTGATGATCTGGTTTTGCAAAAGCTGCTGAATCAGGGGGATATCTCCACCAAGGTGGATTTGCACATCCTTGACGCGCTGGTCGAAGCGGATGTCATTCACGCCAAATTGCGCGCCCGGGATGTGCAGTATTTGATTAAGTACGGCATTTTCAAACCTCAGGTCGAGTTCAAAGGCGGCGCGCTGGTATGGCAAGGAGAACCGATCGAACCGGATTTAAGCTCTCAGGAAGCGCGTACGAAAATCGAAGCGGTCTGCCTGGGCGAGAGTTTGAAAGGCGGGGTCGTCATGCATGGCGGCTTTTTCCTTGGCCCTCAGCGCTTTTATGACATGCTGCATGGACTCAGTGACGAAGAGCATCAAAAGTTTTGCATGACCAGCGTCAACTTCATTAATCATCTCTATGACCATAAGTTTGGCGTACAAGCATTGAAGGTAGCGCAGCGCGCCGAGTCCCGTTTTATCAACTCGGCGATGATGGTGACGCTGAACGGCGCGGTGATCTCGGATGGGCTATGCAACGGGAAAGTGGTGAGCGGCGTTGGCGGGCAATATAACTTTGTCGCCATGGCGCATGAGATCCCGCAGGCGCGCTCCATCATCAAGCTGAAATCCACGCGTAACTCCGGCGGACGCAGTTTCTCCAATATTATTTTCAACTACGGGCATATGACGATCCCCCGTCACTTGCGGGATATCTTCGTGACGGAATACGGCGTCGCCGATGTGCGCGGCAAACCGGATAAAGATGTGTACATCGAGCTGATCAAAGTTGCGGATTCACGCTTTCAGGACGAGTTGCTACAGCAGGCGAAGCGTGCGGGTAAAGTGCCGGCGGACTACATTCTGCCGGAGGCCTATCGCAGCAATACGCCGGAAAAACTCCGCGCATTGCATCAAAAGTATAGCGCCAAGGGCTTGTTTCCCGCTTTTCCGTTCGGGTGTGAGTTTACCGAGGAAGAATTGAAGATAGGCAAAGCGCTGAAAGCATTGAAAGCGAAAACCTCAACCAAATTAGGTTTGGCGCAGGCGCTGTGGCGGGCCATCCATGTGCGGGAGACGCCATTGGAGCTTGCGCCGATACTCAAGCGTATGAAGCTGGATCAGCCTCAGGAAATCAGAGAGCGCATGGAGCAAAAGCTGTTGATTGCGGAAATGGCTGGCTGAAGCGGGAGTTGCGTCTAAACCAGCGCCTCGCCATTAATTAGCGGCTTCACGTAAAACAGGCGAGGCGCTTCGTGATAGAATCCCGCCTTTTTGCGGAACAGAATTATGCGACCGAAAGTTTTTACCGTGGATTACAACCTGAAAAACGCCGAAGGAGAGGTGGTGGACACCTCATTCGGCGGTGAGCCTCTGGTGTTTATGCAAGGCGCGGGGCAGGTGACCCCAGGGTTTGAACAAGGGCTGGCGGAGCATACCGCAGGCGATGTTGTGTCGCTGACGATCCCCCCTGAGCTGGCTTATGGCGTTCTGAAGGAAGAGCTGGTGCAATTAGTGCCGGTCAATCAGTTTGAAGGCGTTGATGAGTTAAAGCCGGGCATGCTGTTTCAAACTGAGTCTGGAGCTGAGCGTAAAGTAATCAAGGTGGTCAGCATCCACGGAGACAAAGTGCTTGTGGACGCCAACCATCCTCTGGCGGGACTAACCCTGTACTTCGAAGTTCACGTCAGATCGGTGCGGGAAGCGACCGATGAGGAAATCAAATCAGGCTACGCCGTCGGCTAACGCCCAGTCAGGTTTGGGGTCGTTGCTCCAGTACATTTGCTGCAACGATGTCTCCACCTGCTGTTGAGCTGTCCTGGCGACGCTTTCCGCAGGCGTATCCATTGCGACTTCCATGACCGGGTGAATCGCCACGTAGACATCTGTCGGCGTGGCTTTCATCAGTCTTACCAAATGCGACACGAATTCGTCGTCACCGATAAAAGGCGCGTAAGCATCTGGCACATTGTCCCGTCTGTAATGCAGGGTAATGGGCTGTATCGGAACTTGCGCCCGAATGGCGGCATTCAATAGGCGGCCATGGAATTTTTTTACCCGCTGGCCATCTGTCGTTGTGCCTTCTGGGAAAATCAGGGTTGTGGCTCCGTCACGCATGCTGGACTCCAGCTCCGTCATCACTTGCCGCGCTTTGCCGCCGCCCCGGGTAATGAATAGGGTGCCGGCCTGCGCCGCCAGCCAGCCAATGAAAGGCCAGCTTCTGACCTCCGCTTTAGACAGAAAGTGTAATGGCTTGATAGCGCCGAGGACCGGAATATCCAGCCAGGAAATATGGTTACTGATCACCATCACCGGCCCGTCATGGAGCTCACCTGAAGCGTGAATGCGCAGGTTCAGCACCCGACATAAACCCGCCAGCCAGAAGCGAGCGATTGGCGCGCGCCGCAACCTGCCGGGCTTGATGGCGTCTATAACCGCCACAATCGCGGCGAGCACCGCGCCCCACATCAGATAAGGGATCAGAATCGAGGCTCTCAGAAACAGGCGAACTGAATTCATGGGGTCCTTCCTCCGGGCGTCAGGCGCAGTGATCAGGCTTGTGGTTCTTTCATGAAATGCTTCGCGTAGCGCGCCGCCAGTGCATCGATGTGCAACAGGATGAACAAATCAGCGCACTGGAAGTCAGGGTCCCAGCATGGATCACCGCCGATCTGGGCGCCCAGGCGCATGTAAGCGCGGATCAACGGGGGAACTGCTGACTTGTTGGGAACCGGGCCGACAGGCTGGGGTAAGGTCCGCTTGGGAATGACCCTGGCGTTTTCCGCTGTGAGGCAGCGCTCCTGTAACTGGCGCGTGATAGACCAGGCTTCCGCCGTGCCCTCTATGACGCTGATGGAGCCGCATCCCAGTAGATAGTCGAATTCATTGTCAATGACGTACTTGGCGATGCCGGACCATAACAGCGCCAGGGTGGCGCCGTTGCGGAAGGCGGGGTGCACGCAGGTGCGGCCGATTTCCAGTTTTCGCCCCGGTAGCTGACAAATAGCGCTAAGGTCGAACTCGCTTTCAGAATAGAAACTGCCCGCCAGTTTTGCCTTGTCATCGGCAAGCAAACGAGTGGTGGCGACCACTTGTCCGCTGATGTTGTCTTTCACCAACAGGTGGTCGCAAAAAGGATCGAAACTATCGCAGTCCAGTCCTGGAACCGGGCTGTGGAGATTGGCGCCGAACTCTTCCGTAAATATCCGGTAGCGCAGTTGCTGCGCCATGATCACCTCTTCACTACGCTGCGCCACGCGAACGAAGAGCTCCGCTTTCTTTGATTCCGCCTTGGCTAAGACGACTCGCTGACCTGATGTGTGCATAGTAATTCTCTTTATAGTGTTTTGGCGGATACTATGGCGATTACGTGACAGGGGGGTGACGTTGCAGTTACTGGTTTATGACAATTGTTTTTAAGTAAGCGTTGGTGTACTTGCTAAGTCACTTGACTGAGAAAGGGGTAATTTTTGTAAGACTGGTTATACTTATGTGGATAAAAGTGCTATTTTTCTATAAGTCACGAATAATTCTAAATTTTATTGGGGGCCATTCAGGAAAGGATGGCGACAGGGGCAGGGACGGGACTCAAAATCTATAATGTGAGAGATACGGATACCGTGGATACTAATGAAGCTTGGCGCATATTGATCGTTGAAGATGATGAACGTTTGGCCGATCTTACCAAAGAGTATCTTGAATCGAATGGCTTGATGGTCTCCGTTGAGCCCAATGGCAGTAAGGCTGTTGAGCGAATTCAGAATGAGCAACCCGATCTGGTCGTATTAGACTTGATGCTGCCGGGCGAAGACGGTCTTTCCATTTGCCGCAAAGTACGGCCGAGTTATAACGGCCCCATTCTGATGCTGACCGCGCGTACAGATGACCTGGACCAGGTGTTGGGCCTGGAAATGGGTGCGGATGATTATATGTGTAAGCCGGTGCGCCCGCGGGTGTTGCTGGCGAGAATCCGCGCGTTGCTGCGCAGGGTGAAGGAGCAGGGCGAAGCGGCCGCAGAATCGCCGGTCGCCGAACAGTCTGGAGACGGTCCGGTGCGTCTGGTGTTCAACAACCTGGTGATCGATCGCTCTATGCGCGAAGCCTGGTTGGAAGACCAAAGTATCGACTTGACCAGTGCGGAATTCGATTTGTTGTGGTTGCTGGCCAGCAGCGCCGGCAGAGTGCTCAGCCGGGAAGAGATTTTTACCGCACTGCGCGGTATTGAATATGATGGACAGGATCGCTCCATCGACGTCAGAGTTTCCCGCATCCGACCCAAGATTGGGGACGATCCGGTGCATCCCAGACGAATCAAAACGGTGCGTAGCAAAGGATATCTCTTCGTCAAAGAAGCCTAACCGGGACAACAGGGCTCACTGTGAATAACGTCTTTCTGCGCGTTTACAGCGGCGTAGCTTTATCGTTGCTTGTATATGCAGTTATAGCATTGGGCCTTTTTCACTCCATAAACGCCGTGCGCTACCTGCAGTACCGAGAGCAACGCGTGGCGCCGCTATTCAACTGGGTCATAGAACAGCCGGAAGAGCGGCTGGAATTCCTCAAATCCATCACCACCGCTGATCTGACATTTGATTTGCTCGCTCCGGCGGAGTTTGAGTTCAGTCGGTTGGAGCGGGAGCGCCTGGCCTACGGGCAAACCATCGTTCTTTCCAATAACGCCGGCATACATGCTTTCGCCCAGGCTGGTCCAGATAAAATGCTGGGCGCCTATTTCGCCGACCTGCCATTGGAAAGCGCTCTGTGGGCAGCGCGTTTGATCTCGCTGCAAACCCGCGCCGTGGCTAAAGAGTCCCGTGAAGATACTCTGCTGGAATTGGGCAAGACCTTTAACCTGTCAGCGAGCCTGGTTCCGCTTAGCGTGATTGCGGAGTGGCCCGCCAATATTCAGGGACGTTTTCTGAAGGAAGGGTGGACTTCGTTGCCGTCTCAGGGTCGTAAAGGCGATGCGCTGGCGGTGTCGTTCGACAAACAATTCATTTTGCAGATTGACCCGGTGCCGACGTTCAATCCCTGGGCCTGGCCGGTGTTGACGACGCTGATTGTCGCCGGGCTGGTATGTATCGGCGCCACACTTTATCTGTTGCTTGAAAAACTGGAGCGCCGCTTGCGTAAGCTGGAAACCGTGGCCAGTCGTATTGCGCGCGGAGAGTTGGACGCCAGGGTGGATGACAACCGCTTTGACGCCGTCGGACGCCTGGGGACGGTATTTAATCGAATGGCGGAGCATATTCAGCGGCTGGTCGCGGTGCAGCGGGAAATGATTCACGCGGTGTCGCACGAATTGCGTACGCCGGTCGCCCGTATTCGTTTTGGCGTGCAGATGATTGAGGACAGCACGGAAGACCAATTCCTGCACAAACAGTTGTCAGGGATTGATTCGGACATACAGGAACTCAACGAGCTAATCGATGAAATCCTCACCTACGCTCGCTTGGAGCAAGGTGGGCCTATCCTGGACTTCCAGGAAGCGAACGTTAAAGACATCGTCAATCAGGTGGTGGGAGAGCAGAGTTCTGTTAAACCAAACCTGGAAATCAGCGCGGACTTCGTACGAGGTTCGGATCGCTGGAAAGTGTCTGAAGTCGAGCCCCGCTACATCCATCGCTCAGTGCAGAATTTGGTGGGCAATGCAACGCGCTATGCTAAATCGAAAGTGGTTGTGCATTGTAACTTCGGCCAGGAAACCTGCCGTATTGATGTTGAAGATGATGGGCCAGGTATTCCTGAGGCGGATTGGGAGCGCGTATTTACGGCCTTCGCAAGGCTCGATGATAGTCGCACCCGTAGCTCCGGCGGATACGGTCTGGGGCTTTCCATTGTTCGACGAATTCTATATTGGCACGGCGGACAAGCCTTTGTCGGCCGCAGCGAAAACCTTGGCGGCGCCAAGTTCAGTCTGGTCTGGCCCCGTAAACAGGGGGCATAAAAAAGCGCAGCTTGAGCTGCGCTTTTAACGTCTATCTCGCTTCCCTTACTTGCTGATCACTTTCAGGTTGTCGATGTACATGCTGGTGGAAGGCTGTGCGCCAATCACATGCAGACGCAGCTGAGAGATGGTCCCGTTCGGAGACAGGTTCAACTCACCGCTGATATTCTGCCATTGTGAGGTGGCGATATCCTGGCCGCCCAGCTTCTTCCAATGACCACCGGAGTTATCAACGTAGTAGACCCACAGTTCTGCCTTATCGGATGAGCGACGGCTGCTGGTCAGATAAACGTCAGCGCTGACCTGATAGGACTTACCGGCTTCCAACAGGCCGTGTGCGTTGAATCCAGGGCCGGAGTACCAGCGGTAGCGATAGTTGCTGAGCAGGCTGTACTTACCGGAAGCGGCTGTGTCGCTCAGGTAAAGTTTGGTTCCGAAGTAGTTGCTCCAGCCGCGAGTCCCATTTTCAAAGCCTTCATTGATGATTTCTTTGCCGCCGGGATTGCTGGTGTCGCCGCCGTTGTCATCGCCATCGTCTCCGTCGCGGTTGAGAGGAGCAATCTTCACTTCGTCAACCAGCATGTCTACGCCAGCGCTAGCGCCGTAAATCAACATGCCTACCTCACGGATGGAGCCTTTGGCGTCCAGCGTAAAGGTGCGTTCATACTTGGACATTTCGCTGTTGGTGAAAGAGGCGCGGGAGAGGTATTGATAGTGCGTGCCGCTGTCGTCGGAAACTTTGAATACGACGCGCATATTCTCGCGACTGCCATTTTCACCCAGGCCGAGTTTGGCGGTTAGTTTATATTCAACGCCAGCCTTCAGTTTGCCGGTCAGCTTCTGGTAAGCGCCAGCGTAGTAGGCTGAGCGATTGGTGATTTCCAGAATATAATCACGGCCGCAGTCTTTCTTGAAGTAAGCCTGTCCCAAGTCGCCAGCGTTGCTGTAGCTGGTCCAGCTGGACAGCTCATTGAAGTCGCCGTCTTCCACCAGGTTGTCGTTCAACTCTGGCTTGCTGCATACGGTGGTGTCGTCGCCGTTATCTCCATTGTCGCCGCCGTCATCTCCACCATTGTCATCGCCGCCGTTGTCGTCTCCGTTATCGTCGCCATCTCCACCGTCATCAATCTTCGTGGGGAAGAAGGCTGCGATCTGATCGCCAATCTTACGCAGGTTTTGCGCCGCATCGGCGCCGTTGCTCTGTCCCGCGCTGACGCCACAAGCCTGGCCTTCACATTTGTTGAGGTCCGGGTTGGACATCATTTGCAGCTGGTTACGAGTGTTGTAGGCCTGTGGATAGGCCATGATGGTGCTGAATGAGCCGTACACGCCGTGGCCGCGGGCCCAGGACCAGATGCCGCCTTGCGAGTTTTGAACGGCAGAGTGGCCAAGACTCATGTTATGGCCGAGTTCGTGGGTGAAAGTGCTGTATCCGCAATCTACGCCGACCAGGCTGAAACCGGCTGAAGCGGCGTTGCTGTAAAGCTGACCTGAGCTGGAGTTACCCGGTGGAACATAACCGATACCGCACACATAGCCGCCATTCATAGGCTCGCGCAGGTTGATCAGGGTTACAAGATCAGCGCCGTACTTCTGGCGCAGTGAGGCGACAGTGTTGTTGCGGCTGAAGGAATCCAGGTTGGAGCTGTTTACATAAACATAGTTTGAATTGATCTTTTCCGCGCCTACAAGGCGCAGACGCATATCAACATTACTGTTCTCGTAGGCCTGGTTGCTGTACTCGATATAGGACGCAATACGGGCGTCGATATCGCGACCATTGGAGGTCTGTGTCGCTTGGTCAATGTACAGAACCAGTACGTCTACGGTGTTCTTCGCATGCGCGGAGCCGGCTCCGACGCTGGCGGCGAACATAAGGGCGGCGGCTTTACTAAAGTTCATTATAGTTTTCCTTTTTTCATTTATATTTTATGAGTTGCTTTGAGGCTGCTCGGGCGTTGGCAGATCCAGAGGTGGAATCGGCACGCCGTCGTCAGTTGGGGTGATCCGGCTGTTTATTTCGCCTTCGTCGGTGAGGGTGACCTGTCCGGTGTCGTTATTAATAACAGCGGAATAAGTGCCGGTGCGGGTGGCGATGACCACATGCGTGTCCATCTCTCCGCGGGTGATGATGACGTTATCTGTCGGGGCTCCGCCGACCAGCGGGCCTTTCCAGACTTCTATGGTGTCTAGCTGATTGTGTGTGGAAGTGATTTCCGCAAGCAGCGACTCATTTCTTTGCGGGATAGGCAGTTCCAACTGCCGTCCCACGCGCAGCTTATCCAGTGCTTCCATATTGGCATGCATCCTTTTGGCGGGGATGCCGTTCACAACAACATCTTCAGCGTCTCCTGGAGCGCTCCACATGGACATGACTTCGTTGGAGTCGTTAGCGTCCAGCTCATCATTTACCGGTTCAGGTGGAGGTCCGTCGGCGGAAAAATCCGCATCAGCCTGCGTCGCCGTGCTGGCGGGCGGCTGTGACGTGGTGGTCTGAGATTGGGCGTCAAGCGGCGCCGGAGAGCTGAGTGCGGCAGCGGGGGCCGCGCCTCCAGGTTGTGCTTCATTGGAAGCGGCTGGCGTGTCGGGGCTTGGCTTGGGACCGTCGGAATAACGAAGTATTCCCACGACCGACGCCAAGGCGACCAGACCGGCTGCGCCCAGGATCAGTGGCTTCTTCATTTGCGTTCCTTTCTGACTGTGTTTGGAATAGAACAGTTAACATTCCGCTCACATTCATCCATAAACGAGCGATCTTACCGGGCGGTCCGAAAATTTAGCCAAATGGCGCCGACGCCTCAATCGTGCAAATGGGCGTTGGACTAATGGCTTACTTTGGCTTGTCTACTTGGTCAGGATTTTTGAGGGCGTAAAAATTTGGGTTTTAGAGTGGGCGGATTTAGGTGATGTAAAAATAAGGAGTTAGGCCTTTTTGCTTACCATTTGTTACATAAGGCGACACTTCTCTAACAGACACGAAGGCGGGAGAAATTCATAATTCGTCTCGTAAGGGATGACTCTTTGAGGTTGTAGTTCTATCGAACTTTCCTTGTTTCATTGTGGGGCTATTTTAGCCCCTCTTTTTTTGCCCCCCTTTCAGACTTCAGACTTCAGACTTCAGACTTCAGACTTCAGACTTCAGACTTCAGACTTCAGACTTCAGACTTCAGACTTCAGACTTCAGACTTCAGACTTCAGACTTCAGACTTCAGACCTTCAGACTTCAGAC
>NZ_JAHMIN010000036.1 GCF_018986435.1 Hahella sp. HN01 | reverse complement strand
GCGCCGGGCAGAACCCCCGCCAGAAAGCCGATGACGCTGCCGCGAAGCGATGTTGGGAAGACGCTGGTGAAGTCTTTCCACTTCATTTTCAGCTTGTTCATCGCAATCATCTTGCGGCCTTCTCCGGCATGCGCTTCGATGAAAAACAGCAGTTCCGAGATAGCGAACAGACCCACGATCAGAATGATGAAGTCAACGCCTTCATACAGCTCCAGGGTATTGAAGGTGAAGCGCTGCACGCCGGTGTTCATGTCGATGCCCACCGTCGCCATCATCAAGCCAATGGCCGCCGCCAGAATCGTCTTCACCGGGTTCTTGCCGGTGATGCCGCCCAGGGTGGCGAACGCCAGCACGAACAGCGCGAAGTATTCCGCCGGCCCAAAGGTCAGGGCGAATTTCGCCAGCCAGGGAGCCAGCAGAATCAAGCCGATCGTCGCGATCACGCTGCCGATAAAGGAGGCTACTGCGGAAATCGCCAGCGCTTCCGCGGCTCTGCCGCTTTGCGCCATGGGATAGCCGTCCAGGCAGGTCATCATCGCCGGCTCGTCGCCGGGAATATTCAACAGAATCGACGAAATGCGTCCGCCGTACATGGCCCCGGCGTACACCGAGGTCAGCATGATCAAGGCCGTTTCCGGTTTCAGCCCGAGGGTGAACGCCAGCGGGATCAGGATCGCCACGCCATTGGCGGGGCCCAATCCCGGCAGCGCGCCGATCAGGGTGCCCAGGAAGCAGCCGAGGAGCGCGAACATCAAGTTTTCCGGCGTCAGGGCGACAGCAAAGCCCTGCATCAGAAAGTTCAAGGTTTCCATCAGCTTACCTCCAGTACGCCCAGCGGCAACGGCAATTCAAGCACGTAGTTGAACAACACGAACACCACTACTCCGCCAATCAGGCCGGACATATAGGCCGGGAACTTGCGGGCGCCCATGCGCCAGCTCAGGGTGCCGACCGCCAAGGTCGTGGTAATGATGAAGCCCAGCGGCTCCAGCAACACGCCATACAGCGTCAGCACCACCACAGCCACCACCATTTCAGCGCCGGTGCGGTTCCAGGGCCAGTGATTGTCCGGGTCGGGACGCAGCATCAGATAAAGACTGCTCAGACCAAGCACCACCGACAGGAGAATCGGGAAGGTCTCGGGTCCGACCGATTCATTGCCGCCAAAGGGCTCGGGCAGTTGATACGCGCCCCAGCCATAGGCTATGGCCAGGACGAGCATCACTAAACCGAAAATACGGTCATTCATGGCGATTAACGAATCAAGCCAATTTCTTTAGAAAGCGCTTGGATATCCGAGATTTGCGCTTTCACGAAATTGTTGAATTCAGCGCCGCTTTTGTGGAACGGCATCAGTCCATTTTTCTCCATCAAGGTTTTCCACTGCTCGCTGGCGTAGATTTTGTCGATGGCTGCAGTCCAATACTCTTTTACATCAGCTGGCGCGCCGCCAGGGATGTAGAAGCCGCGCCAGTTAGGAGCGACGGACTCAATGCCCTGCTCGCGAGCGGTAGGGATAGTCGCGAATTTGCCTGGCAGACGATCTTCAGACAGCACCGCCAATACGCGCAGGTCGCCGGATTCGAAGAAGCCCTGCACCTCAGTGATGTCGCCGGTGAAAGCGTCAACGTGACCGCCTACGACCTGAGTCATGGCTTCGCCGCCGTTGTTGTAGGACAGGTAAGAGATTTTCGGCAGATTAGTGACGCCAGCGGCCTTCGCGCTGATCAGCACTTTCAGGTGATCCCAGCCGCCGTTGGCGCTGCCGCCTGCGAATTTAACGGAGCGCGGATCTTGTTTCAGCGCCGCCATCAGATCGCTCAGGCTTTTATAAGGAGAGTTCTTGGATACCGCGATAACGCCATAATCCGCGCCGATTGCGCCAATCCAGTTAACCATTTCCGCGTTCATGCCGGGATACTGTCCCTGGGCAAGACGGGTTGTGGTGGCGGTGGAAGCGGCGACCACCAGATTCTGATCGTTCTTGCGCTTGCTGACGGTATGCGCGAAGGCGACGCCGCCGCCTGCGCCCGCCATGTTAATGGTCTGTACGCTGCCGGGAACTAACTTCAGTTCCTCCATCACGTTGCCGACGCTACGACAGGTGAAGTCCCAGCCGCCGCCAGGATCCGCAGGAGCGATACATTCAACTTTGCCTTTAGGTTCGTAGGCCATGGTCAGGGTAGCGCTGACGGTCAACGCTGCGGCCACAAGCATTTTAATCGGAGTTCTGATTGTCATTATTGTTACCTCACACAGGTTACAGGAATTAATTCGATCGCAAATATATTGGTTTTGCCCTTGTGGGGCTACCGGCGTCAGCCGTCCTGCTTATTAAGCCGGCGGCATTCCAGGTGCTGGGGGGTGGGATTGTCGAAAAAGATTCGTTGTGTTCATGTCACGCTCCTATTATTTTTGTTGCGCTTTATATTTAGTCGCTTGTTGTGGTTTTGGAAACTTTGTTTCGATTACCTCTTCAGCGACCTATGCTTGATATGGAACAGGTAATGACTGCATCCTAACTGCTGAACCTGTCATAAACCTGTCACGTCCTGATTCGAAAAAGTGAAGTCGGCGCATGCATATCCTTGTTGTAGAAGATTCTGAATTGCTGGGTGAATCCATCCAGGCGCGGCTACAGAAAATGGGCCATGGCGTAGACTGGGTGAACAACGGACGCCAGGCCAACGGTTTGTTGCAGCACCAGCAATTCGATCTGATCATTCTGGACCTCAACCTGCCTGAACTGGGCGGCGAGCAGATTCTGTCGGAGCTGCGCAAACGCAAAGACACCACGCCGGTATTGATCCTGACCGCCCGCGAACAGGTGGATGATCGCATCAAACTGCTCGACGCCGGCGCCGACGACTACCTCACCAAGCCCTTCGATTTCGGCGAACTGGAAGCCCGCTGCCGGGTGCTCATGCGGCGCAACCAGGGCTTTTCCAGCAACCTCAGCCGACACGGCAATCTGTCTTTCGACCGCTCCGCTAAAGCGGTATACGTCAATGAAGAAAAGCTGGACCTGAAGAACCGCGAGTTCCGCCTGCTGGAAGTGTTTCTCGGCCATCTGGGCCGGGTTATGAGCAAGGAGGAGCTGGCTGATCGTCTGTTCGCTTTCGATGAATCCCCCGGGCCTAACGCCATCGAACTGTACATTGCGCGCCTGCGCAAAAAGCTCGCGGAGTCCTCCGTTCAGATACGCACCTTGCGGGGATTGGGGTATCTGGCGGAATGCGATGATGACTGATTCGCCGTTGCGTCCGGATCAGCCGGTCTCACTGCGCAACAGGTTGATCCTGGGCGCCGTGGCGCTGATTCTGGTGCTCGGCACTCTGGCTATCATCGCTATCGACGGATACGGCAAGCGCGCGGCGGAACTCTCTTATGACCGGCTGCTGGCCAGCGCCGCATTTCAGATTGCGGACGCCATTCACGTTCGCGACGGCGTGGTGGATGTGGATCTGCCGGTAGCGGCCTTCGAAACCCTCGCCCTGGCCCGCGACGACCGCGTTTTCTATCGCATCAGCGGCCCTCGCGACGCTTATCTCACCGGCTACGCCGACCTGCCCCGCCCGGCGGCGGACCAGGGCTTCAGCAAAGACGGCGCACGCCTAATCCAGCAACGGTTTTTCACCAGCCGCTATCTGGACGAACCGGTGCGCTTCATCGTGTTGCGGCGTTTGTTGACGGAGGCGGACATCACCGGTTACATCACCGTGCAACTGGGGCAGACCATCAACGCTCGCGCCGATCTGGCCGAAGACATCACCGGCAAAGGTTTACAACTCATCGCCATCGCGTCCGTCATCGCCTTGGGACTCTTGGGCTACGGCATCAAACGCGCCTTCTCGCCCCTGGATCAGATCGAAAGAGAGCTGGCCGCGCGCTCCCCTACCGATCTGACGCCCTTACACGTTACGCCGATCAAGGAAACCTGGCGCTTACAGCAAACCATCAATCACTTCATGCGGCGCCTGCAGGATACCCTTGACCGCATGCAGCGCTACACTGGCGAGGCCGCTCATCAGATTCGTACGCCTCTGGCGGGGCTGCGCGCGGCGTTGCAGAACCTGCGCGATCATCCCGATATCGACGATCCCAAGCCGGTGTATAACCGCATCATGCAGTCGGTGGATCAACTTAACACCACCGTGTCGCAACTGCTCAATCAGGCCACTATCACCCATCGCCTGCAAAGCGAGGCGCTGCGGCGCATCGAACTCAACAAAGTGGTGAAAGAGGCCTGTTTGGAGCTGGCGTCGCACGCCATCAACGAAAAAGTGGAACTGGCTTTTGAGGCGGACGCCGAGGACACGAACCTGCTTGGCGACGCCTTTGCATTGAAGCAGTTGTTCCGCAATCTGATCGAGAATGCGGTCCGCTACAGCCCGGTGGATGGCGTGGTGGAAATTCGCGTCCACCAAAGCGTCAACCGACTGTTCGTGGAAGTAAAAGACAACGGCCCAGGCATCCCTGTGGAATATCGGGACAAAGTCTTCACCCGTTTTTATCGCGCGCCAGCCGCCGTCGGCGTCGGCAGTGGACTGGGTCTGGCCATCGTGCGGGAAATTGCGGAGCGTCATAACGCAGAGGTGGGACTGATGGATAATCAGCCTCACGGCCTGACGGTGCGTGTCGGTTTCCGCAAGGAGAGCGCCCATGGCAAATAGCCGCTTCGTTTTTTTCCGTACAGATTTGCTATGCAGAGCGCTTCTCGTGCTCGCCCTCTTCAGCGTCACTACCGCACGGGCAGTGTCCGGTCCGCTGCCGGTCGTGCTTTATCCGGCGCAGCAGAAGCCGGTCAGCGTACTCAATATTCACGCAGTGCTGGATTACGTGGTGATGAACCCCATCATAAAGGCGTTTCAGCAGCGTTATCCCAATGTGGAAATCCGGCTGATTGAGTTTGAAACCGCCGACCTTTTCCAGCACACCGTGGAAGGCTCCACTCACACGACAGAGCCGCCGGACGCCATCGTCGGCGACCTGCTGATCAGCTCGGCGATGGACCTGCAGGTGAAACTGGTCAATGACGGCTATGCGCAGCGCTACGAGTCCCCCTACACCCGCCGCATTCCCGACTGGGCGAAGTGGCGCAACGAGGCTTTCGGCTTTACTTTTGAACCGGTGGTGACCGTGGTGAACACTAAACTGTTGCCGGGTCCGCCACCGCAGGACCGCCAGCAATTGCTGGAGCTGATCCGTAGCCAGGGCGAAAGTCTGGCGGGAAAAATCGCCACCTATGATATCGCCCGCAGCGGCGTCGGTTACCTGTTCGCCGCCCAGGACAGCCAGCAGGCGACCACCTATGGCCGACTATTGGAGGCCTTCGGCACCCACTCCGTGCAACTGGCCTGCTGCACCGGCGACATTCTCGACGGTCTGGCTTCCGGGCAGTACGCGATCGGCTATAATCTGCTGGGCTCGTACACCAAGGCCCGGCTGGCGTCGGCGCCGAATCTGAAAATGATCCTGCCGGCGGACTACACATTGATCATGACGCGCATCGCCTTGATTCATAAGCACGCCGTCAACACGCAGAACGCCCGGGATTTCCTGGATTTTCTGCTGTCTCCGGCGGGTCAGCAGACTCTGGCCAGCGAGTCGAAACTGTATCCTATCGACCCCGGCGTGCACGGCGAAGTCACCGCGGACTGGCTGAACAAACATGCGCCGGGACCGCTGAAACCCATTACGGTGGGACCACAATTGCTGGTTCCGCTGGATAAATTAAAACGGCAACGCTTTTTAAGCGAATGGCGCCGCTCTCTGGAACGTGAAACGAAACAATGAAAGACACCGATTTAGTCGCCAGACTGGGCAAACGCATCCAACAACTCCGCAAGTCAGAAAAGCTGACGCTGGAGCAACTGGCGCAACAATCCAACGTATCCCGCTCCATGCTGTCGCAGATCGAACGCGGCCAGGCCAACCCGACTTTCGCTACTTTGTGGAACCTCACCCGCGCCCTGGGCATTGAATGGTCGGAGCTGGTGGATGAGAGCGAGGGCGTCTCCCATTCCCCCATCGAACACATCATCGCCGCGCAAACGCCGAAGATCGACAACCCTCAGGGCGGCTATCACCTCAGCATTCTCAGCCCGCCCCATCTGGTGGGCTCTATTGAGTGGTACGAGCTGCGTATGCGTCCCCAGGGAAAACTGGAAAGCCAGGCCCATACACAGGGCTGCATGGAGCACCTCACCGTGTTGAGCGGTCAGCTTGAAGTCGTCAGCGGTCAGCAATCCCAGCGTCTGGCGCAGGGCGACACCGCCCGCTATCACGCCGACGTCGCCCACACCATTCAGAATCACGGCGACAGCGAGACCATCGCTCTTTTAGTCGTGATGAATCACAGTCATCGCTAGAGTCAGTCGACGTTTTGGCGCGGTCACACGATAAACTTTCCGCTTAACAATCAGGTTAGGCGACACAATGCGGCAGGGAGGCCGCCATGGCCCTGATTCAGGGGGCTGGGTATATTTTTCCCTATTGCTTTGCGATCATTTTTCCACTATACAGGAAACACGTCCGATATAAGGGAAAATTCCAATGAACCAGACTTTCCAACAACAATTACAGCAAACCCTTGATGAGATTGAAAAAGCCGGCCTGTTTAAAAAGGAGCGTGTGATAGACACTCCTCAGGCGGCCGCCGTCAAACTCGCCGGAGAAGCTGGCGATAAACAAATTCTCAATCTTTGCGCGAATAATTATCTGGGCTTGGCGGACAACCCGGAAGTCATCGCAGCGGCGCATGAAGCGCTCGACAAATACGGTTTTGGCATGGCTTCCGTACGCTTTATCTGCGGCACGCAAACGCTGCACAAAGAGCTGGAGCACAAGATCGCAGAGTTCCTGGGAATGGAGGACAGCATTCTGTTCGCCGCCTGCTTCGACGCCAATGGCGGCCTGTTCGAGCCGTTACTGAGCGCCGAAGACGCTATCGTCTCCGATTCCCTGAACCATGCCTCCATCATCGACGGCATCCGTCTGTGCAAAGCCAAACGCTACCGTTTCGGCAACCGTGATCTGAATGATCTGGAAGCCCAGCTGAAGCAGGCTCGCGCCGACGGAGCCCGCAATATTCTGGTGGCCACCGACGGCGTCTTCTCCATGGACGGCTATATCGCGCCGCTGAAGGATATTGTCGCCATTGCGCGTAAATACGACGCCCTGGTGATGGTGGACGACTGTCACGCCACCGGCGTCATCGGCCCCCAGGGCAAAGGCAGCGCCGCCTACAACGGCGTGGAAGTCGACATTATTACCGGCACGCTGGGTAAAGCCCTCGGCGGCGCAGCCGGCGGCTTTATTGCAGCGAGCCGCGATATTATCGAACTGCTCCGCCAACGCGCCCGCCCCTATCTATTCTCCAACTCCCTTCCCCCGCCTGTCGTCGCAGGCAGCCTGAAAGCCCTGGAAATTTCCATCGCCGGCGACCATCTGCGCGACAACCTGCGCGAACACGCTGCGTTTTTCCGTAACAGCCTGAGCGAAGCTGGCTTTAAACTGCTGCCCGGCGAACACGCCATCATCCCGGTCATGCTGGGAGACGCCAAGCTGGCGCAGGACTTCGCGAAAGCGTTGTACGAGCAAGGGGTATACGTTACTGGATTCTTCTATCCGGTGGTGCCGCAAGGTCAGGCGCGCATCCGCACCCAGATGAACGCGGCGCTGACCCGCGAACAGCTGGAGCAGGCGGTCGCCGCCTTTACCCGCGTCGGTCAACAACTTGGGGTTATTGGAGGCTGAACATGCAGTCGTCAACCATGAAGGCGTTGGTCAAAGCGCAATCTGCTCCCGGACTCTGGCTGCAAGAGCAGCCGGTTCCCGAATGCGGGCCCAACGATGTGATCATCAAGATCAAGCGCACCGCGATCTGCGGCACCGACATCCACATTTACAACTGGGACGACTGGGCGCGCAACAACGTCCCCGTCCCTTTGACCACCGGCCATGAATACAGCGGTGAGATTGTGGAACTCGGCAGTCACGTGGACGGCCTGCATATCGGACAGCGCGTGTCAGGAGAAGGTCACGTGGTGGGGATGCTCAGCCGCAACGCCCGCGCAGGACGTTTCCATCTGGCGCCGGACACCAAAGGCATCGGCGTTAACCTGCCCGGCGCTTTCGCCGAGTACCTTTGCCTGCCGGCGTTCAACGTCGTGCCCCTGCCGGACGCAGTGAGTCTGGAGCTTGGCGCGATACTGGACCCGCTGGGCAACGCCGTGCATGCGGCCCTGGCCTATGATCTGGTGGGCGAGGACGTGCTCATCACCGGCGCCGGACCTATCGGCATCATGGCCGCCGCCGTAGCGAGATTCGCAGGCGCCCACAAAGTGGTGATCACTGACATCAATGACTACCGCCTGGAGCTGGCGGCCAAAGTCGCGGATGTGGAGCCGGTGAACGCGCAACGGGAGTCTCTGCGCGACGTCATGGGACGACTAAAAATGAAGGAAGGCTTCGATGTGGGCCTGGAAATGAGCGGCATTCCTTCCGCCCTCAACGATATGCTGGATGTGATGATGATGGGCGGTCGTATTTCCCTGCTGGGTCTGCCGTCCAAGCCGGCGGAGCTGGATCTCAGCAAGATCGTGCTCAAGGCGCTGCAGGTCAAAGGCATCTACGGCCGCGAAATGTTCGAGACCTGGTACAAGATGCTGGCGATGCTGGAGGCGGGATTGGACATTGAACCGATCATCACCCACCGTTTCGAATACGCCGACTACGAACAGGGCTTTGACGCCATGCGCAGCGGCCAATCCGGTAAAGTCATTCTGAACTGGTCAGACTGAGTTTTCCCGTCTTGGCCCAGGGAGCGACCATGTCGCTCCCTCTTGTTCTCTATTCCCCTTTTCTCCTCTCCCTACTCTTTCTTGCGATTACTGAGAACCTGTTACTGACAGCGATTATTGCCGTCCCGCAGCCACTGGGTTCCATCCAGATACAGCTTGTTATTAGCCAGCGCCAGCGTAAAAGTGACGCGTTCTCCGCCTGGGCCGGATTCATTCCAGTCAAAGCCCGGCGTGCTGCCCTGCATGCTGTAGCCGGGGCCGTATTGCAGAATTAATCGGCCCTGAGCGTTCATTGAGCCCTGTGCCTCCCATCTGCCGGAACCCTGACTGCCTGTGGCGCCGCTGGCGCCGCCGCCATAGCCCCCGCTGTTACCGGAGCGATAGAACTCGCCATTGCTGCATAACCAGATGTGCTCTTCTTCGTGATAACCGGAGCCGGTGTAATAGCGCACGATATGACGTCCCCGCATGTAGGTGCTCCAGCCGCCGTCACCCCCGCCTTGCGCCAAGGGTTTCGGCGCGGAGAATTTAACCGAGGAGGCCACGGTCTCCGCCACTTTCCAGACCTGCGCGGCGGTGCTCTGATCCGCGACCGCGATCAACGCTACAGAGGTAGAGCCTTTGCCGGTGACGGCGCTGATGCGGCCTTCCATGTTAGGCATATTGCCGATGCTGTAATCCGCCGTCAGACGACCATTGCGTTTTTGCGGCGCGCTTTTCGGATACAGGACGACGGAAGCGTCCAACGGCACCGGTTGCGCCATCTGTTGCATCAGCGCCTGCTCGCCGGACTGGTCGATGTACACGAAGATATTGGCTTTCAGCGCCTGGGATTCCAGTACAAAAAGTTCCGATCCCGCCGGCCAGGCGCCCTGCCAGCCGTCAGGAACCTTGAACGACAGGCCCAGTGAGCCGGACTCAATCAGGGTTCCGCCTTCGTACAACTGGTTTTGCTGAACTTCCACCGCCGTTACGGAGGTCGCGCACAGACTGCAATAGAGTCCCATGGCGACCAGTAGAGATTTCGCTGTCACGCCGCTCATTTCGCTTCGCCTCATGCTGAGTCCACAGCGCGCGGCCCGGTCTGGCGCATCCTTCATCCAGCCGCATCGGACGCCGCAGAGATGATGTCGGAATGGCCCGGCTACAGCGTTTCTTTCTTACTGAGCCTGACCGCCTCAAACGCTCCATCGCGATTCAACTGGGTTCCCCATACCCGATGACTGCCCTGGTGATCCGAGGCGCGGAAAGTGATCGTCTCCCCGATGCCCAAATCCACGCCGTCAAACGACTCCAGCGTGTCCACCAGTGATTCGGTATCAAAGTGCCGACCCGCCCGCTCCAACGCATGGAAAAACAAGGTCGCCACAATGTAGCCTTCCAGAGAAATAAAGTCCGGCTGCTCATTGGGATAGAAACGGCTCAAGGCCTCCCGGTAGCGCAGCACGCCAGTGGCGTAGGAATCAAACGGCGGCACTACCTGAGACACCACCACGCCCTCGCCGTATTCCACGCCTAACTCTTTGAACTGCTCCGCCAGCGCTCGCGCCCCGACAAAGGAGACATTGGCGAAAGGCCCGGTGAATCCGGCCTGACGCAGACGTTTGGTCAAACGCGCGCTGGCGGTGTAGGTGCTGATGGCCACCACCGCCTGTATCTCGCTCAGGCGGCCTAACATGCCCTGGGCCGCGCCTTCAATCTGCGCCGTATTGCGCTGGTAGCTGAATTTGGCGATTTCATGGGGACGCACGCCGTAATCCGACAGCGCATCCTCCACCCCTTTCAAACCGTCCTGGCCGTAGCCGTCGTCCTGATAGAACACCGCGATCATTCTGGGGTCGACGTCCTGTTCCTCGATGAAGTAGCGAATCAGGGCGTTGGTTTCATCTTCGTAACTGGCGCGATAGTTGAACACGTATCGCTCAGGCGGACTTTTCCGCAGCAGAGCTGCGCCGGAGAAGGTGCCGAACACGATGGTTCTATCCTTCAGGGCCACCGGCAATATCGTTTCCGCCGTGGGCGTTCCCACATTGCCCAACATGGCGAATACGCCGTCCGGCTGCATAAATTTTTCGACGTTCTGGTGCGCCGCCGCGGGTTCGTATCCGTCGTCCAGGGCGCGCAGTTCAATATAGCGTCCGTGGATGCCGCCCTGTTCGTTAATTTCGCGAATGCGCACGTCAACGCCCAACTGCATGGCGCGCCCCAGCTCTCTGGCGCCGCCGCTAAAGGCCGCGCTCATTCCCAGCGCCACCCGGTTCTCACTGACGCCGCGCGGCGCCTGCCAGCCGGTTAACTCCGCATATCCGTCCGCCACGCTGTAACGCACCACGGGAACCGCGTAACCCACGCCAACCAGGATCAAGACCAGCGCAGTCAGCCCCAGCCAAAGCGGCATGCGACGTCGGGCGCTCTGGCCAGCAGCCGTCGTCATGCCAGGCCCCATCGTGGGAAGCGTTCCCGGGGCCACCACGGTAGTGGTCTCATCATCCAGCGTCGGCGCAACGGGATGCGTATACCCCTGTACGCCGAACGGCGGCGGTTGCGAACCCAGATGCATGGGCTCCGCCAACGTGGAGGCGGCCACCACAATGGGTTGGCTCATGGAGCGCTCATCCATGCTGTGCGCCGGATCAATGCGGGTGGCGGTATCCATTTCCTCGATCTGCCCTAAAGCGCCAGCGGCCTGAAACGCCTCGTCGTACTTTTTCGCCTTGCCCAGACTGAGATTCTTCTTCACCACCACCCGCTTACCGCTGAACAAGCGGGCGCAGGCGGCGTCGCTCAATCCCAGCGCCGCTTTCAGTTTTTCCTGGGTGTCCTGCAACTCTACGTCGCCGCGAATTTCGCCATAGAAAATAAATTGATAGACGTCTGGATTCGGCGGCGCCATCTCCATGGCCTTGGAGTATTCCGCAATGGCGGCGTGAGCGCGGTTCTGGATGTCCCGCACCATCGCCTGGGCGTCTGGATAGCGACCGTCCGGGCTTAGCGCCATGGCCTTCAGAATCACCGGCTCCAGAGCTTTATTGCGAGCGTCGGTCAAGCGGTTTTCCCGCAGCGCCGGCGGCGGTCCGGCGCATTGCCGGTTCATGATGTCCTGGGGGCTTTCGCCGGTATAAGGGCGTTCGCCAGTGATGCAGTAATAAAGAATCGCGCCCAGGGCGTAGATATCAGCGCGTTTGTCGATGTTGCGCGCGCCTTCAATCTGCTCCGGCGCCAGATAACCCGGTGTGCCCATCACCATGCCCAAACGGGTGTATTTAAGATCCCCTTCTCCCAGCGGCTTGCTGATGCCGAAATCCAGCAGCTTGGCGACGGAATGGTCGCCGGACACCCGCGCGACAATGATGTTGCCGGGCTTCAAATCCCGGTGCACGATGTTCATCTGATGCGCGGCCTGCAACCCGGCGCCGATCTGCTCCAGCAGCCACACCACGTTTTCCAGCGGCAGCCCGCTGCGTTTTTCCACCAGATCGGACAGGTTCTCTCCGCGCAGATACTCCACAACCAGATACATCATACCGTCGTCGGTGTTGCCGAAGTCGATCACATGCATGACGTTGGGGTGGTTCAATTGGCTGGCGATGCGCGCTTCGCGGAAAAACAGCTGGATAAAGTCATGATCGTCCATGCCCGCCCGCAGCAGTTTGACCACCACCAGACGGTCCAAGGATAACTGGCGCGCCACATAGACCAGACTCATACCGCCTTCCGCCAGGCGGGATTCGATGCGATACATGTCCTTCAGCATTTTGCCGATAAGCGGATCGCGGCGCTGCTTATCCACCAATGTGGCCCCATCGGCGGGACAGTAATCGCCCTGGGGAAAATCCGTACTGCAAATGGGACAAACCTTCATAGACTCCCCGAGTCGCAAACTGCTGAACTACTGCTTCAGGTTCGTGTCCGGCGCCTGGAAAATAACTGGCTGGACAAAGAAATAGAAATGAATGCTAGGGAGTATAGACAGGGAATAGCCGCAGCGCGAACGCTGCGACGGAGGGATCAATCTCTACGGCTGGACTTCCATTTCTGGTTTACGCACAAGCGATCCGCTTCACGGGCCAGCTCGTTTCCCGCCTGCTTGATCTGAGGGATCAAACAACGCATGACCTCCAGATCTTCGTTATGCAGCGCCAGCCGACACCAGCGCTGCAATTCCAGACCGCATTCCGCGATACTGGGCAACCCCTGGCTTTCCGCCGTGGCGACAATGCCGCTGGCGATATCCCGCATCATCGCAATCATGCGTGAGGTCTCCATCAGACTGGCGCAATGCAGTCGGGAGCCGCTGGAACTGATTAGTGACATGCTATCGGCGAGATGTTCCAGAAACTTGTTTCTGACGACATCCGCAGCGAAGTTCCCGTCATCAAAAGCCATAATCTTCTCTGCGTTCATTTCTATTCTCCAGTTTGACTGTCGCTGAGCTGCGCCAAACTCTCCTTCACCGAAAGGATATAGTTCTCGATAATCCTCGTGGAGGCCTGCTGGTGCTCGAACTGCTCCATCAGTTGGTCAACGATATTGAAAATGCTTTGCTCCGACTCGATGTCCAGGTCCAGCCCCATGATGGAGCTTTGGATAGTCCACTTCAGATCGGAAAAACTTTGAATGGAGTGCGCGCCGCAATCCAGCACCATCTTCATGATGTTGTCCAGCAACGCCTCTGTACGCCGCACCGCCCGCTGCATGATGCCTTGGCGCACCATCTTCTCCTGAGACTCCCGCACCAGATTGGAAAGGACGAAATTCGCCACTTGCGCCAGCCGGGTAAGGTTATCCAGATGGGCCTCTTTCTCCTCCGCCGTCATGGTCAGACAAATAGAGAAATACGGGAAATTGATCAGGGAATACTGATCGAAATTAACAATGCGTTCACGTTGCAACGTCAACGTGGTGATCACGTCAAACTGCAAATTGGTGACATAGTTTTTGCCGCCGAACACATAATGTTGCTCCGGCAGGTTGAGGATGAATACGTAAGGCACTTGATAGCCGCTCAGCGCATTCTCCATCGCCAGACCAATTTCAGAAGGCTCGCGAACTTCCGAGCAGCGCTCGAAAAACTCAATCATACCGCCCAGGAAGCTGTTGGAGCGTAACAGCCCCATCGCCATTTGGTTCACACTGGCCAGACTTTGCTCCAACTCGGCGTTCTTTTGCCTGCTGCGTTCCAGCTCGTCTTGTGGCGCATTAGAGGCGACCAGGGAAACTACTCGGTTTGCTGACATAAATCCTCCTGAACGTTATGTGCACAGATTAATCAGTTTGTCCGTGCAAGAGGATTCGTACGCTTACTGAAATATCAGAGCCGTTCTCAGTAGTACTACGGAGAAGTGATAAAAAATGCGCTGAAGGCGCGACATTATGGAGGAAGCATTAAATCAGCGAATCAACAGGTTCGTGAGTGAACTCGATCAGTTGACGCTGCTCTCCTCCGCCGCCAAGGGCAACACTTTGACCAGCAGATCCTTGATAGAGGAGACGTCGAATTTGGCCAGTACATTGCGGCAGTGCGTCTCGATGGTGCGGGGGCTGATGAACAGTTTAGCCTCCATCTCCTTGGTGCTGAGCCCCTGCAACAGCAGGTCGTAAATCTGCTTCTCACGGGCGGTCAGTTGCGAAATAGAGCGCTGGATGTCGAGACGTTTCATATAACGTTCGCGGTGCAGTTTTTCATGGGCCACCGCCTTTTCCAGCAGGGGGCCTACGTCGGTGATGCTGATAGGTTTGAGCAGAAAATCGAAGGCGCCGCCCTGCAGCGCTTCTTTCACCACCGGCACCGTGGAATACGCCGTCATTAATATCAACGGCGGCAGGTAGCCGGTTTCGGACATTCGGTTCAGCAAGTCCAGGCCTGTCATGTCCGGCATCATGATGTCGGAGAGAATCACGCAGTGGTGATCATTGCTGAACTCGGATAAAAACGCTTTGGGATTGCCGTAGGCTTTGGACTGGTAACCATAGGATTCCAGAATAGCCGACAGCAGATCAGCCTGCATCTGGTCATCTTCGATGATATATACGCACGTATCTTTCATGGCGTTTTTGCTTATCCCAAGCAGAAAAACACGGATGGAACCTTATTGTTATCGTCGCAGCCCCCAAAGCGCCATCCAATACGAAGCGCCCTCAGTTAATTGATAACTATTGGACAGAGTGAGGGCAATGTCAAAGCGAAGCGCCCAACATTTCATCCCAGAATTCCTGCGCCAGCGGCGATAACAATTGATTGCGCAACCGTATGAGATAGATGGGGACCAGACTGCGCGAAGGAAAGTTCTCCACCTGCAGGAACCTCAGTTCTTCTCGCTCCAGTTCGGCGTCCACCATATGCAGCGGAATCCGCGCCCAGCCCATTCCGGAGAGAAGCAGCCCCTTCTTCATCAGAAAGTCATTCACATACCAGCGATGGCCGCCGGGAATCACATTGACGTGATCAAAGGGCGCCAGCGAGCCGCTGTCGGCAATCAGAATATGCGGCAGATTACGTAACTGCGCATGGCGCACCACGCCGTCCGCGCCTGCTTCGACGAACCCCGGCGCCGCAACCGTAACCTGGGTGACTTTCGCCACCTCGGTAAATTCATAGCGATCATCCAGCCCAACCTGGGGACCGATGGCCACTTCCGCTTTCTCAACCAGCAGTTGCTCCAGCACCCCGGACAAATGCTCCGTATGTAAATGCAGACGCATCTCGGGTCGCTTTTTGGCGAACGCTTTCAAGGTGTCCAATCCCGGCAAATGCGCGCACATGGCGCTCAGGGAAATGGACAGCTCCGGCGCCTTGCCCTGGGCCAGACGATGCCCCAGCATCTCCAGATCATGGGCCTTGGACAGTAGCGCCTTGGCTTCCCTGAACAACGCCTTGCCTTCAATAGTCAGCGTCGGTCGGTAGGTTTCCCGACTGAATAACTGTAAATCAAACTCCTGCTCCAGCGCCGCCACCGCCGCACTGACCGTAGACTGGGTTTTAAACAGAGCCGCCGCAGCAGCCCGGAAACTGCCATGCTCCACCACGCCAACAAAAGCGCGTAACTGCTCATTCGTCATGCTCGCCCTCCCCTAAAGCTCCCATCAAAATCAACGACCACAACAATCGATAATACCGATCAACTTGAGCGATATATATCGTTATTTTACGGTCATATAACGGAGTAAGCTTGCCCCGTCAAGATCTGAGGGGGTTGTATGGACTTTGATACCGCATTCTTCTGCATTCTCGCCGCCGGGTTTATCACCGGCTTCTCCAAGTTCTCCATTGGCGGCATGGGGCTGCTCATTCTGCCGATTATCGCTATCGCCTATCCCGGCCCGGAAGCGCTGGGGATTCTGATTCCCATGTACATCGCCACGGATATTCTGGCGGTGAAAAGCTATGGCCGCCATGCCTCATGGCCTATCGTGCTGCGCCTGTTGCCACTAGCGTTAATCGGCATCGGTCTGGGCATCTGGTTGCTCTCCAGCATCAATCCAGAACAGTTCACGCTGTTGCTGGGCGTCATGATTGTGTTGATCCTGGCGCTGGGGCTTTGTCTGGATTATCGCCCCTCCGCCGTCATGCGCCATCCGGCGGCCACCCAGGCCATGGGACTGCTGTCCGGGTTCGTCACCATGACGGCGAACGCCGCAGGTCCTCTGCTCAGCCTGTATCTGATGGAGCAGCGCCTGTCCAAGGAAGCTTATGTGGGCACTCGCGCCTGGGCGTTCATGATCCTGAACAGCGCCAAAGTGCCGTTGCTGATCGCAGCGGGATTTCTCAACGAGGATATCGCCCTGCGCAGCCTCGCGGGATTGCCCGGGTTACTGGTCGGATCATGGGTAGGCTATTGGCTGCTGAGAAAGCTGAACATCAACCAGTTTAAGTGGTTGATACGGGGCATGGCGGCGATCGCCGCGGTCAAGATGCTGGCGTTCGGCTGAACGCCGCCGGGGTCGGTTCAAGACCCGTTCTGAGCGCCCGGAGTCAGCGCTGTAGCCGCTGCGTCTCCGGGCCTCGATTGGCTATCCGCAATGCTTATTTGATGGGAAAGACTACGACAATGCCGTCATCGTTGTAGCGGCGATGGTTGTAATAGCTGTAACGATTATCCCATCTACGGCCGTCATGATGTCTGTAATAACGATGATGACGGTGGTGGTGACGGTTATGATGCTTATGATGTCCACCACGATGACGACGGTTATCATGATGCCCGTGGTTGTGGTGATTATCGTAACGCTTACCGTCATGACGTCCGCCGTCGTGGGCCATCGCGGAGGTGGATGCGCCGGCGATCGCCAGTCCCAGGGTCAATAACAGCATCGGTAACTTTTTCATTTTTAATTCCTCGCAGGTTTATCGATCACGGTTGTTACGATAAGCCAGCTAACGTGAACCTTAACTGAATGAAAAACCGAATGTTTATCCGTCCGCGTTTCATCTTCCCCGGTAATCTTGGCAAAGTCTGCGCCTGAGGCTACATTCGCAGTGGGCGAATCCCATCGCCGTCACCTGATAACCAATAAATTGAGAAAGCCTCCATGAAGAAAGCGCTTAAATCCACTGGGCAAATCCTGCTTGGCGTCGTCATATTGGTCATTGTCGCCGGTTTTTTTCTACCGGACTCCACTCATGTCGAACGCAGTGTGGTGATTAACGCGCCGCAGCGGCAGGTGTTTGATTTCCTCAATAGCTACCGCAACTTTAATGACTGGTCGCCCTGGGCCAAGCTGGACCCCAAAGCTCAGTATCAGTTTTCAGGTCCGCAATCCGGCGTAGGAGCCAAGATGAGCTGGCGCAGCGACGACCCGAAAGTGGGTCAGGGCTATCAGGAGATTATCGCCGTCAAAGAGGCAGAGGAGATTCAAGTCGCGCTGGACTTTGGCGATAACGGCCAGGCTTCCGCGTTTTACCGCCTGCAGCCTGCCGACAGTGGCGTGAGAGTGACTTGGGGCTTCGACACCGAGCACGGCTTCAACCTGTTCAACCGCTACATCGGCCTGATGCTGGAAAGGCTGTTGGCGCCCATGTATGAGGAGGGACTGCAAAGCCTGAAGCGGCGTATAGAGAATCCAGGCGCCGCCAGTTGATGCTTTAACGATAACGGGCGTAGATCCGCCGCGCCCATTCCAGCTGCGGCTCCAGCTCTTTGACGGTCTGCGCCAATGCCGGCGGCGGGTCTTGCGGCCATGGAATATCAAAGGATTCCGGCTGCAGAAACGGCGTCAGCAATGAGGCCGCGGTCAGATCCGCCCGGGTGAAATAATCCCCCACCAGATAACCGTCGGTCCCCACGCGCTCATTGATACGGGCCAGCGCCGCCCGGATGCGGTTTAATGCATCCGCCGCCGTTTCATCATTAATTAGCATGTGCTTGCGCATAATTTTGCTTAACTTGCCAAAGCCTAGACGCAGCAGCCACTTGCCGTACCAGGGCCCGTGGTGCGCCAGCATGGGAACCACCTGATCCGGACGCGTCAATAAATAGTGGTAGCAATAGCAGCGGATGGAAACGCCAATCTCTCTATCCAGATACTTTTCCCACTCCAGAGCGGCGGACCTTGCTCCCGGCTCCACCGGCGTCAAAGGTCTGTCCGAGGACAGGCCATCAAGATAGTTAATGATTTCCGCTGAGCCCTGCACAATTTTTCCATCATGCTCAATGACCGGCACCGTGGACTTATCCGCCAGCTTTTTGATGGCTTTGATGTGCGCCCCGGGCATCAGGTTTTTCACCTTATATTCCAGCCCTTTATAGTCGAGCGCCCATCGCGCTTTTTCACAGAAATGGGAAATAGGGAACTGATAAAGAATGATCATGCGTTAATCCACCAAGATAGAAAAACCGTATTTAGAATACGCGGCAAATAGTTTGAATATAAGGCGCGCGGATTAAATTATAAGACTCTGTCACATCCTTTATTGACAGTGACTCTCCGCGCTTCTATCTTCAAAATAACCGCTTTTTTCAAGGCTGTCCCTCGCGCGCATCCCTTGAATGACGCGCCTTCCAGCCAAAACGTTGACAAGGTCGGAACCAGTTGACAGGGGTTCTTAGAACGGAAGGATATTATGGAAACCACGCCGATGGATGACGATGTAATCAGCTTCGCGCAGGATGAGCCGGAGACGCCCGAGCACATCACGCGAGAAGCCTGGAAAGTGCTCACCGTCGATGACGATTTCAACTACCAGCGCTCCACGGAGTTCGCACTCGCCGGTCTGAAAGTCCTGGACCGCCCCCTTCAGATACTTCGCGCCTACAGTTACGCAGAAGCCTCCAAACTACTCTCAGAACACGCTGACATCGCCATTGCTCTGGTGGATGTGGTGATGGAGACCGACGACGCGGGCCTCCGCCTCGTGCGCGCCATCCGGGAAGTGCTCGGCAATGCGGAAATACGTCTGGTGCTGCTGACCGGACAGCCCGGCATGGCGCCCATGCTGGACGTCATGAAGGAATACGACATCAATGATTACTGGACTAAGTCCGAGCTGACCGACACCCGTCTGCAAACGGTAATGACCGGCTGCGCCCGCTCTTACATTCAGATTCGGGAAATCGCGCGGGCGAAGCGGGGATTACAGTTGATCGCCGAGTCCAGCGACTCCGTTTACTCCGCCAAAAACCTGCAGGAGTTCTCCGCGCGCATGCTGGCGGAGCTGGCCAAACTTCTGGGACTGCCTCCTGACGGGCTGGTGTGCGCCAAAGCGTATACGACCTCCCAGCCGGAAAGTCGCGAGAGCTATATCATTGGCGCCGGTGGAATATATTCCAACTGCGTCGGCAAAACCTTGATGGAGTTTGAAGCGCCCAAGGTGCGGGAGCATCTGAACCAGTGCCTGCAGTCCCGCAAGTCCATCCATGAGAAAGAATTCACTTGCCTGTTCTTTCTCGACCCTATCGGCGCCGCCGATTACGCCGCCTACATTGAGACGGGCCATCCACTCGACTCCACCGAACAGGAGCTGATTCGTGTATTCAGCCTGAACATCTCCAATGGCTTGCAAAACGTTTCCTTGTTCAACCGGTTGGAGCGCCTGGCCTACGAAGACGATACTCTGCGCATTCCCAACCGTAATGCATTGCTGCGCAGGCTAAGTCAGATACTTTCTCGCACGGATAGAAACCAGTATCAGCTGATGCTGGTGGATATAGACGGCTTCGCCAGCATCAACACAGCATTGGGCGCCCGATACGGCGACTCGGTTTTGAAACTAGTGTCCAGCCGGCTCAAAGACGCCTTCAACGGAACCGTTCAGGTTTCCCGGGTCAAAGACGACCTGTTCGCCGTGCTGGGAGGCGTCAACGAGGTGTCCGTCGACAAGCTGGACGGTTTGTTCAATGGCCTGTCCGCCTCTGAGAAGAGCTTAAAACTGCTCAATATCAGCTCGGTGATCTATCCGCTCAACCATCCTGACAGTTCGCCGCCGGAAGTCATCACCCGCGCCGGCATCGCTCTGAAGCAGGCGAAAAAGCGCGGCATCCGCCAGCACACCACTTACGATCCGGAGACCGAAGCCGCCGCCGCAAGTCGCTTTCACTTGTTACAGGCGCTCCAGGACGCCCTGACCAAACAAAGCATCTACGCCGTCCTGCAGCCGCAAGTGGATCTGGAGACCAAGCAGGTCACCGGTGTGGAAGTCCTGGCGCGCTGGCGCATGGAAGACGGCACGCACATCCGGCCGGATCAATTTATTTCTCTGGCGGAAACCACCGGCCTGATACTGCCCCTGGGGCAACAGATTCTCACCCAGGGCTGCGCCGCCTGCCACCGCTTGCAGGACGCCGGCTATCGCGATATCCGCATCGGCGTGAACTATTCCGTTATCCAGTTCGAACAGGACGATATGGTGGACACGCTCATACGCAGCGCTGAGGCGGTGGGAATCAGACCCCAGCAGATCGAGGTCGAAATCACCGAGTCCACGGTCATGCATAACTTCTCACTGGTGCGGGATAAGCTGGAGCGCCTGCGGGAGATTGGCGTCGCCGTCGCCATTGACGACTTCGGCACGGGGTTCTCTTCCCTGGCCTACCTGAGTCGCCTTGCGGTGGACAGATTGAAGATCGATAAATCGTTCATCGATAAAGTCACCACCGATCAAGGCGCCGCCGCGATCGCAAAAACGATTATTCAATTGGGAGAAAGCTTCAATCTCGACATTATCGCCGAGGGAGTGGAAACCAAGGAGCAGGCGCAATGGCTGCTCGACAACGGCTGCAGGAGCGTGCAGGGTTATCTCTACGCCCGCCCAATGGAGGTGGATGACCTGCTGCAATGGCTGGCTCAACGACGCTGACGCCCCCATGACTATTCAGGAGCCTTCTCTATACCACATCCGCAAACGCCTGCTGAATTTGATTGCGCCCTGGAGCATGCTGCTACTGGCGCTTTCATTCTTTCTGTACGACTACCTGCTGGATAATAAGCTGTCTCCCCTGCAGGAAAGCGCCTCCGGTTCGCTCAGCTCCGCCTACGAGACCATGGCCAGAAACTTCGGCGATCTGGCTACGGATATTCGTTTTATTGCGCACAATAAAGCGATTCGCAACGCTACGCCGGAAAACAAACAACGCGCTGAACACTTGTTGCAGGACTTTTCCGAGGCATCCGGCATCTACGACCAAGTTCGCTGGCTAGGCCCAGACGGCAGTGAATTAGTGCGCGTGGAAATGTTCGGCGCTCAAGCAATACGCATTCCTGACGAACAGTTGCAGAAAAAAAGCCAGCGCTACTACTTCACCTCCGGCATGGCCTTGAAGTCGGATGAAATTTACTTTTCTCCGCTGGACCTTAATGTCGAACACGGCTCCATCCAGATTCCCCATAACCCCGTGATACGCGTAGTGACGCCCATTCACAATGATCAAGGCGAGCATAACGGTCTGGTGGTGCTGAACTACAAAGCCAATCTGATGCTGCAGGCTCTGCGCAACCTACACTTGCCCGCCAGCCTGCGCCTGCACTTGCTGAACTCCGATGGCTACTGGCTGTTGAGCGATAATCCCAAAGAAGAATGGGGATTTATGTTCAAGCGCACCGAATCGCGCTTTGGCGTTCGCCATCCTGAAGGCTGGGAACGCATCGCCAAGGCAAACTACGGTACCTTCACGGATGACGATGGACTCTGGCTGTTCACCACGTTCTCACCCACTTCGAACCTGAATAAGGATGATCAATACTGGAAACTGGTGGTGAATGTGGACCCAGCCGCCGTCTCTGCGCTGCAGCGGGAGGCGCTTGCGACCACACTGGGGGTGATCATCGGGCTTTGGGTGATTCTGTTTTTGGTCGCCATCCGCATCACCAGAGCCGACGCCTTAAGAGACTCGCTTAATACACAGCTTAGCGCACGCAGCGGCGAGCTGGAGCATTCCAACACACTGCTGAAAGAGTCACTGGATAATTTGATGCAAACTCAGGACGAGCTGGTGCGGGCGGAAAAGCTGTCATCCCTGGGAATGATGGTGGCCGGTGTGGCCCATGAACTGAATACCCCCATCGGAGCCTCGCTGGTAACGCTGTCCTCCATGCAACGACAGGCGGAAGAATTAAAAGAAGCCTTCGCACGCGGTCTGCGCCGCTCCGATATGAACGACTACTTCACCCGCTTCGAACAAGGCTCCGCCATCATCCTCAGCAACCTCAATCGCTCGGCGCAACTGGTGCATAGCTTTAAACAGCTCGCCACGGACCGCGCCGGAGCCGAACGCAGGGTATTCTCGCTGAAAGGACTGATTGAGGACATGCTGCTGACCACCTGGCTGCGCATTCACAAAAGAGAGCACCAACTGGTGACGGACATCGACGCCGGGCTGGAGCTGGACAGTTACCCCGGAGCCTTAAGCCAAGTGCTGGAAAATCTGGTCAACAACGCCATGAAACATGCCTTTCAAGATACGCCGCAGGGCAGAGTCTGGCTAACCGCTCAGCGCCGCGATGATCAGATTGCGGAAATAGAAGTCCGCGACAACGGCGCCGGCATCCCCCCGGAAATCCTGCCCAAAGTCTTCGACCCCTTCTTCACCACCAAACGCAACCAGGGCGGCACCGGCCTGGGACTGCACCTAACGCATCAACTGGTCACCAACGTATTGGGCGGAACCATCAACATCTCCAGCGCCGTCGGACACGGCTGCGTCGTCAAAATAGAACTACCGCTACATGCGCCCGCCACAGAAGAGCGCGATGTAGAACAAAAAGAAGAAGAGAAAGAAGCCGACACTGGAACTCGTGATGCGTCTATAACTTATTAGAACTGACTTAAAATATCTGCGACATGAACATATTAAGCCCAACTAGAGACAGATCAGCCTCCCTAAGCGCTAACTCTTGGAATAGCGCTTGATGACGTGACAGAGTCCTTTGGCCAGCTCGGTAAAATCATGCTCTAAACCTGAGCTTGTCACTATTTTCACAGCGCCCTCACTTTCATAAACCCGAATCAAAGTATTAATTTCTTCTTTTATCTCAACAGGAAGCGTACTTATTTTTTCAGGGCGCTTTTCAAGAATTATCAGCTCGGCAATATCCAGAGCGGCGCTGGTTTTGTCGCACCTGTACTCTTCAAAGTCTTTCACTATCTCTTCAATTTTCACCTTACCCTCGCTCCCTGAAATACTTGTTTTTGAACACGCCTCTGATTTGGGCATGCTCACGTCTGTGGGTCAAGGTAACGTCTAAGCCTGGCCGGTTTGCTCTTCTCTCACTGCAAACCAAAGTTGTTCCAGGAGTTGATTGATATGCGCGGCAAGATGCAGTCGCTGTTGGATTTCTGTTGCGCTCAAGTTGGCGCAAACGGGCAAGGCGTATAAATCATCCGCTTCAAGATCGTGGTGTTGCAGGAGCGAGGCCATGTCCAGCCAGGGCCAGCCCAAGCCGGCATATTCCCAGTCCAGCACGATCAGCTGTCCTTGATCCAGACACAGATTGCCTGAGTGCAGATCATGGTGGGTCAGCGCCATTGCGTCGTTGGGAATAGCGGAAAACGCATCTTCCAGTTGCTGCAGACAAGCCTGATGCGCGGCCACAGCGGCGCGCTCCTGAAGACGACGTCGATAGAGCGCCATCAAAGCCTGGTAATCAAATGCGGGCCCTTCCGTGACGCGCTGCAGATCTGCGACGAACGCCAGTAACTGCTCGACGGTCTGTTGCGAGGCGACGTCCTGATCACCGGCTTCGGTCAGGCTGGCGCCATGATGCGTCATCAACAGCCAACCTTCCCGCCACGCGTTACAGAGCACTCGCGGCGCCCAGCGAGCGCCCTGGATCAGTCGCAGCACATCCGCCTCAAGTCGCCGGTCAACGCCAAAGGCGCGTAACGAGCTGGCGTTGATACGCAGCACCAAATCGCCTTGCGGACCCTGCGCTCGAAACAACATATTGCTGTGACCTGACGCCAGCATGAGTCGCCAGTCCATCCCCGTCCCCAGAAAGGCGTCAGCCGCCCGCAGCCGCTCCGCAACAAACGGGCGTTGTGTGGGTTCTTCTGACTGTAGGATATCGCTCATGCCATGCTCATTATTTAAGGGTGTGAAAAGTTTATGGCTGTGACAGTTAATGGGGGCGACAGGTTAATGGGTAGTCCAGTTTCCCGCCGCAATTCTCGCGTACACGCAGGTGTTACGAAACTGTCCCTGGTTATCCATGCGCTCATTGCGCAACACGCCTTCAAGCTGAAATCCTGCGCGCTCCGCCAGTTTGCGACTGCTGAGATTGCGTTCGTCCGTGGTCAGATAAACCCGGCTGGCGGCCAGCTCAAGCAACGCGTACTCCGCCAACGCCTTTACGCCCTCCGTCATATAACCGGCGCCTTGCAGGCGCGCCGAGCCCCAATAGCCCACCTCATGATGACGCAAAGCGGCGTTGGCCTTACGCAAACCACACACTCCCGCCAACGCGCCATCTTCCTTGCGCAGCAGCATCAGGTTCACTTCTTCCTCCAGCAGATAGCGAGCGTATGCCTGCCGACACCAGCGGGCGGTCTCCTCTACGCTCGGCGGCGGCGTCATCCAGTCCAGCCAGGGTTGTAGCTGATCCAGAGATTCTATGATTGTCTGGTTTAGCGCCGGACCGTCTTCCGGACTCACCACCCGCAGCGTTAAACGCTCGGTTTCCATCTTTGTAAACGCCATCCTGTCTTGACTCCTTGTTAAGGTTTACTCGCATTACGCCAGCGCAGACAGAGTTTCCTCACTGCAAAATATCCTGCGTCCGCGTAGATTGTCCCATCGCTTTTGGTTAGAATCCGGGCAGTCTCATCGGGGCGCCTGACTCCACTGCGTTTATTCGACGCGCCATTGCGCATGAATGCGCGCCAGTCAGGCTGAGAGTGTACCCGTAGAACCTGATCCAGTTAATGCTGGCGTAGGAAATGAGGCCGGCTAATCGCTTTCTGGATCAAGCCGCCGCTTCCGCGCCTCGCTGTTTAGAGGAGCCTCCATGTACAACCTGTTTCACACTGCATCCGTATCTCGCGTCGCCCGTACGCTTATCGCCGTTTCTGTCGCGACCTTCGCCACCAGCGCCAGCGCGGCGGAAGAGCTGACGGTCTACACCTACGACTCCTTCATCAGCGAATGGGGACCTGGTCCCGCGCTGGAAAAAAACTTCGAAGCCGCCTGTCAGTGCGATCTTAAATTCGTCGCCCTGGAAGACGGGGTCAGCATTCTTAACCGGCTGCGCATCGAAGGCAAGAACGCCAAAGCAGATGTGGTGCTGGGTCTGGACACCGGACTGATAGAAGAAACCCGCAAAGAAGGTCTGGTGCAGCCGCACTCGGTCGCCTTCGACGCCCTGACGCCAGTGCTGAAATGGAGCGATAAAGACTTCGTACCTTTCGATTACGGCTATTTCTCATTCATCTACGACAGCCAGAAAATCAAGCAGCCGGCGCAATCTCTGCAAGAGCTGGTGAACTCATCCGCCTCGGTGATTTATCAGGACCCGCGCACCAGCACGCCGGGACAGGGCATGATGATGTGGATGAAGAGCGCATATGGCGATCAGGCGGAAAACGCCTGGAAACAGTTGGCGCAACATACCGTCACCGTCACCAAAGGCTGGTGGGAAGCCTACAGCATGTTCCTGGAAGGCGACGCGGATTACGTACTCAGCTACAGCACGTCTCCCGCCTATCACCAGGTGGCGGAGGACAAATCGCAATACAAGGCGGCGCTGTTCAGCGAAGGCCATGTGATGCAAGTGGAAGTCGCCGCCATTGCGGCGAATAGCGAGAAGAAGGAGTTGGCCAATCGCTTCCTTGAATTTCTGATTTCTCAGGAAGCGCAGGAAGTCATCCCCGTGACCAACTGGATGCTGCCGGTCCGCAAGGGGGTCAAACTGCCCAGCGCTTTCGATACGCTGATTCAGCCCAAGCCCATTGAGTTAACGCCGGAGTACATCGCGGCGAACCGTAAAACATGGATCAAGGAATGGCGCAGCGCCGTCGCTCAATAAGCGCCGCCATCTCTATTTGTTGTCTTAACTGGTCGGCTTTTTCCATGCAGGTTGTACTTTGATGAAGCTGAGCGCATTCACCTCAGGCAAATGGGCCGGCTGGCCCGCCCTGGGTTTGGTCGCCACCGCAACGGCCCTGGCCTTCGGCGGCCTGATTGGGTTCAATCGCAGCGAGTTCGACTGGAGCTATTTCAGCGATCCCTACTTTCTCGCCATCCTGCGCTTCACTCTGTTGCAGGCGACGTTGAGCGCTGCGTTGTCGGTCGTCCTGGCCTGGCCGATGGCGTTGGCGCTCAGTTATCTCAAGGACAGCACGCACAAGCGCGCGTTTCTCAGTCTATGCGTGCTCTGTTTCGTGATGCCGACGCTGATCGTCATCACCGGCATTATCAGTCTGCTGGGTCGCTCCGGCAGTCTCAGTCCATTATTGGGAGACGACTGGAACCTGTATGGCCTGAGCGGCATCCTGATCGCGCATATCTACCTTAATCTACCCTTTGCGGTGCGCACCCTGTATTTGCGTCTGCAGTCCATTCCCGACGCCAGTTGGCGTCTGGCGCGCCAGCTCAAGTTCACCCGCGCGCAGCGTTTCCGGCGCCTGGAGTGGGCCGCGGCGCACAGCGCCACCTGGCTATTGCTGGGTTTTATCTTCGTCATTTGTTTCAACAGCTTCGCCGTAGTGCTCGCGCTGGGCGGCGGCCCCAAGGCCACCACCCTGGAAGTGGCCATTTATCAGGCGTTGAAATACGACTTCAATATCTCTGAAGCCCTGGCGCTGGCCTGGGTACAATTGTTGATCGCCGGCTCCGCGTTTCTGCTGGTGTCGTTCTGCGGCAAAGTGTCCTGGCTCAGTCCCGCCTCTGCGCCAGCGCAACTGCGTCCGCCGGCGACGCGTCTTGAACAGTTGGCGTATCGCCTGCTCTACGCCTGCGGCTGGCTGTTTTTATTGGCGCCGCTGCTGGCGCTGACGCCGCGGGTAATCCATAGCGGCGTGGATATGGAATTCTGGCGTTCTCTAAGCCGTCCCTTACTGATCACACTTGGCCTGGGCGTCGTTTCGACGGTGTTGTCGATCAGCCTCGCCTACAGCGCCCTGCGCCCCTATCGCCGCGCTCGTATGCAACAATCCCCCGCCGCGCTGTGGCTGGACTGGCTCACCTCGCATTCGCTGGCGGTGCCCGCCATGGTGCTGTCCGTTGGACTGTTCGTGTTGCTATTGCCGCACCTGGACCTGGATCATTGGGGCATCTGGCTGGTGGCGGCGATTAATGGGTTGATCACCGTTCCTTTCGCCGCATCGCAACTGAAGCCCGCGCTATTGAACTTCGACAGTCAATACCACCGCTTGTCTCTTTCCTTGAAACTGACTTCCCGGGAGCGCCGACGCATTGAGTGGAGCTATATGGCGCCGGCCATTCGCACCGCCGCCGCCTTTGTCGGTATGCTGGCCATGGGGGACGTGGCGATTTACTCTATTTTCGGCAACCAGGACTTCGTCACCCTGCCCTGGCTGATTTATGGTTACGCCAGCACTTATCGCCTGGACGAAGCCTCACTGGCCTCCATGGTGTTCCTGGGCGTCTGCGGCCTGCTGATTTTTTATCTGGAGAAACAATCCCCCCGTCATGCTTGAAATCCGCGCACTTCAAATTAAACGGGGCGCCCGCACCCTGCATTACGATCTGCAAGTCGCCCAAGGGGAAATCATCGCCCTGCAAGGTGTCAGCGGCGTGGGGAAATCTACGTTGCTGGAGGCCATCGCCGGCTTTGTCGCGCTCGAGGCAGGACACCTGTCGTGGGAAGACAGGGACCTCACCCACACGCCGCCGGAGCAGCGACCAGTCGCCATGTTGTTTCAGGACTACAACCTGTTCGAACACCTCACTGTCATGGCGAATTTGAAACTGGGGGTGGACGTTGCGATGCAGTCTGAGATCCCCAACCAAGCCCAGGCTTTGGGAATCGCCGACCAGCTGGACAAACTTCCCGGCCGCCTCTCAGGGGGACAGCGTCAGCGAGCCGCTTTGCTGCGCACCATGCTGCGGCCAGAGCCGCTGATTCTACTGGACGAACCCTTCTCAGAGCTGGATGCGGACACCCGTCGCCTCGCGACAGAGTGGACCCGCACGATGGCGGAGCGATTCGGCAAAACTCTGCTAATGGTCACCCATCAAAGCGAGGACGTCAGCCGGCTTGCGCACCGCGCGATTCATCTCGACAACGCAGAGACAGGCGCTGTTTAGGCAATCTCTTGTGAGCCATCACCGTCGATCCGCCGTCTTGTTCAACACATCTGCATAAACGCCGCGCAACGCGCTCCACGCGTACTCGCCCATATCGCAAGGGCTCGCGGATGGGGCGTCCAGCAACAAATCAACGGCTTCATCAATACCCTGATAGCGGCGACTCTGCGGAAACAGTTCAGGATAACTCAGGCGATCCGGCGTCACTGGCGCGCAACCGAGCGCCGCAGCCTCCATCATCGCCAGTCCCTGAAACTCATGCTGCGCCGTGGATAGCGCCGCATGGGCGCGACTCAGCCAGCGCCAGTAGGCTTCGCGACTTTCCGCGAAATCATCGAATAGCAGATGCGCAGCGAATTCTTCCTGCAGTTGGCTCCAGGCGGGAGGCGCTTGTCTGAAGCGACGTCCGAGCAAGACGAGCTGAAAGTCATGGGTCCGCGCCCGCAGCCGCCGCAATATCATCAGCAAGTCATCCACGCCTTTGTCGTATTCCACCCGATGATTCCAGGCGATGGTCAACGGCTGATCGCCGTTTTCCTCCCGCGAAAAACGCAGTAGTTCGTCCTCCAGTGGAACGGGAATCACTTGGCTTTTATCGCGAATGCGGCGACACAATTCTGCGTCCACTGCATCCGGCAAGCGGGCGATCAGATTCTCCAGGCCAGCGAGAAAAGATTCCAGATTGAACGTCGTGTTGAACACCACACGGTCGGCGGCCAGTGCGGCGTAGATATTCACCATGGCCGGATCGATACTGTCGTGCTGTTCCTCGGAACAGGGGTAGGCCAGTTGATTCTCGTGAAAGTAGACCAGCAATGGAGTCGCCGCCAGATTCGGATACAGCCCGCGCAGGGTGGCGACGTCCGCCATGGAAGTGGCTACGATCAGGTCATACGCCCCTCGCAGCGCTTCGTCTTCATACAGGCTCCAACTGATTGGCGCCCCGCGAATGCGCCAGCGAAAGAAGCGAGGCGGCAGGCTGAGCGAAACCCAATCGTGTTCCGGGAACGCATTCAGCAAACCTTGTCGCCAACGTTTATGGCTGTCTACATCGTAAGCGGATAGCAGCAGTATCTTCATGAGTGATCCATTTTATGGATGTGAGCGGCCGCGCCATGTGTCAGCACCCGGATATTAACATGCCATGATCATCGCCATGTTAATAACAATCAGGGAGTTAGAAAACGTCTGTAAATGGCCTAAAAAAACCGCCCATCATTCCACAAAGTTTTACGGGCGTTCTACGAATTTTGCGATAGACTTTTATTGAGCGGCGCAATTAAAAGCGACCCTAGCGGAGCACTTCCACCCCGTCGCCAATGAGGCGCCGCAAGCTGTAAGCGAACAATTTCCCCTGGCCTGATTTTCAGCAGACCTTCGTGATACTCACGGACGTGAGCAGGTTGACGCAATGCCGCTGTTGTCGCTTAGAGACCTAGCCATAGGCTCTCTCAAACCTTTCTCCAATCACCTTTACGAGGGTGACTGCGTCGCTCTGAGCGGCCCTTCCGGCTGTGGTAAAAGCCTGCTGTTACGGGCTATCGCCGATCTGGACCCGCATTCTGGAACCTGTTTCCTGCGCGGAGAAGCCTGCGATCAGATTCCAGCGCCGGAGTGGCGGCGCAGGGTGATGCTCACCCCCAGCGAGTGCCGCTGGTGGCTGCCTACAGTGGGAGAGCATATGCCCGCCGGCATGCCGCCTTCCTGGTACGAAAAAGCCGGTTTCAATCCTGATGTGGCGGGCTGGGAAGCGAGCCGTCTCTCCAGTGGCGAACGTCAACGCCTGGGCCTGATCCGCACCCTGTCGCGCGAGCCTGCCGTCTCGCTGCTGGATGAGCCGAGCGCCAATCTGGACAATCGTAATCGTGAGCGCATCGAGCGGATGCTCACCGCCTATCTGGCGGAGCCAGGCCGGGCGATCTGTCTGGTCAGCCACGATCAGGAGCAATGTCTGCGTCTGGCCAATCGCTTCTGGAATATCATTGACGATAAAGTGAGAGAGCTGAGCGAACTCACTCCCACTTTCCAAGTTTAAGCGCCATTTTTAGGCTGCATGATGAGCATTATTCATTTAAGCATCTGGGACCTGGGCTTATGCGCACTGCTGGTGTGCAGTCTGGCCTGGATCAACTGGCGACAGGCGCCGGACCTTAGCTCAGGCATACTGATCGGCGTCGCGCGCCTGACGATACAACTGAGCTTGATCGGTATGGCGCTGAAGTTTCTGTTCGCCCAGACTTCGCTGCCCTGGGTGCTTATGGTCTGCCTGTTTATGGCCGCCATGGCGGGACGGGAAGTCGGCGCGCGACAAGAACACAGATTCACGGAAGGCTGGACTTTCCGCATCGGTCTGTTCGCCATGACGGCGAGTTCCTATTCCATGATATTGATTGTCCTGCTGGCGCTTATCCAACCGGAGCCCTGGTATAAACCGCAATACGCCATTCCTTTGCTGGGTATGATTCTCGGCAACACCCTGAACGGCGTGTCACTGTGCCTCGATCGTCTCACCGCCGGGGCCAGAAACCAGAAAGATCTCATTGAAGGCCGCCTTATGCTCGGCGAACCCGCCGAGGAGGCGATTCAAGACCAACGCCGACAGGCCTTGCATGCGGGTATGACGCCGGCCATAAATGGCATGGCCACAGCAGGCGTCGTCAGCCTTCCCGGAATGATGACGGGGCAGATCCTCGCGGGCAGTCCGCCGGAAACCGCCGTCGCCTATCAGATCATGATATTCCTGATGATTGTCGCAGCCACCGGCTTTGGAACCTGGATCGCCAACCGCCTGGCCATCTGGCGTCTGTTCGACGAGCGCCACCGTTTGCGCCTGGATCGGCTGGCGTTGAAATGAGCTGCGCCCGTTGTCATCAGAACGTCATCGCTCAAAGCCAAGATCGGCCACAGTTCTTTACGCCCCCGTTTCAGGCTATATTAGACGCACAACCAGCCGTCAGACGCCCGGCTCGGGCCAGACTCCAACCTAGCGAATCCGACTACGCCTATGCTGACAATCGATATCAGAGCGGCCTCTTGCGCCGACGCAACTCCCATCTCCCATTTAATGACGCAATTGGGTTACGCCGTCTCACCTCAGGAAACGTCAGATAGAATCGCCCTGATCGCCGAGCGAGGCGGCGAAACCTTCATCGCAGAAAAAGACGGCGTCGCCGTCGGCTGCATTCAAGCCAGTATGGACGTTCGACTGGCTGAAGGATGCTTCGGCGAGATTATCAGTCTGGTCGTAGACGAAAACGGACGCGGTTTAAGCGTGGGCAAACAATTAGTGATGGCGGCGGCTGAGTGGCTGCAGGCGCGTGGTTGCGAACGACTGCGCGTGCGTTGCAACGCCGTGCGGCTGGAAGCGCTGGAGTTTTATGGCAAACTTGGCTTCGAACATATGAAACAACAATCCATCCTGGAAAAAAGCATCGGTTAATCTATCACGTGACTATCCTAGCCCCCACTCAGGCACTACTGCCTCATATTGAAATTGAACCCAATAAACCCGCGGACGCCGCCTTCATCATGCTGCACGGCCTCGGCGCCGACGGTAACGACTTCGCCCCCATCGTGCCGGAGCTGCGTCTGCCCGAAGACATGGCGGTACGCTTCATCTTTCCCCATGCGCCGTCTATCCCGGTCACGATCAATGGCGGTTACGTCATGCCGGCCTGGTATGACATTCTGGAAATGAACATAGAACGCAAAGTGGACGAGGCGCACTTACAAGCATCCGCCAACGCGGTGCGCGCATTAGTGGACAGAGAGATCGAGCGCGGCATAGACAGTCGCCGCATTATCGTAGCGGGATTTTCCCAGGGCGGAGCAGTCGCCTATCAGACCGCATTGACCTACCCTAAACCACTGGCGGGCCTGATGGGGCTTTCCACGTATCTGGCCACCGTCGCCAGTCTGAAGCCTGACCCGGCGAACCGCGACATTCCCATCCGTATTTGTCATGGAACGGTGGATTCTGTCGTGCCGGAGAGTCTGGGACGGGCCGCCCTCGGCCATCTGCAGACAATGGGATATGCGCCGGAGTACAGCACTTACCCGATGGATCACAGTGTGTGTCTGGAAGAGATCCACGATATTTCGGCGTGGATTCAGAATGTACTGGCTTAATCTTTGAACCGGCGCGCTAAACGCGCCGGTCTCGTTTACCTCAGGCGTTCACACGCCTTACCAGCAGCTTAGAGCGCAGCCAGCGCCGCTTCATAATCTGGCTCGTCGGCGATTTCCGCTACTTGCTCGTTATGCAGCACCTTACCGGATTCGTCGATAACCACAACCGCCCGTGACAGCAGCCCTTTCAGAGGACCGGTCATCACCGTTACACCATAACGATCACCGAACTCGGCATTGCGAAATACAGAGCCGTTATCCACATTTTGCAAACCTTCCGCGCCGCAGAAACGCGCCATGGCGAATGGCAGGTCGGCGGAAACGCACAGCACGGCTGTGTTGTCTTTCTTGCTTGCTTTCTCGTTGAACTTGCGAACGGACGTGGCGCAAGTCGGCGTGTCCACACTGGGAAAAATATTCAGCACCAGGCGCTTGCCGGCGTAATCCTTCAGCGTCGCCTCGGACAGATCAGGTTTGACCAGAGTAAAATCCGGCGCGCTGGAGCCCACGGCAGGCAGGTCGCCTTTGGTTTCAACCGGATTGCCTTTTAAGGTGATAGAAGCCATGTTTTATCCTTTTCGACAGGTAAGTAATTGAACGGGAATCCCTGAATCCAGCGGGAAGGCAGGGCCGCCTACAAAGCTAGCACAAATCCCATTGCGGAGAGATGAAATCTTGGCAAGCAGCGCCCAGGCATATGAGAAGCGATTGCAGCCTTATGGCAGGCTGAAAAATGGCCTATTCAGTTTAGTCCCGTCGATCCGCTATGCTAGCGCCCTATGAAAAATAAAATACTCTCTCTTACACAAACATCCGTATTGCTTGGCGCTGCTGCGTTCAGTTCGCACAGTCTGGCGGACTGTCAGGCTCAGGCCCGCACTGATATGGAGCGCCTCTACTGCGAAATTCAGGACAAAGGCGAAGGGGCCACGCTGCCAAAACTGGAAGATTTTCGCCGCAACGACCGCCAGATTCAGGCGCTGCTGCTTAAACGCCCCGCCGCCAAGCTGGGACTATCGCTGCCCGGCGCCGGCAAGTCGCAGAAGCCGCGGAAAACCGAAACCGCCGCCACGCCTCCCGCAACCGCTTCCAAAAATAGTACTCGCCCGGAGCCTAAGGCGGATGCGCAACCAGCCACCCGATCCAGCGCTCCCGCCGCCAACGACTGCCTGCTCTACAAGGACCAGATAACCTGCGGCTCTCACCAATATCATCTGGCGACCAACAAGCAGAACAAATTTTTGAAGCAAGGCGCTCTGACGGAAAACAACAAATTAAACCTGCCGTCCTTCCAGGGCGMCCCCGCCAATGAAACAGCGGTGAAGGATTATCTGTCTCAAGCCTATCGCGTCTACATCCCAAAAATGTTGGAGATAGGCCTGGGCGACGCCACCATGAGCTTCACCAAGTTCTATTACTCCTTCAAAGATATCCAAAAGCAAAACCTGAGTTTTTCAGATCGTTTTGAAACCATGTACGGCTTCCTGAAGCGGGATAAATCCGCCATGGCGATCCAGCCGCGCTATTCGAAAGAATTGCCATCGGATATCAATCAGTGCAACGGTCTGTCGGACGCTATTATCGTTTGCGATAACGGCGCCACCAACTGGGTTTACGTACGCCAATCCTGAGCGCTCTCTGCGCTCAGCCTTCGCTTAATTCCACGCAGTCATAGATGCCGGCGACATTGGTGAAATGCAACACCAGTGTGTGGGACAGACGCTTCTCTGCGTCATGCAAATGGTACTTAAAACGCGTTTGTTTACCGGTTTGCAAGAAAGCGTCGTAGTCTTTCAGCAACTCTCTCACATCACTGACCACCTCCGTGCTCCAGGTCGCCTTGAAAGGGCCCAGCACCGCTCCGCCCGTTAAGCAAACAGTGACTTCGTGATTGGTCAAACCTTTATTTTTGGTTGTCATAGATCGTCCTCTGAAAAGATATTTCGCCCTGTGTTCACTATAGAATAAAAACCTCTCCGCCATGTGAAAAGCTCAACGCTATCCCCTTTTGACCATAGTCAAAGTCGTGGATGACGATACTTTTGAGCCCACAACCTGCGACTTTACCTGACTTACTATCGCTTTTGTTCAGCCCAGGTTCATGCTGGTTCGGCCTTGAGGTTGGCGACGTTTGCGTCCTCGACCTTTTTCAGCAATACAAGAAAGTGAGGTATACGCTATGGCGATAAAAATGATCTCTACGTTAACAGCAAGCGCCTGTTTGCTGTTTGCATCCACCAGCTTCGCGGCGGATAGCATGCAACATTTCTCTCAAGCTGCGACGCATTCCGCGCAGGCGACGACCAACACCGTCTCCGGCGGCGTCAAACTGGCGTCAGGCGCTGCAGCGGTTCCGTTTAAAGCCATCGCAGTAGTCGGCGAAGCCAGCGCCAAGATCGCTGAGCCGCTGTGGAACAGCGCTACCGGCAAAAAACTGGAAGTATCTGACGAAAGCGTGACGGCAGGCCCGGCTCCCGCACTCGCCGTCGCAGCCCGCTAAGTCAACGCACAAGAGGCTTACTATGTCCGCATCAGGCTCCATATCGGGAGCACGCATCGCATTCGCTGCGTTAGTCCGGCTTGTGGCGCTGACCGTAAGCCTCTTTTTATTTCAGTCCAGCGCTTACGCGGGGAGTCGCCAACAAGAAGGCCCCTCTCCTTTCACAGCGGAAGAAATCGCGACCTTTGCGAAAAAAGTCGAGAAAACCGCCGCAGCGCGAGGCGCCTACGTGTTCTTGCTGGCCAGACAGGGCGTTCCCAGCAAGGACCTCCCGGAAGGCGTGGAATTCACCCATACCGGACTCGCCGTCTACTCCACCATCACCACAGAACAGGGAGAGACGCTGAAGGGATACGCCATCCACAATTTATATCAAGACGATGACAATCCCCGTCGCAGTCATTTGGCGATGGATTATCCCATCGACTTTTTCTCCGGCGCCAAAGTCTTGAAGGCTGGCGTCATCATACCTGCCCCGGCCTTGCAACAGCGGATACTGCAAAGCCTGGAGTCAGGCATTTTGGAGAGCGTTCACAACAATAACTATTCAATGGTGTCCAACCCGTTCAACACCAAATATCAGAACTGCACAGAATATGTGCTGGATATTCTTTTCGCCTCGATCTATCAAACCGACAGCATTAAACAGATCAAGGTCAATGAGCATGCATGGTTCCAACCGCAAGAGATCAAACTCGGGCCGCTGAAAGGACTGCTTGCGCCGTTGATCGCGAAGGAGTTTCGCACCTCCGACCATTCTGGCGACATCAGAACCACCACATTTGGCGCCATCGCCGATTTCCTGAAGAGCCAGTCTTTGGCCGAAGAGGTATTAGTGGTATATCCCTGATTCAAAATACTGATCCGTCTTAAAGTCTTCCCAGTATTTGGTATCGATATTCGATACCAAACTGCGAATATCCCAACACCCCAAAAGCGTTGATAGCCGGACGCCTGGAAATATTCCATGATGGCTTCCACGACAACATCTCGCTTATGCGATATTTAACGCTTACCCTCGGGAAGACATTATGAAACTGATCAACGATTATCTCAGCCGTCATGGTCATGCGCCTTTCAAGTTTGGCCAGGGCCGTATTTCCGGATACATTTCCGCCACACTTGGCATTCTCAGTTTCCTTGCAGTTTTGTGTTTCCATTTCCCTGAATATCTGACCACGCAGGAATTGCGTCAGGTTTATACTGAACAGTTCGCTCGCACTCTTCTGCTGGTGGCGCTTAGCGCCTCTTTTATACTTGGACTGCTCAGTTTCCTGCTGAACCAGCAGAAGCGCCTCAGCATGACCGGCGTGCTGTTTTCCACCGCTGCAGTGGTCGCAGGCGGCGCGGACATTCAGCTCAACAGCATTGGCGAAACCCCTTATTCGTTGGGTCTGGACTGGTTCATTCTGGCGCTGTTTTTCTCCGCCCTCGTCTTTATTCCCATGGAGCGCACATTCGCGCAGAAGCGGGAAACGCATACACTGCGTCCTGAGTGGCGCACCGATCTGGCTTACTTTTTTATGAGCCACATGCTGGTGCAGTTCATTCTGATTTTCACCACATCCTCATCCACGTATCTGGTTGGCTGGGTAGCTTCTGACTCCCTGCGTGACGCTATTCAATCCATGCCTGTCTGGGCGCAGTTTCTGCTGGCTGTATTCATGGCGGACTTCTCCCAGTACTGGTTCCACCGCCTGTACCACACGGTTCCATTTCTGTGGAAGTTCCATGCAGTGCACCACTCCAGCAAACACATGGATTGGTTGGCCGGTTCCCGCGTACATTTGGTTGAAATACTGATTACTCGCAGCGTGGTTATGGTTCCTCTGTTCCTGCTGGGCTTCTCCGCCGAAGCATTGAACGCATACGTTATTCTGGTGGGAGTACAAGCGGTATTGGCGCATGCCAACCTGAACTTCAACTTTGGCTTCCTCAAGTACATTCTGGTAACGCCGCAGTATCACCACTGGCACCATGCGGATGACCCTGCTTACGCCTATAAGAACTATGCGATTCACTTACCGATTATTGATATGCTGTTCGGCACCTTCAAACTGCCTGGTAAAGAATGGCCAAAAAGTTACGGACTGCTGAACAACAAAACCGTACCCAAAGGCATCGTGCGCCAGCATATGTTCCCTTTCGGATACGACGAATAACTCAAACTATTGATACGCCCCGGAAAACCACAGTTTTACCGGGGCTTGTTAGGCTTATAATAGTGCGAACTCATTCAATGACTGGAAGTATGCATCTGATGATAAAAACCAAAAAACTCATTTATTCCCTGCTATTGATTCTTGGCGTCGCTTTCAACGCTTCCGCTGCGTCCAAAGTGGAAATTGACGCCAAAGTGAACGCCGCCCTGAAAGTCTTCTACAACAAAGTTCCTTCTGGGCAAGAGCTCGCTTCCAAAGCGCAGGGCGTATTGGTATTTCCTGAAATACTGAAAGCCGGCTTCATTGTCGGCGGCGAATACGGCGAAGGCGCACTGGTGAAAGGCGACGTCATTCAGAGCTATTACAATATAGCTTCCGCATCCATCGGCTTTCAGGCGGGGGTACAGGAGAAAACTGTCGTCATGCTGTTCATGACGTCCGACGCGCTTAACAAGTTCACCCGAAGCGAAGGCTGGGAAGTCGGCGTCGACGGCAGCGTCGCCATTGCCGAATTCGGCGCAGGCAAGTCAATCGACACCAACACCATACAAGAGCCAATCATCGCCTTTGTCGTCTCCAACAAAGGCCTGATGGCGGGCGTATCTCTGGAAGGCTCAAAAGTCACGCCTATCGTGAAATAGTCTCTTCCTTTGAAACGAATACAAGAAGGGCGACTCACCGCCCTTCTTGTCGACTACAAACCGTACTTTTCCTGAATTTCCATCTGCGCTTCCAAAGCCGCTTCATCTCCCAGTTTTTCCAGTAAGTCCGGCCAAATCAGAGGATGCTCCAGCTCAGCGGAAAAACCGCTCAGTAGCACATTGACGGCATCCAAGTCTGAGCTGACGGGAACCGCGATGTAGATATAGACTCCAGGCAACTCTGCATCGTCCTCCAGATACAGGACATAGTCTTCATTGCTGCGACGATCAAAATGCACCTGCAGCTCCGCGAGGCCATCCTGCAAACGCGCCAGATTTTCATCGCCGGGATGCGCTCCATCAATGGCGAAGTAGTCATATTCAGGAGCTTTAAGGATATGCACGACGGAAAACAGCAAAGTGTAATACCCTTCGCTATCACGCATAACTCCTTCTTCGTCCTCCTGATCCAGTTTGTTCAACGGCGCAGCGTCAAACACCACTTCACACCCGAAACGTTGGGGTTCGCCGAGTCTGGCCAAACCGATGACGCGAGCCGTGACCGGACCATTGCGCACCGCCAGATAATCCCGCGTCTCCCCATCCGCATCCGTAAAGCGAACTCTCACATAAATGCTGTCTTCATCGATAGGTCCTTCGCCTTCAGGAACATCCATCCCCAAGACTTGCATGGATTCCCTGACGCAAACCCAGTCGCCAGCGATAGTCGCAGGAACCATACGGTCCCAATGCAGACTGATTTCCTCCGGGTCCAACGCAATCAGACGCGTCCACCAGTTAACGGACTCCTGATAGCTACCGAGTTTCATCGCCAGCCGCGCAGCGGCGGCAATAGCGAAACCTGCTTCTGGTGAGCGATCGATCAATTTACAGACATGCTCATAGGCCTGTTGCGGATAGCTATTGGAGTAGAAGCGCATTTTCAGCCAGCACAAACGACAAAACAGATCATCGTCCAGTGCAGGGTCAATTTCCGCACCGAATTCCCGCAAGAACTCATCCGTATGATCCTGTTCGATGAGAATACTGCCGTAGGTCATCAACAACCGTGGAGTCTGAAAACCGGATTTCTCCCGCAATACCGCAAGCGCCGCATCACTCCAGCCGCTGGCGTCCAAGAGTTGGGTGTATTCGAGCAATACTCGCTCGTCGTCCGGCCACTTCCGCAAGGCGTCTGTAGTCATCTCCAACGCCGCTTCACGGGTTTCCGCCTGTTGTTCAAGGAACTGTTCAATTTCGGAGAATTCCCATGGCGTTCTTTGCACTTCGGCCTTAGTGACTGCTTCATTTAGAGCAGCCAGTTCTTCTGTGGCGCCGCAATCCCGGTGCAGTTGCTGTACCGCTTCCGCCACGCGCTGGGCGCATAAGCGGGCGATAGAGACGGCGCCACGGGCCAACGCCAGCTGAGCCTGCACCAATCCAAGATTGACGGTATCTCGCCAGGCTTTGCTATTGAATAGCTCCGTCAACATAGCGTTAATCTGCAAATCCAGCTCTTCCGAGTTGGCGCTGGCTTGCTTGGAGGCCAACACTTCCTTCGTCTTGATCCAGGGCTCAAAAAACGCGGGAGACAGCATGGTCTCGTCGTAGCTTAGCAATGCTTCCTCCGCCTCTTCCGCACGCTCCAGCAACGCCAGACACCACGCCAGATAGTTCTTTCTGCGGCGCTCGAAATGTTCTCCGCCGCCGTCATTTCTGGCTTTACGCGCCAGCTTTTCCGCTTCTTCGTATCGATGCAGTCCAATCAGGGCGTCCAACTGGCAAAACAGCATATTGGTGTCATCAGGCGAACGATGACTGGCGGTCAACGCCTTTTTCTGATCGCGGATAGAAGCCAGCGCATCCTCGAATCGACCCGCGTCAATCAACGCGCTGTTGTATTCGCCGCCAATACAGGTGAAACAGGGCCAGGACGCATCGATCCTGCTCAAGGTTTCCTGCGCCACCGCCAGTCTTTCCTCCACATAGCCAGGGCCATCGGTAATCGCATAACAACAAGCCAGATCCTGTACGACACAGATGCTTTGCGGGCAGTCACGGGTTTCTTCGCGGTGAGCGAACTCCAATAAATCCACCGCCTCGCCCAACATGGCCTGGCCTTTACGCCGGGTCAGCACCTGACTTTGCAGATGCCAGTGACGAAAATAGATCTCCAGCCATTTATCGCCGTTCTTGCGCGCCAGACTCAACGCTTCCGGGTACAGCGCATCCACTTTGTGGTGCTCATCATTCACCGAATAATGGGAAATATCGTAGACAAAATCCGCCAGACGATGCTCGCCACTTTCTCTCAACGCCGAGACGCGTTCGTGAACCCAATTCCAGATATCCATCGTTACACCCCTCGCGTGATCGCCAGCAACGCCTCGCTGAAGCGCTTGAGTTCATCGGAAAAATTAGAGTCGCTATCGTCGACCTGATGGGTTAACGACTCCATATAGGCCCGAACCGCCACCGCCAAATGCCTTGCCGACTCCTGAGACGCGTCCATCATGGCCGCAACCAGAGGCGAATTCAGGTTGACGTACAGACGTCGCTCAATTTCCGCCGAAATGGCTTGCGTATGCAGCCGCGCCAGACTCAACGCCGCTGATCCGATGCGCTTATCCGCCTCATCCCGCTCAATTCGCTTCTTGAGCGCCACGTCCTGATCGTGGATGACCAGCAGCGGCACATGAGCCGGCTCAAACCGCGCGCAGGACAAGGCCTCATTTTTGCGCAACAAGAGCGCCGCCAGCTTGTCGTGAGTCGCTTTATCCACCGTCTCTTCGGCGAACAGCTTGGTTTCTGTATCACCGCTACCCAGAATGTGGGCTTTCAGCTGATTCCAGTGCGCATACTTCTGACAAAAGCCAGAGGCGGCATAAAGATAGCCAGAGACCAATGGCTTCATTTGCGCCCGGAACAGCAGCTCTTCTTGGCTGTTCTTGTCTTCATTACGGATATAAATCACGCCGCCGCTCTGCTTGAGATACGCGGGAAGCGTCACATCGCCAATCGTGGTCGGTATTTTCAGGTCGTTCTGCATGACCTCAAACAAACGGTCATCGCTCAACGCCGCCCCTAACAACGTCTGGTTGTGGCGGCTGAGAATACGTCGCCACACGCTGCTCTCGTTGGCGGCGACGGTTCGCAGGCCCTCAATCAGCGTTTCGGCCAGAAAGTCGCGAATTTCATAAAAGCGCTCGTCTTTTTGAATATCTTCACGGCTCGCCGTCGGCGACAGCGCCACCGACTCCACTACGCCGCCTGCGAATCCCGCCCACAGCGGCAACAATTCACGACATTCTCCGGTGATGAACATACTGCGCACGAATACCGAAATATTGCGGTAGTCCGAGGTGGCGTAACCACCGCGATCCTGCACCCAAAGTAAGCCTTTCAGACTCCAGGGGTTATTTTCAGGAATGGGAATGGCGCACAAGGGTTCAAAGGCGCCTTCGAAAATAGTGGCGAATTCCAGGCGTCGTTTCTTGCGTTGTAATTCGGATGTGGCGGCGTCCAGTCGCCAAGGCGCTACCAGACTGTTGACCTGCTCATCGTCGTTATTCAGAAAAATGGGGACGCGCAGCAGACAACAGTAGCGTTCAATCAGCCCCTGTAATAAATCGCTTTCCGCCAGGTGATAAAACTCCTCCCGCAGGTGAAGCTTAACTGTAGTTCCCACCTGCGCTGGCGCAGTAGCGGAAATGGCGAATTTCTTGCCGCCGGCGGTGGAGAAATACCAGGTCTGCTCCGGCGTCTGGTAGGACGTCGTCCAGACTTCCACTTTCTCCGCTACGACATAGGCGGATAAAAAACCTAGCCCGAAATACCCCACCATGTCCTCATTATGGGAGCTGTCCCGCAACACGCGGGTATAGCCTGATCCGATAGTGGCGAGGTATTTCAGCACTTCCTCGTAGGTGAGGCCGGAGCCGTTATCGGTGATGACAATCTGGTTGCGGTGGCTGTCCGCCTGAATGCGGATGGCGAAATCGCCGTCGCGGCCTGTCTCCAGGCGGGAACGCACGCAGGCGTCATGCGCGTTCTGAATAAGCTCCCGGATTGCGACGGCGGGAGTGGAATATAAATTGCGCCCCAGCACCTCCAACAGTCCATCGAGGTCAACCTGGGTTTGATGAAGTTCACTAGCCATGAAATAACTGCTTTTTATTAATTGAAAACGGTCAATCGAGCGACGATATGGCAGACACAGTGCGTCAGTCGCCGCGCACGACATTAAAGATTCAGTATCTGTGTTTGATTACGGGATCACATCCATTATGAGAGTAGGTCAACTTTGCAGGGAGAACGCTATTTAACCGTTATTTCTCCCTGATTTAAAGGGATTGCCGTGCATAAATGTCGCGTCAGACCTTCCAGCGTCTCTCCACCCTGTCGCCAATAATGCCAGTACAACGGCACTTTTTGCGCATAGCCTGGCTTTACTTCCACCAGCCGTCCCGCCGCCACCGATTCCTGCGCCTGAATCTCCGGCATCATGCCGTACCCTAGCCCGGCTTCCGACATGCGAATAAACCCTTCTGAAGAGGGACATAAATGAAACGGAAATGCGCCCTGATAACCCAGGCTCTGCAACAGGCGATGCTGCAATTGATCGTCAGGGCCGAAATTAATCACCGGCGCAACCGCCAGCGCATCAGCATTCAGCCCCAGCGGAAAATAACGGGACATAAACCCCGGGCTGGCGTAGGCGCGATACACCAGTGTTCCCAGATAAACGCAACGAGAGCCCTGCACTGCCTGCTCCGCACTGCATACACATCCCGCCACATCGCCATCGCGCATGCGTTTGAGCCCGATATCCTGATCTTCAATCAACAGGTCCAGCAGCACGCCTTCGCGCTGGCAGTAATCGCCCATCACGGGAAACCACCAGGTGGCGAGACTGTCCGCATTAATAGCGATGCGCAGGCGCAGCGCCTCCGCGCCCAGCGTCGGCACGTCCAGTAACAGATCATGCTCCAGTAGACGCACCTGCTGCACATGATTGAGAAGGCGTTTTCCCAGATCGGTAGGCGCGAGTCCCGGGGAGCGGACCAGTACAGGTTGCCCTAACCTCGCTTCCAGCAGTTTGATGCGCTGTGAAATTGCGGACTGGGAAATACCCAGCAAGGCGGCGCCTTTCTCAAAGCCCTGGCCTTCCACTATCGCCGCCAGCGCCTGTAGTAACTTGTAATCCAGCATGATCAGTTTTTCTAATGAGATGTTAGGATTATTTGTTTTATTAATATACAGAAACACCCTAACCTTCAACACAGACAAACGCAAGGCGCCTGCGACAAGCTGAATCACAACAACGTACATGACTATAAACGTCCATAACGACACAACGTCTATAGCGGCAATGTACATTACAAAAAGGTGTTAACTGCATGTGGCAGAGCTATTTTAACGGGTTTAGCCTCTCTCTGGGGATTATCGTCGCGATAGGCGCACAGAACGCATTCGTATTGGCGCAAAGCCTGAAGCGGGAGCATCACTTTCCCGTCGCCGCAATTTGCGCACTGGCGGACCTGGTGCTGATCGCCGCCGGCGTTTTCGGCATGGCGGCGTTACTGAGGGAGTTCCCGCAGATTGCAGAGTGGGCGCGCTGGGGAGGAATGATTTTTCTCTCTGCTTACGGCGCCTTTTCCGTCAAGCGGGCGTTCTATCCGGGTCCAGGGCTGGAAGCGGAAGGGGCCGTCAAACGTAACCTTGGCATTGTCGTAGCGACCACCCTGGCGGTGACGCTCCTCAATCCACATGTCTATCTGGACACGCTTTTCCTGATCGGTTCAGTGGGCGCTCAACAGTCCGCCCCCGCCGCTTACGCAGCCGGCGCCGCCTCGGCCTCGATCATCTGGTTCTTCGGTTTGGCCATCGCCGCCGCCGCGCTGTCGCCCTGGCTGTCGCGTCCTTCATTCTGGCGACTGGTGGATGGGCTGATCGCAGTGCTGATGTGGCGCATCGCCTGGGGGTTGTTTCAGAACGGCGCGTAATGCGCCGTTTTTTATGCGCGGCGGGAAATAATTTCAGCGAGAATCGAAATCGCAATCTCCGGCGGCGTTTTACCACCGATATTCAGTCCAATGGGCCCTTTGACGCGATCAACCTCCGTCGCACTGACGCCTTCCGCCGCCAACTGCTCTCGCCGTAGAGCCTGCGTCCTCAGACTCCCCAAAGCGCCGATATAGAAGCAGTCCGTGCGCAACAGGTTGCGCAAAATAGGAAGTTCCCATTCATGGTCGTGGAATAACAACGCCGCCGCCGTCCAGGCGTCGCTCCAGCCCTCCTCGAAATGGTCCGGCGTATGCAATCTGGTCACGCCGGGCGGGGCATATCCAGATGCATCCCCGGGAGAGACCGCCAACACTTCATATCCCATCGCAGGCGTCAGCATCAACAACTGTCGAAATATCTCTCCCCGCCCAAACGCCAACAGGCGGGTGGCGGGGTTATAAACTCTGACAAAGCGATCGCCGTTCGCATAGGAGTCGGAAGCCTGCGTTCCTGAACAGGCTTCCAGTTGCAGATACGCGCCATCACCGCTGGCTGCGCGCTCCAGGTCCATGCACAACAACGCTGGCTGACGCTGCAGTTGCCGATCTCGCACTGCGAACAAAACATCAGCGCCGACATTAACGTCAATCAGCACATCTATCCCAGAGCCGCAAGGCAGCCGAATATCAAAGAAAGGAGAGTCCTTACCGTAACGCAGCTTGCGATTGCGTCCGTCCGCCAGAGCGGCGACCGCTTCATGGGTTAACGCCGCCTCAACGCAGCCTCCCGAAATCAAACCTACCGCCACGCCGTCCTCACGCACCGCCATTTGACTCCCCAGCGGGCGCGGCGAGGAACCGTCGACGCCTACCAGAGTAATCAACGCCACCCTGGCGCCCTGAGCCAGCCAGGCGCAGGCCGCAGGTATCACGTTTTCCACAAACATCGGCGCGCTCATATCAGGCGAACAGGTTCTTGAATGGAAGGCTGCGAGGGATTTCTCCTGTCGCGGCGAACAACGCATTGGCCACCGCAGGCGCTGCAACCGGCGTACCCGGCTCGCCAACGCCGGTGGGCGGCTCCGCCGAAGGCACGATATGCACTTCCACATCCGGCATTTGATTCATGCGCAGCACTTGGTAGTCATGGAAGTTGGATTGCTTGACCGCGCCATCCTCCAAGGTGATCTCACTGACCAGCGCTGGCGATAAGCCATAGCCAATCCCCCCCTGCATTTGCGCTTTGATAATGTCGGGGTTGATGGCGAGCCCACAGTCCACCGCACAGGTGATTTTCACGATACGGAAGCGGTTGTCGTCCACTGCCTCAATCTCCGCGACCTGGGCCACGTATGAATTGAAAGATTCATGCACCGCCACGCCGCGAAAACGCCCTTTCGGCAACGGTTTATCCCAGCCGGCTTTTTCCGCCGCCAGCTTCAATACGCCCTGATGACGCGGATGGCCTTCCAGCAGTTTCATGCGGTAGGCGACCGGGTCCTTACCGGCGGATTTGGCCAGTTCGTCGATAAAAGTCTCTGTGGAATAAGCTGTGTGGGTCGATCCAACGGAGCGCCACCATAGAATGGGCACGCCCTCCTTGATCGTGTGCAAATCCACCTGCATGTTGGCGACGTGGTAAGGCAGGTTGGAGGCTCCTTCTACAGAGGTCGGATCAATACCGTCTTTCATCATGCCTTCAAAGCCAGTACCGGAAATAATCGACTGGCCCACAATGCGATGACGCCAGGCGGAGGGGTAACCGTCCGCACCCAAGGTCGCAGAGATCTGGTGTATATAGATGGGACGGTAGTACCAGCCACGCATATCATCTTCACGGGTCCACACCAACTTGATCGGGACGGACTCCGAATAGGCTTTGGCGACCTGCGTAGCTTCAACGATGTAATCAGAGTGCGAGTTGGCTCGACGGCCAAAACTGCCTCCCGCCAACAGCATATTGATCTTCACGTTTTCCATCGGTACGCCCAGGATCTGTGAGACCTGCATCTGGTCCCCCGTCTGAAACTGGCAGCCATACCAAAGTTCAGCGCCATTCTCTTTCTTCTGAATCACGCAGTTCATCGGCTCCATCGCCGCGTGGGCCAGAAAGGGGAACTCATAGATGGCGTCAAACTGCTTTTCCGCCGCAGCGTATGCCGCATCGAAGTCGCCATTGCGCAAGACGGGCGTCCCCGGCTTATTCAGCTCTTCGCGGTACTCCTTGAGAATAGTCGCTGAGCTTTTACGAAACGCAGTGCTGTCGTCCCATTCCACTTTGAGGGCGTCCCGGCCTTTTTTCGCGGACCAGAAGTCCTGCGCCAATACCGCCACGCCAGCGGGTATCTGCATGACCGACACGACACCAGGCACTTTCCGCGCCGCGGAGTCGTCCACTGTTTTGACCTTACCCCCTGCTTTGGGAGCATGGGCGATCAACGCCGTCAGCATGCCTGGGAGTTGCACATCCTGGGTAAAAATCGCCGTTCCGTTGGTTTTACCCGGATCTTTACGCACCAGCTTCTTACCAATCAGGCGAAAGTCTTTGGGATCTTTCAAGGTCGCCGTTTCCGGCACTGGCTGCATAGCCGCCAGTTCCGCCAGATCTCCGAAGCTGGCTTGTCTGGAGGTTCCGCTGTGGCTCACTTTGCCGGATTCGACCTTGATTTCCGCAGCTGGAACCTTCCACAAGGTCGCCGCAGCAGCGACTAGCATTGCTTTAGCTTTGGCGCCCGCTTCCCGCATCTGCTGGTAGGAATTCGCCATGGCGGTGCTGCCGCCGGTGCCCTGGAATGGTCCCCAAAACAGGTTGTTATAACGCTTGGCGTCCGCTTCCGCCCCTTCCACGACGACCTGGGACCAGTCCGCATCCAATTCTTCCGCCAGCAAGGTTGCAAGCCCCGTGTAGGTTCCCTGCCCCATCTCGATGTGCTTGCTGATAACGTACACTTTGTTGTCTGGGCTGATGCGCACGAATGCGTTGGGAGCGAAGTCCTGGTTAGCCGCCTCGCCCGAGGTTTTCCCCGGACCGGACTCCGCTGCGCCTGCCAGAGAAGGCAGTGATAGCGCCAACGTCAGTCCCGCTCCGCCCAAGGTGGATTTGCTGATAAAGGAACGACGGCTCAGGCTGGGATTCATGGTTTTCATAGAGCCTCCTTACGCTATCTTTTCTGCTGCGGACTTGATCGCAGCGCGAATGCGGACATAGGTGGAGCAACGACAGATATTGCCTGACATAAAGCTGTCGATGTCACTGTCGCTGGGCTTGGGGTTGCTTTGCAAAAGCGCCACCGCTGACATGATCTGCCCAGACTGACAGTATCCACACTGTACGACCGCTTCTTCTTCCCAACTTTCCTGCACCGCCTTGGCGACCTTCGACTCCAGCCCCTCTATCGTGGTGATAGACTGCCCCTGAACTGAGCCAACCGGCGTCACGCAGGAACGAATCGCAGAGCCATTCATATGCACCGTACACGCGCCACATTGCGCCATGCCGCATCCGAACTTGGTTCCAGTCAAATGCAGATGATCCCGGATCGCCCACAACAAAGGCGTATCCTCAGGCACATCCAGCGAGCGCTTTTCTCCATTAATAGTCAGTTCGATTCCCATAATCGCCCCCACAGAGTATTCGTTGATTCTTTATATCCCTGACCCGGGATGTGGTTGATAGGCATACACAGCTCAGTAAAGTGTAGTCCTTGTCAGACAAGAGCAACTACATCATTCCTGCGGGAGACTTGCCTAATACTGCGGAATTGGGGGAAGAGAAAGAAGTAGAAAGGGGCGGAAAAGAACTTCCCGCCCGAAGAAAAATTTAACGTTAATCAGTCACAACAGGAACGTAGACATTTATTTCAATGCGTTCGTCTGACTTTGTCACAACCATATAATCGCCTTCGCCACCAAACACCGCGACTGGAGCGCCTTCATATTCCTGTTCTGCAACCTTCTCGAAAGCGGGATTCAATTCCGTCAAGAGTGTCCCGCCATCTTCTATCTCCGAAACAGCCAGAAGGCCGCTGCTTTTCGTCCAGGTAGCGCCTTTTAACGAACTCAGAGGCAAGCTAACGGCATTGGTCAGCTGACTCCCCTCCTCCTCAAAGCTGTATACAGCCCTATCGATAAGCAACAGATCTTTGAATGGGTTGTACGCTAAAAAGCCGGCTGATACCGGAGCATCGACTTGTGCGATGTAATCCAAATACCTAGGGCTGGAAAATGAAATCATGAGTTCAGGGAAGTCATGCGAGAAAAAGTATAAGGCGTCGTCTTTGCCCGAAGCATACCAACCATTCAATGCCGGCGGTACACTGGCCTCAGACAGAATGCGGCCAGTGTTGTCGTACAACCAGGCGCCTTCTGACATTGGAGACGCCATGACGATAACCGCATTTCCTCCGGCTATTATAGAGGTGGGATTGCCGACCATGTATGCAAAAAAGCGATTCTCATTTTCCTCATCGAAGTATCTGACTTCACCATTCTTGTACAGAACATAAAGCCGCTTAACGCTATCGGAATAACTCATATCGACGACAGGCTGACTTAAACGCCATGGATTTTTATATCCATGGTCGACAGCGGACCAACGATAGATGGCGTTGCGATCGCCATTCAGAGCAAACACATCCCCTTGCCGATTACCCTGAACGATCGTCGCAACAACCTCAGAATGCATTCTCGCGATATCACACAGACTGACGTCCATGGGCGAGCCATGCTCAATCAGAGCGCATGACGAATCATTGGGATAGTCGTCCAGGGACAATCCTGTCGTCGTATCAGCATCGGTGAAGCCGGGGTTCCATTCATCGGGATAACCGTCGTTATCAGAGTCTTTAGAGGCGGAGATGTCCGCTGGAAAAGCATCGTCACGATTTGGTACGCCGTCGCCATCATCGTCCAGACGGATATCGTAGCTATAAATAAATGTTTCACCGCCATCTTCAACCACAAGCGCCACTTGATTTCCGGCGTCAACCAACGCCTTTGCAACTCCCGGGTATATCCGGTAATCCACTACCTGGCGAGTATCGTCCCACCTAATGAGATAGGTTTTTCCCTCATGAATGTAGCTCGCCAGAATATGTCCTTCAAGCCAGAGAGTCTGCTTGTATTTGTACTCCCCAAACCCGAAGGCATCAGGATCAGTAAAAGGACTTCTAAGCTTAGTTAGGGCGGAGTCTCCGTCTAAGTCATGAATTTGGGCCCGCAGATCAACCAGCGCTCCCCCGTCAGGACTCAACGAAAAATCTCCGTCTTCCAGGCACCTCGCCAACTCGGAGGAGTGCTCAATTGTCGCGGCATCCTTGTTGTAGCGTCTCCAATAGAGACCGCCTTTAGTCACATAATCACCTGATCCGCAGAAATAGTATTCCGTGCCCGGAAATGTCTGGTAACCAAAGAAATAAAGACGGCCAGTCTCAGAATTCCATTGCAGAGTGTATAGCTGATCATTAATAGAAGTACTGCTCTTAACTTGCCCGACTGCGTCCAATAAATAGAGAACATCGGGGCTGTAGTAAGGATCACGGTCACCAGGGACCACAACCCACAAATCGTCGCCGGCCGCGACAAGTTTAATGATATTAAGGCCAGGCTTAGCGAAAGGGCGTTCTGTTTTATCTTTAGTAATATCAATCGCCGTAATTTCGCCGTTCTGATGCCCTAAAAGCAGGCGTTCATGCGATGCGGAATATTCAAAATCGGATATTGGATTTAACAGCGTAATAGGATTGATATAGCGCTGGGTAGTCAGGTTCCATCTATATATCTTGCTTGCATCCTCACTACTCAGGACATACAAAAGACCGGAAGGCCCCGCCTTAAACCTATCGGGAGAGCTTGCCGGCTCCCAATCTTTAGTTCGGCAATCTTCAGATAGATCAGCTTGTGTTCCGACAGGGGCGTCACAGGGATTAGATGGATTGCTCGTATCGCCAGAATTATCTCCCTGCTCCCCGCCAGTTTCCACGCTTCCGCTATTGCTGTTATCGGCAGCAGAATTTCCGCCTCCACCACCGCAACCAGGCAAACAAATAAACGCTCCCAAGAGCAACAAAACAGACAAATAACGGGGCAGCATCATAACTTTACTCTAACTTCCACAGACTACATTTGAATAAAAAGCGCGCGATTCTAGCATGCAGTGTATTCAGTAGACAGTGAAAACAAGATAGTTCATCACAGTAAAGTGATCGCCTTAACATAGGGGTCACGGCGTTTGCGCCAGCTAAAGTTTGCAACTATTTTAAATCAAAGCCTTTTTCCCCGTTTCTGCTTTACGGCGATTAAGAAAGAGGATTTAATTCCGTCCCTGACAACTTGTCCTTTTTATTACTCTTCAGCACTTCAGAATTTCATACAGGAAGGGATGAATGGAACCAACGCAAACCTATCAGGCCCATGCGTTTCACGAGCAATTCAATAACGGCAGAGCTTCTGGCTCCCTGACGGTGTCCAGCGGGTTCGTCGAGTTCTCCAATGGCGAGAGTAGCGTTCGCTTTCCTGTCACCGGCGCCCAGGTCAAAATGGGCGGGGCTAGCGATAGGCTGGTTTTTATCACTCATCCCGACTTTCCCGAGTGGAGCCTCTACACCAGCGATCGCAGCATCCTACATCACCCTGCTCTGCATCAGGATAATCATCTGCAGGGCCAGCTACGCAAGGCGCGTAATGTACGTCGTATTAACTGGTCAGTGCTGGTCATTGTCGTGGCGTTGATCATCGGCACGCCGCTTTCTATTGTCGTTTTTATGGATAGCATCACCGCCGTCGCCGCAAAGCAGGTTCCCGCTGAGTGGGAAGAGAAACTGGGCAAGACGGTATTCGGCCAGTATCAGGTAGAGAATGAGCTACTTGAATCCGAAGATGGCAAACAAGCGGTCGCCGCGCTTACTGATCCACTGATTAATGCCGTGAAAGATGAGCGTTACACCTACAAGGTTTACGTATCCAACTCATCCGACATCAACGCTTTCGCATTGCCTGGGGGATACATCGTTATTAACTCTGGACTGATCCTGGCCGCAGATAACGCCAGTGAGGTTCTTGGCGTCATGGCGCATGAAATATCACATGTCACGGAGCAGCATGGCGTGCGCAATATTATGGGAGCCGCCGGCACTTACGCGTTGGCTCAGGCGCTGTTCGGCGACGTCAGCGGTCTGCTGGCGACCGTGGCCAATGCAGCGCCGCTATTGCTGAACCAGAGCTATTCCAGAGGGTTTGAGTCGGACGCCGACGCCAAGGGACTGGAATTGCTAAAACGCGCCAATATCGACCCTAAAGGCTTGATTTCCTTCTTCGATAAAATCATCGAAGAAGAGAAAAAGCGCCTTGAGAAAATTGAAGACGAAGACGCCAGGGATCTGATGAAAGACACCATGGGATTCCTGAGCTCGCATCCAGCCACCGAGGATCGCATCGCCGATCTTCAAGAGCGGATCAGTGATCAGGAAGGCGACTACCGCAATCTGGAGCCGGAATTCCAGAGACTGAAGCAACTGGTCAAAGAGTTTGTGGCGGAAAAATAGAGTCCGCTCCATCGAAATTCGAAGAAATAAAGTTATCGACAACGGAGATAGCGCATGAAGGCAGAGATAAAAGGAGGCGCCGCGTTCGGTTACGTGGACGTCGAACTGGAGCCCGGCGAGCAGATCACGGCGGAGTCCGACGCCATGTCCAGCATGTCGGCGGACCTGGATATGGAAACGCGCACCAATGGATCGTTTTTTATCGCCATCCTAAGAAAATTTCTGGGAGGCGAAACCTTCTTCATTAACCGCTTCAGCAATAACACCAGCGGCGTGCGAAAGCTGACCTTGGTGCAGCCTACTCCAGGGGAGGTGCGCTGCGCTGAATTGAATAATGAAACCTTGTGTTTCCAGCCGGGCGCCTTTCTGGCCGCGACGGAAGGCGTCACGCTGGGTGTGCGCTGGGCGGGATTCAAATCCTTCATCGCCAAGGAAGGTCTGTTCAAGCTGGTTGTCTCCGGCACAGGCAAAGTCTGGTACGGAGCCTACGGCGCCCTGCTCGAAAAAGAGATTGATGGCGAGTATATCGTCGACACCAGTCATCTGGTGGCCTATGACCCAGGCCTGAGCCTGCATATCCAGCTAGCTGGCGGCCTGTTCTCCAGCTTCTTCGGCGGCGAAGGTCTGGTAACCCGGGTCGAAGGCAAAGGCAAAGTCATCATTCAAACCCGCAGCATTTCCGGTCTGACCGACTGGATCAACCCAAAACTTTTCTAAGGGGCGCACTATGGACATCGAACTTATCCATCGCCCTGGCAACACCGCGGCGAAAGTCAAACTGGCCCAGGGCGAGATCTGTACGGCGGAATCTGGCGCCATGATCGCCATGAGCGGCAATATGGACGTCACGACGACAACGCATAAGAAGCAAGGCGGCGGCCTGATGAAAGCGATCAAACGCATGGTCGCAGGCGAATCTTTGTTTCTTAACCACTTCGAACCCAAATCCGGCGACGGTGAAGTCTGGTTCGGCGCGACGCTCGCTGGCGACATGATGGCCTATGAACTGGACAATGAGAGCCTGATCGTACAGGGCGGCTCCTTCATGGCCTGCGAACACAGCGTGGAAATCGATTTAGGCTGGCAAGGGTTCAAGTCTATCCTCTCGGGAGAGAGCATGTTCTGGCTGCATATGAAAGGAAAAGGCAAAGTGCTGCTCAACTCTTTTGGCGCCATTTATCCGGTGGAGGTGGACGGGGAATATATCGTCGATACCGGCCATATCGTCGCCTTCAACGAGACGCTGGATTTCACCATCACCAAAGCCGGCAAAAGCTGGATGCATTCGTTCCTCGGCGGCGAAGGGCTGGTTTGTAAATTCCACGGCAAGGGCACCGTCTGGTGTCAGTCGCATAATCCATCCAGCTTCGGATGGGCGATGTCCTCAGGCTTGAAGCCGCGCAAAGCTTAAGGAGAGTGATGATGAGCACAGCAGCATACCAAGTCACTGTGACAGGTGAGTTGAATCCTGGCGTTACCCGGGAAAGCGCGGTGGAGGCTTTCGCCAAATTGTTCAAGGTCGCGCCTGAGACCGCCGAGCAGATATTTTCCCGCGCCCCGATGGTCGTGAAAAAGGGCATTGATGAAACCACGGCGGATAAAATTCAACTGGCGTTGACTAAAATCGGCGTGCAAAGCCAGGTAGGAATGAGCGAAGCGCCCGCTCCTGCCGTCGTTGCAGCGGAAGAGCCGCAGCCAAACAATGAGATTACCAGGCCAGTTCCGCCTCCTCCTGAGCCTGTACCGCAGCCTGCCCCCCCCGCCATGGCTGAGCCTGAAGCGAGCATCGATCAGGAGCAGGATCAACCGGGCTTTAAATTCAAAATTGAAGGGAGACCAGACTTCGCATTCCTGACGGTGCAAGTGCCCGGCGGAAAGACACTCAGGGTGGAAGCCTCCGCAATGGCGACCATGGACACCAACATGGTCATGAAGACCAAGGCGAAAGGCGGCCTGGGCCGCTTCTTAACCTCCGAGTCCATTTTCATCAATGAATTCACCGCTCAAAACGGTCCCGGCGAAATTGGCATCGCGCCGGCGTCTCCTGGGGATCTGGCGCACGTATTTCTACAGGGAGAAACAGTCTTTCTGCAGAACTCCGCATTTGTCGCCTCCGACATGGGCGTGACGGTGGAAACCAAATGGCAGGGGCTGACCAAAGGTTTCTTCTCAGGCGAAAGCCTCTTCCTGATTCGCTGTAGCGGCGATGGCGACCTCTGGTTCAACACTTACGGCGGCATGATCATGCTGGACGTGGATGGCGACTATGTCGTGGACACCGGGAATATCGTCGCGTTTACGGAAGGGCTGGATTACAGCATCACCAAAGTCGGCGGATACAAGTCCCTCTTCTTCTCCGGCGAAGGTTTTGTCTGCCGTTTCAGCGGCAAAGGCAAAGTATGGATACAAACCCGCAGCGTACAAGCCTTCACCAGCTGGGTTTACCCATTCAGACCAGTGCAGAACAAGGGATAGATCTTATCTAAACAAGCCTTCGATGAATATCGGAGGCTTCTCTCTACCAATCAATCACCTGCGACTATCAGCGCAAAGGCCAATATGGGGAAAACCTATGGCCGTGCTAGGCTAGCCAAGCAATATCATTACAACGCATCAGGAGTATTAGCTGTGATCAACTGGACCCGTAGAGCCTTTAATGAGTTAACGCTTGATGAACTGTACGCATTATTGCGCCTACGGTCAGAGGTTTTTGTTGTGGAACAGAACTGTCCCTACTTGGATGCGGACGGCGCGGATAAAGACTGCCTGCATTTACTGGGCTGGTCGGACATAGAAGGCGTACAAACGCTGACAGCCTACCTGCGTCTTGCGCCGCCAGGAATAAAGTACACAGAGACCTCCCTGGGCAGAATTGTCACCGCACCATCTGCGCGAGGCGGCGGTTCAGGTAAAAAGCTAATGGCTGAGGGCTTGAGTTGGGCGCGTGAGCGCTTTCCTCAACACGACATTAAAATTCAAGCGCAGGCTTACTTGGAAAAGTTTTATCAAAGCTTCGGCTTCATCACTATTTCCGAGCAGTATGACGAGGACGGCATTCCTCATATTGATATGTTGCTGGCAAAGTAAATTTCTTATGCATGGAAAACCATTCAAGGTTTTCTGTCAGATAGAAGGGCGACGGGCGGCTTCCATGCCTGGGTTTAACAGCGCTTCTGCGTCAATTCCGTTTATAAGTCCGTTTCGACCCAGCCGGGTCTGCGGGCTAATCCTTTTGTGAGTCCATTTGTGAGTCCTTGATGAGAGCGTCCCTCTCCATCCCGTCGCAGGAGTAATATTACTTTTTGCAGCGACAAATACTGTCGCGGACTCGGAATTTTTTTAGCGATTATGACGACGCCAGTGCAGGGCTTTTAATGCATCGATGGCGTGCTGCCCCCAATGAATGCGGAAGCTTTCTTCCCAGTAGCACACGGCTTCTTTGACGTGATGATGATCCCATAAGGACAGGCCGTCTTTCATGTCGCGATAAATATCCGCCAGATCATCGGCGATGTCGCCCGCATTGACGGAAGCGGATTGCATATCAAACGGGTCGTCGATATCGCGATACTGTGTGAATGGCATCGAGCTGAATCGCTGGTAGACTTTCTGCCAAGCGTCGTGGGTCATGGTTTCAAATTCCAGATCCGTCCCCGCCGGCTCAAAAGGCAAATCCAGTATCGTCGCGTAAAGCTTAGCCAGCAGCCTGGTAGCTGTCGCCATTTCTTCATCTTGGGAGCCCGGCGTCGCTTCGCTCCATTGACAATATTCCCGGGCCAATTCTACAAAACGTTGAGTTTGCTCACTGCTGGGTTCTATTGTTTTCAAGTTCAGTTACCTCTGAATATTAGGCTCGTTGTAATTCTATTGCGCAGGCCATTGCACAATTACAGCCGCGATTTTCGCCGCCGACTCATTCTTTATTATCTACGCAAAGACAGAACGCCTTTCGAGTTAATTTGTCACCAACGTTATCAAATACCCCATTGATTCAACAGCTAGTATTAATGCTAGCTCTGTATTCATAAATTCGAATGGAGAATAATGGGCCTCTCTTGCAAATTGCTGACAACACGCCCGTAAATCAGCTCAATACAGGATGTTATGACATGAGCGAAAACCTGCACTGCTGGACCCATAATCCAAAGCAAAACAACGCGATCATTCTATTCGTACACGGGGGCCCCGGAAGCCACTCGCATTATTTCAAAGAGTGGTTGCAACGTTATCCTATTTACAGCGAACATTTTGGCTGGATCTCTTATGACCAGCGCGGTTGCGGACTATCAGCGCAGACGCCCGCGCTCAGTCATCAAGATAACGTCGATGACCTTGTCGCCGCCATTCATCGCCTAAGCATCCGCCATCCTGGCTTCTGCGCCGTGGTCGGACACAGTTACGGCGCCAGATTGCTTTATGACGCACTTAAACAAGATGACGCCATTGAGACTAAAGCCGTTTTTCTGGGGAGGTCTCTACGACCGGATATTCCCGCTAAGAGAAACTTCCTGATAGATCAAATCCTGATGAAAGTTTTCCAACGGGATGACTACGCCACGCTGATGCAGGAAGTTGAGTATGATATTCAGAATCCCGCCAGCTTATGGAGCGCCAAACAAGCATTCCGGGAAAAGCTGAAACACCGTGATCTGCGATCCTTATTTTATTGGTCGAACTTTCAGGCCATGGATGAATACGCCGCCATCAAAGCGCAGACGGAGTTACAGGAAAGCGATGAGGTGTTTAAGCAGATTACCAGCTCAATTCACAGTCAGTCAGGGCCGGACGAGGAATATGACTTCGCCAGCTTGAAACAAGACTCTTTACACATTATGGGCGTGGGCGATTTCGTCATGGCGGGAGACACTTACACTGCGCCAGCGGACAACGCCTATAGCGCCAGAATGTTTTCCAAGTCAGGACATTATCCGCATCTGGAAGAGCCGGAACCGTTTATCGCGACGCTGGAGCGCTTCCTTCTCCACCGTCGCACATAACCACCCGCCGCGACTCAATAGGCGTGCGGCGCGTTCTGGCTCTTCCAAATGTAAAACGAGGCTTCTCAGTAACTTCTCAGCCGGACTTTGTTTAAAAACTGAGTCCGCTCATGTTCGTCTGGAATACACTCCGCCATCGCCTGATAAAGCTTGATTTCCGTCGGCGACTCTTCGCGGCATTTGCGCACGATACAGCCCGCCAACGGCCCGACATACCGGCTGAGAAGCTGCGTCAGACGCTGCAGCTTTTCTTCGCTCAAGGCGGTTCCAACGCTGCTTTTATATTTGGGCTTTGGCCTGTTCGTGTTCGCCGCAGGCGCGGCTGCTTTCTGGCGCGCAGTGGAATCCAGGCTGCGTCCGGGGTGTGTCATAACGTCATTTCTGTGGGCGCGATCAAGAAAAGTATCTCGCTCGGCGCCGTTGGGAATATGCAATGACAGCGTATCAATCATTTCCGGCAGTGAGCGGGAATGCGAGGCGGCATTGCGAATAAGGTGAGTTGAAACCGGCCCCAAGTGTCGCGCCAGCGCGACGGTCAAGATGCCATAGATTTCCGCTGACAGTTGAAGTGGCGATGTTGTTTCAGATTGACCATTGCGCGCACCACTTCGGCTAGCGCTCTCTTCGGCCGTGTGACTTCCATTCTTCCCATAAACTCTGGTTGCCAAAATATCCATACCATAGCCGCCTGTAATGTTGCTTTCGTTTTTAGTATCAGGAGATGTGAGAGAGTTTCACATTAAGAGAGGCAAGGCCTTGCAAGGCAATACAGAGTCGACCGCATGACATCCCTCTCATACGCCGCGAACACTGCTGGGTTCTGGGCGTGTGGCGGCTCAAACAAAGCATTCCAGGCTTCATGGGCCGCCAAATGAGCAAGCGTCGCATCAAGCGGACAACCGTCATTAATTTGATAAACGATCACCCGCGCGATGACGTTAAACGCCTACGACGTCACACTCTATCATGATAAAACGTCAGTTTCAGTCCTCTCCTACTTCTACCCCGCCATTTTGTTTGGGGGCATGAGCCAAAATTCGATCCGCCAGCCGAGAGAACGGCAAACTTTGAATCCAGACAGTCCCGGTTCCACGTAGAGTCGCCAGAAACATGCCTTCTCCGCCGAAAAACATACTGCGTATGCCTTTCACCATCTCAATTTCGTAACTGATGGACGGCGTAAACGCCACCAGACAGCCGGTATCCAAACGCAGCGTTTCGTTATCAAGGCGCTTTTCCACCACAGTTCCGCAAGCGTGGATAAAGGCCATGCCGTCCCCTTCCAGCTTTTGCAGCACAAAACCTTCGCCGCCGAAGAAGCCGCTGCCCAGTCGACGATTGAACTCCACGCTAATGCGAGTCCCCATAGCCGCCGCCAGAAAGGAGTCTTTCTGACAGATAATAGTTCCGCCCTGATTGGCCAGATCCACGGGTACGATGCTGCCTGGATACGGCGCCGCAAATGAAACCTGCTGCTTGCCATGGCCGCTGTTGGTGAAGTGAGTCATGAACAGAGACTCCCCGGTCATCATGCGTTTGCCGGCGCTGAACAACTTGGAAAAGAAGCCCTGCTCAGGGTCCGAGCCATCGCCCATCTTGGTTTCGAATTCTATGCCGCCGGTCATGTAGTTCATGGCCCCGGCTTCCGCGATGACGGTTTCGCCTGGGTCCAGCTCCACTTCCACCATTTGCATATCGTGGCCGATGATCTTGTAGTCCACCTCGTGGCTGCGCATATCAGTTTTTCTCCTTGCGGTTTTGTTGATGACCTCATAACGCCATAGTTATCAAACAGATGCAAGCCTCCCTCCTTCTGCAAAAGACAGTACAGGTCGTTGTGTTCTGTATTATTGGCCAGGATTGACACAGCCATTGATAAAAGCAGTTCCATCATTGTTTTGCACTCAGCGCACAGCCAATTTCATCACTGCAATTGTCCCGCCGCTGAGGTATAAAGGGAGCGCAAAAATGTTCGGAAACAAAGACTACAACAGGAAGCTTTTAGGCAGGATCAGAACCATGGAACGTACTGAAAGGGAGCAGACTTCGGACAGCAATAAGGCCTTGCGCACATTACGCACCGCGATGCTGGCTGGAGCGGCGGCAATCGCCCTCTACGCACTGCAATTTTCGGCGATCTCGCAAAAAACGGCAGTGGCCAGCGTTGGGCTGATGGTGGCGGGCGCCTTCCTGCTTATGGGCGGCGTACTCGGCTTTATATTCGGCATTCCCCGCACCTTGCAACAAGAGTCAGGCGGAGCAATCAAAGTCGGCGCCAGCGACAGCCTAGGTGCAGGCTACCTTGCCAACACCAATCTTGAACAAATATCCGACTGGCTGACCAAGATGCTGGTTGGCGTCGGCCTGACTCAACTGACCGCCATGCCCTCTCACCTGCGCGAGGTGACCAGCTATATTGCGGAAGGCATCGGCGGCGGGCGGGACGCCTCTATCTTCGCCTTATCGGTGCTGCTGTATTTTTCCATCATTGGATTTCTATTCGGTTATCTCTGGACCCGCCTGTTTCTCGCCGGCGCTTTTCGTCAGGCGGATCAAACCGCGCTGGGCACATTATCCGCGCGCATGGAGCAGGCGAACCGCGACATTGAAGAAATCAAGAAACAAACCAAACTGGATGCCGAAGCGCAAAACCTGGTGGACCGCCAGCTTAACCCGAGTTTTGAACTCCCTCCCGCCCCACAACCGGAGCTGGATGAAGCCATCGCCGCCGCCTCGCCGGAGGCCAAGGCGAAAATCTTTTATCAGACCTGGAAAGTGCGTGGAGAAAACTGGCGTAACAATAAACAACTCATGGAGAAAACCATTCCCATATTCCGCGCACTGGTCAAGTCAGACCCAGACGGTCGCTACCATATGAACCATGGGCAACTGGGCTTCGCGTTGAAGGATAAGGTGACGCCGGAATGGGAGAATGCGCTAACAGAACTGTCCTGCGCCATTGATATCCGCGGCGGCAATAAGGAAGAAGGCTGGAGATACTATGAGTTCAATCGCGCTATCTGCCGCATTAACCTGGATGAAGACTTTCGCAGCAACCAAGCCTCTGCTCCGCCTGTGCGCAAAGCTATTGTGGCGGATCTAAAGGAAGCAATCGCGCACGACTTTACCGATTTGGTCAGCGCCAATGAAAACATTCAGGCATGGATGCAGCTGAATCAGGTCAGCATGGAAGACATGGTCGCCTGACCAGTGAGAGCGTAATGGGAAGTCTTACCAGGCTTCCCATCGGCTTGGATCACTCTAACTCGACGATCTCAAATTCTTTCTCCTGCCCCGCTGCGACAAGCACAACCACGTCGCCCACCGTTTTCCCCATCAATTTCATACCGATGGGAGAATGCCGCGTAATAACCAACACCTCTTGTTCATCCAGCAGAAACTTATACCCAGCCGCTTCAGGCCCCACGAACAAACGACGCTCAGAGCCGTCTTCCGCTTCCAACGTGACTAACGCAAAAACGCCGACCTCATCTTGATCAGTAAAACGCTTGGGCGGGGTATTTTGATAAGAGGCGAGCGCCAGTTCCAGTTCCCTCACGCGCCGGGATTGCCCTTCCGCCAGATAAGACGCCTCCAGACCGAAAGTGTCGTATTTGTTTTCCGCGACGCTTTCTGTATGGGTGGCGGTTTCATGAGCGGTATTGGCCGCCTGCTGGGCGACAGCCAGGTCGTCCTGCAGTTTGGCGATAATCTGTTGGTGAATTTTCTCTTTTCGCATGGTCCTAAAGCACAACGGCGCAGAAAACGAAGAACATGATTAAAACGGCGATACGCCGCGGCAGACAGGCGCTGACACGCAACAGCCTATCCATTCAGACAAATAGAAGGAGACAGCGGGCCCGCCGGATGAATAAATAAACCAGATTCGTATTCCTGTCCATATCCGCCGTTCAAAGAGCCAGATTACAGCCGCAAAAAAGCCCGGAACCGCACAAGGCGGCGCCGGGCTAAGCGCTATGGGTTTACCAACCAAGGATCAGTGGATTATTTGATCCAGTGTTTACCCCAGTGAGTAATGTCGTAGGAAGAAGCGCTGGAGCTGGAGCTCGCGCTGAATGCGCGCATAGCTGCAACACCTTCGTCTTTCTTCGCCGCAGCTTCGATTTCATCATCGATAACTTTGGTGGACAGAGACAACCAGCTGGTTACGAACGCCACTGCGTCGATGTTGATTTCCAGTGCGTCCTGCGCGATGTTATTGATATCGTCGCAAGCCTGGTGGTAGCAATGGTCCAGAGCAACGCCAGCGTCGCCGCCGTATTTCTCCGCCTGCTCTTCAGTCTTCGCGACTTCCGCGCCAGTGAACAGACCGCCGAAGGCTACGCCGTCAGTGAAGAACTGCGCATAGTCGGAACGGAAGCTGATCTCGGTGCCTTCATAAGGCAGCGCACGCAGCTTGTAGTAGTCTTCGAACAGTTTTTCAGTGGCCTTGGACCCAGGAGGGCCTTCCAGACCGAAGTCAGAACCGTCGCCGTCATAAATCATATAAGCGAAGTTCGGAGAAGCGATCATATCGAAGTTCAGGTAGACCTTGATTTTCTTAAGCTCGTCTTCCGGCAGGTTCTGCACGTAGTGTGTAGAGCCAACCAGACCTGATTCCTCAGCGCCCCACCATGCGAAGCGGATTTTGTTGCGTGGATGCGCGCGACGCATTTGCAGCGCCATTTCCAGCAACGCAGCGCTACCGGAGCCGTTATCGTTGATGCCAGCGCCTTCATAGACGGAGTCAAGGTGCGAACCGACCATGACGACGTTGTCCGGATTGCCTCTTCTGGACTCGGCGATCACGTTAACTGTCTCGGTTTGCTTTCTCACGACGTCAGTCACGACGTGCATCTGCAAGCCTTCAGTTCCGGACCATGCAACACCGTTGTCGTAGGTCGCGAACACGACAGGAATGCCGCCTGTGTAATCATCGCCCAAAGTGGCGTTCATCAGACCTTTGCGATCTTCAGTGTTGCCCTGGTTGAAGATGATAACGCCGATTGCGCCAGCCGCCGCTGCATTTTCCGCTTTGATCTGGAAAGTACAGGAGCCGCGCTGAACCAATGCGATGGAGCCTGCCGGGAAGCCGGCGAAGTCTTCCGCTTCACATCCGCTGGTAGAGCCGTTATCTGGACCCAACGCCAGATCAACCGCCGCCACAGGACCCGTTACATCGCCTGCGTCGGTTTGCGACAGATAAGAGAAGTCAACTTCCCACTCATAGGAAGTGGTGTCTGGAGCGGTGGATTCCAGAGTTCCTGGACCTTGCGGATAGAACGCATTGAACGGGAATGGAGCCAGCGTTACGTTGTAACCAGCGCTTTCCAGCGTGGATTTGATGTAGTCGACGGAAGCCTCGTAACCCGGCAAGCCAGCGGCGCGAGTGCCGTCGTTAGCGCCGGCGATATCGTTCAGCATTTGCAGGTGCGCCATGACGTTTTTAGCCTGCATACAACGAGGCAGTCCCCATGGGGAGTTATTTAAAACGCCAAAGCGGCATTCCAGTGGGTGCAGGCGGTCTGGGCTCCAGAATTCGTTCAAGAGATCACTGCGTGAAGGGGGCGCCGAATGAGCGGCGGTGGCGAGAGCAAGAGTAAGGGAGCTCAAAGCCATGGATAGGCTTGTCTTCTTCGTTAGCATTTATTCCTCCAGTCCATATAGGAGATTTATTTTTATCTGATAGGCCTGCTTTTGGCCGGCTATCATTTTCGCCCTATACAACTCCTCTTAGGCGCGATCAGTCTATAGTAGTCAGATTGAGTCTATGCGGAAGGGGTTAGTCCGGGCTTTAGGTAGGTAATTACCGAAGGCCGTTATCCCTCACGTTTAATTAATGTGAAGAGGCTCACACTTTATAATGTCAACCCTTAGTGGACTATCCCAATAGTCTCGATTGGACAATGGGTTAGCGCGCATAAATCGCATTCTCGGCCTTCTCAATCGGCTCCCTGCAAGGCTTTATGTGCCATAATACGCCGCCTGATAAGTCATATAACAACACAGCAAACACACACAGTTAAGGAGTCCACGATGAGCGAGTTATTGAGTTATGAACTCAAGGACAATATTGCCGTCATCACGCTAAATAACGGCAAAGTCAACGCCATTTCCCCGCAATTGATCGAAGAGTTCAACGCAGCATTAGACGCTGCGGAACAGAGTAAGGCCGTGGTGGTCATCACAGGAACACCGGGCATGCTCTCCGGCGGTTATGACTTGAAAGTCATGACGCAAAGCATGGAGTCAGCGATGGCGCTGGTTAAACAAGGGTCCACCCTGTCTCACCGCCTGCTTTCTTTTCCCATGCCAATTATCGTCGCCTGCCCAGGTCACGCTGTCGCCAAAGGCGCCTTCCTGTTGCTGTCCGCAGACCTGCGCATTGGCGTCGAAGGCCCCTATAAAATAGGCCTGAATGAAGTGGCGATCGGCATGACCATGCATCACGCCGGCATCTCTATCGCCCGCGCGCGTCTGGCGCCGGTATACCTCAACCGATGCGTCATCAATGCGGAAATGTTTGCGCCTCAACAGGCCAGAGAAGCCGGCTTCCTGGATATCGTGGTAGAAGAGTCAGAACTGATGGCGAGGGCGATGGAGGAAGCCAAGAAAATGACGGCGTTGAATTTGAAAGCGCACAAGAACACCAAACTGAAAGTACGCAGCGCGTTCTTGAGCGAATTGGCGGAAGCCATTGAGAAAGACGCAACCGGATCACTGTAATCCCACACGTCACAGGCGCGCCCGCTCATGGTTAAGCTTTCAAAGTAAACCGATAACAGCAGCGACGCGCGCCTTTCAACACATGTTCCGTACGCTCCACCGCTGCAAGCTCTTCAAAACAGCGCTGGAAATTTTGCAGCTCCGCTCGACATAATCCCTGACAATGCTGCGCCGCCACGCAAACAGGACAATGGTTTTCCACCAGATACCAGACGCCTTCGTCCTGCTCAAAAAACGCGGCCGCCATATATCCTTCCGCACTGCGCAGCTCCGCCAGTTTGGCGATTCGGTCCGACACATCAGGATACACAGATAGCGCCGTTAAATAGCTCTGCAATTGTTTGGCGTTGCGCGCCTCAATGAGCTTATCCAACCCTTCTTCTCCAAACACCTCACGGGTGGATGCGATCAAGTCGACGGTCAGATTGGCGTGACTATCCGGAAATCGACCCTGCGCCTTTTCCGTCAGACGCCAGACCGCGACAGGGCGTCCACGCGCCTTCCTTTCCTCTACGCTATACAAAAGGCCCTCTTGCTCCAGCTTTGCAATGTGCTGCCTGGCGCCCATGGTGGTCATGCCCAACATCCCGCCTAATTCGGGAGCGCTGGCCGGCCCTCGGGATTTAATCAAGTACAGAATGCGCTCGCCGCTGTCTTCCTGCGTCGTCAAAGAAGTCTCGCTCCTACAATGAATGGATAGCGCTTCAGTATACGTTGATAGGAAAAATTTAGTAAAGCGATAGCTTTACTAAAGAAAGGAACAGGCATAATCTATTTGTAAAGCAAACGCTTTACTAAATAAACCTAACAACAAATACGCCCCCAGGGCGACAATGGAGAACGAATCATGTATCTGGAACACGCTAATATCACCGTTGAATCCATCGAAAAGTCCATGGAGTTTTTGCAAGCCGCTTTCCCCGACTTTGCATTACGGGGCGAAGGCGATCTGATGAGTCAAAACGGCAGATGGGCCCATGTGGGCAATGACCGCTTCTACTTCGCGCTACAGCAGTGCGATAACCACCTGAGCGATGTCAGCACCCGCTATATCAACGACGGCATTAACCATATTGGCATGGTGGTGGAGGATCTTGATGGGGTGACAGGACGTTTGCAGCAGCGCGGTTACGATGGTTATGAAACAGAGGCGCATCCGTTTCGCCGTAGGGCCTATTATTTCGACCCTAACGGCATCGAGTGGGAATTTGTGCAATATCTGAGCGAAAACCCTGCGGAGAAGAACCGTTATTAGAGCGCCCAGGCAACGCCACATCTATTAAGCGTTAAACGCCCCGTTCATGGGGCGTTTCATGGCGATACCAGAAAAGTTGTCGATATAGCGATCAACGTGCAGAAAAAGTCCATTTATCGGGCATTTATTTAACAAAGTTTCACAAATAACCGCGAAATAATTATCGGAGAAACCCGCCGCCATCGGATACCATGGCTCTACATTATTACAAGAACTGAGAGTGCTATGACCAAGTTAGTTTTCCGGGTCGCAGTCAAGCAAAGTGAGAAAGCGGACTACTTCTCGTCGATACCCGGACTTCTGGTTTGCGGCGTGGGAGGCACGCTGGAGGAAACGCTGGCCAACACCCAGCTCATCATCGCTGACTACCTAAAAGACAGCATCAATGCCCCTGTTGCAGCGCTAGCGGACACTAAAGTCACTTATACCGACGTCACCTGGCATATCGTCGAGATTAACCGCCCGTAATTTCATGGCTACCTGGACCGCGTATTCATTCCCATAATAAATTGAATACTGGAGCCTCCCCCTATTCAAACCGCGCACACGCCCCCTTGAAATCCTCGTATGGAGTAAACCATGGTGGCCTCCAACCATAAAGGTCAGGTTGCATGATTGGCCTAATTAAGCCCTAACCCTATGATAAAAAACACTTAGGTCTTCGGCGTCGTAATGCTTCCAGCTAAGGTCTTCGTATCGGATAAATAATTCTTTCGAACGAAGGATATCCCACCATGCGTGAACTTTAGATAGAAGTATTTCTGGCTCGAAGCTATCCGCAAGATCGCGAGGAAAGAAAGACAGCTCAACAGCACACTTTTCGTCTTCTGGACAATCCAAAAATACCTGTATTTTTTTCACTATGGCTTTTTCGCACTCAAAAAAACCCAATGCGTAGCTTGTTTCAAGATCAAATAGTGCGGCCAGTGATTCTGCGTCTAGCGCAATATCTGCCCCATCCTGATCAGTAAGACTACCCATTCCGTACTCAGAAAACAGCGCAGACACGAATCTGACAACATCTTCGAAGAGAGCAGGAGTAAAGTTGATATCCCTAGTGCTTCCATCTTCGTCCTGAAGACAGGCCATAATTCGTTGCTTATTCATAGCCACCCTAGAGAAATTGAATCGAAGCAGGATAGAACGAAGTTATAGAAGAAAGCCGACGACAAAGATTTGCATGACAATCTCGCGAGCTCTACCTACTGAGCTACAGTCACTACAGACTGCCGGGGCTCGAACCCGGGACCTCGCGAATCAATGTAGTCATACTGGCATTCGTCAGCGCAAACCAAAACGCTTTTCCATATTCGCCCCAAGCTGAGACTCAGGATATTCCTCAGCTCTGGCGTTATGGAGAAACGCTCTTGTGGGCGCTTCCCTTCAGCGACAAAAATGCATAAGACGCAGCATGGTTTCAGTATGTAGTCTAATACGCATTCGCTAAAAAGAGCAAAAGCGGCCAACAAGCGTAGCGCAAGGCCCGGAATATGTAGCCCTGCAAAGTATTTGGCCTAAAAAGTCGGCGACAAAAGTTTGTATGACGCATATACCGCGCGCCTTTACCAATGGGCCACAACTGTAAACAGTCGCCGGGATTCGAACCCGGAAATTCGCAGCCCCGATGTAGTCATACGGGCATTCGCCGACTTACCAAAGAACCCTTGCATCAAATGCAAAAGCGCTTTCCCATAATTTACTCATTATGGGGAAACGCTCTTGCAAGCCTTTCCCTTCGGTGACGAGAGTGTGTGTGACAATCCTGCTCTCCCGACTGAGCTACCACGCCATTTTAAGCGTGGGCGGGACTCGAACCCGCGACCTGGCCATTAAAAGTGGTGTAGTCACACAGGCATTCGCCAAAACTCAAATAAGGCGGCCAACAAAAAACAGCCAGGAAGTTATTTGGGAAAAATGTAATCCTGACCAGCATTTGGCCTAAAAAGACCAGCGACAAAAAGGTCGTATGACATCTACGCTCGCGCTACCACTGCGCTACGGTTGTCAGCCAACCGCCGGGACTCGAACCCGGGACCAAATGGTTAATGTAGTCATACAAGCATTCGCCAATATCAAAAATTAAGCCTTCGAATCAGGCCGCCCGCAGACGGCCTTTTTCTCCACCAAGATCCCTGGCTACAGTTCGATTTCCCTGATGGTGCGCACCCAGGTCTGTGGGTTATCACTCAAAAAGGACTTCATCACGGTGAACACCTGATCGGAGAATCCTCCCACGTTCAGGATGTCATCACGCTCCATCGCCTGGGTGTACGCATTGGGCACAACATCGATACACACCATTTTTGCTTTGGGGTTACGCTGCTTCAGCTTCAGCCACTCCTGCATCACCGCCGTCCCTGAGTTGTACCCCGCATAACGGCTGTTCGTATCAATCCATGACTCGTTATCGCTAACGAAGACCACCGTATCCACCTCCGCTTTGCGTCGGTTCAGCTCCACCAGAGGCGCAGAGCAGTTCGTTCCGCCGCCGCCCAGTTGCGCCAGTTTGGTCGCGTTGGTCATCACCGAATCCCGGGGATTCAAACGCACCTGATGCACTGAGGTCGCGAACGGGAGAATCTCCGCATCCTTGTTTTTCGCCAGGATAGCCGCAGCCACCAGAGCGGCGACATCAATACACCGCACCTTACTGGAAGCGCCGGGACGATAACCTGATACCGACTGAGTCATAGACCCGCTGGTATCCGGCAGCACGACAACCCGACCTTCCAGCGCCGGCACATTCTGCAGCGCGATCTCCATCGCGTCCTGCAAGGCCTCCGTCACCATTTTAGGCACACCTTCGCCCGCCATGGTGTAAGCAGCCATCAATTGGTACGGAAACGCCTTAGCCTTGCGAATGGCGTTCTCATCACGCAGACGGTCAGCGATCACACGGTCCATTCCTTTTTCATTGAACACGCCCTGCCGCGCAAAGGTATTCAAGTTCATCCGCGTCATCTGCCATCCCGCATTGCGGGCGATGCCAGCCCAATGCGCTTGCGTCAGGTTCAGCGCTGTCAGCAACCGAAACTCCACTTTCGGCAGCGGCTGAGACTGATCCGCCTTAAAGGCCTCATAATCCCGCACAACCTGCGGCAGCTTCTCCGCATCGTATTCTCTATCGATCAGATAACCGTACAGAGCCTGCCGCATCAGGTTTTCCGGCTTTGGCCGCACCATCTTGATGACATCCTTCATCGAAGGCGACGCACCGACAGAATCCATGAACAAAGAAGACTCGCCACGAGCGTTGATCCACTCTTTCACCAGCCGCTTGGGCATGGTTCCCAGGGATTTCCGTCCAACAACGCCGGAACGCATGATCTGCACAAAGTTTCTCACCATACGGCCGTTATCAATGACCCGCTTGAACACAGCAGGAACCAGTTCCGGCGCCCGCACAGTCAGTATCGCAGTCAACAGCGCTGGCATATCTTTCATGAAGCCGCGCTCCCGAGCGAACACCGCCAATTTTGCGATAAACTCAGGCTCTACTTGAGCGGCGAACTCCATGACTTTTTCCAACTGATCTTCAGCGGAAGCATAGAATGTGCTGGTGAAACATCCGGTCACCGCGTACTGCGCCAGCGCATGCTCTGCGGAGTATTTATAAGCCAGGCCGCCGGCCTGATTAAGGGTGTCCGCTGCAGGCGCCATATTTCCGCGCTGGGTGTTGAATAGTGTTTTACTCGCCATTTCTTTACTCCCGCCGACAATACATTCGGCTTTACTGAATTTCACTGCTATCTAATCTGGTAATCAGACTCTGTCGCAGTGTTCCAAGACATTGTTTGTTTACTTGCCAGATGTATTGCAGCCCACATGCCAAC
>NZ_JAHMIN010000035.1 GCF_018986435.1 Hahella sp. HN01 | reverse complement strand
ACAAGAAATGCGTGAAGCCGTGTTTGAGTATATCGAAGTGGATTACAATCGAACCCGTCTTCACAGCGCAAATGGATATCTCAGCCCAGAGAGTTATGAAGTATCGAAAGTCGCTTAATGACGTGTCTAATCTTTGTGGGCAGGATCAGAAGAAGTCGTAGGATTGGCCAAGTAGGCTGCTTGCATATTGAGTTTAACGTTTCTGTCTTTACATATTTTCAGAGCTTGCGTAAGAACTCCAGACCCGCCCAACTGTGAAATCCAAGCAACCTTTTGACGCTTTTTCTGCGCCTTAATCATTGCATCGGCAAGAATAGTCGCACTCTCATTCAATCGCTCTGATTTGGTCGCGTTAAACGCTTCCCTTGGGTGAAACAATCCACCTATGGAGCCCTTACCAGGCGTAAACATCAAGTTAAAACCGAGTTCAGATAGGTTTGGATAGTTGTAAGGACTTGCAGCAATATGCGTGACAACCTCCTTTGCAGCCTCAGCAGGAGTGTGATTCAGATCAGCAACACCAGCAATAATCCAGTCCATTTTATTAGCTGATTGGGCTTTAACAAACCCAGGTTGGCGCATTTTCTTGCCGTTATCTGCAACTTCTTTCTGGCTTAAAAAAGAGGATGTCCACATATCCTCCCTGCCTTTGCGAACAAAGTGAAGGCCAGGCTTCTTAGCTTCTTCCTGCTTCTGGAAATAGTCGAAGTCTACCTCAAGGGCATAAATGTTGTATTCCCCGCTTGGCGTACAAACAATAGTGGCTGAGCAGCCAGGTAAAACCATGCGATAGTTAGCATACCCACCTGCCCTCAGCTTTTCATGAGTGTATACTTGCTTACTATTATTAACACCTGCAGTTAGTTGCTCAATCTCTCTAACTATAAAAGTCGCCCAGTAGTTACCTCTTTTAGCTTGCTCCAGTAACTTGTTAAAAGTAACAGCAACAGAGCCATGAGCTAAAACAAGTTTACCCCTTCCAGCTTGGCCAATACGTTGTGCAGTCAGATTAACAGCTTGATTCATTCTTAATCCCTAAAATTCCGTGATCGTGTTGAAAGATAAATTATTCAGCCCGGCGGGTCCCAATTCCAACAAGTTAGGCAGGGTAACCATTGGCGTAACGCCAGGGGCAACGTTATGTGGCGGCGGTAGTATTTGTTAGCGATGGCAGACGTTCTTTATTGTTACAAAACTTAACGGATGAGAGTTTTAGGCTCAACCCACCATCAGACCTATTCCTTTTGACCTACTCCATATTTTGGTAATTACTACGTCTTTACGAATGGCCCTTTATTCAACCTAAGCCATTGTATTGGCGTGTTTTTCATGCGTCTTAAAAAGCGAATTTTCAGTTATGCTGAATCTCTTAATCAAGAGTAAAAAGTTGTGAAATAAACAGTCTCGCACCTCAGTACCCCTTCTAGCATTAGCCAAAGAAGGTCGAGCGATGCTGCGATAGCTTTAAACCAAACGCTTTGACCATAGCCACGCGGTATAAAGCGCTAGTTTTAGAGAAAAGCCGTCATCTAATTTCGAAAAATTTTTATTCAACCCAACCATCAACACGTCGGTCATCATGGTTCACTAACAAGCATATGAGTTCGTATTTTTCATGAATATTTTGTAGCTACTCCGTAGATCGGTGGTCGCACACCGGATTGCTCCTGCTCCCAAGTTATCACTGATAAATAACTCTTCTTACCAGCAAGCATCTTTATCCCGATCTCCCTGCAAAGTGAAAATTTCGAACTATACTAAAACTCCCTGGCAGCGCTTCGGGTTAGCGGCGCGCTCATTCATGGACGCGTTTACTCAGTGCAGTCATCGGCAGACGCGTCTTGGACGATAACAAGAAACGCCTGGAGCAGGCATATGGAAACCTTAGACTGCATCGCCTTCAGCTCTTCATCACAGCATCATTCTGAGTTCAGCCGGATTCTACCTGAGCTGGGCTACCGACCTCAGTTTGTGTCCGGCGACGTCTGGCTGAATCGCCCTCAGCCTTGCTCCAATGCTATTACTCTGTTTTTGCTGGGCGCCCAGCCGTATCCCAAAGACGCCATCCTCGCCGCCCTGACGCCGGAACAGCGCGGCAGAAGTCTGTGCGTGTACAGCTCCGACGCGGGAGAGTGGGACGCGGATTTCATGCAGCGTTTCGATGAGTTTGTGCGCTGGCCCTGTCATAAGGCGGAACTGGCCTTGCGACTGGATCGTCTACGCCATCGGGAAGGTGCTGAAGCAGATACCCATGACTCCCATCAGGAAGCTGCTTTATGGGAACAGTTCGATGCGCTGAATATGATCGGTCGCTCCGCCGCGTTCACCGCTACGTTGCGACTGATAGCCCGTATTGCGCGCTGCGATGCGCCAGTGTTGATCGAAGGCGAAACCGGCACCGGTAAGGAGATGGCGGCGCGGGCGATTCATTATCTGGGCGAGCGCCGACAGTTTCCGTTTATCCCTATTAATTGCGGAGCCTTACCAGAGCAATTACTGGAAAATGAGTTATTCGGCCACGCCAAGGGCGCTTTCACTGACGCCAAGAGCGCACAGCCGGGATTGATCGAACTAGCCAACCGGGGAACCCTTTTTCTCGACGAAATAGACAGCCTGTCCGCCAAAGCCCAAGTCGCCCTGCTCCGTTTTCTGCAAACCCGAGAATATCGCCCACTGGGCTGCGCAGGATACCGTACTGCGGATATCCGCGTTATCGCCGCCACCAACGCCAACCTGGCGCAGCAAGTAGCGCAGGGAGAGTTTCGAGAAGACCTGTTCTTTCGCCTTCATATCCTGACCCTGACCATGCCAGCCCTGCGGGGTCGCGAAGAAGACATTGAGCTGCTGTCCCGGTATATGTTGCAACGCTTCAGTCAACAATACCGTCGTTCTGAGAAACAGCTCAACATGGCGACCTTACAGGCGCTGAAGTCTTATTCCTGGCCGGGAAATGTGAGAGAGCTGGAGAATCTTCTGCAACGGGAATACCTGCTCAGCGACAATGCGGAGCTGCAATTTTCTCTGCCTTCGTCGCCAAACGCCATTTCCCCCCAGTTTGACGTCAGCTTCGAAGCTCAATCCTTTAATGACGCCAAAAGCGCCGTGGTTCGGCGTTTCGAGAGCGACTATCTGAACTGGTTGATGGAGACCACGCGTGGAAACATCAGTGAAGCAGCGCGCCGGTCAGGTAAAGAGCGGCGCGCCCTGGGGAAAATGATCAAAAAACATGGCATCGACAAAGCCCGCTTCAGAATCTCGTCTACAAAAGACAAGGCCTGAGACTTACTTGCGCCTCGTATCGCGCTTCTTCTTCCTGAGGTCTTTCCAACCCACGCTCCAAGGCGTGTTCAACCATTCAAGAAAGCGTCCCATCACGCCTGAAGGACGTTTGGGCGAAAATTCCGGCTGAGTAGCTTGCTTAGCGCTCGGCTTCTTGTTTTTTTCTGGAGGATGCGGCGGCGCTTCGCGACTTTTGACTGCTTGCTCTTTTTCTTGCGCAGACTCCTTCTCTTCTGCGGTCTTCGTCACCGCACCCGGCCGCGGCGTTTCCAACTCGATTTCTTCGATTGGCGTGGGCAAATCCGCCAGGCTTTTACCCGCTTGAATATGCTCCAGATTATCCATCAGAGCAGTATCCACAGCTTCCAGCACCTGCCGCTGCATCCCCGTACAGGTGGGATTACTCAACATGACGCCAATATCCTCGTGCATGCTGACAATCTGTTCTTCCGCTTGCTTGCGGCAACTCTTCTCCTGCTCGCAAACCCGACTCAAACGCCGCTTGATATCCTCAACGGGAAGGCTGATTTTCAGTGGCGCAATTTTCACCCCGCGCCGTTCCAACAAAACCCGCATGGCGATGGAGGTGCGCGCATAACGACTGAAAGCACCTACTACAAGGTTGATTTCTTCAAACTTTTCGTCAATCGCCTCCTCAGCGTCCACCAACTGCAAGGCCATTTCTGTCACTCGACCCAGGTTGCTTTGCACGTGGTCGTCCAGGTTACCCAGGCGAACTTTCACCTCAGAGTCGGGCAGGTTGCGGACTTTACGTCCCAGTGATTCAAATGATTTCAACGCAGAGGTGGACAGCGTCATCTTCTTCGCGCCCAACTGCAGCACTGCCTGGAAGCTCTGGCGTAGCTTTTCCAGGGAAGACGTCGCTCTTACCAAGCGCAATAACGCGGACCGCTTTTTCTCCAGGACAGAAATCTGTTTGGTGATGGAAGCGGAGCCGGAGGTCGTGGATTCAGTCACACAGTGTCCCGAATATCAGTTTTTATGAGTGGTCCTGCAAACGGCATAGCAGTTTAGGCACGACGTATAACCGGACGCGAAAGTCATCGCCAGGAAATGCTCAACGCTTTCTTTTTCCGACAATTATCAGTTTAGACCACAGCCAAAATGACGCGAGGTCGCCGCGAAGACCATTCGCTCGGGCCCGGCGGCGCTACACACAGGAGTCTGTCAAAGTAGTTTTATAAATATGTAATAAAAATGAACCGCTTGCACTTGCGCCAAACAGCGACTATTTGTCTATAGTTATACGATGAGATGCGGCGCTCTCAACCAGCATGGAATTTTTACTTTTCTCAAGGCGGGAGTCATGACAGGAAACCAGTCCACCCGGCTTATTCTGGTGGTCGAAGATAGCATGGATGATTATGCCGCCATGCAGCGCGCCTTCACCAAAGCGGGATTGATCAACCCCATCGTCCATTGTCAGTTGGGGGAGGAAGCGCTGGACTACCTGTTTGCGCGCAACCGTTTCAAGGACAGAGGCGAACTGCCGGCGTTGATCCTGTTAGACCTGAACCTTCCCGGCATTGACGGCTTCGAAGTGCTGAAGCAAGTCAAAGGCGACCCTGAATTACGCCGCATTCCCGTGATCGTACTCACTACATCCAGCGATGAAAGGGATATCGCCCGCTGTTACCTCTCTGGCGCGAACACCTACGTCTGCAAACCGGTCGATCTATCCGGTTTGATTCGAGCAGTTGGCGAGCTCAAGCAGTATTGGTTTGAAATTGCAGTTCTACCACGCGGCAACGAGGCATGAATGGAATGCGCGGCGACACATCCCTGTTAATCATTGAAGACTCCGCCGACGATCGCTATTTATACCGAAGACTACTGGCCAAATATCAAGAACCTTTCTCCAGTATCGAAGAAGTGGAAAGCGCGGAAGAGGCGCTGGAACTCCTGCAGCACCATCGACCGATTTGCTGCTTGCTGGATTATCAACTCCCAGGCATGGATGGTCTGACGTTCCTGCGCAAGCTAAAGAAGCTGTGGATCGACGACATGATCCCGGTGGTGGTGCTGACTGGTCAGGGAGACGAGTCCATCGCCGTGCAACTGATGCGCAATGGCGCTCATGATTATCTGGTGAAAGGCGACCTGACCGCCGAGTCGCTGCATCGCGCTATCGGCAACGCCGTGCGCACCTGCAGTCTGCAGCATCAATTGAATTACATGGCGCACTTCGACGCGCTGACCGGACTTTTGAACCGGGCGCTGTTTCTTGACCGTCTGCAGCTGGCGATCAAGAAAGCCGAACGCAATAGCCATGAATGCAGCCTGTTCTATTTAGACCTGGACCATTTCAAACCCGTCAACGATTCCCTGGGTCACGACGCTGGCGACACCCTGTTACAGGCCGTCGCCGGCCGGATCAAATCGGTTGTGCGGGAAACCGACAGCGTAGCCCGCATCGGCGGCGACGAATTTGTGGTGCTGCTGGAGAATGTCGACGTCAATATTACCCGCAGCGTTGCGGAAAAACTGTTGGAAGAAGTCAACCGGCCCACGCATATCGCTGAACATGAGGTGGCCGTCAGCTCCTCTATTGGCATCGCCCGCTATCCCGCCACGGCGAAAACTGCACAGGAGCTGCTGAAGCATGCAGATCTTGCACTCTACGCCGCCAAGGGGCGTGGACGCTCTACATACCATGAGTTTTCCCAGTCGCAGAAGGAAATCTGGCAACGCAAACAAGCGCTGGAAGCGGCTTTGCCCAGAGCGATTGCGAAGGGAGAACTTCAGCCCTACTTCCAGCCCATTGTCGATATTCCCGGTGAATGCCTGCGCGGGTTTGAACTGCTGAGTCGCTGGCCAAAGCCGGATTATCCCAATATCCAGGCCATGGAGCTGATCCAGATGGTGGAAAGCCTGGGATTGATGGAGCCCTTCAATGAATGGCTGATCGACGAAGTCTGTCGTAAGGCGGTGCTTTGGACGAAGGAGTTCCCAGAGATTTCTCTGTCCATCAACATGCCCGCCAACCAGTTCCATAACAGTTATTTGGTGGACATGTTTCGCAACAAGCTAAGCCGTTACCCTATCGAGCCCTCGGTTATCGAACTGGAGATCACTGAGACAACGCTGATGCGGCAGCCTGACGCAAGCATTCGCCTGCTCAATAATTTGCATGAGCTGGGTCTGCGCATCGCCGTAGACGATTTTGGCACCGGTTACAGCTCCCTGGCCTATCTCACCCGTCTGCCCATCGACATTTTGAAAATCGACAAGTGCTTCTTTCTGGAAGCGCAGCACGATGAACGCAACAAGAAAGTCATTGAAACCGTCGTCGCACTGGGACACCACCTGGGACTGAAAGTGACCGCGGAAGGAATTGAAAGCGATAAGCAATGGAATGACGCCAAAAAATCGCGATGCGACCTGGCGCAAGGCTATTTGTTCGGCAAGCCAACGCCCTGCGAAAACCAGTCTTTAAAAGAATTCATGGAACACTTCCCGCGTATTCAGCGAAAGGGCTGAAATCCTCCTGAATACGCCTTTCAGCGTTTATGGAGTAAACCAGCAATGTCAATCATCGACCGGCTTCTCTCCGGCGACTATATGCCTCATGGTCACTGCCTGCTCTGGCAATATGACCTGCTGATCATGCATGTGGGATCAGACCTGATTATCGCCGTCTCCTATTTCAGTATTCCCCTGGCCCTGCTGTTTTTCATTTACCGCAAGCGGCAGTTTGAACTGAATTGGACCCTCGCGCTGTTCGCCTGCTTCATCCTGTTTTGCGGCATGACCCACGTCATGGAAATCGTCAACGTCTGGAACGGGTACTACTACGCGGAAGGCACCATCAAGGTCGCGACAGCGCTGGTTTCCGCCATTACCGCCATCGTCGTTTGGCCTCTCTTGCCCAAGATCACCCAGCTCCCCTCTTTCAATGAATTGCGCGAACTGACAGATAGTTTGCAGAACAAACTGGCGTTGAGCAGTTTGCGCAGTGACGAACTCACCCAAGTGAAAGCCTATCTGGAGGAACAGGTGGCGCAGCGCACGGAGGAGTTACAAAATCTCAACCGCCGCCTGGAGCGCGAGAATATTGAGCGTCGTCTGGCGGAAGAGCGCGCCAACACCATCAGCAACGCCGTCGGTTACGGCCTGGTAGTGGTCAACAGTGATGGCCTGATCCAGTCCTTTAATTCCGTCCTGACAGAAATGTTGGGGTATGCCAAAGATGAACTGAAGCAGCAACCGATCGAGCTGTTATTGCCGGAGAGTATCCGCCACCAGCACCAAATCCAGCGCAACGCCTACTTGAAACGCCCTGAAACCCGGAAAATGGGCGTAGGCCGGGACTTGTGGGCGCGACATAAAAATGGCGGTCAGATCCCCGTGGAAGTCGGCCTGACCGCTGTCCATGAGCATGACAGCCATACCATTATCGCCACGGTCATCGACATCACTGAACGCAAGCGCATGCAGGAGCAAATCGAACAGGCGCACCAGAAATACATCCGTGAAACCAACGAGATCCAAAAAGCGCTGAAAGAAAGCGAGGCGAAATTTCGCACTATCGCAGAAACCCTGCCCGGCGTGGTCTGGATGTCAGCCCCCGGACTCGACCGCATCTACTTCATCAACCGTCGCTACGAGGAAATCTGGGGACGCAGTTGCCAGTCACTGTATGAGAACCCCAGGGGCTTTATCGACGCGATCGTGCCGGAAGACCGCGACCGTATCCTTAAGGGTCTGGAACGGCACAAACAGGGCGAATGGTCCCACAGCTACCGCATCATCGACGCCTGGGGCTCCCTGCGCTATATCGAAGACAAAGGTCACGGCGTATTGGACGACGATGGAAGACTCATTTGCCTGATCGGTATGGCTGCGGACGTTACCGAGCAGATCAAGCATAAAGAAGCGTTACTGCGCTCCAATCAGGAATTGGATGACTTCGCCTATATTGCGTCACATGACCTGAAAGAGCCGCTGCGCGGCATCAGCAACTACGCCTCATTCCTGATTGAGGATTACCAGGACCGGCTGGATGACAGCGTCCGTCAAATGCTGCAGAGCCTGGTGCGTCTGACCAGTCGCATGGAGCGTCTGATAACCGAGTTACTACATTACTCCCGTCTGGGCAGAACCGATCTCTCCATAGAGAGCTGCAACCTCAACACCGTGGTCACCGAAGTGATCGAAACGCTGGAGCCGCGCCTGAATGAGCTGGCCGTCAACTGCCGCATCGCCAACAAACTGCCGGAAATAAAATGCGATCGCGTCAGAGTCGCGGAGGTGTTCCGCAACCTTATCACCAACTCAATGAAGTATAACGACAAAGAGGAAAAGTGGATCACGGTGGGCAGCTTCGAGGAAAACGCCCAGCACATCTTTTACGTCAAGGACAACGGCATCGGCATCAGCTCCAATCTGTATGAGAAAATCTTCAAGATCTTCAAACGCCTGCACCCTCAGGACAAATACGGCGGCACCGGCGTCGGTCTGACCATCGTGAAGAAAATCGTAGAGCGACATGGCGGTCGAATCTGGCTGGATTCCTCCAGCGGCGAAGGCACCACGTTCTACTTCACCCTGGATAGTCAGAGCTAACCTTAACGCAGTTCACAAAAACGCGCGCTCTCACCCGTTCGGGTGAAATGAACGACGTTTATTTATGGAATACTTTGTCAGGTCCTCCCCGTTGAAGGAGTGCGTTAGCGCGGAAGGATCACACACAAAACAAAAATAACATGACAAGGATACTCCCCATGAACGTCACGTTACGATCCGTTCTGTTATGGACCCTGTTAGCGCTCGGCTGGTCCAGTCTCGCCAGCGCCAATATCTGCGTCAATTTCGACCTCCCTGATCACGCCGATTATCGCTTTAACGACAACATCAAGGTCACCGCCCACGACGGTCTTTCTCTCGACGCCAACCTGTTCATCCCCAATACGCCGCCGCCGGCGAGCGGCTACCCTACGGTGATTTTTATCAACAGCTGGGTACTGGACGAGCATGAATATTTTCTGCAAGCGGCCAAATACGCGGAAAGAGGTTATCAGGCTCTGAGCTACAGTTCCCGGGGCTGGGGCTGTTCCGAGGGCATGGTGGATGTAGCCGGCCCCAACGATATGGCGGACCTGTCAGCCATGGTGGATTGGCTGTTGGCCAACACCCAGGCCGATCCCAACGCTATCGGCGTCACCGGCATTTCCTACGGCTCGGGCATCAGTCTGTTGGGGCTGGCTCACGAGCCGCGCATCAAAACCGCCGTCGCGATGAGCACCTGGGGGGATCTGGTGGAGTCGCTGTACGCGCAGCAAACGCCACGTTTGTTCTGGGGCTTTTTCCTGGTGTCCAGCGGCCTGATCACCGCCAATATGGACCCAGCTATCGCGCAGAAATACCGCAATCTGGTGCAGCATAAAAATATCCCGGAAACCATGGCCTGGGGCTACGAACGTTCACCCTCCCGCGTCGTGGATCAGATCAACGCCCGCCAGGCGCCGGTGTATCTGGCCAACAGCTTTGGCGATAACCTGTTCCAGCCTAACAATCTGCTGCGCTTCTTCGAACAGCTCAGCGGGCCCAAGCGTTTGGACCTGAACCAGGGCACGCACGCGTCTGCAGAAGGCCTCGGCTTGCTTGGCATTCCCAACTACACCTGGGATAACGCAAGAGACTGGTTTGACTATTGGTTGAAAGGCGAAGATACCGGCATCATGGCGCGGCCTCCTCTGACTATGCTGACCGACCTCAAACACAAGCGGGAAGAATACGCCGCGTGGCCCATCCCCGGCGCGCAAACACGCACGCTGTATATGCATCCCAGAGGACTGCTCAGCAACGGGGGCTTATCAAACGCTCAATATGATTCCTGGTTGCCCCGCACCAACACGATCTATTCCGGGCTCGATTCCGGCGCCAGCACCGGCATTCCCCTTTTGTCCGCGCTATTGGATGGTCTGGGCCTGCCAGTTTACGCCTCCATGCCGCTGATTAATCGCGTTCACGGCATCGTCTATCAAAGCGGCGCGCTGTCGGAAATGCTGAAAATCCGTGGGATGGCGAAAATACATCTGAATATCGAACCCAGCTACAACAAGGTGCAGTTAAATGCCTATCTGTATGACGTTGATGCGCTGGGCGTTGGCAAACTGATTACCCATGCGCCGACTACGCTGCACGACGCCGCTCCCTGGCGGGATCAGAGTCTGGACATGGAGTTGACGGCGGCGGCTTACGACGTTCCCACAGGACATCGCATCGCCATTGCCTTCGACACCTTCGATATTCTTTACGGCCCGCCGACGTTGACGCCTTACGCCGTCAGCTTCCGGCATAGCAGCGCCGCACAGTCCTACCTGGAGTTGCCGGAAGCGCCCTGAGGCCGCTCACGTCTTTCGCGAACGCATCCGGCCCTCATGGGGCCGGATGCGCAAAAACATCCGCAAATTTCCTACACGATTCCATAGGCCTCGCCTACACTTTCCTAATTAAAAATAAAATTGGCCCGCCAGCGGTAGCTGCTGAAGTCTTGGTCACGGCCGCGATCCAATCGCATTGACAGCTGTAACAACCTCAAGAAAAAGGCAAGGTACGCAACATGACGCTCAGACTCCGATCACTCCTCTGCTCCACGCTTTTTTTGCTACTCAATTGCATCGCTTCACACTCCCTCGCCGCCACTGCAGTAAACGATTCCTACATCGTCGACCCAGGGGGCGGGCAGGAAAAGCTGGTCGTCACCTACAACGACACTATCGATATCAGCACTCAGGAGGCGATCAATGCAGCCAAGATTACCAGCGTATCTGCACTGAGCAACAGTTCAGCGGGTAGCGTGGCGATCGATACTGACGATAACCTCTCTGTTAACCTGGTGCCTAATCCTTCATTTTCAGGCACCGTCACGTTCACCTACACGCTGCAGGATATTCGGGGCACAAGCACCGCCACTGTGACGGTCGACCTGACAGTAGAGGCTGGCAGCTTACAAGCGGTGAACGATAAATATCTGGCGGGACGAGAAGCCATCACCATCTTCCCTCTGGAAAACGACGTCAAACCCAGCGGCAATCCATCGGAGTTCACCATTGATACGCCAGAGCAAGGCTCCATCACCCAACTGAGCGGCATCAGCGGACTTTACAAATACACGCCTCCCAGCGACTTAACTGAACCAACCGACGTCGTACTCAACTACACCGTCACCTACGAAGGCGTCGGCAGCAGCACCGCTACCGTGACCATCTCCGTCGATCCCGATTCAGAACCGCTATTGGCGGGCGCGAAAGATGAGGAGCAAGAGCAGCTTGCCGGGGTGCTGCAAGCCGCCTGCGACGCCAACTCCGCCGGCATTGTCAGAGAGACGGACGCCACCTTCCAGGCCACCTGTAATGCTCTCACCGCGTTGAGCGATTCGGAAAGAGCGGATGCGCTGGAACAAATTCTGCTGCGCCAGATTGGCGCACAGGCTGGCGCCATGAAAGAAGCCGCTGCGTCACAGGTAAAAAGCCTGGGCGACCGTCTCAGCAATCTACGCAACGGATCAACCGGTTTGAGCCTGGTAGGGCTACGCACGGAAGTACAAGGCCAGAATTTCAGCGTCGGCAAGTTATTGGGCGTCACAGGAACCGGCGGCGCCGCTGGGGATGACGAGTCTATGTTCGCTGACAATCGCCTGGGCGTATTCTTAAGCGGCTCTTTGATATTTGGCGACGCTGACGCACACGGCGATCAGCGCGCATACGATTATGACGCGCAACAACTGCTCGCCGGCGTTGACTATCGCTTCACCAACAAACTGATTCTCGGTATTTCCGCCGGGTACACCACGACAGACAGCGAAGAAAACAACTCCGTCACCAAGCTGGAAACCGATACCTGGAACCTTGCCTTCTACGGTAACTATTATCCACGGGACAATTGGTATTTTGACTGGATCGCCGGTTACGGCGGCGTCTCGATCGACTCAACCCGCGCCGTCAACTTTCCTGGCGTCACCTCGACCTCCAAAGGCGATACCGACGGCGACCAATGGAACGCCGCTATGGGGACCGGCATCAATTATCAGGTTCAGCAATGGCAGGTCGACGCCTTCCTCAATATTGAATACCGCACCGTTAATGTGGACGCTTACAGCGAAAGCAATGACGCAGGTTTGGGCCTGGACGTGATGGAATACTCTACAGACCTCATGACCGGCACCCTTGGCGCACGGGTCAGTCAAGCGTTGAGCTACAACTTCGGCGTGCTGATTCCACAACTGGAGTTGGCGTTCGTGAACGAGTTGAAAAACGATCCCACCGAAATCAAAGCGCAATTATCGATTTTCCCTGAAGCAGGTTCGTTCAAGCTGCAAACCGAGGAAGCGGATAAAACTTATATGAACGCAGGTCTATCGCTCACCGGCGTTTTCAAAAGCGGCACATCCGCCTACGTTCGCTACGGAACCGACTTCGCCCGCGACAACCTGTCCACCGATGTCTGGCAGGCGGGCGTGCGTATGGAGCTGGGCGGTCCGCAAGCAGAAAGCGGCGTATTCCATACTCTTGAAGGACAATCCATCGCCCCGGGCATTATGTTAGGCACCCTGGGCGCAGGCATCAGCGTCACTATTCCACTGCATGACTTGAGCTGGAATATGCGCGGCATGGTCAACGGCTTCTCACACTCCGTTGATCGCTCCCTGGACGATGTGGACTACGATATTGATATCGATCTGGAGTCATACGGCCTCATCATGGACTGGCACCCCTTCGAAGGCGGCTTCCGCGTCAGCGGCGGTTTGTTCTCCAACCGCAATGAATTCACTGGTACCGCGACCCCAACAGAAAATGTGGAAATCGGGGACTTTACCTTTACCCCCGAACAAGTCGGCACTCTGCACGCCAAGATCGATTATGATCGCGCCATTTCGCCTTATCTGGGCATTGGCTGGGGCAATGCCGTAGCGCCGACCAAAGGATGGGGATTTAACGCAGATCTGGGCATATTGTTCACCGACACCGCCCAGGCGCACCTGTCGGCGGATAGCCCCGCCGCAGAAGCCAACCCCGCGCTGAAAGCACAGTTGGAGAGTGAATTGGCGAAAGAAGAGGCCAATATCAATAACGATGACCTGGATAACGCCAAATACTGGCCCGTCATCGCTATTGGCGTCTCGTATCAATTCTAGTCCGCGTCCGATCTAACTCCGGCGACGCGCCCGCCAGCGCGTCGTCGCGTCAATGGACAGGAGGAGGAAGTCTCCTTGACAAGTTCAGCCCCGCCAACTGAACTTTCCATAAACGCCAATGATCAATCGGCCGTCTCGGCGGCGGCCAGCAACGCATTAAAAAAGGATGGCGAACATCAGACCTCAATCCGGCAACGCATTTTGGGCCTCCGTCGCCCCTCTGTTCAGACGCCGCCTACTTGCCGCCTGGGGTGTGTTGATCGCCAGTTTGGCCATGGTGGTTCTGGCCGCCGGCGTTATTCGCAACCAGGAGCAACTCAGCGCAGAGCGACAGTTTCAACTCTATGTCGATGAAGTCTCCTCTCTCATCACCCAGCGCATGCGCGATCATGAGCAGATCCTGCTCGGCGGCGGCGCGTTGTTCAAAGCCAGCAATGAAGTAAGACGCGACGAGTGGCGCACCTATATCGAAAGCCTCAACCTGAACAAGAACTATCCAGGCATTCTCGGCGTCGGCTACTCCGTCGTCATCCCCAGGCATCAACTCGCCCAACATATCGCAACCGTAAGAGCTGAAGGATTTCCCAACTATGTCGTCAAACCTCAGGGCGACCGGGAAATTTACTCAGCTATTATTTATCTGGAGCCTTTTCTGGGACGCAACCTGGCCGCATTCGGCTACGACATGATGTCCGAGGAAACTCGCGCCGCCGCTATGCGACAAGCGGCGTCATCAGCGGAAACCGCCTTGTCCGGGAAAGTTACGCTGGTGCAGGAGACCCATGGGAAGGTGCAGTCCGGATTTCTCATGTACGTGCCTATCTACGCCAAAGGCGTGATCCCGGAAACGGAACAGGCGCGCTGGCGCGCCTTGCAAGGCTTCGTATACAGCCCCTATCGCATTGACGACTTAATGGCCGGCATCCTTGGGCCGCGCCGCTTACAGATTTCATTTCGTATCTACGACAACAACACCATCAGTGACGAAACGCTGATGTTCGAAACGGAGGAAAACGATTTTCACACAGGGCTACAGGAGATTGAAGGGACGCCTCCTCCCCGCTATACCGCCTCGCGTACGCTGACTTTCTATCAACATGACTGGACGGTTGTGTTTGAGAACACGCCAGCGTTTGAGGCCAACGCGATCACGCATCTGGACAAATTGGTGGTGGGACTCGGCGGTGTGGTCAGTCTGTTGTTGACGCTATTAGTCTGGTTCCTGTCATTCCGGCGGGAGCAGGCGTTGGAACTGGCCAAGCGCATGACGCAAACCATCCGCGACAACGAGACCCGCCTGCGCCAGAGCGAAGAGCGCTACCAGTTGGCGGTGCGCGGGTCCAATGACGGGATCTGGGACTGGAACCTGGAAACCGGCCACATGTATTACGCTCCTCGCTTCCAGGCTCTGCTCGGCTATGAGGAAGGCAGCTTCAGCAACACCTTCACTGAGTTTGAGCAGAAAATTCATCCCCAGGACAAAAACCCGGTTCTGCAGGCCATCAAGGCGCATCTGGAGAGCGAGTCGCCTTATGACATCATGCATCGATTGCTGACCCGCTCCGGTGAATGGCGCTGGTTCCGCTCCCGGGGCGCCGCCATTCGCAACAAAGAGAATGTCGCCATCAGAATGGCCGGCTCGATCTCCGACATCCACCAGCAAAAAATGGCGGAAGCGGAGGCGGAAGAACATGCACAGCATACCCAGGCGATTCTGAATAATATCAACGACGGCATCATCACCGTGGATGAGATTGGCTTCATCGCTTCCTTCAATCGGGCGGCGGAGCGCATATTCCACTACAACGCGGATTCCGTCATCGGCTACAACCTTAAACGATTATTCGCCAACTATTCCGACGATGACGCCTCGGAAACCATGTCTGACTATCTATCCGCCTCCATACGCAGCGACGCCAGCGGCGAAGAACATGAAATAGAGGGCGTACGCCAGAACGGCGAGCGCTTTCCCGTGGGCATATCCGTGTCGGAAGTACACCGCAGATCGGAACGTTTGTTTATTGTGGTGGTGCGCGACATTACCGAGCGCAAACGCGTCGATCGCATGAAAAATGAGTTTATCTCCACTGTCAGCCATGAACTGCGCACCCCACTGACCTCCATCACCGGGGCGCTCAGCCTCCTGTTGAACGGCGCAGTGGGCCAGCCGACGGAAGAATTCGCCCGTTTTCTGCAAATCGCCTACAAAAACAGTCAGCGACTCGCCCTGTTGATCAATGACTTGTTAGATATGGAGAAAATCACTGCTGGCGGCGTGAAATATAGCTTTTCCGTCGAACCCGTGATGCCGTTGGTGGAACAATCCATTGACACCAATCTGGTTTATGGCCAGCAGCATGAGGTGGAGTATCAGATCACCCACCGTGAAGACGGAAGTCTCGTGAACGTTGATCCATTGAGGTTTCAGCAAATATTGGCCAACTTTCTCTCCAACGCCGCCAAATTCTCTCCGCAGGGTTCAACCGTGAACATCTCGGTGCAGCGTCGGGAGAACTACGTGCGCATCTCCGTCACAGACCGCGGTCCCGGCATTCCGCCAGAGTTTTATACCCGCATCTTCAAGAAATTTTCCCAGGCGGACTCCTCCGATCGCCGACAAAAAGGCGGCACCGGGCTGGGCCTGTTTATCTCCAGAGAATTGGCCAAGGGCATGCATGGACGGATTGATTTCGAATCTGAAGTCGGCAAAGGCGCGACTTTTTATGTGGAGCTGCCCCTGGCGTCCGGCTCGGTCCAGGGCGCTATCGCGCCCGAACCGGAGGAAGCCTGAGCTACTTTCTCAGCTGCGTCGCCAGCTTCGATAATTGCTCGGAGCTGGGAAACAATTGACTCCCGGTGGTAGCTTCAGCCAAAGCCATCTGCGATTCACCCTGATCCCGCAACTCATCAATGCGAGTCACCAAATCGTGCTCCAGAGTCTTCAGCCCCTCTTGCGCCACCTGGTTAGTGGGATCAATCTCAAGCACAATTTTATAGGCGTCGTAGGCGCTGGAGCCGGAAGGGGTCACCAACCGTCCCTGCAAGCGATGGACTTTGGCCACCTTGAGCAACCGTTCAATCTTGGCGGAAATTTCCGGATTCAGGCTTTGCACTTCAGTGCTGGCGGGACGTACAGGATTGTCAGTATTTGCAGTTGACGCATTTTGAGGCGTTGAGCCGTTTTGGGCGCTATCAGGGTTACTATTGCTATTGTTATCAGCATGCGCTTGAGCGCCGTTGTCGGATTGCCTGGAAATCGCTTCCGTTCCATTAACACTGCTCGGGACCAATTTAGTCGTCTCAGCGGGAGGCGTTACGCCATTCTGCCCCACCGAAGGCATCAAAACGTAAAGCAACCCTGCCGCCGCCACCGCCAGCAAACCACCGACGCCCGCGAACATAGGGCCCTTGATATTACCGCTTTTTTTACCTTCCGCCGCCTGCATCAATCCTTGAATAAAATCTTCCGCAGACTGGTAGCGTTTCTCTGGACTCTTCTCCAGGGCTTTTACGACAACCGCGTCATAATGCTTGGACAAAGTCGGTATCAACATTGAGGGCAGTTCGGGTTTCGCGTGCAGAATCTTCTGCATGATCGCTGTCGGCGAGTTGGCGTTAAAACAATGCTCATTGGTCAACAGCTGATAAAAAATAATACCAGCAGCGAACAAATCCGAGCGCGCGTCTACCGGCAGGCCCTGACACTGTTCAGGAGACATATACCTGGGAGAGCCGATAATGGTCCCCACCCGGGTCAGCTCGGAAGACTCCAGCTTGGCGACGCCAAAGTCGGCGATTTTCGCAACGCCATTCTTGGTAATAAAGATGTTGGCGGGCTTCAGGTCACGGTGAATGATGCCATGTTCATGGATATGACCGAGACCGGAAAGCACGTCCGTCATGATCTTCAGGGTCTTGTCGATGGGAAAGCGCTGTCCGTCGTCGAGCGCGCTTTTCAGCTCATACCCCTCTACATACTCCATGACGAAAAACGGCGCGCCATCCTGATCGCCAGCGTCGAATACATTAATCACATTAGGGTGGGATATCTTGCCCGCCGCCCGCATCTCGTTACGAAAACGTTCGCGGAATTCACCTGTCACGTCCGCGCCCAACAACTCCGGCAGCAATACCTTGACGGCGACGATGCGTTCAAAATCAGGGTCAAAACACTGATACACCACCCCCATGGCGCCGCGCCCCAGTTCGCGCTGCACCTTGTATTTGCCGAAATACTGAGAGTCCATTGAGGCGGGATCGAAAATTTGCGTATCAGACATCGTTCAATTACTGTCCAGCGCTATCAATTAATTCAAAGGGTTAGGTCCGCTTGTCCAAGCACTTCGCCTGCTCACGCAAACGCTATATGGGAAGCGCTATTAGTATAACTATAGCGTCAAAATCCGAAGTGCCTGGAGTAAGCCGGGAAATCGTCAATGGAAAAATAATAACGTCTTACTGTCAGTTTCATCCAGCAAATTAATGCTCTACGAAAAAAGCGACGTTTGCGGTGGGAGAATTAAAAAGGGGGCGGAAGAAGTCCGCCCCCTGGGGAGAGTATGTCGAATTAGATGGATTTCGCTTTTACGAAGAAGAACTCACCTGCTTCATGGCCCGCGTATTTGATCGCGCCATAATCAGGGATCTGATCAATACCGAATTGCTGTGAGCGCTTACGCACATCGCCGAGCACAGAGATAAACAGACGGTTACCGTCCATCAAACCATTGTTGGTGTTCAACGCTTCGATAAACGCCCGGGCAAACACGGAGTGATCGCCGCCGCCGCTATCCAATACCGGACGCACGCCTCCGGATGTCAGCACCGTGCGAGCTTTGACATCGACCATCAGCTCCAGCCACTCTTTCTGTAGTTCGTTTTCCGCCACTGCGCTCTGGCGCGCCACCGAGGCGGTAGACAGAGTGCCTGCGTAACAGGAGTCCGCCACCACCATCACATGCTTGGCTTTAAAGGTGTTCAACTGGTCGGAAATCGATACGTTGGACAACCAATTCGCCGTGTTGCCCGGCTCCGCGTCCACCGGCAGCCAGTAGCCGCGATCATTCTGCGAATCCAACTCGCCATGACCTGCATAGTAGATCAGCAGGTTGTCATGCTCCGTCAGTTTTTCACGCATTTCGTTTAGCGCGGACAACAGCTCATAGCGCGTCGCGTTAAGCAGCAGTTTAGTGTTGAAGCCGTATTGCTTGCTCAGCATTTCTGCAATGGTGCGGGCGTCTTTTTCTGGTGTTTCAAGATCCGTGTAATAGGCGTAATCACGGTTACCAATCACCAGCGCGTAATAGCGACCAAAGCTGACGCCATCGAATTTAGGCGACTGCGAGCTGGCGTCAAATTCGATTTTCTGAGTGCGGGACTGATTCGCCGCCTGATCAAGGAACATGGAAAAGCCGAAACCGACGCGTTGATCCACTTTATCCGTTGCGTTCATGGCGACGTCTGTTTTACGCCCCTGTACCGGCACCTTGATAAAGAATAAGTTGAATTCATCCACATCAACTCTCTTGCCGTTCACCGTGAACGACTTCAAGCCTGCGGGAGACTCAACTTTACCGATAATTTCCTTCTCACTCACCGCATTGCGCAGCAAGACCGTGGGGCCACTGCGAGTCAACGAAATGGGAGGGTCTAGGATCTGAATGGAGGGGGGAGCCAGAGTGGGGTCTAAGCTTGCTACTTCAAGCGTCGCAGTCTGAGTGGCCTGATTGGCTTTGTCACGCTCCTGCTTGGCCAGCTGTTCCGCCCTCGCCTTTTCGGCCGCGCGACGCTTCTCTTCCTCTGTTTGCGCCTTGTACTGCTCCAGCTTGCTTACTTCGCCTTGCAGATTGGACAGTTCTTTCTGCAGGGCATCATTCGCAATAATGGTGGACGCATATTGCAGATTGTCGCCATCCAGGCCTGAGGCGCGACGATACCAGTTCAACGCCATGATAGGGTCTTTATTAACCCCAAGTCCTTTTTCATAAAGATTGCCCAGGTTAATCTGAGCCCGTGTGAAATTCTGGTCCGCGGCGCGGCGATACCAAACCGCAGCCACTTCATAATCCGGCGCCAGTCCCAAACCTTTTTCATAAATCTCGCCGACGTATGTCTGCGCTTCAGCATCTCCGGATTTGGCCTGCTCCAGCCAGACTTTCAACGCAGTAGAGTAATCGGCTCTATCAAAGGCAGTGAATTCGCCTCCTCGGATAGCGCATTCAGAGGCAGTCGTCTTAATCGGGCGGCGGGCGGTCAAAAATCGGGCGTTGGCCCCTAACTGACGAATCTGCCCAGGCAACAGACAGTCCACCACCATTAATTTGTCCGCTTCCGTTCCCTTATCGCCAGCCTGATCCACCGGCTGACTGCTGCACGCAGCCAAGGCGCCCGCTGCGACCATGACAGGCAGCCCCCATGGGGTACGCTTTTTTAATGACCTGTGCTGTTTACTGCTCATACCTTGTCTGCGTGTCATAATTCATCTCACTTTTATCAACGCTGCTGTACTGCCCTGGCGTCACCGCAAACGATGGCGCCTCCTGCTTATCCGAACAGGCAACAGATAAAGCGACGTTCTCGCCCAAAACCCTGAACGCCGACGTCCGGCCTCCGCTCGATACAAAGAATAATTTTTTACAAATAAAGTATTGATCGCATCCAGCGCCTGTGCAACGCGATTATTGTTTATCTTTGTCGGCTTATAGTTGCTTTTAGCTGCGAAACAGCTTCATTTATCTCCGCCCAATAGAGTCGCCAGTCGCCATGCTTAGTGGCGGGGCCTAACTGAATAATCGCTTGCTGCCGCGCAGCTTCCTTTTCTATCCATTCCGGCTTCACGGTCTCATCTCCGCTGGCCGCCCAATGCCATTGCCTGACATCACGATCAAGAGGCGGCAAAACAGCTGGATCGAGAGATCCCGTCAACCTGGAGAAATTGTGTCCTGACGTCCATGCCGCCACATCCAAATTTCCAGACAGCGTCATCACCGCTTCAACATTATTCATCCGCGCCGCCAGCAGCATCGCCAGGGTCCCGCCGCCACTATGCCCCAGCAATAGCAATGGGCGATCGCCAGCTTTCATTCGCAGAGCCTGAGCCATCGCCGTCACAACTTCTTCACTGTAACGACCATGCGTATACCAATAGGCGAAACAAGGCTGCGTTTCCGGCGGTTTTTCCCTATCCCAGGGCGCTGGGGGAAAGCGACTGGATCTGGCTCCGAAATAGCAAGGCCTCCCTAGATACAATGCTTCACCCTGCCATTGTCGATACCAGTCAAACATAAGAGGATCTGGAGACGTTGGATCGGAGGAGATGCGCCAAGGGCGACTCCAAGGCAGGCCGTCTCCCTCTATTGCAACAATCAGGGGCGCTTGCAAGTCGGATTCACCGGGCACACCTTCTGTACTTATAGCTGCTCCATTCTTGTAAGCCAGCCACATATTAAAGTCGTCAGCGTTCACATAGCCCGCCACGCCATCTTCCACATCCGGCGGTGTAGCAAGGCCTGCGCATCCAGTAACAAAAGGACACAATAAAGCCATTAGTAAGACAATGAATTTACCGCGCTTTTTTCCCTTAACAAGGCAATGTGAAGCTCCCCACGCCAAACTATACAAACCTGCTTTTTGCAAATTATCCCAACCTTTAATAAGCCCATTTCCGTTCAGTAATTGGTCCTGATAATTGGGTCCGCCAAATGCACGACACCCAGCTAAACCATTCGCCCTAATCCCAAAAGGAAGCTTATAAAACAAAGGGCTAGCGCCAAAAAAGTAAGGGGCGAGCTAGCCTGAAAGCGAATACTTTAGTATATTAACCGGCCTTCCCGGAACCCTGGACAAGGGTTGTGAGAAGCCCCCTGCCAGCCGTGAAAAACAAGATTCACGACCGGCCGATGTCTTAAACAACATTGATTTCAGGGAAAAATCGGACATACTCCTCTATTTCCGAGCGCCGAACGATTTTATGGAGTAAATACATTATGGCGTCTGACAATATTATTGAGTTAGAGCCTTTCTTCTCGCCAATCAGTGACGAGAATCCATCCGGAACCGACCTAAGAGATGAAAACGACAGTGACTTCAGCGCCGCCAAGGCCGCGCGTCGCAAAGTCGTATCTCTGGCCAAGGCTGCGCGCTTTGACGCCAACGGCGAACTGGAGCTGGTTGAACAATGGCGGGAGATCCGTCGTCTCGCCCCAACAATTCTTAAACGCAAAAGCAAAGACCTTGAAGTCGCCGCGTGGTTTACCGAAGCGTTACTGAAACTGGAAGGTTTCACCGGACTTCGCGATGGTCTTCAGATCATTAAAGGCTTGGTCGAAAACTTTTGGGACACGGTCTACCCGCTTCCTGACGAAGATGGCGTAGAAACCCGCATCTATCCACTGATATCGCTCAACGGCGAGGACGGTACAGGCACACTGGTGCTACCGATCAAAAATACGCCATTGACTGACGATACGGAAAACGTGCTGACTCTGACTTCTTACGGTCGCCTTCAGGACGCTCTGGACATCGAAGACCCAGAGGAGCGTATTCGCCGCTTTGAAGAGTTGAGTCTTAGTGAGGATATCGTTAACCAGCAACTCCTCACCGTGAGCCCTGACAAAGCGCAGAATATTTATGAAGATATTCAGGAAGCGCTGGCGTTATGGCAGGAGATCGGCGAACTGGTCGACGCCAAATGCTCAGAAAGCGGCAGCAAAGCCAGCCTTCCCACCAGTGGCGTCAAGAATGCGCTGCAGGAAGTTGAAGAGCTGTATAAGCGCCTGATGAAAAACAAGCTGCTTTCCGATGATGAAGCGCCGATGCAGACCGATGACGGCCAATCAGGCGGAAACAATAGCGGAGGAGGCGGTCAGCAAATGAGAGGCGGCGTTGCGCACGGACCCTTCAGAAGTCGCGAAGACGCTATCAACCATCTATTGGTGATCGCCGAATATTTCCGCAAGACAGAACCGCATTCCCCCCTCTGCGGAGCCATTGAAAGAGCCGCCAGCTGGGGTAGAATGTCTATTCAAGAACTGCTCATGGAGCTGATACCTGACGAAGAAGCACGGGCGCGCTATGCTTTAATGACGGGTATTCAAATTGGCGAAGACGCAGCTCCAATCGGCCAGTTATCGCAAACGGCGAGAGCGGTCACCATTCCTGAGCCAAAAGCGAAAGCCGAGGATGCTTCCGAGCCCGAGCAAAGCTCGAGTGAAAACTGGGGTAGAGACGGAGGCAGTGGCGAGGGTTGGTGACAAATCAACAGATTAAAGGGTTAAAAATTTTTTTGACGCTTAACCGGATACCTACAGCTAAATCAAAGAGGACTTAATAATGTCAGATAGCCTACAGGATAAATTAAACAGAGTCCGCAAGCCGCGAGTGCACATTACTTATGATGTGGAAACTGGTGGTGCGGAAGTCAAAAAAGAGCTGCCATTTGTAGTTGGGGTCATGGGCGATTACTCAGGCGACAATACTGACGCCAAGAAATCCCTGAAAGAGCGCAAGTTCGTCAACATTGACCGTGACAACTTCAATGAAATCATGGAGAAAGTCGCTCCCACTTTGGACCTCAAAGTACAAGACGAAATTTCCGGCGACCCTGACAAGCAAGTAGGCATGAGTCTCGCTTTCAATTCTATTGAAGATTTCGAGCCACAGAACATCGTTAAACAAATTCCAGCGCTGAAAGAGTTGCTGGAAGCGCGTAACCGCCTGCGCGACCTGCTGAGTAAAGCTGACCGCTCTGAAGAGCTGGAAGGCTTGTTGGAACAGGTCCTATCTGACGCAGACAAGATGGCGGTATTGAGCAAAGAAGTGGAAGAGCGTAGCCCGGCCAAAGATGAAGACGGAGGAGATGCCTAATGAGCGACGCAGAATTACAAGGTCAGGAATCCGGAGCAGCGGAAGAATCCAGCTCCAGTCTGCTGGACATGGCGATTACCGCCACCAAACAAACCGAGCCTGAGCAAGCCCAGGACCTGATCGCAAACCTGGCGAAACAAGCGGGCGCAGGTATGGTCAAATGGGACCGCAACCTCACCGTCACCATAAATAAAGCGATTGATCAGATCGATGCGTTGATGTCCAAGCAATTGGCCGCCATCATGCACGACGACAAATTCCAGAAGCTGGAAGGCTCCTGGCGCGGTCTGCACCACCTGATCATGAATTCCGAGACCAGCTCCTCGCTGAAAATCCGCATGCTGAACATCGGCAAGCGTGAGCTGTACAAAGACCTGGACAAAGCGGTTGAGTTCGACCAAAGCCAGATCTTCAAGAAAATCTATGAGTCAGAATTCGGCACCGCAGGTGGCGAGCCTTACGGCGCGCTGATCGGCGACTTTGAATTCTCCAACCACCCGGAAGACGTAGAGTTGCTGCAAAACATGGCGGGCGTTTCAGCCGCTGGTTTCTGCCCCTTCATTTCCGCTGCTGGCCCACAGATGTTCGGCTTTGATGACTTCACCGAACTCTCCACCCCGCGCGATCTGGAGAAAATATTTGAGACTCAGGAATACATCCCCTGGCGCAGCTTCCGGGATTCCGACGACTCCCGTTTCGTCACCCTGGTTATGCCGCGCGTATTGTCTCGCATGCCCTACGGCAGAAACGGCAAGTCCATCGAAGACTTCAACTATGAAGAGCTGCCGATCGACTCCAAAACTGGCAAAGCCGCGAATGTCGAGCACGACAAGTTTGCGTGGATGAACGCCGCCTATGTTATGGGCACCACCCTGACTCAGGCTTTCGCTGAACACGGCTGGTGTGTAGCGATTCGTGGCGCAGAGAATGGCGGTAAAGTAACTGGCCTGCCTTCTCACTTGTTCGTCAGCGATGACGGCGACGTTGACCAGAAGTGCCCGACCGAAGTGGGCATCACTGAACGTCGTGAAGCTGAATTGTCCAAACAAGGCTTCCTGCCCCTGTTGCACTACAAGAATACTGACTATGCCGTATTCTTCGGTTCACAGACCTGCCAGAAGGCCAAGAAGTTCGACAAAGCCGACGCGACCGCAAACGCAGCGATCTCCGCAAGACTGCCTTACATCATGGCAACCTCGCGCGTCGCCCACTACCTGAAGGTTATGGCTCGCGACAAGATTGGCTCCTTCATGGACGCCAAAGGCGCAGAACGTTGGTTGAACAACTGGATCAACACTTACTGCAACAGCAACCCGGACGCATCGCCCGAATCCAAGGCGAAGTATCCATTGGCTGAAGCGCGCGTTGAGGTTAAAGAGAACCCAGAATCTCCTGGTTCTTTCAGCGCCGTTGCTCACTTGCGCCCATGGCTGCAAATGGAAGAGCTCACCACTTCTCTACGTCTGGTTGCGGAGATTCCTAAGTCCGGTTGATAAAACCGCTCAGGAACAGTAAGCGACATGCTTGGGCCGGGCCTGCTCTCTTAGAGTGCAAGCCCGGCTTAAATTTTAGAATTAAACCAATAAATAAACGTTCTCCGGGCAGACTTACGCAAATCCAAGATGCAGAATAAAGTATCTCCAAACGACAACCCCATGCCGTTTACCTACGGAGTTGTGCAGAAGCGCACGCAGGGGCCAAGCTCCGCTGAAGTGATCGCGCTAAAGAAGATACTTCAACTGATCAAACTTCCAGATTGGTGTTACGAGGACAAAGCCGCCGGTAAGCCGCTGGATTACGACTACCTGATTCTTTGGCTGCAAAGAGCCGTCGCCCAGATCGACAACAAGATCATCAACCAGGTTAACCAAATTCTTCACCACAGCAAGTTTCAGGATTTAGAGCGCGCCTGGCGCAGCCTGTACGACGTGGTGAGTTATTCATATGGTCGCAAGCTGGTGAAGATCCGTTTCCTGGATATCACTTGGTCTGAAATCACCAAGGACGTAAATCGCTCCGTGGAGTTCGACCAGAGTCAGTTATTCCACAAGATATACAGCGAAGAATACGACGTGCCTGGGGGCGAGCCCTACGGCATCATCTTGATGAATTTTGAGGTGGCCCATAAGCCCTTTGCGGGACACCGTTTTAACGACATTCCCACTCTGGAGCGTCTGGCGGAAATCGGCGCAGCGTCCTTTTCGCCGATACTGCTTAACGCCGCGCCCCAGTTGTTTGAAATGGCGAGCTTCCCGGAAATCACCAGCCCGATCAGCCTGAAGCAACTTTTCAGCGAACAGGACTACATTTCCTGGAACAGTTTGCGCGATCACCCTGACACGCGCTTTTTGGGACTGACGATGCCCCGCGTGCTGATCCGCAATCCCTACTCTATTCAGATCGCCCCACATGGCGGGCTGCTTTTCTCAGAAAAGCACGCTCAGGCTTCCAATGAAAACTACTTGTGGGGATACGCCAACTTTGCGTTGGCCAAAGTATTGATACGCGAATTCACTGAAGTAGGCTGGTTTTCGCATATTCGCGGTTTGCTTCGCGATCACATGGCGGGCGGCGCCGTCGACAATCTGGTCGTGGACGCTTTTGCTACGGACGCCAAGAAAATCGCGCATAAGCCGATTGTTGACGCCGTTTTTTCCGACGAACGCGAACGCGCGCTCAGTGAGCATGGACTCATTGCGCTCTGTCAGTGCTACGACGTTCCTATGGGCGTGTTTTACAGCACCCCCACCCTGCACCGTGCGAAAGTATTTCAGGACCGGATCGCCAGCGCCAACTCCAGGCTGTCCTCACTGCTACAGCATGTTTTGTGCGGCTCCCGCTTCGCCCACTATATCAAAGTGATTACCCGCGATATGATCGGCTCCGTCAGGCGGGCGGAAGACTGCGAGCGCGAGCTGCAGCGTTGGCTGACCCAGTATGTCACCTCGCAGGAAGATGCGGACTGGTTCATGCAGGCGCGTTATCCGCTGCGTGAAGGCTCGGTGCAAGTCAAAGAGATACCCGAGAAGCCCGGCTCCTTCGCCACCACTATTTACTTGCGCCCACATTATCAGGCCGATCGCCTGGTGTCGGAGCTGCATCTGACGACAGAGGTTAACACCGCTAGTTAAGGGATTCGGATGACGAAAATAAGTAAGAGCCAAAAACTGCGCCCTTCGGTGCTGGACCGGCTGATAGATGAGAGGCCGGACCTGAAAGTTGAACCGGAAAAAAATCGCCATCAGGTGCTCAACGAGCTCCGCGAATCCGTGCGCCGCGATCTTGAGGACCTCCTCAACACGCGCTATCGCCCTATCTCCGCATCCGACAATCTGCGTCAGCTGGACGAGTCGCTGATCAATTACGGTCTGCCCGACCTGCACACTATCAACTTCCTTAGTGCGGAAGGTAAAAGTCAGTTCTGCCGCACAGTGGAACAACATATCGCCATGTTTGAGCCCCGCTTTAAGTCTGTCAGGGTCATAACCCTGGATGAGGACTGGGCGGAAGGCGCCACCTTGCATTTCCGCATCGAGGCGGTGTTGTTCGCCGAACCTGCTCCCGAAGAAATCTCCTTTGATTCCTCCCTGGAGCCGATTTCGGCTATCGTCAACGTTCAGGAGGCGCGTTAATGAGCGACGAATTATTACCCTATTACGAGAAGGAACTGGCCTACCTGCGCCAGTCCGGCGCGGAGTTCGCCCGCGTACATCCCAAGATCGCCGGTCGGTTGCGCATTTCCGGCGACGTGGTGGAAGACCCACACGTTTCGCGCCTGCTGGAAGGCGTCGCGTATTTGAACGCCCGTATTCAGTATCGTTTGGAGGATGATTTCTCCGAACTTTCCGACGCCCTGCTTGACCAACTCTATCCACACTATTTGCGCCCGATACCCTCTATGGCGGTAGTGCAGTTCAGAGCGGCGAAAGATCTGGATGGCCCCTTACATGTCGCGCGCCATTCACGCCTGGAGAGCGACGTATTCCAGAATAAAGTGTGTCGATTCAGCACCGGTTACGACCTGGATCTGCTTCCGATCGAAGTCACTAAAGCGAGCCTCAAAGAGCGCCCTTTCATTGCTCCCGGGTCGCAAACCGTGCAAGGCGCTTCCGCGGTGATTCACGTTCGCCTGGAAGGTTTCGCGCCGGAAATCGATTTAGGGCAACTGCCGCTGGATAAACTCCGCTTTTTCCTGCGCGGCCAGTCGCAATACGCCTATTCACTCTATGAGCTGCTGATGAATCACTGCGTGCAGATCGTCGCGTCCAAAGGCGCTGACGACGTCAACCCGATGTTCCTGCACAGCAGTTGTCTGCAGCCGGTCGGATTTGCCGAGGAAGAGGCGCTGATTCCAACGCCGCCGCAATCCTTCCCGGGTTATCGCCTGCTTACCGAATACATGGTGTTCCCGGAAAAATTCCTGTTCGTCGACCTGACCGGCCTTGGCGAACGCTTGAATGAGAAATTCGGCCCCAACCTGGATTTGTATTTCTATCTGAACAAATCCCATGCGGAGCTGGAACGCAATCTGGAAGCCAGCAATTTCGCCCTGGGTTGCACGCCGATCATCAATCTTTTCAAACATCGCGCCGAGCCCATTGATATCGAGCATGATCAGTACAGCTATCCGATTATTCCCGACGCGCGTTTCCCGGATAACTATGAAGTATATTCCATTGATCGCGTCCAAGGTTTAACCGGCGATGGCAAGAAAAAGGAATACAAGCCCTTTTATGGCTTAAGTCACTTTGATATCGGTCGAGAAACCCAGCTTTTCTGGCACGCCCAGCGCTACCCTAAAATTGGCGGCGAGCTTGGCAACGAACCCGGCAGCGAGCTGGAAATATCTCTCGTGGACCTGAATTACGCGCCAGCGAATTTGTCCGACGAGACCCTGACCGTCGACGTAATGTGCTTCAATCGCAATACGCCTGAGAAACTGCCCTTCGGCGGCGGACAGCCTCGCTTCACCTGCCTGGACGTAGGCGTTTCCTTGCGCGGCATCGACTCTTTGACGCACCTGACGCCCACCGTACGGCCACCATTACGGGATGGCGCGCGCTGGCGTCTTGTGTCGCATCTGACATTAAACTATTTATCGCTCGATAGTCCGGAAGCCATTGACGTACTTAAAGAAATTTTGGCGCTATATGATTTTCAGGACAGCGCGGCCTCAAGGGCGATCATCGCCGCCGTGGTCAACGTACAGACCCGGCCGATGACGGCGCCGATCACAATCGGCGGCAAAACCACCGTGTGCCGTGGGGTGGAAATCGAAGTCACCTTTGACGACAACCTGATGTCAGGCAACAGCACCTTCCTGTTCGCCTCGATACTGGAAAGGTTCTTCGCCATGTATTGTTCGATTAACGCGTTCACCCGATTAATTGCCCGAATCAAAGGGCGACAGGATATTCTCAAGAAATGGCCACCGAGAATCGGCTCCCAGCCTCTCATCTAACCAAACGGCTGCAGCAGGACCCCTGGCGGTTCGATTTTTTCCAGCTGGTGCGTCTGCTGGAGCATTTCGATCCACAGGATGCGCGACCTCGCACTCCTCTGGGGGGATTTTACCCGCCCAGGAACGAGCCCGTGCGCTTCGTCGTGAATCCCAGCATGGGCTTCGAAGGAGGCGCTGTAGACAAGATCACCCGCGGCGGCGATAAGTCGCTGGCGTCTCGCGATCAGTGGGCGATGTCTGTGAATTTCTGGGGACTGGTCGGCTCGCGCGGCGTACTGCCGTTCCATTATCGCGACCTGATTCTGCAGCGTCTGCGGCAGAAAGATAAGTCGATGAAGCACTTCTTCGACTTATTGGACCACCGCACCCTGTCGCTGTTTTATCGCTCCTGGAAAAAGTACCGCATTCCGCTGACTTTTGAGGCCAACCACCAGCTTGACCCCAAATACAACCGCGACCGGCATGCGGAGATGATCAAAGGACTGATGGGCCTGGCCAGCATGCGCAGCGCCAAGTTCTATCAATCGTCCGGCGATATCTTCAACGTCGCCGGACTGATGAGCCGCGGCGTGTGTTCCGCTGAGGCCCTGTCGCAAGCCATCCGACAGCATTTTGGCCTCAAGGTGAGCATCCTGCACTTCCGCGGACAATGGCGGCGCATGCCGGACGACGTGCAAACCCGCCTGGGCGGCAGCCGCTTCCCCGGCGTGAATCACTGTCTGGGACAGCAGGCCATTCTGGGTGAGAAGACCTGGTCGGTGCAGAACCGTTTCACCGTACACTTCGACGACATCGACTACCCACGTTTCCTGTCCATCGTTTCCGGCACGGAAATCCTGGGAGCCATGTACAAGCTGATTCGAACTATGGCGGGGGTTGCTCTAGACTTTGACTTATCGCTTAAAGTCCGGCAGGACCGACTGCCAAACAGCCAGCTTGCGCACCCGACGGCGCCGCCGTTGCTGGGCTGGAACTCAAAACTGTTTTCAACACGACAACAAGATCGGTTCATTACCGTGTCTGTATCCCGGCACGCAATGCAGCGAACTATAGAAAGACTACAAAAGAAAAGGGAAACCTTATGATTGAGTTAAACTTACGCCAACTCATTGAACCCACCACTTCCGTCGTACGCAAATCGCTGGAAGATGGCCTGCGTCTGGCCCAACAGGAACGTCACAGCTCACTGGAAATCGAACATGTGCTGCTGAAGGTGCTGGAGCAAAGCGACAGCGACCTGGACCGAGTGCTTGAACAGCTGGGCGTCGACATCGGCAAAATCAGCAGAGAACTGAGCCAGACCGTAGGCAAATTCCACCGCGACAATCCCCGGGATATGGTGCCCTTTTCACCATTGGTGGTGGATGCGCTAAAAGCCGGCTGGCTGCTGGCGTCAGTGGAGATGGGCGTAAACTTCATCAGCTCCGCGCATCTGTTCGCGGCGATCATGTCGCACAACACTATGCGTAACCAGCTGCTGAGCTCAGTCAAAACCCTGCAGGAAATCTCCCTGGAGAAAGTATTGCCGGCGGTGAAAGCCGTCACCGGACAGTCTTCCGAGAGCCGCGCCTACCTGAAAGCCGCTGCGGGCGGCGCTCCAGCCGCGCCAACAGCGCAAGGCGGCGCGTTGCAGAAATATACTGTCAACCTGACCGAAAGAGCACTGAACAACGAAATCGATCCTGTATTGGGTCGCGATCCGGAAATTCGTCAGTGTATCGACATTCTGACCCGTCGCCGTCAGAACAACCCCATCCTGACCGGTGAAGCCGGCGTTGGTAAAACTGCCGTCGTTGAAGGTCTGGCGCTGCGCATCGCGCAAAAAGACGTACCGGAGCCTCTGCAGGGCGTACACATCCATGTTCTGGATCTTGGTTTGTTGCAAGCCGGCGCCAGCATGAAAGGCGAATTCGAGCAGCGTCTGAAATCCGTTATTGAGGAAGTCAAAGCGTCTCCTGTGCCCATCATCATGTTTATCGATGAGGCGCACACCATGATCGGCGCGGGCGGTAAAGAAGGCCAAGGCGACGCCGCCAACCTGCTCAAGCCTGCGCTGGCGCGCGGCGAACTGCGCACCATCGCCGCCACCACTTGGGCGGAATACAAGAAATATTTCGAACGCGACCCTGCGCTGACCCGCCGCTTCCAGGTGGTGAAAGTGGAAGAGCCGTCTGAAGCCGTCGCGATCGACATGCTGCGCGGCATCTCAAAAATCCTGGCGATACACCACAATGTGCGCATCTCTGATGACGCTATTGTCCAGGCGGTGAAACTGTCCGCACGTTACATTCCAGGCCGTCAGTTGCCGGACAAAGGCGTGAGTCTGCTCGACACCGCCTGCGCTCGCGTATCCCTGAGCCAAAGCGCTACGCCGTCTTTGATTGAGGACACCCGTCGTCGCATTCAACAGATCGACACCAACCTCGACCTGATTTCTCAGGAAAATATCTCTTCCGGCGAATATCACGAGACGCTGGACCTGCTTACCGAAGAAAAAGCCGCATTAGAAGCTTCTCTCGCCGCGCAAACCGAACAGTGGGAGAAAGAAAAAGACCTGATCGCCAAAATCCTGGATGTGCGCACCAAGCTGGAGCAAGACTTCCAGGCCAAGAAAGGCGCTGAAGACGCCGGCGACCGCCTGAGCGACGAAGAAGTCGCTGAACTGCAGGTGGAGTTCAAGAACCTGTTCTCCGCCCTGGCGTCCGCGCAGGGAGATCAGCCGTTAATGATGCCTCACGTAGATGGCCAGGCTGTGGCGGAAGTTGTCGCCAACTGGACCGGCATCCCAGTCGGCAAAATGGTGAGCGACGAGATCAACGGCATTCTGAATCTGCATGATCAGTTGGAAAAACGCGTTATTGGTCAATCCCACGCCCTGGAAGCCGTCGCCCAGGCGATCCGTACTTCCCGCGCAGGCCTGACGGACCCACGCAAGCCCATCGGCGTCTTCCTGATGGTCGGTCCCTCCGGCGTAGGTAAGACCGAAACCGCTCTGGCGCTGGCGGACACCCTGTTCGGCGGCGAGCAGAATCTGACCGTCATCAACATGTCCGAGTTTAAAGAAGAGCACAAAGTTTCCATGCTGCTGGGCTCTCCTCCCGGATATGTCGGTTATGGCGAAGGCGGCGTGTTGACGGAAGCCGCTCGCCGGAAGCCCTATTCGGTCATTCTGCTGGACGAAATGGAGAAAGCTCACCAGGGCGTGCAGGACGTGTTCTACAACCTGTTCGACAAGGGCACCATCAAAGATGGCGAAGGTCGCGACATCGACTTCAAGAACACCGTCATCATCATGACATCCAACGCTGGCGAAGAAGCAATTCGCGCTATCTGCTCGCAGTCTGAAGAGAAGCCCGAGCCGGATGTCATGCTCGACAGCATGCGTCATGAGCTGCTGAAGTACTTCAAACCCGCGTTTTTGGGCCGCGCCAACGTTATTACGTATTATCCGTTAGACGACGAGAATCTGTTCAAAATCTGTCGTATCAACATGGATCGTATTGCGCGGAGAGTACGCAATCACTACGGCGCCGCATTCACCTACGACGAAGACGTGTTGCTTAACATCGTCGCCCGTTCGCAGGAAGTGGATACCGGCGCGCGTAATATCGAACATATACTGAACCGCACCGTGCTGCCTGAACTGTCCACTGAATGTCTGAGCAGACTGGCGAACGGGGAGCATATCGAGCATATCCACATCAGCGCCACGGAAGAAGGTAACTTCGGTTATCTGTTCAATGCCGACGCCGCGGCTGCAGCGTCTGCGGAACCGCAAGCGGTGGTGGATACTGATGTCGACGCAGACGTGGATGCCGATGCGGACGCAGCCGAATAATTAACAGGAGTGCAACTGGACGCGCATGGCGAGAAAAACACGATTTAATCTTACCGGCCATCCACAACTTATCATGCAGCGGGGGCACAATCGCCTCCCCTGCTTCTTTGATAAAGAGGATTATCTGTACTTCCTTGAATGCGTGGGCAAGGCGTCTGAACAATATCAGTGCTACGTGCATGCGTACGTGTTGCTGAAAAATGAGTTCAACTTGCTGGTCACGCCGCACATTGAAAACGGCATCCCTCAGATGATGCAGTCTTTGGGACGCCGTTACGTGCAGTATGTGAATCACCGCTACCACCGTAGCGGCACGCTGTGGGAAGGCCGTTATAAATCCAGTCTGATTGATTCCTCCGGCTATATGCTGACGTGCTATCGCTATATCGACTCCCTGGCCGTGTTTCGCGGCCTGGCGCCGAATGAATCGGAATACCCCTGGTCAAGCTATCATGCGCACGCCAGGGGCGAAGACGAACTCGGCCTGATTCGTAACCATCCCATGTATACCGATCTCGGGGATGATGCGGAAGAACGTCAGCAATCATTTCTGGATCTCATGCAGTACGAAATGGAGCCCTGGATACGCCGGCATATCGAGCAGACATTACTCAATGAACTGGTATTAGGCGGAGACCGCTTCATCAATCAGATTGAAGATCTGGTGGACCGACCTGTCCGGCCGATGAAACGAGGCCGCCCCCCGAAAGACGCAGCGAAATCCTGATCGGATTCGCTCAGTCCCAATGTACATGGAGGCGCAATGAAACCAAGAATCAGCATGATCACACTGGGCGTTGAGGATTTACAGCGCTCCGTGGACTTCTACGAGAAAGGCCTGGGTCTGCCCAAGATGCCAACGGAAAGCGCCAATGTGGCGTTTTTCACCCTCAACGGGACCTGGCTGGGCCTTTACCCTCGTCACTTGCTGGCGGAAGATGCGACAGTGCCTGACAACGGTTCAGGCTTCAAAGGCGTCACCCTCGCCCATAACCTGGCGTCCAAGGAAGAAGTGGATACACAGATCCAACAGGCCGTCGAGGTCGGAGCCAAACTGGTCAAACCCGCCGAAGACACCTTCTGGGGCGGCTACTCCGGCTATTTCGCCGATCCTGACGGCCACCTGTGGGAAATCGCCTGGAATCCTCACGCCTGGGTTGGGCCTGAGGACAAGTAAAATTAATAGTTATATAGCCATGTCGTAACGCGACATGGCTTAAACATAAGAGGCAAGACACTGATCTGAAATAGCGGCAGAAACCCGAGCGCTCAATACCTCTCAGCTTTTCAAAGAAACAAAAAGAGCCTATCGGCCTAACTCAAATCATCAATAATTCTTTCAAGCGTCTCTTCGTTTATACGTTGCTTCTTGGTGCGCCAATGGTTTCTAAGTTCGTCAGCCGTAATCTCGTACTCATCGCCCAACACCACTCTCAAAGCCCAGGCCAACAGGTGGTTCGGCGTATCCCAACCGTCATACAATGTATAAACATGGTGATCGCATAAATGGACCCAAGATCCTGTGTCGATAGACATAACAAACCAATCTCCAATGGGGTCGCTACCTAGAGAGTAAAAACTTGCGCCGTCTTTGAAGTCATCCAATTGTCCAGCGAAATCAAAACCCAGACCGTACTGCCTCAAAGGCCAGAGATAGGGAAAACGTCCTTCGGCGACAAGCCTGATATAAGTTTCCAACCACCCATGCCAGTTTGCATCTACGCTTCCCCTGTAATGTTGTATTGCATTACTGCTTGCTTTGGGGGAGGAAGCATATTGAATCTGTCTTATGTATTGGCTTTCCCTTAAAAAATGCTCGGGGAAATAGTCCTCGCCTATCGGTGAAGTGATGACGTCAATAATTTCAAAGTTACTCATTTGCTCTCCAATCCCGATCTACGGGCTTTTGATACAGCAGGCAATTCACCAAGCAAGCTCGGTATGCGTCTGGTTTCTTCCGTCAGGAAATCCAGTAACAGCTGGGTGCGTCTAAGCAGGATATTGCGGTCGTTCCATACCACATGCACTTCCCTGTTGGCCCCTTCCCAATCGCTCAGTATCTGTCGCAGGTCGCCGCGTTGCAGGTCCTCCCAGACCAGGGAAACGGGACATAACATCCACCCACCGCAAGTCTTCAGGATATCGATCGCCAGGGACAGGTCGTTGATGTGAGCGCGAGGACGCCAGTCGATATTCACCATCTCGCCTGTATGGCGGTGACGCAGACGGCGAATGCTCTCGGATATTGAAGCCACCCAGGGCCAGCGCCCCAGTTCTGAAGGGGTTAACTCTGCGCCTTGCGCCTCGATTTCCGCAGCGGCGTCAGGCGTCGCCACCAGTACCGTGCGGATCGACCCAAGGAGTCTTTGCCGTAATGCGGAATTGGCGAGCGGTCCGACGCGCACCGCCAGCTCCGCTTGCGAACCAGTGAAATCTTCCACCCTGTTATTTAGCTGCAAAGTCAGCTGAATATTGGGATAACGGGACATAAAGTCCCCCCACAAAGGGCGTAGCGGCCCATTGGCCAAGTTCACCGGGGCCAACACACGGACCTCGCCCTCTTCCGCCGAAATATCCTTTTTTATCAACGCCATTTGTTTATCGAGGCTGGACAGATGCAGGTACGACTCATCAAATACCTTTCGCCCCGCAGCAGTCAGTTGCAATCGTCGTGCGGACCGATGCAATAACTGACATCCCAGTTCGGCCTCCAGCTTCTGCACCCGCCGCGTTAACGTCGGCGCGGGAACTCCGGCAGCCGCAGCCGCTTTAGAAAAACTACCAAGTTCCGCCACTTTTATGAATAACGCCAAGTCATCAAGCATGATTTCAAATTTGGAATTTAAGATTTAGTTTATACGCGTATATTCTATTTATGAATGTCACTAGCATGTCGGCCTTAGTTAATAACGTCAACCCTTCACAAGGATTAAGAGGTCAAACATGCCCCACCATCTAACCGCCCACATACGCGCCACAGAAGGAAGCGACCCGGATTTAATCCGTCGGGAACTGGCGCAACTGGAGGCGGACACGCAGAAAGAATTAGGTTGTCTGACCTTCCAGATTTTCCAGGACGCCGCCGCCCCCACTCACTTTATCCTTTGGGAGTCATGGATAAGCCCAAAGGCGCTGGACCAGCACTTCACCTATGAACACACCCGGCGCTATATGGCTCTCAATCTGACGCAAGTCGAGAAAATAGTCGTGCATTCGCCAGTCAATCAAAACGCAGGTTGACCCGCAAACCTTGAGTTCCGTTCGTAATCAGTAGGAGAAATTTATGTCAGTAAAATTTCGTTTTTTCTACAGCCTGACCATGTCTTTAGCTCTCAGTTTTCTGATGAGCGCATGGGTGACTTTTCTCAACCTGGGTTTACAGGGAGATTTCACCGCGCACTGGATGCGCGCCTTTCTGTTGGCGTGGCCGACCGCTTTCACCATCGCCTTCGCACTGGGGCCGACGGTCAATAAAGTCACCGAGAAGCTGATGGCGGCGAGCGCTACATTAAGCCGCAGATAGGACTCTTAACTACTAAAGAAAGCAAACAGTGGGAGTCGATACATGGAAAACAAACAACCAATCCGGCGTCAAAATTATTCAGCGCTGGGGCAGCCCGTTGGGCCTTACTGTCACGCTACCGCATTCAACGGCCTGCTGTTCATCAGTGGGCTGACAGCATATGACGACAGTGGCGTCAGCAAACCGATGGATCAGCAGATCGACGCTATTTTCGCTCAAATCAGGCGCATCACTGAGGCAGAGGGCGTTGGTTTGGACAGGATTCTAAAGGTCACGGTCTACATCAAGTCCACCGAACATCTGGCGCTGGTGAGGGAAGGCCTCAACAGGCATTATCAGGGCGCCTACCCCGCCAGTACGCTGGTGGAAGTCAGCGGCTTTTTCTCTCCCGAGGTGGATATTGAGATCGAAGCAGTGGCGGCGCTTTAACAACGCCGCCACCTTCAAGCCATCAGCGTCGCTCAGGGTTTATCCTATTGTGCGGCTTTCCTGTCGATTGCGTCGTAACTCTCCACCAGCTTCAATTCCTCTGAGGTAAACAGGCTGTTGCGCAACTGTGTAAGTCCGGCGACGGTTTCCGCATCGGTGCGCGCAGCCGCCTGGATATCCTGCTTGCGGCGTTGATAATCATCCAGGCGGGCGCGCCACTCATCTTGCCTCTGATAATAAGCAATGATCTTTTCCGCCTTTTCATCGCTAAACTGCCCTCGCAGAGCCTGTCGCACACTGTCGGCGTCATATCCTTCCCGGTACATGCGTCGCGCCTCCCGCGTCAGACTCTCCCGCTGCGTGGCCTGACGATGGGCGTCACGCATCTGCGCCGGCAGTTTTTGTTGCAAGACCTCCACTTGGCTGACCTTCTCTCTGTCGCTCAACTGCGCATCCGCCTTCACTTGCATAACCTCCAGCGCATAACCGGAATAGGCTTCATCCAGGCCAAAAAAGGCGTCGACCACATCGGGGGCGAATATTTGCCGACGCAGTGACTTCAGCTGCTCGAAGGTATTCGCCATTACCGATGCATAGTATTCATAGTTCTGACTCTCCGCAGGCGCCAACGGAGCCGCCATCAATTCGCCTATTCGCTCCTGATAGGAAATGTAGTCGTTCAGCAAGCCCATCGCCTGTTCTGCAGCCGGACCCGGCAACCGCTCATAAATACGTCGCCGAATCTCCGCGACCACTTCTTCCGGCGTACGTTCGCCGACGGCGAGGAAGAAGTAATCAAAAAAGTCTTTCACCTGAATGTCCATGATCAAAAGACCATTCTCATCCACTCGCAGATCACCGTCGATATCCGTCCCAGCCAAGGCGCGGGCGAAGTTGGCGCCATTCCATGCCGACGTCGTCATTGGCGCATCGGATTGAGAAAACCTGGGCGGCTGCGCCTCATTAACTGCATAAGCTCCCATTGGCTGAGAGCCCCCGGGATTGGCTTCCGCCGCGACGGGAGATTCGGTGACGTCAGGTTGCAAGAGCAACAATACCGCGGCAGCGAGGGCCGCAACGCACAAGGCGAGGGAGAGATTTTTCATGGCGAGGTTCCTTTTTATTTTTATAACGTCCTGATTTTTATAACGTACTGTTGCGATTAATTCGGGGGGACAAATCGCAGCGCGCACTCACCGCATGTCATAGTGAGGGCGCACTGCTCAAACTACTGGTTAGAGTCCGATATTTTTCAGGCGGTTGGCCTGTACGCGGTACAGGGACACCGGGTTATGCCAGATGGAACCTACGCCCATCACGTGATTAATCACGTCGATATGATTGGCGTCGTAGTCACCCAGGTATTCGCCCAATTTTTGCGAACAGACGGAGACCATACCGTCGTTAGGCTGCCCGCCGAACGCCAATGAGGTGGTGAAGAGAAACGGATCAAGCAGATCCAGAATGTTGGTCATCACGCTTCTTCCCGCCCAGGAATACAGACGGATCTCATTGCCGCGATAAGTCACAACGGTATCGCGATCCTCCACACACTCCCCAGACGCGGTCCCATAGGGGTGCCGACTGTTGAGATCCGCAGTGCCGACTGAGGTCAGTGAATCCAGCGCCGCAATGGAGTCTTGCTGATGCTCGTCCCCCGCAATCCAGGCGATCAGAGCGCCGAAGGCGTTCGCAACCGCCGCGACGCCGCCTTCAATGGAACTGTCCGCAGGAATAACGCCGCGAATCATATCCGCCACCCGGGAGCCATTGTTGACGCCATCCACGGAAGTCAGCGAGGCGATATGCCCTTGCCCTTCCCCATTGGCGTGCGCGTCAAACGTGATGGCGGCGCGTGTGGTGGGCGAACCCTGACTGTGGGCGAACACGTTGTACTTCACCGCATCACCATAGACGCCGCTATTGATATCGTCCGCCAATGACAGACCGCGCTGTTCGCTATCATTGAACGGCGATACGCTGGCGATCACCACATCGGCGCCGCTACGACACAGATTCATGGGCACGGTGTGAAAGTATCCCAACAATCCGCCGACGGTATCGAAACCGGTAATGCCATGCACCATCAGAAAGGGATGTTGAGTATCGGTATAACCATCTGAAGAACCCGCCCAGGCGCTGCATCCATCAGCGTGTGAGAGGGAGGAGAGTGAAGCTGCCACGACCAAACATACAGCGTGCGTTATTTTTTCCATTACGCTACCTTCTGCTTTCGTTAATGTTTATTTTTGTACTTCTCAACAGCGTTTTCAGGTTAATAAAGCGACAAACGAAAAAGAATCACCTGTATGGGTGACTCTTCCTGACAACACACGAAAAAGAAATTCTCCCGGTCTCGGGATCAGATAAAAGCATCCCTGCTGGATGCTTTGACAGGACGAGGAAGCCGGAAAGACTATTGCGCCGCCGGCTGCGGCGGATAGCGCTCGAAGATGGCGCGCACCTCTTCTTCCAGGTTTTTGATCTTTTCTTCAGGGGTCTGGTCGTAACTCATACGCCTGGATGAAGAACCCTGCCATACGACGCGATTCGTACTGGGCTCGATCATCTCCACTGTGAGCACGCCCATTTGGTAGTCATGCTCCACCACATCACGATCATGCGAAAAGAAAGGCCGCCAGAACCCAAACCCAGGCTCCTGACGGAATTCCCGCCGGTCATCAATGCGATACAGGACACGCACCAGCACGTCCGCCGACTCAGCAGGAGACAGACCTTCGCCTTGCAGCGCCCGCTCGACAGTCTGACGCATGCGCTGTTCGCGCAAGCCCACCACGCCCTGAGCGTCGCGATTCTGCGTCGCCCAGCGGTAGGTATGAATGCTGGAGAAGTCGAACTCCTCGGCATAATCGCCACGCACTTGATAACCGGCGCAGCCGCCCAACAGCAGTAGCGCGCACAGCGTCGCCACACGACTTAGCCAATTCAGTTGTCCGCACAGGTTCATTGAGGTCTCCTCACCTACATTCCACAACCAGCGTCAGCCTGACGCCTAATCTATCACTCATGCCATCAGGCGTCTTTCGGTGGAAAATTCTGTAGCATTTCTCCCACCAGCTTGCGGATTTCCGCTTCCTTCGCCGCCGGAGTATCGTTCTCGCTCAGAGGACGAGCGGCCTCCGCGCTCCAGATAACATTGGCGTTCTGCGGATCGATCATCTCCAGCACCAATTTGCCTCGCATCACCTCTTCCGCCGGCGGCCGGGTTCCCAGACTGATGCCGACGCCGGTGCGGCCGCTCGCGATGCCATAGCCAAAACCATAACTGATTCCATCGCGGCGGATTTCCTTTTCCTCTTTGATCCGCCAGGTGCTCCAGACATCCGCTTTGGCCTTGTCGACCATTTGAAAGCCTTTGTTCTGCATGAACAGGCGTATGGCGTTTTCAACCCGAGCGTCGCTCAGCGTGGTCGCGCCGCCGTTGACACTGGGCGGCGTCAGGGCATAGGTTTTTAGAGAGGAAAAGTCTCTGCCGGGCTGATAGTCATATCGCGCCGCTTTCGTGGCGCAGCCGGACAGGTTGGTGGTTAAGGTCAACGTAACCAGAATGGCGGATATACCGCCAAGCATTCGCTTGTGAAACATAAAGCGCTCCCCATGACGCGCCCGTTAGAGGAACGCAACCAGCGCTGCCTCCAGCGGAAGTTGCAACTTACTCCTACAATATTGCCCGGCCTGGGCATTTTCCATGAACAATTGGTAATACGCTCTCACGGAGCGCCTGTTCAGAGCAATGCGCGTTCAACGATCCGTTGGGTGGATGGCGAAGTTTTCCTGTAGGTACTGCAATAGCACGCGATAACTAAAGGGTTTGGTGATGAAGTAATCGAATCCCGCTTGTTCGATGGTTTCCAGATCGTTTTTCATGGCGTGAGCGGACATGCCGATGATCAACATGGCCCGTCTATCTGCTTGATTCCGTTGTTGCGATTCAGCTTCTCTGATACGGCCGGCGGCGACGATACCGCTGACGCCTGGGAGTTTGATGTCCATGAGGATCGCCCGAGGCGACAACTCGGACGCCAGCCGCACGCCCTCTTCGCCGTTATCTGTAGCCTGACAGCGGTAGCCTGCATTTTCGAGGACATCCAGCAGCAAACGTCTGGAGGCCGGGTCATCTTCAACTATCAGCACATCTGTCGTTTGCGGCATCGCCATCTCCACAACCGTTTCCGCCCACCCAGCGCGTCCTGTTTGTCTAACCTTCGCTGAAGCGTCTTTTAACCTGTCGCCAAAAAGCGCTCTATCTTTTCCAGCAGACGGGGGAAATTCACCGGCTTGGTTTCGTAATCATCGCATCCCGCCGCCAGTGCTTTATCGCGATCTTCCGCTAGGGCGTGGGCTGTCAGCGCGATGATCGGGGCATCGCACCCTCCGCCTTCCTTTATCCTTCGAGTCGCCTCATAGCCATCGATAACAGGCAAGCTCAGATCCATGAGGATTAACGCAGGGCGACATTCCTGCGCCATGGTCACTGCCTCGCCGCCGTCGCAGGCGAGCGCGATGTCGTACCCTTTCCGACGCAGTCGACGCGTGAGCATGTCCGCATTCATATCGTTATCTTCGACAATCAGCAGCAACGTCATGACTCTCTCCTAACTTACCGGCATCCTTTCCTCCAGCACTTCCTTGATGCGGCTCAGCAGCGCACTCTTGTCATACATGCCTTTGCGCAGCACCGCCTGAGCTTGCTGTCGCAACAGGCCGCGCTCCGCCTGGGTCAAATCCCTGGCGGAAATCACGATAACAGCTGTATCCGCGGTTTTTTCATTGCGGCGGATTTGCTCAAGAAATTCGAAGCCATTCATTTCCGGCATGATCAGATCCAGCAGAATCATAGAAACGTCCGGGTTCTGATCCAGTTTTTCCAAGCCTTCCCGGCCGTCCTCCGCCATAATCAGGTTCCATCCTGTTCCATGCATATACGCGCGCACTAACTCCAGACTGTGTACGTCATCGTCCACGTACAGCACTTTCATGCCAGCATCTTTTTTCTGATAGCGCTGCAGGATGGACAACAGGCGCGCGCCGTTGATCGGTTTCACCAGAAAATCGGACGCCCCCAGGGCATATCCCTTCTGCGCGTTGGACTCAATGGTATGCATGACCACAGGAATATGCGCTGTCGCCGCATCGGACTTCAGCATCTGCAGCACCTGCCAGCCGTCCTGTCCTGGCATGAATATGTCCAGCACAATGACGTCAAACTCTTCCTGTTTCGCCAATGTCAGCCCCTCGGCGCCAGAATGCGCCGAGCTGACCAAGAAGCCATGCTTGTTCAGTTGATGTTTCAGGATGTCATGCACTGTGGGATCATCGTCGATCAGCAACAGCCTGGCTCCAGTCATCGCATTAGACGCAGGCGTCGGCGTGTCTGACGCAGCCAACGGCGGCTTGGACGCGACTGTCTCCCCGCCCACGATGCGCTCTTCCGGACCGTGGATTTCAGCAGTGGTGGGCAGACGTATGCAGAACTCCGAGCCTTCGCCTTCTTTACTGGTAACGCTGATTTCCCCACCCAGCATCGTGGCGTAGGAGCGACTGATCGCCAGTCCCAGGCCAGTGCCGCCGTAGCGTCGCGTGGTGGAAGGGTCCGCCTGACTGAAAGGACGAAACAGTTCTTTGATCGCACTGGCGCTGATGCCGATTCCCGTATCGCGCACCCTGCATAGCATCCAGTCCTCACCGTCAGCGGACTCCCGCTCGCATATCAGCTCCACGACGCCGTCCTGGGTGAACTTGACCGCATTGCTCAACAGGTTGAACAGGATCTGCCGGACTTTGACCAGATCGCTATGCACCACGCCGACTTCGCCAGCGCCGCGCACAACCAGCTTATTGCGTCGTTCATCCGCCAATAGCCGCAATGCGCCGGCCACTTCATCCACCAAATCCTCCATGCTGAACGCCTCGATGCTAATCTGCATCTTGCCGGCTTCAATCTTGGAGATATCCAGGATGTCGTTGATCAGACTGAGCAGGTGTTTACCGGCTGAGCGCACCTTGCCGATATCATCGAGAATCTCCTCTCTCTCATAATCGTCCTCCGCCACGACTTCCTGCAGCATTTCGCTGTAACCGATGATGGCGTTGAGCGGCGTGCGCAGTTCATGGCTCATATTGGCGAGAAAGCGGCTTTTCGCCTTGTTGGCTTCCTCAGCCCGGTTGCGCGTGGCGATCAGGTCTTTCTCCACCACTTTGCGCTCCTGAATCTCCCACTCCAGCTCCCGGTTCAGCGAGACGATGGTTTCCTGCCGCGCTAACTCGGACAACATGACATTGAGACTGTCCACCAAATGCCCGATTTCGTCTTCATTGCGCTTGCTGGCGCGGGCGTTGAAGTCCTTGTGCTTGGAAACCTGCATCGCCCACTCCGATAGCGACGCCAACGGCTGCGTTATATGGGACTTTAGCCAATAGGACACCAGCAACGTCAGAGCCAGCATGCCGCCGATCAGCACCAGGAATAGACTCAACAGCTTCTGTTTGAATCTATCCCACTCCTGCAGATTCGATTTCAGCACCAGATATCCGACGGTTTCCTCATTCACCTTCACCGGCGTCGAGGTGACGTAAAACTCCTGTCGCAGCCAAACGCCATCCTTACCCGCCATCGCCGCCAGACCAACCGCAGCGCCATGTTGCGGATATTCTGCAAAGGCCTTGGCCTCCCCATTCTGATACAACGCAGCCGCCTCCACGGAGGCATTTTCTTTCAGCGCCGACAACACCTTGCCGGCGGAGGTCGCATCATTGAAGGTCAGCGCCGCGCCGCTGTTCTCCGCCAGCACCTTGCTGAGCATTTGCAGATCCTGGCGCATCTTCTGATGAAAATAGAGGTTCGCCATCACCGTCAGAGTGATAGCGCAGATCAATAACAGCAAAAGCGCGAAACCGAGAACGCCTATCTGCATCTTGGCGCGAATGCTAACCCGCCGCCACCAGCTCAACTCCATCGTTTGCGCATTTTGCATGTTATTCCACTCCCAATTGCACCAACTGCGCCGCCACCTTGAATTTGGTTTCAGTGACTAACGACGCGTTGACTCTGAAGCGAATGCTGTCATCTATCTGATACAGCTCAATCAATCCGCCATAGCCGATAAACGGGGAATATTCGCTAATGGTCAGTACTTCACGTACATCCACCAGCTTCAGGATTCGTTCCGTTTCCCTCTCTTCCGAGGAAGAGAGGAACAACACGTTACAGCCATATATCGGCAGGTCGGGTCGATATCGTCCCAGGCTACTGACAACGACTGTCCCTTGCGGTGCTTTGGCCCCGTTTATTTCATCCAGAGCGTCGCCAAAGCGGTTTACGCCAACGATGCAGACTTTGATCTGACCATCGTGAGCCAGGGATTCCTGGGGAAAGCTCACAAACTGCATAAAGTTATAGAGATAAGAGGCTTTGATCTGATACTCGACATCCACCGCCCAAACTATGGCGGAAAACGCCAAGGTTATCGCCGTCGCCAAGCCGCTCGCCCATTTCCAGCTCATCTGTCGAGACGGCATCCGCTAAAACTCCCAGCCCAGATAAAACGCGGCGTCGGACTCGACTTCGCCATTCAGACCCACTGACTCCGGATGCGGGTCTCCCAAATGGCGCAGAACCCATTGCGCGCGCAGATCTTCCGTCGGCCTCCACACCACACTGAAGTCAGCCACAAGAAAGCTGGGGATATTGGAATACTGAATGCGATCCACATAGCGCAGGTAGGCGTTCAAACTCCAAGAGGGTGAAATGTCCCAGTAAGAAATCAGTTGAGCCATGTCTCTGGGGGACGCATCTTCGAGACTCTCCGCACTGACCAGTGAAACGCTGGATGGATCTGGCTCCATATCCATTTCCATATGACTGGCGTTGAGACGCAACCGCCAGATGGGATTTGGCTTGTAATCCAATGAGACTTCAACGCCTCGGACATCGCCGGTCATTTCATTGTGGATGCCACTAGGCCCTACCGTTCTTAGATCATCGTACTCGCCGTGATAGGCGGACAGGTCCAACGTCCACTGCTTCCAGGATTTCCGGCCCCCGACCTCGTAAAATTTAGCGCGCTCCGGCAGCAGGCTCTGAGCCCCCACCAATCCCGGCGCATACAGGTCGTGCTCCAGTCTCGTCGGCACGCGCACCGCCCTGGACCAGGACGCCCAGACAATTGCGTCAGGGAAGTCATAAGCCAGTCGTACACTGGGCTGCCACTCCTCGCCGGAGTAGTCATTCACTTCATATTTGGTTCCAGCGATGACACGAAAATTCTCGCCAAAGGGTTTGATTTCATCCTGAATAAACAGATTCTTGACCTCATCACTCCGTCTCTCCGGTCTTAAGCCGGATGTCTCCGAAGGCGACAGAACTTCATCATGAACCACCCGATAACCCAGTCCCGCTACGACATCGTGAAGCCCAAACTGATTGCGCAGCTGGTATTCCAGATTCCAGATATCGCGCTTATCGTCGAGGCCAGTGGTTTCCAGCACGGTGTTATCGAAATAAAACAGCAGTTGTTGGCTGCGCTGCTCAGAAAAGGTATGACTCCAATTGAACATCAGGTTGCCGCCGTGGAAATCCTCCGTCGCGCCGGCTTCGCCCCGATAGTAGTCTCCCTGAATCGTGTATTCATCCTGACGGCCGCGCCCCAGATCCACCCTGAAACCTGTTTGCAGATGTTCACTGTCGTCTTCCGTCCCCAGGCCGCCGCTATTGTCGCGATACACCCCTTTGCCATAGATCCGTGCAAAACCTTCTTCACCGACCTTCCAGCCGTAACGCTGTTGATACAAGCCACGTTCCTCCAATCCCGCGCCGACCGTCACCGCCCCGCCCTGAGTCTCCGCGGCGTTACGCGTGATAATATTGATGACGCCGTTGACCGCATTGGCGCCCCATAAGGTGCCGCCGGGTCCGCGCACCACTTCAATGCGGTCCACGTCTTCCAGCATGACGTCCTTTTCCTCCCACAACACGCCGGAATACAGCATGCTATAAATGCTGCGCCCGTCGATCAGCACCAGCATCTTATTCGCGTTGGTGGTGGCGGAACTGAATCCGCGGGCGCTCACGCTCCACTTGCCTCCTTCAAAACGATTCACTTCAAGCCCGGGAACATAGCGCAACGCTTCCGCAATATGGGTGACGCCCATGCGTCGGATATCGTCCCGGGTAATGACGTAAACCGCCGCCGGGGCTCTGGCGAGTAATTCCTGCTTGCGAGACAACGTGGAGATTTTCAGCCCCATAAGCTGCTCCAGACTGGCGCCCTTTATGTCGAGCACCAGATCCTCTCTTGACGCAGATACGGTGGAGGAAAATAGCGCCATCAGCCAACATCCAGCTATTTTCGCGAGGTCGGACGGTCGTTGTTTCATATCCTCGAAACTCCCTTGAACCGTTAATCTCAGTATAGAAACAAGCTGGGATTTAACAAAAAAACACACAGCGGCCGTAATGGCTTGGCCAATCGAATCAGCCCCCTCTCCATCGCATTAGAAGCAACTCGCCTATTACAAAAAGTCCTGATTTGAGACGTTAAATTTGCAGCAATTCTTGACTAGACTTTAAAGATCAGGCGATGGAAAAGAACCTTATGCTCCAGCTCGAGGGAAGCAGGCTGTTAATAGTCGATGACGAACAGCGCAACACTAGACTGCTGGCGGATGTCTTTCGCGCTGAAGGTTGTGACGTCCATGAACTGAACAACAGTTGCGACGCCCTGAAAACCGTCGCCAGTTATGAGCCGGACCTGATCATTCTGGACGTAATGATGCCGGGTAAAAATGGGTTTGAGCTGACGCGGGAGATCAAATCTCATGAAGCCTGGAAACATATCCCTATTATTCTGCTGACCGCACTGGCGGACAGAGACTCCTGCGTATCGGGACTGGAGGCCGGCGCGGAAGATTATGTCAGCAAGCCGTTTAATCGCCGGGAACTCCGCGCCCGGGTCAACAACCTGCTGAAACTGAAAAAGCTGCATGACTTTCAGAATCAGAATATTCGTCTGCTTGAGCAATACGACCCGGTCACCGGCCTGCCGCGCAAAGAAATCCTGCTGGAAATCGCCAACACGCTGTTCAAGAAGAAAAAAGACAGCTCTTTTTGTGTTGCCGTATGTGAGATTGACTTAGACCAGACCCTGATCGGACTGCTCAGCAGTCTGGATCGTGATGTGTCCGAGAAGCAGATCAGCCGCACAGTCGTCGAACGCATGTCCGCCATTTTCCCGCCAGGCATACTGATGGGCTGTCTCGGACCAGGCAAGTTCGGCGTCGTGCTGGAAGCCTCTGAGAACGACGCCGCCTCCCAGCTGCGTTTGTTGCAGCACCGGTTGCAACAGCCGTTCATGATCCAGTCGCAAGAGTTTTTGCTGAAATTCTCTATCGGCTACATGCCGCCCAGCATGCATTCGCGAGAATGGCGCGTTCTTTTCAATAAAGCGGAAATGGCGTTACTGGAGGCCAAGAAAGAAGGCGGCAACCTGCTGAAGAAGTTCGTTCCAGAAATGGATGCGGAGAACTACGAGCGTTGGTGGCTGTCCCAGGCGCTGTTTCAGGCCATGCGCGAACAACAGTTTGAAGTATATTTCCAGCCTCTGGTGGACATACATAAAGAGACATTGGTTGGCTTTGAAGCTCTGCTACGCTGGCAACACCCGGACAAAGGCTTTATCAGCCCCGCACGTTTTATCCCTCTGGCGGAGGAGAATGGGCACATTTATGACCTGAGTCTGTGGATGATCGAGCAGGTCTGCCAGCAGATCGTCGCCTGGCGCAGTGTCGGACCGAGGGTGCGCATGGCGATAAATATTTCACCTGTACAACTGTATCGAGACGACTTCACCGAAGACTTTGTCGACGTTTTCAGCCGCTATCATCTGTCTCCGAACGACTTTGAACTGGAGCTGACCGAGAGCAGCCTGATGGACCCCAAAGGCGGCGGACAACTGCAAGCGCTGTGGCGACAGGGGTTCGATATCGCCATCGACGATTTCGGCACGGGATACAGCAATCTGGAATACCTGAAAAAGTACCCATTCAACCGTCTCAAAATCGACCGCTCCTTTATCAGCAATATCTGTGAATCCAGCGACGATATCGCCATCGTCAAAGCCATCCTGGCGATCGCCGAACACATGGGGTTCAAGGTCATCGCGGAAGGCATCGAAACCGTTCAGCAACTGGAAAAATTACGCGAACTGGGGTGCCACGAAGCCCAGGGTTTTTACTTCAGCAAACCGGTCCCCGCCACCATTGCGACGGACATGCTGCGCTATGGCTTGAAGCCCTCACAGCCCTGATTCGCCAACTCCTCCTTATTTATCTCCTTCCCGCTCCATAAGACAAGTCAACGCCCGCTTTAGATTTTCTCTGGCGTTGGACTCCCGCTCATTACGGAACCTATCCGTCTGATAAATAAAGCCGTCATTCAGAAAGCCTTGCAGCACTCGACAGCGCCCAGCGCAGTATTGCGGCCAGGGGATGTCTTGGTATTCCTGCCTGATCCAGCCTTCATATTGGTCATACAAAGCGGGAGCGGTGCCCAATATCGCCAGATCAATATCCACCAGCAACGCGGCGTCATGAGAGTCCGGTTGCGACGGATGGCGGGTGTGAAGAATCAAGTCCCGCACCTGCGCCGCCATCTCGGGCCTTTCACCCAGTTGACCCAGTTCAGCCACCGCGCGTCGCGCGCTGTCCGCTTCGTTATCCGCATGTCCTATCTGATAGACAATATCGTGATACCAAAGCGCCAACTCCACCCCACGCGGGTCCGCCAAATCGCCAACAACCTGATCGAGATGGTTCAGGCAAGCCTGAATATGCGCCAAGGTATGGTAATGACGATGGGGTTCCGAGTAGGCGTTGCGCAATCCGGCAAAGCAGCTGTTGACAGTTTCTGGGGCCGCATGGGGAAATAATTGTCGCCAACGGATAAACAAGTCGTTTTCCGGCATCAGTGCGTCCTTGTTAAAACAGAGGCTCGACATCAGGTGACGACGTCGTGTCATGGCATCATACCTTCAGACTCACACTAACTAAAAACCTGATCGCAGCGTCAATAACAGCAATCGCCGCCCGAATTGTTCAAACATTGAACTTTTTACCTAAACCATTGTTGTAACCCCACAGTTTCATTGCCTGACGACGGCTTTCGGAGTATGTTTCCCGGTTACACGTGGAGTACTTTTGTTGTCATTCGGTCCCTCTCAATGGACAGGGTCGGATTAAGAAACGGACGGCGTAGACATGGCAACCTCAATATCAGACAGTCGGCTTCCCATCGAAGCCCAATTAGCCTTTATTCAAGATAATCCTCTGATGGATCTGCTGGACAGTTTTTGCGAAGGCAGCATCATCGTCGATCAAAAAGCCCGAATTCGCTGGCTCAGCGACAAATATCGCCTACTGCTGGAACTGCCGGAAGACGCCGCGAAATACGTCGGCCGCCCGGTGGAAGAAGCCATTCCCAACAGCATGATGCGTCAGGTAGTGGAAAGCGGCCGCCCTATTCTTCTCGATCTCATGCGCATTCGCGGCACCTGGATGGTGGTGACCCGTATGCCGATCCGGGACGACCAGGATCAAGTCATTGGTGGCATTGGTTTCGTGTTTTACAAGCAGCTGGACTACATGAAACCCCTGGTGGAAAAGTTTGGTCGCCTGCGCGGCGTGCCCACCACGGCGGAAAAGCAGTTGGCGGACATGCGACAGGCGAAATACTCCTTCGCGGATTTTATCGGACAAAGCCCGGTCATTCGTGAACTCATCCGGCGCGCGCGACAAGCGGCGGAGTTGGACACTACCGTGTTGCTGCTGGGCGAAACCGGCACGGGCAAAGAAGTGCTGGCCCACGCCATCCATCACGCATCGGTGCGCGCGGAGCGACCGTTCGTCGGCGTCAACATGGCGGCGATACCGGAAAGCCTGCTGGAAGCGGAATTCTTTGGCGCAGCGCCTGGCGCTTATACCGGAGCGGACCGCAAAGGGCGCATCGGAAAAATCCAGCTTGCCGACGGCGGCACGCTGTTCTTGGACGAAGTGGGCGATTTGTCTTTGAGCCTGCAGACCAAGTTATTGCGGGTGCTGCAGGAACAGGAATTCGAAGCCCTGGGCTCCAATCGCATCATTCGCGTCAACGTACGCATCATCGCCGCCACCAGCCGCAATCTGAAGCAAATGGTGGAGACCGGTGAATTCCGTTCCGACTTGTACTATCGCTTAAACGTTTTGCCTATCGAGGTGCCGCCACTGAGGGATAGAGAAGGCGACATTGAGCTATTAGTTGGCAACATGCTGCGACAATTCTGCGACGCCTCCGCATTACCTTTGCGCAAACCCAACGCCGAGGCGATGCGGTTATTGCACACCTATCACTGGCCCGGCAACGTGCGGGAGCTTCACAACACATTGGAGCGCGCCTTTATTTTCGCAGAGGGAACTGAGTTGACCGTCGCGGACTTCGCCCACCTGCAGGGCGCCGGAGATAAGGAAAAACGCCGCGAAGCCGTCAAGCCACTATCAGAGGCCATGGCGGAGGCGGAGCGTAATTTTCTCAAGCAGGCGATGTCCGCCTGTAATGGTAACCGCTCCGCCAGTGCGAAGGCGTTGGGGATATCCCGCGCCACCTTCTACGAAAAACTGCAAAAGCATGAGTTGATATAAGGCGTCGCCAGACGCCTTTTCCGAGTTTTTTAGCCAGATATATGCAGAAAAACGGTACAAAAAACATATTTAATCTGCCTGCGCAGATAAACTTGTACTAATAATTTTATAACTAACCTCCCCACCATTTTTGTCCGACTCTTCATACATTGTCTGAAAATGCGGACAACTCCATAGCCTCACCAATGTCAGCGATTACAAGCTCCCAGGGGCGCCAGGCAGACCGTCTGTCCGGGCTTCCGTACACCTGCTGGACAACAGGTCATATTTGATACGTATCTATATGAAAATTAAGGAGTTTAAAAGCTGGCCTAATATATGTATTCTGCCTTCCGGTAGTAGTCGGCAATAAAAAGAAATTTAGGGAAATACTATGCATTTACATGGAACCTCATCCTTATCTTCGCGCGCGCTCGCCAAAGTCCTGATTGTCGCCACACTGACTTGCGCAAGCGTGGCGCAGGCGACCGACAAAGTACGCTGGAAAATGCAGGCGGCGTACGGCAGTAACCTTCCCGCTCTGGGCGACACGATTCCAGGCGTCATGGAGTCGCTTAATAAAGCCTCCGGCGGCCGCATCATGATCAAGCACTACGAGCCTAATAAACTGGCGCCCACGCTGGACATCACCGAAGCTGTCAAAAGCGGGAAAATCGAAGCCGGCTACACTTGGCTGGGTTACGACCAGGGCCGTATCGCCTCCTCCGTATTATTCTCTTCCGTACCCTTCGGCATGGAGCCTTGGGAATATATCGCCTGGTGGTATGAAGGCGAAGGCCGCCAGATGGCGGAAGACGTCTATCATCGCGACAACATTCATCCTGTTCTGTGCGGCCTGACCGGGCCGGAAACCGCAGGCTGGTTCAAAAAAGAAATCAATGGCCTTGAAGACCTCAAAGGTCTGAAAGTCCGCTTCGCCGGCATCGGCGGCCAAATCATGCAGGATCTCGGCGCGTCCGTGACAGTATTGCCCGGTGGCGAAATCTTCCAGGCGTTGGAAAAAGGCGCTATTGATGCGACGGAATTCTCCCTTCCCGCCGTCGACCAGAAACTCGGCTTCAACAAAGTCGCCAAATACAACTACTTCCCTGGCTGGCATCAGCCGCACTCCGCATTCCACTTGGTCGTCAACAAGCAGGAGTGGGAGGCTATCTCCGATAGCGATAAGGAAATGATCAATATGGCGTGTCAGGCTGGCGTCACGCGCGATCTGGCGCGTAGCGAAGCCATTCAGGGTCGCGCCATGGAGCAATTGGAGGCTGACGGCGCCGCCGCGCGCAGACTGCCGGAGAACATCCTGCGCAGTCTGCAGGAAGTGACCAAAAAAGTACTCGATGCGGAAGCCGCCAAAGATGCGGACTTCAAAAAGGTTTACGAAAATCAGCTGGCCTTCGAAGCGCAGTACAAGCGGTGGAAGCAGCTGGGATATTTACCGCGCGATTTCTAGGCGGTTAGCCGGAAAGTTGCGCAGCCTTGTCTGATTTCCTTGAGGTAAGCAGTACCCATAGCGTTCTAGGGTGTCGCTACGACACTTTGTGGGGGCCCGGCCCCCACCTTTTTCGGCTGGTGGCCATCCCGTTCCGCCAAAGGGACGCCCGTATTATAGCCCGCAGTAAGAATAATAAGCAGGAGTTTCCTTATGCAGGCGCATCCTATCAAGGCTGAAAGCGCCAACACCGACGCACTGAGCGGCGCATTACCGTCTCAGAGCGAACGATTGCGCCATGAGCGCGGCCTCGACGCATCCTCACAACACCTCTCGCCCTCTTCTTCTGAACCTAATGACGCTTTCTCTAACTTGAGCGCCGAAGCGAGCCCGCCTCCACCGCAGGAGCTGCCGCATACGCGACTGTCCAGATTACTGGACACATTCGTGCGCCGCATTGGCGAAGCCAGCGCCTGGATCTGGCCCGTCCTGATGCTGGTGATCATGACCAATGTGGTGATGCGCTACTTTTTCGGCGAAGGGCGCATTGAGTTTGAAGAGTTGCAGTGGCATCTGTACGCCATTGGATTCCTCACCGCCCTGTCTTATTGCTATCAGTCCGACGATCACGTGAGAGTGGATGTCATCCACGAACGCCTTTCACTGAGATCCCGTAGCTGGATTGAGTTTCTCGGCATTCTGTTGTTGCTGATCCCGTTCCTTACGCTGCTGACTTATTACGCATTTCCATACGTTTATGGCGCCTGGCTCAGCGGCGAACGCTCTTTGTCTCCCGGCGGACTGCCCTATCGATGGGCGATCAAGGCGGCGCTGCCCATTGGCTTACTGCTTCTTTCCATCGCGACGGCGTCCCGATTCAGCCGCGTGTTCGTCTATCTTTTTCTGAAACCGAGGTAATGCGATGGAGCTGAATGAAGTCCTGGCCATCGCAATGTTCGCCACATTCATTATTCTTATTTTTTCCGGTTTTCCCGTCGCGTGGTTACTGGGGGGCGTAGCAGTGGTATTCACTGGCGTCGCCCTGTTCGCGGACACCTATCTGGACGCATTCGTCGGCGTCGATTGGGACTACACCGCGCTATCGGTGGATCGCATCTGGGGCATCATGAACAACTGGGTGCTGGTGGCGCTGCCCATGTTCGTCTTCATGGGACAAATGCTGGATCGCTCCGGCGTCGCCGAAAACCTGATGAACGACATCTCCAAGTTATTTGGTCGCATGAACGGGGGCACCGCCGTCGCCGTCGTGATCATCGGACTGCTGCTGGCCGCATCCACCGGCATCATTGGCGCATCGGTCGCCCTGCTGACCCTGCTGGCGCTGCCAGTGATGCTGAAAAACCACTATCAGTCGGAACTGGCGGTCGGCTCGGTGTGCGCCGTCGGCACCCTGGGAATCCTGATTCCTCCCAGCATCATGCTGGTGATGATGGCTGACCAACTGGCCATGTCTGTCGGCGACTTGTTTCTCGGCGCCGTCATGCCTGGCGTTCTTCTGGGTTCCGCTTACATTATTTATATCGTCGCCCGCGCCAGCTTCGATCCCAGCATCGCGCCCGCCGCCGCGGACGCAGAACCTCTCAGCGGCAAGGTCGCATTAGCGGCATTACGTTCAATCATGGCGCCGGCGTTACTGATTCTTGCAGTGCTGGGCTCTATATTCTTCGGTCTGGCGACGCCCACAGAAGCCTCCGGCGTCGGCGCTTTCGGCGCCACCTTCCTGGCCTGGCGCAATAAAAAGCTTAATGTGAACATGCTGCGCGATGTCTGCCGCCAAACCAGCAAAACCACCGCGTTTATCTTCGCCATACTGATCGGAGCCACCGCGTTTTCATTGGTTTTGCGGGGACTGGGAGGCGATGAGTTAATTGAGAACGCCCTGACCGGCCTGCCATTTGGCCCTAACGGCGTCATCATATGCATTCTCGCCTGCGCGTTTCTGCTCGGCTTTTTCCTAGACTGGATCGAAATCACCTTGATCATCCTGCCGCTGGTGGCGCCGGTCGTGCAGCAACTCGGCTTCGATCTGGTGTGGTTCACCGTCATGTTCGCCGTCTGCCTGCAAACGTCTTTTTTGACACCGCCGGTAGGATTCGCCCTGTTTTATTGCAAAGGCGTCGCGCCGCCGGAAATCAAAGTCGGAACTCTCTACCGCGGCGTTACCCCCTTTATTTTCCTCCAGCTGGCCGCCCTGGTGCTGGTATTCATGTGGCCGCAACTGGTCACCTGGCTACCCCAGCAAGCTTACGCCAATCCATGACTCCGAGGTTGTTATGCACCCGAAAGTAATTAGTGCCGAACAAGCTGCTTCCCTGATTGAAAACGGACGCACCGTCGCCACCGCAGGCTTCGTCGGCATCGGTTTTCCGGAAACTCTCGCCGTAGCGTTGGAAAAGCGATTTAAGGAAACCCAGTCGCCTCGCGACCTGACCCTCGTCTATGCGGCGGGCCAGGGGGACGGCAAAGAGCGCGGGCTGAATCACCTTGGCCATGAAGGATTAGTAAAACGGGTGGTCGGCGGGCACTGGGGTTTGGTGCCGAAACTCGGCAAACTGGCCTGCGAAGGCAAAATCGAAGCCTACAACCTGCCTCAAGGGGTCATCACGCACTTATACCGCGATATCGCCGCAGGCAAACCCGGCGTCGTCACCCATGTCGGGCTGCATACATTCGTCGATCCCCGCTACGATGGCGGGCGCATCAATGACAATACGCCTCCGGGACTGGTAGAGCTGCTCAATGTGGCGGGCCAGGAATATTTGCTATACAAAGCCTTCCCCATTCATGTGGCCCTGCTGCGCGGCACCACCGCCGACCCCAAAGGCAACATCACGATGGAAAAAGAGGCGATGCCTCTGGAGAGTCTGGCCATCGCCCAGGCCACTCATAACAGCGGCGGTCTGGTCATTGTTCAGGTAGAAAGACTGACCGCCCGTCACAGTCTGCATCCCTCCCGTGTCCGCATCCCCGGCATATTGGTGGACAAGGTTGTGGTGGCGCCGCCCGAACACCATCAACAGACGTTTGCGGAAAGCTATAACCCGGCCTATAGCGGCGAAATCAATCTGCACTTATGCGATCACAAAGCGGCGTTGGATATTCGCAAACTGATTTGCCGCCGCGCGGTGATGGAGCTGCGTCCCGGCGCTATCGTCAATCTCGGTATCGGAATGCCCGAAACCATGGCGACGGTTGCAACGGAGGAAGGCTTAATGGATGAAGTCACGCTGACAATCGAGCCAGGCGGCATCGGTGGATTTCCCGCCGGCGGCCTTAGTTTTGGCGCGGTTATGAACGCCGAGGCGATCATTGATCACCCCTCCCAGTTCGACTTCTACGATGGCGGCGGCCTGGATCAGGCGTTCCTGGGCATGGCGCAGATGGACAGTGAGGGCAACGTCAATGTCAGCCGCTTCAGTCAGCGCATGTCCGGCGCCGGCGGTTTTATCAATATCAGCCAGAACGCCAAGGAAGTGTACTTTCTCGGCACCTTCCTGGCGGGCGACTACGACATCCGCATCACCGGCAATGGCCTGGAGTTCGGCGTGGCGGACGCCACCATGAAGCTGGTGAACAACGTCGAGCACCTCACCTTCAGCGGTCGTTACGCCCTGGAGCGCGGTCAAAAGGTCACCTACATCACAGAGCGTTGCGTGTTTCGTCTGCGACCGGACGGCCTGGAGCTGACGGAAATTGCACCCGGAGTGCAGATTGATCGGGATATTCTCGCCCATATGGGGTTCCGCCCACGTATTTCCCCCAAACTGAAGATCATGCCAATCGAACTGTTTCGCAGCGGTCTCATGCATCTAAAACTGCCTTTCACCGGCAGCGCCTCGCCACCGGAGGTATCTCCCCTCCCCTTGTGCGACGCTGGCGACGAGTCAGCCGACGAAGCCATAGAACATCGTTATCACAGCGCTCTTAACACAGAGGCTTCGCGGGACTGATCAGACGGATATTGAGCCTTTGCGAAAGTCCGAGTGGTCCAGAATCGCATTGATCAATACTGGCCTGCCCTGACGCGCCAGCGCTTTCGCCTCTTGTAACACGGGAGCAATATCAGCCGGCTTATCCAGCAGAAAGCCAACCCCGCCATACCCCTCGGCGACTTTATGATAGTCCGTGCGACGTAACATAACGCCCACGTCGTCCTGCAAAATTTCCACCTGATCACGGGCGATCTGGCTCCAGCAGGCGTCATTGCCGACCACGGCTATCACACCGATGTTATGACGAACAAAGGTATCAAACTCCGCGAGGGAATAGGCGCAAGAGCCATCTCCATACAGCAGCCACAGCTCAGCCCCTTGCGTCGCCGCCGCGGCCCCCAATACAAAACCGCCGCCAACGCCAAGCGTCCCGAACACGCCTGGGTCAAGCCAGCTCAACGGCGAGCGAGGACGCAGCGTGTAGGCGGCGGAGGCCACAAAATCGCCACCGTCGGCAATGATCGCGCTTCTCTCGTCCATCGCCGCGTCGATTTGCAATAGCAGATCCAGAGGGTTAATGCGCCCGTGCGCTGTCGACGCCAGCGCACGGATGTCTTTTTCTCTTTGCCGGTCCCTTTCACGCAATGATTCCAGCCAATCAGCGTCCCATTGCATAGTCTCTCCACATGACTCCGCCAATTGCACAAGGAAAGCGGCGGGATCTCCCAAAACCGGAATGGTTGGCAAGCGATTTTTAAACAGGTCCTCGCGCTGTGCATTCACAGACACCAACGTCGCTTTGCGGGAGATATGAGAGCCATAGTCGAGACGAAAATCACAAGGCGCGCCAGCCAATAAAACCCAATCCGCCTCCCGCAATGCCTGCTTGCGATGATGCTTTAGCTGCAGTGGGTGATCCGGACCCAGCAGGCCCCGCGCCATGCCAGAGAGATAAACCGGCGCGCCCAATGCCTCAATCGCGGAGATGAGCTTGTCCGCCTGCTCAGGATGACGCAACGCCTGACCGCCGATCACCACGGCGGGACGCTTCGCCTTACGCAGGGACGGCGCCGCCACCGCCGCCAACGATTTATTCTTGACCGCATCAATCACATCCAGAGACACGTCCGTCGCAGTGTGGCGTAGGGCTCGTAACGTGCTGCGCTGCGGCGAATCCTGAGCCCCTTTGAACATCTGTTCCGCATGAAAGTCCAGATACCATTGCACAGCCTTCCCACCAAGACTGCCTTTCCCCTGCTCTCCTCCTTTTACGCCATACCATTCTCTTACCACTTGCTCTGGATAAAGCAGATCGATGGGGAGTTCAACGAATATGGGCCCGGCCACGCCAGCGCAGGCGACTCTGAACGCCTCCTGTAAAGTCGAAGCAATGTCGCGAACTTTCTCCACCGCAAAACATTGTTTGACCGTGGTTTCCAATAGCCCGGTCTGATCGATATCCTGCAAGGAGCCGCGTCCGCGCAGTACCGTAGCGCTGGCCCCGCCAAGCATGATCAATGGAGACTGCGCCATCTGCGCATTTTTCAACGCCGTGACTGCGTTGGTCACCCCTGGACCCGCCGTCACCGCCGCCACACCAGGTATTCCCGTCAAGCGCGCGTATGCGTCAGCGGCGAATACCGCACTCGCCTCATGCCTCGCGTCAATCACCTGCATTCCCGCTTTGCGGCAACCAGAAAGAATAGGCGAAATATGCCCGCCGCACAGAGTGAATAACGCCCCAACGCCTTGCTCCAACAAGACCTCAGCCACCAGATCGCCACCGTGTTTCATATGCAAGTCCATTCCCTGTTCCATATTTGCTTATTGTTTCAGGAACCTTAAACCAAGCCGTGTCAACTGGCCAACTCAAACTCACTGAGCCCCTCTCGGCCTTATGGCGGTAGTAAGGCGTGGTAGGCTGATGTATCCTTTAGTCACACTTGTATTTGTGAATGATCCGCCAAATCACATCGGCCAACAGCCTTTTTATTACAAGGGGTTTGGGCTAGTTGGTGGAATCAATTTTTTGACCGTCGCCCCACTTTGCATGACGGTTTTCGACGTCAAACGTCGCTTGATTATTAAGTTTATTTTCAACACCAAAGGAAAGAGGCGCGACCATGGGTGCAGTCAACGAGTTATTTGAATCCGTAGCGGAAACCGCCGCCACGCCAATTATTGGAAAACTGGTGGAAGTGGACGCTAAAGGTCGCGCATGGATTGACTTTCCCGGCAACAGCGAAGGCGCGCTTCTCGCCAAAACCACCATCACAATCCCCCCCAGCCAGGCCGTTCCAGGTCAACAACTGCTGATGTTATTCGAAGGCGGACGCAAAAAATCTCCGATCATTATCGGCGTCATTGGCGAAGCGCTGGTTCCCAATGAAAGTCAGACGGTCGTGCTGCCTGTTGGAAAGACAGATGGCGCCGTTATAGATGGTAAAAAGGTACGTTTCGACGCGCGTGATGAAATTCAATTAGTGTGCGGCAAAAGCAGCATCCTGTTGCGAGCTGACGGCAAGGTCGTCATCAAAGGCAAAGATATTCTGAACCGCGCCATGTCATCCAACAAAATCAAAGGCGCCAACGTCGCGATCAACTAAGAACGGTTGCGTCGAAGACGACGCTGGGCGAATATACACGAGATTTCAAGAGATTAAGGAATATAGCAATGGGCGTTACAGTCGGCGTAAATCATATGTCCGTAGTACACAAGGACAGCGGTGGAGTGACCATCTGTTTCCCGGACGTCTGTAAAACACCCACGCCGGGCGGCCCTGTTCCGATCCCCTATCCCAACATCGCCATGTCCAGCAACTCGGCCAAGGGCGCTAAAAAAGTTAAATGCGACGGTAATCCCGTCTGTCTGAAAGACTCGAATTTCTCAACCAGTACAGGTGACGAAGGCGGTACGGCGGGAGGCGGCGTCGCTTCAGGCACCATCAAGAATAAGGCGGAGTTTTCCATGTACTCCTTCGACACCAAATTCGAAGGGAAAAACGTGCCGCGCGCCTTTGACATCATGCTGCACAACAAGATGAATACGCCGCCTTTCCCTGTGCTGCAAAAACCCATCATAGCGATGCCGATCACCGAAAAACCAAAGTGCATCATTTGCAAAAAAGAACTTTAATCTTCGGTCAGTGAATAACGATCAACAATGCCGCACCCGGAAATAACCAATAAAACCCCTTTTGTTGTTGAGCCCCTTTACCTGAATGATGAAGAGTTCGTCCCCGTCCTGACGCTGGTTGTGAAGGCGACTTATGACATCGTCGGCAACCAGCAGCTACGACTGGCGGACGAACAGGCGCCGCTATGTTTAGCTGGCGAATACTGGGGCGAACCTGGCGAGTCCAGCCTGAAATACGAGCCTGAATGCGTCTACTTTAAACCTGCCGCCGATATTGTTCTGATCGGCCACGCCTACCCTGAGCGGAAAAACGACGCCAGCGTCAAAGTTGGCATCCGCGTAGGCCCGGCAAGAAAAATTGTGCAAGTGTTCGGAGACCGGCAATGGACAATGGGACCTTCCCACCCCATCGCCACCGCTCCTGCGCCCTTCGAGAAAATACCGCTGATCTACGAGCGCGCATTTGGCGGCAAAGATCCCCGTGGCGACGATGGCGAAAAAATCAGCCAGGAGTCCCGCAATCCCATGGGAGTGGGGTATCGCGACCCGCTGGAAGATTTCGAAGAAGGCGTTCCTCTGCCGAACCTGGAGAATCCGGACGATTTGATCCGCGCTTACAATGATGCGCCAGCGCCCGTTGGTTTCGGCTTTATCGAAGGCCATTGGGAACCGCGCATTAAGTACGCGGGCACCTACGATGAAACCTGGGAGAAGACGCGCAGGCCCTTACTCCCTTTTGACTTCAGCAAGAAGTTTTACAACGCCGCATCGCCCGGACTGGTGTTGGACGGCTATCTGGCAGGCAACGAAGAAGTCACCATAGTCAACGCTTCCCCTCGTGGCCGCCTGCAGTTTTTCCTGCCCAACCTGCCTGCACCGGAATGTCACGTACAGCTTCAAGGCGGAGCTGGCGTTCTTAGGGACAAAGGCGAACTGGATACGCTCATCGTCAACACCGACGAACATAAGGTGTTCCTGATTTGGCGCTGCGTCATACCGCTTAACGGCGGCTTTAACAGCGTAGCGGAAATAAACGCCCAGATCCCCGGCGTCGAAGTCATGAAACATGTGAAACTGGAGTCTTAGATACATGGGAGCAGGACCTCTTAACTTCGCTCCTGTAGACGAGTTTTGTCGTCAGCTATATTTGGAGCACCTGGAAGAAGCGTCTTTTCTATACAACAGCTATCTCGCATGGAGAAATGACCCGGAAATAACCTGGAGAGATCTTCAAGATCTGGAAGACCGGTTGGATGCGCATATTTTCGCGCTCACATCAGGCGGCGATGCGGCCAAGCAAACCTGTCTGAAGCATTTGTCAAAAGCCGACTCAGGCGAGATCTACGCCATCGCCAGATTTTTCTGTCAGGCTCATGACGGGCAATGCATTTCTCTGTTGTGGGAAACATTGCTGAAAGGCATCGACGATGAGCTTGAGGAAGAGTCTGAAGAATATGACAAGATAACCGCCGCCGCACGCGCATTACGCCAGGATTATCCTCAAGAGTGGCGCATCAAGCTGGCGGCGATTTTGGAAACCACTCACCATAAGTTGTTTCCGATTATCGCGTCCGCTGTAGCGATCACCCGCAAAATGTCGGACAAAGGCGCTAAAAACCTTCTTGAGAACATGCCTTCTCCCTTTCTTTCAAGCGCGCTTGAAAATGTAGCGGAGAACCATACGACAAGCCACGCCAAGCTGCTTTATCCGCTGTTAGAACATGATTCCACCGCAGTGCGGCAGTTGGCGGCGGTGGGAATGTTGCGGCTTGGAGAGACCCATGTCCTCCCTCAATTGCTCAATCAGCCTCTGACATTCGCTATCCCTATTGCTCTGGCCGGCATTAGACAACAAATGCAGATCGTTCTGCAGGCTATCAATAAGGAAAAAATGAATATCGACCTGATTGCCGCGCTGGGCATCAGCGGCGATCTCAGAGCCGTGAACTTTTTATTGCCCGCTCTGACTGACGATGAGCTGGCCTATCACGCCGCACACGCATTGAATCTACTGGTCGGCGCTAATCTTTATGAAGAAGCCTTCCATGAAGAACGTTTTTTTGAAGAAGATCTGTTTGATCATGAGATTGCGGACTTTAAGAACGGCAAATCTCCCCAGCATCCAGGCGGACGCCCCTATGGCGAGAACATAGAGCAGCTCTCCCGGGACCCGGCGAAATGGCGCCAATGGATGCTGGATAATGAGAGCCGATTTGATCCGGCTTTACGCTACCGTTATGGGGAACCCGCCTGCCCACAAACTATCGGCAGAAGTTTGGCCAGCCCTCGTACGCCCGACTTCCTGCGCCGCTGGATTCAGTATGAACTGTGCATCCGGTTCGGACTCGGCGCGCCGTTCTCGGTAGAGAACCCCGTCAAACAACAATATAGACAGTTATCCGGCATCGCCCAGTGGGTGCAAGAGCACGGATCAGCCCATACTCCAGGACAGTGGTAAGAGAGCCTTCCTATGAGCACCCCACAGGACTTTAATACTGAGCTTCCTATCGCCGTCAGCGAAGTCGGCGCGATCACTTCCGTAGGAAGAGGCATGCAAGACAGCTTCGCCTCGATCCTCGCCGGCATGTCCAGAAGCACTGAAGTGAGCGGGTTTAAAGTGTTCGATGGCGATGAGCACGACATGGTTCCGTTAATCGGACATCCGGTCGCCGCAGTCACCGAGGGCTTTTCCGCCCTTGCCCGCTGGCGCCTGTTGGCGGACCACGCTCTGGGCAATCTTATCCAGCGAGGTAAAACTCCCGGAGCCAAACTGACTCAGACGCCCACCGGCTGCGCAATCGTCTTGCCGACCCTGGAAGGCGACCGCTTCTACTATGACCGCAGAATACGCCCTCCTTACAGCTCTGAAAGCCTGCTCAGCGGCTTGCTGATCAAGCACGGACTCAACATCCCGCTGGAGCAGCGGGGATATTTTTGCAGTGGCCATGCCGGGATCGGTGAGGCAATTCTCGCTTTAAAAAGTAAAATGGAAGCTGGCGCGATTCACCGGGGCATTATCATAGCCGTCGACTCGATGCTGGATGGTTTTTCCCTGTTGTGGCTGAACGAAGCCGGGCGTCTGAAAACGCCTGACTCCGCCCACGGCCTGGCGCCGGGAGAGGCGGCAGTAGCTCTGATTCTGGAGCGGGCCGACGCCCTGCAGCAACGCGGGGGCAAGCCAATGGCCTGGTTGAAAGCCACTGCCTGCAGCGAAGACGATTATGGATTCTGGCAAATTGGCCGCACCCAGGGGCGCGGATTGATCAATGCGTTGAATCAAGCCATGCAGAACTTCGGGCCGGACTTCCAGACAGAACTCTATACCGATATTAATGGAGAGCACTGGCGCAGTACTGAGTTAGGCATGGCGATTCCCGGTTCATCAATTGGACCAAGCCTGGCGGGCGGATTCAAAGCAGTAGCGGAGTCAGTGGGCGAAACAGGCGCCGCCAGCGGCGCGCTGAATATCGCCATCGCCGCCCAGGCATTAGCCTTGGGACAATCCCAGGCGCCTTATGCGACGATCCTGTCCAGCTCGGATTACGGCGACACCTGTGCGTGCATATTACAAAAGGCGATGTTATGAGCAAAAAGCAAAAGTCAGAAGGACCTCATGAGTGTTACACCGACGGCTATGGCCCGCACAAAACGGTGCAAGGCATGGAGGGTGGTTCTTGCCTGGCTCGCCATGAACAGTCTTACAAGAAAAACAACAGCTGCTCTTATCGCTGGCAGGGCGTAGAAAAAGCCAAAACGAAACCCGGCTGCGACGCCTACAATGCACACCCAAACGAAAAGTATCACATTACAGGCAGAGGTACCGGCCCCGTCGCCACCTCCAACCTGTCGAACTACACCAAAGACGGCAGCGGCCACGACGGCGCAGCGGGCAAAAGCTTCACCAGCAAAAAAGGTGATGCACTGACTTTAGTGGAAGTGAATAACTTCACCACCGGCTTCGCCCCTTACGGCAATCAGGTGCATCATATAGTTAATATAAGTTCGGTAAGAAATGGTATAGAAAAAATATCAAAAGACCTGCCTGACTTGCGGATTTTGATAGTTAATGGACTGTTAGATGAGAAGTACAATATTAACCATAAAGATAACAGCCTGATATTACCGACACAAAGAAGCGCTTCAGCCAAAACCGGGCTTCCTTCGCATTATGGTAGTCACCCAAAATATAGCAAAGAAATTTTAGACTATGTAAGAAAAGCACTAGAGCCTTACAAGAAAATAGCTAGTGAAATGAAAAAAGGAAAACCACACAGCAAACCTGATCCTGTAGCTTTAAAAAGAAAATTAGAGGATGCCTCCAATAAAATATATAAAGAAATAATATTGGAATCAGCGAAAAATAGGGCCAGCAAAAAATCGACGAAGATAAACGAAGTTTCTCCCGCCAAAGCATTAAAATGATTAAAGGCCATAGGACATAAAAATGAAATATTTTTTATTTCACACATTAGGTGACACTAGCAATGAAGATTATTGCTTTACCTCTGACACGCCCGAAGGCGGCGTTGATTCCTGGGACTTAATCGCGGGATATCGCATAGCTGACGAGTACCCAGACGGAATTGAAAAAACCGTACTAAGGCTAGAAGAAGAGTATCCAGGCCTAGTCTTGGCTTCATATATAGGAAACCCTGATCGTATGCTTGTTTTTCGCAAAGATGCTGCGAAGATCATCATAGACACCAATCAAAGTGAAACAGAAGTAATACCCTTTACTCTACTTGACCACAAAGGAAAAACTAGAAGTGAGGACTATGTCTTCATCAATCCTGTTGGCACTGTAGACTGCGTTAACTGGAAAGAATCTATTTGTACTAGAGATAGTGAAGGCAATATTGAAACTTACGAGAAACTTGTTTTTTCAAAAGAGAAATTAGATCAGCGTCCCAACCTATTTCGCATCAGGTTCGATACCAGCCTCTATCTATTCAGTGAAACTTTAGTAAATGCTCTATTAGAGAAAAACCATACAAATCTAGTATTCAAGGACATTGAAGTCGCCTGACTTAAAATGAAATATTTTCTCTTTAATTGTTTAGGAAATAGAGATAAAGAAGAGTACTGCTTTACAGTAACAACACCTGATGGTGGCGTAAGCACGTATGATTTAACTTCTGGTCTGCGTCTGTCAGATGAGTATCCAGATGGTATAGAACCGGTATTCTTGAAGCTTGATGATAGATTCCCAGGATTGGAGTTAGCTTCCTATATTGGTAATGCCAGTAACTTATTATCTTTCCACATTTCGGCTGCAAATCTAATACACCAGTTAAGCGAATGTGAGATAGAACTAGTACCATTCACCCTTTTAAATCCAAAAGGAAATGTGCATAGCGAGGAGTATGTTTTTGTCAACCCGGTAGGCGCCATTGATTGCGTAAATTGGAATGAAACGGTTTGCACCCGAAGAAAAAATGGGGATATAGCGAACTATAAAAAAATTGTCATGGATAAGAGTAAAGCAAAAGACTTTCCAAATTTATTCCGCATACAAAATAAAAGCAGCTTATGCGTATTTAGTGAAACCATAGTAGATGCCCTAATGAAAGCTCACCACAACAACTTAGTTTTTATTGAGCTCGAAGTGGCTTGAAAATCATGAAGTACTATTCGTTCAGTTGCCTGGGAGATAAAAGCAATAATGACTATTGTTTCACTATCGACACCCCAGAAGGAGGAATCGACTCCTATGACCTTATAGCTGGGTTTCGTTTATCTGATGAATACCCAGATGGCATAGAAGATGTAATTCTAAGACTGGAAGATAAGTTTCCTGGCTTAGAGCTTGCCTCTTTCATCGGTAACGCCAATGACATGTTAGCTTTTAACAAGGAAGCCGCCAACATAATCATCTCCATAAATCAAGCAGAGACAGAGATTATTCCCTTTACTTTATTTAACCCCAAAGGGAGGGTCCACAGTACCGATTATGTTTTCGTTAATCCCGTAGGAGACTGGGACTGCGTAAACTGGAAGGAGTCCAGTTGTGAGCGTGAAGATAATGGCGACATATACTCCTACGATAAGTTGGTTTTTTCCAAGGAAAAATTACAAGGAGCCCCTCACCTTTTCCGTGTAAGATTTGAGACAAATTTATATTTATTTAGTGAATTCCTAGCTAATGCACTTATTGAAAAGGGGCATACTAACTTGATTTTTGAAGATATCGAGGTGATCTGACAGGTTTAGTATGAAATATTTTCTCTTCAACACCCTTGGCGACACCAGTAACAATAACTACTATTTTACCTCTGATACGCCGGAAGGAGGGATTGACTCATGGGACTTAATCGCAGGTTATCGAATAGCTAACGAATACCCTGGCGGCATTGAAGAGGTTACCCTTAAGCTTGAAGATCAGTTTCCTGGGCTTGTCTTGGCCTCTTATATAGGAAACCCAAATCAAATGCTAGCCTTCAGCAAAAAGGCGGCAGACCTAATTATATCAATAGCACAGTCTGAAATAGAGGTTATTCCGTTCATACTCTTAACGCCCAAAGGAAAGGTTTATAGTAACGACTACGTTTTTATTAACCCTGTGGGCGCGATTGACTGCATAAACTGGAAAGAAACTGATTGCTCCCGAAGAAAGAACGGCGATGTTTCCAGCTTTGATAAATTAGTTCTAGATAAGAAAAGAATAGATAATCCTCCTCACCTTTTTCGGCTCAAGTATTTAACTAACGCATATATATTTAGCGAAGTTTTGACCAAGTCACTACTGGATGAAAATCATACAAATTTAATTTCCAGTGAGATTGAGATAGCCTAGTTAAAAGTGAAATATTTTCTTTTCAAATGCTTAGGGGACAAGAGCAATGATGACTATTGCTTCACTACGGATACCCCTGAAGGTGGAGTCGACTCTTACGACCTTATAGCAGGATTTCGTTTATCTGACGAGTACCCGGATGGTATAGAAGATGTTGTTCTAAGACTGGAAGATAAGTTTCCTGGCTTAGAGCTTGCTTCTTTCATTGGCAACGCCAACAGACTGCTTGCGTTTAGCGTATCAGCCGCTCAAATAATTACTTCCATCAACCAAGCAGAAACTGAAACCATCCCCTTCACGCTACTCAATAGCAAAGGCAAAGTACACAGTAAAGATTATGTATTTATTAATCCTGTAGGAAGCTGGGATTGTATAAATTGGAAGGAGTCAGTCTGTGAGCGAAATGCAAAGGGAGATATAAAGTCTTATGAGAAGCTCGTATTTTCCAGGGAAAAACTAGTGGGGGCGCCACATCTCTTTCGCGCAAAACATAAAACCAGTTTATATTTGTTTAGCGAAGCCCTAATTAAAGCATTACTAGACGCCGGCCATACAAACTTAGTTTTTAGCGAAATTGAAATCTCTTAGTCAGACAATGAAATACTTTTTATTTAACACCCTAGGTGATACCGACAACGATGATTATTGCTTCACTTCAAAGTTTCCTAGAGGTGGCGTTGATGCCTATGACTTAGTTGCCGGGTTTAGGCTTTCCGATGAATATCCAGACGGTATAGAAGATGTTTACTGGAGTCTCGGAGACAACTTCATAGGGCTAGAGCTTGCTTCCTATATTGGAAACCCAAACAGCATTCTCGCATTTAATAAAAGTTCAGCAAAACTAATAACATCGACGGTTCAATCAGAGATAGAAATAATTCCATTCACCCTATTGAATTCCAAAGGAAAAGTATATAGCAATGACTATGTTTTAATTAACCCAGTAGGTTCTATTGACTGCATCAATTGGAAGGAAACAGTTTGTGATCGCAGCACGAATGGTGATGTTTCCAGCTATGAAAGACTGGTCCTCGACAAGAAAAAGATAGGCACCCTTCCAGACCTATTTCGCCTCCAGTTTTTAACTGACGAATATATATTAAGTGAAACTCTGGTTGATACACTACTAAAAGCGGAACATACAAACTTAATTTTTAGCGAAATTGAGTTCGCCTAATTCAAAATGAAATATTTTTTATTTGATTTCTTAGGCGATAAAAAGGAAGAAAACTACTGCTTTACTTCCAAAACGCCTGATGGCGGCATTGACTCGTACGACCTAATCGCAGGGTTCCGCTTGTCGGATGAATACCCTGATGGCATAGAGGAAGTAACTCTGAGCCTGGAAGACCAATTTCCAGGCGTTGTGCTGGCTTCCTTCATCGGCAATACTGATAAAATGCTCGCTTTCAACAAAAATGCCGCCACGCTCATCACCTCGATGAGCGAGTCTGAAATAGAGGCAGTTCCCTTTATCCTCTATAACCAGAAAGGCAAAGTACATAGCACGGATTATGTCTTCCTTAATCCAGTTGGAGATAGAGACTGCATCAATTGGAAAGTATCTATCTGCACTCGTGACTCCGAGGGGGATATCTCCACCTACGACAAAGTTGTCTTTTCAAAAGCAAAACTAAATGAAGCGCCTCACATATTCAGAGTAAAAAATCATACTGGCTACTTTTTGTTCAGCGAGGAGCTGGTCAAAGCCTTGCTGGACGCTGGCCATACAAACTTGTTTTTTAGCGAAATTGAAATCTCTTAGCCATGCAATGAAATACTTTATATTCAATCCATTAGGCGATAAAAGTAACGAAAGCTATTGCTTTACTTCCAAAACACCGGACGGTGGAGTTGATTCCTACGATTTAATCGCCGGCTTCAGACTGTCTGATGAGTATCCGGACGGTATCGAAGATGTTTATTGGCGTCTTGGAGATAACTTTGTAGGACTAGAGCTTGCATCTTATATCGGAAACACGCACAGAATTCTCGCGTTCAATAAAAGCGCAGCAAACCTGATAACCTCAAGCACTCAATCTGAGATCGAAATCATCCCATTTACCTTATTGGACTATAAAGGAAAGGTACATAGCAAAGACTATGTCTTCATCAACCCAGTAGGCTCCATTGATTGTATTAACTGGAAAGAAACAGTTTGTAACCGTAGAAATAATGGTGACGTAGCCAACTATGAAAAACTAGTCCTTAACAAAGAAAAATTCGATGATCTCCCCCATATATTCCGCATTAAACATTTGACCGCAGAGTATATATTCAGCGAAACTCTAGTTAATACACTACTAAATGCTGAACATACAAACTTGGTTTTCAGCGAAATTGAGTTCGTCTAGTTACAAATGAAATATTTTCTCTTCAACACTCTCGGAGACACTAGCAATGGTGACTACTGTTTCACCATCAAAGGGCCTCATGGCGGCATTGACTCCTATGACCTAATTGCAGGATTCCGCTTGTCGGATGAATATCCAGATGGAATAGAAGAAGTTACCTTAAGCCTAGATGATAAGTTTCACGGTTTAGAGCTAGCATCCTTTATTGGTAACGCCTGCAGAATGCTTGCGTTTAGAGCAACAGCCGCTCAAATAATTACTTCCATCAACCAAGCCGAGACTGAAACCGTTCCCTTTACGCTACTCAATAGCAAAGGAAAGATACACAGCAAAGATTATGTATGATCCTACCCACCAATGATAGACACCCTGTTAAGCGAGTACACTACGCTACAGAGGTGAACTATGACCAAACAGAAAACATCAAACTCCAAATCTCGCCAACGTTATTCCGACGAGTACAAGGCGGAAGCCCTGGCGTTAGCTCAACGCATCGGTGTGAGCGCCGCCGCAAAGCAATTGGGTCTGCACGAGTCACAACTTTACAATTGGCGCAGTAAAGCGCGGCTGGCGCAGGATCGTGGCGAAAC
>NZ_JAHMIN010000034.1 GCF_018986435.1 Hahella sp. HN01 | reverse complement strand
ATCCAGATGAGTCCGTGTGGAGCTACTTGAAACATCAGCGACTGGGAAAGATGAAGATTGCAGGTCCAGACCAATTAAGAAAGATGGCTTTAAAAATCCTTCGGAGCATGAAAAGAACGCCATCATTGATTCAAAGTTTATTTAGACATCCAGAACTTAAATATATTATGGCTTAGTGATCGGATACTTATTTGCGGGTTAGTATGTCCCAGGCGCTGGCTTTATTTCATCCAATTATCGCGGAATGGTTCGCCGCCAATTTAGGCGCGCCTACGGATATTCAAACCAAAGCCTGGCCGCGCATTGCTTCCGGCGAGCATTGCCTGATCACGGCTCCCACCGGCAGCGGCAAAACCCTCACAGCCTTTCTCTGGGCCCTCAACCGCTTCGCCACTGGCGAGCTGCAACCGGGGCGTACGCGAATCCTCTATATTTCGCCACTGAAAGCGCTGAATAACGATATCCGCAATAACCTCAGCCGCCCCCTGGCGGAGCTGACAGCCTGCTTTGAGCGCAAAGGCGAGCCCTTCCCGGCTATACGCGTGCAGACCCGCAGCGGCGACACCCCCTCAGGCGAGCGCCGCCAGATGCTACGGCAACCGCCGGAGATTCTCATCACCACGCCGGAAAGCCTCAACCTGCTGCTGAGTTCGCAAAGCGGCCTCAGCCTGCTGCAGGATCTGGATACGGTCATCATTGATGAAGCGCACTCCCTGCTTGGCGTCAAACGGGGCGCTTACCTGATCTCCGCCGTGGAGCGTCTGGTGGATCTGTCCGGTGAGTTTCAGCGCATCGCCCTGTCCGCCACTATCAACCCCATCTCCATCGCCGCGGACTTTATCGCCGGCTACGAACTCGATGTCGCGCAGCCGGACTACGCGCGCCACCCGCAATACCGCAAGCGCCCGATCACGCTGGTGGCGTCCAACGCCGCCAAGCATTACCGGCTCAGCGTCAATTACCCGGCCGCCATCGCCCATCGCGGGGCGGATAAACACCTCTGGGACGCCCTGGCGGAAACCCTGCTGACGCGAATTCAGGCCAACCGCGCCACGCTGATCTTCACCAATAATCGCGCCCTGTGTGAAAAGCTCACTTACAAAATCAATCAGGCGGCGGACGCTATGGTGGCCTACGCGCACCACGGCTCGCTGTCGCGGGAGATTCGCACCGAGGTGGAGCAACGCCTCAAGGGAGGCGAACTGGCCGCTATCGTCGCCACCAGCTCTCTGGAGATGGGCATTGATATCGGCGCGCTGGACGAAGTCGTACTGGTGCAGACCGCCGGTTCAGTGGCGGCGGCGATCCAGCGCGTGGGTCGGGCCGGACATAATGTCGGCGACGTCAGCGTCGGTTCTCTGTTTCCCACGCATCCGCAAGACTTTCTGGAGTCCGCCGTCCTGGCCAAAGCCATTATGGAAAGAGATCTGGAGCCGGTGCGCCCATTGCAATGCCCCCTGGATGTACTGGCGCAGATAATTATCTCCATGACCGGCGTCGCCACCTGGGACCTGGATGAGCTGTACGCCCATTTGCGCATGTCCAGCGTTTACCACCCTTTGCCCCGCCGTCAATTTGATCTGCTGATTGACATGCTGGCGGGGCGTTATGCGGAGAGTCGCATCCGCGAACTGCAGGCGCGGGTCTCCGTGGATCGCCTGGACAACACGGTCACTGCGCGGCCCGGCGCGTTGCTCTCTCTGTATCAGTCCGGAGGCGTGATACCGGATCGCGGTTATTTTCATCTGCGTCATCAGGACAGCAGCGCCCGCATCGGCGAGCTGGACGAAGAGTTTGTCTGGGAGGCGAAAATCGGACAAAGCTTCACTCTCGGCGCGCAATTCTGGCAAATCCAGAAAATCACCCACAACGACGTATTCGTGCTTCCCGCCAAAGCGGGCGCCACTACGCCGCCGTTTTGGAAAGCCGAGTCCATCAGTCGTAATTTCCACTTCTCCGAACAAATTGGCCTGTTCCTGAAATATCTGGACGCCAACCTGGACGCCGACGATCTGGTCGCCACCTTGCAGTCGCAATATTGCATGACTGCTGAAGCGGCGGACTCCCTGCTGGATTTCCTGCGCCGCCAACGGGCCCACACAGGACGCCCCCTGCCGCATCGTCACCATCTATTGGTAGAGATTGTCGACTCAATACTGGGACACAGCCACGGCCGTCAGATGGTGCTGCATACCGGTTGGGGCGCGGAAGTGAACCGCCCCTGGGGCATGGCTTTGGAAGCCGCCTGGCTGGAATCCTTCGGCGAGCAGCCAATGGTATATGTCAGTAACGAGTGCATCGTCCTGCAAATGCCAGAGGAGATTCCCGTCGAAACCATTCTCTCTCTGGTCTCCCCGGAGCGGATAGAGACGCTGTTACGCGGCCGTCTGGAAGGCTCCGGTTTTTTCGGCGCACGTTTCCGGGAATGCGCCGGCCGCGCGTTGCTGCTCAACAGAGGCAAGTTCAACGAGCGCCGGCCTTTGTGGATGAGTCGCTTACAGTCGCAGAAATTGCTGAACTCCGTGCTCAAATACGAGGACTTTCCCATTCTGCTGGAAACCTGGCGCACCTGTCTGCAGGACGAATTCGATCTTCTCGCGTTAAAACAACTGCTGGAGGAGCTGCAAACCGGACAGGTGCAATGGTCCGTCGCCAACACCCGGACGCCCAGTCCCATGGCGCAGAATATCGCCTGGGAGCAGGTCAACCTGTACATGTACAAGGACGACACGCCCACCTCGGACAAGACCTCCAATCTCAGCGAGGACCTGTTGCGAGAGCTTCTGTACAACGATGAACTGCGTCCCACCGTAAACGCAGAGCTGTGTCAGCGTTTTGTACAAAAACGCCAGCGTCTGACGCCAGGATATGCGCCGGACAGCGCGCGAGACCTGCTGGACTGGATCAAGGAACGCGGCGCTATTCCGGATTCTGAATGGCGCGCATTACTCGCCCGTATTGAGTCGGAATCCGGCAAGGAGACGCTGCAAGACATGCTGACGGCGACGGAGGCCAAACGCATTCGTCTGACGCATCGCGACGCCCAGATTATGGTGACGCGGGAAAACCAGGACTCCTTCGCACAGGCGTTCTATCCGGAAACCGACGGGGATGCGGAATCCGATGCGCTCTTCGATACGCTGTTGGGCGAGTGGCTGCGCTTTTACGGCCCGGTATCCTCCTCGGAGATAAGCCACTGGCTTGGCGTCGATCCACAACGTTTGCAACGGGCTCTCGACGATCTGGTGGAAGCGCGCGCAATCGTGGCCGGCCCGCTGATCGAAGGGGGTACCGAGCTGCGTTATTGCGACCGGGAGAACTTCGAAATCCTCCTGCATATGGCGCGCAAAGAGGCCGCGCCGGAATTCGCCCCTCTCCCCCTGGAGCAGCTTCCCCTGTTCTTGCATTGCTGGCAGACTCAGGCGTGCGAGCGTGACGACGATCCCCATGAGCGACTCTTCGATATTATGCAACGCCTGCAGGGAACGCCCGCCCCTGCTCCGCTCTGGGAGAGTGAAATACTCCCCGCGCGACTGCCGGACTATAACCCGGCCTTGCTGGATCATCTGTTTCAGGAATCCGACCTGGAGTGGCTTGGCGTAGAGGAAGGCAAAACCCTATTCTGCTTCAATGCGGATCTGGATCTGCTTGACGCCCCCTCAGCTCTAAACGAAGCAAGCGCCGACGAACTGCAAACCCTGTTTCCAGACGCCGACAGCCGTTACGACTTCCAGGCCCTCTCCGGGAAAAGCGGATGGGACAACAGAGCGCTGACGGAATGCTTATGGGACTGGGTATGGAAGCAACGCATCAACAATGACACCTTCGCCGCGTTGCGCAGAGGGGTAGAAAACAAATTCACTATTCCCGACTTGCCCGCTCAGAGTTCCGGCAGGCCTCCTTCGCGCCGACGCGCCATGCGCCACTCCTTCGCCCAGTCAAAACAGGCGGCGAACAGCCCCGGAACCTGGCGGCAAGTGCGCTGGCCTCTGCGGCAGGAAGACCCGATAACGGAACAGGAACGCGGCAAAGACCGCGCACGCCTGCTGCTAAGTCGCTACGGCGTAGTGTTTCGCGAACTGCTACAAAGAGAGCTGCCGGAAATGCGCTGGAGCGCAGTGTTTCGCTCCCTGCGCCTGATGGAGCTTTCCAGAGAGATTATTGGCGGCTACTTTTTCAAAGATATCCCCGGCCCACAGTTCATTACCCCCATCGCGCTGCAAATGCTGCAGACCAGTCTGCCGCAGACGCAGATCTACTGGTTCAACGCCACCGATCCCATGTCGCTTTGCGGGCTGGGCCTGCCGGGCCTGCAACAACAACTGCCGAAACGTTTGGACTCCATCCATATGGCGTTTAAGGGGCCGGAGCTGATCATGACGTCTCGCCGCAATGGCAAACAGCTGGATATCACGATTGCCCCAGACCATCCAGATATAGAGGCCTGTCTGGCGCCTTTATGCAACCTGCTGTATCGACCCCATCAGCCGCTCAAAAACATCAACCTGGAAACCATTAACGGCGAGAAAGCCACGGACAGTCCCTACCTCGTTCCTCTGAGCCGGTTGTTCGACGTGCAGAAGGGATACAAGGACGTCGCGCTCAACCGCAAACTGCTGTGACGCCCGCCATCCAGCGGGCGTCCGGGACGTCAACCCAATGCGATACCGCTTACCGCAAACATAATCGCGACCAGATAAAACAGAAATACCTTCAGATTTGCTGGAACAACCGGAAAGGGATGCGTCGGGAGGTGTTTGATTATCATTGCTTCACTCCTCTGTTTATTGTCGGCGTTCTAGCCACGCCTGCAGGGTGAACGGATGAAGCAACTCGCAAAAAGCCGACCGCGGTATCCTGCAGGGACTCCTCTGGCTAATCAGAGTTCCCTCTGGCGAGCACAACACAGGCACTACGATGGATACAGCGGACACAGACGGCGTCTGACAGGAGGCAACCACTCGATCCAACGCCCGGCTCAGGTTAAAGAATAGACGGGCTTCACAAATTGGTCTACTCGATCTGAAATCCTTTACCAGTTAGAGCTTCCAAGAGCGCTTGAGTAAATGGTTTCTTGTCTCTCATATCTAAATGTGAGCCGTCAGGGAGAGAAAAACGCGCCATCTCAGGGTAATCTCTAAAATGCACAGCACTGAAACGAGTTTCAATATTCGCATCCCAGAATTCCGACTTCGGCCATACATGATCTTCAAACACCCAAATCAGCTTATCTGTTGGGAAGCGAACCAGATAAACTTTACCTCCTCGCCCCTCAATCCTCTCAATATAAGAAGCTAATCTCTTAACTCCACTTTCAAACTTCCCAATATCCGCTTTATTCTTTTTTTCCAGACTATCAAGGCAATACTTACTAAATGCTTCAAAATTATCAACACCGGCTGGAAAAGGCAGATTATATCGCCTTAGAACACGCCCAATATATACTTCAGACTGATTCAATAAAGCATAATCAGCATCTCTACTTCTATCCGGATTGGTAGTTAAATATACCTTTGATACTGCATCTTTCGAAGGACTCCATTTACCCATCATATCGACAGGGCTAACTCCCATAAACCTGCTGGACAATCTGGACTTGAGTTGAAGTTCGATCATTTGATCAAAGTATTTATAAGGTTCCAGTCCTTTATTTTTGTATCGATGATAAGCTTTCACCCATTCTGTCGACCTCTGATTCTCCTCTGATGGAGCTACATGACTCTCTACTACGGAGACAATCACATCACCAGTGAAACTCTCATCTTCACTAAGATCCTCCAGCAACGGCATAAAAGAAGTGCCGTCGATGGCCAGCTGAACGACGGGCCTGGCCAGTTTTTCTCTCAAGTAGGCCGTGTCAACGCCCAACTGAATTCGTGAGCTGCCCAATAGCGCTATCGGCCGCTCAGAGCTGTCATGGAGACGATCTCTCTGCTCAATCCAGAATTCCACAGAGTCATCTTGGGTGGGTTGAAATCCAGAGTATCGCAAGCCAATTTCAAATACAGATATCGCAGCAGCAGCCACGAATAACGCACATAACCAAGTTATACCCCAACGCCCTGTTGGCAGGCGATCATTAGAACTGGAAGTAGATAAACGCACGGGTATCACCACTCGCAAATAGAAATAGACTAACTAAACATACACTTAAAAAGGCAGCCCGCATGAACGGATTCAGCTTCGTGAACAAGGCCTCGATGCTACGCTCACGCAACGCGAAGTGTGTAAAAAACAGAACTAGAGCGCCAACGAATGCATACATCATCTTAAGCCCGTCAACCTTCCCGGTTGCGTCAGCATTGCCAAACAAGTTCCGTATGACCTGAATACATTCCTCCATACTTTGACTACGGAAAAATATCCATGTGACCGAGACAAGGATAAAGGTGAAAAAGGCCAATAAAAGTTTTTGCCCTGTTGTTCTTTCCGAACCGTCAGAGGATGAAGAACGCTGAATAAAACGTGCGATTGTGAGATAAAGCCCGTGGAGCCCGCCCCATATTACGAACATCCAGGAGGCTCCATGCCACAGGCCTCCGATAAGCATTGTAAACATAAGATTCACATATGTTCGCGCGGCGCCGACTCGATTCCCTCCCATAGACACGTATACATAATCTCTGAGCCATGTGGAGAGACTGATATGCCATCGCCTCCAGAAGTCCTGAACGCCGACCGCACCGTATGGAGATTTGAAGTTATCCGGCAATATGAAACCAAAACACAACGCTACCCCTATCGCGGTGGTCGAGTAGCCAGAAAAGTCACAGAATATCTGGCCCGAAAATGCAAAGACAGCAACCCATGTTTCGAGTTGCCCGTATATTTCAGGCCTTTGGTAGATGGTGTCGACAATCGGAGCAAAAAGGCTATCAGCCAATACTACTTTTTGGAACACGCCAAAAATGACTAAACATAACCCCCAGCCCAATTGATCAGCAGAAGCCTTCTTCGGCTCTTCGCATTGTGGTAAAAAATCATTAGCTCTGACAATCGGACCAGCTACTAACTGGGGAAAAAACGAGACATACAGCGCGTAGTCGCTAAATGACGTAGCTGGCTTAATTTTTCCCCGATAAACATCAATAGAGTATGAAATTGTTTGGAATGTATAAAACGATATGCCCATCGGCAGTAATATATCGAATGATGACGCCTGGATAAGTCCGCCGCTGAGAAAAGAAAGGTTCTCAGAGAGAAAATTCCAATATTTGAAAAAGCCTAATAAGCCGAGATTAATTAAAAGCGTCGCCCAAACGTATACTTGCTTCTTCTTTTTCGATTCTGCGCGAAAGATACCTTTCGCAACATACCAGTCACAAACCGTTGAAAAAAGTAACAAGAAGACAAAGCTCGGATTCCATGCCGAGTAGAATAAGTAGCTGGCTGCAAGCAATATTAACTTTTGCAGACGCCAGTTATTACATGAGCTGTATATAATCCATACAGCAGCAAAGAAAATAAAGAATAGGTAAGTATTAAACGGCATACGTTATCAGTCCAATTGAAAGGCCGCCCCATTATACATAGGCCTCATCTCAAGTACATATTTTCTTGTTTTTTATACACTTAGAACTAATCTTCTCCTATCAAACAAAACAAGTTATCCTTTATTCCGGTATTGGCAGGCACACCAGAGCCGCCAATGTTTCGCCTCATCCATTACAACTTCCTGATTCGCCGCTAAAATGCCTATACAATATGCGCCCGAATCATTGACGGTTTTCGTCAGGCAATCGCAAGGACAATTTATCCGTGTCATCCAAACCCCGGTTTCAGCAGGTTAAGGACTTTATCGTCAGCGGCATCGAGAGCCAGCGCTATACGGTCGGCGGCCGCATTCCCACGGAAATGCAGTTGGCGCAGCAGTTTCAAGTCAGCCGCATGACGGTGCACAAGGCGATACGGGATCTGGTGAATGAAGGGCGTCTGGTGAGATATCAGGGGCAAGGCACTTTCGTCAACGACGCCAAGCCCACCTCTTCTTTTCAGGATATCCGCAATATCGCGGAAGAAATCAAAGCCCGGGGACATGATTACAGCGCCCGCATCGTTAAGCAGGAGCAATTGCGCGCCTCTTCCAATGTGGCGGTGCAGCTGGGCATCAAAACCGGCGTAGCGGTGTTTCATACTTTAATCGTCCATCAGGAAGACGGCGTGCCGGTGCAACTGGAAGATCGCTACATCAACCCTTTGCTGGCGCCGGAATATCTGGACCAGGATTTTTCCGTCGTCACTCCCAATCAATACCTTACCTCCGTTTATCCGGTTTCCGATGTGGAGCATATTATTGAAGCGGTGCTGGCGGACCCGGATCAGTGCGAGCTGCTGGAGATCAATATCAATGAACCCTGCCTGCGCATCTATCGTCGCACCTGGAGCCGTCAGCAATTAGTCAGCAGCGCCCACCTGACTTATCCTGGAAGCCGCTATCGCCTGCAGTCCGACAGCCACTTTTCATAGGCGACGTCCCCTCTTCCATAGCGATCATCAAATCTGTTTGTCTTGTAGCGATTGACAGCCGCAGGCTCGCCTATCGCGCGGGCTAACTCGTGTGGTTTCCTTATCTTTTCCCCTGTTTCCAGCCATCCTGCCTATAGATCAAGCAGTTAACGAATCACATATTTGTATATACATTTAAATTCTCTAATCACCCAACATCCCGCTACATGGGGGCTGTGCGGATACAGAATTCGCTATACTCGTATCAGCACGCCAAATTCAAAAAACGTCTTAAACCCTCTATTTTTATAGCCATTACGACATGAAAGCATAGTCTTCAGGCTACGCCTAACCGGTTTCGGTGTTCGTTATGAAAAGAAATTTTTCTCACCGCCCCTCTTGCGCAAAACGCATTTTTTGTCTTTAAATGTATATACATTTATAAAAACACTGCGGAGAGCGAGATTTTATGGATTGGTGGATCAACGCCAGGATCGCCACCCTTGATCCTGACGCCCAACACGCTTACGGACTGCTGGAAAACCATGCACTCGGCGTGGCGCACGGCAATATAGAAGCCATCGTCCCCATGTCTGAATGGGATGGCGGCGCGTCCGATAACATCACTGACGCCAATGGTCGCCTGATCACCCCCGGCCTGGTGGATTGTCATACCCATCTGGTTTACGGCGGCGACCGCGCCGCTGAGTTCGAAATGCGCTTGCAAGGCGTTTCCTACGCGGATATCGCCAAACAGGGCGGCGGCATTATTTCCACCGTGCGCGCCACCCGCGCCGCCAGCGAGAAAGAGCTGTTGCAGCAATCCGAGAAACGCTTGCTGGCCCTGCTGCGGGAAGGCGTGACCACAGTGGAGATCAAATCCGGCTATGGTCTGGATCTGGAATCGGAGCTGAAGATGCTGCACGTGGCGCGGCGTCTAGGACAACGCTATCCGGTCAACGTCCGCACCACCCTGCTGGCGGCTCACGCCTTGCCTCCCGAATACGCCGGTCGCTCCGACGACTATATATCCTGGATCTGCGAAGAAGCCCTGCCCATGGCCCATGAGCAAAAGCTCGCTGACGCCGTGGACGTGTTCTGCGAGTCCATCGCATTCACCCCAGAGCAATGCCGCCGGGTATTCGAAGCTGCGCAGAAACTGGGCCTGCCGGTAAAAGGCCATATGGAGCAACTGACTCTGAGCGGCGGCAGCCAGCTCGCCGCGGAATTCAAGGCACTGTCCGTCGACCATGTGGAATATCTGGACGAAGCGGGCGTGCAGGCTATCGCGGCCTCCGGCACGGTGGCGACGCTGCTGCCCGGCGCCTTCTATTTCCTGAGGGAAACCCAGCGTCCCCCCATGGATCTGCTGCGCAAACACAAGGTCGCCATGGCTCTGGCCACAGACCTTAATCCCGGTTCCTGCCCTCTGGCGTCAATGCGTCTGATGATGAACATGGGTTGCACCTTCTTTGGCATGACCCCGGAAGAAACCCTCGCCGGCGTCACCCGCCACGGCGCTAAGGCCCTAGGCATGCAGGACCGCATCGGTCATCTGGCGCCGGGCATGGCGGCGGATTTCATTGTCTGGGATTGCCAGCACCCGGCTCAGTTGAGCTACGAATTCGGCGTCACCGGTCCGCATCAACGCGTTTTTCATGGAGAAATTCACAATGTCTGAGGCAAAAGTCTGGTCAGGTCGCATCGACAGCGCCGACGGCCCCACCGCCGTACGCTGGCACCAGCAAGTTCGCGCGCCGCAGGAAGACAGTCCGGCGGGCGTGTCGTTGATCGGCTACCCCTGCGATCTCGGTGTCTATATCAACAAAGGTCGCGTGGGCGCGGCGAACGGCCCTGACGAAATCATCAAGGCTCTGGCGAACCTGCCCTGGCGCCTTTCCCGCCCGGTTTATGACTGCGGCAACATTAAATGGGAAGGCGAGCTGGAAGACGCCCAGGCGGCGCTGGCCAACAAGGTATTCAAACAGCTGCAGGCAGGACACAACCCCATCGTATTGGGCGGCGGCCATGACGTCGCCTGGGGCAGCTTTCAGGGCCTGCGCCGACACCTGGATCAGGCGGCGCCGGACAAAGTGCTCGGCATCCTTAACCTGGATGCTCACTTTGATCTGCGCAGCGACAGCGAAGGGGCCAGCTCCGGTACGCCTTTCCAGCAGATCGCCAAATACTGCAAGAACACCGGCAAGCCCTTTCACTATGCGGTGTTCGGCATCAGTGAATACGCCAATACCCAGGCCTTATTCGACCGCGCCGACAAACTGGGCGTCACTTATCTGAAAGACACCCATTGCGGCTTTACCCAATTGGGTCCCATGTTGCGCGCGCTGGACGCCTTCATGAGCAAAATTGATTGTCTCTATCTCACTATCGACCTGGATGTGCTGCCGGCGGCCACCGCTCCCGGCGTCAGCGCCCCGGCGGCTTGCGGCGTTCCATTGGAAATCGTCGAAGCCATGCTGGACGCTATTCAGCGTAAAGGCCTGCCAGTGCTGATGGCGGACATCGCCGAATATAACCCCACTTACGATATCGACAGCAGAACCGCCCGCGTCGCCGCACGACTCGCCGCGCGCCTGGCCGGGCTGCTGGGAAAACCAACAACAAAAGCGTAGAAGTAACTCACAGGAGAAACCGATGAAAGATCCTCGCCATGACGACCAGAGAGAGATCCGCGCCCCACGCGGCTCTGAGCTGAACGCCAAGTCCTGGTTGACCGAAGCGCCGCTGCGCATGCTGATGAACAATCTGGACCCGGAAGTCGCCGAGCACCCTAAATCCCTGGTGGTGTATGGCGGCATCGGCCGCGCCGCACGCGATTGGGAATGCTTCGACAAAATCGTGGAAGTGCTGAAGCGCCTGGAAGATGACGAGACGCTGTTGGTGCAATCCGGCAAACCGGTAGGCGTATTCAAGACTCACGCCGACGCGCCCCGCGTTCTGATCGCCAACTCCAACCTGGTGCCCCACTGGGCCAACTGGGAACACTTCAACGAGCTGGATAAGAAAGGCCTGATGATGTACGGCCAGATGACCGCCGGCTCCTGGATCTACATCGGTTCTCAGGGCATTGTGCAGGGCACTTACGAGACTTTCGTTTCCGTCGCCAAGCAACATTTCAACGGTGAAGCCCACGGCAGATGGATTCTGACCGGCGGTCTGGGCGGCATGGGCGGCGCTCAGCCCCTGGCGGCGACGATGGCCGGCTTCTGCATGCTGGCGGTGGATTGCGATCCCAGCCGCATCGAGTTCCGTCTGCGCACGCGCTACCTGGATAAGCAGGCGAAAGACCTGGACGACGCTCTGGCGATGATCGAAGACGCCAAGAAGACCGGCGAAGCCATCTCTATCGGTCTATTGGGCAACGCAGCGGACGTATACGCGGAGCTGGTCAAGCGCGGCGTTACTCCTGACGTGGTCACCGACCAGACTTCCGCTCACGACCCGCTGAACGGCTACCTGCCGCAAGGCTGGAGCATGGAGCACGCAGCGGAAATGCGTCTGAAAGACCCCGCTGCCGTGGTCAAAGCGGCCAAGCAATCCATGGCGGTGCAGGTGCAAGCCATGCTGGCGTTACAGGAAGCTGGCGCAGCGACCCTGGACTACGGCAACAACATCCGTCAGATGGCGCTGGAAGAAGGCGTGAAGAACGCATTCGATTTCCCCGGTTTCGTGCCCGCCTATATTCGTCCCCTGTTCTGCGAAGGCGTAGGCCCCTTCCGCTGGGCGGCGCTGTCCGGCGACCCAGAGGACATTTACAAAACGGACGCCAAGGTCAAAGAACTGATTCCCGACAATCCGCACCTGCACAACTGGCTGGATATGGCGCGCGAACGCATCAGCTTCCAGGGGCTGCCGGCGCGTATCTGCTGGGTAGGACTGAAAGACCGCGCCCGTCTGGGTCTGGCTTTCAATGAAATGGTGCGTAACGGCGAACTGAAAGCCCCTGTGGTTATCGGCCGCGACCACCTGGATTCCGGCTCCGTCGCCAGTCCCAACCGGGAGACTGAAAGCATGATGGACGGTTCCGACGCGGTTTCCGACTGGCCGTTGCTGAACGCCATGCTGAATGTCGCCGGCGGCGCCACCTGGGTGTCTCTGCACCACGGCGGCGGCGTAGGAATGGGCTTCAGCCAGCATTCCGGCGTGGTGATCGTCTGTGACGGCACCGAAGCGGCGGATCAGCGTATCGCCCGCGTGCTGCGCAACGACCCCGGCACCGGCGTAATGCGCCATGCCGACGCAGGTTACGACATCGCTCGTAATTGCGCCAAAGAGAACGGCCTCGACTTGCCGATGTTGAAAGACTAATGCGTAGCGGAGTACATAACGTGAACGAGCTGTTAATTAATCCCGGTCAACTTACCCTGGCGGATCTGCGCAAAGTCAGCCGCGGCCCGGTGAAACTGTCACTGAGCGAAGACGCCTACCGCGTCATGGATAAATCCCACGAAGCCGTCGCCCGCGTCATGCGCGAAGGTCGCGTGGTCTATGGCGTCAACACCGGGTTTGGCCTGCTGGCCAACACCCGTATCGCCGAAGATCAACTGGAAGTGCTGCAGCGCTCCATCGTACTGTCTCACGCAGCAGGCACCGGCGACTTCATGGACGACGCCACCGTGCGTCTAATGATGACGCTGAAAATCAATGCGCTGGCGCGGGGCTACTCCGGCATTCGCAGTCTCGTGGTGGACGCGCTGATCAAGCTGGTTAACGCTGAAGTTTACCCGATCGTGCCCAAGAAAGGCTCCGTAGGCGCTTCCGGCGACCTGGCCCCTCTGGCGCATATGAGCTGCGTCCTGCTGGGTGAAGGTCAGGCCAGACACGACGGCAAAATCGTCGACGCCATGACCGCTCTCGACATCGCCGGCCTGCAGCCTGTCACTCTGGCGCCGAAAGAAGGCCTTGCGCTGCTCAACGGCACGCAGGCGTCCACGGCGTTCACCCTGGAAGGCTTGTTCTTCGCTGAAGATCTGTTCGCGGCGGCCACTGTGACCGGCGCCATGAGCGTAGAGGCCGCCCTGGGCAGCCGCACGCCTTTCGACCCTCGTATTCATGACGCCCGCGGCCAGAAAGGCCAGATCGATGCGGCGGTCATGTATCGCCACCTGCTGGCGGATACCAGTGAGATCGCGCAGAGCCACAGCAACTGCGGCAAGGTGCAGGACCCCTACTCTCTGCGCTGCCAGCCTCAGGTCATGGGCGCCTGTTTGACCCAGATCCGCAACGCGGCGGAAGTGCTTCAGGCGGAAGCCAATGCGGTATCCGATAACCCGCTGGTATTCGCAGACGAAGACGACATTCTGTCTGGCGGCAACTTCCACGCTGAGCCGGTCGCCATGGCGGCGGACAACCTGGCGTTGGCGCTGGCGGAAATCGGCTCTCTGTCCGAACGCCGCATGGCGCTGCTGATCGATCCGAACATGTCCAAGCTGCCTCCTTTCCTGGTGGACAACGGCGGCGTGAACTCTGGTTTCATGATCGCCCAGGTGACCAGCGCCGCGCTGGCCAGCGAGAACAAGTGTCTGTCTCATCCTTCCAGCGTGGACAGCCTGCCGACATCCGCCAACCAGGAAGACCACGTGTCCATGGCGACTTACGCCGGCCGTCGTCTGACCGACATGGCGGATAACACCCGCGGCATTCTCGCCATCGAGATTCTGGCCGCCACTCAGGGCATGGATTTCCGCAGCCCGCTGAAGTCCTCCGCATTGGTGGAAAAAGCGCGCAAGTCAGTGCGTCAGGTGGTGCCGTTCTACGATCACGACCGCTACTTCGGCCCAGACATCGAGCAAGCCAAGCAACTGCTGGCCTCCGCTGTCTTCAACGAGTGGCTGCCGCAAGGCATGATGGTCAGCTTCTAACCTGCGAACTACCCCAAGAAAAAGCCGGACGCTGTTAAACGTCCGGCTTTTTACTTTAGGGCGCTCCGTCCTGAAATAGGTTGGCGCCTGTTTAAGGACTAGACAGGGTCCGCGGTCGCTACTTCATGCCATATTTCTTCAAAATCTGATCGAAAGTCCCATCCGCCTTCATCGCCGCCATGCCCTTATTCAAGGCGTTAATAATTTCTTCATGCTTGGCGTTGGCGAGGCCGCAGGTAACATGCAACGTATTGGCGTTCAACGCATTCTGGGTAAATTCAATCTGGTCTATTAACCCCGGTTCTTCTTTGGCGATCTGCGAGCGCGCCACCAGCTCATCTTCCAAGGTAAGATCCACCCTGCCGGACACCACTTTCTTCACGTTTGGTAAAAAGTCCGCGGTTTCCGGCCGCTTGAAGTTAGTGGCGTTGAGGAACTCATCTCCGTATCCATAGCCTCTGACGATTCCCACGGACTTGCCGGTCAGGCTGTCCATTCCGTTGTATTCAAATGGATCTCCCTTGCGCTTGATGAATTTAATCTCATTGGTCAGGTAAGGCTCGCTGTACGCAAGGAACTCCGTTCGCTCTTTCGTCCACCAGGTGCCGATAAGCACGTCGTATTTGGCGTTTTTGACGCCGTCAATGGCTCGCGCCCAGGGCATGATATTCATTTCCAGAGTGAACCCGGAACGGGAAAAAGCCTCTCGAGCCAGAGACACGGCGACGCCGCCATCCGGATCGTTAGGATCAATGAAAGGAGGCCAGGGGTCGCCGGCGGCGGTGACGGTTTCCGCTCGGACGGAAACCGCAAGGAATAACGCAAGGAAGGTCAAAATGGCGGATTTAAACTTCATCGAAGAAACCCTCAATTGATTAACGGAAAATCTATGCGTCCGTTCAATCAAATTATGGTTGAAGGCGCCGGATTTGCCAGACAATCGGGGGTATTCAGGTCTCTACGTCAGTAAAAATTTGTCATTCCTCAATAAATTTCCACGTATCCGCGCCGTCAAACTTTTTGATTGGCGTGTTCGCAATCCATTTCGGCTCCAACATACGGCAATTTATCGTTATCCGCTTTTCCTCCCAGTTTTCCGTGGAAGTATGGTGCGTCACGCAACCGCAACGCGGGCAATGCTGAAAGTCGATATACTCATCCCCCCAGCGATAGGGTTTCGGCGCCTCCTCCGTCCACACCACATTCACCTCTTCAGGAGCAAAACGTCCCCACAACGCTCCAAGGCGATGACAAATCGAACAATTACAACTCACCAACGCCTCAGGCGCCCGAGGCATTTCTATATTGATATTGCCGCAATGGCAGGAAGCTTTAAGCATATTGAGGTCCTTTTCGGTTGGCGGTTGGCGTTCTGCGCAATAAAGCGCAAGCAAATCATCATACAGATTTGGTTGGGCGAAAATAGACGAAATAAATTCGGCTTGATGGCTGCCTGGAAGTAAATAACGCCCAATCTAACGTCTATACTTGTATAGGCTCACAGGTAACTACTGCGGTAAAGGTTTCAACCTCTCACCGCGCAGGTCGAGGTAGGCTATATGAAATGGTTTCTGGTCGCTTTTTGCTGCTGGCTTGCGCCATGGTGTCAGGCCAGGACTCTGTTGGTGGGCATGGAGGAAGCCAATAATTCGCCCTTCGAGTATATCGACGAAACGGCGCATCTTACCGGTTTTCACGTTGAGATCATGCGTGCGGTGGCGGCGCGACTGGGTTGGGATATCGAGTTTCGCCGGCACCCGTGGAAAAGGGCCATGAAAGAACTGGAGGAAGGCGGCGTGCATGCGGTGACCTTCGTCGCCATTTCTCCGGAAAGACAGAAGTTCGCCGACTTTTTGCCGGACAACCTGCTGCATGTCTCCCGCACCACCATTTACATCAGACGCGATCGCAGTGACGAGATTCGCTATGACCCGCCGCTGGAGCAGTTTGTCTGGCGCTGGCGCACGGCGGCGGCCAGCGGCTATTACATGAGCGATCAGGTGATAGATCTGATTCGCAGAAAAGCGCCTATAGAACAGCCGACCGTTAATCAGTCACAGCTTTTCATCATGCTGATCAGTAACCGATTCGACGCCATTTTCGGCGCCACCAGCGCCATAGAAAGAGCCCGCGCGGAAATCGCCGGACTGGATGAACAAGTGCAGCGTTTGGACGGAGCCTTATTTCCCGGCAAGCGCATGTACGCGGCGTTCTCGCGCAAGGCGCCGGACGGTATGGCGGAAGAGTTCGCCGAAGCCTATCGCTTATATCGCATGGACAGTGCATATGAAGAACTGAAAAAGCGCTTTGGCATGGAAGAGCTCGCTCCAAGCCCCACGGAATTTCAATAATTCAGGGCCTGCCAGACATGGACGTCGCGATGAATACAAAACGCCTTACCAAACCCCGATTCCTCCAGTTTTGCGGATGCAAAACAACGTCAAATCCATGCGCGCACGACCCAATACACTGCTCCGCGCGACCTATAATGGCGCATGCAATGGCGCATGCCGATAATCATCCCCCTATAAGGTGATCCATGTCCTATACCCGAGTCTTCGCCACGACTTTCCGCTTGCTTGCAGCCAGCCTCATCGCACCGGCGCTGCTCACCGCCTGTTCGAATGAGGACGCGCCAGCGCAGCCCGAAAAAGGGACGCACATCGTCATCGTGGAGCCCAAAAGCCAAGACAGGCAAACCGTCGATACGCACATCATCCGCTCGATTCAGGAAGCGCGGGAAGCCGCGGTCTCCATCAGTGTGGGGGCAAGCGTAGGCTCGGGTTTTTTTATCAATAAAGACTGTCTGATTGTGACCAACCGGCATGTGGTGGAGTTTGATAATCCCGCGCTGCAGGAAGTTTCCGCAGCCATCGACAAAGTGGATAGAAAAACCCAGGAAGCCCGCGAACGCATCGCAACCTGGGAAAAGCAATATCCCAGATATAAAGGATCGGCCCAGCAAAGCACGGATCAGGACAGACTGCGCAGCATGGAAAAGTATCGCCAGGAGCTGCAGCAAGCTTACGATAAGCTGTCTTCCGAACAGCGAAACGCCAGCGTCCAGGTCAAAACGCTGGATGGCCGCACTTTCGCCGCGCACACCGTCGTTAAGAGCGAAGACACCGACCTGGCCTTTCTGGTGGGCGCCGTTAAAGAGTGCCGATACTTCGACGCGGCGGTGAAAACCGATCCGGCAGTAGGGCAACCTACTTACACCGTCGGCTCGCCCGCTGGACTGGAGTTTACCGTAACATCCGGCATTCTCTCCGGCATCAGGGACTTTGAAGGCGTCACTCTGCTGCAAACGGACGCCGCCATCAACCCAGGCAACAGCGGCGGCCCGCTACTGGACGCCAACGCCAAAGTCATTGGCGTGAATACTTTACGGCTGAGCGGCATGGAAGGCATCGGCATGGCGATTCCTATCGCTACGGTCAAAGACCAGATCAGTCGCAATCTGTTATTGGCGAGCGGTGCGCCATCGCAACCCGCGACGACGACCGCCGGCGCCAAGTTCGACTACGACAGTTACCGCGAAAATGCCTTGCGCAATGCGCAACCCGTCGCCGTGGACATCAGCCAGTTGAGCGACGCCTGTGAGCAGGATTACGCCAATTCAAAGTATGCGGCGGCCATGACCTCCTGTAAGACCTCCTCCTCTCATGGGCACCAACAAGGGCATTTTTACATGGGTAAAATGCTGCTTGATGGACTGGCGGGACAGCAGGACTATTATCTGGCGGCGGACTACATGAAGAAGGCGGCGGAAACCGGGAACATGGAAGCGCAAATGTTGCTGGGGCAAATGTATCAATATGGCGTGGGCATTAGCCCCAACAGTGCGTCAGCGCTGAAGTGGCTGACGGAAGCCGCCAACCAGAACAGCAGGGAAGCGCTGAACTCGCTGGGTTTGATTTATAAGGAAGGGAAAATCGTCTATCGCTCCTATGAGCAGGCCGCCAGCTATTTCGAGAAAGCCATCGCCGCCGGCAGCACCAATGCTCTGCATAATCTGGGCGTAATGTACATACAGGGACAGGGACTCGCCAAAAACGAAAGCAAGGGATTTGAACACTTTCTCAAGGCCGCCCAACGGGGTAATCCGGTCTCGCAGTTGAGCGTCGCTTTTTGCTACTACAAAAAACTGGGCGTCAACAAAGACTATGTGGAGGCCTACGCCTGGTTGACCGCCGCCGAACTCAACAAGAAAGGCAAAACCATCTCAGACTGGGACCCGCAACGGGCCTCTGAAATGAAGCAGTTCCTGAAAGGCATCATGAACAGCAAGCAACTCGCCCAGGCGACGGCCATGACCAACGATTACGTTAAACGCTACAGCAATGTGTCGACGGAGACGTCATTAGCCGCCAAAGCAGGCAAGCTCTAAGCGCCGGGTTCTCGGACATCGCGACGCCCCTCGCGTCGGAATGGCTCAGCTGATCTGGTTTAACGGGATCTTCAGATAACGAACGCCATTATCCGCCGCCTCGGGCAAGTGACCGCCGCGGATGTTGACCTGCAGGGACGGCAGCATGAGAGCGGGAGCCCCCAGCTTGGCGTCTCTGGCTTTGCGCTGTTGCACGAAGCCCTCCTCAGAGACGCCTTCATGGCACAGCACGTTCTCTCTGCGCTGCTCGGCCACTGTGCTTTCAAAGCGCAACTCGCGGCCATTAGGCAGATAATCATGGCAGACAAACAAGCGGGTTTGCGGCGGCAATGACAGGATGCGTCGAATGGATCGATACAGCTCCGTCGCGTCGCCTCCCGGAAAATCCGCCCGCGCCGCGCCGTAATCCGGCATAAACAACGTATCGCCAATAAACACCGCATCAGCGACCACATAACTGACGCAGGCCGGCGTATGCCCCGGCGTATACATTACCTGGGCGGGCATCGCGCCAATGTGAAACGTCTCGCCATCTTGAAACAAATGATCAAACTGCGAGCCATCCACCGCAAATTCCGCCCCCAGATCGAAGATACGCCCGAACGCGCTCTGCACCTCGCGGATATGCTCGCCAATGGCGACTTTGCCGCCTAACTCGCGCTTCAGCCATTGCGCCGCAGAAAGATGGTCAGCATGGGCATGGGTTTCCAGAATCCACTCAACTTCCAGCCCGTTTTCCTTCACGTAACGGACAATGTCCTGCGCTGATTCAGTGCCGACGCGCCCGGCTGCCGAATCATAATCCAGCACCGGATCAATAATGGCACAACGGCTATCCCCTTCTCCATGCGTCACGTAGCTTAGCGTGTACGTCGCCCGATCGAAAAAGGGCCGCACGATTAAATTCATTTCCATCCCCTTGGCTCTTAAGCTATTAAGTCCATGACAGCAAAGTTTAGTCACTTGGACATTGCGCAATCGATATAGATTAAATATATTAGCTTAGACTGATTTAGAAAACACTTATTTAGATTTAACTAAATGAAAAAGAAAGTCGCCGCCTCCCATTCTTCATCCCCTGCTCCCTTGGACTTGATGGGAAACGCTTTGAATGCGGAAGCTGCGGCCGCGCTGATGCAGGCGCTCTCCAATCCGCACCGGTTGATGATTCTGTGCGCGCTGTCCGAGGGCGAACGTCGGGTCAGCGAACTGAATGAATTCGTGGAGCTGTCGCAATCAGCACTATCGCAACATCTGGCGGTGCTGCGCCATCAACATCTTGTGCATACGCGCAAACAGGCGCAAACCGTTTATTATTCCGTGGCGGAGGGGCCGGCCATGGCCATCGTCAAACTCCTGCACCGCCACTATTGCAGCAATCCTGCCTCAAACCCAACTATTCAAGGAGAACCCCATGACAGATGACGTCTCTCTGCTGCTGCCCAACCTGCGTCGGCCGCAACCGGAGCTTTTCACTTGCGGCCTGCCGGCGCCGGACGATTTCCCACGCATCCGGGCGGCGGGGGTAAAAACAGTCGTCAGCCTATGTCAGCCTCACGAAACGCCCCTGCTGAATGCGTTTCCGGTCGACGATCAAGGACTGCAGTTGTTTAACATTCCGGTAGCGGGTCCGCAGGATTTGACGGAAGCCAACGCCCGGGCGCTGGCGGACATACTGAATGAAGCGGAAAACTGCCCGGTCCTGGTCCACTGCATGAGCAGCAATCGCGTTGGCGCTCTACTCGCCTTGAAAGCCTTCTTCGTGGATGGCGCATCTGTGGAAGAAGCGCTGGATGCCGGCTGCGCAGGCGGTCTGACAGGCCTGGAGCCTGAAGTACGTCGCCTGCTGACCGCCGCTGCTTCGCAAACATGCTGACAGCGGCGCTCCTCGGGATCGCCGTGGGAGTGCTGCTTGGACTCACCGGCGCCGGCGGCTCTATTATCGCCATCCCTCTGCTGATGTGGAGTCTCGGCTGGACACTGCCGCAGGCGGCGCCGGTGGCGTTGCTGGCGGTCAGCGCCGCCGCCACATTAGGTGTGGTGAACGCCTGGCCGCAAGGGTCCGTTCGCTATCGCGCTGCGACGGTAATGGCCCTGGTCGGTATGCTGATGGCCCCGATCGGCCTTTGGGCCGCCCATCGCGCCCCCGTGCATTTGCTGGCGTTAGTATTCGCCGTGGTGTTGCTGGGCGTGGCCCTGCGTATGTGGCGGCAAGCTCGCCGCGCTCCCGAAGAAGCCAAGATGGGCTGGGCGACCGTACAAAGTGACGGAACTGAACTGAAAGGCCCCATCTGCCAGCTCAACCCTGATACCGGTCGTCTGCGTTGGACCCGCCCCTGTTCCATGGCGATCGTCAGCAGCGGCGCGCTCACCGGCTTTCTTTCTGGCTTATTGGGGGTGGGTGGCGGATTCGTAATTGTTCCCGCTTTGCGCATGGTGTCGCCGCTACCTTTTCATTCCGCTGTGGCGACCTCGCTGATGGCGGTCGCCCTAACCAGCGCGGGCACCGTCAGTCTGTTCATGTTAAGCGGCAAAACGCTTCCCTGGCTGATCGCCCTGCCCTTCGTCGCGGGAGCTATGGCGGGCATGCTGGGCGGACGCCGTCTGGCGCCGCGCTTTGCAGGACCGCACCTGCAACAGGGCTTCGCCGTCATCATGGCGGGCGTCGGTGTGATGATGATCCTCAAGTCTCTGCTGTAGACCAGTACATCTCTGTACCATTGCATCCCTGGCCATTGCAGACACTAAAAAGCCCGCGGCGATCATTGTCACCGCGGGCTTGTTTATCTCTACTTTATCTCCGCGTCAGAGCGCGATCTGCAATTACGGCGCGATACGGATATCCACGCCAGAACCTTTCTTCAGAGTACAGGAAGAGTTGATGGCGTAGTCGCCGGCGATGCGCATATACAGCGGCCCACCGCTTAACTTATCCGGCAACTGAATCGTAGTCGTCAGCTCATATGCGTCCGTCTCGGATTGCGTCACCTCGCGCAGCATCTCATTCGCACTATTCTCAAAGCGTCCGTCATTATCCGCATCCAGCCAGATCTTCCAGGTGTTGGACGGCGACTCGGCTAACTTATCGCCTTTAACGGTGATGGTCACCGCATTCGCATCAGTGATGGGGATAGCGTTCTCGGTGTAATCCGTACGCAAAAGATCTGGCGTATCGATGACAGTTCCGGCGACGGTCACTTGATCGATTCGGCGAGTCGCCTTCTCCGCCTGATAAAACGCGCAATACTCATCCGTCACGGATAAGGATTTACTGAAGCGGTCAGTGCGGCCGTCAACGTCCGTGACCTGCAGAGACACTTCATAGGTTCCTTTCTCGTCGTATAGATGCTGGGGCGACGCCTCTGTCGACACCAGGCCATCGCCAAACTCCCACCGCCAGGAAGCGACGATGCTGTCGCTACGACTGTCGTCCACAAACTCGACTCGCAACATATAGTTCTCGTCTTTAAAGTGGGCCAGCGTGTCTTGCTCCAGCAACTTTATCTTGACCGCCCGGAACGCCGTCACCACATCCTGTTCGGATTCGCCCATGGCGATCGCCGCCGTGCGCAGGCACTGCGCTGCGCCGCGCATGTCCATTTGCGGGTCCCAGCAATCTCTGGCGGCCTTGATATAAAGCTGATACGCCCGTTCAGGACTCCACTTGTTCGCCAGTTGATAGAAGGGGTAAGTCATCATGCCGATACGCAGATAAACGTTATTACCTGCCTCGTCATAATCAAAATAGCTGGCGATCGCTCCGGTTTCAGTCACGATACGATCAAGCTGACGCATCCCGTAATTCGACTCTTTAGAGTGCTCCCAGTTCAGTTCGCCGGTGTGCTCGTATTTCGCCATCACGCCGGATATATCCCCGAATGCTTCATGCACGGTTCTGGCGTCGTTGCTCATCGCCGCAACGAGCTTAAGACGGCTGATGCGCGACAGGACGCCATGGCCAATTTCATGAGCGACAATGTCCAGGGTCGCCAGTCCGTAGGCCGCTCCCAGGGCGTCGCTGAAATTAGCGTATGCGCCATCCCAATAGACATTGGCTTGCCACGAGCTGCCATAGTGAACGCGCAGGCGCAATTTGTCTTCCAAAGGCGGCTCGCCCAGATATTTGGCGAACATGTCATGAGTCAGCGTTCCGTAGAACAGGGCGTCATTCAGAGAGGAATAGGTCCAGACCTCAGTTTCTGCCTCGTCCACCCATATGGTGCGGAAGCTGTTTTCCATTGAGGCGCTGCAATCGAAATCATAGGGAGGGAAGTTTCGCTCATCGACGGTATTCGAATGATCGCCAGCATACCCTGCGTCCACTCTATTCGCCATGTCTATCACTTGCACCAGCCCATTATCGAAAGTACAGCGGCCGTCCTCCGACTTAGTGACTTTCAGCGTGGGTCGATCTACGCCATAACGCCAGTTCGCCAAGGCTGAGCCGCCATGTCCCTGGACTTCGGCGTTGCTCTGATAATCCAAAAATTTGACGGGCGCGCCGTCTTTAGATTCTCCCGCCGCCGTAGCGGTATAAGCGAAGAGTTGGGCGTCTTCCTGAGGCGGCTGACTTCCATTAGGTAAAGTGACATGGGTGGGAGCGGCTGAATCCGACTCCGCCACCAAGCCGCCCAATCGGGCTCCCTGGGTGGAGTCCATCCAATACAGACGCACACGCTCTCCCTGCGCCGCCGCTTTAAGTAATTGAACCTCGACGCCGCCTCCGATGGCGCCGACTGCGCCATCCTGATCGCGAAAATAGACTGCGGCGATATTATTGGCGGGAGGGTACACTTTGACAGGCTCAGAGCCGCCTGATCCCCCACCTCCTGAACATCCAACCATCCCTAGAGAAACGCTTCCTACCAGCAGAGTTCCAACAACAGGTTTCAAAACTGACATCCTTCTGTGTGTAATGTATCTGACAGTGCTTGATCGTCTCACTCCGATGTGACGCGATGGTGACTTGTGGGCGCAGAGAGTCCCACTGCGTCAATCACTTAGCTGACGGAACGCTGGATCATATCAACAGACATTACAAACTATCATTAAATTAATCCGAAGCGTCCGGCAAACGGATCGTGGGAAGGATTCCTATTCCATTCATACTCCGCTTCATCCGCCACCCGCTCCGCCGTTTCCGCGTCAACCAGCACTTCGATCAGTCGCAACGCCATATCCATGCCTGCGGAAATCCCCGCGGAAGTGAAGCGATTGCGATCCTCCACCCAGCGCGCCTGTTTTACCCATTCTGTCTCCGGACCCTGTGACATCGGCCATGCGAAAGACTGCTTGTTCGTGGTGGCGCGATAGCCATCCAATAGTCCCGCCGCCGCCAGGACGCCCGCGCCGGTGCACACCGAAGCCAGAATCCTGACGCTGTGCGCCTGCCGTCGCAGCCACTCAAGCAACGCCGGATTAGCCGCCTGTTGGCGAGTTCCCGCTCCACCAGGAACCAGAATCAGGTCATAGCTTCGCACGTCCGCCCAGTCATATTCCGCATAGCCGCATACGCCAGCGGAACTGCGTACAGGTCCGACCTTTTCAGCCACTTGATAAACAACGAAAAACTCATTAGCCAAACCGAACATTTCCAGCGGCCCGTAAAAATCCAGAAGTTCAAAACCTTCAAATAGAACTGCCGCCACCTTGATTTTTTCTCTCATGATCCGCCCCTCTCCGTTAGCACGTATAGCTTATTAATGTTCACAACCTGCGTCGTTAAGACTAAGATAATGCAATACGATTAGACATCGCCGACAGGGACATCATTAGTAACTTTTCGGTCATTTTACTGAAAGATGTGCAACAGGCGGTGACGGCGAATCCAGTAGCATTCATCGCCACCTCCGCTGACTGCGAGTAATCGCCGCTATGACGCCACTGAAAATAGGCTTTCTGCTCTTCCCCGACACCCATCTGCTCGACTTATCCGGCCCGGCGCAGGCGCTGCGTAGTCTCAGCGATCATCGGCCAGGGCATGTGGAGCTAGTTTTCTTCTCTCCTGCTCCGTCAGTCGCCAGTTACCAGGGCGTCACCCTGAGCGGACTGGCCTCATTGCCTGCTGACGACGTCGTCTTCAATCTGCTGATCGTCAACGGCAGCAAGTACAAAGATGACATGATCAGCGACAAGGAAAGTCAGCAAGGCCTGAGGTGGTTACAGAACTATGCGCAACGCTATCCTCAGGCCGCTATCGCCTCCGTGTGCACCGGCGCCTTCTATTTGGCCCGAGCCGGGCTGCTGCGCAATCGCCACTGCACCACTCATCATGGCCATGTGGACAGTTTGAGGTTGGCCGAACCCAGTGCGACCGTGCTGGAGAACCGGCTATATGTCTGCGATGGCCCGATCATTACGTCCGCCGGCGTCACCACAGGGACGGATATGATTCTCGCCTGGATGGCGGAGACATTTGATGACGATCTGGCGCAGCATATCGCCCGGGAGCTGGTGATCTACGCACGCAGAGACGGCGAGCAGGCGCAGATCTCCGAGCGCCGGCGCTACCGCAATCATCTGGATCATAAGGTGCATCGCTTGCAGGACCGCATTTCCGCCGCGCCGGAGTTGCCCTGGACCGCGGGGCAACTGGAGCGGGAAATCAACCTGGGATACCGGCAACTCACGCGTCGCTTCCGGCTCGCCACAGGCGTCAGCATCAAGCAGTATCAATTGATACTGAGACTGGAAGTCGCTCAGAAATTAATGCGGGAGGGGCGTCACGCCAATATCGAGCGTCTCGCGGAGACAGTGGGCTTCCAGTCTGCGCACGCTTTCCGCAAAGCCTGGAAAAACCGCTTCGGCGCACCGCCTTCCGCTTATGAAGGAAAAGAGTAGCGCATTCTGGCCGACAAAGACTTCAATATGGCGGAGCCAAACGCCTGAAACCATGCCACAGGACGATCACCAGAAACGCCAGATTACGCAGTAACAGCAAGGGACCAGGCAGAAACGGCGTCCGCACGGTCTCCCCGCTACGGATGGCGAGATCGACACGCTCCGCCAACCCTCTGAAGTAGTCAGGATTGAAAGGCCAGTCCCATATTCCCTGCAGCCAGGAGGCGGGTATGCCTTTCTCCCCTGCGCCCGCGCCCAAAATGCCGCCCAGGATCGCGGCGGTGGTATCGGTATCGCCGCCCAGCGCCACGATCTGCGCAATCCCCGCGGCATAATCCGTTTGATGCTGGAGCCAGACGTACAGCACTATCGGCATGGTGTGATACATATACCCTGTCACGCCTCGCTCCAGCCCAAGCTGTTGCGCAAACTGCGCGGGAGTCAAACCTTGCTGTAACGCCACATCCAGACTATCCAGCAGCGTATTGAATTCGCTGACCGCCGCCTTGGTCGCCGTAGACGGCTCCAGTTGCGTAAAAAACCGTTGCAGATCTGACTTGTAAGCGGCTATCTCGACCTGCCCCAGGGCCGCCAAATAGGCCGCGCGGGCGGCGGCGATGGCGCCGACCAGGGCTTTCGGGTCACGATGGGTCAACTCAGTAGACGCCCGCAAATACGCCAGCAATGTCTCTGGCTCAGCCCCCAAGGCCACACCGATAATCGGTGCGCGCATGGCCGGCCCGTTACCTGCAGACCAGACCCCGCTGCGCCTGGCGGGAAATCCCAGCCACAACTTAATAATCGCACGCCCGGTGGCCAGTCCAACTCCAGCCGGAAGACGCGCCAGCCACCAACGCAGACGCCACGCCAGATTCCTGGCGAACTGCTCCACATCGGAGCCATATCGCGCCAGCGCGGCGGCGGTCATGGCCGCATGCTCGCTATCGTCGGAAGTCATGCCTTTTCCAAAGAACAGGCGATGCCGCAACGGTCCCGGAAACAATCGCGCCACACGCTTCGGACCAATCCCCTCGCACGGCAGGCCGATAGCATCGCCGACCATCAGCCCCAGCAGAGACCCTTGCAGGGCCTCACGTTGACGATCAATGTCCTGACTCATGCTTATTGGCTCCTAATTCTTCCACCCATTTTCTTTCCCCCTCATTCACCTTTCTTTCCCCCCCCTCATTCGCCGACTACGGATAACAATCACGTAACCTGTTGTTTAGCCGAGTCCTCACATTTACGCTCAGGCGCGCGATCGGGGTACACTAGGTTTCAGTGTAATCCGATATCAACATGGCAATGATATTGGCATGTTGATAATCAGGCGGATGGATGCGCCTGCGCGGCGGCTAGCCGCGGGAGACAGAGCCTGACATGAGCGGGACCTGTCGTTGCAGACAGCAGACAAATAGAAGGAAGCTATTTGTCTGTCTAATTAATGGTACAAGGCAGTGTTGATATGAGTTGGAAAGAGATGGCGCCTTTTATTGTGTTTTTGATCCTCGCAGTCAGCGCTGCAGTGATGGTGATGTGGTATCCCAATCAACGTCGCAGGAAAATCCGCGCCACGCCATTTCCAGAAACCTGGGAAGTCATTCTGGAAGCCAACCTGCCGGTCTACAAACGACTCCCCGACACTCTTAAACACCAGCTGCAGGGACTGATCAACGTCTTTCTGCACCAGAAAACCTTCTATGGCTGCGCGGGTCTGGAAATAACCGACGAAATGCGGGTCACTATCGCCGGGGAAGCGTGTTTGCTTCTGCTGAATAGACCCACCAATGAATATAACGACCTGCGCTTTATCCTAGTGTACCCCGAAGCATTCAGAGCCGAGCGCGAGGTCGTCAATGACGACGGAACCGCAGCTGTGTCCTCTCACGGTCTGTTGGGAGAGTCCTGGAACAACGGCAAGGTCATTTTGTCCTGGGATGATGTAATCGCCGGCGCCCGCGATTTTACGGATGGCCACAACGTTGTGCTGCATGAGTTCGCCCATCAACTGGACGGCGAGTCCGGCTCCACCAACGGCGCGCCATTGCTGCGAACGCCCACCAGTTACCGAAGTTGGGCGCGCGTATTGTCGGATGAATTCAATATATTGCGTGACAACGCCTTCAAGGGAGAAAAGTCGGTCATGGATTATTACGGAGCCACCAATCCCGCCGAATTTTTCGCCGTCGCCACGGAAACTTTCTACGAAAAGCCCAAGGAGATGGCGGAAAAACACCCTGAGCTGTTTCGCGAGCTGCGCAACTACTATTGTGTGGACCCCAGGGATTGGGTATAACTCCCCGTCGATTTCCCCTCACACTTAGCAATGATCCCGCGTTATGCCCAGACACCTCCGCTCCTCATCGATTATTCTTGGTTCGCTGTTTAGCGCCGCGCTGTCAATGGCCAGCGTCGCTATTCAAGCGGAGGAATCCACACCAGCGGCCAATGCGGTCCAGTCAGCATTCACTGGACACATTTACGCGATCCAGGAAGATGATTTCCTGAAGTACGTCACGCGGGACGATATCGTCTACACCGTTGACCATGACGCCATTCAAAGAGTGGTGGTTCATTCCAAAAACGATTATTCCGGCGTCACTATTTACCCTTTGGAAGATGCCGTATTAATGTTTCGTCGCAACGGGTCAGAAAAATACTTTACTCAGGTCAACATCAAAGAATATCTGGAATATATGGAAAGTCAGGGGCGATGGAGCGTCATGGATTATGATCGCTTCGGTTTCGGAACCTACTTTAATGGCGCACAAAAAGAGAAGGACACCCTCATTGTTGCGCAACCGGACCCAGTGACTTATGACGAATACCGATGCCAGCAGCTGGACATCACACAACCGGATTCCATCTCGCCAGAGCTATACACGACGATTCATTGCGACCATCTGGGCATTCCCAGAGACTGGCTGCGATACACTGAGTTGAGAATCCCGGATGAAGTCACCGGTTTCCCGTTCAAAGTGACTTTGCGGATGCAGGAAAAAGCGCCCAAGCAAGTCGACAAGTCCAATAAGGAAGATGAAAAAGATGGAGATAGTGGTCTTGATCCCCGTCTGGAAAAAGCATTAAGGCTAACCGGGAAAGCCATCGTCAAAACCGCGCAGGTGGTCAGCAAAATCAATGAGTTCACTTACCGGGTCGTTAAGGTTGTCAGCGAGCCGGTGACCAAAACGTCGTTCTTTCAGGAAGAGGATTTTATCCGGGTGGATTCTATCGATACCCTGCGCAGTTCCTTTTCCGATTTTCCCAAATACCATAATTCCGGTGGCTCCCATAACTGGTTCGACTGACGCCGCATAACGCCCGCCTGGGGGATATAGATAGTCCCCCATATAGACATCCCCGCCAAAAAGGCTAGAATTTCCGCCCTTTGTAAGCTTGAGTCTATGCCGAATGACTCAGTCACACACCTTCACATAAGTAAATTCGATATGAAAAAAATATGGTTAGCGGCGCCCATCGCCGTTGCAGTGGCCGCGGCTCCCTTTGTCATCGCACATAAAGCCGAACAGAATTTCGACGCTGGCGTACAGGACGTTTCTTCATATCTGGCCTTTAATGGCCTGCCTGTTGAACTGACCGTTCAAAAATACGAAAAAGGTTTTCTGAGTTCCAAGGCGATTAACCGTCTGCAACTTTCCCCCGAATTCCAGAGCATGATGGGGACTGGCGGCGACCAGCCTGTTTGTCTGGACCTGGTGACAGAAATCAAACACGACTACATGACCTTGCTGAAAGGCGGACTGCTGACCGCAACCACCCGCGTCATGCCTTTACAAAATCAGGCGGACTGCGGCTTGGCGGAAGTCTTCACTTCTGAAAAAGAGCTGGCGGATTTCTACACCCAACAGTTTGGCGAAGAAGGCCCGTTCACAATTGAGTCCGCCTTCAAAATCGATGGCTCCAACACCATCACTTTCTCTTCCAAGCCCATCAATGTGGACAAAGAAGAAGAGGGAAAGTCGATAAAGATTAACGTCACGCCGATGCAGGGCGTTATCGGCGTCAGTCCTGCTCGCGATCACGTGGTGGCGAACATTAATTGGCAGGGCCTCAATGTAGCCGCTCACAATGGTGAGAAAGTCGGCGACGTGAAAGTTGGCTCTTACACCCTGAAAATGGAAGCGAACCAAATTCTGGAACACCTGTGGGCAGGCTCATCCGAGCAGGTTATCAGCGACATCAAAATCGGCAGTGAAGATGGCCAAAACTTCAGCGTCAGCACTATTACGCTGAAAGGCAAAGACACCATCGCAGAAAATCTGCTGAGCAGCGCCGCGTTCATCAATGTGAACGATATGCTGTATGACGGAATGGATGTGGGCTCCATGGCTCTGAATCTGTCCTTCAATAACTTTGAAACAGAAGCCACTAACCGCTTAGTGGGCGTCATCAAACAAATCAACACCCAGGCTACCGCTTCCACCGATCCTGACCAGTTCCTGACCGAACTGGAAAACCAGAAAGACATCATTGTGGGCGACCTGATTACCCTGGCGAAAAAAGCGGATATTAAGATCGACAAATGGGAACTGAAGCTGGGCGAAAACAGCTTCAACGCCAACGCAGATCTGCGTATGGATGGCGTTGACCAGCTATCCGCCGACGTTCTGAAAGAACAGCCGCAAGTCCTGATGGCGAACGTGCTGCTAAACGCCGAGGGCAAACTTGATGAAGCCCTGGTAAGCAGCTATGCGGATGTCATGGTCGCTGCGCAAAGCAAGACAATGGAGCTGACCGACGAAGACAAAGCGCAAATGAAAGAGATGCTGCTCATGCAGTTCTCCAACATGGCGCAAATGTATGTCCAAATGGGACTGCTGAACTACGATGAAGCCTCTTCTCAGTACAGCGCCAAAGTCGGCTTCGCCAAAGGCGGATTAACCGTTAACGGCCAGCCTTTCAACCCTAACGGCGGTTGATGCTGCAGATACCTGGCATACCTTTGAAAARGAATAGCGCCTCCAGGCGCTATTCCGATCCCATACGCGCAAAATGCAAAATAGCGCGCTCAAAATCTCCATCCGTCACCGTTCGTCCCGTCAGATTCTTGTTCCGGAAGGTCAGGCACAGATTCACCGCATAAACCGGCGCAGCGAATTCCTGACGATACAACTCCAGAAACTTGCCCTCCCCCCGACTCAAGTCCTGCAAAACCCAGGGGCTGAGTAACGCCACATGGTTCAGCAAGGGAAAGCGGACCCGTTCATGCAAATGCGTTAACCAGGAGGTGCCAATAGTCACGTGACGCAACGCTTCGTCGTGGCGCACCATCTGTTTGCAGGAGTATCGGTAAAAATCCAGAAACGGGTTATCGCGGCAAAAAACGGCGATCGCATTATTCACCCGATGATATCGATGCAGCGCGCCTTCGCTCTCGCTGATCCAGACTTCCCGGCAAAATGCGAAACTCTCCGAGTCTGCAACCGCCAAACGTTCAGGGGCTCCGATGTATACGTCAATGTCTACCCAGATGACGCGCTCATAATCCGCCGCCAGCAGCTCCGCCGCACGCTCCAAGCGCGCCAGATCCGCCATCAGGTGAATTTGGCCGCCGGTGCGCGCTCGATACCAATCAGGTAAACAATCAAAGAAACGATCGTCGTAAAAGAGATACTCGTAGCCTTGAAGCTGCGCCCAATGAACTACGCTGCGTCGGCATTTTTCCACCCAGGGCGGAACATCATGGGTGCGAAACGATTGAATAACGACTGTTCTCAAGACTTTCGCCCCCTTTCCGCCAACACCGCCTCAACCCGTTGGCGAATCAGCTCGGCGCCGCGCTGCTGACTTTTGTATTTGTTTGCGCACTCGCGAGCCCGGGTCTGAAGAGCGTCCGAAGTCAGCAATCTCTGCAGGCTGCCGACCAATGCGTCAACATTTTCACCGTTAACCATCTCACCAACACCACTTTCACTGGCTGTCCGACTGTTGAGGAATTGCTCCTGCTGAGTGGGCAGGCAAGCTATGGGAACACCTGCCTTAACGCTTTTCGCCAACATTCCCATGCCGCCATGGCATATCGACAGGTCCGCTTCGCTCAGCGCCTGATCCAGAGCGACGGGATACGAATAGATTCGCAAAGCGTCACTCTGATATCGCGAGATAAGCTCCTCAGAGCCTCCTGGACAGATAACCAGCGCCGTTTCACCAAGGCGTTTTATGCCGTCCAATACGTTTTCCAGATGCTGATAAAAAGGCTTCAGATAGGCGATCACTTTCTTCCCCGCGTTATGCGGCCACACCGCAACTTCTCCCGGAAAATCTCCCGCAACCGGACCACAATACACAGCATGCTGCCGGTGCGCCGCCTGAAAATCGAGTTCTGAATAGCCGGCGATAAACGCAGAGTCAACCTGGTGCAAGTCCGACAAATACGATAATGGCGACAGCCCCATCGCTTGCACTAAAGGGTTCATATTGGCCACCACTTTTGATTCAGCCTCGTATACCTGACTGTAGTCGGCGGTTTCAGGCCGAATATTGGGGTTTGGCTGACCAGGAGAAAGTTCACTGAATCCAGCGCCTATCGTAAATTTGGGCAGGGATAACGAGCGCGACGCCAGCATGGCGGTTGGAGCAAAATCAAAAAAAAGGGCGTCAGCTTGTATTAGTCGAAATAACGTCTGCCAGGCGCTGACCAAAGTGGCTAGACCCTCTACAGATTCATAGCCTCTCTTCAATAGAATATCAGCGACGCAACTACTGGGCCGCTCTTTTTTCCCTTTAGCCGGCCACACCGGAGCTTGCAGCACTGTCACGGGAGTATCCGCAAAAAAGAGTGGCGCTTTTGAAAGGTCTTTCAATATCACAGTCACCTGGTGATTATGGCTGACAAATTCACGCGCCAGTTCAGAAAGTGTCGCCAAATGACCTAGTTCGCCGCCTAATTCCCAGCAAAACACCAACTTGCTCATGTTTTATAGTGGTTCCCCAGTTTCAATTTCTCGCCCATTTTACGTACAATGTGCGACCCAAAATTCTAACTACATTATTCAGCTAAGGTTAAACATGCAACGGAACAAATTGCCCCTGTATTTTCTTGCGGGCGCTGCGATGGCGCCCTTGGCGAATGCCGCCGCTCCGGTGGCTAACAGTGACACCGTCACTATTCAAGAGAATGGTTATACCAATGTTGACGTTATAGCGAATGACTCAGACCCTGATGGCGACGACATCAGGGTCGTAAGTTTTGAGCAGCCCGCAAACGGCACAGTTACGACAACAGACGGACCATGGCTGCGCTACGTACCTAACAAAGATTTTGTTGGACAAGACACCTTCACATATAAAATTGTGGATATTGTTGAATGTACTCCAGACGACGATGATGGCGATTATGGTGGTGACTACGGAGGGGATTATGGTGGAGAATTCATCAATCCCCCTTTAGAGGTGATGCCCCCTCAAGCTCGTTGCGAGGAACCAGTAGAAGTTCAAGGTACTGTTACGATAACCGTATCCAAAGCGCCGACATCAGAGCTGCTACCTCTCACCGACAACGAAAACGACCGTCAAGTTTCCAAGGTGCTTGACGCCATTTGCGGTTCAATACCTGAAGACGCTACCGGTGAAGCAGAAAAGCTGGCGCAACGCTGCGCTGTTCTTTACGAATTGGCGACCGATGACCCAACGAAAGTCGGCTCTATCATCAACCAACTGGCGCCAGAAGAAACCCTTTCCCTGTTACGCGTCGCGTCTGAGACCTCTCAAGCGCACACTAATCGTATCTTCAAGCGCATGTCTTCTTTGCGTCAGGATAACGAAAATATTCAAGTGACCGTGAACGGTCGCACCTGGGGTGAGCAGGTCCTGACCGGCGGAGCCGCTGGCGACGCTCAGACTTCTCCTTTCGGCGTGTTCCTGAGCTTGCACCGCGAGTCAGTGGAGCATGACAGGACCGATCGTGAATCTGCATACGAATATGATAACGACGGCTTTACCCTGGGCTCCGATTACCGCGTCAGCCAAAACCTGTTAGTCGGCGCTGCGCTGGGATGGGGACAGAACGACCTGTCTTTCTCTGAAAGCGGCGGCGGTGTGGATGCGGACGCCTATAACCTGACGGGTTATGGTTCTTACTACATCGGCAATTTCGGTCTGGATATGCAGGTGGGCTATGGCGCTGGCGACTACAACACCAAACGTCGCATTAACTATACCGAATCCGGTTCTGAGTTCTCCGCCACAGCTAAAGGCGAAACCGACAGCAAGCAGTTGAATCTCGCGCTGCAAGCAAGCGTTATGTTTAACAGCGGCGCGCTGTCCGTACAGCCATTCCTGCGTTTGAACTACTCAAACACGGAAATCGACAGCTTTGACGAAACAGGCGGCGAAGGCTGGTCCGTACATGTCGGCGAGCAAAACCTCGACCAGATGACAACCAGCGCCGGCTTTGAAGCCACCTATCCCGTCAGCTACAACTGGGGCGTGCTGCAGCCTAGCTTCCAGGCTTCCGCGGTAAGCGAGTCAAGCACTAACTTTGGCCCAGTCAAGTTCCATTTTATCGGCGACTCTGACGCGACCAAGTTTGAGTTGAGCCCGGATGGCGAAGACAGCCTGTACTACATCTTCAACCTGGGCGCAGTCGCTGTTATGAAGAATGGCGTTTCAGCGTTTATCGATTACCAGCAAAACGTCAGCTATGACAATAGCAGCGCCTACCAGATCAACACAGGTCTGCGTTACGAGCTGTAAGCCTTATCATCTTGAACGCAAAAGGCGGCCTGTTTAGGCCGCCTTTTTTGTATGCAGGATGCTGTTGAAGATGGCCTATTTGAATTCGAAAGCTTTTTGTTCGCCTTGCTTACGGATGGCGGAGATTAGCGCTTCATCGACTGTATTCGCGTCCGACTTCGCCGCCTTACGATTCTCCTCCGCGACATAAACTTCTCTCTCGTCGCTCAAGGCTTTAATTTTGTCCTGCAACGCCTTGCGCTCTGTTTTCTTCGTTTCTATATACTCTACTTTTTCCTTTTTGCTCATCCCAACCATCGGCTCCGGCAATGCTTCCGCCTCTACTTCCTCCAGCGCCACGTCCCCGGCTTCGTAGGCGTCCACTAAATCCCAGCTTGAGTTATCGTAAGCAACAGAAGCTTTGGACTTGGCTCTTTGCGCCAGCAAACCAAGTGAGACATTCTGACTGTTCGCATCCTGCTCGTATTGACGCTTGGACGCCGCCGCGCCTCCCGCGCCATAGGGCACATAGGTCTCGTTGAGCCTGGCGTTCAAGGCGGCGATTTCTTTATCTTGAGGCGCTTCAATTTGCGCGACCTGCTGGTCCTGATCGATGCTCATGTAATTGCCGCCAGCCAGTTGCGCGCCCTGGCGCCAGCCACTTTCTCCACCTTCGTTATAGGCTCCGGCGAAAATAGTGTTGACGGTTATATCTTTCTGTTTGGCCAGAGCAATCGCCTCCCGGAAGGATACCGGGCCTTGCGTGAAAGGCTCGTTACCGGCGATAAAGATGGCGCGGATATCATTGGACGATTGGCTCCATTGCAGCTCTTTTACCGCGGAGTTGATAGCGTAGCCACAGAACTCATCGCCGCCATTGGTCGTCAAGGAAAACAGCGCCTCGGACACCCGATCCAGCTCTCTGGTAAGTCCAGTCACTTGGCGAATGTAGCCGTTTTGGGAAGAAAGCCCATCATTGCCGTATTCATACACCGCCACTTCCAGTATTGGCGTGACGCCGTTTTTCTTGGCCTTGGAGAATTCGTCCACCATCTTCCACAGCTGATTGCGAGTCTGATTGATCAGGCCGTCCATACTGCTGCTCGTATCCAGCAAAATAGCTAACTGTATGCGCGGGGCGATGACGGATGGCTGAGTCGCTGCCTGCGTCACGGGCTCGACATTTTCCGCCTGTGTTCCGGCGCTCCATACCAGTCCGGTATACCCGCAACACGCCAACATCGCTGTCGCCAGCAACGCTTTGCGGAATGGAGAATGGCCGGGCTTGCCAGTGGAATGTGTTGATGAGGTCTGTGTAGGACGAGTTGCGGTATTCATGTTCTGGCTCCTTCAATGCAATGTTTTTGCGTTGGAGTCAGAATACGGTTGCAGACACAAAGACATCAGACATGAGTTTGTAAAAAAAGCGCGGGAAGTGTTTACATAAAATTTACATCTCTCCGCAGCGCCGCAACCTCTGCGGCGGCGCACGGAGAAATATAACGACGAGAAGGGCGATTACAGACGTACTAACAGCTTGCCTTCATTGGCGCCGGTAAACAGCAGATTGATCCCTTCTATTGCGCTTTCCAGACCATTCAATTCGTGAGTGCGGTATTTGATTTTTCCCGCCAGGAGATATGCGCCGACTTTTTGCGACAACTCGCCGAAGCGATGCATATGGTCCGGCATCGTGAAGCCCTGGATACTGAGGCGCTTCTTCACGATCTGCGTCCAGCTCGGCCCCGGCGCCGGGGTCGCAGCGTTATAGTCGGCGATCACTCCACACACCACGATACGTCCAAACGCGTTCATATTGGCCATGGCGACATGCTGAATAGGGCCGCCAGTATTTTCAAAATAAATGTCGATCCCGTTCGGCGCCGCTTCTTTCACTGCCTGCGCCAGATCCTCCGTCTTGTAATTGATGGCTGCATCAAAGCCCAGCTCTTCCACCAGCCAGCGGCGTTTTTCCTCCGAGCCAGCGACGCCAATTACCCGCAGCCCTTCAGCCTTGGCGATTTGGCCCACCAGAGAGCCCACCGAACCTGCTGCGCCCGAAACCAGCAATGTTTCACCGGCCTTGGGCTTCGCCACTTCCATCAACCCGTGGTAGGCGGTCACGCCAGGCAACGCCAGCACGGAGAGTATCGCCTCCGCCGGAAGTTCCTGCGGCATGATGGAGACGCCTTCGCCGCCGCTAACCAGATATTCCCGCCACCCGAACATGCCCGCCACTTTGACGCCAACGGGAAACTTGTCATTCCTGGATTCCACGACTTCTCCAACGCCACTGGAGCGCATGACTTCACCCAGGCCGACCGGAGGAATATAGCTGTCGGTCGCGGCGCTCATCCATCCACGCATCGCCGGATCTAGCGACATATGCGTCTGTTTTATCAGGAATTGCCCTGGTTCCAGCGCAGGAGCATCCAGTTCCACCAGCTCGAAACAAGCCGGCGTGATGTCTGTTTCAGGTCTTTTCACTAATTTGACTGCTTTGTAGCTCATGGCGCGCTCCTTATGTGTAGAAGGTTCATCAATCTCGAAATTCTGAAACCAGTTTATTTTTGCCCTTGAAAAAGATAAACATGCTAAATTTCAAATAACTTTTGTCATTTCAGCAAAAATATAGAACACATGGATAAACTCAGAGCGCTGCGTTTTTTCGACCACGTGGGAAAAACCGGTAGTTTCAGCGATACCGCACGACACTTTGACATTCCCGTATCCAGCGTCACCCGCCAGATTCAGGCTTTGGAAGAAGAACTGGGCGCACGCCTGCTGCACCGCACTACCCGGGTCGTGAAGCTGACGGAGATCGGCGAGATCTATCTCCAGCATTGTAGCCAGATATTGCGCGGCCTCGATAATGCGGATGAACTCATCGTCAACTACCGCAGCAAGCCCTCGGGCGTATTGCGCATCAGCTGCAGCCCCTCTTATGGCGAAAGTCGGATTGTGCCAATTCTGCCCGAGTTTGAGGCGCTTTATCCCGAAATCATCATTGATATCGATCTGACGGATAAGGTGGTCGATATCATGCGGGATACGGTGGACATCGCCGTGCGCGCCGGACAAATTCCAGATGAACGGGTGGTGGCCAAGTATATTGACGACAATAACTTCTCACTGGCCGCCTCCGACGCCTACTTGCAACGTTACGGAATGCCGCTACGGATAGAAGATTTAAGCCAGCACCGGGGGATCTTCTTCCGCACTTCCGATCAAGTGCTTTACTGGCAGGCCAACATCAACGGTCGCTGGCGACAGGTGGATATCCGTCCCGCCCTGATCACCAGCTCTCCTCGTCTGCTGCGGCAGTGGGCCAGTGAGGGCAAGGGACTGGCGATGATGCCGAATTGGGTGTTGAGGTCGGGCGCTCTTCCGGCCGGGTTCCACATCCTGGAGCTGGATTACCCTCTGCATGTCAGTCGCGCCACCCAACTCGGCATCTACCTGCTCTATCAACGCCCCAAATATGCCGTTCCCAAAGTCAAAGCCGCGGTTGACTTCCTGGTTTCCAGACTCGCGCAGGGCTAGCGGAATTCGCGAAATCCGTCCTTGCCTGCAATACTGGATAAAAGACAACCACAACCGTCGTACTTCCTGTTCAGAGGAACCCGGTTTTCATGCAGCTCAGAGACAATAATCTCAGCAAGCTCCGCCGCTTCAGTTTCGACGCCCTGGTGATCGGCGGCGGCGTTAATGGCGCAGTCTCCGCCGCCGCCATGTCCGCGCGAGGACTGAAAGTAGCCCTCATAGATCGGGGCGACTTCGCCGGCTTCACCAGCCAGGAGTCCTCCAACCTGGCCTGGGGCGGCATCAAGTACATGGAAACCTACGAGTTCGGCCTGGTGCGCAAACTCTGTATGTCGCGCAACAAGTTAATGCGCAGCTACCCCTCCACGGTGCAGGAAATTCGCTTCTTCACCACGATCAAAAAAGGATTTCGCTATCCGCCCTGGTTTCTCTACCTGGGCGGTGTGTTGTATTGGTTTATGGGCAATGGCTTCACGCGCTTCCCCCATTACCTGACGCCAGAGCGGATCGGTCGTGAAGAGCCTATCGTGAATACGGAGGGCAGCACAGGCGGCTTCGAATATTCCGACGCCTTTCTGCATGACAACGACGCCCGTTTCGTCTTTAACTTCATCCGCCGCGCCATGGATTACGGCTGCATCGCCGCTAATTACGTGGAATCCGTCAGCGCACGCTGGGCGGACCGCATCTGGACCATCGATGCCCGGGATAATATCTCCGGGGAAGAGTTCCAGATCAGTGCGGGGTTGTTGGTCAACGCCTGCGGTCCCTTTGTCGATGAGCACAACCGGCTGACCGGACAAACAACCAAGTGCCGGCACGCCTTCTCCAAAGGCATCCATCTGATTGTCGACCGCATAACGGAAAACAAGCGGGTGCTGACTTTTTTCGCTGACGACGGCCGCCTGTTTTTTGTCATTCCTATGGGGCCGAAAACCTGTATCGGCACAACGGATACGCGCATGGAATCCCCCTATGCGACCGTGACGCCGGAAGACCGCAAGTTCGTGCTGGACAATATCAATGCGCGTTTGCGCCTGCCGCAACCATTGACGGAAAGCGACGTGGTGGCCGAACGATGCGGCGTTCGGCCGTTGGCGGTGCAAGGCGACAATGGAGCCAAGACGGACTGGCTGCAGTTGTCGCGCAAACACGTGATTGAGGTCAATGCCGAAACCCGCCACATCAGTATCTTCGGCGGTAAGCTCACGGACTGCCTGAATGTGGGCGATGAGATCTGCCAGGCCGCCGCCGCGCTTGGGATGTATCCGCCCTACCCCGATAAAATCTGGTACGGGGAGCCTCCCAACCGGGTGAAAGAGGAGTTCATGCATCAGGCCCGACTCATGGACCTCGACAGCCTGACGCCACCGTCCTCTTCGGAAAAACTGTCGACTAGACTGTGGCGACGTTACGCTGCGCACGCCTTCGACCTGCTGGAGACTATTCGCGCCGATCCCAGACAGGCGGAGTTGCTGATCGAGAATGCGGAGTACCTGCGTTGCGAGATAGAACAGGCGGCGCGACGTGAAATGGTGACCAAACTGGATGACTTTCTACGCCGAAGATCGAAAATATCTTTGGTGGTCCGGCGTGATAAAATTAAAAACGCCCAAGGTTTGCTGGAGGCCTGCCGGATTCTGTTCGGTGACGAAGCGGATGAAAAGTGGGCGGAATATTTTAAAGAAACAAGCGCTTAGCGCTCATTATCACAGCGATTCACGTACATTTTGTAATGGACCGGCTGTAACATTAATGAGACACTTGCGCGTCCAACAAGCATGAGCATAAATATAATTCATGAGTACATTTGATGATATTCGTCCCTATCGGGATGATGAAGTTCCTCAGGTGATCTCGCGGCTGCGCCATGACGAGCAACTCGTCCGGGCCATAGAACATTATAAGTTTCCCAGGTTATCCAAATACTGCCGCAGTCTCACCTCGTTCCTGGTAAGACGCAATCTGCAGCACAATCTGCGCAGAATCAACACCATACACGATGTTCAGGACATGGTGGCGGGTTTCATGACCAACACCGTCAGGAAAACCACCTCCGGCTTCACATATGAAGGGCTGGACAAGCTTCCCAAGGACCGCGCCTTTCTGTTCATCAGCAATCATCGCGACATCGCCATGGACCCAGCGCTGGTCAACTTCGCGCTGTATCAATCCGGTCGCGAACTCGTGGAAATCGCCATCGGCGACAACCTGTTGTCGAACCCGCTGGTGTCCGACATCATGCGTCTCAACCGGAGCTTTACGGTCAAGCGCTCGGTAGAGGGTCACAAGGCCAAGCTGCAGGCGTTAACCCAGCTTTCCGCCTATATTGACGATACCTTGGCGCAAAATCGCTCTATCTGGATCGCACAGCGGGAAGGCAGAGCGAAGAATGGCCTGGATAAAACCGATCCGGCCATCATCAAGATGCTTAATATTTATGGCCGCAAGCAAGGCATGGCCTTCGGCGACACCATCAAACGCATGAATATCGTGCCGGTGTCCATTTCCTATGAATACGATCCCTGCGATCTGCTCAAAGCGAAAGAACTGCAGGCGCGGGAGCAGTCCGAATATGTGAAGGGCGAAGGCGAGGACATCGCCAGCATTATCCGCGGCATCTCCTGCCCCAAAGGTCGTGTGCACATTGCCTTCGGCGAGCCGTTGCAACAGGATTTTGAGGATGCGGAAGAAGTGGCCGCCGCGATCGATCGGCAGATTACCCGCAACTACAAGCTGTTCCCCTCCAATATTCTGGCGTTTGAGCAGCTGAAAACGCTGAGCGAGTCTTTCGCTCATTTACAGGAGGAGTCGCTGCATCGTCTGCAGGAGCTGGCGGGACAGGCCAGACAGGCCTGGGACAACCTGGATCGGGATGAAATGGGGCAAAAAGCCTCGGAGTTCTCCGATCGGGTCGGCGGCTACCCTAACCTGCTGCAACGCTACATTCTGGAAATGTACGCCAATCCTTTGATCAATAAGTTCGCCGGCGCTCCGGGAGATTCCGCGCCGCAAACCTGATCTCCCCCCACGGCGGCCTCGCGCCGCCGTTCTGTATCTTTTTAAATTCAATAAATTAACTTACAACGCCTGATCCAATTTGCAACGTAAAGGGAGTTGCCCTGACGCCGTTGTATTTGGTTACAATGAGCGGCCGCATTGACGCGTCGGGGCAGCCCAGGATAATCGACGCCGTCATCGCTCGTTGGAATGAACGGAACATAGACAGTCCGTCCAGGCCCCAGGATTTATGAGGAAAGCTATGCACATTGAAGTGTTGGGGAGCGGTGAAGCTTACGACCGCGCCCGGGTAAACTCATCCCTGCTCGTCACGGAAGAGCGTTTTCAGATGCTGATCGGCTGTGGCCCCGGCGTACCTCAGGCCTTGTGGCGGCGAGAGACCGCCATCGAGGATATCGACGCCATTCTGCTGAGCCATTGCGGCCCGGACCACGCCGCCGGCCTTATTACCCTTGTAAATTGGATGCACGCCAAGGGACGCACCAAGCCCTTGGTGCTGATTACGCCTCACGGTCATCGCCCCCTGTTGCAAAATCTGCTGAATTACGCCATCTGGCCTGAGCAACGGCTCTGCTTTCTACTGCGCTGGAAGCAGTCCGATAAAGGACTCGCCGTTGGTCCCTGGAATCTGTCCACCGCCATGACCCAACATGCCGCGCCCAATCGCGCCCTGTTGCTGTCCGGGCCTAACGGCGCGCTGTTCTTCAACGGAGAAGGCGTGCTGTTGGAAGCGCCCTTACGTCTGGCTGGCGAGGCGGATTTGATATTTCTCGAATGCCGTTCGATTAAAAAAGACCGACATGATTTTCACGGCAGTTGGGAGGCCTATCATGGTCTCACTTTCAAAGCCGGTAGCCTGATATGCCTGTATCAGGTTCTGGAACAGGAAAAGGCCCGTTTGGGCGACCTGATATATCAGCGCGAAGATGTCTATCTACCGGAACAGGGACAGTGTTTCCGTCTGGTGCGGGGGGACTGGGAGCTGTTGTAAACGACTGCGCCGGCGAACAGAAAATGCCTGCTCGCCGGCGCGGTTGTATAGGGGGCGCCAGTATCGTCAGCGCCCCGTGATCAATTGTTTATCTTTAATAGATAAAAATTGTCTCTGCATTGAAGCAACCGTCTGCAATATCTTCCTCTCCAAAGATATCCAACGTGTCTCCCGCCGCCAGATCACTGAACGCAGCGGACATCTTAGTGGTCTCATCGCCAGAGGTGACAACCAGATAGATATTGGCGCCGGCGGCGTCAACACATCGATCGCCAGCGTCGCCGCTGACTGTGAGACGGAGGTTGTCGCCGTCCACGGACAGCAGCTCACCACTGACGCCCGCTTTTTCGTCATTCTCACTCAGCACCAGGAAAGGCGAGCGCAGGTAATTATCCTCTCCGCTCGGCAGCACCAGCACCGCATCAATCAGAGCGTTCAGGCCCACTTGGATATCCGCCTGCGTCAACTCGGTTCCCGCATCGTTAAATACGCGGGTTTTCGGGAACAACTGCACAGCGATGGGGCTATCTGTGGCGATGCCCTGCCCTTCATCCAGAGCGACGTCAAAGCGACGGGTATCCACGTCTACGGTGGACGCCGCTTCACCGGAGTAGCGTCTGAATGCAGTCAACAGACCTTCTTCGATGGTCAACGCATTGATAGCGAAGATATGAGCGTCCACGACGCCCTGGTTGTTAACCAGAACCGCTCCCTCAGGCACGGCTGTGATTGTTGAGCACAACTGCGGGGCAGGCTGCTCTTCCACGCTGCGATCCAGATACCAGACAATGCAGTAACCTTCTTCCGGCAAGTTCGCATCGTCAATGTCGGGCGACGTGGCGACGGTCCGAACCAGACGACCAATGACCGTCACTTCATCGCCCTCAACCAGTGACGACGCCTCAGCGGGAAGTCCGTTGCTGGCGAAGATACCGGTATCCTCATCCATCCGTACGCGCATGCAGTCCTCGGAACTGGACGCCGGGGTAGCGCTGGTATCTGTGATGAACTGAGTGCGGCACAAACTAAAGGCGTTGTCGCCCACGCTTTCAATGTCGCCGTGAACCCGTACGAATTTGTTATTGGGGATCTCGGAACGAATGTTGGCGAACACGACTGGGCGAATGATAACTTTGCCCTGCCCCGTGGTTGTGAACTTGAGGGCTTTGTTCATATCAAAATCGATTTCAATGAACAGTACGGAACCCGGTGTGACGGTGAATCCGCCCTGGTTAACCACTTTGATGACTTTTGAAGGCAGCTTGGAAGGCACTTCAGTTTCACCGCCCGCACCGTCGTCTTCATACAAATTTACGTCTGACGTAGTGATGCGCAAAGAGCTGTATTTGCCGGCGGGAACGTCGGTAGTGTCCAGAAATTCGTAAAAGTCGGGAAGACTCAATAAGTCGAAAGTCTCTTCGCCGCTGAACAGGGTCACTTTGCCCTGATCGCCTACCAGCTCAACTTTCGTGAAAGTAATCATGGCTCTAGTATAATCGCCGCTGGGCGCGTCCGTGAGGATCAAGCCCACTTTGGCGTCCGCAGCGGAAGTGTCGTCACTGCCGGAGCCGCCGCCTCCGCCGCCGCATGAGGCGATTAGCAACGTGAACGCTATGGCAATCCAACGATTCATGACATCTACTCCTATGGGTTGGTTGTGTTCTTTTGGGATAATAAGCCCAAACATTGGAATCGTTTTGTGAACCATTTCACATTTTTACCAACAGTTTGGCGATAATATCCCAAATCATGAACCAGGCATTAAGTCAGGCGCTGTACGCCGCCATTTACAAATTATTGCGACCCTTGGCTGCGCTGCTGTTGCGGCGCGGCATGTCGTACAACGAGTTCGCGGAGATCGCGAAGCGCGCCTATATAGATGCCGCTACCGAGGAGTTTCCTCTCCCTAACCGTAAGCAGAGCCTCTCCAGAGTGTCCGTATTGACCGGCATTAACCGCAAAGAAATCGCCAGACTGGAGAAACTGCCCAACCCCATTGAGACTGGTGAGGCGCAAAGCGCCAACAGAAGCTCCAGGGTCGTCAACGGCTGGGTCAGAGACATTCGCTTTCAGGACGAACATGGCGCGCCGCTCTCCCTTCCTCTAGATGAGGGAGACAACAGCTTCAGTGAACTGGTGCGTCTCTATGGCGGCGACGTGCCGGTTCGCGCGGTCCTGGACGAGCTGATCAGACTGGACTCCGTGGAAATCAGCGATCAGGGAGAGGCGGCGGGCAAACGGGTTGCACTAAAGGTGGACGGCTATGTGCCGCAAACTGATTTAAAAGAGAAGCTAAGGATTATGAGTACTGCGGTTGCGGATCTGCTTCGCACCATAGACCACAACCTGGAGGCGGATCGCACTGAAGCGCGCGTCCAGCGCACCGTGGCCTACAACGATATCCCCATGGAATGTCTGGAAGCGATTCGCGGACGCAGTAAAGAAGAGGTGGAAGAAATTTTGCAGCGCATAAACCGGTGGTTATCCGGGTACGACAGAGGCGTCAATGCCAAGCTCCAGGGCAGCGGAAAATTCCGCGCGGGAATAGGCGTATACTATTTCGAGCAGTCCTTAACCCGCGAGGAGCAGCCATGAGCAGATTCCTGTACGCCCTAACGGCGCTGGTATTGACCACCAGCCTGCTCTCAGCCTGCTCCGGCGGCGCATCCTCTGACGGCGGTATTGAAGGCACTGGCGCGCCAGTGGCCGCCCGCGGCGAAATCAGCAGCTTCGGCAGCGTATTTGTCAATGGCGTGGAGTATGAGACCGATTCAGCGGACATCGTTATCGACAGCATTAGCGGCTATTCCGAAAGCGCACTAAAAGTGGGCATGGTGGTGCTTATCGAGGGCGCGCTGGATGCTGACGCAACCACTGGCGACGCTCGTCGCGTCAGTTTTGAGCAAACCTTATTCGGCCCGATAACCGAGGTGAATTACGTCGATGACTATAACGCCGAGATCACCGTACTGGGACAAACCGCGCTGATTCCTGACAGCGCTGTATTTGAAAATCTCAATTTCAGCGATCTTGCTATCGGCCAGGTGGTGGCGATCAGTGGGTTAACCGACGCAACAGGCGTTGTGGCCACTCGCATCGAGAAAGTTGCGGACGCCTACAGCGATGGCGAACAGGTAGCGGTGAACGCCGTTATCCAAGGCGTGGACACGCCTGACCGCACTTTCGTCATCGGCGATTTGAGCGTGGATTACAGTATGGCGGATCTGCAGGGCTTCTCCAGCGGACAACCAGAAGTTGGCCAATACGTGAGAGTCAACGGGCGCTTCTTTGAAGATACCGGCGTCATTGCTGCGAAAGTTAAACTGAAAGCCCGCGGCGATATGTCCGCAAGCGGCGTCAGACTGGAATATGAGGGCATCATCACTGACTTTGCGTCGCAACAAAGCTTCTCTCTGAGCGGTCAGCCCGTCAACGCCGCCAGCGCCAAATTCAAAAAAGGTCAGAAACAGGATTTGGCTGACGGCGTACGTATTGAAGCAGAAGGGCCGATTGACGCGGACGGCGTATTGCAGGCGCAAACGATTACCTTCAAGAAGACCAATGACATTCATGTCGAAGCTGCCGCGGATTCAGTCAGCGAAACAGACAAACAGGTCGTCATCCTTGGCGTCGCGTTCAGCGTCAATGAACTGACCGCCTTCGATGACCGCAGCGAAGCCCATCAGCCTTACTTCGGGCTGGATGACATTCGCAGCGGCGACAGACTGTCCGTTAGAGCGGCGAGTGGAACCACGCCCTTGACCGCCACCCGCATTGAACGCCTGCGCGCGGATGACGCGGTAACAGTGGAAGGCCCTGTAACGGCCATCTCCGGCGAAGTGCTGACCATTCTTGGCATCTCCGTGGACATCAGCGACGCCTCCGGTTCGCAGAACGGACTCAAGGTGGGCGCGTTTGTGGAAATAGTAGGCGACTTGACCGGCGTACAGTCCGTCAAGGCGCAGAGAATTAAGGTGAAGAACAACAACTAAGGAGCCCGCGCAAGCACTGGCCAAACCAGCTGCTTTGCGCAGGGCTTCACAAAGAGTCCTACATCAGGGATTGGCGTCTATTACGATTAGAAGGCGGTAAACAGTGTCGATTACCAGATTAGCAATTGATTTTTACGTCACCTCCAGCCTGTCAAGCGACGAGCTGGAGGCCGCCGCCCAACTGGGCGTGCGCTCAATCGTCAATAACGAACCCGACCAGGAGGCGGAATCAGAATCTCTACGCCGCGGGGCTGACGCCCTCGGACTGTCTTACCACAGCGTTCCTTCGCATAGAAATGCGGACGAACAAACTCAAATCAGTTCTTTTATCGATATCATGGAACATTGCGAGAAGCCGGTGCTGGCTTTTTGCAGAAGCGTCAGCAACGGTATCTCTCTCTGGGTGATGTCAGAGACCCGGCACAAATAACGCCATTTTTGCGCCGCGAAGGATTAATCCACCGGCGCATTGTGTTCTTTTAAATAACGTCTCAACGTATCCACATTAGCGAGCAACTTGGGCAGCACCTCGTTTTTCATCCGCTCCGTACGCTTTTTCATCTCCTCTGCGCCGTAATGAGGCGCATAGGCGCTGCTCTCAATTTTGCCGCGAATGTCTTCCAACTCCCGGTAATAGCGCTGGATTTCAAGGATAAACTGACTGGGCGTCTCCAACGCCGAGGGAGAGTAACGCATGCTCTCCCAAACGAATAAATCGAGTTGCAGCGGAAACATTTTGATCGCGCTACGGCTGGGAGGAGACTTCACGAACTCAGCATACTTCTCCGCTTGCATGATATTGCTCTGCAACTCGCTGGCCAGCGAGTTGCGCAGGTAGTAATTGTTTTGTTGGGAAGTCAGGTCGTCAAAAATAATCGCCTGATTTAGCCCTTCCTGCGCCGCCAGATAGACGCCGAGCACCGTCGCCAGGATCATGAATATCTGGCTGATCCAGAAACTGGACTCCTTGATCCCGTTTCCCTCTTTCTTGGCGTGTGTTTCCTGAGTGCGACGACCGTCGTGGGTCGCGGCGGGCGAGGACTGCTGCATATCCATAGACCTTTGATGAGTGAATTCAGGGGAAGGATTCTAGCCGCGTAAAGAACAGGGCTTCAAGATGAACGGCTTGCCATGATTAGCGCGCATCTGGATTTTTTGCATTCCCTGGGCAAATCCTGAATGATGCGACGCATCAGTCATTTCGCAAAGAAGAAGTCAGACCAGATGCCTAAGTATGCCGACTGCCCTGGCTGTGGAGAAAACAGTCTGGAAATATGGGACAAACATTCCGGCGTGATCGGCGCGCCACTGTACTGCAACAACTGCCATAAGGGCTTCGCCAGATATCGCTTTTTCCACTCCGCCGGACTCATGCTGTTCGAAGCCTGCATCACCACCGCAGTCATCGTCGGCCTGTTCCAACAATGGCTATCGGTGTCGATATTAGTCGCCATCTCCATCCTGGGCTTATACGCTGTCTTCAACCTGGATAAGAGCGTGTTTCCTCTGCGCGAGGAAAGCCTGATGCAGAAAGCCCCTCTAAAACAAAAGCTGCTGAACTTCGCCGCGTTTATTACCGCGCTCTTGATCTATGCCCTGTTGTTGCTGACGCTGCCTTTGGGGCCGGTTTTAAGCGCCTTCTTTCCATTCTGAATAGTTTCTAACCTGAAGATTCTCAATGCCACGCCTTTAACGCTTCTTCATAACTCAAGGTTTTCCCCGGCGGGCGTTCGTTAAGCTCGGGTTTTGGCGAGCCGGGCTGGTTGAGCCAGTATTCTCTGGAGGATTGGGGGTTAAGGCGGGGCGCGCAGGGGCCGGGTTCTTCCCGGCCAATCGCCGCCAGTTCTTCATCCATGGCCTGCGCCAGATCATGCATGACCTCCTCTACCGGCTGAGTTCCTTTGAACGCCTGAGTCATATACTTCCACCACAGGGGAGAAAGTTTGGGATAATTGGGCACGTTGGTCCCCGTCGGGGTCCAATAGTAACGGGCGTTGGAGCGATAGAACTCCACCAATCCTCCGAGATAAGGCGCACGGTTCGTCATCGCCTGGGAGTTGATATCGGATAGTCGAATCGGCGTGAGCCCCACCATTGTCTTTTTCAGGGACACCGTCCTGGATACCGTGAACTGCGCATATAACCAGGCGGCTTTGCGGCGCTTCTCCGGCGTATTTTTCAGAAAGGTCCAGGAACCAGCGTCCTGATAACCGGACTTCATCCCCTCCCGCCAGTATGCCCCCAACGGCGACGGCGCAATGCGCCATTTTGGCGTGCCGTCGGCGTTGACGACAGGCAGCCCCGGCTGGGTAATTTGCGCCAGATAGGCGGTATACCAGAACGCTTGCTGGGCAATCAGGCCGGAGCCGACCCACTCGCCCATCACTTTATCCGTCACATTGAGGGCCTCTGGCGGCGCCAGCCGGAACCAGTCGAGAAATTTGCGGATGCCGTATATAGCCGCCGGGCTATCCAGAGCGCCGCCGCGCTGAACACTGGCGCCAACCGGCCGACAGTCCTCCACTCGAATGCCCCAATCGTCCACTGGCAGGCCATTGGGCAGTCCTTTGTCGCCCATCCCCGCCATCGCCAGCCAGGCGTCAGAGATACGCCACCCCAGGGAGGGATCAGTTTTGCCGTAATCCATGTGTCCCCAAACCCGATGGCCGTCCAGTTCCCGCACATGCACGGTGAAAAATTCCGCAATGTCCTCATAGGCGGACCAGTTCATCGGCACGCCCAGCTCATAACCATAGAGTTTGCGAAAGCGGTCCTGTAATTCCTTACGGCTGAACCAGTCATGACGATACCAGTACACGCTGGGGAATTGCTGGTCAGGCAGCTGATAGACTTTTCCATCAGGCCCAGTGGTGAAAGATAGGCCAAAGAAGTCCTCTATATCCAAGGTCGGTAAGGTGACCTCTTTGCCTTCCCCCTGCATATAATCCGATAACGCCACCACGGCGCCGCTGCGAAAATGTCCGCCAATCAGATCTGAATCGCTGATAAATCCATCGTAAATGTTGTGTTGCGTCTCAATCTGCGCCAGCAGCTTACGCACCACATCATCTTCGCCCGTGATTTCATGCACGACGCGGATGCCGGTAATGTCTTCGAAGGCTTTGGCGAGCGTATCGGCTTCATACCAATGGGTATCGATTGGCTCCGACACCACATAAATCGTCATGCCCCGAAACGGCTCGGAGGCTTTATGAAACCACTGCATTTCCTGCAGTTGCTGTTCCCGACTGAGAGTTGAGGGGGTGAACTCCGTTTCCACCCACTCCTGCGCTGTTTTGGCCGGAACGCCTTCGGACACAGACACCATGCAAACCAGCGCAAAGAGAGATAACAGCGCTTTAAACGGGGTCGATAAGCTTTGTCCTTGGCGTCGTTGGGATAACATCGCAGAAGCGCTCGTTTCGTCCACTATCACTATTACTATCACTGGCACTGGCGGCGGCGTTGGCCAGTCTACTGACTTAGTGTAGTCAGAAAAGGAGGGTTCGGTGATGTCCGCCAACGCAGCAAATCCCAAAATCCGCCGATTTAATGCCTATATCCGCTCTACTGCGTCCTGCTCCCGCTCTCTAGGATAGCTATCCACCTGAATCGCCCATTAACGCCAGCCGAGAGAGCCCTATACCGCTATGTACCGATGTGGATTCAAAACACAAAGACTTTACGTGTACAACCTTCGCTGTGTGACCTCCACGGGCGATGGCGAGGACCTTTATCGCGACATAGAGAGGATTATCACACCGAACACAACGCGCTTTGCTCCTGATGACTGGCGCCCCATCGTCAACCGGCAGGACGCCATCGTATGGCTGGACCACCGGTTAGCGGAGTCGCCGGTGTTTGTCGTGAAGGAAATCATGTCTACCGACGTCGTCGGGTTCGTATTTCTCTATCCGATCTCTCTCCCTTCGGGGCTCACCGAATTGCGCCTGGGCTACATTTTAGGCGAGGCATATTGGTCGCGAGGACTTGGCACGGAACTCATGGAAGGAATTATTGGTTGGGCGAGGCAAAACACAGGCGTCGCAAAAATAAGCTGCGGCGTCGCCAGAGACAACGCCGCGTCAATAAAGATGCTGGAGAGAAATAATTTCTATCTTGCTTCCCGCCATTCCGACACGCTTTTCTATGAGCGCCTGATTGAACAGCCGGAATTACAAGCAGAGTAAAAGAGCGTTCACACCACACTCGCCCGATGGCGATCGCTCACCTGCCCCACGCCGGCCTTCATCAATCTTTGTAGCAGCGCTGGCCGACCATGCTCCATGGACCAGCGCATCTCCTCGTCGGTGATGACGGTGGCGATCAGGATTTCCATATTGCCATTGGAGAGCTTGCCTGACGACAGCAGCGGAGGCTGGGCTTTTGCGATCAAAACATTGATGAACTCGGATTCGCCGGCCTGAATCTCCTCCACCGTCAGGCCGTCATGTTTGCTGACCCGCTCCAGTATGCCCGCATCGTTGAGGATTTCCGCATTAGCGGTCCACTGCAGAAACCAAAGCGGCCATTCCGCCTTTTCCCGGGCGATCATCAGCATCTCGTATCCGTAGCCGGGGACGCCATCCGTCTGCGCCGCTACGTCTTTTCGGGTCAGCGTCGCCGCGCTACTGATCACGCGACCCTGTTCATCCTTCTCCACTTCCACATTATTCGCCGCAACGCCTGAGGGCATATCGGGATTGGTGAAGCCAAAGGTGGTGTACACCCACATGCCTTCCCCCAGCTTGTTGGCGGGGATCATATACAGCCCGCCGCCAGGCCAGACGCCAAACATATGGCCGATCTTTAGAATTTCCGACGGCAGAGCGCCAAAATGGGTCTCATAGTATTCCGACCGCTCATCGTAGACTTTTTGCCAGAACTGCTCTTGCGGGGTTTCATTCTGCGTGATCGGCGCAGAGCCCTGGCCACTCTCAGACGCCCTGTTGGAGAATAATCCGGCCAGTTTGTTAAATAAGCTTTTCACGCTCACTCCTTTTGACGACTTCCTGTGAGTTGAGGCTCTTAACGCTCCACTGTCGCGAGCTTGACGCCTAATGCGACGAAAGCGCCGGCGAAGATTTTCTGGGTCCATTGCATCAGTTTGGGAGAGCCTGCGATGTAGTCGCGCACAGCGTTGGCGAACAGGCCGTAAAGCGTGAAGACCACCAGCGTCATCCCCATGAAAATAGCGCTTAACAGCAACATATGAGAGATTGGCGAGGCGGCGTCATGAGGGACGAACTGGGGTAGAAACGCCAGAAAAAAGATGGACAGTTTGGGGTTAAGAATATTGATCAGGCAGGCTTTGATCGCAAAGCTTGTGGCTTTTTTCTCATCCGGCGAAGCGTCAAAAGCGATAACGCCGGACTCCCTCCACATCATCCAGGCGAGATACATTAAATAAGCCACGCCGACATATTTGACGACCTGAAAGGCCAGACTGCTGGCGTGTAGAATCGCCGCCAATCCCAAAGCGCAGGCCAGCAGATGCGGAATAATGCCTGCGGTGCATCCCACTGCGGCGAACAGGGCGGCGCGCCGACCGCCCATCAGACCGGCGGATACGGTGTACAACACACCGGTTCCAGGGAGTAATACAACAATCAGGGAAGTCATCAGATATTCGAGGCTAACCATAGTTTATCCCTTGCTTATGGCGTGGCGATAAGTCTTTCCGTTAGTGGGCAGGATCAAGTTCTAACACTCGTAGAAAATCTGATCAAGCCCATCCCACTAGAATGCAAGCAAGTCTGTGGAATAATTGAACATTTTGGGCGACGTCATCGCCCACACAACGATTTCAATCCAACACTACGCCCTTGTCCGCCAATGACTTTTTCAAGCCTTCGATGTTGGCGCGCAATTTTGGCATGACGTCTTTCTCCATGCGCTCCGTCACTTTCAGCAGCTCCTGTCCGCCGAACTCAGACCCGTAAACCCTACGCTCGATCTTCTGACGAATATCATTGGCCTCGCGATAGAATCGTTGAATCTCCGAGATAAACTCAGACGGCGTCTCCAAAGTGGCGGGAGAATAACGCATGCTCTCCCACACAAACAGATCCAATTGCAGCGGATACTGTTTGATCGTGTTGTCGCTGGAACGTTGCACAAATTCCGCATACTCCCTGGCCTGGGCGATATTGCTCTGCAACTCGCTGGCCAGGGAACTGCGTAAATAATAGTTGTTCTGACGGGATGTCAGGTCATCGAACGCAATCGCCTGATTGAGGCCTTCCTGGGCGGCGAGAAATACCCCCAGCACCGTCGCCGCCAACATGAATATCTGACTCAACCAAAAGCTGGATTCCTTGACGCCGCCAGAGGCTGGACGCCGTTCCTGCTTTTGTCCCTGCTCGCTTGAAGAAACCGAACGCCACATATGCTGTCTCACCGACGATAGTTGGAAATCCGGCGATTTTATCCGCGCCTCTCAGGGCGCTCAATACAGCCTGATGCAAATATTTTTTCCGCGATTAGCCGTCTGCTAAAACAGGATCAACGCCGAGTTTTTCCGCGTTAGGCGGCTAAGCGCTCCACCAGCCAATAACCGCCCATCGCCGCCACAAACAACGAGCCGACCCGCGCCATCCGCAACAGATTCCAATCTTTCATTGCGCAATAGATCAGGGCGTACGCCGCCGTTACGATAGCAATCTGCCCCGCCTCCACGCCCAGATTGAACGACATCAGCGCCCCGGCCAATTGGTCGCCGAGCCCGATTTCACGCAGTATGAACGAAAAGCCGAAGCCATGAATCAATCCAAAAGAGAACGTCACCAGCAGACGCCGCTTCCAACGGGTAGCCAGGGTTTTCGCGGTTGGTTCGCCACGCAGCTCCCACAGATTCTCCAGGGCCACGTAGACAATGCTTAACGCAATGCCCGCCTCCACCCACATCATCGGCGGACTGACCCAGTTCAACACGGAGGCCGCCAGCGTAATTGAATGCGCAACCGTAAAGGAGGTGATCAATGCAGCCAGCTGTTTCCATCCCAAAGGCAGTAACAGCAGGCCCAACAAAAACAGGAGATGATCAAAGCCGAAGACGATGTGCTCCAGCCCCAGCATAAAGTAGTCGGAATACTGGCTCATGCCGCTGGAACCGCCCAGGTCCCCCATAAAATCGTCCGTCAGCGCTTTGTTCCAAGCCCGCAAAGACTGCGCGACGGGAATCTCCTGAGTTCTGCGCGCACTGTCAAACACCACCGTGGCGGTGCGGTCCGCCAGGACCATCCGCACGAAATTCTTGTGCCCGGCATTGTTTTGCAACAGAAGATAGCCAACCGTTAAGACGCCGATATCACTACCGCAGTCGTAAAGCATGGCGAATTGACGCGAGGCGATTTGCCCAAGGTTCTGTGAGCGGGCGTCGATCAGAGCGCAGGCGCGATCGTCGTTGCGCAACTGAAAGCCTGCGCCAACCAAAGTCGTCATCGCTTCGCTCCTGGAAGCGATGACGGAATCGGCGGCGAGCTCCGCCTCAGGCGCGGTATACACAACTTTCACTTTGCTGGCGCCGATCTGCACGGCGGTATCGGTGACGCCAGCCTGGTGCGCCCACGCCGGGGCGGTCAGAAGAGCAAACAACGCTGCGAATGCGAATCTGAAAGCGCTCATCGCCAACCTCCCTTTATTTATAGAACGAGCTGTCAGGCGCGCCTCGGAAACAATTCAGCACCCAGGGATAAGCATCCGTCACGTAGTAACCGTACTGACCGTCAACCGTCATGCCGTTACAGGCGTCAAGGTCGCCGGCGTTGGTGAACTCCCAATCGTCAATATAGGTTCCATCGTAGGAGCCGCCCGGGTTAGTCGTGCTCTTGGTCCCCCGGGAACCGGTCTTTAGGGTGTAGCCGGATACGGCCTTGCGCACCGTTCCTGTGTCAGGGTCCAGAAAATAGCTGCCGTAGATGGGAAAGCCATCCGCCGCGAAACCAATTACCGGCGATCCATTTGGTCCGGGGTTGCTGTCGAACATGGCGTTGGGGTTGCCATGATAATGGTATAGCCCGCCCGGTTGGGTGTGGGCGTTATGGGCGTCCGCGCCAAATTTGCTATCTGTGCCCAGAGGGTCCAACAGCCAATCGGACGTGTCCGGACAGCCAATGGCGGTATTGCCGTCCGCATCCGCCATGGGGCTGGAGGGGTTATAGCAACCTGCGGACAACAGATCCAATATCACTCCGTTCAACATCACCCCATTCACCAAACGCTGACTGAGCGAGGTGGTGGAAGACGCGGAGGAAGGATTTCTGGGAATATTGAAACTCTGACTGACTTCCGCCACGTTGTTGGCGAAATGCGCGGTGGCGTCGTTAAAGTCGTGGTTGGGTATCGAGTTGGAGACCAGTGTGCAACTGTCCGAGTCGCTGCTGATAGTCACCGCCGCATCAAAACCAAGCCCACGCTGGATATCCGTGACGGAGGCTTCAAGCGAGTTGTCATAGTCGGCGCAGTCGCCACTGGTTTCAGTGAATATGGCATTGGTGATATCAACGCTGAAGGCATCTCCAGAACTGCTCGAAGAATCGCTGGATGAACTATCGTCAACCACTGTTCCAGAAGAATCCTCCGCTGCGCTATCCGACACCGCCGCAGACCCGCCACACCCGGACAACGCCAGACCCGCGCTCAAACAAAGCGCAACCAGACCGGCCCCGCCCGCTTTACCAAACGCTCCATGCGACTCACTTAAGCTCTTTGTTTTCAAATAGTTTTTCATACAGCCACCTACCTCTGTTGTTCACGTTGCTCTTCCTGATCCGTGAAAAACATACTAAAAGGCGAATCCGCAGGAACTACGGAAGAAGTGTGTAAGAAATGAGGAAATGCTTAATGCAGAGACTAAATTGTCATTGAGCCTGACTATTTCAAATACCGCCCCGGCGTCTCGCCAAAATAACGCCGAAACAGCGTAATAAAGGCGCTGACGCTGTCGTATCCCAGGTCCAGGGCGGTTTGGGTGACGGGGACGCCCTGGGCCAGTAGTTCAAGGGCGCGGGCCAGTCTGGCCAGTTGTCGCCATTGTCCCAGGGACAGACCGGTTTCTTCACGAAATTTGCGAGTCAGCGTGCGTTCGCTCATGCCGATGTCACTGGCCAGCGCCAGCAAGGAATCATTACTATCTGGAGCGGCGAGCAGTTTATGGCTCAGACGCAGGAGGCGCTTGTCTTTGGGCATGGGCAGGTGCAGCGCGGTTTGCCGCGCCGCTTGAATTTCATCCAGCAGGACATGCAACAAGCGGCGACGGGGAGCGTCCAGAGGCTCGCCGCCGGGCCATTCAGCGATTCTCGCGATGATTGGCGTCATCAAAGCGTTCGCTTCATAAACGCATGGCTTGTCAGGCAAGGGGTCGCAAATGTCTGGATGCAGGTAAAGGCTCCAGCCGGCTATGGCGCCGAAATATTGCGCGCCGTGCCATACGCCTGGGGGTATCCAGCCCAGACGATTGGACGGCATTAACCAGCGCCCGGCATCCGTATCCGCCACCGTCAGTCCCTGCAATACGCAGAACAATTGCCCATATTCATGAGAATGCCCTTCCCTTTCTTCCGTCCCTTCCGATCTTAGGCGGCGCACCAAAATATCTTGAGGTAAAACCGGCGAACCGGCATTAGCAGGAAAGGGAGACATACATTTGGCCGGATTAAGCAATTTATTTTCTGATTGGCGTTAGCCGGTCAATTTAGGAGGAAATAACATAGAAATCAATTCGGCGCTCACACCTCAGCGCCGTTAACCTCCAAAGGAGATTGCTGATATGAAACCAGAACAAGTGCTTGCCGAAAACGAAAATATGTTCGCCCACCAAGGCGTCACCCTGCGCAAGGGTTCAATCGCCGCGTTTATGTTGAGCGCCCGGGATATGAAGGACGAGCGCCTTTCCGATGCCGAGCGGACTGCGGCGAAAAATGATTTACTGGGACTGATTCCGGGCCTGCGGCAACTAGGCGTCTTCGACACCTTTGAAGTCAGAGACCCGGAAATCCGCGCGTTGGTGGAGCAAGCGGGACGCTAATCCTCCCCCTGCCGGATCAAGTCTCGATCAGACCGGAACGCCCGACGGCGCTCCGGTTATCTCTGAGGAGATCGCCTCACAACGTTTTCAAGTACTCCAGCAACTCCATGCGCTCAGACTCCTTCATGTCTTTGGCGCCATACTCATGCCCGCTGTTGGCGTTGCCCTTCAGGCTGGTATCGTATTCGAACGTCTTGATCAGCGTGCCGTCGGACAGCGTCATATGCGGCATGGAGACGTATCCAACTTTAACCACGTCCAGCTCCCGCGAGCCCAGATAAAACTTCTTGGAGCGCTGCGACGCCGGCAACAGCAGCTCATACAGGTTCGGCACGGAGCCGTTATGCAGATAGGGGGCCGTCGCCCATATGCCGTTCAATGGTCGCGCCTTATATGTCCCCTCACTGATCGGGAGATTATCGCCGCAGGCGACGGATGGCGATTGCTTGATTTTGAACTGCTCCATCACATCCTTGAGTTTCTCCTGGCGCGCCTTTTCGGAATGCAGCTCGGTCGCATAGTCCACGGAGGCCGCGTCAATGGAGTCCGCCGTGTGCTCCAGCAAACCGCCCACCGCGGCGTTCACCAAAGGCTCAAGCCCGGACGTCGTGGCGGGAATGGGGTCGCCGATAATGCCCATGCTCTTACGGCCTTCATACTTACCGGCTTCGTAGCACTTCATCATGTTGGTCCATTCCAGCGGGTCTGTACCCACTTGGTTAATGGGCGTCAGCACCGCGTTATAGACCGCCGCTTCACGACTACGAGGAATCGCTTGATGGCAGCTCAGGCAGTATTTGTCGTAGTGCATCTTACCCTGGGCGGCGACCTCCGGATTGACGGCGGGAAGGTACTCCGTCGGCCACGCCGGCGAACGCAAATCCGCCACCCAGGCCTCCAGATCCCCCAGCCCCTTGATATCAAACGAGGACTTGTAGCGATACACCGATTTATCGTCGGGGATATTGAGTTGGCCATACACGCCAAGCACCTCACCCGCATTGCGAATCAACGCGCCGAAATCAAACGGACCATTGGGCGCGAAGCCCGTCCACTGCACCACATTCGACTGCTGGGTTCCCCACAGAAACGGATAGCTCACCGGGGCGTTGGCGGGATGTCCGTTGTTGGGCATATCGTTGAAATACACCATGATCTGATTGAAGATCTGCCCAATGGCGTCCACTCGCCCATAGCCATAATCCGGCTGATGAGGCGCAGAGTGATTGATCAGATTGCGGGTGGCCAGCTCTTCCGTTTGCGCCAACAGCGCCTGACGCAACTTGAATTTCGCCTCCATGTCCGGCTCGCCCAATACATTGATAGCGAAACGGTCAAACTTGGCGTTGTCCTGATAGGTGCTGCTCAACGCATCCACCAGCGCGGCGTTGAAAGTCTGCACGTCGCCCAGGGTCGGGCCGCCGTCGATACGAATCTCCTGCCCCCGGTAGCTTACTTGTCCCGTATGGCAGGCGGCGCAACTAAAGCCCATCCATTGCTCGCCGTTTTCCCCTGTGTCCTTAACGAAACCGACCGGGAGTCCATCCGGGTTCCAGGAGCCCACCTGCGTGGACGGCAGATAGCGCATGCGCTCCATATGGTCATCTGCGCGAAACAGCGCCTGACTGTCCTTGCGCTCCAGCACCAGAAACCATTTGTAGGGAATGATGCGCGAGCCTTGTGAGGAGAAATAAAACGCCGCCTGGGTGTCGTCGGTCCAGCCCTGATCCAGATCCACCACGTTACCCTTGCCGCCGGGCACAGTCTCTCCCTCCTGTATCCAGTTTCCTTGTTGTTTCAATGCGCAAGAGCCGGTCAATCCCGACAAAGCCGCCACAGCGAGCATTCCCGCGCGCCGTTTCGTCAAACTTTGCCCCTGTCGTATTTGCCGCTCCGCCTGCGTGTTCTCCTTGTCCATGCGTGTTGTAGCCATAGCCTTGATCCTTTCCCTTGGGCGTCTTCCCTTAGAGAATCTTTGTTCGTTTATGATTCACAGCCACTTTTACTATAGACAGGGATGGCCGACGGCGCTCAGTCCGTCGGCCCGGGAGAGAGGTTTAATCGAGGTTGACGCTGACTTTCAGCTGTTTGGGACCGTTAGCGGACAGGGACACGAAATACACGGTGCCGTCATCAAGGAAAATGCCATCGGTTCCGATGTAGGACCAGCGATAGTCCACCGGTATCCGCTTCTCAAGAGAGATCGACGTCTTGGTGAGGAACAGCACCATCAGCCTGTCTGGCGCTGCGGGATACACCGCCAGCAGTTTGCCGTTAACGGTTCGAATGGCCGGCTGGGCTTCCCTCACCAGAGGCGGCAGATTGGTGTTTCTGGCGGTGATGGAGCCGTCGGGGGCGATCAAATAGGCGAATCCACCGCCGTTGCTGTAGGCGCCTGTCACCAGAAAACGATCAATCGCGCCGATGTATTGCACATCGTAGGTATAGTATTCCTGGGTTTTGACCAGCTCGGTCTCCCCTTTCACCCATTTATCGCCCACTGGGTCATACATGCGATACATCAGACGGGCGTAGGGCTTATCGTCCACAAAGCGCTGCCACACCAGCAGCGCCCTGCGATCGGAGCCCGCCGCCAGCGGCCACCAGTCCCGGGTGCGGTCGCCGACAGCGACATCACGTTCATGCAGCAATTCGCCATGGGTGTCGTAGACCGCCATCAGCACGTCGTCGCCGGAGCCAAGGTCATCGACGCCACCGCCATCCACCCACTCTTCAGAATAGAACACGATGAAACGCTTGCCGGCCGCCGTCACATGGCCGGAGTGCCCGCCATCATAGACGACCTGCTGATAGGCTTTGATCGGACTCATGTCGCTGTCATACAGTCCGAAAGTCTGCGCCAGAACATTCTCCACATTCCAGGCATCCTCCATGGTGACCATGATATGGCCATCGTCATTGATGGCGGAACTGGCGGGCTCCTGCGCCAGGGGCGCGGAGATCAGCGTGACCGGATCAAGCTGGGGATCTTTCGGGTCAATGAAGGAGTAATAAACGTCATGAATCCACTCATCGCCATCCGCCTCCTTGGGGTCCAAAGGCGATCCTGAGCTGGACCAGACCAATACATATTTACCGTCAGCCCGACGCACGAAATCCACGCCATGCTGAAACTCTCTCATATCTCGTCTGCGGTCGGAGTCCGCTTCAGAGGTGAGGCTGAGGTATACAAAATAGGACGTCGCGATCAGCCAGATAATGGCCACAGTCGCGATGACTCCGGTTCTTTTTGAAGTAATTGCCATGTTTGCTTAGCTCTTTGTCGTCAGTCAAATAGTGACCGCAACAAGATCAGTCTCTAGCGGAAAACAACAGAACAGCGCCGATCTCTTGCGTTTGCACCCGCCTGAACCTAGCCTCCAACTGCTCGATCCAGGCGTCGGCGGTATCCTTCAGGTTGCTGAAAATTCCTTTGCGGTTGTAGAGCATCTTCAACAGTCCGCCCAACCGGGATTCCCCACCGTTATTAATGATCGTCGAACCGAAGCAGACGCCTACCTCCGCCAACACGGCTTTCACGTGATCAAATACAACGCCCTTCTGCTCCGGCGAGCCGGGCATGCAGTGCAGTAAGTAATTCAATCCCACAGAGCCGAACTGATGTGAGTCTAAAGGGAATGGCTCTAACGCATTGTGCCTCAACGACCTTGGCTGATAGCGCCAGAGGCGACCGGCGGTATAACGCAGGCACGTTGGATTCAGGTCCAATAACGTCAGCTTTTCGAGCCGAACGGCAGGAGTACAATGGTCGAGAAAGTAGCCGGTGCCCACGCCCATCTCCAGATGAGACGCCGACAGGTTCCGGTTATACAGTTCGAGCAGATTCGCCGATGGACAACGCCAAGCGAAATGATTGGAAAAGCCAAGCACCATAGAATCGTAAAAGGGCAAGGTAATGCGGTTATAAACCGCCTGCCCCGGCCTGGCGTCCAACAACACTCTTTCTTGTCCGTTCATCCCTTTGTCCTCAACGCAGATTGCAAAAGTTCGCAAACTTGGTTTCAGTCCTGCCACTAGTATAGAACGCAAGCCTGAAATTGCTGTCGCCAACCCGCATCAGCAAAGGATAAACGCCACTCCATCGACGGAGACGCCATCATATAGGAAAGTGTTTGCAAGAAAGATGAAAGAGTATTAACGTTGACGGTTTTTTGTTAGGGAAAACAAGAAGATATGTAACTTATGGAAGGTATATAAGCGCCATTATACGGCTCATTGGCCATCTGTCAACAGCGGGTATTTGATATGCATGCAATAAAAGATTTAGCGCCGGACTTACGGGCCCTGATAGTCGAAGGATTGAATTATCCAAACGAAACAGGCGCAGTCAGCGTTCATTCGCCGCTTATGCGCCAGGGACATGTGGGGCTGCCCCTGTCTGTCGCTGTCAAAGTCTTCGCGCCGCTTCTGACGCCCCGCCTTGCACAGGGCGATATCCGCACCCTCTCCTCATCGACCCTGCCTGAGACCCTAACGACGCTCATGTCGCAGAATCGGGTAGCGATACATTTTCCGGGTTCGCCTCCGCAAAACTTGAGCCTTATCCCCTGTCTCACCGGTGATCCGACCATTCAGTTATCGGCGCATGATTATCCCGAAAAACATATCGAATACGGCGCCAGAGTCAGGGTCTATCTGCAAACCGGCGCGCATACAGTCAGTGCAGTTCAACAGTTTGAATATGATCCTGACACGGAATTCAAGTTCTCTGGACATAACAGGCTGAACAATGCGGATATCATCACCTTATACGAGCTGACCTGCAGAGATGACGCCAAACCAACCCTGGACCTATTACACCCTGACGAAGCGGTGCATCGATATGATCGAGGTCTGGCGTCACTACAGCAACAAGTGAGAATCGGTCGCAACCGCACGCTCTCAACGGTGGGTCGTATCTTGGCGAACCGGAGTCTCTCACGCTGGTTCTCATTAGAGGAACTGAACCGCTGTTTCAACAAACTGTTTCTCGACACGCTGTTCACCCGTGTGGCCCTGGAGTCGAGCTTTGACCTTCCCATGCTTGCGGAGATATTGACCACATTGGCGCATACATACCGCCCCCATCTCACAATCTCTCCATCATTCAAAGAACTGGAGACACTGCCGGATCTACCGCAACTTCGGAAGGAGAGCGACTCTGAGTTGCGGAAGAACTACGACCAGTATGAAGCAGGACTATTCACCCAAGGCGAGCGCTATAACAAGCATGTCGATATGCTGTTCAGAACGCTCTCCGTGATAACCAAGCAAGCGGATACGCTTCATTTAAAACGATTCAGCCTCACTTCACCAACGCAGTGGCACAGTGAAGTAGGCGCATTCGGAAAGGAACGCACCTCAAACCACCTCCCTGTGATAGGCGGTTGCGTCATGACTCACCAATCCGCATACCTCGAAATAAACTTTCTACGCAATAAAGCAAGTGGACTCAGTCAAATTGAGACTTTACTTGAAGCAGGGAACTATCGCCTGATAATGACAGCGGATATGCGAAAAGAACACGATACTGCAAAGCAGTTTCACAACCTGACTCAAATCAACCCATCACTAGTCACGCATATCGAAGACTGCAACGCCAAAGATGGCTTCCCCATCCCTCTGTTTGATTTAGAGATTGCAAATAATGCGGCTTTTATAGGGAGAGTAACGTCTCAACCTGTCATATCGCCAACAACTGGTCAGGTTATCCTGGGCGCCAATAAAGTCATCAGATCACGTCATCTTGACCAGATATTCGCCCATCAGGTTCCCGGCATTGTTGTGCGCTCCCCGCTAACTTGCCAATCAGAAGCAGGCGTCTGCCAAGTCTGTTGTGGAGAGTCTCCAACGCATCAAAGCTGGTCGCCGCTCAACACAAATATCGCCGGGCTGACAAACCTTGCATTCGCGCATTTATCCAAAACAATCAAGTTTGCTGTTATCTATTTATTTGGTGGAACGTATCGTACAAACCGCAACGAACCATATATTACCACTCGGGCGGAGACCGCTGGGCGAGTCCAATTTGTAGAGCTTGACACGATTATCAATAAAGCGGAAAACAAGCCTGTGGCCTGCTCATATAAAGGCGCAATGAATATCCTGGATGACGCAGGAAATCTGTGGTCCAGCGTTAGTGTGGGATATGGCGATATACTGCTAGTAAATGACGGGGAGCGCGTCGCCCCAGGAGACGCGCTTTTCAAAGCGCATCCTTACAGCCAGCCAATTATCGCTCTCGAAGATGGCGTGGCAGTATTTCATCAGTTCATTGAAGGAGCAACATTCGAAGTAGTCTGTGACGAACTTACCGAGCTGAAATCTTTCAATATTATAGGCAAGCGTCAAAAAGAGGACCGCTCCCAGTCTCCTGCGATAATTATTCACTCCGAATCCGGTGAACCACTCTCCAAGATTCCACTCTTGCCTAACGACTCTGTCTCTATAACTGACAAAGCGACCATATACAAAGGAGATATAATAGGAATAAGGGATAAACAGAGCCTAGACAGATACCTTCATCACGGTCCTGATAAATTGCAGTATTTCTTGACTGGACGTCCCCCCGAATATTTTCGCTCCCAAAAACAAATAATATCGCCTGTAAGCGGACGCCTTTCTTTCGAAAAGATTCTCCCTAACTCACCCTATGGTCAGGGTCTATGTCGCCCAAACATTACTGACATGCATGGAAAACGACACACACTGGAATCAAGCCACCTTTATTCCCCTGCTCTTGAGGGAGCCCAGATCTCTCGCGGTGACATCCTCACTGACGGCGTCCCATCCATACACGACATATTAAAGTATCAAGGACTGCGTGCAGCGCAGCGCTATCTGCTGGAAGCAATCATGGAGGTTTTCATCCACGATGAAATTCCCATACGCAGCCTATATATAGAGGTATTGATCAAGGCGCTACTGAGCCATGGCAAAGTGACGGACTCTAACAACCCCCGCTTTCGGAAAGGCAAGAAGTACCCCTTGGCGGAATTGTCGCAGGCGGAGGCGGTGTTCTACCGCCCGGTATTCACTGGCATTGAGCCCTATTTAGCGGCCAATGATTAAGTCTTTCGACACATTTCTTACTTAATTAGCACAGGTGACTTATGGCGAAACCAGAAATTTATGTCAGTACCGATGTGGAGGCGGACGGACCGATTCCCGGACCGCATTCCATGCTGAGCTTCGCTTCAGCGGCTTATACGGCGGAAAAGGAATTGGTCGGGACCTTCTCCGCCAACCTGGAAACTCTCCCTGAAGCCTCCGCCCACCCGGATACGCAGGCCTGGTGGGAGCAAAATCAGGCCGCCTGGGATGCCTGTCGCCAGGACCTGCAGCCGCCGCAACAGGCAATGCAGCAGTATCTGCAGTGGCTCAAGCAATTGCCCGGCAAGCCGGTTTTCGTCGGTTATCCCGCTTCCTACGACTTTATGTTCGTCTACTGGTATCTGATGAAATTCACTGGCGAGAGTCCGTTTTCTCACTCTGCGCTGGACATCAAAAGCTACGCGATGGCGGTGCTGAAAACACCCTTCAGGGAGACCGCCAAACGTAAGATGCCCCAACATTGGTTTGATCCCCTGCCCCATACCCATGTGGCGCTGGACGACGCCATCGAACAGGGCGCGCTGTTCTGTAATATTCTGCAGGAGAACCTGAAGTGAAAAAGGCCGCAATGGCGGCCTTTGGACTGCTTGGATATTTTACGAGGACTAATAACTGGCGAGCGCTTTCTTAATAGCTTTGATGTCATTCCCCACCACACGACGATATCCCACGTAAGTCACGGGATAACCGTTGATGCCCAGCGTGCGGATGAGTTGGTCTCTGTTATACGCTTTTTCCACGTCAATCTCGGAAAACGCCATACCGTCATCCCGAAATTCGCCGCGCAGCTTTTTACAATGAGGACACCAGTCCGCGCCATACATCACAACTCTTGGGGAGCCGTCCGCATTGAAATGCGAGGATGTCAGCTCACGTTCTTCTGATGTAAGCGAGTCCTCGCCATAATTCAACGCCAGCGCAGTCGCCACCTCAATGCCCATGTCGCCATACACCCGCTCATTGCCGGCAATCAATAATGGGAATGAGTTATAGGGTGAGAAACCGTCCCACAGCTGGCGATTTTCCGCACTAGCGTCCACCACCACTTCTTCATAGGCGGCGCCTCTGCGTTTTAATTCGTCTTTGACCTTGGCGCAGGGTTGCCCGCAATCGCTAAAAGTAAACAGCAACGTTCTGGGAGACCCATCAACGTAAAAGGCGCCTTCGGGCTGAGTGAATGGAATCCACTCCGGCTTGAACTGATAAATAAGACCGGCGACCACCACCAGCGCGAACAACTTTTTCATGTAAAACACCACGACAACAAAAAGGCGCGCAATAAGACCATTTTTTGCTCGCGTGTGCAAACATTACTCAAACATCAAGGCCGCCTGCTTTTTTCGCCGTGTTGGGTTGGCGTGAGAGACAGGTTCACTTGACACATTCTGAGCCGTACCAGTATGCAATTCGCTGAGCAAACGAGCCGCCAGTTCAGCGCAATCCGGCGCCGCCTGCAAGCCTTCTCCGCTGGCGCTGCGCTGGAAGATCGGCATCTGTGGCGGCGCTTCATCGTTATACACCAGAAACACCCGTTCCTGACGCAATCTATCCAGCAAGTCCTTGAACCATCTGGCGTAATATCTCGATTGCGAAGATGGGATATCCCGCAATGAATAGCTTTTTCCAATCCAGCAGGCGGCGCCAATGCGGTCCGGCATGAGCATGGTGCGCCCCGCCTCACGCAGTAATACGCTGGCGTAAAACGGGCTTTCCGTATTGAGCAGATCCGCTTCAGTAAGAGCGTCTTTCGCTTTCAGTAAAAATGATCTATCGTGCAACATAAAATCAATTTTTATTGTGTTTTCAGGTAAGTTCAATCTAACTGCAATTCCAAACTAATGAAATCAGCCGAAGGGAATATGCGGAATGGCGGTGAGTAGATTCGTTAATTTTTCAATTCGAATTAATTACATAAGGAATTCGAAATTTACCACTTGTCCGGGCGGTCAGGATTAGGCATCCTAGCCTGCTTTCTTCGTTATAACCAAGCTTTGTTGTTTTTTCGTACAAAGCTCCGCAGCGCAGCCGACTCTCATGACATCTTCCAGCAGCCACTCACGTATCGCTTTTATTCTGGCGATGGCGGTCGCCCTTGGCCCTTTCGCCATTGATACCTATCTACCTGCCTTTCCCGATATCGCCACAGCAATCGGCGCAGATATTCACGACGTTTCTCTCAGCATCAGCGTGTATATTCTGGGACTGGCCATCGGACAGTTAATCGGCGGCCCGTTATCGGACCGTCTAGGCCGCAGCCGGATCATGCTGACCGGCCTGGGCCTCTTCCTGTTCTCCTGCCTTATGCTGTCGCAAAGCGAGAGCTTGGCCTCCCTGCTTATCTGGCGCTTTACCCAGGCCTTTGGCGGCGGCTGGTGCGCGGTGAGCGTGCCCGCTATCATTCGCGACCGCACGGAAGGGCAGGAAACCGCTAAACTGTTTTCTCTGATCGGATTGATCATGATCGCGGCGCCAGCCATCGCTCCGACGCTGGGCAGCACTATTCTCGCTTTTGCTGACTGGCGCTGGATATTCCTGTTTCTGGCGCTGTATACCGGCGTGGTGATCGTCACCTTATGGTTTTCTTTATTCGCCGATGCGCCGCCGCACTCTCCGCCGCCTAAACGCAACGTACTCGCGGATTATCTGGAGATTCTGAAAAATACCGCCGCCTTGCGCTTCATCTTCATTCAGTCCCTGGGCTTCAGCGTCATGCTGACGTTTCTGACTCACGCGTCCTTTATTTATCAGGAATGGTTCGGCTTATCCGAATTCGCATTTTCCCTGCTCTTCGCCGGCAATATCGCGGTCATGGCCCTGATGAGCATGGCCAACCGCGCGCTGCTGACCTGGGTGGAGTCCGCTCAACTGTTGCGACTGGCTGTATGGTTGCAGACTTTCGGGGTGATCCTGCTGATAGCCATCGTTTTCTTGTATCCATCACTGTATCTGTTCGCTCCCGCGCTCATGCTTTCCGTGGGATCGCTTGGCGCCGCCATGCCAAACGGCTCCGCCTGCTTCATCCAGTTTTTTAAAAGCAACAGCGGCACGGCGTCTGCGTTGATGGGCGCTCTGCAGTTCACTATTTCCGGCGCCATCAGCGCCTTGTCATCCGCGCTTTCCGACGGCACACTGGTTCCTATCGTCGCCGTCATGCTTATGTGCGCACTGCTGAACGCCGCATTCGCCTGGGGAGCTCCCGGCGCTGCGCGTAAAGCGATTGCAAACGCATAAGCCTGCGCAACCCATGGGAGTCTATCTGTGACCGTTCAACCTGCTCAGGACATCGCCAGCGTCGATGATATTCAGGATATCATCGAGCGCTTTTACGCCCTGTTGTTAAATGATGAGCAAGTAGGTTTCTTCTTCACAGAGGTTGCGGCCATCGACCTTCCTGCACACCTGCCGCGCATTGTCGCCTTCTGGAACTCCCTGTTGTTTGGAGTGCGCGCAGGTTTCCAAGGCAGAGTCTACGAAGCCCATGCGGCGCTGGACGCAAAATCCCCTTTGCGTCCAGAACATTTCGAACGTTGGCTCACCCTGTGGCAGCAGGAAATAGATCGCCATCACGCAGGGCCGAAAGCGGAATTGATGAAAACCCGCGCAGCCGCCATCGCCGACTCCATGTCCAAAGCGTTTGAGACCGCTCGCAACTCCACTCCCGGCGACGACGCCAACTTTTACTCCGCTCTATAACGTTGATTTTTAGTCTAAACCGCCTTGATTTCTCGTCTAAACTGATAGCTAAACAATAGACTGACTTCAGCGCCTCCAAGGGCTGGCCTTTCTCTGGTTTCAACCCGCCCCACTCTGCAGCGATCATACGCCGGCGATGGATGGAACACCGGAAAGTCCAGCCATAAACGCGACGCCCGATGAGAAAACTCAAAGAGCTGCACGTCAGTCTGCTCGACCGACTTATTCCTGGCGGCGCGTCTCTATCCGAGGCGCAACTAAGCCGCCAGAGGGTGCTCGTCGGCCTGCTGTTCTATGGCTTCATCAGCGCCGCCACGATGGCGCTGGTGCGCTACGCCACTGACGGCTGGACCGCCTCCACGCTGGTCGTCGCCTTCGCCACGCCGTCGTTGTTATCCGGCTTGATTGCACTCTGGCTGACAGGACGACCCGGCTTGGCGGCGGACCTGCTCTTGCTGTCCACGCTCTTCATCATACTCGCCACCGCCTGGAGCGATGGCGGCCTCACCTCCCGCGTACTGACCTGGTTGCCCGCGCTTCCCCTGATCGCGAGCTTTGTCGGCGATAAATATCGTGCGCCGGGGATTGTACTGCTTGCAGCCATCGGCCTGCTCGCAATACTTGGAGCCCACAACACCGGGCTGATTCAGGGCAAAGGCTGGGAAGATTCGCTGGCAGGTCGGTTATCCGCCAGCGTCGCATCGATGAGCTTTGTCGCCATCATCGCATACATCTATGAGGAAGCGCGGCGTCGCGCCGAGATGGAAAAAGACCGGCTCGACCATATACGCCGGGAATGGGTCGCCGTGGTCAGCCACGAATTACGCACGCCTTTAACCGCAATCCAGGGATCATTAGGACTGTTGCAGAGCGGCCGCTTTGATCACAACCCGGAGCAAAAAGCCCATATGCTGCAGATGGCATGCAACAACACGATTCGACTGGTTAAGCTGGTAAATGAGGTGCTGGACATTGAACGTATCGAATCGGGCCGGCTCACCCTGGACATAGCGCCTTTAAACCCGGCTGAACTTATCCAGGAGGCCGTGGACACTATCTCACCAGCCGCTTCACTCCAGAATGTGACGCTGCGTTATCAACGCCAGGATACGGACTTGATAAACGGAGACCATGATCGCTTATTACAAGTGTTGCAGAATCTTCTTTCCAACGCCCTGAAATTCTCCCCTCATGGTGGGGAGATCAAAGTCGCGCTCAAAGATACCCCAGAGCGGTTATACATCGACGTCATCGACCAAGGGCCCGGCATCACACCGGAACTCGCCAAGCGCCTGTTTACCCGCTTCGCTCAAGGCGACACCGCCGCCAACCGCAGCACCGGCGGCTCAGGACTCGGCCTCTATATCTGCAAAGCCATCATAGAACAACATCAGGGACGCATCGGCTTCCAGAACCTGCCGAAGGGAGGTTGCCGCTTCTTTTTGGAACTGCCTCGGGCTAATTGAATTAATTTACCTGCATCGCCTGTTAGAGATGAGGATGATATGGCTCAGGACATAAAGTACAAGCTACACGTCGGGGACCCACCTCATGCCCAAGTTAAACCTGGCCACAGTTGATACTGGAGGGCTGGCAGTGCAATCAACTAGTCAGCCTCGCCCTCCTCTACGCCATGCTCTTTGCGATAACGCTCCCAGTCCTCCCAATCAAAGGGTGTTCCGGCATTAGGTCGATGTATATGCCTGGCCCGTTCTTTGGCGTTTTCCTGCAAACTGTGCTCTTTTTCGTCCTCTTCTACAAAACCGTACTTCTTCATGAATTCATCGGGTTTCATTGGCTACTCCTATTTTAACTACACCATGAGCTAAGGCTCGTCTTACTTTCTTACATGCGTTCATCTCAAGACTTTTCAAGGGAATAGTAGATTACGCCGCCGTCACTCAGAATGCGCCGCCCAATAACGCCCTGACGCAGCAATCCCTCAAGCGCCCGTTGCACACTGTCCCAAGAGCATGCCTCCTCCCCCGCCAGCCACCAGCGCACCACACCTTGCAACGAGTCCGCCGCAGAGGGGTGACTTTGCAGGTACTCCAGAATTTTCCGGCCCACTATCAAGACATCGTCCTCATGCTCCATTTCCATAAGCAATACTCCTTTGCAACAACTCTTCCCTTTCCAGCAAGTTGCGCGCCAGACAAAGAGAGATCATCTCTCCTGCAACGCCAGGACAAGCCACAGAAACACAGCTTACGCCTCTGATAGACACGAGACCCATATATCAGAAAAAGAAAAAAGCGGGTCAATAGCCACCCGGATAAGCGGGCAAGTAATCACCCGACTGTATGAGTGCAAAGTTTACAAATTCGGGATATGAGAAACCCCGCATAAGCGGGGCTTTTTAATAAGAATGGATGCCAATGGGAAGCAAAAAGATAAATTACCCGAATGCAGAGCAAGCTATCTCTATGTAATCACGGACTAGCCTTTACCCCGATCGCCGCTTTGCTTCTTCTCCGCTTCTATCGCTTGCTCGATATATTTGGTTAGTTCCTCCGCTGACGCGTCTTTCAGCTTCTCCTCAAGAGCAAGCTCGCTCTCCGAGACCTCCATTTGTCTGCGATACTCAGCCTCTTTTCTAAGCTTGTCTTTCCATTGAGCGTCTTGCTCCGGCGTTGTCCATTTTAACGGCTGAAGACGCTCACTTAGCGTCGATTCAGGATAGCTTGCTTTTATCTTCTTGTATTCGTCTAAAGCTGAAGGAGAAAGTTCAAGAGTCACACTGTTAATGACCTCCCGAACCAACGCATAGAGCGGATCAGGGGAAACCATTTCGTCTTTATCATTGAGATTTCCCGGCTCATATTGAACCAGCTGGAAATAGAAAAGCACGCAGATTTGATGATCAAGAGGGAAGGCAAAACACATTGAGCGATCATGCCCACCCATTACAGGTCGAATTTCATAGCTAACCGCAGGCACAGAAAGTGATCGATGAACTTTCCATTGATATGGCGCTTCATACTCACTTCTTCCATCGTAGATTTTACTACCATATAGCTTGGTCAACCTGCTTAGCAGAAAACGCTCAAACTCCGCAGGCTCAAAAAGCGATATTTCGCCAGCTGAGCGATTTCGCTTTTCGACTGTAACAACCAAGCTAACATGCGCAACATACCCAACAAAAGCAGGCCCTCGAAACTTCCAGCTACGTGTTAATATGTTAAGCAGCTTAGCGTCTTTTCTTCCAACATCCGTATATAACTCGTCATGGAAGACGTTGTAGCTTTCAGCCAGAAAAATTGCGTGCTCTGCGCCATCCGTCGGCATATGACGATTCAACCTCACCCCTAATTTAGAGCCAGACAATGAAGTACTGACAAGCTTTGCACCAGCGAAGTCGGGCCCTATCGGAGCGCATGGTCTTTTTTTCCTGAGCTTGATTGCCCAAATGCTCACTTCTTGCCTCCCTCTATTTTTGTAGACCGTTAAATAAAAACGCCCTGTAAGTTTACAGGGCGTTTTTGCTAACAAAGAACATAGTTACTCAGCGATTTAACTACGTCGCTTCGAGAACTCCGAAGCGATACGCTGTTCTGAGAGTTCAGCAGAGTACTCATCCCACTCTTTATCCTGCTCTGGAGACGTCCATTTTAGCGGCTTGAGCTCTTCGCTTAACGCCACATCCGGGTGCTGCGAACTAATTTCTTGATACTCGTTCAGTAAGTTTGGAGAGAGTTGCAATTGAACACTATCAATTATGTTCTGCGCCAATTCATATAACGGCTGCGGATTAATCAACTTATCTTGGTCAGCAAGGGTTCCAATTGCAAACTGTTGGAAGTGAAAAGAAATTGTCGCTAAGACTCCATGTTCCACTGGAAACACCATAGACTTCTTCCGTAAACCGCTTCGATTAGGCGCAGTTAATACCTCATAGGTAGCGCACGGTACGGGAAAGTCGCCTTTAATGCTCCAATTAACTGGAGCATCGTAACTGCTTCGCCCATTAGATGACTCGCTCCCATATTCCTGGGTTAACAGAGACATTACGGCGCCCTCTAAGTCACCAGCATGAAACAAAGAAAAATTAGGCCGAGAAGGCCATATCTTTTCCAGGAGCAGAGTGATGCCTAACTGCGCAACATAACCAGTAAAAATAGGACCACGGAACCGACTAAACCTCTTCATGGCCAGGAAATAATCGCATCCGCCATGCAAGTCAGTCTTGTAAATAGACTCATCATGCAAGTTAAGATTCGATGATAACATGATTTCCTTATCTACCGATTTAGCAGGCTGGTGTTTCGGAGCCAACATACTCAGCATACTGCCTGATAAGGAAACCTCCAGCCGCTGAGCCTCGGAAAAGTCAGGTCCAGCAGGAATACACGGCTCGTGTAAATGTCTTAGTTTTAGAGCGAGTAGATTCATTTTCCATTGCCCATTCGGTACTTTTCTACCAAAGTTTACGATCTAAGTTATTAAAGGCAGCCTTGAAAGTTGGATATCTACTTAAAGCGGGGATATTCATACCAATAGCAATAGCAATTGGAGCAGAACTGACAATCGTCTCGCAAACTGTACTCAAAGAGCCAGACATCATAGCGGTCCCCAAGGCGGCGGCGGCAACACCAGTGCCATAGACTTCCTTGCCGTTCCCATAACCAGCCATTCCTTCCCACATTGCTTGCTTGATACCATACCCTTCTTGAGACCTAAAACGCTTAACCATGTTATAGATAGGTGCAGCGCCAACCAAATTTCCTCCAACAAGCTCATTCAGATTAAGCGCACGGCTTTTCGAAAACTCTTCGTTAACATCAATTTGCATCCCAAGACCTAGCGCTAAATCCAAAGCACGAGAGGAATGATCCTACCCACCAATGATAGACACCCTGTTAAGCGAGTACACTACGCTACAGAGGTGAACTATGACCAAACAGAAAACATCAAACTCCAAATCTCGCCAACGTTATTCCGACGAGTACAAGGCGGAAGCCCTGGCGCTAGTTCAAGGCGGAAGCCCTGGCGCTAGTTCAA
>NZ_JAHMIN010000033.1 GCF_018986435.1 Hahella sp. HN01 | reverse complement strand
CGAATGCGAATGATTTCTAGTGTTTTATGATCAAGCTTTCTTCCATCATTTGAGGGCATAGCATCCACTCTCTTTATCTAAAGTCGGGTCCATGACATGCTTGAATATAGTCTATTTCTGTGTTCGCCTACTTTGTTTCGGATTAGTAAGCGTATTTTCCAGTCGCAGAATATTCATGGGCGGGCAGAGCTCCACAGGTGTACAAATGAATTTTTCAAATTATCGGCGCTATCGCAAAGTGACAATAGGGTGTAAAGGCGCGACGGCTCAGCCGCCGCTTGATTTTATAATCTGAACACCCCTGAAACGAAAAGAAGTTATCTATCAGGCTAAGCCATACGCAAATAGTAAGATTTGGCTTGGGTGAGTTGCGTGTAGGCAAGTTCCGATAACAGTGAGCCGCATCCAGATTGCTTAACGCCTCCCCAGGCCAGGGTGGGGTCAATTTGAGTGCTTTGATTCATCAGCACCGCGCCAGTCTGTAGTTGCTCCCCAATTGCCCGGGCGCGGGCGGCGTCCTGGGTCCACAGTGAGGCCCTCAATCCGTAGAGGCTGTCGTTCATGTAGTGGATGGCTTCAGCGTCATCCTTCACCTTCATGACGCCCATAATTGGACCGAGTGTTTCACTTGTCATCAACGCCATGGAATGATCGACATTCGTTAACACTTGTGGCGGGAGGTAGGCGGGGCCGAGGCTTGCGTCAGAGTAGTGAGTGTGCTCAATGCAAGGCGTTGCGCCCTGGGCGATAGCCGCGTCCAGTTGTGTTTTGGCCTCCATGGCTTTTTGCTGGTTCGCCATTGGCCCTAATGTTGTGGAGGGGTCCATCGGGTTCGCCAGTTTGTAGCGTTTAACTTCTGCAACCAGGGCGTCTAATATTTCATCATAGATGTCCTCGTGAGCGTAAATCCGGTTAATGGCGCGATTGGATTGCCCACAATTGAATAGTGCGCCATTAGCGATACCGGTGGCGCATATACGCAATGACGCATCGGAGAAAACATAAGCAGGATTGTTGCCGCCTAACTCTAGGGTTAGCTTTTTGAATGTTCCAGCGGCGGCGCGTTCAATGGCGACGCCTTTCGCACTGGAGCCCATAAAAGAGACATGGCTTATTCGGTGGTCGCTGATCAAGCGTAATGTATCTGCGTCGTTGACGTGCAAATGCTGAAATACGCCGTCTGGGAGCCCTGCCTCAAAAAAAATGTGAGAGAACCGCTCCGCACACAATAACGTCTGTATGGAATGTTTGAGAATAACGCAGTTGCCGGCCATGAGCGCAGGAATAATCGCATTGGCCGCGGCCAGGTATGGGTGATTCCAGGGGGCGACACACAATACTATGCCCAGAGGCTCGCGTCTCATATAACGGCGAAAGCCGGTTTTTGGTTGCGTTATTAGGTCTTCAAGATATCTTTCGGCGATATCAATCATGTACTCAGCGCAGACTTCCGCTTCATTGATTTCCTGAGGCGTCTCTCGCACGGGACGGCCCATCAAGAGTGTAATCTCTGGAGCGATCTCCTGTGCTTGCGCCGCCAGTGTGGCAATGGCGAGACGGCAGTAGCGTGCGCGCTCTGCGATGGAGACTGTGCGCCAGATTCTTTGGGCGGTGAGTGCGCGTTCGAGCGCTGCGTGGATTTGCGTGTCCGTGGCTGGTTCCCTTTCCGCCACTAATGATCCGTCAATGGGTGAAATGATTCTCATGGTAGTTGCTTCCCTATGCTTGTCGTCGCAATAAATTTCCCTCTGCTCAGCTTTAATTATTGCAAATTACTGGGGGATGTCGCGGGGTTTTGCAAATCTTGTGGAACGTTTCCTATTTGAATTTGGGAGGTCTATGGAGAGATAGGAGTAAAGGAAATGATTTCCCGGTTTCTTTGTACGTTAGAGTGTCGGTGCGGTATGCACTAGTTTCAGCAAATAGTCCATTATTTTTACATACCCAGTACGACAAAAAAGCATTGTCCTTATAAATCAAAGATCTAAAAGTTGGCATGTGGTTTGCTGTGTAACGGGGACAATAAGGGCACGACTCTTCACTATAAAAACTAGCATTTACGCTAAATTAATTTAACCGACATTTGTTCAGAGGACATCATGAAGAAACTCGCATTTCTAGCAAGCCTTCCATTAATGCTGGGCGCGGCCAGCGCATACGCTATTCCTGCTTCTTACGGCACAGCTACTCACGACACAACTGCGTGGCAAGAGCTGGCTGATGCGCCTAATGGCGATTCCTACGGCGTTTCCTGGACTACTGACGGCGGCGCAAGCTGGGGTCGTAACGATCTGACTGTTGGCCAAACTGTTCAATTCAAATTCAGCGTACACAAGAAAAACGTGGGTACTCACTACGCCGACCTGATGAAGGCCTGGATTGACTGGGATCAAAATGGCGTATTCGACGCTAGCGACGAAATTGCATACGGCGAGCACAAACTGACTGATTTCGAGCCGGTGCTGGGAATTTGGCAAGCGCCTACCAACCCTGACTTCTCTTTCTTCTCAAGCGAGTACACGCTGACGAACGCTGACGTAGGCGATTTCTGGTTGCGCTCTATCGTAACCTGCAGCCACTCCATCACCAACATGTACGGTGGTACTTGGAATGACCAGTGGAAAACTAAATACACTGGTAGCTATGAAGATCGCATGACTCCAACTGGTCACTACTACCAGGGCGAAACTGAAGAGTGGAAAATCTCTGTTCACTCTGTACCTGAACCCACTACTTTCGCACTGTTGGGTTTGGGCCTGGTTGGTCTGGTAGCTAGAAAGCGCGCTAAATAATATTTAGTCGCGGCTAGCTTTGATGATCCTGGATCGGAGGAAGAACCTTTTCCTCCGATCCAGGCATCTACAAACTTCTTCTCCCTTAGCTGACGTTTATACTCAGATTATCTCGAAGTAGCGTTCCAGCTCCCACATTGAAATATATTTCCTGTACTCCCGCTCCTCCCACTCGCGAGTCGCTGCAAAGTGTTCGACAAAAGGGGAACCAAAGAAGTCTCTGGCCATCTGGCAGTTTTTCAGACGTTGCGCCGCGTCCCATAAAGTCGATGGAAGCTGTAAATGCTCAGGAAAAGTCTGATCGTAGGCGTTGCCCTCCACCATACATTCAGGTTCAAGTTTGTTTTCCATTCCCCACAAACCCGATGCGATGACGGCTGCGAGGATAATATAGGGATTGGCGTCGGCGGCGCCAATTCGATATTCCAAACGTTGGGACTGTACGTCTCCAGGAATAACTCGGATAGCGCAGGTTCTGTTATCTATGCCAACGCTGGCTTCTGTAGGAGCCCAAAACCCAGGAATGAGTCTTCGATAAGAATTAACCGTAGGAGCAATCATCGCCATCAGTTCAGGCATCAGCTTTTGTTGGCCTGCAATGAAATGGCGCATCGTGGCGCTCATGTTGGCTTCTCTTTCTCCATCATAAAAAAGGTTCAGCCCGTTATCGTCTTTTAACGATAAATGTATGTGACCACTTTGTCCTGGGTAGTCTTTAGACCACTTGGCCATGAAGGTGGCCATCTTACCCTGCTTTTGCAGCGCAACTTTGGTGAACGTTTTAAATAATGCCGCTTTATCGGCGGCGTTAATTGCTTCATCGTGGGTAATCGCCGCTTCAAGGACGCCGGGGCCGGTTTCCTCGTGAAGGCCCTCAAGAGGAAAGTCCATATCATCCGCCAATTGCAGCAGGCTCAAATAGGTATCTGACTCCACACTGTTGCGGATGACGGAATAACCGAATTCTGACGGCGCTATGGGAGTGAGGCCTTGGAAAGATTTCTCTCGAATACTGTGAGGCGTCTCTTCAAAAACAAAGAATTCATATTCAAAACCGCAATCAACTTCCAACCCCATGTCTCTCGCTTTCGCGACCACTCTTTTGAGCAGGCCGCGTGGGCAGATTGCTTCTGCTTTATCAGCAAATTCAGCGAGGAAAAATACGCCGCCGCTTTCAAGAGGCAATGTACGGCAACTGGAGGGGACAATACGCACTTGCGCGTCAGGGTAGCCAGTATGCCAGCCAGTGTAGGCGACATTGTCATAAAGCTGATCTTTTACGTCCCAGCCCAGGACAACATCACAGAAGCCAAATCCTTTGTTCAGCGCGGATAAAAATTTGTCTCGCGACATGTATTTGCCGCGCATGACGCCATCAATATCAAATACGCCAACTTTTATGTGCTTGAACATGGAGTCTTCGATAAGCGTGTGTGCGTCTTCGGCGGATTTCACTTCCCTGGGGTCCATAACATCACCTGTGCAATAAACGGATGAAGAGGGGGCGTATTATTAAATATAACAGCTCCTTGGGAACTTGATCGGATATCGCTGGTCCAACCTTGCTTGGTCAGACCCACTGTGAAGAGTTGGACTAAAGTCTAGGAATGCAAAGGTGGTTTGTGCGCGCTTTCCCAGATACAAGCCGGCGGTCGATCTGAATTAGTATCTACATCAGTCGCGACTACAGTTTTGCGCTTTCAGTTTCACCCCTTAATACCTGGGGAAAGTGCGTTATTTACGAGATTTAGTTGTATTTAGGAGTACGTAAAATGCCCGTTATGTTCGATTGGTTAGCCCACAATATCTTGTCTTTGCGTGTGGAGGGAGTGCAGAACTCCGCAACAGCCGCTGGCGGTCATTGCACTTGGCGCTTTTCTCAGGTGAAGAACCCAGTAAGAAGCTTAATTCTTACCAACCCGGAATCCAGTGGCGGAATATGCGAGATGCTGGCGGCGAAGTGGTTGGAAGTGCACGCCAATGCAGAGAAATATGCTCGTTCCGGTGAGGCGACCTCTTTGGCGGGTTGGATAAGCCGCGCTGGTGGAGATATCGATCCTAATAAAGTCCGCCAGATTATGCAGATGTTTATTATCGGGAGCACGATGAATTCCGGAGCGCTCGTGGGCCAGCCAGGCAGCGGCAGAGAAGACCAAACTTATGCGACAGAGCGTTGGTTGCAATCTAAAGGTGTGACCAGACGTAAGCATATTTCCAGTGGTCCAAGCTGGTTCAAGGGCATGTCGCGAGGATCGACTGGCACTCGTGGGGGGCGTCGTAGGGACTTTTCCGCTGACATTGGGCGGGCTATTACATCCAGCGCCAAGTCATACAAAATGATAGGTATCGCCGGGCCTAATTTTGCTCACGCAGTCGCAGCTTGGAGCGATACGGATGTCACCTTTTTTGATCCCAACTTTGGCGAGTTTTGGTTCCCTACGACAAACGCCTTCCAGGGGTGGTTTCCCCGCTTCTGGCATCTGGCGGGATACGGAACGCCAGCGATAGGCCTGAGCGACTCTTATGAAATTATGGAGTATGACACTGTAGCCTAGTTTTTCAGGTAAGATAACGGCCGAATATAATTGGCGGATAGCCCGAAAGGCGTCCATAGCGCCGTTTCCAGTATTCCAGCCTGAATGCGATAAAGGAGTCTATTTTGGCCAAAGCATACCTTCCTCTTATTGGCGTTATTCTTTTGGTTGTGGTGCTTTGGCCCTATCCGGTATTGATTCCTCTTAAATTACTGGTGGTATTCTTTCATGAGGCCTCGCACGCCATTATGACGGTGGCGACGGGAGGGGAAGTGGTGGAAATGGTTATCTCCGTTGACCAGGGTGGACATGTGCTATCCCGCGGCGGTAACCGGTTTCTAACGTTGTCCGCCGGCTATCTTGGGTCGTTGATTTGGGGCGTACTGATTTATCTGACGGCTCTGCTAAGCCGACTTGATCGTGCCCTGATGTTCATTCTTGGCCTGTCTTTATTAGCGATAGCAGCCTGGTGGATAAGAGATGTCTTTGCGTTGGGGTTTGCGCTCGCTACGGGGGGAGCCATGATAGCGAGCGCGATCTGGCTGCCGATGTCGTTTAATGACGCTGTGCTGCGAGTGATCGGCGTCACCAGCATGTTATACGCGCCATTGGACATATACAGCGATACGATTGAACGCTCTCACCTGCGGTCCGACGCAGTGATGCTTGGGGAGGCTTATGGCGGCTCAGGCATGCTTTGGGGCGTGGGCTGGTTTCTGTTGAGTCTAGCTGTCATTTACGTCGCATTTAAATTCGGGCATCGAAGCCCGCCTTCTTCACAAAATAATTGATACCTTTTCCCAGCGAGGCCGTATATCTATACTGGGCTCGCGCATGCAGTTCTGTCGGTATTGAAACGCGGGATGCGAACAAAAATTATAACAATCGATAGACAATCAGGAGAGAGACTATGAAAGCTATATGGAATGGCGCAGTCATTGCCGAAAGTCAGAACACTATCATACTAGAAGGAAACCATTACTTTCCTCCTTCCGCCATACGCTCGGAGTACTTCAAACCAAGCGATACCCACACCGTCTGTGGATGGAAAGGTACAGCCAGCTATTACGACATTGAAGTAGAGGGAGCCACCAATCGCGATGCGGCTTGGTATTATCCTGCGGCCTCAGAAACCGCCAGCAATATTCAGAACTACGTTGCTTTCTGGAGAGGGGTGACGATAGAAGAAGGTTAGCTGGATTAATATGGCGTGAGCGCTATTCCGAGCTCCACTCAGCAAGCACGTTCACGCCATTGTAGTCATAACTCATACTTAAATAGTCACTACGCATATCAACCTGTGCAGGAACCGAAAAGCCTTTTTCCCAAGACAGGTCATTACTGGATGTGATCAGCAGACACCAAGCGCCGTTTTCCTGGTAGAGTTGGCCCGTGTAGTAATAAATAACGGGCAAGCCAAAGTCGGTGTAAGACTCAATATCAGCGATCCACTCATACGTATCCTCTGCAGTTGGGCGAATATCCATTGAACCGTTGAGCTGTTGGGGTATTCCATTAACGCTGTAAGACAGCAGATCGAATGTGCCGGCATGAGCGCCTTCTCGCCTTGAAGAACTATTCTCTGGAGCTTGAACAAGTGAGTCGGTGAATAGTGTCGGGCTGCCGCGAACAACCATGCCTGTATCATAAACCGATCCCGCGCCGGGAGGCGGTAATTGCTCAAGTTCAGTTAATTCGGGCTGTAGCGTTGGAACCAGCGTTACACCGACGCCCGCAACAGTAAGCATGAGGGCGGGGTATAAAATATCTGGTGGGAGCCGGCCCTGATGATTGTGATGTATTACCTTTTCCGCAATAAACAAAATAAGTCCGGCAACGACGAGGACCGTACCTGATATTGCTAAGAGCGCATCGAAATCTGACATGGCTTTCGCTCGTTGCTTGGCATTGTAAATTGCTTCCACTCTGAGCTGCTGTCTTTCTGCGATAGCTCTTACTTTACGAATGCCGATGCTGGGCGTGCAGTCTCTCCTTATCTAAAAATAGATCAAAACAAGTAACACCACCTCTTCTGGCGATCTCTTTTTAAGAGTTTATCGCCATATGGCGCTGACGAAGCTGACACTTGGCCGGTTAGAATGTCGGTTAAATTTACATCATTAACTTAAAAGCTAAGCGCCAAGAGCTGAGTTTTTATGCATATCCTTTTAATAACAATAGATTATTAATGTTGGCCCCGAAAATGCATATATTCTGTCACTAATTTTGTACGGGCCTTCTGGCTTACAAATCAATAAACCAATTATCGGGTAGTAGTTGTCTATGAAAACTTTCAAAGTACTGGCTGCAGTAGTAGCTTTGGGTTCCTCTGTCTCCGCGTTTGCATACCAAATTAACGATGAGTATGTAGGCAAAGATCATGGATATGGCGATGTTATCGGCGACGCCTCGAAATTCGATGTAAAGGGAATTGACGTGAGTGTAGCTGGAACTTTACTGACGGTAGACGTTTACACTAACTTTGTTAACCATGTTGGTGTTTTTAATAACTACGTCACTGATACAGCACTGAGTCAGAAAAAAGGCATCGCGTTTGGCGATTTGTTCTTGTCTTCTTCCTGGACGCCCAATGGGGATGCCGATACCGGTTACCTGGAAGATAGACATAGCACAGGCACTAAGTGGACCTACGGCTTTAGCTTGGATGACCGTTGGAGCACGGTAGGCGGCGATGGCGCTCTGTACGAACTGAACGGAGCTGCAAACCGTGATAACGCATATTTGTCTAATAACTTCATTAATGGCACTTATGCCAACTATCGCCATGGCCAGGAAGTTGCTGTCAAAACTGGCAGCTCTAACGTAACTTCTGTTGGTTCTGGCTCTTGGTTGGTAGACACTGTAAACGGTAAGGTTTCTTTCACCTTTGATATTGCTGGTACTGATCTGGTTAAAGGTGATGAGATTGCTTTCCATTGGGGTATGACCTGCGGCAACGATACTATCGAAGGCAAAGTTCCTTTCTCAGTACCTGAGCCTGGCGCTCTGGCTCTGATGGGCCTTGGTCTGGCGGCGGTTGGTTTGCGTCGTCGCAAGCAGGCTGCTTAATAAGCCTTATGTAATAAAGCGGGGATCATTGATCTTCCGCTCTTAAAGAAAAACCGCGTAGGCGACGCCATACGCGGTTTTTTTATGTGTTGTCGTTGGGCTGTTGTCCTAACTTTCCTTGGCGATATAGAGCTTTCTTACCGCCATGTTGAATGCTTCAACGCAATCGGGATCAAACAGTGAGCCGTTATAGCTGTTAACGTAGCGCACGGCCTCAAACAGAGACTTCTTGTACGAGCGATCTTCACGTTCGCTGGTTATTTCGAAGAATGCGTCGCATATCGCCAGCACTTTGGAGCCCATAGGGATGTCTTTACCGCTCACTCCGAATGGATATCCGCTACCGTCATAATGCTCATGATGATGCAGAACAATCTGCGCTGCGTCTTCCCAGCCGCCAAAGCGGTGCAGAATTTGCGAACTGGTGGCGACGTGAGCGGCCATGATTTTCTGCTCTTCGCGGGACAGCTGTTCTTCATGTTTGTGGGCCAGCCCAACTGGCACAAAAGCCATGCCTAAATCGTGCAGCAGCACTGCGGCGCTGAGTTGTTCTTCGTTTATCGGACCGCCCAACTCTTCGTTGATGGCTGTACACAGCTCCAGTTCCTTTTGCGTGCGATCCTTTCGGTAGATGCTGAGTTGATCCAGCTGGCGCGCCAGGAAGCGAAATAACTGCTGATCAGAGTCTTTGCCGGGGGCGAAGTAGCTCGGCATAGCCGCTTCGGGGCGGGGCGCTTCTCCTGCGTCCTTGGGGCCGGACAACAACTCATCCAGACCTTCGTTGATGACGGCGATTACGTTTCCAGGGGAGGCGTTACGCACTTTGGCGATGACGTTAAGCAGGGACTCCTGTAGATCTCCGTCTGCAGTGTGGTCGCTCGCCAACTGCCCAACCAGGGTTTCGACATAGCCAATGATGCTCATAAAGAAAACGCCGAACATAGGCTGATAAGGCAGCTCTCCTTTGCGCATGTCGGAAACGATTTCCTCCAGCTCGTGGATAACGTCCACCATGGCGTCCAGAAAGACCATTCTGCAGTTGCCTTTGAGGGAGTGCATGCTGCGGAACAGCTCGTTGATCAAATCAGGATTAACCTGATGCTCCAGGGTTTGAATCGTGTGTTCGATCTCTTCGACGTTTTCCTGAAAGCAGGCGACAAACTCGTCAATCAGGTCTTTTTCCAACTCAACAAACTGTGGGCAGGTAATTGGCTTCATGACATATCGGGCTCCTGTTGAATACGGACATCCCCTTGTGCGACTACGCCGCGATGTGGAGGCGATTGTTTTTAGTATAGACGCTGGCTGTACTTATCGAGCGGATGCTCAATCAAACTCAAGTAACGCCAGCTTTTCGCCAAACAGGTAACGATGCCAGGGAGACCAGGCGAGCAAGCTTAACGCTCCCCAGCGTTCCCAGTGGTAGTCGAGAATGCACCATTCCTGTTTGACTTTGATGTGGGAGTTCCAACTTTCCAGGCGACGGATATTATGCAGTGTCCATTGAAAGGCCGCGTTCATCCACCCAATGGCCTCATGTAAATGAGCTTGCCCCAGGGCTCCATGAGGCAGCATCTCGAAAAGCATGCGAGCGTGAGGGATACGTTCGGCAAGGTCATTGAAAAACTGTTTGATGCGTTGTTCTGTGAAGTACATCAGCACGCCTTCCGCCAAAATCAGGCAATTGTCAGACTCACCGGCGGCATGCTCCAGCCAGGATACGTCGAACAGTGACTGCTCCAGCATGTGGTAACGATCAGAATCGCTGAAAAACAGGCGACGAGCGGCGATGACGTTGGGGAGGTCGAGGTCGAACCATTGAATCTGACCGTTGTCCACGCGCAGGTAGCGGCTGTCGAAGCCAGCCCCAAGATTAATGATGACTGCATGAGGGTGGGCGTTGATGAAATCCGTCACCAGTTTGTCAATGAGATCTGTGCGGATGGCGATGGCTAACTGTGACAGCCAGGCGTTGCTGAAGCGTTTGAAGTCATAATTGAGGCGCTGGTACATCTCCAGAGCCTTGTCGTCGTGAATGATGGCGTCGGGGCGCAAAGTTTCCATCGCCCTGGCCCAAAGAGGCAGGAGTGCGGTTTCTGAAATATCCCGCAATTGCAGCGTTTCCATCGTCATGCTCCCTGGATGTCCCCATGTCTGCTTCAGCCGCTCACCGGCATCAACAAGTCTGGTTTATTTTGACGAAATATCCAGCGACCGCTTGGTTAAGCGGAGGACGCGCGTGCGTCCGGGAGGAAGTGGGAACGCACGCGAAGAACGCTATGAAATGCGTTTATTTAGAAAGATAGTAATCTTCGGTAGCCTCACGCAACCGCTTGTTTTCCAGATAGTCTTCTATCGCCCTGCGGGCTTGAAGACGTCGCTTTGAGGCTTGCTTTTCTTTGCTTTTCCTCTCTTGAGTTTCGGACTCGTAAAAAACGTCAAGAATTGTACTGGCGACGGAATCGGAAGGTTGATTCATATTTTGCATGGCTTTCCCCTTAGCCTAGTGACGATTCACTGTAGTTGTTATTTTTTACACTGGAATGACAACCGGCTTACTGCTTGATAACGCGTGTTATCAATCCGTTCCTGCGTTGGTGCGATGCCTTGTCCAGCCGACTGAGGAGCGTCGGTCTTATGCTGTATATTATTTCACCGATAATACAATTAATTAGGTGAGAGCCGCAACGAGCTTAGATTCTTTTTAGCCTGGTTGAGTTTTTGCGCATGACGCTTATCAAGTTTTTGAAACAGATTGGTGGCGATGGTATCCAGAACCATTAAATGGGCAAGGCGTGAAGCCAAAGGAGTGAAGGCGTCAGTGTCTTCGTCCACTGCGACGCCGATATTTAGATTGGCGATATTAGCCAACGCCGACTGAGGCGGACTGATGGCGACAACCCTTGCGCCGGAGGCTCGCGCACGCATGCAGGACTGAATCAGGTTGTTAGTGCGTCCGCTGTGAGAGATAGCGACGATAACGTCGTTCTCTTCCACCAGACCGGCGATCAGCATTTGCATATCTGGATCGGGGCAGGCCTGTGAGTTCAACTTTAAGCGAAAGAACTTTTGTTGCGCATCCGCCGCCACGGCTGCGGATGCGCCATAGCCGAAAAAGTATAAGCGGGAGGATTCGGAAATCCAGGCGCATACCTGCTCAATCCGCTCCCAGGCCAGTTGATTGAAGACCTGCTGCAATGACGACTGCACGTCGCTGAATATCTTGGCGCCAGTCTGCTGCAGACTACCTCCAGAGTTTATTGGAAACGGCGTTTGCCTTTGTATACTTGCAAGCTGCTGGGCAAGGCTCACTTTCAGGCTTTGGAAGCTGTCAAAACTGATGGTGCGACAGAAGCGCACTATAGTCGGCTCGCTGACGCCGGCCTCTGTCGCCAGATCAACGATGCGCATGTGAATGACATCGTTGGGGTTGCGCAGCACACATTCCGCCACTTTCTGTTCGCTCTTGCGCAGCGAATCCCGGTTTTGTCGAAGCCAATTCAATATATCGTGGGGGCGTCCCATCCAACTACCTTGGTGTGTCTATCAGCCCTGTGGAATCAGTAGGCAGGGTAAGCCCATGAATCCGCTTTCGGGGCGGGATTGAAGAACTGCTTTAAGAATAGACAAAAGCGGAGCAGGATTACACTGACCAAAAGTCGCTAGATGTTATTGAGTGACCGGCGTTGGGTTTTGCAGTGCTGGAGAACCAGTGCATTGCTCTCGCAACAGGTTCGCCATCTGCTCGGCCCCCAGTGGCTCGGCGATGAGGTATCCCTGCACAGTATGACAGCCGCTTTCTCGCAAGAACTCCAAATGCCCTTCGTGCTCCACGCCTTCAGCGATGACTTCAAGATTCAGGCTTTTACCCAGCATGATGACGGCGCGGGTGATGGCGGCGTCATCGGCGTTTTGATGCGCGTCTTTAATGAACATGCGGTCTATTTTCAAAGCGTTTAGTGGAAATCGCTTGAGGTAGGAGAGAGAGGAATAGCCTGTCCCGAAATCGTCCACGGTGATGCGCACGCCCATCTCTCTAAGACGGGAGAGCATAAACTGGGTGCGGCCCATGTTTTCCATCAGCGTGCTTTCCGTCAGCTCCAGATCCAGCAGATGCGGGGGAAGGTCGGTGTCCTGCAGGACTTTGCGCACCAGTTGCGGTAAATTGCTCTGACGTAACTGATGTGCGGAAAGATTGACGGATACCTGTATATTATCCAGCCCCTCCCGGCTCCAGGCGGCGGCCTGAGCGCAGGCGGCGCCGAGCATCTGCTCTCCCAGCTCGGTGATCAGACCGCTTTCCTCCGCCATGGGCACGAAGTCGCTGGGACCGATCAGTCCCCTCTGAGGGTGCCGCCATCGCGCCAGCGCCTCCACTCCGGTAATGCGACCGCTATCCAGCGATAACTTGGGCTGGAAGAAGACTTCCATCTGTTGATTTTGTATCGCTCGGCGTAATTCAGTCTCTACTTCCAGGCGCATGCGCGACATGCTGCGCAACATGCGACTGTAAAACTCATAGGTGTTACCGCCGAGGTATTTGGCCTGCCGCACCGCCATATTGGCTTGCTGCATCAGGGTTTGGATTTCCCAGCCGTTGTCTGGGGCCTGAGTGACGCCTATTGAGGTTGAAACGTAAAACTCATGTCCATCGATATTGAAGGGCGCTTTCAGTTCGTCCAGCAGTTGTTCACAGAAACGGCTCATCTGGGAGCGGCTTTTCGCCGGAGTGAGAATTGCAAACTCATCGCTGCCGAGGCGCGCCAGGGTGTGGGCGTGGGATGCGGTTTGTGAAATGCGTGTAGCAACCTGCTTTAACAGCTCATCTCCTCGGTCCTGACCCAGGCTTTCGTTCACCTGCCGAAAGCGGTCAACATTCAGCAGCAGCATATTAATGCTGAGTCCTTGCTCCCGCACTTTGCGGAGAATTTTATCCAGTCGCTCGCGGAACAGCATGCGATTCGCCAGCCCGGTCAATTCGTCATAGTTCAGCAGATAGTGGAGCTTCTCGTCCGCCTGTTTACGCTCAGTCAGGTCGGAAAACAGGCCTGCGTAATGGGTGGTGGCGCCTTCTGTATTGATGATCGAAGTAATCTGCAGCCACTGACAATAGAATTCGCCGGACTTGCGCTTTTCATATAACTCGCCTTGCCAACGGCCTCGCAGAGACAGCTCGTCGCGGATTCGGCTGAATACTTGTCGCTTGTTGGGCGCCTGGCTGAAATCCTCAAGACTGCTACCGATCACTTCTTCTGTTTCATACCCTGTAATCTGGCTGAATGCATTGTTGACGGTGAGGAAGCGGAACTCCGTATCCAATGCGAAGACGCCCTGGGGAGTATGGTCAAACACTGACTTGGCGAGAAGTAACTGCTCATCGCGACTTTTCTCTTTGCTGATATCTCTGCGTGACCCAATCATGCGGGTAATGCGGCCAAGCTTGTCGAAGCTGACTGGTTTGCCGCAATCCTCAACCCAGATCCAGGCGTCTTTGGCGGTGATGACGCGATACTGCACCCGATAAGTGTTACTCAAACCTTTCAGGCACAGCATCATTTCTTTTCTTATGCGTGGGCGATCGTCAGGGTGTATCAGTCCATGCATGCGCTCGACGAAAGCGGTCGCCGACATTTCACGAGGACCAAAGGCGTCGTGAAAGAATGATTGATAAAGGGAGTTTCTCGGAATATCCCAATCCCACAAGGCCAGCCCGGTGGCTTCAATGGCTTGCGATAAACGGGTCTGGCTTTTCATCAGCGCATCGCTGATATTTTTCCGTAGTTTGATTTGCTGACTCAGAATACGGTTGGCTTCGGACAGTTCGTGGGTGCGCTCGCAGATTGCGCCTTCCAGTTCCTTTTGCGTTTCCCGCAACTCCTGTTCAATCTCTTCTCGGTAGGTTATTTCATGGGCGAGCTGCTGATTAAGCTGTTCTGACGCGGAGCGGGCGTTATCCAGATAGGCGATCAAGCCTTGCATCTGCAGATTCTGATTAAGGTAGCGACTTGAGGCGAGGTACCATAGCGCGGCGAGCGGATAGAGAAAGACGCTGAGAATGGCGGCGTTGGTCAGTAACTCTTGAGGCAGGGGTTGTCTACCGTTTAACAGCACTGCAAGCCACAGAAGAGGCATCGCGCTGAGAACAATAAACGGGGTGCGCCAGACGCCAAGGAAAAAGGATAGAAGACCCGCGCCGACGAACTGGGCGATAGTGGCGCTGTCCAGCCAGGAAGCGGGGAGATCCATGATGACGTATGCGGTTATCGGCCCCAACACGGTGGCGATTATGGCGCTGAGTAATACATAAAGCCTGCTGAGGTTGGCGACGTTGCGAGGCAGGTTGGCGCTTTCATTCTGTAATTGCGCCTGAGCCTGTGAGCCGAAGGCGACGAGCAGGACTGCGCAGAAAGCTCCCAGCGCAGTGAGGCAGATCAGAGGCTCTATGGCCTGATGGGGAAAAGCGGTGGCGACGAACCCCATGGTGATTAAAAAAAGCAATGCGGCGGCGTGGCGACTGCGACGCCCCAGCTTTATGAGTTGCTCCCGACGCACCATGAGAGGTTTAGGGCGCGCCATGGTCGACATCAGCTTTAAACTGCTTGCTTGAATATCGTTTGTCCCGGGGTGCATGTTAGTATAATTGTCCGATTTCACTGGAATCCCGCCGCACAAACAAACCCGTCATATCTGCTTTTGACGGTTGGCGAACCTGGAAAGCAGCGATGCAATGTTGTAATAGGCTGTAAAATTATCCAGTATTAATCGCCGCAAATATGCAAAGCGGCGACTCCGGTTTAGCGGTTCAGTGTGCTTACTGTATGTAACATTTTGTTATTTTTTGTTCGTTGTCCCATTTAACCCGATAGTGAACTCGCGCACAAGCACTTCGAATAAAATCGGAGATTGGTCTGCGGTTAATTTTCCTGACATGTCATACGCGGAAAGCCGTTAACAACAAAGCCCTTCAAACAAAGAGAGGTAAGTCTCAGCAATGGACGTAACGGCGGTATTGGACCCGCTTAACGATGCTCAACGTGAGGCGGTTACCGCCAGCGCCCGCAACCTGCTGGTTCTGGCAGGCGCCGGTAGCGGCAAAACCCGCGTTCTTGTGCACCGCATGGCATGGTTGATTCAAGTCGAGCGTATTGGCGCTCACGCAATAATGGCGGTGACGTTCACCAATAAGGCGGCGCGGGAAATGCGCGAGCGGGTGGAGTCGCTGTTGCATATTCCTACTCGCGGCATGTGGCTTGGCACCTTTCACAGTCTGGCGCATCGACTGCTGCGCGCCCACTGGCGGGAAGCCGGACTGCCGGAAAATTTTCAGGTCATAGACTCCGATGACCAGCAGCGCATGCTGAAGCGAGTGATTCGCGAGCTGGGACTGGATGAGTCCAAGTGGCCTGCGCGCCAGGCGCAATATTTTATCAACAGCCAGAAAGACGAAGGGCTGCGACCGGAAAACATTGAGCCGGGTAGCGACGCCTGGCGGCAGACCATGAACAAGATATACCAGCGTTACGACGAATATTGTCGGCAAAGCGGACTGGTGGATTTTGGCGAGTTACTGCTGCGCTCTCATGAAATCTGGCTGCAAAAGCCGGATCTGTTACAGCACTATCAGCAGCGCTTCCAACATATACTGGTTGATGAGTTTCAGGATACCAACACCATTCAATATGCATGGCTGCGCGTGTTGGCGGGGGACCGCGTCCCTATGACAGTAGTTGGAGACGATGACCAGTCCATTTACGGCTGGCGTGGCGCCAAGATTGAGAATATCCAGCGTTTCCAGAATGACTTCGGCGAAGCGGCGTTGGTGCGTCTGGAACAAAACTACCGCTCGACACAGACCATTTTGCGGGCCGCCAACCATGTCATTGCCCACAATCCGAGTCGCCTTGGCAAGCAGCTCTGGACGGATCAGGGCGAAGGCGAGGCGATTGATGTGTACGCCGCGTTTAACGAGCAGGATGAAGCCAACTATATCGTCGAGTCCGTGCAGTCCTGGGTGAATCAGGGGCGTTCCCGTTCGGAAGTGGCGCTGCTGTACCGTTCCAACGTGCAGTCACGGGTATTGGAAGAAGCGCTGATTCGCCACAGCGTGCCTTATCGGATTTATGGCGGTTTGCGCTTCTATGATCGCTTGGAAGTTAAAAACGCCGTGGCGTATTTGCGCTTGGCGCACTTCTCTCACGATGACGCCGCCTTTGAGCGGGTGGTCAATGTTCCTCCTCGGGGCGTTGGCGCCAAGTCATTGGAGACATTGCGCGACGCGGCTCGCGAGCGCCGAGGGTCGTTGTGGCAGACCACGGTGGCGGCGGTTGGCGCAGGCTTGCTTAAAGGCAAGGCGGGTGCTGGGCTGAAGCACTTTATTGAAATAGTCGAAAATCTGCGCGAGTTTGCCAAAGACAACAGCTTGCAGGATCTGACCAAGCATATGCTGGAGGTCAGCGGCATATTGGAGCATCACGCCAATGAAAAGGGAGATAAGGCGGAAGCGCGCAAGGAAAACCTGCTGGAGCTGGTGAATGCGGTTGCTGAGTACGAAACGCTCGACAATGAATCGCCACTGGCGGAGTTCCTGACCCAGGCGGCGCTGGATGCGGGCGAACGGCAGGCGGATGCGGATCAAGATGCAGTGCAGCTTATGACGCTGCACTCCGCTAAAGGTTTGGAGTTTCCTTTGGTGTTCCTGACAGGCATGGAGGAAGAACTGTTTCCTCACTCAATGGCGCTGGAAGAGGCGGGTCGCTTGGAAGAAGAGCGTCGATTGTGCTACGTCGGCATCACGCGCGCCATGGAAAAGCTGGTGCTTACTTTCGCGGAAAGCCGCCGCTTGTACGGTCAGGATAAATACCACTCTATCTCTCGCTTTGTCCGCGAAATTCCCAATGAATTATTACGTGAAGTGCGTTTGCGCTCCGTCGTGAGCAAACCTATGTTTTGGGATCGTGGGCCGGCGCATGGGGCTATTGGCGAATCCGCACAGCAGTCGGGTATTTCCCTTGGGCAGCGGGTGCGACATGAAAAGTTTGGCGAAGGCGTGGTGCTGAACTATGAAGGCAGTGGTCCGCATTCCCGGATTCAGGTGAACTTCGACGATCAGGGCAGTAAATGGCTGGTGCTTTCATACGCCAAACTGGAAGTGATTTGAGCGGCCTGACTGTTAAGTGATCCGTTAGATTTTGCGTGCGCTTCGCCAGTGTCCTTTTGCCGGATAATCGAGTTATACTGCGGAACGCAGCCTTCTCGTCGGCTCATCTAAGCAGGTTTTATCCGCCTGTTTAGAAGGCTTGGCGACTGGCGCTGGATGCTTGGCTGCGCAAGGCGCCGAGATCGCATAAGAATAAAGACAAAAAGGAGACGCAATCGAATGAAAAGACGCTATCTGTTTTCCCTGATGGGCGCGGGCATGTTGGGAATGCTGTTGGGCGGATGCTCCGCCGAGAAAGAAGCGGCGGCCCCGGTTGCCCAGCAGGCGCCCAAGCAAACCATCCAATGGAAGCTGGTAACTTCCTGGCCGAAAAACTTCCCGGGACTGGGCGAGGCCCCAGAACGCTTCGCTAAAGAAGTCGAACGCATGAGCGATGGCCGCCTCAAGGTCAAAGTCTACGGCGCCGGTGAACTGGTTCCCGCGTTGGAAGTGTTTGACGCGGTCTCTCAGGGTACTGCGGAAGCAGGCCACGCTGCATCCTACTACTGGAAAGGCAAAATTCCCGCCGCACAGTTCTTCTCCACCGTTCCTTTTGGTCTGAACGCCCAGGAAATCAATTCCTGGATCAGCTATGGCGGCGGTCTGGAGTTATGGCGTGAATTGTATGAACCGTTCGGCGTCATTCCTATGCTTGGCGGCAACACCGGCGTACAGATGGGAGGCTGGTTCAACAAAGAGATCAACTCTCTGGATGACCTGAAAGGTCTCAAGATGCGTATCCCTGGCCTGGGTGGCGAAGTGTTGCAGCGGGCGGGAGGCACGCCTGTGCAGTTGCCTGGCGGCGAAATCTTCACTGCTTTGCAAACCGGCGCTATCGACGCCACCGAATGGGTGGGCCCGTACAATGATCTGGCGTTCGGTCTGCATAAAGCGGCTAAATACTACTACTACCCAGGTTGGCACGAACCCGGCACTTCCTTGGAGTTTACCTTCAACAAGAAAGCGTTTGAGGCTTTGCCGAAAGATCTGCAAGCCATCGTTGAGGTGGCTGCGCGTATGATCAACCAGGACATGCTGGATGAGTACACGGCGCGTAACAATGCGGCGTTGAACGAATTGGTTAACAACCACGGTGTGGATGTCAGACGTTTTCCTGACGACGTGTTGAAGGAGTTACAAGACATCTCCCGTCAGACGATTCAGGAGATTGCGGAGAAAGATCCCGCAGTGAAGAAGGTATATGAGTCTTATGAGAAGTTCCGCAGCAATGTGTGGAAATACCACGAGATCTCAGAAAAAGCCTATATCAACGCCAGATCCTAAGACGATCGACTGACCCAAAAAAAACCGCAGCTCAGACTGCGGTTTTTTTATGCCTTGCGCCATGGTTTGGCTCACTCTCCGGCAGGCACCGCGCGAATGCGTCCGGAGTCGTCAATCGCAACCAGTACAAACACGCCTTCAGTCACCTTGCGGGGAGTATTCTGGTGGTTGTCGCGAGTCCAAACTTCCACTTCGATGTGCATGGAGCTGGTGCCGATATTAACCATGCGCGCATAACAACTGACTTCCGCGCCGACTCTAACCGGAGATAGAAAATCCAGTTGTTTCACGGATACTGTCGCAGTACGGCCTTTGGCGATACGGCCAGCCATGCTGGCGGCGGCCAGGTCCATCTGCGACATCAACCAGCCGGCGTAAATATCGCCGTTGGAGTTGGTGTCCTTATCGAGAGCGATGACGCGAAGCGCCAGTTCTCCGTTGGGTGCTGAGCTACTAGAAGCTTTCATGACAGTTCTCTTGTATTTATGAAAATCCGATATCTGCAAGTTTAGGCGCTGTCGCGACGTTTCTCCGCCGTAGCCGAGGCGCCTGAACTAAGGAGGCGGTCAGGGCCCGTAAACCACCTCCGGCAACCAGGTCGCCAGTGACGGCCAGGCCGCCAGCAGACAAAGCATTAATACCTGGATTGCGATAAATGGGGCCACGCCCATATAAATGTCCGTCGTTTTCACATGGCTTGGGGCGACCCCGCGTAAATAAAACAGCGAAAACCCGAAGGGCGGGGTCAGGAACGACGTTTGCAAATTCAAGCCAATCATGATACCCAGCCAGATGGGGTCTACGCCCATCGCCAGTAATACCGGGCCGACAATGGGCACCACGACGAAGGTGATCTCGATGAAGTCGAGAATAAAGCCCAACAGGAAAATAACCAGCATCACTACCAGCACCGCCATGAACACGCCGCCGGGCATGGATGCAAAGATATCTTTGATCAGCTCATCGCCGCCATAGGCGCGGAACACCAGTGAGAAGATGGTGGCGCCTATCAAAATCATGAACACCATGCAGGTGACGCGGGTGGTTTGCTGGCAAACATCTCTTAGTACGGAAATTGAGATCTGGCGTTTGTAGATCGCCAGGATAATGGCGCCAAATGCGCCGACGCCTGCGGCTTCCGTTGGCGTGGCGATTCCGGACAGAATTGATCCCAGAACGGCGATGATCAGCGCCAATGGCGGCGTCAGGTCGCGCAACAAGGAGAGTTCGCGGGAGTGCATTTCCTGCTTGCTCAGCTTTTCGCCCGCAGGCAACAGGTCGGGTTTAACCAGCGCCAGTACAAATAGATAAATGATGTACAGCAGAACCAGTACAAGACCGGGAATCAGCGCTCCCACGAACAGGTCGCCTACGGATACGGTGTCCGGGTTGAAGATGCCCATGTCACGCTGGGCTTGCTGATAGGCGCTGGATAGCACGTCGCCCAGCAATACCAGGGCGATTGACGGGGGAATGATCTGGCCCAGGGTGCCTGTGGCGCAGATTGTGCCCGTAGCTACCGCTTTACTGTAGTTGCTCTTCAGCATGGTGGGCAGGGAGATCAAACCCATCGTCACTACGGTGGCGCCGACGATGCCGGTACTGGCCGCCAGCAACATGCCGACGATCGCCACAGAAATACCCAGACCGCCAGGAATATTGCGGAACAGCATCGCCATACTTTCCAGCAGGTTCTCTGCGATCTTTGACTTCTGCAGCATGCAGCCCATGAACACAAATAAGGGAACCGCCAACAGGGTCTGGTTATTCATCAAGCCATACAAACGGCTGGGAGTGGCCAGCAGGAAACTGTTGTCAAAAACACCCGCCATGGCGCCAATGCCCGCAAAGGCGAGGGCGGTGCCGGCGAGCGAGAACGCGACAGGATAACCGCAGAGCAGTACCAGACACACCGCAGCGAACATGAACAGCGACATATACTCCATCTCAGTCTTGCTCCTCTTGTCCGCGGGAATGGCTGGGGTCGATGATCAGGCAGAGGTTGCGCAGAACCTCTGCAATGCCCTGCGCGCCAAGCACAAAAACCAGCGCCAGAATGAGTGACTTGAGAATAAAGACCGCAGGCAGGCCGGCCGCTTCGGCGGACACCTCGCGAATGCGCCAGCTTTGCGCAATGTAAGGCCAGCTTTCAATGCCGATATAAATAATCAGAGGGAAGAGCAGCAACAAGGTTCCCAGCAGGTTCACCACTGCTTTGCCGCGTACGGAAAATCGTTGATAAAGAATATCCACCCTGACATGCTCGTCGTGTTTCAGGGTGTAGGCGGAAGCAATCATGAATACGAAGCCGTGCATGTAGAGCACGGATTCCTGCAGGGCGATGGAACTATTGTTGAAGACGTATCGGAGCAGGACGACGGCGACAGTTCCGACCACCATTCCGATATTGAGCCAGGCGATGATTGCGCCGGTTTTCTCGGTGAATGCGTCAATGAGTCTCACAACAGCAGTGAGGCCGTTAGTCATTATGGATTTTCCTTCTTGTTGTTAGATGGGGCTATCGGTGTGGCGACCGAGTCAGCAGCCCTTCATGTCCACAGCTCTTACTTCTGACATATCTATGCATACGACGCCCGAAAAATCCCTAATGTGAAGCAGTCTCTTGTTTCCTTAACCGGGGCGGAAATTCAACCGCTAAGTTTAACCTGAGTGAAAGGGGAATGCGATGAGCCTTGGGTGAAATCACGTTGCAATCTGAATGTCACAACGCGTCATTTTGTAACATCCCTGTCATATTCGAATCCTATAGTGGCGATCAATCCGACGAACCTATCGGATACGTCGTTACAAAACCAGGAGTTCATCCCTATGCAATTAAAAAAATTTTTTGCGGCAGCCACAGTTGTAGCTGCTTCATTCTGGGCAGGCGCAGCTTCCGCGGATCTGGATCCCAAGCTGACTGATTACAGCAAAGCAAGTGGTGTTTCCGGCAATCTATCCAGCGTAGGTTCCGATACTCTGGCCAACTTGATGACACTGTGGGCTGAAGAGTTCAAGCGCAACTATCCAAACGTCAATATTCAGATTCAGGCCGCTGGCTCTTCCACTGCTCCGCCTGCATTGACCGAAGGCACTTCCAACCTGGGCCCAATGAGCCGCAAGATGAAAGACAAAGAGCTGGAAGCCTTTGAGAAGAAATTCGGTTACAAGCCAACCGCTATCCCTGTTGCGATCGACGCCTTGGCGGTGTTCGTACACAAAGACAACCCCATTAAAGGCATGACCATGGCGCAAATCGACGCTGTGTTCTCCTCTACTCGCAAGTGCGGTTACAGCAAAGACATTACTACCTGGGGCGATCTGGGTCTGACTGGCTCCATGGCGAACCGCTCTATCCAGTTGTTCGGTCGTAACTCTGTATCCGGTACTTACGGTTACTTCAAAGAGCACGCGCTGTGTAAAGGCGACTACAAAAACAACGTGAACGAGCAACCTGGCTCCGCTTCTGTTGTACAAGGCGTTTCCGAGTCTGTTAACGGCATCGGCTACTCTGGCATCGGCTACAAAACCGCCAGCGTACGTTTGGTTCCTCTGGCCAAGAAAGAAGGCGACAAGTTCGTAGAAGCTTCACCTGCAACTGCGATCACTGGCGAATACCCACTGTCCCGCTTCCTGTACGTATATGTTAACAAGGCGCCAAACAAAGACCTGGATCCTATCGTTGGCGAATTCGTTAAGATGATCATGTCCAAGCAAGGTCAGGAAGTGGTTGTGAAAGACGGCTATGTGCCGCTGCCTGCTTCCGTCACCAGCAAGTACCTGAAAGAGCTGTCACTGTAAGACTTTCTTACAGACAAAGCCTAAAGGTCGAAAAAAACCGCCTCATGCAGGCGGTTTTTTCTTTTGTGAAGCGCACTTACCTGCTTTGGTTCTACGCATAATCCCCGCCATCCCGCAATACACATTTCACATCCGCGCTGCTATCTTATGCGGTTATCGGGGTAACTCTTTCGCCAAAGAAAACATAAGGAAAAGCCATGCGCGTACTTAAGTTTGTTGGCTATGTATTCGTTCTGTTGATCGTAATAGTCATAGCCGCTCTCTTTTTTATAGATATCATCGCCAAGTTCGCGATTGAAGAAGAAGGAACCAAAGCGGTTAAGGCCAAGGTTGAAGTCGATTCGGTGGATGTCCGATTCTTTCCCCTTGGCGCCTCAATTTATGGTTTGAAGGTGACCAATCCTCAGGCGCCGATGACCAACGCGTTTGAGGCGGAACTGATCGACGCTAATCTGGACTGGGAACCTCTGCTGAAGTCCAAAGTGATTGTGGAGACCGCCGCGCTGGAAGGCATGCGCTTTAATACTGCGCGCTCGGTTACCGGCGCTGTGCCAGGATTAACGCCGCCGCCCAGCCAGGAGCCGTCGTTGGTTGATCAGTTCAAAGAAGATATGAAACTGCCGGCCATTGATATTCCAGACCCGAATGAACTGCTGGCCAGAGTGGACCTCAAGACCGTATCCATGGCCAAAGAGATGGAAGCGTCTTTGGCTGCGCGCAAGAAAGCCTGGAAAGAGCGCATCGATGGTCTGCCGAACAAAGAAACCCTGGAAAGCTATAAGCAGCGCATCAAGGCGTTGAAAGAGGCGAAAAATCCTCTGGAAAGACTGCAGGCGGTCGCCAAGGTGAAAGATTTGCAGAGCGACGCCAAGAAGGACTTGCAGAAAATCCGCGACGCCAAGTCTGACCTGGAAAAAGAAGTCGCTCAGTTGAAAGCGGATCTGGCCAAAGTAAAAGCCGCGCCGCAGGAAGATATGAAGCGTGTGATGGAGCTGGCTGGTTTGAATCCAGGCGCCTGGGAAGGGCTGGCGAAAGCCTTGTTCGGCGATGAAGTGGCGAAATGGGCGAATAACGCCTATATGTGGTACGGTCGCTTGCAGCCCTACATCAATGGCTCTGGCGAAGAAGCGCAGAAATCCGCTCCCGAGCCTGACACAACCGACTACAGCGATGGCTTGCCACGGTTCCTGGTGAAGACGCTGAGCATCAGCGGTAAATTGCCGATTCCGCAGCAGGATGTGCCGTTCTCCGGTAAGTTTAACAACTTGACGGATCGCGCCGACGTATGGGGCAAGCCTGCGCAACTGGCGTTGCAAAGTCAGGCGCAGGGCGTCGGGAAAATGGACTTCAAAGGCGTTCTTGATCATGTCACCGCGATCGCCAAAGATTCCTTCTCTTTTGACCTGAAAGATCTGCCTGTCACCGATCTTGTTTTCTCTGATAAAGAAGATTTCCCTGTGACCTTGAGCAAAGCCATCGCCGCTATTGCAGGCAAGGCGGATATCACGGACGGCAAACTGGCGATGAATGTCGACGCCAAGTTCCTGGAAGTGCAACTGGCTAATCTGTTGGAGGGTGAGAGCGCTCCGTTGAAGAAAGCGTTGCTGAACGCATTGAAGAATATCTCTCAGTTCGATGTGAATATGCTGGCCTCCGGCGCATTGCAGGACCCACAAGTGAAGATCACTTCCAGCCTGGATAAAATCCTGTCGCAAAGCGTGAAAGGGCTGATCGATGAGGAGAAGAAAAAGCTTTCCGGCAAAGTTCAGGCGAAGCTGAATGAAATCGTCAGCGAGAAAGTTGGCGGGTTGGACAGCGAGCTGAATGGGTTGGTGGATATCAACGCATTGTTACAAGAACGTATCGGCGACTTTTCCAACCTGTTGTAACGGTAATCCGCTGTTATCAGCAGTAATACGCGGGGGCGAAATGGCTTCGTCCCCGCTAACGCTCCCTCTCTTTGTTCCCTTAAACTGCGCGTTAAGCGCAGGCTACGATGACGATCGGCGGCAACTGGGCTCACGCCCTGACAAGCTGTCACAGAAGCTTAAAATCCCTCTGCTTTAATGAAGACTCCGCCAGCGACAAATGTGACAGGGTTGTAACATAACTGTCACATTATGCCGCTATCGTTTGCGCATCTTTTAATATTGGGATTTCACTATGAATGAGGCGGTATCTGTCAAAGCCCCGGAGATAGACTTCAATACCCCCCAGCTCAAGCGCCACCGCAATATCAGAACCCTGAAAGACAAAATGGCGAAGGGGTTTATCGCCGCTGGCGGTGTGAGCGTCATTGTTGCAGTCACCCTGATCTTCTTTTACTTACTGTATGAAGTGGCGCCGATCTTTGAATCTGCGTCCGTAGACGCCGTCGCCAGTTATGACGCTCCCGGCGAGAAGGGGGCTATCCTGCTGCTGGGCATGGAAGAGCAGGCCGAGAAGGGGCTGCGTCTGGACGATAATGGCAATGTTACTTTCTTCAATTTGAAAGACGGCTCCGTCGATTCCGCTACCCGTCTGCCTATTCCTGATAGTGCGTCCTTGACTGGCGTCAACGAAGGCGCGCCGGGCTCCAACACTGTGGTAGCCGGCGTGAGTGACGGCAGCGTCGTTATTTTCAAACACACCTATAACATCACTTGGCCCAACAATGTTCGGGTAATCACGCCATCGCTGGAGTTTCCCTATGGCGAATCTCCTATGGCGCTCGATCCATCTGGAGCGGCGCTGACCCATGTGGCGGTGCGTGACAATAATGATTATCTGCTGGTCGTCGGCTCCAATGAGTCGAACAAGCTGTTCGCCAGCTTTTACGAAAAGGAAGCGAACTTTCTGACTGGCGATGTGACGCTGGAGGAATCCTCCGTCACCATGCCTTCAGTGAATGGCGATATCGTTTCCATTCAGATCAGCCCAGACACCCGTTGGCTGTATGTCGCGACTAAGAGCGGCAAGCTGGATATGTACGACATCTCCAACAAGCAGTCGCCGGATTTGATCGCTCGCGTTGACGCTGTCGCGTCAGGCTCCCAGATCACTGACATGAGCTTTCTGCTGGGCGGCTATTCTTTGTTGATCGCTAACAACCGTGGCGAAATTCGTCAGTGGTTCCCTGTACGCGACAAAGAAAACCAGTATCACCTGCAGCATGTGCGCAGCTTCCAGGCAGGTAAGGCGGCTATCGCCAAGATCGCGGTGGAGCCAAGACGCAAAGGCTTTCTGGTCGCTACCGCTCAGGGCGAAGCGGCGATTTTTAACACCACTGCCGAACGCAATCTGCTGCAAGAGCAGATCGTCGATGGCGACGTCAAGCATATGACGGTTGCGCCCAGAGCCAACTTCATGTTGTTGCAGTCGCAGGATGATCGTCTGCATTTCTGGAGTATCGACAACGAACACCCGGATGTGTCCTGGTCTGCGCTATGGAGCAAAGTCTGGTATGAAGGCTACTCTGAGCCTGACTACGTCTGGCAGTCCTCCGCCGCCAGTAATGACTTTGAACCCAAATACAGCCTGACGCCTCTGGTGTTCGGCACGATCAAAGCGGCGTTTTACGCCATGTTGATCGCAATTCCGCTGGCGATCTGCGGCGCCTTGTACACTGCTCATTTCATGTCGCCGACCCTGCGTCGGAAAGTGAAGCCAGCGATTGAGCTGATGGAAGCGTTGCCGACGGTTATCCTTGGTTTCCTGGCAGGCTTGTTTTTCGCTCCGTTCATGGAGTCTCACATGCCAGGCGTATTCACGCTGCTGGTGCTGACCCCGATCGCGATTCTTGTGTTCAGTTTCGCATGGGCCAATATGCCGCAGTCCGTGCGCCTGATGGTGCCGGAAGGTTGGGAGCCGTTGTTGTTGCTGCCGGTTATCTGCTTCATCGGTTGGCTCAGTTTTGCTATCAGCCCCGCGGTAGAAGTGGCTCTGTTCGACGGCAATATGCCGCACTGGCTGAAAGAAACCATTGGTTTGGATTATGACCAGCGCAACGCGCTTGTGGTAGGCGCGGCGATGGGCTTTGCGGTGATCCCAACCATTTTCTCCATCACCGAAGACGCCGTGTTCAGCGTGCCGAAGCATTTGACCTACGGATCTCTGGCGCTGGGCGCTACGCCTTGGCAAACCATGATTCGCGTAGTGTTGCCGACCGCCAGCCCCGGTATTTTCTCCGCGCTGATGATCGGTCTGGGGCGTGCTGTCGGTGAGACCATGATCGTACTGATGGCGACAGGCAATACGCCGATTATGGATATGAATATCTTTGAGGGCATGCGTACGCTGGCCGCTAACATTGCGGTGGAAATGCCGGAGTCCGAAGTTGGCAGCTCCCACTTCCGGATCTTGTTCCTGGCGGCGTTCGTGTTGTTCCTGTTCACCTTCCTGGTGAACACCGTGGCTGAATTCGTGCGCCAGCGTCTGCGGGCCAAGTACAGCGTGATCTAAGATCGCGCTGAGTCATGCGGAAGTCCGATGGGCAGTAAAGAAATCTGAGAGAATCGAGAGAACAGAATGCGCGTTTCACTGAAAACCTGGTTTAACAAAGGCGATCCCTGGATCTGGATTAACGCCGGCGCTGTATCAATCAGTCTGGTGATGGTGTTCGGTCTGCTGTTGCTGATTGGCGTGCGCGGCTTGGCCCACTTTTGGCCTCACAGCCTGATGGAAACCGATTATCTGGGCGAGAACGATAAAACCACGCTGTTGATTGGTGAGATCGTCGAAACAGAAGAAGTGCCGGCGGAGCAATTGCACGCCGCGGGTGTGCAGGTGCCGCCGGGCGTAGATTATATGCGCCGTGATCTGATCAAGACCGGCAATCGTGATGTGCTTGGCTCCGACTTCCGCTGGGTGCTGGCGGACCGCATGCGTGACGTGCGCTACCCCAAAGAGTTGATGACGCTGGAGCGTCGCGAATGGGGTAATTTTTACGGCTATCTGGTGTCCGTCAAAGAAGACGGTTCGGTAGTGGCCTCAGGCTCTGGCGCCTGGGATGAGTTACAGTCCCGCATCGATCGCGCCTTGTCGCTGCATGACCGTATCTATGACATTGAGAAGCAGCAGATCGGTAAGGTGAACTACACGCTGGAGCGTCTGCGTCTGAAGGAACGTCGTCTTGAGCTGGATGGCCGCAAGACGCCGGAAGCCATGGCGGAGATTGAAGCCGAGCGCGCTGAACAGCACGCCACCTATGAAGTGCTGCAAAAGGATCTGAACGAGCTGTATCAGGAAATCAAACGCGACGCTCTGGTGGCGCGTGCGATGAACGGTAAAGAGCTGGAAATCCCTCTGTCCAAAGTGGTGCGCGCATTCCAGCCGAACCAAATGGGGCTGGGAGATAAAATCGGATTCTACTTCGCCAAAATCTGGGAGTTCATCAGTGATGACCCACGCGAGGCGAACACCGAAGGCGGTATTTTCCCCGCTATCTACGGTACTGTGCTGATGGTGGTCATCATGTCCGTACTGGTGACGCCTTTGGGTGTGATCGCAGCGGTTTATCTGAGAGAGTATGCGCATCAGGGCGCTTTGACGCGAATCATCCGCATCGCGGTGAATAACCTGGCGGGCGTACCCTCTATCGTGTATGGCGTGTTTGGCCTGGGCTTCTTCATTTACTTTATTGGTAGCGGTATTGACGAGCACTTCTTTCCAGAAGCGCTGCCGTCGCCGACCTTTGGCGCCCCTGGGTTGCTGTGGGCCTCCATCACCCTGGCTATTTTGACCCTGCCTGTGGTGATCGTCGCTACCGAAGAAGGCCTGGCGCGTATTCCCCGCTCGATTCGTGAGGGCAGCCTGGCGCTGGGCGCGACCAAGGCCGAGACGTTGTGGCGGGTTGTGCTGCCGATGGCCAGTCCGGCGATGATGACTGGCGTGATCCTGGCGATTGCGCGCGCCGCCGGGGAAGTGGCTCCTTTGATGCTGGTAGGGGTGGTCAAACTGGCACCGTCGTTGCCCTTGGATGGCAATTATCCCTACCTGCATTTGGATCAAAAATTTATGCACCTGGGCTTCCATATCTATGACGTTGGCTTCCAAAGCCCGAACGTAGAGGCGGCGCGCCCACTGGTATATGCGACGGCCCTGTTGCTGGTGGCGGTGATCGCATTGCTTAACCTGAGTGCAGTGGCGATTCGTAACCGCCTGCGTGAAAAGTACAAAGCCCTTGAGATGTAACCTGAGCCGGATGACGCCCCGAAGCCGGTGGGGAGGACTATAATGAGTGAAACTATGACCAATCAGAACGTAGTGAACGACGAGCAGCCATTCAACGAATCCAAACACCGTTCTCACGGTATCGACATTAGTGCGATCGAGCGCTCGATGGAGGATTTGTCGATCGACAATGAGACGATCGCCCTGGAGGTGAACAAGCTCAAGCTGTTCTACGGCGAGAAAGAAGCGTTGCATGGCATTGATATGCGCATTCCGCAAAAGCGGGTGACGGCGTTTATCGGTCCGTCAGGTTGTGGTAAGTCCACCCTGCTGCGTTGCTTTAACCGCATGAATGATCTGGTTGACGGGTGTCGTATTGACGGGCAGATTCTGCTGGAAAAAGAAGATATCTACCGTAAGGGCGTGGACGTGGCGGAGTTGCGCCGTCGCGTAGGCATGGTGTTCCAGAAGCCGAACCCATTCCCCAAGACCATCTATGAGAACGTGGCCTACGGGCTCAGAATTCAGGGTATCAACAAGAAGCGTATTCTGGATGAAACCGTGGAATGGGCGCTCAAGTCCGCGGCATTGTGGGATGAAGTGAAAGACCGCCTGAATGACAGTGCTCTGGGCTTGTCCGGCGGCCAGCAGCAGCGTCTGGTTATCGCCCGCACCGTAGCGGTGAAACCGGAAGTTCTCTTGCTTGACGAACCTGCATCGGCTCTTGACCCGCTATCGACGCTGAAGATCGAAGAGCTGATCCACGAACTGAAAAACGATTACACCATTGTTATCGTCACCCACAATATGCAGCAGGCGGCGCGAGTATCGGACTATACTGCCTTCATGTACATGGGCGATCTGATTGAGTTTGGCAGCACTAACCAGCTGTTCACCAATCCGTCCTGCAAGCAGACAGAAGATTATATTACCGGGCGTTACGGGTAACAGTTTTCCCCGGCGGAAATTAGTAATAGGAAGCATATATGGCGAACTCAGACGTTCATTTGCAGCATATTTCTCAACAGTTCAATGTGGATTTGCGGGAGCTTCGGAACCATGTTCTGGTGATGGGCGGCCTGGTGGAAAAGCAGGTGGCGGACGCGGTTGAGGCGTTGGTGCGCGGGGATTCAGAACTGGCCGAGATGGTGCGCCAGAATGACAATGACGTCGATAAACTGGAAATAACCATCGATGAAGAGTGCACCCGGGTAATCGCCAAGCGTCAGCCGACGGCGAGCGATCTGCGTCTGGTGGTGGCGATTGCGAAAATGGTTAACGACCTGGAGCGCATCGGCGACGAGTCGGAGAAAATCGCCAAGAACGCGCTGCAATTGCTGGAAGAAGGCGAAGCGCCGCGCGGCTACGTGGAAGTGCGTCATATCGGCAGTCATGTCGGAAAAATGGTGCATGACGCTCTGGACGCTTTCGCCCGTTTCGATCTGGATCTGGCTTTCGAGGTTATGAAAGAAGACAAGTCAGTGGATATCGAGTACAAAACTGCGATGCGTTCACTGGTGACGTTCATGATGGAAGATCCGCGCAGTATCTCCCGTATCCTCAGCGTCATGTGGGTGTTGCGCGCGCTGGAGCGCATTGGCGACCACGCCAGAAACATCTGCGAGCACGTAATTTTTATGGTGAAAGGCAAGGATGTGCGCCACGCTTCTCTGGAGAAGACAGAGAAGCTTATTGAGAGATCCTGATCTTTTTTCGGCGACTCATTTCATGGTAAAACGCAGCTTCGGCTGCGTTTTTTGCGTTTAGGCCGCGGTTTCAACCACTGTTATCAGGATTTGTGCATTGTCTACGCCGCTTTTTTGTTATGGCACGCTGCGTCATCCTCATGTGATGCAACGGCTGTTAGGATGGGCGCCCGAAGCTTCCGCCGCCAGACTGCCGGGATATCGATGTCTGCAGGTCGTCGGGAAGGCTTATCCAGGCCTCTGGCGCGATCGTAGCGCTATTTGTCCCGGTCACCTCTACCATGGCCTGACTAAACATGACATCGCCCGCCTTGACCATTATGAAGGCGATGATTATGAGCGTCGTTACGCCATAGTCAGGACACCGGGAGGCGGCCGCCTGACTGCCTGGATTTACCTTTATCGCCGGCCTGAGAAACTGACCACCCGTATCTGGCGTTACGAAACCTTTCTAAGGGAAAGTCTGGTTAACTATCTTAGTGAATTGTAGGTTTTTGTAATATAAGCCGGTTTTCCAAAGCGCTGAAAATTTAGACAACTATACTGGAAGACAGGCGAACGGATTCATGCCGCTCGCCATGTCTTCCTGTTGTCGTTGTTTTTGGGATGCACTCATATGAAGTTGTTCCGCGCTATTTTCTGTCTGCTGTCTGCTATTCTACTTTCCACTCCTGTTTACGCCGTCAAATCGGATGCTTCGTTGTCCGCAAATTTGCTTGCTCAGACCGGTGTGGATGAATTGCTGTCGCGCTATCCGGATATGATAAAAACCGGGATTCGCGCTAATATCCGCCGCACTGGCGCGTCGGAAGACCTGATGGATCTGTTTGAGCGGGTGGTGGATGGCGCTTATCAGGCGGACGACCTGCAAAGTCAGGTGGAGAGACGCCTGGAGCAACAACTGTCGCCAGCGGAAATGCGCCATGTCTTGAAGTGGTATCGCTCGCCCATCGGCCAGAAAATCGTGGCGGCGGAACTCAACGCCATGAGTTCGGAGGAGTATGCCGAGGCGCAGAAAAGAATGGAGCGCCTGAGTGAGGAAAACAAAGGCGGTGAGCGGGAGCATCTGTTTTCCGCCTATGATCGCGCCACCCTGGCGACGGACTCCATGCTGGATAATACCGTCACTATTCAACTGGCGATGGCCGCCGCTATTACTTCGGTGGTGAAAGGTCCTGAGCTGCCTTCGTACCATGACCTTAAAAGAGTCATTGAAGAGCGTCGCTTTTCCATGCGCGGCATGGTGGGGCAGCAGGTTTATCTGAATTATCTCTATACCTATCGGGATGTGCCGCTTGCAGACATGAAGGGTTACATTGCATTCGCGCGCACTGACGCGGGAGCGCGTTTTGTGGAAGTGTTAAAAACGGCGTTGTTTGATGTGTTGCAAGAGCGCTCAGAGGTGCTGGGCGATCGGCTGAATCAGTTGGCTGGGGCGCAGTAACCGCTTTGGCTCTTTGACTGGCGAGTGGCGCTAAAGGCCTAACCTGAAAGATAAGTTGCCCGCGGGTCGGGAGGAGGGAGAGATGACCCGCGGGCGACCACCCTGTCGAAACTGGATGGAGCGCCGGATGGCGTTGCAACATCACCGAGCCCCTTGAGTTCAGTCCTGCCGCTAATCCGCCAGCGCTGTGCGGAACTGTAACCAATTCCCTCCGCATCAGGGTTGACGCATATCAACAACCTCAGCGTTTTATCCGGATTATCCTTAAGGCTATCAATACCTAAGAGACTTAAGCGTAATTGCGCAAAGTGATCCCAGCCCATAGAATCTCAACGTTTTTCATTATGTTCTGCGTCTGCAGGCGATGGTTTGTAGTAAATCGTTGACAGGGGCGCTCAATAAAAATAACCGAGAACTAAAGTACGGATTAGCTGAATGAAAAAACTGCAACTTCTGCTGGGCGGTCTGCTGTGCGCGGCTGGCCCTGTTTACGCCTCTGAAGGCGGCATGCTCGTTCTAGACGCCACCGACTCACCCAAGGCGATACTCGCCGTCATCCTTTTTATCGTCGCTTATATCGCCGTCATGGCGGAAGAAGTGTTGCATTTAAGGAAATCCAAGCCGGTCATTTTCGCCGCTGGATTGATCTGGGTGTTGGTGGCGAGCGTCGCCCAGGACATGGGGCGAAGCAATGACGATATCCACGGCGCCGTCGCCCACAACCTGCTGGAATACGGCGCTTTATTTCTATTTCTCTTGGTGGCGATGACTTTCATCAATGCGATGGAGGAGCGCCATGTATTCGAGTCCTTACGCTCTTATCTGGTTCACAAAGGCATGAGCTATCGCAAGCTGTTCTGGGTTACCGGATGGCTGGCTTTTTTCATTTCGCCGGTAGCGGATAACCTGACCACTGCTTTGCTGATGGGCGCGGTGATCATGGCGGTGGGAGGCAAAGACACCAAGTTTGTTTCCCTGTCGATGATTAATGTGGTGGTGGGAGCCAACGCCGGCGGGGCGTTCAGTCCTTTTGGGGACATTACGACCTTGATGGTGTGGGCGTCTAAGAAAGTGCAGTTTGAAGAGTTCTTTGAGCTGTTCATTCCCTCCGTGCTGAACTTTGTGACGCCTGCGCTGATTATGAATTTCTTCCTGCCCAATGGCGTTCCAACAGGACATGGGGGGCTGGTGCCCATCAAACGCGGCGGCTTGCGCATCTGTATTTTGTTCTTGTTGACCATTGCGACGGCGGTCTGTTTTGAGCGCTTTTTCCACTTGCCGCCGTTTCTCGGCATGATGACTGGTATGTCCGTGCTGATGTTCTTCGCGTATTTTCTACGTAAAACCGGAACCGTCGAAGACGACATTCAGTTTGATATCTTCCGCAGGGTGGCGCGGGCGGAGTGGGACACGCTGCTGTTCTTCTTCGGCGTGATTTTCTGCGTGGGCGGCCTGGCGACGCTGGGCTTCCTGCAGATGATGTCTCATGGAATGTATGACAACTGGGGGCCAACGATCGCCAATATCGTGGCGGGCACCATCTCGGCGGTTGTGGATAATATTCCGGTGATGTTTGCGATTATATCGATGGAGCCGGACATGGACGTCAGCCAGTGGCTGTTGATTACGCTCACCGCCGGCGTTGGCGGCAGCCTGCTGTCCATTGGGTCGGCTGCCGGGGTGGCGTTGATGGGGCAGTCGAAAGGCAGCTACACTTTCCTGTCGCACCTGAAGTGGTCCTGGGCCATTTTTATCGGTTACGGCGTATCTATCGCCGCGCATTTGGCCATCAACGGAACCTGAGTCGGCGTTCAGGGAAGATCCGGTTGAAGTGAAACCGGGTCTTCACGTTCCTTGCTTACCAATGTTAGCATGGAACACATTGACGCCAGAGAGCCTTCGCCATGTCCCCTGAAATCATACCTGTCATTAGCCAGGACCAAGTGCATTCCACGCTGTCGCTCTATCGCTCGGAAGATGCGTTAGCGCCAGTGGTCGTCTGCATGCCCGCCATGGGCGTCCGCGCCAGCTTTTATTCGCCTTTGGCGGAGGCGATAGCCGCACGCGGCGTTCACTGCGTGACGGCGGATTTGCGCGGACATGGCAGTAGCTCAGTGCGCGCCTCCCGGAGCATTAACTTCGGCTACTACGAGATGATCCAATACGACTGGCCGGCCGTGCTGGACTGTGTGAGGCTGCATCTGCCGGATTCGCCGATCTGGCTGCTTGGCCATAGTCTGGGCGGACAATTGAGTTCTCTTTACATGGCGGAGCAGCCGGGATCTGTCGCAGGTCTTATTTTGCTGGCTTCCTGTAATGTCTACTACAAAGGATACGCAAAACCTTTGCGGACTCTCGCCGGTACGCAGTTGCTGCGCGGTATCAGCGAGATCTGGGGATATATGCCGGGGGATCGTATCGGTTTCGCGGGGCGGGAGGCGCGTCGCCTGATTCGCGATTGGGCGCGCAACGCCCGCACTGGCGATTACTACCCGGAGCGCAGCCCGATAAACTATGAGCGTCTGCTGGAGGCGGTTACCAAGCCTGTGCTGGCGATTTCCTTCGAGTCCGATGAACTGGCTCCGGCTGAAGCCGTGGCGAACCTGTATCGCAAAATGCCTTCTGCGGAGGTAACGCACTGGCGTCTGATTGACGCTGATTTCGGCGGAGCCTGTGTAGGACACTTCAACTGGATCAAGCATTCAGAGAGTCTGGCGCAACGTGTGGGCGACTGGCTGGAACGCAGCGCTCTGCAATCTGAGTCGCCTTTGGCGGTCTCGGAAGGGAGTTGAAAGGGTAAGTTCACCTTACCCTGTCTATCGTCTAAGAAGGCAAGCCTAGACTTTGAGTTTGTCCGTATAAGGCGGCCAGCCCAGAGGTTTCCCCGCCAGAACGTGAAGGTGGATATGGAAAACCGTCTGTCCTGCGTTTTCGTTGCAGTTCATCACCACGCGGTAGCCGTCGTCGGCAAACCCTTTTTCTTGGGCGATTTTAGCGGCGGCGATATACAAGTGGCCCACTAACTCACGATCTTGTTCTTCAATATCGTTGATGGTGGCGATGGGCTTTTTGGGAATGACCAGGAAATGCACTGGCGCCTGAGGGTTGATGTCGTTGAACGCCAGACAGAACTCATCCTCGTAGATAATGTCGGCGGGGATTTCCCGTTTGATGATTTTGCTGAAAATCGTTTCAGACATGGTCTTGCATCCTTTGGCTGCGTTTTCGGTGTGGTTATGTTTTGCTGCGACAGTCAGCGCGTCAGCGGACGTTCCGTCTGTGCGCCATTCAGTCCCATGGCGTAGGCGATGACTTTGCGTTTCGCCGGTCCTAACAGGCCAGCAAGCCCGAGTCCCAGGTTGCGCGCCAGTTTCACCGGGGCGAGGTTATTGCTGAAGGCGTAATAAAAACCATCCATCAGCGTCATCATTTTAAGGTTCTCTCCTCGGCGCAGTCGCTCATATTGACGCAGAGTCTGCAGATCGCCGATGTCCAGTCCTCGCTCTGCGGCTTGTTGAATTACCTCCGCCAGGGCGGCTGCGTCCTGAAACCCGAGGTTAACTCCCTGTCCCGCCAGGGGATTAATTGTATGCGCGGCGTCCCCCGCAAGCGCGACGCCCTGAGCTACATAGTGTTGAGCGTGTCGTTTCACGAGCGGGAATGAGCCTTTGCCGAGCACTTGGCGTAGTTCCGGCAACTGACGGGGAAACTCTTTACGCAGGGCGCGGATAAATTCGTCCTGAGAGAGTTGTTGTAACGCCTTTAATTTGGCGGGCTGGTCGTACCAGACCAATGAGGCGTAGGCGACGCCGTCGATGGCGCATAAGGGTAGGAACGCCAGTGGGCCATTAGGTCGGAATGCCTGCCAGGTGATATTTTGAGGCTCGCCGGCAATGGCGACGCTAACCACTAGCGCATGCTGTTCATAGGCGTCGCTGAGCAACCCGAGCTGCGCCTGCTCTCGAACCAGGGAAGAGCCGCCATCGGCGCCGACTATTAAGCGTCCGCGCAGCAGGGTTTTATCATCCAGCATGACTTCAGGCGACGATGCGCGAAAGTTGATGGCGTGAATGCGCCGGCCGCTGATCAAGGTTACGTTTTCCGCCTGCTCGACCACACGCAGCAGCGCCAATTGAATGACCCGGTTTTCAACGATGTGACCAAGATGAGAGTGGCCAACCTGGCGGGAGTCGAACTCTGTTTTGTTGACCACCGACGACAACCGCTCGCCTAAAGGATTGCCCAGTTTCTCCCACACCGCCAGACGTTGGTAGGGATGGGCGCGCATACGCAGAGCGTGCTCCCAGGCGCCAATCTGGGTGAGAAACTGCTCGCTGGCGAAATTAATCGCGGATACGCGCAGGTCCGGGGTTTCGTCTGGGTTGAAGGGGGCTGGCAGCTTTCTCTCTATCACCGCTGTTTTTAACGACGTGTTCTTTAACGCTGCGGCGATAGCTGCGCCGACCATGCCTCCGCCGACGATGATGACGTCGTAATCAGGAGCGTCGCTGAGCTGGGAAGAAGCCTTGTCTGTCATAGTAATGTCAATAGGTTCCGGACGGCGGCTGGATAAGCCGGGAGCCTAATGATAGAGGAAGAGGGAAGGAGACTGCAAAGCCTCGGCGCAGGCTTCTGGGGCCTTATTCGTCCGCCATGGAAGGCGGCGTGCGGGTAAGGATATCCAGAGGGCTCTCCGCTATGCCGTAGCGACGATAGATGGTCGCGACCCAACCGCTTTGCAGAAGCTCAGCCAGAGCGGCGTTGAAGTCGGCGACGATGGTCTCGGCGTTGTCCAGGTTACGACGAACCCCCATATGCAGAGGGCGGTACACCAGGGGGAGAGGCAATATCTTCAGGTGCTCGCTAAGCCGGTCATCATGGTTGATGAGGTTATGCAGAATCCTGACATCCTCTACAGTCAGATCCAGACGCCCGACAGCGGTCATATTGAGGGCGCTTTCCGTGGTATTAACGGTGATTTTGTTGAGCGATGTTGAGAAGTCAAATGGACTCCAAAAGCGGGCGCCTTGGCGTACGCCGATGCGGGCGTTGGTGAGGTCGCTGAGACGCGCCGGTTTGAATGTGCTCTCTGTCGGCGCGGCGAAACCGATCACATTGACGTAATAAGGGGAGGAAAAGACGAAGACTTCTTCTCTTTCCAGCGTCCACCAGAGCCCGATCATGACATCGACTTCTTTGAATTCCGCTGCGCGCAATAGTCGAGGCCAGGGCAAAATCTTTATCTGTACCGGGTAGCCGGCTTTATTGAAGGCGGACTCCACGATTTCCGTGGCCAGGCCGCGGTGGATCTGATCTTCATCCAGATAAGGCGGCCAGGGAGGGCCGCCCAGGATCAGCGTGGGCTTCTCCGCGCTGGCGAAGCCCGCGTGCAGCCATAACGCCGCCAGCATAAGCGACAGATATTTGTATATCGGCAACGCTGCCGGTCTATGCTGGCGAATATTGACTGCTCCGGGGTCAGGCGTGCCTGTGGGCGCGTTTACGGCCTTGCCGCACCCGCTGTAGCGGCGGGCTGTTGGGCTGAACGAACCCTTCATTCATGATTAGCGGCCGCGCTAAGTCGACATAGGCGCTCATGGACATGCGCAGTATTTCGCTGTGAGTGCCTGCGCTGAAGGCGATCTCTTCGTTATTGCGCAGATGCTCGTCCATATAGACGGACATGCCGTACAGATTGCCGAAAGGGGGGATGGCGCCGACTTCGCATTCCGCAAAATGGTCTTTGAAGTCCTCTTCGTCCGCCAATTCGATGAAATCCGTACCCATCGCGCGCATGAACCGGTCCCAACGAATACGCGATGTAGCAGGCATAACCGCCATCGCGAACTTGCCGTCCATCATGACAATCACGGTTTTTGCGAGCATCTTCCCGCAGATATGCGCAGATTGAGCGATCTCCTGAGCGGTATAAGCCGGGGAATGCTGTATCGACACATATCGGACTTGATGTCCATCGAGGAAGTTCTTCAAAGATTGTACAGGCATAAGCCACCTCCAGCCTGGATAAGAAACATTCGCTCTTAATAATTAAGATAGCCTATTAAGTTGCGATTGCAGCAAATAGCGGGGCTGAAAGTTGGGAACTGGGTAACGGTTGGGAAAATAAAAAGGGGAACCTGAGTTCCCCTTGCTTGGATTATCTAGCGAATCAGCTGTTATTGATTGGTTTTAACGGTCGCTTCTACGACTGCGACAACACGACGGTTGGCGCTACGGCCTTCTGCGGTGTTGTTATCGCCAATCGGACGGGCTTCGCCGTAACCGACGCTGGAGATTCTCTCGCCAGCAATGCCGAAACGCTCAACGACCATCTGACGCACAGCGCTGGCGCGCTTCTCAGACAGCTTCTGGTTGTAGGCGTCTTGACCGCGATCGTCAGTGTGTCCTTCAACAACCGCTTTCGTGTCTGGATACTGGCGCATGAACTCAGCCAGTTTCTCTACTTCTGACACGAACTCCTCTGGAATGGCCGCTGAGTTAGTGGGGAACGTGACGTTCATGGTAATGGTGACCGTCTCGCTTAACTGAATACGGCAGCCGCGGTTGTCCACTTTAGCGCCGTAAGGCGTGTCAGGGCATGCGTCCAGACCGTCGGTGATGCCGTCACGGTCAGTGTCCAGAGGGCAGCCTCTGCTGTCCACTTTCGCCGCTGCCGGAGAATTCGGGCACTGGTCTTTTTCGTTGGGTACGCCGTCTGCGTCATCATCGCCGACAACAGGGCAGCCTGTGGCGTCAACGCGCGCGCCGGCTTTGGTGTTGGGGCACTGATCTTTGTCATCGGTCACGCCGTCGCCGTCCGCATCGCCGATCACCTCGCATCCGCGAACGTCGACTTTAGCGCCGTAAGGCGTGCCAGGGCAGGCGTCTTCATCGTCATATACGCCGTCTCTGTCGCTATCCTTAGGTGCAGGCGCGGCGGAGGCGAACATGTAAGTGAAGCCCAGGTTCAGCATGGCGTCTTTGGTTTCGTCTTCATCGCCATACACGCCGCGGGCGTCAAAGCGTACGTCCATAGATTCGCTGATGGCGTGCTTGATACCGGCGCCCAGATTGTATTGAGTTTCCTCGTCTCTGCCGCCTTCATCGTATTTAAAGGCGTAGTTGCCGACGCCGCCGACTAGATATGGACGCCAGGCTTCGCCCGGGCTGAAGTGATATAGGGCGTCTAGGCGATAAAAGATGCCATTGAGGTAACCCGTGTTGTGTTTTCTTTCGAGGTCTGCGCCACCGAAGAGAACCTCTGCGGAAATGGCTGGCGTAAAGTTATAACCCAGGCCTGCAGCAAGGTTCGGATCGTCTTCAATTTGACGCTCATGGTCGAAGAATGTGTAGCCGAGCAGGCCGGTGAAATACGCACCTTTTTCGCGACCGTCGGCAAGCGCCGGCTGCGCGGATGCAATAGCGCCCATAAGTAAAATAGATGGGAGTAGTTTTGCTTTCATTGCCACCTCTTTGTGTAATCTATTCCCGGACCTGCCGGCCCGGGGGAACTTTCCAAAAATAAAAGGGATTAAGGGATTTATTGAGTTTCTTGATAAATGTGGACATCCCTTTGTGGGAACGGAATGGTGACGCCTTCTTCGTCGAAGCGCTTCTTCACGTTCTCATGCATGTCGAAATACAGCGGCCAGTAATCTGCAGTGACGACCCAGGGGCGTACGGCGAGATTAACGGAGCTGTCCGCCAGCGCCATGACGGCGATCACGGGGGCTGGATCTTTCAACACGCGTGAATCGGCTTCCAGCATGGATTTAATTATATTTTTAGCTTTGTCGATGTCGTCGCCGTAGCTGATGCCGAATACCATGTCCACACGTCTGGTTGCTTCCGCTGCGATATTGATCAGGGGATTATTCGCCAGATTGGAGTTGGGAATAATGACCCGGCGGTTATCCGGCGTCATTACGACCGTGGTGAATATCTGGATTTCCCTGACCGTGCCGATGTAGCCGGCTCCATCTATCACGTCGCCGACTTTGAAAGGCTTGAACACCAGGATCATGATGCCGCTGGCGAAGTTCGACAGGTTGCCCTGCAGAGCCAAGCCAACAGCCAGACCGGCGGCGCCTAAGACGGCGATAAAGGAAGTCGTTTCAATGCCCACCATTTGCGCAACGCTGACCAGCAGCAACGCCTTGAGACCTACTGACGCAATGCTGTGCACGAACTTGGTGAGTGTGGGATCAAACTTCTTCTGCAGGCGGTCATCTGTGAACTTGAGCGCTCTGTTGATCAGCCACATACCTACTATGAGAGTAATGATGGCGAGCAACAATTGCGGCGCGTACTCCATCACCAGTTCGACGCCCTTATCTAAATACTGATCTAGGTTCTCCATTGAAGACTCCTTAGCGGTTTTAGTTCTTATGCGTCAGCGCCCGCCACCTGGCATGGGTGGGGTTGGGTATTACATTGCAAAGGATGACGGCGAGCGCGCGGACATTGAAGCCAGACAGCGCTAGTCTAGCAGAAGCCGCCGCGCTGCCAAGCGCTTTTACGCGCAGAATCCTGGAGTTAGCCGCGCAATAAGTGCATTTCCGTAGGTGTGACGAAAATCTGACGCAAATTCCAAGCTAGAGTTTACGAAAAGTTTTCATGACCGGATTCCCTTGATTTGGCGCTATTTGTGACATAATGGCCGCTATTTTCTGAAATTTTCGTCTTATTAGATAATCTACGTTCAGTAGCGGATAAACTTCTCATGTCGGAATTATTACTGCCTTTGCTGCAACGTACGTTGCCTCGCAGCGCGCTGCGGGTGGCCGCGCCGCCGCTTATTCCTGAAATCCGTCTGTATCTATTCGACCCTGCGGTGATGGAAGGGCCGCTCTCCCATGATGAGGCCCAAGCTGTCGTCGCTGAGCCGGCCTACTGGAGTTTTTGCTGGGCCAGTGGGCAGGTGCTGGCGCGATATATTCTGGATCACCCTGAGCTGGTGGCGGGCAAAACGGTGTGGGACATCGGAGCGGGGTCCGGCGTGGTGGCGATTGCCGCAGCGCTGGCGGGAGCCTCCGCCGTCATGGCCTGTGACCTGGATTTGGCGGCGCAAGTGGCGGCGGCGGAGAATGCGGTGTTGAATGGCGTGCAGGTGAGGGTGTGTGAGACGCTGCCGTCTGCCGATAAGCCTGATGTGATCACGGCGGCGGATGTTCTCTATGATCGAGACAACCTGCAATGGTTGCCGGAGTGGCGGGATAAAGCGTCGAAAGTGCTGTTAGCGGATTCGCGGGTGCGTAATCTGTCGGCGCCTGGATATGAGCTAAAGAAGACAGCATCCGGCAGAACGTTCCCAGATCTCAATGAGTTCGAAGAGTTTAATGAGGTGAGAATTTACGAGAGCGGGCGCCATATCTCAGGCGAAAAAAAAGGCGACTAATCAGGTCGCCTCATTTGGAATAGGTTTTGGATTCCGATCCGCCGTTCCTTGGTAAAGCGCCATCCTATGCGCCAACTTTATCCTGTTTTATTCCTGGATTAACTCCAAAAATTCCCTCAAGCATCATTCCTTATCCTTGCTTCCCTTCGCTTCCTGCGAAGAAACCATCCTGGCTGGATTCCATTTCCTTGTCTGCCTTGACGGTTGTAAATATACCTCGGGCCGAATGACCTTTTTGTGACAATCTTCAAGAGCGGGTACGCCGCTTAACTCGCTCTGTTTTGGAAAGGTTATATAAAACAACGTGTTACGAAATGTCTCAGCAAGTAAATCCGTAATGATTACAGTAACTTCCGCTAATTTCCTACGGCTTTGTGAGATATTTCTCACAAGATTTCAGGCCAATGTCTTACTACTAATACATTAGTGCATTTTCTGTAGAAGCCTGCTTGTCAAAGAAATCCGATGGACGGTTTCAGTAGGAGGCTTTGGTGGGGCGAACGGAGACGACCAGCCAGTTCGCCAGGGACACGCCAATCGCAATGCCGATAGTATTGGCCACAATATCTCCAAGGCTGCCGTCCCGGTAGGGAATCAAGCTTTGCAGGCCTTCAATGAGCAGGCCGTAGCAAGTCATGGCGATAAAAACATGAAGGACCCGGCTATTGCGGTGACTCCACATGGCCATACCGCTCATTACGGCGAAAGAAAATGCATGCCGTATTTTATCGTTCACTGTTCCCAGTGGCGTGTACTCGTTGGGAGTGAGGGCAATGACCAGCCCCACCACCATCAATACGTAGAAGGCGACACGGGCGGACCAATGTCCTCCAAGAACGATCAAGCTTTTATATAATTGAGACAAACTGAACATGGGAAAGCGCTTCCTGGGCATCAAAACATGAAATTATATCTGTACGCCGACAAGCTGAGCATTACCATCTTGAGAGAGGGCAAATTGCCTTTACATGGGCTGGCCGGCTTGCACGATCCGTTTCTGAGTCCAGAACTTCCTTTAGCGGTCGCTCCGGTTAGGGATATCACTCAAGCGGAGTTCGTGGCGGAAGTAAAGCGGCAATATGACGCGCTTCCAGAGGATCTGAGCAGTCTGGTCACCTTCGAGTATTATCTGCAGCAGGCCAAGCATAAACGCAAAGAAATAGAAGCCATATTATTGCAGGGTGTCGCGAGCGATCCATTGTTTCTCAGCCCTCGTTTTATGCTGTCGTTGGGGGTGCTTGGTCTGTTTGAATCTGTTGAAAGTATTGCGCTGTGGCGGTTTCAGGGGGATCGCCATCGAGGTGTCGCGCTGGAGATAGATCCTGATAAGGCGGGACTAATGGACGGGCACTATCAAGACAGCCCGCAAACATTCAAAAAAGTCGAATATTGTGACGAGAGGCCGCAGACTGGCGCATTCGGCTTCAGTCCTTTGTTTCAGCGCTCCACTGAGTTTTCTGGAGAGGGTGAGTGGCGCTTGTTGCGTCCGTTGGATACGGGACAGAAGCAAATACATTGGGATGGTGAGGCATTGTCCCTTTGTAAGTTTCCCTCCAACGCCATATCTGCGATCATGTTCGGCTGCGCCGTGGACCCTGAACTGCGGGATGCGTTGACGCAACTGCTTCAGGTGGATATGCGCTACCGTCAATTGCGGACATTTCAAATGAAAATGAGCGCGTCCCGGTTTCGTCTTAGTGCGGAGCCTTTAAATTGAGTGCTACGGCGGCTCTCACTAATTTTTTGTATGAGGCAGAAAGGAAAAGAGCGTGAAATTATTCGCTAAAGGTTTTAACGACCTGCTGGAAGGGTTTCGCCTGATTCAGCATCCCAAGCTGCGGGTCTTTGTCATTATCCCTTTGATTATCAATATATTGGTCTTTATCGGCTTCATCTGGGGCATGAGCGCTTACTTCTCCGGCTGGGTGGACGCCATGGTCAGCTGGCTACCAGACTGGCTGTCTTTCTTGCGCTGGTTGGTATGGCTGGTTTTCGCCATTCTGGTGGGCGTTCTGGTGTTTTACACCTTTGTGTTTGTCGCCACACTGGTTGGCGCTCCCTTCTATGGTTTGTTGGCGGAGCAGACGCAGAAGCTGCTGACTGGAAAAGAGGTGGATGAAGACACCCCTTGGAAGCAAGTGATCATGAATATTCCCGCCAGTGTTTGGCGCGAAGTCAAAAAGTTTCTTTATTACTTGCCTCGTGCCTTAGGTCTATTTGTAGTTACATTTGTGCTCAGTTTCATTCCCCTGGTAAACCTATTGTCGCCGGTGTTATGGGCGGTATTCTCCTCCTGGATTATGGCGCTTGAGTTTGTGGACTACCCTGCGGATAACAACAAGCGCAAAATTGATGATGTGATTCGTTTCATGCGCGAGCGTCGCAGCCGGACGTTGGGCTTTGGCTTAGGCGTTTGGGGCAGCACTTTGATTCCTATCGTGAATTTGGTGTCCATGCAGGCGGCGGTCGCCGGCGGCGTTAAATTCTGGCTGGAGGAGCACGGTCAGTTACCCAAAGCAAACCCCGCTTCTGGCGCAGGAGTAGCGGTGAGGTGATCCTGCTGTGGCGGCGTGATCGTTACGCCGCCGCTTAAGCACTGAATAAAGTGGGAATTTTGTCAGACAGTGCTAGCCTTATAGTTATGTAATTAACGGAAAGTGTAGCTCTGACATGGCTTTAAAGGTGTTGGTGGTTGATGACGCGAGTTTCGTCCGTGATATGGTCAAGCGGGCGATGCGAACCTATTTTCCTCAGGTGACGGTGGAAGAAGCCATCAACGGGAAAAAAGCGCAGATCCTGATGAATAAGACGCACTATGATCTCATCCTGTGCGACTGGGAAATGCCGGAAATGTCAGGACTGGAGTTGTTGCAGTGGGCGCGCGGACAAGACGCCTACAAGAAAACGCCCTTCGTTATGGTGACCAGCCGAGGGGATCGTGGCCATGTGGTGGAAGCGGTGCAGAGCGGCGTTTCCGATTATCTGGGCAAACCCTTTAGTCCTGAAATGCTGGCGCAGAAAGTGAACAAGCAATTGGCCGCCAAACTTAAACGCGCTGCTGGTGAAAAGTCCTCTTCGGCCCGTCCGGGCTCTGATTCCGCTTCCGTATTGATGCAGGCGTCTGACAGCGCCAAGCAGGCCTCGGCTCCAGCCGTGACGCCAGGGCCGTTTGCTGACAGTGCGGCTCTGCTGACTGGCGGTTCCTCAGCGCCAAAAAAATCAGCGCCGGACGCAACCTCTGGCAAGAAAGCGCTGGCGCAGATTCGTTTTGCTGAGTTCAACCTGCCCTGCGTGATCAAGGCCATTACTTTGACTGAAGTGAAAGTGATCGCCAAACGGGGGCAGAAGTTCCCGATGATTCTTGATCCCGCCGTGGTGGATATAGAAGTCGACGATGGCGAAACTCTGGAGCGGATCAACGGCTACGTGCACATGCTGCAGGCGGTGGAGAAGCGGGTGGACACGGACTTTATCAGCATCGTTATTCGGTTTGTGGATGAAGACCCGGATAAGATGGCGTCGCTGTCCAAGTTTATCGCCAAATTCTAACCCTGTTTAATCTTTGACATCCTCGGCTTCCGCCAACGCTTCCGCAGAAGCCATGCGACTGCGCGGGAAGTGGCAGGTGAAGGTGCTGCCTGCGCCGATGTGGCTGGTGATTTCCAGCTCGCCATCATGGTTGATCAGGACATGCTTGACGATCGCCAGTCCCAACCCTGTGCCGCCAGTGTCCGCGGCGCGTGAAGGGTCAGCCCGGTAAAAGCGCTCCGTCAGTCTGGGAATATGCAGGGGATCGATGCCGATGCCGCTGTCCCTTACGGCGAAATGCACGCCTTTCTTATCCTCGAACCAGCGCACCCGAATCTCGCCATTGGGAGGCGTGTATTTCACCGCGTTCATAACAATATTGGAAAAAGCGCTGTGTAATTGCGTTTCGTTACCGGTAAGACCGGCGCCGCTCTCCAGATTCAGCTCTATGCGGTGGCCTTTTTCCTGGCTCAGGGCGCGAGCGTCGTCGCAGATAGCGCGCAGCATGCTGTCGACATCCACCAACGTGGCTTTGAAGTTGGAGCCGTCATTCTCTATGCGGGAAAGCAGCAGTAAATCATTGACCAGGGCTTCCATACGCTGCGCTTGTTGCTGCATCTGATTCAAGGCGCGATTCCAGCGCGGCGGCAGCTCATCCGCGTTGTCGATGAGGGTCTCCAGATAGCCGGATATGACCGTCAATGGCGTGCGCAGCTCATGTGATACATTAGAAACGAAGTCCCGTCGCATCTCTTCCAGACGATATAGCCGCGTCACGTCCTGCACCAGTAGCAGGCGATCGTCTTCTCCGAACAGCGTGATATGAAACTGTAACTTCAAGTTGGGATTATTGGGGGCGTTGAGGATCAACGGCTCCTGGTATTTCTTGGAGGTGAAGTAGCGCTTGAAAATAGGCGTGCGGATCAGGTTGTAAATCAGCTGGCCCCGGTCGGTCGGGTATTTGAAGCCCAGCAGTTTCTCTGCGGATTGGTTCCACCAGTCCATGGCGCCTTCGCTATTGGTCATGACGACGGCGTCTTTAAGGGCGTTGGTGGACTCCTGGATGCGGTCGATCATGGCTTGCAGTCGATCGCGGGAGCGATAGTGCTGAACCTGGAGACGATGAATGCCGTCGAACAGATCTCCCCATAGGCCGCGGCTCTCGGGAGGGTCTTCCATTTTTGCTTGATACAGCCAGCGGTGCATGCGAAACGCCTGGGTGAGCGTCCATCCCAGATAGGCGGTGAGGCCGAACACCAGCGCCCAAGCTACTGAACCGATAATAAGGCCGACAACGATACAGCCCAGCAAACTGTAAACCAGTAGCCGTACATAATGACGCCAGTGATTGCGCATGCGTTTTATGAATACTTCTTTTGGAATTATTTATTTTTTAAGACGGATCGCGGCGCTTATGGCGCTCGGGTCGAAAAGCGATAGCCCGTCCCACGCACGGTTTGAACCAGATGATGATGACTGGGCTCCAGCGCTTTGCGTAAACGTCGAATATGCACGTCAACCGTGCGTTCTTCCACGTAGACGTTGCCGCCCCATACCTGATCCAAAAGCTGCCCGCGAGTATACACCCGTTCTTGATGCGTCATAAAGAACTGCAGGAGCTTGTATTCCGTGGGGCCCATGTTGAGCGCATCGCCCTTGGCGGTGACGCGGTGGCACACTGGATCGAGGCGCAGTCCTTCGACTTCAATGGGGGTTTCCATGCCTTGTACGGCGGTGCGACGCAGCACCGCTTTCAGGCGCGCGACCAGTTCTCTGGGAGAGAATGGTTTGGTGATGTAATCGTCTGCGCCCACTTCCAAGCCCTGGACTTTGTTGTCCTCTTCGGTTTTGGCGGTGAGCATGATGAGAGGGATTTCCGAGGTGTTTTGATCGCGCTTCAGTCTGCGTGCGAATTCAATGCCGCTGACGCCGGGAAGCATCCAGTCCAGCAGTATGAGATCAGGCTTCTGATCAATGATCAACGCATGCGCTTCCCGCGCGTCCCCTGCCTCCAGGTAGTCATAGTCAGCCATTTCCAGAGCGACTGCGATCATTTCCCGGATGGCGGGCTCATCGTCCACAATGAGAACTTGTTTGCTTGCCATGCAAAACACCTTTTTGAATACTCGATTGCCGAATTATTACAACGGCGTTTTGTTACAAGTATATGACAGGCGCTTAATTAATGTGATGGAAATGAGCCAGGCTGTTTGCAGTCGGGCTGTAAGCGAGGCGGGACGGGCTTTAGGGCCGGAAAATAAACTCCAGAACCAAACCGAGAAACACAGCTGCGCCGACCCAGTGATTGTTAAGGAACGCCTTGAAACAGTTCTGGGAAACGCGGGCGCGAATCAGGTGCTGCTGATACACAAACAGCACGGCGGCGACGATCAAGGACATTTGGAAGTAAACGCCCAGCTCGTATTGCGCGCCAACCATGAACAGGATGCCCAGCGTCAATACCTGCAGGCCCGCCACGGCGGCGCGATCCGCCTCGCCAAATAGAATGGCGGTGGATTTGACCCCGATCTTAAGATCGTCTTCCCGGTCCGCCATGCCGTACATGGTGTCATAAGCGACGGTCCATACCACCGTTGCGGTATACAGCAGCCATGCCTGCTGGGGAACGGTGTCCAATTCTGCAGCGAAAGCCATGGGGATGCCCCAGGCGAAGGCCGCGCCCAGTACGACTTGGGGCAGGTAAGTATGGCGCTTCATGAAGGGGTAGGTCGAAGCCAGCGCCAGCGCTCCAGCGGAGAGATAAATTGTCAGCGCGTTGGTGAACAACACCAGTATGAAAGAAACCCCAACCAGAACGCCGAACAGGGTGAGCGCCTCTTTTTCCGTCACTCGATTCTGCGCAAATGGACGACCTTTGGTGCGCTCCACGTGCATATCTATGCGGCGGTCGGCGTAGTCGTTGATGACGCAGCCTGCCGAGCGCATCAACAGTACGCCGAAGACGAAGATGAACAGGTTTTTGATGGAGGGAGCGCCCTCCGAGGCCAGCCATAGCGCCCACAGTGTCGGCCAGAGCAACAGATAGGTTCCGATAGGGCGGTTCAGTCGCGTGAGGTCGATATATACCGGCAATTTTGCCTTGAATTGTTCCGCCAGGGATGGAAGTGGACGCCCTTGGGATTTCATAGCCAAACAGAATCCTGATTTAGTGTGTGGTTTGCAACTGCGTTCAAGCTTAGCCGCCCAGCAACTTGTTTTCCGCCTGTTCAACCTGGTCCGCCGATCCATGCAGGATCAACGTATCGCCAGGCTGCAGAATGAAATCACCGGCAGGGTCGAAGAATTCCTCATCACCGCGTCGAATACTGTCGACATTACAGGCGGCCAGTTTCATCTGCGCCAGAGAGCGATGACAGCTGTAAGCGCCATCCGGCAGCGTCAGCGCATGCAGTTTTTCCAGCGGCGTGCCGTCAGCGCCGACCAACTGGGAATTAATGCCCGGGTAATAACCGTGCAGCATTTTGTAGCGGCTACGGCGCACTTCTTCGATTTGACGATGGATCTTCCTGGCCGGCGCGCCCATAAGAGTAAGCACTTGAGTCACCAACATCAAGCTGGCCTCCAGCGTCTCCGGAACGATTTCCGTCGCTCCCGCTTCCTGTAGCAACGACATTTTTGAGTCATCCGCCGTACGCACCAGGATAGGCACATTGGAGCCAGTGGAGCGGACCTTGCGTATGACCGCCAGACTCTTGTCCACATCTGCGTAGGTGATGATCAGCAGACGAGAGCGTTCCAGGCCCAGCGCCTTGAGAATATCCAACCGCTCGGAGTCGCCATAGTGCACGGGTTCGCCTGCGGCTGCGGCTTCTTTTACCCGCACAGGGTCCTTGTCTACGGCGGTCATGGGCATGCTGCTGCGACGCATGAAGCGGGCGACGGTCTGTCCGACCCGGCCGAAACCGCAGACAATGGCGTGGCCTTCCAGTTCGGAACAGGCGTCGGTTAAGGCTTCCATGCGAGTCTGGGCGACGCTCTGGCCTTTGTCGGAAGGGAAGCGGGCGCTGAGATAGCGCGCCAGATTCATCAGCCAGGGCGTCAATGTGATACTGAGAATGACGGTGGTGATCACCACTGCGCCAGCTTGTTTGGATATCAGCTGGAACTTCTCGCCCAATGCGAAGAGCGCGAAACCAAATTCGCCGCCCTGGGCCAGATAGAGACCGGTCTTCAGCGCCACGGCTCTGTCTTTCTGGTGACGATAGGCGAGGGCGCCAATCAGCGTCGCCTTGGCCAGCAGGAGCATTGCAGTGATGAGGATAATCCACGGCCAGTTGGCGAGCACTTCCTGGAAGTCCACGATCATGCCTACGCTGATAAAAAACAGGCCCAGCAGAAGGTCGCGGAAAGGGCGAATATCCGCCTCAATCTGATGTTTATAGTGGGTCTCCGACAGCATCATGCCGGCGATAAACGCGCCCAGCGCCATGGATAGCCCGAAACTGTGGGTCAATGCCGCCGCAAGCAGAGACACCATCAGCACGGTCAGAACGAAGAGTTCTTCCGAGTGAGACTTGGCGACTTCCGTGAAAATAAACGGCAGCAGGTATTTACCAATCGCCAGCATCAATGCGAATAGCAGAGCGCCTTTGCCCAGAGTGATGGCCAGGGCCGCCGCCAGAGAGCTGTCCGAGCCGCCCGCCAGAAACGGGATCAGAATCAAAAAGATAACCGCCGCCAGGTCCTGAAACAGCAGCACCCCCATCGACATCACGCCGTGCGGCTGGCCCAGTTCGTTGCGCTGCACCAGTTCTTTACTGACCACCGCGGTGGAGGACAGCGCCAGGGCTCCGGCGATGATAATGGCCTCTTCCGTACTGGCTTTGAACAGCCGCGCGATACCGAAGATTACCAGACTGCTCACCGCCACCTGCCAACCGCCCAGGTTGAACACCACCTTGCGTAAAGCAATCATCTTGGCCAGAGAGAACTCCAGTCCCAGGGAGAACAGCAGAAACACCACGCCGAACTCCGCCAGCACCTGGATAGTTTCTACGTCATCCACCCACCCCAAAGCGGTAGGGCCAACGCCGAGGCCCACCGCGAGGTAAGCCAGGACAGAGGGAATGTTCATGCGCCGGAACAGCGACGATACAACGACCGCCGCGGTTATCAGCACCAAAAACTGACTCAGATTAGCTTCATGCATAAGAGGTAAGGAACCAACATCGCCTGTTAGTGAATTGGTTTAGCGCCCGGGCGGGCTTGGCTTAAAGGCCTTTTACGGCGTAGATGCCGGGTGCGTTGCGCCAGTAGCCTTTGTAGTCCATGCCATAACCGAATATGTAGCGGTCGGCGACTTCCAGGCCAGTGAAATCGCACTTCTGGCCGGGGTAGACCTTGCGTTCATGCTGTTTGTCCACCAGCACGGCGGTGTAGACTTTTTCCGGCTTCTTGTCCTGGCAGTAATCGCAGATGGCGTGCAGGGTAGCGCCTTCATCAAGGATATCGTCAAGGATGATGACCGTGCGTCCTTCCAGGTTTTCGGCCGGCTCCACTTTCCATTTCAGACCTCCGCCGCTGGTCTGGTTGTTGTAGCGGGTGGCGTGAATATAACTGACTTCTAGCGGAAAGCGCAGCTTGGGAAGCAGCTTGCCTGCGAACACGACGCCGCCGGTCATCACGCAATACACCAAAGGGTTGCTGTCTTTCAGCTGCGCCGTGATTTCCTGCGCCAGACGTTCAATAGCCTGGTCTACCTGTGTTTCGTCGAATAGGCAGTCTGCTTCCTGAAATACCTGCTGCATGTTTTCCATATTATGGGACATTGGAATTACCTGAGAGTTACCGTTGTGATGATGAATGTTCTAAGAATTTATAAAAGTTACCGGCTTTGTTGGCGACGCCGGCGCTTCAACAAAGCCTAGTATAACGATTTAGCCCCGGAATGACTTGATCAATGCCGGCCGGAACCTTATAAATGCACTCACTGTGAATCAGGCGTTTTACCATAAATAAGAAGCTCTTTGCGGCTTTTTTGACAAATTTGAATAGGATACTGTGATGCGTAAATGGCAATGTGTGGTGTGCGGATACATTTATGATGAGGCGGAAGGCTGGCCCGAAGACGGTATCGCTCCCGGAACCCGCTGGGAAGATGTGCCGGAAGACTGGATTTGCCCAGACTGCGGCGTCGGCAAAGAAGACTTTGAAATGATTCAAATCGGTTAATTCGCTCTCCAAACCGCTCCACTCTCTACTGGAAACATAAAAGGATACGTCATGCCGGATACTGCGCCCATCGTCATTATCGGAACCGGTCTCGCTGGCTATACGCTGGCCCGTGAGTTCCGCAAACTCAATAAAGACGCGCCGGTGCTGATGCTGACGGCGGACGACGGCCATTCATACTCCAAGCCGATGCTCTCCACTGGCTTCGCTAAAGCCAAAACCGCGGATCAACTGTCCATGGCGGACCCCGGCAAGATGGCGGAGCAATTGAATATCGAAGTGCGCACCTTCGCCACGGTAACGGCGCTGGACCCGGAAGGCCATCGTTTGTACATCGGGGATGAGGCGGTGGAGTACAGCAAACTGGTGCTGGCCTGGGGCGCGGATCTGATCCATTTGAATATACCCGGCTCCGGCGCAGGCAAGGTTTTCGCGGTGAATGACTTAATGGATTACCGTCGCATTCGCGAAGCCTTGCAAGAGAAAAAGAGAGTGGCGATTCTCGGCGCGGGCTTGATCGGCTGTGAGTTCGCCAACGACCTGTTGCAAGGCGGTTACGAGGTGGCGCTGATTGCGCCCTCCGATACGGCGCTACCGGGCATGCTGCCGAAGGCCGCTGGCGATGCGGTAGTGAAAGGCTTGCAGGGCCAAGGCGCGGTATTCCATTTGGGACAAGTGGCGACAGCGGTGGAGGATACTGGCGACGGCGTGGCGCTGACATTGGATAACGGCGTCAAGGTGCAGGCGGATATCGTGCTGTCAGCCGTCGGACTGCGACCGCGTACGTCTCTCGCCAAACATGCTGGCGTTCAGGTTAACCGAGGCATTGTCGTGGACCGGGAGATGCGCACCAGCGCGCCGGATGTCTATGCATTGGGCGATTGCGCGGAAGTGGACGGGCATGTGCTGTTGTATGTCCTGCCGCTGATGGCATGCGCAAAAGCTCTGGCGAAGAGTTTGGCGGGGGAGCCGACCAAGGTCAGTTACGGGGTGATGCCGGTAGTGGTGAAAACGCCGGCTTGTCCGGTAGTGGTGGCTCCGCCGCCGGTTGGCGCGGAAGGCGACTGGCAAGTGGAGCAGTCCGGAGAGTGCGACGTCAAAGCCCTGTTCGTCAACGCCAAGGGCGCATTGGAAGGGTTTGCGTTAACTGGCGCGCATGTGATGGAAAAGCAGAAACTGGCTCAGCAACTGGACCCCATTCATAACGACTGAACGGGGCCCTTGTTATCTCAGCCCTGACCTTTGGTGCGGGTGCTGGATTTATTCTCCTGAATCTTCTTCTCGATAAAGGCGTAAATCAAACCGGCGATATCCTTGCCGGTTGCGTTCTCAATGCCTTCCAGACCTGGTGAAGAGTTGACCTCCATGACCAATGGACCGTGGTTGGAGCGCAGCAAGTCGACGCCAGCTACATTTAAGCCCATGACGCGGGCGGCTCTTACCGCGGTGGAACGCTCCTCAGGAGTAATCTTGATCACGGACGCTTGGCCGCCCCGATGCAGATTGGAGCGGAATTCGCCCGGCTGCGCCTGCCTCTTCATGGCGGCGACTACTTTATCGCCGACGACGAAGCAGCGGATATCGGCGCCGCCAGCTTCCTTGATGAACTCTTGCACCAGAATGTTGGCTTTCAAGCCCATAAAGGCTTCGATAACGCTTTCCGCAGCCTTGCGGGTTTCCGCCAGCACCACGCCAATGCCTTGCGTGCCTTCCAGTAACTTGATGACCAGCGGCGCGCCGCCGACCATGGATATCAGGTCGCGAATGTCGTCAGGGGAGTGGGCGAATCCGGTGACCGGCATGCCCACGCCTTTGCGTGAGAGCAACTGCAATGAGCGCAATTTGTCGCGGGCGCGTGAGATGGCCACGGACTCATTCAACGGAAATACTCCCATCATTTCGAACTGGCGCAATACCGCCGTGCCGTAGAAAGTGATGGATGCGCCGATCCGGGGAATGATGGCGTCAAACCCTTCCAGCACCTGACCCTGGTAATGGATGGTGGGTTTGTGGGTCGCCATGTTCATGTAACAACGCAGTGTGTCGATTACATGCACCTCATGCCCCCTTTTTTCACCTGCCTCCTTCAAACGGGAGGTGGAATAAAGAGAAGGATTGCGCGACAAAATGGCTATTTTCATAAGTTACCAAGGAAATATTGAACTAAGGTAGATTGGCGTCGTTGATAATCAGCACTTCAACTCTGCGATTAGCCGCGCGCCCTTCTTTGGTGTCGTTGTTCGCCACCGGACGGGAGGCTCCGAAGCCTTCTGCTTCTATCCGGCTGGAATCTATGCTGCCCACATTGGCGAGGAAACTGGCGACGTTGCTGGCGCGCTTCTCAGAAAGAGACTGGTTCAGGGCCCGGTCGCCGCGGTTGTCAGTATGACCGGAAATGCGAATTTTGCAATTGGGGAAGGCTTCAATTGCGTCGATGATCTTGTTCAGCAGGGTGACGTTGTCACGTTGCACTTCACTGGAGCCGGAGGCGAACTTGAAGCCGTGGGCGCGGATCAGCACATTGGCGTTCTGCCGGTAAACATCGGCTTCCGTCAGGGTAAACAGTTCCTGCACGAACTCAAAGCGGCGTTGGATTTCCTCGCTGGCGCGTTTGGCCGCGTCAGTCTCCAACTGGACCGCCAGCAGCTTCTGATCCATTTCCTGCTTCATTGTCTCCAGGCTGGCTGCGCTTTGGACCTCTCGAACTTCCGCTTCAGCCAAAGCATGACGCAGGGTCAGCTTTTCTTGCTGTAGACGGTTCAGGGCTTCGTTGATGGATTCTTTGACCTGCGCAGGCCCTTTCTCGAAAGGAATCTCGGGAACGACAGGCTGCACGGCCTCGGCCAGTCTGGCCTCATGCCAGAGTAAAATATCTTCCAGACTGGCGTCTTTGGCGTCGAAGTCTGCGGCCTGGGCGGCGATGGCGCGGGCGTGTTGCACCTGGGTCAGGGCGCTGTTGGCGTGACGACGAGCCTTTTCCTGTTGCGTGCGGTCATTTTCCAGTGTGGACAGGGCCAGCAACATTTCCTCTTCCGCTACCCGCAGGGTTTTAGGAGCGCGGTCGTCGATATCTTCTTTGCGGGCCTGTTCGATCGCCTTGCGGGCTTTGCCTGTCACGTCCAGTTTCAGTGAGCGCAGTTCGATATCCCGGTATACGCCTGCGAGGGCGGTCTGGGCCTTGCTGTTGTCGGCGCCGGGTTGCTTCTCCAGTTGCGCGGCGATATCGCGCAGTTGCTTGTCGGCGGAAGCGAACTCGTCTCCGAGCAGCTCATCTCCACTCACGGCTATCGCCGCCTGACGGGCGTTCGCAATGGCCTGCAGTTTTCCGCGGGCGGCGTCCGCCTGCTTTTCCGCCTGGGCTGCGTAGGTCAGGCCAGCCTGGGCCTTGGCGGCGGCGACAGTGGGTTTGCTGCGGGAAAGGTCCAGCGCTTCATTATAGGCTTCCACGGCTTTTCCATAAGCGTCCGGCGCGTACAGATGCACACCATTGTCGCGCGCGGTTTCCATTTGGGCGTATAGCTGCTTCGCCTCATCCAGAGAAACGGCGGCGGGCTCCTGCTTCAGCACGGGCGTGCTGCTGCAGGCTGCGATAGCCAGGGCCAAAGAGGAGGCGGTGAATAGACGATATAGCTTTTTGGAAATAAACATTATTCGGTAGTCCGTGTTTGATTTGAGGCGGCGACAAAGCCGAATGCAGAGTCTATCTGTCTTCCCCAGTTGAACTTTTCTTATGTCGTTCTGTTGTACGTTATTTGGCTGGCATACTAGCTCAAAATGACGCCGGGCCAAAGTTTACCAAACCTGGATTATCATTATATTCAGAATCATCGACGGTTCACGGCGGCGACAGACTCGCCCCTTGCAGTTGAAGTCGGCGCTAGCGCTTTTCAATGATGCTCAGTCAGCCGCGTCCGTCTCACTTTGTTTGGCTTTCAGGCGCTCGTTCAGACAGCTTCTGCAGTAACACTTCGCGCCTTCCGTGAATAACTCGGAGGTCAGTCCCGAAGGCGGGAGGGAGAAGCACCAGCATGTGGATTTGCCTTTCTCCAGATCGCATTGAGCTGGACGACCGCAGCCCGGACAGGCGTGCGAATAAGCGGGGTCGGGAAAGGCGATGTTGACGGCGTTTTTCATTTTGCCGGTCTCCGGAAGCTGTAGTATTGATCGTTAGCCAGCCCGATAGCTGCGGGCTGCTTTTTATACTTAGACGTCTTCCAAGTCAATAAAAGGACGGGGCGCTTATCGCTAAGGCGACCTGCTTTAGGTTAGGAGCATTTGAAATTCGACGCAAGCCGTCCCGAAAAGCGGGTTGATTTACTGCTGGCCGGCGGTCAGTTAAAGTTTTATGACCTACTCAAACAGGAAAGCAAGATGAACGATGTAGTCCAGAAACTGTTGGATTTGTTGCAGCTGCACGCGCTTGATGATTGCCTGTTTCAGGGCTCAAGCGAAGACCTGGGATTTAAAAACGTATTTGGCGGTCAGGTTGTCGGTCAGGCGTTGATGGCGGCCTACCGCACGGTGGATGAGACGCGGGTCGCCCATAGCCTGCATGCCTATTTTTTGCGCGCTGGCGACCCTGACCATGACATTATTTATGAGGTGACGCCGATTCGTGACGGCCGCTCGTTCAGCGCCAGGCGCGTCGCCGCCCGCCAGCATGGTAAGGAAATACTTACTCTCATGGTTTCGTTCCAGACGCCTGAACAGGGGTTTGAGCATCAGGAGCCGATGGTTGACGTAACAGGGCCGGAGGGCATCGTATCGGAGTTGGAGATGCGTCGTCGCTTCAAGGATCTGATTCCTGAGAGTCGTCGTGAACAGCTGACCCGTGAGCGCCCGATTGAGATTCGTCCGTTGAATCAGGTTAATCCTCTGAATCCCGAGAAGCAGGAGCCGAAAAAGTACAACTGGTTTCGTGCGGTGCGCGACATGCCTGAGGGCGTGCGTTGGCATCACTGCGTATTGGCGTATGCATCGGATTTCGGTCTGTTGGGAACCAGCCTGCACCCTCACGGGGTCTCTTTTTTCCAACGCGGCATGCAGGTGGCGAGTCTGGATCACGCGGTCTGGTTTCATCGCGACTTTCGCGTGGATGACTGGTTGCTGTACGCGATGGACAGTCCCAGCGCCTCCCATGGACGCGGTTTTAATCGCGGCCTGATTTATGACCGTTCTGGTCGGCTGGTGGCCTCCACTGCCCAGGAGGCGCTGATTCGTCGACGCACGGATTGAGCCTCAGAGCATGCTTTATTCGTAACATTAAACGCCTCTGGATAGTTCGGAGGTGGAGATTTCTATTATCACCGAGAGACTGGCGCATGACCAAAATACTGGACCTGGATGTTCCCCACGCATACCGCAATCGCCCCCACCATGTAGGCGGTCGCTTCCGGTCTCCGCCAGGAGGGCATCATGATGGCCGGCATTCCTCGGAGATGGCGAAAGTCCTGTGGGAGCTGTTCCGTCATGGCAATGACCCGGTGCGCGCCACTCACGATCATTGTCTGCATCGTGATGCGGCGATGGCGGAGTTAGCGGCGGCGCAGGCGGAGCAAAGTCTGACTTGGCTGGGGCAGTCCTGCTTTTATCTGCGTCTGGGGGATCAGAGAATACTGACGGACCCGTTCCTGGGAGAGCGGGCTTCGCCTTTGCAGTTCAGCGGCCCCAAGCGTCTGGTGGCGTCGCCGCTGCAGATTGAAGATCTGGATGTCGACGTCATCGTCATGTCCCACAATCACTATGACCATTTTGACGCGCCGACGCTGGCGCGGGTGAAGAACAAGGAAAATGTGCAGGTTGTGACAACCTTGGGGCTGCGCCCGGATTTTATCCGCCTTGGGTACCGCAAGGTTGTCGAGTTGGACTGGTATCAGAGCTGCCGTATTCACGGGGTGCTGTATACCGCGTTGCCGGCTTACCACTTTTCCGGGCGCTCCCTCTGGGATGCGGACCAGACATTATGGGCGAGCTTTGCGATAGAAGGTGGGGGGGTTAAATGTTTCTTCGCCGGCGATACCGGATATGGCGATGAGTTTAAGCGCATTGGCGAGTTAACCGGCCCTTATGATATCGTCCTAGTGCCTATCGGCGCTTATGCGCCGCGGGAAGTTTTCGCGGGGGTGCACGCCAGCCCGGAAGAAGCGGTTTCAATGGGCAAGGACCTGAAGGCGGCGCGACTGGTGGGAATGCATTGGGGCACGGTGCGACTGACCACTGAGCCGTTCTGGGAGCCGCGAGACCGTTTTATGGCTCCTGGCTCTGGGCCGCAGAGACGAGTTATGAAAATCGGCGAAACCCGCGCAATATCCGCGCTGTAACCGCCTCAGCCGGACTTGGCGCGCATATCCCGCTCCGCCGCCCGCTCTTGAGCATGGGCGGCGTAAGTGCGCAGCCACTCGATGGCGAACTCCCAGGGCATCGGCCGGGCCAGCCAGTATCCCTGAATGTAACGGCAATCCATGGATCGCAGCAGATTGAGCGATTCGACATCCTCCACGCCTTCCGCAATCGCCTCGTAGCCCAGTCCATGGGACATATCGATGGCGGTGCGCGCCACGACGCCGGCGTCCGGCGCGCTGGCGAGATCGCTGACCAGGGAGCGGTCAATTTTCACCTTATGCAGGGGCAGCTTTTTGATATAGGAGAGAGAGGAGTAACCCACGCCGAAGTCGTCCAGCGCAATCAATACGCCTGCCGCTCTGAGGGCCTGCAGCGCCGATAGCGCCCCCTCGGGATCGCGCATGAGTGCGGTCTCTGTGAGTTCAAGCGTCAGTCGCGCCGGGGGAACGCTGGCGCCAGCCAGTAATCGTTGCACCTTCTCGATAAAGCTGTTGTTCTCCAGATCCACCATGGAAATATTTACCGCAATACCGATGTCCTCATAGCCGGCTTCGCTTAACTCCTGTAGATGGCCCAGAGCCTGTTTGATCACCCAGAGTGTGAGTTTGGTGATATGTCCGGCCTGCTCCGCCAAGGGGATGAACTCATCCGGGAACACCTGGCCGAAGTCGTCATGAGTCCAGCGGATCAACGCCTCAAACCCGGTAATGACATCGGCCTCAATGTCCAATTGCGGTTGGAAATGCAGACTGAGCTTATTGGCGTCGATGGCTTTGTCCAACTCCGCCAGCAGGGTGAGGCGCCGCTCGCTGTAAGGGTTGTACTGGGACTGGTAAACCGCAGCGCAGCCCTTGCTGTGATGGGTGGCGTCCAAGGCGATGCGCGCCAGTCGCAACAGGCCTTCGGCGCTGTCCGTGTGATGGGGGTAGGCCGCCAGGCCAAAGCGTGGATCTAGATCGAGAGAAAGGTAGCCGAACTGGATGCGTTGCCCCAGAAACTTCGACAGAGCCAGCACTTCCTGGTCGTCTTCGCTGTCGCGACGCCGCTCCAGCAGCATCGCCAGGGTGATTTCGTCCAGGGACGCCACGTAGAGCGGCCCCTGTACGGACTGCTCAATAGGGATGACGCCATCCAGCGTTTCGACGAACTCATTGAGCTGATGAGCGATCTGATACATCAGCTGGCGCGCGTTTTCATTGCCCAGGGTGCGGTCTATGTCACGGTAGCGCTGCAGGCTGATCAGGCAGGCCATAAAGGCACCGCCGGGCCTGGCGCTGATGCGATCGGTGATGAAGCGCTCCAGGTAGGCGCGGCTGGGCAGCTCGGTGACATGGCTGTGGGTAGCCTCATATAAACGACGTTGTTCGAGCAATTGCAGTTCCTGCTGCTCTTCGATGATTTGCTCCTGGGCTTTGAGGCGCTCGTTCCGTTCAACATAGATGCGCTCTACAATGGCGACCGACAGCAGCACGGCTTCCGCGGCGGAGCCGATTTCGAAACCGTAGGCGGTCAGCAGGTTATGGGGAACGACCCCCAGAACCAGTAACAGGGTCAAACTGGCGCCCAACTCCAGCATCAGCCAGGCGCAGGTAAACAGGCGAGCGGAGCGCACGCCTTTCCACCAGAGATAGGGGCCGATAATGACAAGTATCAGGTCGGTCACCAGCACTAACGCGGTGGACACGCCTTTTGACAGGTGCGGCGGCGCGGCGAATACGCCGACGATTGAAGCCGCTCCGGCGATGCTGACGCCGATCAACAGGTAATTCAGGCGCGGGGCTTTGACGGGTAGTTTCAGGAAACGCCGGGAAAACTCCGCCGCCGACAGCGCGATTAGCGGCACGGATACCAGGATAGTGAAGTTCTGCAGCTGCGGTACGGTGGGCCAGAGGAACTGGAAGGTGCGGCCTTGCAACGTCGCCTGCACCAGTAGAATCATCAGGGTAAAGATGACGTAGAACAGATACATGGGCTCTCTGAGCGCCAGAAAAATAAACAGGTTGAAGGTGACGACGAAGAGCAGGAAGCCGTAATAAAGTCCGTGAGTGAGGGCCTCCCGATCATTGCGCAGGTAGAACGCGTCTTCCTTCCATATTTCCAGAGGCAGACTCAGGGAGCCCTCGCTTTGAATGCGGAACATAAATTCATGAGCTTCGCCGGGCTCCAGCTCCACGGGGTAGATATAAAGAGGATGCAGGGTCTCCCGTTGACTGAACGGGTAGTATTCGCCGGTCTGGCTGCGCCGGACGACCTCGCCATTGATCAGCTCGACAAAGACAACATCATCCAGATGAGGCGCTCGGACTACGAGCAGACGACGTTTCGGCTTATCGGTGGCGTTGGCCAGGGTGAAACGGAACCAGAAGCTGTCTTTGGTATAGCCGAAATTGGCGTGGTTGGCGGCGATGGTCTCCCAAGAGTGGTCGGCGTGGCTGAGCAGTTCCTCCAGGCTTTCTTCCCCGGTAACGTCCCGCCAGTAGTCGACAACCGGTATCGCCTTATCCTCCGCGCTGACATAGTTGCGCGGCGCTGCTTCCCCCAGGCAGTGGGCGCTTAGCGCGAGCAGACATAGGAACAGGAACGCTTTGATATTTGGCATTGTTCTTTTGAATTCAGCAATTAGCGTCGCCCCATCAAGGCGGTAATGGGGAGAAGCGAAGGCGGCGTATACAACTTAAGATTAGGTAGGGATGGGCGATCACGCCAACCTGGGGCGTTCATCGGAGAGAGAAAGGGAAGGCCATTGCGAATCAATGGCCTGTTGAAAGTAGTCGTAGACAGGCGTGACGACGAGAGCGGTTAGGCCAATTGCTGCGCCCAGGTTTGCGCCCAGGCGACGGCTTCTGCGGCGGGATCGGCGGTTTCCATCGCGTCGATCTTGAGACCGTCTCCCACTTTCACCGCCGCCAGCTCGGTCATGGCGTGCTCCATCAGCTCGCCTGCGCCGCAATAACTGTCGAAATAAGAGCTGTCGCCCAGGGTAATAACGCCAAAGGGCTTGCCGACGATATTGGGGAATTGCGTGGTCAGCGCCGTATATAAAGGCGCGATGTTGTCGGGCAGGTCGCCGCTGCCGGTGGTGGAGGTGCAGATCAGCGCGGCGGAGTCTGTTTCCGTGATGTCTTCCAGAGTGGGATTTTGCGCCACCCGGGCTTCATATCCTTCCTCATTCAGCGCCTTTTGCACCGCTTCGGCGGTTTCCAGCGCGGCGCCGTACACCGTGCCGACGCAGATAACAATCTTTTTCATACTCTTTCCCGGTTACTGGGACGATTCAATGTCCGATTAATTCAGTCGGGTATTGTAAGCATCCGCGCCAGGAATTTTAAGCGTCTCCGCCAGGATTTGTTATCGGAGTGCGCCGCATTAGAATTTTCCCGGCTTTGCATTTATTGTTTAGACCCCGCCATCCCGCATCTCAACAGGAGGACAAACCTATGGCGTACTGGCTGATGAAAACTGAACCTGACGCATTTAGCATCGATGATCTGGCGAACTCGCCGGAAGGCGTGTCCGGCTGGGATGGCGTGCGGAATTATCAGGCGCGTAATTTTATGCGCGACGATATGAAAGTGGGAGATCAGGTGTTCATCTATCACAGCAGTTGCCCCGAACCGGGCGTGGCGGGTATCGCGGAAGTCTGCCGGGAAGCCTACCCGGACCCGTCCTCTTTTGATCCGGAGTCGCCGTATTACGACCCCAAGTCCACGGAGGAGAACCCCCGCTGGTGGTGCGTCTCAGTGAAATTCGTGCGCAAATTGAAAAAGGTCGTTCCGCTGGGAGAGATTAAGCTGAATCCGGCGCTTCAGGATATGGCGCTGGTCAAACGCAGCCGGCTTTCCGTGATGCCGGTAGAATCCCATGAGTGGGACGCGATTATGGCGATGACTTGACGGGCTTAGACGGGCTCATCCTCGCTGGCTTTTTGCACAACTAACGGAATCACCATGTTGCGGCCTTTGATTTTGGCCTGATACAGATTGACGTCCGCCTGCTTTAATAGAGAGGCCAGATCCTTCGCCTGACTGATGGAGCAGACGCCGCAACTGATGGTGTAGCTGATATCCTGGTTTTTGTACTGCAGCGGACTGGCCTCGATGCTCTTGCGTAGCCTTTCCGCCAAAGTCAGGGCCTGCACCAATGAGGTATCCGGCAATTGAATGAGGAACTCCTCGCCACCCCAGCGCGCCGCCATGTCCATTTTGCGGCAGGCGTTGACCAATAACTCTGAAATTTTCATCAGTACGAAGTCGCCGGCGTCGTGGCCGTATGTGTCATTGATCATCTTGAAGTGATCGATATCCAGCAGGATCACCGAAAAGTGGCTGCCGTGACGTTTGTAGCGGAAATACTCTTTCTCAAGCTGTTGCTGCATGTCGCGTCGGTTCGGCAACTGAGTCAGCTCGTCGGTGCGGGCTGCTTTCTCATAAAGGCGCGCCATATTGATCAGCTCCTGGCGCGCCTTGCGTCTGGAATGGTCCATTACAAAGGCGAAGACGGAGACGAAGGAAACCGTGGCGGCGAAGCGAAGTTGGAAATCCAGATTGTAGACGGTGCGCACCCAGGGGAGTTCCGGGAAACGGAAGATAATGGCGATCAGCGCCACCATGATGATCAACATCCAGCTGCCGGTGCGCAGCCCCGCCACATAAAAGACGAAGGGCGGGAACACGTAAAACCACAGAATGCCGGTATTGCTCTCGCCGCCGCCGGCGATGAGATACAGGAATAAAAGACCCACCAGCCACAAGAACAGGGTTTTGAACAGTTGCTGATTGAGAGTGCGGTTGTAGGAAATCACGTTCATCAGCATCAGCGCGCAAAACAGGAACAGCGCGGATGCGTGCGCAGTATGGGACCACAGCCAGGACTTCACGCCGATAACGAAGGACATGAAGGACGCCGCATAAGCCAGCGCTTTAATGACGCTAACGACTTTGGCTTCTTCGTCGAGGACTGCGCTTAACAGATGGAAGTTGGTTTTGCGGTTACGCTCTGTCATGTCTTATTGTTATGGCCGCCTCTGCAAGTGACTGTTTCTATTATAGTCCACATATATTCGATAAATTGCCGACACTATCAGGTATTTCCCGCAACAACTGTTAAATATTATTTCGGAATGCGATGGCGGCGGTCGGCGAAAGTTCAGGAAATCAGGCGGCGCCCGTCGGATTAACCTAACGGGCGGCGATGGGTTTGTTCGGAGCTGATTCCCGGCAGTGAAATAGCGGCCAGTCTGAAGCGTACGAAATCCAGCGCCTGTTGCGCGGAAGAAAACCGGAAGCTGGCGTAACGACTGGCGCCGCGGCGATCGCGGTATTCCGCGTAGACCCAATAGCAGGCGTGGCTTCCCTGAGTTTTGCACCGGTATGAGCCGTGCGCCATCCAAACATACAGGGGACAAAGGTGAACGTAATGACTGATCGTCGCGCCGGACGTGAGAAGCTGTTCGAGACCGGGCGGCGGTAGCTCGGGCTGATCCTGAAGCTCATGCGCCTCAGCTTGATCTGCTATTGAAGCGGTTAATGACATGTTCTTGGTTCTCCACGTTAATACTATCGATTAAAACGTGCGAGAACTGACGTGGGGCTTGCCTGTGAGTTGCCAGGATGGCCACATCTCAGAACCCGGAAAACAGTCTTTTGATTAAGTCATTCCCGCACGTGGGAGTTTTTTCTAATGTCTATTGCCTAAAGAGGCGCAAACGATCGGGGCTTATTTACCGGTTGGTAACATGCCCTTGGTAATTCGTTTGGTAATCGACATTAATGACTTAAACAAAATGTTTCCTGTAACGGTTCTGGCACCACCTTGCCCAGGTCGGCAGGTTGGTGAGGACGTCAGTCCTTCTCTTGATGCACGAACTCGCTTAATGTATACAAAATAATCGGTTGAATCAATAACCTGGCGAGACGCAGATCAATCTTCCAGGAATTTCCCCGTTAATAGCCGTTATTTCCGCGATTTTGGACTATGTCCATCAGATGACTGTTTTGTTAAAGTTGCGCCTTCAAATTTACTGAGGGGAAAATCTGATGGAGTTTCGCAACCTGGGTCAGTTGGAAGAGGCCGCCTCCAGTGGGCAGCAAGAACTGGCTCGCATTGGTATTGCGCTACTTTTTATTCTGGGCATCCTGATATACACCAATCTTCGGATCGGCGATCTTGAGGGAGGATATCTGCTTGTAGTCGCCGCTATGATCGGTGGTTATATGGCGTTGAATATCGGCGCCAACGACGTAGCCAATAATATGGGGCCCGCTGTGGGCTCGAAAGCGATCACTCTGCTGGGCGCGCTGGCGCTGGCGGCGATATTTGAAGCGCTGGGCGCGCTGGTCGCCGGGGGCAACGTAGTCAGCACCATCAAGAACGGCATTATCAACCCGGAGTTCATTCAAGATTCAACCACCTTTATTTGGCTGATGATGGCTGCGCTGTTAGCCGGCGCGCTGTGGCTGAACGTGGCGACCTACCTGGGCGCGCCGGTATCCACCACGCACTCCATTGTTGGCGGCGTACTGGGCGCGGGCGTTGCAGCCGGCGGCTTTGGCGTTGCGAACTGGGGACAAATGGGCGCTATCGTAGCCAGCTGGGTCATTTCGCCGGCATTGGGCGGCGTTATCGCGGCGGGAACCCTGTACTTCATCAAGCGCTCCATGTTGTATGAAGAAGACAAACTGGGCGCAGCCCGTCGTTACGTTCCTGTTCTTATCGCGATCATGGCGTGGGCGTTCGTCACTTACCTGCTGTTGAAAGGCACCAAAAACATCATCAAGCTGGATTTCATGACTGCCTTGCTGGCGGGGCTGGCCGCCGCCGCCGCGCTGTATTTTGCGCTGTTGCCGTTGGTGGGCCGCGCCGCACGGAAAATGGAAAACACCCGTGAAAGCGTCAACAAGTTGTTCACTGTGCCTTTGATTTTCGCAGCGGCGTTGCTGAGCTTCGCCCATGGCGCCAATGACGTGGCCAACGCAATCGGGCCGTTGGCGGCGATCAATGACGCTATCGTTAACCACGGTATCGTGCAAAAGGCGTCCATTCCGTTGTGGGTAATGATGGTCGGCGCGTTGGGTATCTCCATTGGTCTGCTGCTGTACGGACCAAAGCTGATCAAGACGGTCGGCAACGAGATCACCGAGCTGGATAAGACGCGGGCTTTCTGTATCGCGCTGGCCGCGGCGATCACGGTAATTGTGGCCTCTCAGTTGGGCTTGCCGGTCAGCTCCACTCATATCGCTGTCGGCGCGGTCTTTGGCGTGGGCTTCCTGCGGGAATACCTGAAAGTGAACTACGCCAGCCAGCTGCACCTTATTCTGGATGAACATGCGGGCCTGGAGCGTGAGAAGCTGCAGAAGTTCCTGAACAACTTCGAAAAAGCGTCTGTGGAAGACATGAAGCAGATGTTGAAGCAGGCCAAAAAGCACAAAGAAGACGTGCCTCTCACCAAAGAAGAGCGCAAGCGTTTGAAGCATGTGTATCGTGAAGAACTGGTCAAGCGCGCCAGCATCAAGAAGATTGTGGCCGCCTGGGTTATTACAGTGCCTGTGTCAGCGTTGCTGGCGGCCCTGTTGTATTTCATGATCCGCGGCATGCTGTTGCCATAGGCTGTTTCTGCTCTACGAAAGCCCGGCTTTCCTGAAGGAGAGTCGGGCTTTTTCATTTTGGCTTACCGGAAAGTGGCGTTGAGCCGTCCTCTGAACTTATCGTATATATGCAGTTATAAGGACTGTTAAGGTGAGTGATCGGTGACTCAGACTCTCGTAATTTATCATGGCAATTGCCTCGATGGCTTCGGCGCGGCTTATGCGGCGTACCGACGTCTGACAATGTTGGATAAACAGGATGCGGACTACTACGCAGCGACCCACGGCGAACCGCCGCCGGACTGCGCGGGCAAGCGCGTTTACCTGCTGGACTTCTGTTACAAGCGAGAGGCGTTGAAGCAACTGTGCGCCAGCGCTGACGCCGTTATCGTGCTGGATCACCATATCAGCGCGGCGGAAGAGGTCGCCGGGTTGGATCAGGAATGCCCGAATTTGAGTCTGACTTTTGATATGAGCCGCTCTGGCGCGGTAATCGCCTGGGAGTATTTTCACGAAGACCCGCCTCCAGCTTTGCTGGCGATGATTCAGGACCGCGACCTTTGGCAGTGGCGCATCGCTGACAGCCGTGACGTCAATGCGGCGCTGATGTCTTATCCCAAGGACTTTGAGGTATGGGATGAGCTGGCGCAGTCAGGGGCGGCCTTGTCGCGTCTGGCGGACGAGGGACGCGCCATTAACCGGTTTCGTGAACAGATGATCGAGTATTACAAGGCACGAGCGGTGATGGGGGAAATCGCCGGCTATGCGGTGCCTATTGTTAACTGTCCACTAGCGGTGACCAGTGAGTTGCTCAATGTGCTGGCGCAAGGGCATCCCTTCGCGGCAGGGTATAGTGATAAAGGCGGTAAACGCGGCTGGTCGCTACGATCCACGGAAGATGGCGTCAATGTAGCGGACGTGGCGATAAAGTTCGGCGGCGGCGGACATCCGCGCGCAGCGGGCTTCTCCACTCGGATAGATGAACGCTGGTTGACTTTGGAGCCGACGAAAGTCACATCGGAATGAGCGCCTCAACGCCTTCTCTTTACAGCATTGGTTACGCCACCAAACCGGTAGCCGTCTTTATCAGCCAGTTGCAGAACCATCGTATCGACGTGGTCGCTGATGTTCGTTCTGTGCCATATAGTCGCGCCTTTCACGACTACCATCGGGAAACCTTGATCCAGCACCTCAAGGAGCATGGATTACGTTACGTCTATCTTGGCGAGGAATTGGGACCGCGTTCCAAAGACCCGGCCCACTACGACGAAAGCCGACAGGTGCAGTTTGACCGCCTGATTCAATCCGATTTGTTTCAGAGTGGGGTGGAAAGACTGAAAGACGGAATGGATAAAGGCTTTCGCATCGCCCTGATGTGCGCCGAGAAAGACCCCGCCAGCTGCCACCGTAGCCTGCTGATCGCCTATGCTCTGCAACGTGAAGGCATTACCGTCAGACATATCTCCCATGAGGGCGACATTGAGGCGCAATCTGAACTGGAGCGCCGTCTGATGGAACTCACCGGCATTCAACCGGATATGCTGACCCCAGAGGAAGAGTGTCGCGACCTGGCCTATCGGAAATATTGTCAGGTCATGGCTTATCGGAAGCCGGAGTGAGGAGGGCTTAATAAGCCTGACGACAGGGGCGCACTTATGGTTGGGGCGTGAGCAATACTTTGTATGCGGCCCTTTAAACTCTTGTGTGAAGCGCTTTAGGAATCGGGATTGTAGTCATACTTGAGATAGTGCTCATTATAGAAAGCCTCCAGGTCCAGGTCTGACTCATATAATACAGACCATATTTCATACCCGTTTCTCAGTTTTTTTCCGTCTTGTTTATAAGCATTTTGCTCCGGGTGTAACTCGAAGTTGCAGTCCTTTGCGTATTTCTCAGCTTCCTTTAAGGCTTTTGCGTGAGCGGAATCGAAATTCTTCGCTTTAAAACATACGATGCGTTCTTCGTAAATATTTTTGCCTGACTCCTTGATTCCAAAATGGTAAAGGCTCTTGACTGCATACCAGCTCATTTCATGTTCTCCGTTGGAATATTAATTCAATGCCGGCGATCTAAGTTTGATCTATTTGATGCGCTAAAACTGGGGTGGCGTATTTCTATGGAACGTTTGCGATAATCTGAGGAGACAGATGCGCAGTATCTCTATAATTATGTTGAAGGCTCGCACAGAGGCAGGTGAAATATCCCTTGCCTTGCTGACCGTTCCCTCTATTTATTCTGCTCAATCCGATCCCCATGGCTGGGCGGGGTTGAGGTTACCGTGAAAATTAAGTCCTCTGTTGACTCGTTCCTTAGTTGATGAGGCGCGCCGGCGGGGACATGCTTGCCCTGGTGAGGATGCAGGGTATAGGTTTCTCCGCTGACCTCCAGCGTCGCAACGCCGGACAGGATGAAGAAGAACTGTTCCGACTTTTGATGCAGGTGGCGCACTTCCGAGCAGCCGCTGGGAACTCGTTCCTGGATGACGCTTAAGGTTGGACTTTTAACCAGATGCCAGCCGTCGCAGCGTTCTCCCCAGATGTAATGCTCGGCGTTTTCTTTTGATATTACTTTCATAGAGCTTTCCTTTGATCTATCGTCTTTGCGCTAATCGACCGGGATATTGTATTCGGTGTATGTGCGCGCCAAGAATTTCCGTTATTTATAGGCGTGGAGGGTCATTATATTAGAGTAATAAATGCAGGGAGAAAAATGCCTCGTACATTTTTAAAAATTGTCATTTGGGTTTTAGCTTCCATCACGCTAGTGTATTGGATGACTAAGTACAATATCCCGTTTGGAATACTGGACATATTATCTGCGCCGTTGGTGGCAAGCATATTCGTATACTTCTTTTACGCTATTACGACTTTCAGTTGGAGTAGGAGGAAGAAATACTATTTGGCCTCAATATCGTCATTATGGGAGCGACGTACAATCCTGGCGATTGCCTTTTCGTTAGTAATGCTTGGATGGTTCGGGGCGCAGTGGGGGATAAATAACTTTACTGTAGAAATATGCTTCATGCATGGCTATACCATTGCGCTCTATAGCGCCACTGCTTTATATATTGGCGCGCTTATAGTCATGAAGTCGATACTCCCAACAAAAAAAGCGTACTAAAAAGCTCACTTTTCGTGGCTTTAATGCAGGAGAGCCGTGACGCCGTAACAAAGCGACTAAACACGAACCCGCGTAGTCCTGATTTTTCAGCTAATCTCTTATAGATAAAAAGCGGCGTCGTCATAAATCCTGGCGGGGCGGCTTCTCATTCTGGCGCGAGGAGGCGGCTGGCCATTGGCGGCGGCGCTTGTTCGGGCCCGCCGAACAGGCGACGGGAGCTTGGATGTCAGGGAAATCCTCCTCAGCTCAATGGCGAATCCTATCTGCGCTGATAGTCGTTGTCGGCGTCTGTCTGCTTGTAATTTACATCAGTATCGGCGTTGAGCGTCGCCGGCTTTATGCGGAAACGGACTCACTGATGCAGGCGCAGATTGCTTTCCGTTCGGAGAAGTTCACCCAGCGACTGGAAGGGCTTTCCCACGATGTGCGCTTTCTCCTCTTCACTCCTCCCATTCAAGGCATCGTGCGCGCTTCGGAAAACGATGGCTACGATGTCAGGGAAGATAGTTCCCTGGCGCTGTGGCGGCGGCGCTTGAATACGATTTTCTCCGGCTATGTGGTGACTCATCCCGAGGTCACTCAGGTGCGTTTAATTGGCGTTGCGGACGGCGGCAGGGAGATCGTCAGGGTCGACCGCATCGGTGAGCTTCCAGAGATTGTCTCGGATGACGAGCTGCAGCCGAAAGCGCAACAAGGCTACTTCCAAGAGGCGATTTTGATTCCGCCCGGCTCTTTGTATGTGTCAGACCTGAACCTGAATCGTGAATACGGGATGGTGCAATGGCCGCATGTGCCGACAATCAGGGTGGCGACTCCGGTTATTAACTCCGCCGGCTCTGTGTTCGGCGTTCTGGTGATCAATATGAGCACGGAGTTCATGTTTGCCGACATTACGGAGCAGACGCCGCCGGGATATAACATTTACCTCACTAATCAGGCCGGCGACTTTTTGATTCATCCTGATGATAACAAAACGTTCGGGTTCGACCTGGGCAGGCGACATGTCTGGGAGGATGAATTTACACAGGAGCAGGTCGATGCTGACTTGTTCGGCGCCATGTCTTTATTTGAAGGAGAAGAGGAGGGCCGATTACTGGTAACGAGTCGGGATCTGCCTTTGCAGGAGGGGCAGCCGGACCGCTTTCTAAAGCTCTACATTACCTACCCTCAGGAGATGGCTGAGAAACGAGTTGGGCGTATCGTTTCGAATATCATGCTGGCTTTGCTTGGCGGTATGGCGGTGGTCGGCGGCTTCTTGTACCTCTATTGGCTGAACATGCGGCAGCGGCAACTGGTCAGCGCCGGGCAGGCGCGATTGGCGGCGATTGTGGAGAGCGCCCAGGATGCGGTTTTGGGGATGGATCTGGACGGCGTCATTACGGATTGGAATCGGGGCGCCGAATTGATGTTCGGCTTTCGTCGCGATGAGGCGATTGGGCGTTTCGTACAAAAGCTCACTGTGCCGTCGGAGAGAGTGGCGGAAGAAGAAAATATCTTGCGCATGATTGGAGAGGGTGAACCTGTGAAACCCTTCAATACTCAGCGTAAATGCAAGAATGGCCGGATGGTGGAAGTGTCGGTGTCCGTATCGCCGATCAGAAACGCGGATGGAGAGATTGTCGGCGCCGCCAAGACGATTCGCGATATCAGCCGCCAGATCTCCATAGAGAATCAAATTCGCGAATTGAATGCGTCTCTGGAACGTCAGGTCGAGGCGCGGACGGCGGAAATACAGCGCTATCTGGCGCTGCAACAGGCGATTCTCAACAATGCCGGCAATGCGATTATCGCCACGGACCTGGAGGGCGTGATCACGCTTTTTAATCCCGCTGCGGAGCGCATGCTGGGATACAGCACGAAGGAAATGGTGGGCAAAAGAACGCCTGCGGTTTTCCATTTGCGGGAGGAAGTGGCGGCGCGGGCGCGGGAGTTTTCCGAAGAACTGGATGAGAAACTGGCGCCGGGCTTTGAGGTATTCATCGCCAAGACCAAGCGCGGCCTGCCCAATGAACACGAATGGACTTATGTGCGTAAAGACGGTTCCCGTTTTCCTGTGCAACTCTCTGTGACCGAGCTGCGCGATGAAAATAACCGGACCAGCGGCTACCTTGGCGTCGCCACGGATATCTCCCGGCAGGTGCAGGACAGACGTAATCTGACTTCCATGCGCGATCAGCTGCTGAAAGCGGCGGAAGTGGCTGAGCTGGGAATCTGGACCTGGGACCTGGAGAGCGACACACTCACCTGGAACCGGCAGATGTTCGAGATCTACCAAGCTCCCTATGAATTGAATAAAGGCGGTCTTAGCCATCGCCACTGGCGCAATGCGCTGCATCCGGAGGACGAAGCGACCACGGTGGCGAAGCTGGAGGCGGCGCTGGCGGGCGAGGGTGTATATGACCCCATTTATCGTATCGTGCGCCCCAGTGGAGAAGTGCGCTATGTGCAGGCCGCCGCGGTGGTGGAATTCAATGATCTGGGTAAACCGATATTGGTGCTTGGCGTCAACCGAGATATCACGGAACAGCGTGAGTACGAACAGCGTCTGCGTGAAGCCAAGGCCATGGCGGATAAAGCCAGCAATGCGAAATCGGAATTTCTGGCCAATATGAGCCACGAAATCCGTACCCCCATGAACGCGATTCTGGGGATGGTCAACTTACTCAAGCGCACCGATCTGGAAGAGCGTCAGCGAGACTATGTGCAGAAGGCGGAGTCTTCCGCCCGGGCTTTGCTGGGCATTCTTAACGACATTCTGGACTTCTCTAAAATCGAAGCCGGCAAACTGACCCTGGATTTGGAACCCTGCAGTCTGGATAAGCTGCTGCAGGATGTGGCGGTCATTATCACTGCCAATATCGGCGATAAACCGCTGGAGGTGCTGTTCGACGTTGATCCGAAAATTCCTGACTGGCTGGAGCTGGATGGCCTGCGTTTACAGCAGATTCTGATTAACCTGGCGGGCAATGCCGTGAAGTTCACGGAGCAGGGCGAAGTGGAGATTGCCGTCAGACTGGAGTCTGCGCAAGACGATAATCTGGTTTTGTCATTCGCTGTGCGCGACACCGGTATCGGCATCTCTCCAGAGCAGTTGCAGCGCATCTTCGAAGGCTTCACGCAGGCGGAGGCGTCAACCGCCCGGCGCTTCGGCGGCGCGGGTCTGGGATTGGCTATCTGTCGGCGTCTGGTGCGTTTGATGGGGGGGGAAATTACAGCGGAAAGCAAGGAAGGCGAGGGCAGCCTGTTCCGCTTTTCTATCTCTTGTCTCCGGGCGCAGCCATGGAATGCGGCGAAAAAAGCCTGCAGTCTGCCTAAACGGCTGCGTGTGTTGGTGGTGGATGATAACGCCAGCGCCAGAGAAGTGCTCAGAGGCGTGATTGAATCGTTTGGCTGGACGGTGGAGATCGCAGTCAGCGGCGAGGAGGGCGTCGACAAGTTAATGGAGGCGGCGGATTTCGCCACGCCTTACAACCTGGTGCTGATGGACTGGATGATGCCCGGCATGGATGGCTGGCGGGCCGCAGAGCTGATCAAGGCGCAATATCCGGCGGGCCAGGCGCCGCTGATCATGATGGTGAGCGCTCAGGCCCGTGATGAGATGGAGCGTCGTCGCCTGTCTTCGCCGAACACGATTGACGGTTATCTCACCAAACCCGTGACCGCCTCCATGATTCTTGACGCCGCCTCGGATACCCTGAAGTTGGATCGCTCCCGCAATCGCGTCAACGGTGCAGCCGCGGGTAAACGCCTGCATGGGATGACCATCTTGCTGGTTGAGGACAACCCGACCAATCAGCAAGTGGCCATGGAGCTGCTGCAGAGCGAAGGGGCGAATGTAAGCATTGCCGGGGACGGTCTGGAAGCGGTGGCGGCGATACAGAGCGCGGAGTCGATGTTTGATGCGGTGCTGATGGATATCCAGATGCCGGGCATGGATGGCTATACCGCCACCCGTGAGATTCGCGGCAAACTGAAAATGAATGCGTTGCCGATTATCGCCATGACCGCCAATGCCATGTCCTCAGATCGTGAGGCGGCCCTCTCCGTGGGGATGAACGAGCATGTCGGCAAACCCTTCGACTTTGATCATCTACTGGAAGTATTGATAGAACAAACGGGCTGGGATAGCTCACTGGAATCAACGCCAACGCCAACGCCAACGCCAACGCCAACGCCAACGCCAACGCC
>NZ_JAHMIN010000032.1 GCF_018986435.1 Hahella sp. HN01 | reverse complement strand
CGAAAGAAAGGGGATCTCAAAAAGAAAGTTCGATCCCATATGTGTATGTTGCAAAAGAAGCCTTCGAGGGTGAAAAAATACTTTAACCACCCAAGCATCAAATATGCGGCATAGAATGCCTATATCGATGCCGGATTAATAGTCAGTATCCTACAGGGCCCGGATGCGGTTTATTTCCTCCGCGGAAATCCCCAACCATTCCAACAGGCTTTGATGCGCCTGCGGATAACGGGCTTCGAACTCCCGATGCCAGCGCCGCATTGCATCCTCATCCAAACCCGCCGCCCGCAGAACTTCCACCCATTGCGCTTTATTCATCACAGTATCGCTCATGATTCCTCTCCCGATAGTTCAGTGAAAAACGTACAGCTGCGCAGCCGACGAAAGCTACTTTGAGGTATGAAGTTATAGACAGGTCAAGGGAGGATTCGGCTATTCTTTTCCTTAAATCATTTTCCGTTGCAAGCAGAGAAGATTAAACCTTGTGGACGCGCTCAACGCACTCAGTCTGAGCCTGATCATGCTCGCCCTGGCGGCGATTCCCAGCTCCAGCGTGGCGCTGGTGGTCGCTCGTTCATCCGTGTCCGGCTTTGCTCATGGCGCCGCGGTGGCGGCAGGCGTGGTGTGTGGCGATTTGATATTCGTCTGTCTGGCGATTCTGGGCATGACGGCCCTGGCGGACACCCTGGGAGGGCTTTTTCTGGTCATCCGCTACCTGGCGGGCGCCTATTTGATCTGGTTTGGACTCAGCCTGATCCGCTCGCGATCGGCCCTCGACTTTAGGTTTACAGCGTCTTCAAAATCTCGCCTGACGACCAGTTTCAGCGCAGGTTTGTTGCTGACGCTGGGAGATGTCAAAGCCATATTGTTTTACTCAAGCCTGTTCCCTGTCTTCGTGGACATGTCATCACTGACTGCGCCGGACATAACCGCCATCATAGCGATCACCGTCATGACCGTCGGCGGCGTAAAGCTCCTCTACGCCCGCCTGGCGCAAAAGATAACCGCGAGATTTATTAACAGCCCCATGGCGAGCGCGACCAAAACCACCGCAGGCGCGGTACTTGTGGGGAGTGGGGCTTGTTTGATTGTGAAGGGGTAACTCGCCAGAATTTGGCGCTCCGGGTGCAAATTACAGTGCAGGTCGACAACTGACTCGAACTGAGACATGCCCTTTAAACTCATAATCAGGTTCAGTTGAGATAATGAAGCTTAAATGTTTTTCCTGGATTAGCGCTGTGTTTTTAAATGCCCGTAACAGTTCATTCTCAATCTTGACGCCATCCACCTCAAACTCATCTACCACCTGATAGTTAATAAGCGCACTCATACAGGTACAGGAGGCAATGCTGTCATGCAGCGCGACATCCGCAAGCAGTGTAATGCGGTCGTCGTCTTCTTGAACCTTCGCCGGCTTAAGTTCAAGACATGCCTCCAATTTATTGGAAAACTGGAACCGCTCAATGGAGAGATCCGCACGATGCCCATTAGCCTGACAGGCTCCAACGTTGCCTATGGACGTGAATAGAAAAAGTATTCGTATGTATTTACTCATTATTCCTTCTCCAATGCGGGCCCTGTTAATCCTATCAGGGCAGAGCCTTGGTTCCTCCATAGGTTGAAGTATAAGCGTACGCAATTTCACACCCATTCTAAGGCACACTGTCGATTCCAGCTAAGCTCAAACGACAAGGATTTATACTTCGCCGACTTTTTACGGCGGTTTGAGCCACACGTTTATTACCAGGGAATCGATTATGTCACTCCAGTTTTACGCGCATCCTTTTTCTTCCTACTGCCAGAAAGTGTTGACCGCGCTTTATGAAAACCAGACGCCGTTTGAGTTCTGTCTGGTCGCTCACGACGATGTGGAGGCGTGGCGTCGGCTTGAAGCTCTGTGGACGATGAAGCAGTTCCCAGTGTTAGTGGATCAGGGGAAAACTGTGGTGGAGTCGAGTGTGATCATTGAGCATCTGGATCTGTATTACCCAGGGCCTGCGCCATTGATACCCAAAGATCCCAAAGCCGCCCTGCCCGTGCGCATGATGGATCGCTTTTTTGATAACTATGTCATGACGCCGATGCAGAAGCTGGTATATGACCATATGCGGGAAGAAGGCGCTCACGACCTGCAAGGCGTTGCGGAGGCGAAGCAAAAGCTGGACAAAGCTTACGCGTGGCTGAATACCGCCCTGGCGGGTTGTGAGTGGGCGACCGGGAATTCGTTCACCCTGGCGGATTGCGCCGCTGCGCCCGCTCTCTTTTACGCTGATTGGTCATATGCAATTCCGCCCGAAAACACCAGTTTGATTGCATACAGGCAGCGTCTGCTGACGCGTCCTTCCTTCGCCAGAGCCGTGGAGGAAGCGCGCCCCTATCGCAAAAACTTCCCTCTCGGCGCGCCGAACCGAGACTAAAAAGCGTTATTCTCCAGGCATTTACAGAATTAGCTAATCTTGCGGCGAAGAGAGTCGAGATATTTTACAACTCGTCTCCTTTCGCCTTTCTCCTATATGTAACAGACCGTTGGATTTACACCCATTTAGGCTTTTCGGCCTAGTTTGTGCTGTACTCCGCTTCGTTGACGGAAGTCAGCAACATTGATGTTGATAAATGACAGAAAGGAGATAAAGGCATGAAGCCGAGTAAGTATCCAACCCTTATCGCAGCCACTCTGGCGCTTTCTCTAAGCGGAGCCGCACAAGCCTACCTGCTGACCGGAACCATTTACGATCACGTCGCCTCTGAAGCCGACTTCGAAGACGCCATCAGCGGCCTTTCACGAGGTATGCTGGCTTCCACGTTGGGCTCAGACGGACTACCTGATTACATTGGTACGGGCGGCTACGGCGGCGTGCAAAGCGCAGCCAGCTTCGATAATTGGTGGAGCGATTCCCATGGTTCCAAATCCGTGGAATTGAATCTGGCGGACAACGGAAGCGGCATGTACTCGTACAGCGATTCCACATTCTTCCCTATCGATGGCGAGTTGTCCGGCAATGAAGGACGCAGCCACAACTATCACTTCGCCATGCACCTGGAAGGCAAAACCTCCTTCAAAGAGATGGATATGTTTGACTTCACCGGTGATGACGACCTGTGGGTGTTTATCGACGGCAAACTGGTGATGGATCTGGGCGGCGTACACGGCCCGACCAATGGCCATTTCAGCGGCTCTGATTTACTGGGGCTGGGCTTGGCGGAAGACACCGTTTACGATCTCGATATCTTTTTCGCCGAGCGTCACACCACTCAGTCCAACTTCAATATCACCACCAGCCTGCGTATTGAGCCGCCGACGCCTGTCAGCGAATCTTCCGTGCTGGCGTTGTTCATGACAGGACTATTGGGACTGGGCATGCGGAGATGCTTCCGCAAATAACCATGCGCGCATTCTTGCTTTCACTTAAATAACGCACTCAGGCGGGTTAATCAGTGAAAGCCAGAAACGACAAGGGGGAGCATCTGGCTCCCCCTTTCTTTATCCGGGCAAATATAGAAGTTAGTCCGCTAACTTACTCCGAGCTGCTAACCTCCTGCGCGAAGAGGCCCTTGGATGAATGCTGCACTTCGTACTCCACATGACTGCCTGCGCGCAGCGTTTTATAGCCGTCTTTTCTGATGGCGCTGTAATGTACAAACACATCGCCTTCGGCGCTTTCAATGAAACCGTATCCCTTTGCGTTATTAAACCATTTCACCATGCCGGTAGTTCTTTCTCCTGACTGCATGATCTCTCCCTTTCCATGTTTAACTTGCGGCTTTGGTCGCGCGTGCTTCCTTAGCCTTATTCCTGATTTCACTGCGGGAGGCGCAGAGGCCTTTCCCGCGCAACTTTGCCGTCGGCCCTTCCCGGTCCGAACGACGATTAGGAGATCGATTATACTCCCTTCCACAAAATTGGTAAGAGCCAGAATTCTTTTGTCCTCAAAAGATTGACTCACCGATTTCACAAATCCAGCATATAGATTCTGAAAATTCTTAAAACGGGATATTTTTCGGATGATCAGCCATATCGACCATATTGTCCTCACCGTTGCGGATATCGAGCGTTCTGTTGCGTTTTATCAGCGCGTCCTGCATATGGAGCCTGTCACCTTCGCCGCGGGACGCCGCGCATTGAAATTCGGCATGCAGAAAATCAATCTGCAGACCCTGGGACAGGAAACCCGTAATCGCGCGGGCGTCGGCTCTGGAGACTTGTGTTTAATCACCCAGTGGAAACTGGAAGACGTCATCGCCCATCTGCAGGCGGAACAGGTCGATATCGTGGAAGGCCCCGTCACCAAAAGCGGCGCCATGGGTGCGATTACTTCCGTCTATTTCAACGATCCGGACCTTAACCTGATCGAAGTCAGCGTGTACTCCCAATAGGCGCTCGCAGTGGAAGCTTACTTCAGCCTGTTTTTCATCGCCTTTCTGGCGGCGACGCTGGTGCCCGCCTATTCCGAAATCATGCTCGCCGGCCTGCTCACCGCTGGCTACGATCCGGCGTTGTTGTGGGTGTTCGCCACGGTCGGCAATACTCTTGGCTCCGTCGTTAATTGGGCGTTGGGGCGTTATCTTCTGCACTTCAAGGACCGGCGCTGGTTTCCCTTCAAGGAGAAAAACCTGGGGCCCGCGCAGGGCTGGTTTCAACGTTATGGCGTGTGGTCCCTGCTCATGGCCTGGGCGCCTCTGTTCGGCGACGCACTGACCTTCATCGCCGGCCTCATGCGTATACGTCTGCCCATCTTTGTTTTCCTCACTTTCGCCGGCAAAGGCGCCCGCTACGCCATCATCGTCGGCCTGTTCGATCAGTTCGGCGCCTACTTTCAAAACACAAACTGGTTCTGAGGCCAGGCGTCGCCATAATTCGTCATTTTTCCGCTAGGTTTTCGCCCGATTAAGTAGAGATAATGCCTCACTGATATCTCTATCCTGACCTTCAGATACGCATGCCGCCAAACGCATTGTCCGGAACATCCCTGTTTAGTCCGCCGCTTTATCGTATTGGCGTTCGCGTGATTATCGCCACCCTTTTCCTATGGCTGTTCAGCCCTGTCCTAGCCTGGATAGGAAACCAGATGCTGACGCCGGAAAACGAGTTCCATGTCCTCGCCTGTCTTTTACTGGTCGGCGTAGCGATCCATGCTTACAGGAGAAAAACATCTTCTGGCCATGGGCTGGCGTTTCAATGGCGCATGCTTCCCTTCGCCCTGCTGACGACCAGCTGTTTTGCTTATCTACTCAACGAGTACGTCACCGGCATTCATATCTTCTCCGCCACGCTAATGACAACCGCCAGTTACGGCCTGCTGGGCCTGTATGTCGCGCCCAGTCTCTGGCGCAGCGCGTTGATCCCCTGCGCACTGTTGATATTCGCACTTCCCTTTGAAGGTTATCTGGATATTTATCTTGGCTTTCCTCTGCGCCTGCTGTGCGCCGATCTGGCTGGCGACTTACTCTCTGCGTTGGGCGTTCCTCCCATGTCCAATGAGTCCATCATCCTGATTGAAAACAAAGCGGCGGTGGTGGATCTGGCCTGCAGCGGCTTGAAAGGAATCTGGGCGGGTATGATCTTTTTCCTGCTGCTCACCTGGTTGGAGCGCAAGGCGCTGTCCTGGCGCTGGCTTGCCGTCCTGATGCTGTTTCTCAGCGCACTGATATTCTTCAACGCGCTGCGCATTACCGCCCTGGTGTATACAGATCTGGCGCTGGATGCGCCGCAGGTTGCGGATCACATTCATACAGCCCTCGGCGCGTTGGGATTTGTGCTGTCCTGCGCCTTGGCCTGGCTCGCCCTGACCTTGGCGCCATCGCGTCCTCAGGCGGACCAGAACAATGCGCCATCATCTTTCTCCCGTTTCTCTGGATCAGCCTCGACGGAGCCATCGGTTTGGCGTCGTAACGGGGAACTCGCCATTGCCGCTCTCCTGGTTCTGGCGCTGTTCGGCTATACACCGCACCCGAAACAGACGCTGGCGGACGCATCGGTCGACCTGCCGGCGCCGCCACAGTTCGCCGCGCAGGCGGCTCCCTTATCCGACATAGAAGCCGGCTTTTTTGATCGCAACGCCGCCACTGCCCGCAAATACCTGTTTTCCTGGCGGGACATGCAGGGCAGTTTGATTCTGGTGCACAGCCGCTACTGGAAAGCCCAGCACGATCCCCGTAATTGCTATCGATCCCAGGGCGTCAGCATTGATGATGAGAAAACCTGGGTGCTGCCGGACCAAAGCGAGATTAAATATCTGCGCCTCGACCAAGGCGCCCGCTCCGCATTTTATTGGTTCCAGTCCGCCGACAGGCAAACCGCGGATTATTCCTCCCGCGTTTTTTCCGCCTGGCGTGAACCGGAACAATCCTGGGTGATGGTCTCCATCGCCTGGAACAGCATGATTACCCCCGACCTTGCGGCGCAGGCGACAGCTTTACTGCGCCAACATGTTCAACACATCCTGACCGGAGCTGAGACTTCCGGCGCTGAACGGAGCGACAATGGAAAATAAGAAGTTACCTGTGTGGATAGCGGTCTGCTGCTACCTCCTGTTCTGGTTCTGGAACCTGACCTACGCCGTGCTTGCGGGCGTCCTGATCATTCCCCACTTCACCATGCCCGCGATCACCGGCGCCGTCATCGGGCTGCACAGCGGGTTCACCGCATTGTTCGCCACCCTGTTGGTGGCGATACCGGCGCTCTGTATCGGTCTGGGTTTCACGCGTTTCCGGAAAAATCCCACCGCGCTGGTCAAACTGTTTTACGGCGTGGAAATGCCCATCATCTTTATCATGCTGAGCACAATGTTCCTGCTGCGCGAGCTCAATCCGGGCGTCACGCACGTGCTGATCAATATACTGGTCGCCCTATTCGCCTATCTCGCCTGTCTGTGGGGCGGCCTCCACACTCGTTTCCCCATGTGGCTGCGACTCAGTCTCGCCATGACCATGCTGTTGACTGGCCTGTATTGCGCACTGCTGCTCGCGCCGTTCTTTATTCCCGCCACCGCAGGCTTCTTCGAATTATTGGGAGAGATCAAACTAAGCCACCTGGGTGATATTTTTAACTATCTACTCTTCCTGGTAGCGCTGATATGTGGCCTGTCGACTTGCGTGGTCTTTCTGGCGCTCCCCTTTGTGCTGATTTTCCTTTACATCCGGGAGTTTCTGCGTGAATGGCGCATTGCGGACGCCAGTCTTGGACGCGCCAAAGCCAGCGCCATTGCAGCGGGAATACTGGGGGTAAACGCCATCCTGTTCGCCGTCCTGAACCAGCAGCCGCAGCAAGATACCTTTGAACGCATGGCGTTCCTGGACCAGCAATTCAGACCTGGCGAAACGATCCCCAGTATTCCGCGAGAAGAACACGACGCCTTGCGCAAAGGGCTGATCAACGCCTATCTGGCGCCCTATCGTTATCTATCCACTACCGAAAGAAACAGCGCCGTGTATAACGCTTACCTGGGCGCTTTTGACAATGCGGACCATGCTTTGGCGAAAGTATCACAAGCCGTCTTCGACTTTTTGGCGACGCCCTTTCTTTACGATGGAGCCTACTTCCACGAGGATAAAGAGCGCGCCGCCCGTTATTATCAGAAGTTCTTTGATCAGCCCATCGAAAAAGGAGAACCGGAGGCGATTCTAAACGCCCTCAAAGCCACCTTCGACCAAGGCAGCCCCGCTGCCGGACTGGTGGATGTGCTAAACCGGCATGTATTAGTCACCAACATGGCGATCACGATTGAGCCGCAAGACGACAGCGCGCGCATTCGCATAGTGCAAACCCTGGAGAACCAGACCTACAACAATCATGAGGTCACGTTCCATTTCAGTCTTCCGGAAGAAGCCGCGCTAACGGGCCTATGGCTGAGCGACGATGCGACGGATCTGGACAAGTTTGTCTACGCTGTGGCGCCTCGCGGCGCAGCGCAACAGGTTTACAACGACGAAGTGAGCCGACGCATCGACCCCTCTTTGCTGGAACAGGTCGGCCCCCGTCAATATCGTTTGCGCGCCTTTCCCGTTCCGCCTCGTAGCGCCAAATACAATCGCTCCATGGGCCTGCGACTGGGTACGGACTACGAGGTCAAACCCATGTATTTAACGGTGGAATACAAAACAACCATGGACGACCAAGGCGCCTGGCCATTGCCTCAGCTGTTGGAAAAGCGCAACGCCTATTGGAGCGATCAAACTCAACGCACCCTGAACGGCCAGCCAATTCGCACTGAAGAGGATGCATGGCTCCCCACTACTGCACCGGTGTCAGCGGTCGTCCCGCGCAAGCAGCATGACGCCGTCGTCGCTGGCCAGCGCGTTCGCGCCGTTCCCCGCACCGGCGCTGATGCGCAATGGGATATCCAAGCATCAAAAACGCCTTACGCCATTCTTATCGACGGCTCCTACAGCATGGGCGAGCAGACGGAAAATGTAGCGGCAGCGTTGAAGCAACTACAACAGCTCGATATCGCCCACGAAATTTTTCTGTGCCATACGCGCTGCCAGCCCATCAAAACCCTGCCGGCAGCCGAAGAGTTTTATGGCGACAGTCTGCCCATGAACCAGTTAGCCGACTGGCGCAGAAACGCAAAGCAGGATTATGAGGCGGTGATGCTGCTGACCGACGCCGGCAGCTATGAACAGGAGTCCCAGGTCTCATTCAAAGCCACCCAGATGCCGCCGGTATGGCTGGTTCACCTGGGCGGCGCTCTGGCTTACGCCTACCACGACCAGACACTGGACTTGCTCAAGCAGAGCCATGGCGGCGTCACCCAGTCGCTAGAGGAGGCGATCATCGCCCACCAGTTCCGACAAGGGCGAGCAGAAGACGGCTTGTTCGCCATCACCCCTCACTACCTTTGGTACATGGATGAAAACACCAGCGCCGAGGCGGAGAATAACAGCGCGCAAAGCGGGGAGGACTTCTTCTCAGCTATCGCCGCGCGCCGCTGGCTGGAATATCTGGCGCAGACCCGCGACACCTCCGATGTCCAGGTGCTGGATCAATTGCACGCGATCGCCAAAGCCGAACATATGGTGACGGACTACTCGTCCATGATCGTACTGGTGGAAGAGCGTCAGAAAAAAGCGCTGGAGGAAGCGGAGCAAAAGGCGGATCGTTTTGATCGAGAGGTAGAGACCGGACAAGAAGCTTTCAGCGCCCCGATGGACATGTTCAGCGCATCTCCGGTTCCTGAGCCTGAAGAGTGGCTGCTGCTGGGACTGGCAGGTCTGATGCTGGCGTTCGCCGCCCTGCATCGCAGACGCCAGTTCACACTGCAGCCCGCCAGTCTTTAAAACAAAAACGCCCGGCTAATCCCGGGCGTTCTTTTATATTTCGAACCAGTTTTATTTGATCAATACGGCAGCAACATGCCAACGCCAAACAACAAACCAATCACGACAACCAACACCAGCAGCGAAATACCAAACGCCGCCCAATTCGAGATCATGGCGCCGCCGTTCGCCATATGATGTTCAACATCATCTCCCTGGTACTTCTTGGCGATCTGCATCATCGCCACCAACTGTACGACGGTGAACACCACGTTGACGCCAGGAATATCCGGCACAAAGAACGCCAATCCAAAGATCACCACTAACGCCAGGAGAGAGAACACCAAAGCATTGCGGGCCATATCTTCACGGCCAAGCTGCTTGAAGTTGTAAGAAAGGATAATGCCGCCGGCCAGAATAGTGCCGAAGAACGTCGCCAGCCCTACTGCGGGCAACTTATATAGGCGGTAATCACCAACGGGTTTGCGGCTATTGCGGCCGTCAATAAGGGAGGATTCCGGGGTTTTATATACTTCTTCCATTATCTGCTCCAAAACTCTATGCATGAAAAGGTTGGCGCTGGAAGCAATGGAGGACGACGCCCATCGCGCGCCAAAGAAATGAAAGCGATGAAAGTGACGAAAACCCGTCGTGGGAAATTAAAAACTCCCAATCAAAGAGAGCAAATAAAAAAGCCCGGCCGAAGCCGGGTGCAAGATAGGGTAGGTCAACCCAGGAGTAACCAGACGCCGACAACGATCAAGCCGCCGCCGAACAAAACCGCCTGAACATGCTGGCCAAGACCACCAGTCAGGCGCTTCACCAGCACCGCGCCAGCAGCGATCCAGGCAAGATGAGTACAGATATTAAGACAGGCCAGCATCGCCGCCAGCCATAGCGCCCGCGCCGTCGCCTCTTCTCCCTGAGCGCCAAACAAGGAGAACATCAGGACCACCATCACCCACCCTTTGGCGTTGAGCAGTTGGATGATCAGGCCATCTTTGAAGCCAAGGATTTTGGGGGCGGCCGGCTCTCCAGACAGCGCAGGGCGGAAAAAGCAGTAACCCAGATAAAACAGATAACAGGCGCCCGCGGTGCGCAGAATGGCGTAGCTTTGCGGATACTCCTGCATCACCGCTCCCAGGCCAAACCCCACCAGCAATGATTTAAGAAGAAACACCAGATCGATTCCCGCCATCAAGGGCAATGAGCGCTTAACGCCCAACTGCGCGCCGGATGCGGCGAACACCACATTGGCGGGGCCGGGACTGAAAACCAGGGGGAACATGACGGCCAGCCAGGCCACGATAAAACTTAACGACATAGATTTACTTCCTGCATTGACTCCAAAGCCGCCTACAGTCTCGCAGAGGCGACCAACAACAGGCGCTAATCTATGACGGAAGGAGAGAAGGGTTCTTGTACGAAATTGCGTTTGGCGAAACTGCCGGGGGTCACGCCATACACTCGCTTGAAATTGCGATGCAGATGACTTTGATCGAAGAAACCGCATTCCAAAGCCGCCGTCAGCGGCTCCATACCGGCCTCCAACATCCGTTTGGCTTCACGGGTTTTCAGCAATATCAGAAATTGATGAGGGGTCAGCGCAAAGCGTTGCTTGAAGGCGCGAATCAACTGGAAGCGGCTCATGCCGGTCAGCCCCGCCAACTCTTCCAGGGCGACATTGCGACGCCAGTGGTCATGCAGGTAATCGCGAATCCGCAGACAACCTTGCAGATCCTGAACGCGCCTCGTCTCTAGTTCGCCGCCATCGCCATGGTGCTGGAAAAGCTGATGCAGCGCCGCGGTCAGCAATGAATCCTGAGCCAGAGAAAAACTCTCCGTCTCCAACGCCTGATGCAGTTCCAGCAACAACGAAAAGACAACCGGATCATCAATTACCGGACCCCGCAGAAAGGGCGAGAAACCATTGCGATGCTCACGCAGCGTTTCCCGCAGCAGGGCTTCTTCGAAATAGAACATGCGATAGCGCCAGCCGCCATCGCTGGCGGCGAAGCCAGTATGCGGCTCCGCAGGATTAATGGCGACGATCTGGCCACGGGGAATCACCACTTTGCCGCCCCGATAATCCAGTCCCTCAGCGCCTTGCAGAATAACGCCCACGGCAAGCTGGTCATGCCAGTGTTTGCTGAATGAGAAACGGTTAAACGCGGCGGAAAGCAACTCTACGCCCTGCACGCGGGGGCTCTCCCACAAACGGGAATATTCTTTCACTTAGGCGCCTTATTGCGTCGGGACAAGGCGTCGTAGATCACGCCGGCAATCGCGCCGCACGCCAGAGCGCCGGCTAACGCGTAAATGCCCAGCAACAGATACATCAAGCCTCCCCCCGCCACGCTGGCTGCCGCCGAAGCGCAGCGCTTCCAGGCGGGTGCAATAAAGGTCGCGGCGACAACCGCACAAGCGCCCACCAGTCCGGCGCAGACAAACCTTACCTGACCCGGCCAGGCGTCCCAACCTTCCGCCAGACAATCCCCGCCGCCATACATTTCAGGATCACATCCCCACTCGACGCGCAGGTTGTAGTAGATTAGCGCCAACAACGCGCCATAGAGGACGCCGGCCACCCAGGCCAACGGAGTGCAGAGAATACGGACAATAGCAGTAGCGTTCACATCACATCCTTTTCAGGCAGGTCCTTTCGACGCTTAACGCTTGCAAGGTTAAGTCTGCTAAAGATGTAAATCTCCGGCGGTAAAGTCAATACGCGCCCGCCACGCCGGTCGTCATTCACTGGGCGCGAGGGAATGGCGCGCCGTGAAATCTACCCGCTATCCGGCTTGTCTCCATACGCTTTTATTCCCCTGGCGATCTGCGTTCACCCACTCTAAGAGGATGAAAATCCGGGAGATTTGGCGCAGAATGCGACTCATTAATCGAGGCGCAGGAGTACGCGCCGCCGCATCTTAAGGAACACTGCAAGAGGCCCCAACGTGCAACTGAATAAAATTCCCGCCACTGTCGTCACCGGATTTCTTGGCAGCGGTAAGACCACCCTGCTGTCCAATCTTTTGAAACAAGCCAACGGCAAACGCATCGCAGTGATCGTCAATGAGTTCGGCGAGCTGGATATCGACGCCGACCTGCTGCGCAATTGTCCTCTGGATTGCGACGACAACGCCGCCACGCAAACGGATTCCGGCATTTATGAACTCGCCAACGGCTGTATTTGTTGCACGGTGGAAGAAGAATTTCTGCCCGTGATGCAGAAGCTGGTGGAGCGCCGCGATCAGATTGACCATATCCTGATTGAAACCTCCGGTCTGGCGCTGCCCAAGCCGCTGGTGCAGGCGTTCAACTGGCCGGACATCAAGCAGTTCTGCACCGTGGACGCAGTTATTACCGTGGTGGACGGCCCGGCTGTGGCGGCAGGCCGCTTCGCTCACGATCCGGAACGGGTGGAGCAACAGCGCCAGGCGGACGACAGTCTGGATCACAACCCCAGCCTGCGGGAACTGCTGGACGACCAACTCAGTTCAGCCGATCTGGTGGTTATCAGTAAGAGCGACTGTCTCGACGAAGACGCCCGCGCGCAGGCGCTGCAACAGGTGCAGGCGAAGCTGCCGGAGCGGGTAAAAACCCTGTTCGTCGCCAACGGCGAGGTGGATTCGCAAGTGCTGATTGGCCTGGAAGCTGCGACGGAAGAGCGCATCGAAGCCATCCACACTCATCATGATCATCACCATGACCACGGTCATCACCACCGCCACGCCCACGACGATTTTGACTCCTGCGTCATTACGCTAGGCGCCGTGGACAGCGACAAGCTCCTGGCGATAACCCGCGACCTCATCAGCGCCAATACGATCTACCGGGTCAAAGGCTTCGTCGCCAACGGCGATAAGCCCATGCGTCAGGTAGTGCAGGCAGTGGGCGACCGCATCGCCCATTATTTCGACCGCCTGTGGGGCGCTGACGAAGACCGTAAAACCCGTCTGGTGTTTATCGGTCAGGGCATTGACGCCTCCGCTCTACGTGACGCCCTGAGCGCGGCGGAAGTCTAAGTCCATGCATCTGCTGGCGGCGCAACCGGGCGGTTTCAATGACGGCGAAGGCATCGTCGATCTGCAGCAAACGCCAGCGGATCTGGTGATTCTCACTGCGGCGGACGGCGCGCTTGCGCTGCTCGCCCAAGTGGCGGAGACGCTGCCGGATGATTATCCCAGCCTGCGGCTCGCCAACTGGATGCACCTGAGCAAACCAGCGGCGTTCGACCTCTATCGGGACCAGGTGCTGGACCACGCCAAAGTCGTGGTGCTGTCGCTGCTTGGCGGCGCGTCTTATTGGCCCTATGGACTGGAGCAACTGAAGGACTGGGCGCGGCGTCCCGGACGCACATTGATTCTGGTTCCTGGCGATGACAGCGAAGACCAGCAACTGCTGAACGGCGGCAACGTCGACGCCGCCTGCGCTCATCGCGTCTGGCGCTATTTGCGGGAAGGCGGACGCGGCAACAGTGAACAGCTGTTTCGCTATCTTGCGACCACTTTTTTCGATTGGAACCTGCCTTGGCTTGAGCCGCAGGTTATTCCGCGCACGCTGATCTATCATCAACACATCGCCGACGCCACTCTCGAAGATTGGCGCAAGGACTGGCGTCCAGACCAGCCCACCGCGCTGCTGCTGTTCTATCGCAGCCACCTGCAGGAAGCCAACACCGCCATGTTCGACGGACTGATTCGCGTACTGCAGGAACAGGGTTTGAACCCGCTGCCGCTGGCGGTAGCCTCCCTGAAAGAGGCCGCCTGTCTGGAAACTGTGGACCTGCTGTGCCAGCGCAGCGCGGCTACAGTGATTCTCAACACCACCGCTTTCGCGCTGCAAAACACCGGCAACGCATCTCTCTCATCAACGCCCACTGACTATACCCATCCACTGAGTGTCGACATCCCTATTTTGCAGGTGATTCTGGCTTCCAGCAGTGAGGCGGACTGGCGCGAGCAAAGCGGCGGCCTGCGTTCCCGGGATATCGCCATGCATATCGCCCTGCCGGAACTGGACGGCCGGGTCATCACCCGCGCAGTGGGATTCAAAGACTCCGATCACTACAGCGAACGCTGTCAGCTGAATGTGGTGCGCTACGCGTTACAGGAAGAGCGCGCCCGCTTCGTCGCCGAACTGGCGCTGCGCTGGAGTCGACTGAGCGCCAAGCCCAACGCCCACAAACGTATCGCCTTGGTGCTGGCCAACTACCCCACCCGGGACGGCCGCATCGGCAACGGCGTCGGCCTGGATACGCCGCGCTCCACGTTAAACCTGCTGCGCGGTCTGCAGATGGCGGGATACCCAGTGTCGGATATTCCCGAAAACTCCGCGGCGCTGATCGAACTGTTGCAGTCATCCATCACCAATAATCCAGATACCCTTGAGCTGCTGCCTTGCCATCAAAGCATGGCCCTGGCGGATTACGAAGCCTGCTTCAATCGCCTGCCGGAGAGCTGTCGACAGGCTGTACTGGAGCGCTGGGGCGCGCCGCAGCAAGATCCGAAATGTCGCGCCGGCAGGTTGATGCTGTCCGGCGTCCGCCTGGGGGAAACCTTCGTCGGCATTCAGCCTGCGCGGGGCTATAACATGGATCTCGCTGCTAACTATCACGATCCCGACCTGATCCCGCCTCACAGCTATCTGGCCTTCTACTTCTGGCTGCGCCACGCCTACGAAGTTGACGCCATCATGCATGTGGGCAAACACGGCAATCTGGAATGGCTGCCGGGCAAGGGAGTGGCCCTGTCGGAGCAGTGCTGGCCGGACATCGCCCTTGGCCCCATGCCGCATATCTATCCTTTTATCGTCAATGATCCCGGCGAAGGCGCGCAGGCCAAGCGCCGCGCCCAGGCGGTGATCATCGACCATTTGATGCCGCCCATGACCCGGGCGGAAGTCTATGGCGAACTGGCGGAGCTGGAGCGTATGGTGGACGAGTATTATCAGGCCATGGGCTTGGATGCACGTCGAGAGAATCACCTGCGCCGTGAAATTCTGCAGAAAGCCCGCAGCGCCAACGTGCTGGCGGAGCTGTCGCAAGCAGGCGCGGAACCGGACGACGACGCCGTGCTGCAGGAACTGGACACCTACCTCTGCGACATCAAAGAGGCGCAGATCCGCGATGGTCTGCATTGCCTGGGGGAACTGCCAGAACCTGCACAGATGCGCGATACTCTGACGGCGCTGGTGCGACTGCCTCGTGGCGAGCAGCCTGATGATCGAGGCCTGTTGCATGCGCTGGCGGCGGATATGCAGATGTCCGTCAACGGCGATGACCCATTCGATCCCCTGCAACCGCAAACCCGCCTCTGGCTGGGCGCACGGCCGCAGCCTCTGGCCGTGCTGCTGGAATCAGTCTGGCGGACGGAACAGCATACGCGGGAACGTCTGGAGATTTATGCGCAACAACTGGTTGAGCAATATGTTCTGAGTGATGCGCCGATAACCGCGCTGCGGGACAGCCTGCCCGGCGCCTCAGCCCTGCTCGCCTATCTGCAAACCGTACTGAAGCCTGCATTGCAGCGTAGCGCCGACAACGAGATTCAACACAGTCTGCGCGCGCTGGCGGGACGCTTCGTGCCACCCGGCCCCAGCGGCGCGCCCACCCGCGGACGTCTGGATACGCTCCCTACTGGACGTAATTTCTATGCCGTGGACAGCCGCGCGATTCCGTCCAAAACCGCCTGGGAGCTGGGTCAGGCGTCGGCGGAGCAAGTGGTGCTGCGCCACCTGCAAGAGCATGGCGATTATCCCAGGCAAATCGGGCTGTCGGTCTGGGGCACTGCCACCATGCGCACCGGCGGCGACGATATCGCACAAGCCTTCGCCCTGATGGGCGTTAAACCGGTGTGGGCGCCCGGCTCTCATCGCGTGGTGGATTTCGAAATCATACCGGCGTTCTATCTGAACCGCCCCCGCGTGGACGTGACGCTACGGGTGTCCGGTTTCTTTCGCGACGCGTTCCCCAATGTCATCAAACTGTTCGACGCCGCCGTGCAAAAACTGGCGGAGCTGGAGGAGCCCGGCGACAGCAATCTCATTCAGCGCCATATCCGGGAACGAGAGGCGCAACTGACCGCCGCCGGCGCGTCAGCTCAAGAAGCCAGACGACAGGCCGGGTTCCGCGTCTTTGGCAGCAAACCCGGCGCATACGGAGCCGGACTTCAAGGCCTGATCGACGAGCGTTGCTGGGAAACGCCAAACGACCTCGCCCGCGCCTACGTGCAATGGGGCGGTTACGCTTACGGACAAAAAGAGACGGGAGAAGAGGCCTTTGGCGCGTTCAGCTACCGCCTCGGCCAGTTGGAAGTGGTGATGCAAAATCAGGATAACCGGGAGCACGACATCCTGGATTCCGACGATTACTACCAATTCCAGGGCGGCATGACCAACGCGGTCAGCGTGCTGCGGGGCGATGCCCCCAGCGTCTATCTCAACGATCACAGCAACCCCGCCGCGCCGAAAATACGCACGCTGAAAGAGGAGCTTAACCGAGTCATTCGCTCACGGGTGACCAATCCCAAATGGATAGCCGCCATGCAGCGACACTCTTACAAAGGCGCTTTCGAAATGGCCGCCAGCGTTGACTACCTGTTCGCCTATGACGCCACCACAGGGCTAGTGGACGACTACCAATACGCCCATGTCAGCGACGCCCTCGCCTTCGACGCCGCCAACCAGGCCTTTATGCGCGAATACAATCCACAGGCGTTGCAGGAAATGGCGGAACGTCTATTGGAAGCGATGCAGCGTGGGCTCTGGCGGGAGCCAGGGGATTATCGGGAGCGTATGGAAGCACTGATATTGGAGCTGGATGAGCAGGCGGAGGGAAGTCTGTGAGCAACAGGCGCATGTACGCGCCTGCCGGATTAATCACTTAGTCGACCTTTTTTTCCATCAAAATCAGATTGTCTTTCCTGTCGATCAGGGCGAAGCCATGACGACGGTACAGGTTTTTTGATGGATTACAGACGAAGGTTTTCAGGCGGACGCTGGGCAATTCGCGCACCCAGGCGGCGGTGAATGCTCTTTGGATGGCCTGACTGCCAACGCCGAGATTGCGGTAGGCGGGCAGTACATGCATGTCGCGCACGATGCAGGCTTCTTCGTCAAACGCCAGACGCAACACCCCGACTTTCTCTTCACGATAAAAAATATCGTAATTTTCGTGGTCGCCCCAGTATTTCGAAACCCGCTCCGGCGTCCACTCCACTTCATACTTGTTGAAGTACTCCGCCATACTCTCGCGGATCACCCGCTCGGCGAAGGATTTGTCATCGGATTCTCGGAAGTATACGTCCGTGTTGGCGTTCATAGGGACAAAATACTAGTGTTGTTGCGGTTAATGGGCCGCCGATAATAGCTTTTCTGCGCCTGCAACGCCACCACCCCAGGCTCAGAGCCCTGAAAATTAAAGGGGAAAGCGGCTTTTTATCATCTTTACGGTCTAAAACATCATCGCCAATCTAGACTCTAAGACCTAATACTTGAACATCGTTTATACAATCAAGATTGCAAGAATCATCTAACTCCCAGCTCGACACGAGACGATTCGCACTCTTCAGCTTCCACTCTCCGCAGCTGATCCCGCTTGTGATAACGCCCCACCACCCAGCTCAGCACCACAAATCCCATCAGGGACCACAACAGCTCCCAGCCATTGAACACCCAGGCGCCGACGAGAGCGACCAGGCAGTCCGCTGCAAACAGGGTCTGCCCCGCCTGCAGGTCATAGCGGTGCTCCGCCCAGACCGCGACAATATTCACCCCGCCCAGGGAAGCGCCGTGACGCATGATCCAGGTCAGCCCCGCGCCAATCAGGCCGCCAGCGATCAACGCCGCCAACCATTGTGGCGTGGCCTGTAATGCAATCGACGCCATCAGCGCATCGCTCAACAGACTGACAAAAGCGATAGCCGCCAATGACTTAAAGGTGAAGGCGCGCCCCAAGGTAAGCCACGAAAGCACAAAGAAGGGGCAATTCAGCAGAAAAAACAAGCCGCCGAAACTCAGGGGAATCCAGTGTTCGATGATCAGCGCCCACCCGGCGACGCCGCTGACCAGCAAATGCGAACTGTTGAGAAAAACCAGCCCTAAGGCTACGAGGGCGCAGCCCTCAACGATTGCCAGACCTTTACGCCACTGCACGGACATCTACTGCTCCTGTATGTATGTGAGGATCGCTCAATACGCCGCCGCGTCGATGCCGGGATCGCCGGCGCTGGCGCAGGTTGAATCAAAGGGGGCTTACAGCAATATCCGGACCAGCGCCAGATTTCGCGTCCAGGCCAGATCCAAACGCTCGGCAAGTACAAAAAGCGATCAAGTCAAAGCCTTAAGAGCTATAATTTATGAATCCGGCGGACAAATAGCTTTCTCACTATTTATCCGCCTGCGCCTGCTCAGTCAGGCGCTGCCTGTGCGTTAAAAAGATGTAGGAGGGCGAGAAAATGTCTATTGCCTACCGAGTCAGACAGTACCTCAACAATCAACAGATCTCCTATGACGTCACCCACCATGTTTATAGCGAAGGCGCGGTACAGACCGCCATCGCCGCCCATGTGCCTTTTAAGAACATGGCCAAGGCCGTGGTGATGGAGGATCATGAAGGCCGCCATCTGATGGCGGTGCTTCCCGCTATCAACAAAGTGCAGATGAGAAAGCTGGGCTCTCTCGTGCAGCGAGGCTTGAAGCTGGCGGATGAGAAGTCCCTGTCTTCCCTGTTCGACGATTGTTCCCTCGGCGCCATTCCCGCCGTCGGGCTGGCCTATCAGATGGAAACGATCGTCGACGACGAGCTGCTGCGTTCAGCGGACCTGTATCTGGAGGCGGGTGATCATCGGGATCTGATTCATATGAATCATCAGCAATTCGAAACGCTGGTGCGGGACTGCAAACATGGCGACTTCAGCGCGCCTATTGGCAGCCCCTCCGCTTTTCACATGTTCGGGCGTTGGTGAACGCCGCGCGGGCGCTTAATCCTGCAGCCAGATCAACTGGTAAGAGCGCCCGTCCGTCTCATAGGCCAGCACGATAAAATCTCCTTCCCTGGTGACCTTCACAGGCGTTTCCTGCTGCGTCAACATGGCCGGCCCGACACCGCCTTCCATATCCAGCATCCAGTTGGAACCGTCAAAATACAGCAGGCCGCTGCCAGTGTAGATATCACGCAGGCCCTGGTCGTCGTAAGCGTTGAGTTCCACGAAGATCTGGTATTGGTCGACCTTGAGCGCGTATAGATCCATTCCGCCCACAAGATGCATTTGTTTGTTGTCGCGGGAATAACTCATGAGTTCATAACCGCCCGCCGTTAATAACGACGTTTTCGCTTGAATGGAAACCTGCGGCTGACTTTCCGACTGCGCCACGCCGGCGATTTTGTTGGAGGCGTCGGACATGCTCTCAATCCCCGCCGCCGGCGCCGGTAACTGGTTGAAGCCATATTGAGTGTTGTTGGTCAGTCGTGGAGCTAGCGCCATCCCGACGCCCGCCAGCAACAAAACCACGGTGGGCGCGTTGAAGTTCGCGTAGATGCCCGTCTGCCGCGCTTCCGCGCCATGATTGGCGAGCTTGCCCCCGAAGAACAAAGCGACGCCGCTCAACACCAGCAACACGCTGGCGATGGTGATGACAGCATTGAGAGTTTCCATAATCCTCAGCCTTTATATTGTTATTGTCGCGTCGGCGCCGTTCAGGAACACATCGTCGCCTGTCAGGCGTCAGACAATTCGCCACTGATAGAGACTCTTGGTGATGTCTTATAAATTAGTCCTTTTTGTGACACAGTTCAAAAAATAATCACATAGAAGGCCAATAACGACACAAAGGCGCGGGAAACGGTTACGAAGGGATTACAAAGACGCGCTGATTGCAGAGACCTGATCGATCAACGCAATCTGGAACAAAGGCAGCTTACGGCCAGGGAAACGGGTGGAGTCGGAGTAGCCGATCAGAATGGCGCCAAAGGTTTCGTAGAACCCAGCGGCGTTGGGATCGCCCTGAATCATCATCAGGTGATAACCAGATTGATAGGCCCACAGCACCGCATGCTCCATCAGAGCGCGACCGACGCCCTGACGCATATAGTCCGGGCGCACGAACAACGCGTCCATCTCAGTACACACCGGGGACAGCGCGCGCAAAGAATAGAAACCGGCGATTTCGCCGCTGCGGGCGACCGCCGTATATACCGCGTGTCGGGACATGTAGTCTTCGGAATAAGTCAATTCCGCGCGGCAGGCGTCCATAAACGCCTGGGAGTAGCCCCAGACCGCCTTGCTTTCCATGGCGATCTCACTCAATACAACACACTCTTCCGAGAAGGCTCGCCTAATCTTCATTGCCGATACTTCACACCAAACCTTGGCGAATCGTTAGCAAAACAAGCCCCAAGCCGGCCCGTCCGCAGGAAGACGGAGCGGAACGGACCGGCGCAGGCAACTCTTTAATAATTCGGAATTTTTTTGAGGGGACCCTATAGTGACACATCCGGGCCCCGGAGTCTTAACAATATTTATGCTTATTTCGCAATCCTGCCGTCAGCGTGGCGAATCCGGCCAACCCCATCAGCGCCAAAGTAGATGGCTGCGGAACATAGGTCACCGGACCATTGTGATCAATCACCCACAGGTTGCCGCCCAAATGCGAGAACAACCAGCGAATAGAGGCGACGTCTGACAACAGCAATGTGAACCAATACGGTTTGACCACCGGTTCAGCGCCAATGAAACGCGGCGCCCGCGCCTCCACCTGAAACATTTCCTGCACGTAGGCGTCCAGCCAGTCATCCGCCTCTCTCGACGCTTGCGCCTGACGCGGCTCATGCGGTCGATGTTCACTCACTGCAGCGCGACCTTGCTTAGCCATTTCTCCCGCCTGGATTTGCGACGGGGTCCAAGTCGCCTCTTCCGCTTCCCCGATGACGGAAGCCTGCGTCATACCAGTCAATAACAGAGCGCCCAGAAAACCAAGAAGTGTCACCTTTCGCATTAATCGTCTCCTCTTACATTCTGCGGCGCTACAACGGTTCAACAAAAACTGCTGATAAGTTTTCAAGTTTCATACCAGAAAACCTGAATAACACGGGCAATCTGAAAAAGAAAACCAATTGAAATAATTTCTCTTTTAAAAACAATACATTAAAAGAAAATAAAAAAGATGAAACTACAATCAAAGCCAGCTTCGAGACGGGAAAATCCACGGGAAGTCCTAGGCAAGACTTACAAAACCGTTGCAATAAAGTAACTGGACTTTGCGGAAGGCCGCTGAAAACAGCGGAAACGCCCGGCTTAGCCGGGCATGGGACGGTTGCAATACGGAAACGCCGAAGGGACCAAAAGTGTCAGAATCCCTCCAACACGATCTTGCCAATGGCGGCGTCGCTCTCAATCAGGCTGTGGGCGCGCTTCAGATTCTCCGCATTGATCTTGCCCAGATTCTGCTTCAGCGTCGTGCGCACTGCGCCTTCCTCAACCAGCTCCGCCACACGATTCAACAGGCGATGCTGTTCAATCATGTCCGCGGTTTCATAGAGCGAGCGGGTAAACATCATTTCCCAATGCAGAGACAGGCTCTTGCGCTTCAGAGGCATGATATCGATCGGCGTGGAAGGATCGTCGATCAAGGCCAGACGACCCTGCGGCGCCAGCGCCTCTACAATGCTGCTGTAATGCTTTTCTGTATGAGTCAGGCTCGCCACATGAGTCACGCTGTCTATGCCGATGCGCTGTAACTCTTCGTGCAAAGGAAGGCGATGGTCGATGACATGATGCGCGCCCATGGCCAGCGCCCAATCACGGGTTTCCTGACGCGACGCCGTGCCGATGATCACTGCGTCAGTCAGTTTGCGGGCCAACTGCAGCATGATGGAGCCCACGCCGCCAGCGGCGCCGACTACCAGTAAGCGGGCAGGACCGGTTGAATCGTCCTGCTTGCCGATCTCCAGACGTTCAAACAGCATTTCCCAGGCGGTGATCGCCGTTAAAGGTAACGCTGCCGCTTCCGCAAAGCCGATATTGGACGGCTTGCGCCCGACGATGCGCTCATCGACAAGATGCAGTTCGCTGTTTGTGCCGGGACGGGCGATAGAGCCTGCGTAGTAGACTTCGTCGCCGGGCTTGAACAGGCTGACCTGATCTCCCACGGCTTTCACCACACCGGAAGCGTCCCAGCCGATCACCTTGTGAGCGTCTCCTTCCGCAGAAGAACTTCTGCGCACTTTGACGTCTACCGGGTTAACCGCCACCGCCTTGATCTCCACCAACAGGTCGCGGCCTTGAGGCTGCGGGTCAGGCAGGGTGATGTCCAACAGTGATTCCGGATGATCGATAGGCTGCGCTTGCAGATAACCAATAGCTTTCATGTTCGTGCTCCTTTGAAGGTGAATTCGGGGCCGTAATGCGGCGATGAGGCATTCTCTCTCATTGACTGTTAACGAAAAACAGCCTATTAGTTGTTTCTTTTTCAAATATTTTTTGAAAATGTCCTCTATCAACGACCTTACCGTTTTTCACCAGACAGCTTTGCACGGCAGCCTCACCGCCGCCGCCCGCGAGCTGGATATGACCCCCGCCGCCGCCAGCGCCGCCATCAAGCGCCTGGAGCAGAGCCTGGACACCGCCCTGTTCGTGCGCTCCACCCGCAGCCTGCGCCTTACCAGCGAGGGAGAGAGTTACCTGCTCCACTGCCGCGCAGCGCTGAACGCCCTGGATGCGGGACGCCGGGAGTTACTGGCGAAGAAAGGTGAAATCAGCGGGACTCTGCGCATCTCCGCGTCCTCAGATTTTGGGCGCAATCTGCTGATGCCCTGGCTGGACGAGTTTCAGGCGCAATACCCCAATCTCGTGCTGCGCCTGGAGCTGACGGACCGGGTGGCGGACATCAATCGGGAAAACGTGGATATCGCCCTGCGCTATGGCGCGCCGCCGGACTCCAACCATGTCGCCTTCAATATCGTGAACACCCGGCGCATCATCTGCGGTTCGCCAGCGTATTTTGAACGCCATGGCGATCCATTAACGCCGCAGGATCTGCGCCACCATAACTGCCTGCTGTACCTGGTGGATGAGCGCGCCTATGACCAGTGGGGGTTTCACGACGGCGACCAGCGTATTAGCGTCAACGTAAAGGGCGACCGCATCAGCAACGACGCCGAAGCCGTCCACCGCTGGGCCGTCGCCGGCGTCGGTCTGGCCAATAAGTCCATGCTCGACATGAGCGACGACCTGCTCCATGGCCGCGTGCGCGCCACCCTGAGCCAGTATGCCTGCGCGGAAATCAGCATGTATCTGGTGTGTCCAGGGAAGAAACAGGTGACTCCCGCCGCGCTTTTGTTGCGGGACTTTTTACGGGAGAAATGTTCTGCGGCGTTGGCGGCGGTGGAATAGGCGTGTTTCCACTCCTGATTCGGCTTTACGCTCTGGGAAGCCCTTCGACAGGCTCAGGGTGAACGGCTGATTCCGATTGTTGAGACGCAGCGGGTGCGCAGCCCTTCCGCAGGGTCAGGGTGGACGATTGATCCTGATTATTGAGACGCAGCGGGTACGCAGCTCAGGGCGAACGGAGTGGTGGCGTGAATCATACAAACGTGCAGTATTCTAAGGTGCGCTCGGTATTCAGAAGTACGCTCAGTTATCAGACGATAAAGTTGAGGCTCCATCTTGCTGCATAAACCGCTAAGCTTATAAATAAAAACTGCTTATTAATCAGGACTTCCTCTCGATGGATACGCAATGAGCCCAATCTCCCCTCGCCGACCATTCCGCTGGCTCGTCGCCCTTGCGTCGGGTTGCTGCGCCGAACTCACCTGGGCCGAGCAGGAAGCGGCGTTGAGCTGTCAGTATGCGGAAATCCAACCCGGCGAGGTGGACTTCGATAACCCTCGCGAACAACTACGGCAGGAGCTGGGGTTAGCCATTCCCGAGAATGCGCAGATTGGCGAAGTCTATGTCTTCAATCGGGAGATCTTCGACGCCACTGACCCGGAAGAAGATCACTGGATTTACCGCACCGCCAACGCCTTGCATATCCGCACCCGTGAAGAAGCCGCCCGTTACCAGCTTCTGTTCAAAAGCGGCGATCCCTACGACCCGCATGTCCTGCAGCAAAGCGAGCGTGCTCTGCGCGATAAATCCTACCTGTACAACGCCTGGGTGCGGCCCTTTCGCGTGTGCGGGCGAGTCGTGGATGTCGCCGTGGTCACCCGGGACTTATGGACGTTACTGCCTGCGCTGGGCTTCAGTCGTAGCGGCGGCGAGAACACCACCATACTGGGCCTGACCGACGAGAACTTTCTGGGGTATGGCAAGCGTCTGGCGTTCAGCCACAAGAAAGATGAATCCCGCACCGGTTTTACCGTCGATTATCAGGACCCCAACCTGCTGGGCTCCCGCTGGACGTCCCAGTTAACGCTTTCGGAAAACAGCGACGGTTACCGCCGCGCCGCCCAGTTTGTACGGCCCTTCTATAAAGTCGGGGCCAACTGGTCCGGCGGCGTCGCCTACAACCGGGAGCAACTGACGCAAAAACTTTATTACCGGGGCGATAGCGTCAGCGAGTTCAAGCAGCGCCTGGAGAGTTACGGCCTGTTCAGCGGTCATTCCATTGGCGGCGGGGCTTTCAACGACCATCGTCTGCTTTATGGCTATGAGTACGCCCATTACGACTTCTCCGAAGAAGCGGGAGAAACGCCCCCCGATCCCTTTCCTGAGGACCGTATCCTCAGCTATCCCTGGATCGGTTACCAATACAGTGAGGACCTTTACTTCCAGACCTACAACTTCAATCAGATCCAACAGATCGAGGATATTCCCACCGGCCTGCAGTTATATGCGCGACTGGGCTGGTCGTCGGAATCGTTCGGCGCCAGCGAGGATCAGTGGGTGCTGAAAAGCGGAATCAGCCGCGCGCTGCTTGCGGAACGCCTGCAATTCGCGGATATCCAGTTCGATCAGAGCGCTTATTGGAGCCCTTCCGGGGACCGGATGGAAAATATGGTCCTGGGTCTGCAAACCCGTTACCTGCGCACCGAATCCAAGCGTAAGAACAGCTGGTACGCAGCGCTTAATCTGGCTTACAGCAAAGGCCTGACTTCAGACTTGCAGCTCACTCTGGGCGGCGATAACGGCCTGCGTGGTTACCCTTTGCGTTATCAGACGGGGGATCGCAGCTTTCTGCTCACCCTGGAGCGTCGTTACTACTCCAACTGGCATCCGTTCGAATTGTTTCGCCTGGGCGGCGCGGTCTTCGTGGATATGGGACGGGCATGGTTTCCCGGCGAGGATAACGGTCCCAACAGCGGCGTCCTGCACGATGTCGGGATCGGTCTGCGTCTGACTTCCAGCCGTATCCAGGTCACACGCGTCCTGCACCTGGATATCGCCGTCCCGTTGGACCGGGACGAAGGCGGCGGAGAGGAAATCGACGGCGTCCAGTTCCTCATCCGCGGCCGGCAGACGTTCTAGCGCGGCTTAACTGCCGATTACGCCGCCGTCGTCTTTGGTGATGATGACAGTGGAAGCGCGAGGACGCGCGGAGCCGCCGTCCGGCCAGTTGCTGGTGTAGCTGCCGTCGCCGTTTTTGCTGCCCGGATGCTGGACATTGACGAACATGGTTTTCAGGTCCGGCGTCGAGGTCACGCCGGTGACTTCGCAGTCCACCACACCGGTGAAGAAGCGACGGATCTCGCGGGTGGACGGATCGGCGGCGAGCATCTGATCGTTGCCGAATTCTTCTGTGCCACCGGTGTCCGTCTGAATCCACAACACGCCGCGCTTATCGAACCACAGGCCGTCCGGGCTGTTGAACTTGTTGCTGTCGTCCAGCGTCACCAGCGCCGCGCTCTCACCCGGCGTCGCCGTGCCGGCGGGACCGCCCAGCACAAAGATATCCCACTGGAATGCCGTCACGGAATCACTGTTCTCGCGCCAGCGAATGATATGGCCGTACTGATTATTCGGGCGTGGGTTCGCCGCGTCGACCTGGTCTTCCTTACGCTTGCTGTTGTTAGTCAGCGTGAAGTACGCCTCGCCAGTCGTGGGATGCACTGCGCCCCATTCAGGACGATCCATGGGCGTGGCGCCGACTGAGTCCGCCGCGGTGCGGGCGTTGATCAGGATATCCGCCTGATCCGCGAAACCATTAGCGACAGTCAGGCCGTTTACGCCATGAGACAACTCCAGCCATTCGCCGCTGCCGTCATCGTTAAACTTCGCCACGTACAGCTTGCCGTCGTCCAGCAGCGCGCCGCTGGCGGTGTCTGCGTAATAGGCTTGATTGGACACGTACTTATAGATGTATTCGAAACGGGAGTCGTCGCCGGAATAGCAAACGATCGGCTTGCCCTCTTCCACCAGACCAAAAATGATACCTTCATGACCGAAGCGGCCCAGAGCGGTGCGCTTCTGCGGCGTGGAGGTCGGCTCGAACGGATCGATTTCCACAATCCAGCCGTAGGTGTTGGGCTCATTGCGATAGTCGTCCGCAGCGCTGGCGCCTTTGCTGGTGGCGTCGAAACGTTCGTAGACATCCACGCCCGCAACGGTGTCCCAACCATAACGGGAACGGGTTCCCACACCATAACGGGAGAGATTGCGCGGCTTGGGATCATCATCGGTTTTGAAGTAACCCGCCCAATTCTCTTCACAGGCCAGATAGGTGCCCCAGGGCGTATACCCCATGGAGCAGTTGTTCAGAGTGCCCCGCGCCAGAGTTCCCTCATTGCTGTGCTTGGTCACCGCATAGTCGGTTCCGCGCACCGGTCCGCGCAACTCCATGTCGGTAGCGCCGGTCACGCGACGGTTGTACTGGCTGCCGTGGACGATATCCCAAACGCCAGCGGTTTTCTTGATGTGAATAACGCTGACGCCATGGGCGGCCACTTCTTTATGTACTTCCGCTTCAGGACGAACGCCGCCGACTTCGGTCGGGCCGTCAGGGTGCAGGAAGTCCGGCTCGATGTATTCGTGGTTCATCACCAGCAGGCCTTCTTCGGAGTTGGAGCCGCCTTCTTTCACATCGATGGGAAAGTAGTGCATGCCGTCATGGTTCATGCCTACTTGTTGCTCCTGATCGGCGCCGGTGTTGGTTCCGTCGCCCAAATAGTCTGGCAGCGCGCCGGTCAGCGGCGTGCCCCAGGGAACAAACGGCGTCGCCGTGTAGCCTGCGGCCACTTTCACTTCATTGGCCACACTGGTGGCGATCGCGGTGAAGCCCAGCAAAGGGCCCTGGTTGTCATCAGGGTCGCCGCCGTCGTTGTCGTTGCTGCAACCGATCAGCGACATGCCCAGCATGCCCGCCAACGCGGCGCTGACGCCGCCTTTGATGACGGTGCGGCGGGCGATGCGGGTTTCAAGCACGGAAGCGAAAGGGCGGTTTCCGGAAAAGTTGGTGACTGGATCAATTCCGGAGTTGTCGAATTCGAATTTTTTTATGTCGGACATACTCAAACCTCTTCTCATCAGAGTTCACTTCAGAACGCAGTGGGCCAGAAATACCGGAAAGAGGTGACAGCATGGTTACAATTAGATTTCATTACGGGAGAGGCAGTTAGGCGTCCTTCTAGTTCGATATCGACGATACGCCGATTTTATGACGCCCGGCTTGAGTCCGGGCGACATGGAAGATCTTCACTCCGGATAGCGCTATTGCTCTAAAACCATAGAGGTTTAATATTTCATAAATTTACGGCGATAATCGCCGTAAAAGTTAATAAGGGTAAACTCTGTATAGTTGTGCCAGTTTATAAAGCATAGAATTTACGGCGAATATCGCCGTATATTTAGAAAACTATAAACCGACAAAGAGATTTTTGGGCTTGGATAAGGGTGTTACTTTAAAGGAAAGCGTAACGAAAGGCGCCTATAAGCAATTACTTAGAACGCTCCTGCCTTATGGCATGTTAGCCACCAAGAAGTGGCTAGCGGATCAAGGCTTAAGTGCTCATGCGCTAGACAACGCTGTTAAAACCGGCACTTTATTATTGTTGGCTACAGGCGTTTATAGCCAGTATTCCCGCTCTTTGAGCTGGGAAGGTGTAGTCGCCTCTATGCAGCGCATGGAAAAAAGTAAAGGGGATAACGTACCCCCTGTTGTAGTCGGTGGGCTGACAGCCCTTTCTTTGTCTGGCTTATCACAATATCTGTCATTGGGCAGTAAGCTACATATCCATTTATACGCGCCAGGTAAGTTACCAGCGTGGCTAACACGATTGTCGCTACCTGTAGAGCTTGAAGGACACAGCACCATCAAGCTATGGCCTGAAAGCCTGTTAGCCGATAAGACTTTTATCAAAGAATATGAGTGGACAGTGGAATTGCCGCCCGTATATTTCTCATGCCCAGAGAAGGCCATATTAGAGTTGTTGACGGACTTGCCAGAGGCGCTGACGTTTGAGCATGCCGATGAGCTAATGCAGGGACTAGTAAACTTATCACCCAGAAAACTCGATATACTTTTGAAAGCCTGTAAGAGCGTAAAGGTCAAGCGGCTGTTTTTCTGGCTGGCCAAACGTCAAGCCTACCCTTGGTTTAGCAAGCTGGACGTCGAAGACTACGACCTGGGATCGGGAAAGCGCGTTGTCGCTAAAGGCGGCAAACTGGATACAGATTATCTAATCACCGTACCGTCACATATGGTAACGGTAAGTAAAAGTTAGGATCAGGGATGGATAAAAACAGTAATTATTACAAACAAGTGCAGCTATTGATGCAGGTTTTGCCATTTGTCGCCAAACAAAAATGTTTTGCGCTCAAAGGAGGTACAGCAATCAACCTCTTTGTAAGAGAACTTCCGCGCTTGTCTGTTGATATTGATCTGGTCTATCTCCCCATGAAGGACCGTGATGAGGCTTAAAAGGAAATTTGTGATGCATTGGGTGCAATTAGCGCAGATCTAAAAGCAGCGTTTAAAGACATAGAACTAACAGAAGCCTATAAATCAAAACGCGATGCGCTACGTCTGATAGTTGCGCGAAATGGCGTACAAATAAAAGTCGAATTATCGCCGGTATTGCGGGGCACGGTTTACGAGCCACAACTGATGGAAGTGTGCGCTGCAGTAGAAGATGAGTTCGGCTACGTCGAAGTGCCTGTGGTGGCCCTAGCTGATCTCTATGCTGGAAAAATCTGCGCGGCATTAGACAGGCAGCACCCAAGAGATTTGTTTGATGTTAAGTGGCTCTTGGAAAATGAAGGGCTGACAGATGAAATACGAAAAGCCTTGCTTGTTTATCTATCAAGTCACAATCGACCAATAGCCGAATTGCTCAGCCCACAGTATAAGGATATATCGGCCATCTACGCAGGTGAGTTTGCAAACATGGCCGAGACGAATGTCCCTCTGGAAGAACTGCTGGCCGTTAGAGAACGCTTGGTTGAATTGATTCATCAAGGACTAACTGAAAGCGAGAAAGGCTTTCTGCTTTCGTTTAAAAACCGTCAGCCCGATTGGGGGCTACTTAACCTGAAAGGTGTGAGTGAACTTCCAGCCATTCAGTGGAAACAGATAAATCTGGCTAAAATGCCAGATAACAAACATAACCAGGCTTTAGAAAAGCTAAAAGAAGTTCTGGGCATGTGATTTGTGGCGCTAAGACATCCAAGATTTTGCTTTCCAGCAGCTTATTCATGAACGTCAAACCATCCCGAAGCTCAGGCGCAAACTCTCTATTCAGGCCTCAAAAAGCAGCATGCAACACAGAGCGCCGAGGCAAAAACTACTTAAGCCCGTATTTTTCCTGCAACGCCCGAATCGTCTCTGCAGGCAACGCGGACTTTTGGTCATTGAGATAGACAGCGGCTTTGTCGCGACGTTCCATGCCGACCAGGGCCTGCACAATGCGTTCGGACAGTTCAGGGTCTTTTTGCAGTTGCGGATCGCTTTCCTGCGCCGTCACGCCAGCCTGGACGACGGTGAGGTAGTCTTTGGTCTCCAATGCGGCCTTGCTTAGCAGCACGTAGCCTTCCAGCGTGAGTTCGATCTTCAGGGAGGTTGTCACGGCATTCACCGCGTCGTCATAGCGTCCGCTGGCGTAGTAGGACTGCGCCAGGGTCAGTGGAGGAACAGACCAGTCGGGGTAGGCGTTGATGAGTTTGTTCATCAGTGATTCCACCGCCTCGAACGCCCCCTGCTGAATGCCTATCTCGGCGATTTTTATGTAGGGCCAGCGATTGCCGGGATCGAGTTTGACGCTTTGGTTAAACGCCTGCAGCGCTGCTTCGTTTTGTTGCAAGTCCTGGTAGATTTTCCCCAGCCAGTATTCATAACGCCCGTCTGTTTCGCCCAGTTCCGGCTCCAGCGAACGCCAGTAATCCAGCGCCTGTTGCGGCGACTTGATTTCACTCAGCTTCTCCACATAGGCCAGTACTTTTTGTTGATCAACGCCTTTCTCAACGCCAAAGGTCGCCGCTGCCCACAGCAGCGCAAACAAAGCCGCTATTCCGCGCAGACAAGAGACAGCGCCGATGCGGCTCAATGTCATTCTTTTCTTCATGCACTACTCCGTTTGTAAGTTCTCCGCGTTCTGCGAGGGACGTCGCCATTCGACTGGCAACTTGATTATGGATGTGTCCCCTCACCCTTTTCCTACGAATACTATAGCCACGGTTAGAACCGCTCCCGATTATAGGTTTACCTATTCAGTTCAGGCAAAGGCGTCTGGTCTGTCGGCGGTTTCTTTGGCGCTCTGGAAGGCCCTTCGACAGGCTCAGGGCGAACGGGGGTATTTAGTGGCCCGGTGGGCGAGAGTATGTGGGGGTGGGTGTTGTATTGGATCAGTCTTTACTTAGGGTCTTTGGCGCTCTGGGAGGCCCTTCGACGGGCTCAGGGCGAGCGGGGGGTGGTTTATGTCTCCCTTTATTCGCGTTTTTTTCGTCTGGGGTCAGCTGCTGGCTATTCCCCTGCTCGAATAACTTTGGCATAAAGGCGCTGGTTTTAATGGGACAGCTTATCAGGAGTCTGACTTGCACTATGTCGATATGAGTAAAGTGGTGGAAACTTCCGCTTACTTAAAAACGCTTTCACAGGATAAAGACGACTTTTCCGAGCTTCTGCGCGCGGCGGGAGATGAACTCGCTTTCTACAATTGGTGCGAGGGGATTCTGCAGTCTTATATCGGCATGTATACGCCAGGCATTCTGGGGGTGTTTCTTTTTCAGATTCGCCCGACGCGGCCGGAGGTGGATGAATGGGTCTGGGTGATTACCGGCGATTTGCCCACGGCTTATATCACCACGGAAGACGCGCCCAATGCCGCCTGCGCTTTGGATGGCTATATCGGAGCTATGGAGGAGTGGGTGGCGGCGGTGGAGCAAGGCGAATCGGTGCAGAATCTGATTCCAGTGAATGCGCCGCCAACGCCTGAATACGCACAAGCGTTGAAGGTCAGGCTGGAGCTGCTGGACCAGCATATTCTTGCTGACTATCAGGATGATCTCGCGCAAACCGGACCGGCGGAATCATAAAGCAACGTCTGGAAGTGGGGGGAGTTGACGCTCTGGAAGGCCCTTCGACGGGCTCAGGGCGAACGGGTTTATCCCGTATACCCGCCCCGTTTTCTCGCTTGAAGCGAGGCAAGTGTGCTTAGACGTAGACTCTGCTCTCTCCGGTCCCAAACGCATGCAGCGTCACAACCCGCTGAATGACCTTGGCGATTTTCTTCCCGCCTTGGGCGGAGGGTTCAATGGGGGACTTGGCGGAGTAATCTCCCACATCCTGACAAAGGTTGCGCAGATCAATGACAGGGAGCCGTCTGGCGATGGCTTCCTCCAGAATAATCTCATTGAATAACGCCAGCCCGGCCAACGCTTCCGCCCCCAGGCCCGGGGTGTTGTTGTAAACGGTGCAGACCACCAGATTCGGGCTTTTTTCCAGCAGGGCTTCCAGCATGTTGCTGTAGTTGGAGCGAAAGGCGTCGCGCTCCCGGTCCATTGCGCGCATGGCCGCGCCGACGGTGTTGACGCGGGCGTCCAGAATGTTAATCACGCTCAGGGCGTCATTGCCGCCACAGCTCACGATGACGTGAGAGACGTCGTCAGGAAAATCCACCAGTTGCTCCGACACATCCGTGGTGACGCTGCCGTCCACCGCGATCAGGGTCACCTTCACGTCCTCCCCAACCGCCGCCTGCAATTTCTCGACAACAGAGTCGCCTTCATCAACGTAGGATGCGTTATCAAAAATGGAATCGCCGACCAGAACAATATGCACCGGCGTATTTATCGCGCTTGCTTTAGCCATAACCCTGCTCAACTCGTCTCTCAGATGCCCACTACTAAAAGTCTTTTCCTTGTTCTCTGCTAAAAACAGATAGCCCACTATTCCCGGTTTAACCAGCGGCCGGAGGATTTACCCTTCGCGAATGCAGCGTATTTCTCAGAATAAACCGCCAATCACCAAGCTGGCTTTCTATACAGCTCCGCCCTCAACATGGATAATTTTCCGCACAAAGCGAACCGCTTCAACCCGAGTATACGCCGGGAAAGTAGAACAGGAAAAAGTGAAATTTAATGACATCGCCGACGATTGCAAAGCCCATGTGGCTATCCGGAACAGAGTGTAGAGTCGGCATTCTATATCTGGTCGCTATCGCCTATCCGGCGGGGCTGGTTTATGACGCCATGTATCGCGCTTATGACCGCCAGAGCGGCCAGGCCCGATGTTGGAACGGCTTCGACTCCCCCGCCGCAGACGTGTTGGGCTACATGCCCGTCAAAGACGCCTTACAATACCTGACCGGAGCCTATTACATCGAGGAAGACTACCAGGCCGACGCGGCCATATTGCCCTGGCGCGACGGCGAACCAGACGCCAAAGCGCCCCAGATCGCCGCAGCCCCAGGCTCCTACGATATCCTGACCTGGGATGAAGAGTTCGGCTGGAGCACTCCCATCGCTTACTGTCGCGGGCATATCCAACTGGATGCATTTCTGAACACAGTCGCCAGACATATTCCGTTGACCCGCAAGACTTGCTGTCGGCCTTAAGACCCGTTAGCCAGAGTCCAATCAGAAATATTCTGGCGAGCCAGCATTAGCAGTAAACCAGACAGCCTCTTGCTCTGAGTTCGTCGAGCCATTCCGGCATTTTTAGCCGTTCTGACCAGCGCAGATCCAGTTTGCAGAGGTTCTCCAACGACAGGATTGATTCAGGCAGCGTTTCCAGACGATTTTTTCTGAGATCCAACAGACGCAGTTGTTTCAGTTCACCGATGGCGTCTGGCAGGCGCTCAATGGGGTTGTTGCGCAAATCGAGTTCTTCCAGTGACGCGCAGCCTCCAATTTCATCAGGCAAAGCCGTGATCTGATTGCCCTCCAGGAATAACTTACGCAGCTTGGTTGAACGACCAACCGTCTTCGACAGTTCAGTTAAACGATTGTTCTGGAGGTACACTTCTTTCAGCGTTCGGGACAGGAAGAAAGAATCCGGCAAGGCGGCAAGACCGCTGTTATATAGCCTGAACTCCACCAGTGACTCAAAACTGAAATCTTCCGGCAACGCCGCCAGCGGGTTATCGCTCAGGTTAAGGTAAAGCAGCTTATCCAAACGCGTCAGTGAACCCGGCAGCGCAGCAATCTTGTTGTTGCTGGCATATAAAAACTCCACGTCACGACAGTTTGCAATCGAACCCGGAATCTCGCTCAACCTGTTATGCGCGATATCGATTAACTTCAACTTGGTCAGATTGCCAATCTCACTGGAAATCGCGGCTAACTGATTCTTACTGACGTTCAAATCTTCAAGCTGAGTCAGACTCCAGATTTCAGACGCAATCTCCGCGATTTGATTATCGAAGACGCTGAATTTTTTCAGGTTAGCAGCGAGTCCAATAGCATTTGGGATTTCGCTAATCCTATTTCCGTTCAAACTAATTTCCCGTAAGGCGGAATAGTCTTCTATGACGGGAAACGATTGCAGCGATTCATTATTAACTGAAATGACGTTATTCACTTTTAGAGTTCCATGAGCTAAAAGGCGTATGGGAAAGGTAAGCGTTACGATAACGTCGGTCTTCAGTTACCTCAAGCCCCAGCCAGTCTGGGGAAATAAAGGGCTCATCAACACTATCAAGCTCTATTTCCGCCATCATTAATCCCTCATTCTCACCATGAAATACATCGACGGACCACTCTTTATCCGCTACAGACACTATATATCTGGTTTTCTCTATCAGAGAGCTATCTATAGCGGACACAAATAAGCGGTCTCCATCCGCAGCAGGAATGGCGTACTCAAACTCCTGACGTACGATGCCAGACTGATTGACTTTTATGGTGAGGTAATACTTTTCGTCTTTATTACGCAAACGCACTTCCTTAGTGTCGTCCAGAAACATATAACCCTGCCGGATTTTATGTACTGATTTGACCTGCATAAGATGCGGCTCAAAGCGCTCGACAAGAAACTTCCTTTCAATTTCCAAGTTATCCATTTTCATCCCTCCTGGGTTGCGACTTCTCTTAATTTCACTTCAAGCCTTACATACGAGAGCAGGCTGAATATCAGGGCTGCAACCGCCACCGCGGCAAAAAGATACTTTAAATTATCCCAATCGCCATTAGCGACAAACAGAGAAGCGACAATAGGGCCAAAAAACGAGCCAAAGTTGCCAGTATGAATATAGCCAGACTTAATCTCGATCATGTCATGCTCATTGAAGGCTACCAATGTCACCAGGGAGAAAACTGCGCCTTCAAACACGCCAAGAAACAGAAAATGGATGCAGTAATGGAGCGGAGATAAATTATCCGTATCAAACAGGTAGGCCGCGTTAACGCCAATAAAAACCGCCGAAATAGCGATCATCAATAGCGGAGAGACGTTCCTGCTGATCAAATAAGAAGTCACCAGGACGGAGAGAACCCCAAGGAGGGTGCATATGAAAATAATTGAGGTCGCATAATCAATGCCTTCCGAGGCGTTCTCGGAAAGGAAAGAAGTAATCATGGACACACTTGAGATGTACATCAGCGTAAAGCACAGAAACACTATCATGATGAGCTGATAAGGTCTGTGCGTCAGCAGCCTCTTGTATATGGACAGTCCAAAACCGTCCGTATTCGCCTGGACGGGCGCAGCCTCGGCAGGTTTGTGGTAAACGCTCAGGTAGGCCGCCAGTAAGCAAAGGAGCATGAGTGAGTGCGCCAGGAACACGGCATCCCATGAAAAAATCGAGATAATATAAGGAAAAATAACGTTGGCGGCGGCGAAACCGACCCCAAACACAGCCCCCCATAACGCCATCACGACATTGGTGTTGTTCTTACACACTTTGAACAGGAGCGTAGGAATGGCGATCATCATCAGGATATTAGTGATCCCCTCAACTACCCTCAGAAAAACGAAAGCATATGATTCTGTTGTGAAGTACATCGCCAACGAAGCCAGAGACGCGACCACCAGAGACCGGGTCACAATGACTTCTACGCTTAGTTTTTTAACAAGACTCGCCAGATAAGCTCCAAAGAAAATGCCTATAAAGCTGATCATAGAAAGAATTGAGTTGGCTTCGACGATAGTCATTCCCATGTCTGATGAAAGATAGGGAACAATAATTGGGAACTTCGAGTATTGAAATACAACAACCACTCCCAACAAGAACAAAAAGGCAACCTTCACAAAAGAAACTCCTTTTCTACTTAGTAAACAGTAGGACTAACCCATACGCCATGCACAAACCAGTCACCAAATGATTGTATAGGCCGCTCTTTATATTATTATAAATCAGCTTTCCTACGCTMAAATAAACAGCAACCGCCATGACTGGATAATAGTAATTTAGAGAGCGAATATCCTCGCCCAGGATAGTGAAGATAACAGTTAGCTGCGCTATAGCAAAGATCAAATATCCATACGCTATATTGCTACGCACTTTTCCCTTATCACTGTATAGATTTGAAGCAAGTATGGTAAGCAAAGCGCCTCCCATATTAGTCAATCCATGTATCAGCCCCATAATTGGAATATATGAGAAGAGAAAACGCGAAGCAAGACGGCCCATGAAAGCAGATGCTTTAACAGATAATCTCGAAATAGCCGTCAACACCATTCCCACACCAATCAGCGAGTATAGTACACTGGGCCCATCAAAACTAGCGGAAAAATATATCCCAATAGCAATGGTGGGAATAGATAATAATGGAAGGGTTAATTTCAGTTTATCGATCTGACGCCATGAAGTGCTTACTTGCACCGCACTGATGACTAAAGAGCAAGGTAAAAGTATAATTAACGTCTCTATAAATCCATAGCCCAGCATGAGTAGCGTAGGCGTCCCAAAAACTAACAAACCAACGCCCAATATAGATTGCACGATAGAAAATATTAAAACAACAATAACAATATCCATAACCACACTCCTTTATTTTACATCTATGCATCCGCTTTATAGTCACTCGCCACTTTGGTGACACTTAAATCATCCAAGTTAATTGCGCATAGATTTCCTCCCCAAACACAACCGTCGTCACAACATATGTAATAATCACCAATGGTCAAACCCAGCGCCGCCCAGTGACCAAATACAATCTTGTATCCTGCGTTTCTCTTCACATCTCTACACGCATACCAAGGGTAGAGATAATTGGGTTGAGATCCTGGCGCACTATTGAATAGGGTATTCATTTGGCCATTTTCATCTACAAACTTGACCCTGGTTAGCGCCTGTGCGGTATATATAAGATTTGATTCAAAGTCATTGTTCAGATGATCAGGCAACCCAATGCTATACATCTTGCGGAGAAGCCATTCATACCCATGCTCCGCTACGGATTTCTCCAGTAACATCACCTTTTTCCTGAGCTGACTGACCGGCCAGTTAAGCGGTACGCCCGCGTGCACCACAATGACGGCGCAGCCCTCATCCCAATGAGTAAATTTGGAGTCCTCAAGCCAGGCGACATAGTCCTTAACTCTATGGCTGCGCAACAGCCTCTCCGTGTTATCCAGCTTCTTCGGTGGAGCCAACCCATAGTGCGTCGCCAGAAATTTCAAGTCATGGTTGCCAAGCACCTTAACCACTGCATCGCCATACTCCATAAGCCGTTCTATTACTTCTTCGGAGTCGGGACCTCTACCAACCAGGTCTCCAGTAAGAATGAGCTTGTCGTGGAGTCGGTTGAACTTAATTTCACGGAGCAAACGGTCCAACTCATTCGCACACCCATGAATGTCTCCGATGATATAAGTGCTCATGATTCCCTAACTTCCACTGTACTCCAGACTTTTAACTCTCTCATTAAATCTACCTCCCTGATCCCTTCCTGCTCACAGCCAGACAGATGTATGGCGTTTCTTGATATATTTATATCAATCCCGAATTTATCTTTATTTCTATACAGAAATCCTCTTAAGGAGTCTGGGTGACTTTCTTCCGGGTTCGTACTTCCTTGAAGAAAAAACTTCAATATTTCAAAGGGCGAATCCGAATGAAAAGTAAAGAAGATAGAGCGGCTTTTATCCGATATAAAATGACTAAGCTGAAGCGGGTAAAATCCATTGGCCAGAACTATTCTTCTTCCATCCAGGTCTGCTTCAACAACATAAAGTCCCTCTTCAATACGAACGGCTGGCTCACCACAACGCCAAAGCGCCATTATGTGTTGGCTAGAGTAGCCTAAACTTTGTAACGACAGACTTCCGTATACCTCGCACTCGGAGCCGGATAGCGCAACAATGCGCGTGTACAGCTCTTGATTTGCAGCGAACACATTGGGGGACATGGATGCGTATACATAGGCTTTCTCATATACGCCATTTATCAAGTTATGTTCTTTTAAATATCTGCCTGGGAGAATATGACAGCTGTCAATGCAAACACTGTATTTATCACAAAGCAGGTGGAAGTATGAAAATACCGCTTCGGTATTAATCAAACTATTCGCCAATTCCGGCTTCAAAATTATCAATCCATTTGAATCATCGAAGCCTGATTTTTTGTGTAAATGAGATTTATGCTTGCACTTTATCTCCCTGAAACAACTCTGCAAAAATCCATTTTCACTCATAAAATTTAAGTCACCATTTCCAATGGAAGATGATTACACTCATTAAGCGCATCCATGTGCCATCTAGAGCGACGCCATGTAAGTGTTGTTAATGAGCAATTGTTTATCTTGTAGCAAACGGTGTCTGTACTATGAATCACTCTCAGAATAGTTTTAATCACTCCTCCATGAGTAAATAGAAAGACATCCTTACTTTCATTATTCGTAAGCTGTTTGAACACATCTTCAACAGTGCGCCTGAAATACAGATATTTTTGGCTATCGGAAAGTAACCGCTCATGTTCCGCCGGATGTGCGAAACCTGGCAGCTCGCTCGCCACATGAAAACTTGCTTCCTTCAATCCGGTAGCAATCGAGTAATTAACGCCAGCCGCGTTTATTGTCTGCACAGACCGAATCAACGGACTGCTATAAAACACGTTCTCCGTTTGGTTATCGTTAACGATTGCGGACAGCCTTCCCCCGAGCAGCAGCGATTGCCTGACGCCGAGTTCAGTAAGGGCGCTATCCTTACTGGCGCTCTCTCCTGTTTGCCACTTGGATTGACCATGCCTGATAAGATGTATTTTCATTATCTTCCCAAAGGTCAGCCGGACACGCATCGTGTCCGGCTATCGCCAGTTACTCTATTCCTAACGCTTCAGCCGCGCGCTGATACTTGATGTCATAGATAACCTTTGTTGAGAAACGCTGCTTCAAGCTATCCACCAGATAGTCAATCAGCTCGATAATGCGCACATCTTCAGAGATTTCTTTTTTGATTCTTGGGTATATGGAGATTTCCACTTCCTGGAAGAAAGCCTTTCGTTCTCCATTAATATCCTTTCTGTAATCCATGACTCTGGATCGATCCAATGAGCAACGGAGTACGTCATACTCGTCAATTCGAACAAAGAACGTAGAACGGTTACCAAAGAGAACAACAGCTGGCTCCAGCTCATCGCCAGCGATATTAAACTCTCTGAACAAATACTTACCTGGCTGATCAAGCTCTTGATCCTTGAGTAAGTCTTTTACAATTTTGACGGACTCAGGACTGTATGGAGCCTCCTGAATTTGCTTTTTCTTCTCGTCCTGAAAAACATGACGCCGATCCAGCCTGTTACCATGCTCATTTTCCGGCATTTTAAAAGCGCAGAAAGCATGAGTGACTTTATTGCATGAAGTCCGTAAAAGCGCACCTGTCGGCAAGAGCTTATAATCTTTGGTGTCGTAGTAGACGGCGGTATTTAGAGGCGGATTCTCCCTGACGCCTTCCTTTTCCAGAAAGCGCACGCCGTTGATGTGTTTCGCCGCATCTTCAGCCACGAAGTCCAGCCATTCAAAATACTGCTCATCCGTCACGCCGTTCATATCAACTTTTACAGCAAGTTGATTAAATACGTTATGGCCCTTTTTTACTTCAAATACTGGTTGAGAGTTATCTATCTTCAGACTTTTCATGCTGATTCCAAAATCCTTCTTAGTTTATTTTCCAATTGCGCCGGGCTCATCATAGGAGTGTTATGCTCCTTGCCACGATCGGGGTAGAACGTGTTATAGGTATTTGTGAACTCCCTTTCTCTTGGGCCGCGCAGCACAAAGGTGCATAACGCTTCACCTTTTTCAGGAAAATTAACTCTGTGTGTAACGAGGTAATTCAGATAGTAGGTTTGTCCCTTAACATATTCCGTTTTAGCGATCTTGTTCAGTTGGGCTTCGCTTTCAAAATCACAGGTATGAATATTTCCTGTCTTTGAAGGCATATACTTATATTTACGGAATGTTTTCAGCTCTACTGACTCTTCATCCGCCTCAATGAAATTATCAGAAGAGAGTTTTCCTCTGAAAATATGAGACCAAAAGCTGAATCGATGATTATGAACCAACTCTTCATGCCTTTTAGAGTCGTCCAGATTTGGGTTCCAATTGTGTAGGGTCAACCTGTACCCTCTTGGGTCAGGGTTATCTACTAGTACTATTTTGTCGAAGTGATTGACGTGCTCGTATGAACGGCCCGCGATTTTCTCCAACAATTCTTCAGAGTCCAGAATCTCCAGCAGCATACGCTCTGGGATATTTTCTTTAACAAGCCCCTTCATAAAATCCAGGTTAGACTTTATGGCCTCGTCATTACTCACATCCTTTGGTAGGTCAAGTAGTCTTTCGGCTACTTCATCTATAATTGATAGCTCTGTTAACTGCACAATATTCCCTTAACTTAACATTGGCGCTTTATTATTTAAAAAAATAAAACGCTAGCTTACCTACATCCATATTCAAAAATATGGCGTCCATAGATATCCGCATCAGCAGCGGACGGAGTGTATTAGATATAAATTCCTTATATAAAAAGGAATTCAATATGTATTATTATCATCTCCTTCGTGAAGCGTAATGTCCCTGCTTCGTCAATGAGTGCATTATATAAAAGCGTAACGACACATCAGTGCAATGACGCTAAATTTATGTGATTTTTGTTATTATTTTTTATGCATCTTTATGCCTTCATCTATATAAATGAAGGCAAGCATTCGAGATGTACAGGATTTGGAAGGAGCAGCACAAAACTTGCCCAAGCTTGTTGCTTCCTCAAGGAGGAACCAGCAAAAAGGCTAGAACGACTTATTAGAATTAAGCACTGAGTCTGTCAGCCACGTGACGATGTTTTTCAGGCGAACGTCACCCCGGAACGAATCTTAGTAAAATCTCTCCAACTTTCCCGATGCAGCGCAAATCAAAGCGTGGACTTCACTCGCTGACGGCCGATGCGTGTAGCCAATACCTATCAAGAGCAGAACCGAAGACGCTGACATCAATACCGTCAGCCCAGCTCCTACGCCAAAGAGAGCAACCAATGTTCCCGCCAGTATTGGAACTGCCATAGTTCCAAACGTATTAATCCGTTGAATGAGACTGTTAGCACGAGAAAAAAAACGCAAGAACAATAAGCCGCAACATGCTGGTGTTAACCGGCATCCGAATTATTTCTTCAGACAATCAATCTATTACTTTCACCAAACATGCCCCCATCTCCTTTCATCACCCACAGATTTAAATACCACAACAATATATCCGCACAGAGATTCGATAATAAATTACTGAATAGTTCAAAAGCTGGCTTTCTATACATTGTATTTTAAAGGCAACATAATAGGGCTTTCCATTTATGATAAGCCCAATGAATATCGATGCGATGGGCTCCGAAAATACTATGAAGCGTTACCCTTTTCACTAATGAAGAATTCTTTCAGTCCAAAGTGGAAGCAAGGCGAACCTGAGCAAGGAGGGGTTTATTACGTACTCGCCGTTCAGTATCCAGCAGGCCTCGTTTACGACATTAGTTTCCGGCAGACTGACCCTGGTGGCGACAGCTATTGGGTCGGTTTCGACTCTTGCGCTGCGAGAACACTTGCCTGGATGCCCGTCGCTGAGGCTATTGCGCTGCTTACAAGCGTACTCGATCCATCAGAGAAGGAAGAAAGCCCGGGGGCTATCATCCAGTGGCGATACGGAGAGCCTGACCGTAACATCTCCTCTCTGGCGGCCCTCAGATATATGTACGATGTCATAAAATGGGATGATGATTACGGCTGGAGCGTACCCTTATCCCACTGTGACGCTCACATTCCGCTTCGGGATTTTCTCGTGGAAGTGAGTAAACACATTCCGTATAACCTGGCGGATAGTAATCATAGCGCCACCATGAAAGCCGTGTTTCTTCCCGACGAACTCATTGCACAATTAAAAGCCATCGCCGAGAGCGAAAACTATCCTGAAGTGACGCGTATTCTAAACAAGCCCCCACCCAGTGATATGGAAACGGCTGACACTATGACTGCGATTAGCCTTACCCGTGAGGAAGCTCAAGCGCTGGCAAATGTAGCGATAGTTGAGCATATGAAGGCGGAGTTGAAGTATCCCTACTGGAGTGATGACCATCCCAAGTATGATGAGGCTCATGAAAACGAGTTCTTTGAAATCCAGGCAGGCTTATTTGGGAAGCTCATTCATTACTTAAATGAATTTGGTATCAAAACAAGATAATGACATCAATGAAAGCCGTTAGTTTTTCTGTTCTCATGCTTGTTACGCCTGTCGCTTTTTGTGCTGAAGAAGCCCAGTGCCACTATAAAGCTTCGTTTGTTAAGGAGGCGGCCGTAACAGATAGCAGTGTGGCGCTTTCACACTGGAGCACAGAACGAGACAGAAAAAGTGATGAATATATAAAAAAGCTTTATCTTGTGTATAAAAATGGCGATATCGCCGTTATAGAACACAAATACTGTGACATGTATAACTTTGAGGTCAGCTATTCTTTCTCCAGCCAGAATCCAGCCCCCACAAGCCAGTCCATTGGGCAAATCATCGAAAAGCATGCTCAATACGCTCAGCTCACGCCAACCTATTCGCCCTCGCTGAGCAGCATAGTGACATCGGAGTTGGAGAAAAACGCTTTTGATGGTCAAAAGCCTCTCTCACTTGGGTTGCCTCAAGAACCACTCACCTTCGACGACTTTGTCGAATACAGCGTTTCCTTTTTGCCGAATAAAGAAAGCAACATCCTGCAATCAAGCCTGAGCTTTTATATGGGCATTGGCGGAGCTGATTAAGCCCGATTTTGGGGGTATGAAGTGGCGGCTCTGGGGCGCTGTTGGATGACGCTTTGCTTATCCAACCTACGGTGATTGGGAGTTAGAGACTACGTAGTGCTCGTCAGCGGATTGGATAAGCCCAAATAAAGAAAAACGCCCTGCCTATCGTAGAGGTTCAGGGCGTTTTCAGGATTGAGCAATGTCAGCGGCTTAGTAGTTAACTCCCGCTTGGCAGTGGGGCGCCAATGGGTTGCATGTCGAGGAGGATATTTTTTGCTTCTTCTTTCCATTGCAGAGGCAACGAATAGTTGGGGAATCTGAGCGCTAGAACCGCCCCCTCATTGAGTAGAGCGCGCACGTTTTCCGGCATTTCCTGGTCCAGTTCAGCGCAGCCTTCGGCGTTTACTAAACCACTGAAAGCAAGCGATTCAACTTCGCCCAGTGCTTTGTGCGCTTCCAAACGCCAGCTCGAATTTTCTCCGATGTTGAATTGCTCTCCATGAGGCTGACTGAATCCCAGTCCGCAGGCCTTTAGAATGATCGGCAGTGCGGGGAGAGGCTTAGCTGTTCGTTTTTGATCACGCAAGAATTTCCCCCACATCAAGCGGGCTTCAGGCGAGTTCAGCGATATGTAGTTATAATCATCCGGCTTGCGTAGGGCCTCCAGCCGTTTGAGGCCTTGTTCCAGCTTATCTATGTCGGTTTCGTATCTGAGTTCCTCTTCCAACAGACTTCTGGCGGGCTGGCGGGCCGCTTCCAGCCCTAGCAGGGCGGCTTTCTCGTAGTGAATCAACGCCTGTTCTCTATCGCGCTCTTCCTGACCCCATCCCATTTCCGCGATGCGAGCCAGATGATAGTGGGCCACCGGCTCGTCCTGCGCCGCGCTTTTGCTGAAGGCGGATTGGGCTTCCGCGTAGTTTTTCTCATCAAGCATTAGCACCCCGTAGTTGGTCCATGCCTGCCTGAGGCCTCTGTCCATCCCCTTCTGCAGCCACTCCACCGCCTGCTTTCTCAAGGCGGACGAGTCAAAACCATCACGTTCTCCCGGCAATAGATGCCTGGACATCTGGTAAGCGCGCACATATTGCCGGGAAGCTTCGAAGTCATATCCTGCGTCCGGCGTCAATTCATGCGCCTGGGCGTAGTAATCGCCGGACTTGAGAATATTGGGAAGCACGCCCGCCACGGCGTACACAGAGGTAGGATCGGGCTCGTTATACGCAGCCGCGAGGTTAATATAGGTAGGCATCTTCAACCCCCGCTCCAATGCTTCCTGCAAAAGCGGAATAGCGGCCTTGGGTCGCTTGGCGTCAATCTCCATCACGCCCAGATTATGGCTGGCTCGCGCAGAGCCTTTCTCACGAGCCTGTTGATAAAAAACACGAGCCTGCTCGCGGTCCTCCTTAACGCCTTTTCCCAAGTCGTAAGCTTTACCAAGCAAAAACAGAGCGTCTGCGTCGCCCTTGGCCGCCGCTTCATGAGCCTGAGAAAAGAATTCTTCATACTGCCCGCTCTTGAACAACTCTTCCGACGTTGCAGCTAGGGCGGAACGCCCGCCGGCGCCACTAATCAGTAATCCACACAGCAGTCCGGCCAAATAGTGTTTTTTCATATGAGGTTGTAAAAGTATTACTCGTTGAGTGATGGGAGATCAGGCTCCAGAAAATGGAGAAGCGCTGTGATGTTATCCGAGCGTCTTCCCGAAAGAAATATAGCGATAACAACGCCTAAAGTCCGTCGTGGAAAGAAACAAACAGGCATCACCGGAAGGCGAAAAACGTATCGCGACAAGTGAGAAAAACTGTTGGATGGCGCTTCGCTTATCCAACCTACGGTGACTGGGGGTTCAGAGCATCAATGCTTTACGCCGTAGCTCTCGCCAAGCGGATTGGATAAGTCCGAATTCACAAATATGCCTTGGAAGGTATCTAGTTCCGTTCTGAATATTGGGAAACAGCCAGCCTTGGATTCGTCGAAGGCGATTCGTAAATTGGCGCCCAGTTTGGCGAAAAAAACTATCATTTTTCTTTCCCCGAACACAAGATGAGATGATCTAAGCGCTATATCCATATATAAATCTAACAATATATTATTAGCTAGTTACCAAGCTGGCTTTCTATACATTGTATTTTAAAGACAACATAATAACGCTTTCTATTTATGATAAGCCCGGTGATCAATGGGCCGCAAAAATATTACAAATTATCACCTATTTCGCTAATGATAGTTTCTTACAGTCCAAAATGGATGCAAGGCGACCCCGAGCGAGGAGGGGCTTATTATATTCTCGCCGTCCAGTATCCAGCAGGCCTCGTTTACGACATTAGTTTCCGGCAGACTGACCCTAGTGGCGACAGTTATTGGATCGGTTTCGATTCTTGCACGGCGAGAATACTTGCCTGGATGCCCGTCTCTGAGGCTATTGAGCTGCTTACAGGCGTATGCGATCCATCAGATAAGAAAGAAAGTCCGGGAGCTATCATCCAGTGGCGATACGGAGAGCCTGACCGTAACATCTCCTCTCTGGTGGCCCTCAGGTATATGTACGATGTCATAAGATGGGATGAGGATTACGGCTGGAGCGTACCCTTATCCCACTGTGACGCTCACATTCCCCTTCATGACTTTCTCGTGGAAGTGAGTAAGCACATACCATACAACTTAGTGGATGAGTTTCAATAACAGAGTTAAATAATTATGAGCGCAGTATTTTCCTCCTTCGAACTCATTGTTCATCTACTAGCTAGTAAAAGAGTGCAAACTATCAGGAACTTACGCGCATTCTCAGTAGACTTTCACCATAATGCAGAGCTAAAGTTCTCATATTCGAATGGTGGCTATCCCAATGAAGAGGAGTTTCGTGAGGAATAAAGGGGATTATTGGACATAATAGTAACAAGCTCCGTAATACTGGCATAAAGCCTTAACTTTTTAAGCGACACCAATTGTCGCATTAATGTATAGAATGCTATGTATTGACTTATATGGTATATGGACCTCTGGTCACTCGCGTCTATACAATGGAAACAGATCAGACTTATTGTCATTAATTAGAGGAGAAGTCTATGAGACTTGTATCAGCTTGGATTATTCATCATAAAGCTTCTATGAGTGAGCATTCACCCATGAATTTAGATGGCTCCGAGTATATAGTCGGTATTGTAGTTGTTCCCGCATCTTCGATGAGAGAAGCACTTGACGTTTTTGACGAATACCTTAGCGAAAATGAAATGCAGGTCATGGATATATGGAAATGCGAGAAGTATGACCCAAGCAACTTCAAAGAACTAACAGAAGAGAGCAAAGAAATAAGGGATGTTTCCATAGAAGTACTTGAGTCAGGGGAAGCAGAATTCGTAACCGGTGAAAGCTCTAAGGTTTTTGAAGATAAGTAAAGGAGATAATGGTGAGTAATAATGGAGCAATGTCTATTGCAGAAGGAAGGTACGAGTATAAAGTTGATGTCTCTTTAATTCTTAATAATGGTAAAAGAAAAAAAGACTTTATACTTAGAACTTGTCTAGATTCGTATTCGCTTTGGAAAGCCAAATATGCTAAGAGTGGCTCGCCTTTCCAGACATTTATAAAAGGAACTTTAAAGGAAGCAGCAATTATTGACAATGAGGTTTGGGTTTTCGGCGTAGATGCAACAAAGGCGAATGATATTGTTATTGCAGTTAAAACAGCCATGAACTACTTCAGAGTATCCGCGGAAAGCATTATACAGGACATCTATGTAAAGAACTTAAACTCTGAAGGCGAAGATTCAATACTTAAGCAAGCATTAGTAGATGCAAACAAAAACCTTTATTCTAATGTTTGTAAAGCTATCAGAGCAGCCGCTGCGGAACTCGGCTGTAGCAACTCTCTCAACTTTTGGGTATTTAGCAATCATACAAACATAAAGATACCCAAAGGGAGCCTTCATGATGCTCTTAGACAAGGTGGAGCAGAGTCTGTTGCTAGCGATGCTGAAGAAAACTTGCACCGGTTTTATGTTGGAAGCAACTCTGGCGGAAGAGGACCTAAATTTAAAACAAGCCTTCACTTGGCGGTACTAAAGGTTTAGTTAAGTGATCATGACGGCTAATCTATAATCAATATAATAGAAGTAAACTTACAAAAAACCTTCTCTTATTAACATATAGATTAGCCCATTGAAAATTTCAGATATGGCATCCAGCACTATCGCAGGGCGCTTCCCCTATTCCACTCATCCGTTCTTTTATTTTGTCAAATGGTTACAAACGAAACTATCTACTTGATAGTTTCATAATGATCTATCACCGCTACAACTCTGTCTAAAAGAGATGTGAATTTTGAAAAATCGATAGACTTCCTTTGAAATTTTACGATGTTTCTGGCGAAAGCTTCTTTACTCAAATCCTTGGTTTCGTCTCTATTATCCACTGTATTAAAGTATTTTCCGTTAAATTTTCTAAGTCTATCCTCGTCCTTAAAGAAAAATTCAATATCCGTATCTTTATCGGCTTCAGATCGAGGGGTAAGAACCAAATATAAGTTCTTCATTAAGTGAGTGAAATCAGCTTTTCTAACATCTTTTACTTTTTCAATTTTAGGTGGAAAAACACTTGCCTCACCCAATCCATTCACTCTACTTATAATATCTTTTGGACCGCTATCATTATCAACAAATACAATAACAGGGTGCCTTGGTTTCGGGGCTTTATACATCTCAAAATTATCTTTATAGCTGTCAATAAAACCTTTTAAATAGTCCGCCCCTCCATAAAGCTCAAGTAGAAAACGCGTTCTTTCTGTATAGCTGACAAAATGGCATAGTAGTTGATAAGGATTCTCTATTGCCAATTTTGGATATGACGCGGCCAAAGACTGAATGGCAGATTTTAGATATATATTATCTGTTTTTCCTTCTGTAAGGATAGTCGGCTTGTCATTTGCGTAAAATAGCCTATAAAATAAAAATTGACTAAATGTTTTTTCTCGAGCGCTGAATAAATAGCGCCGAGCCTTCAGTGAATCTCTACCTTTTACTTCTCTCTTTAACTGATACTTAGGGTTCAATGCCGGTTTTTGCCTTAGTCTATTATAATGGTCAAGCTGATCGATAAAGTTAAGCTTACCCTCTAATGCATTAATATTTCCTTCAATATCTTTACCATCAACCACCATCGTAAAGGCTCCAATATTAAACAACCAATGGCACTGAGCCCGAACTGTTCGCCAATACTCTTTCTTCACGTTGGGCTTTTGATTTACTACCAGCCCTGTCACATCCTGCCGTGAGTCTCTATATAGTATCCGTGTTTTTCTATCATTCAAGGAAAATCCAGAACGCTGGATCTCGGATTTTAGCCGCTTCCCAGGAGTATATATGCCATCATCTTCTCGCATAAGCTGAGGAGGAAAAATTCGTTCTCGTGTCGAAAACGTAATATCATCGGCATAGCGGCTATAAGTGCATGAATACTTTTTAGCTAGCCGAGCCAGCCTGATGTCAAGAGAATGAGCTATAAGATTGGTAATAACAGGAGAGCATGGGCTACCTTGGGGAAGCTGGTTGTCATAACAGGCTATCTGGGCAATTGTCGTCGCTATAGTAGGGTCAAGTTTGAAGTATTCATTTTTAATAAAAAAACCACGAACTCGACCAAAGTTAAAACTCTGAAAAAAATCCTTCAAGTCAATATTTAAGACATTCTTTTTTCCGAGATGCATCATAGAGTTAGTAATAATTGAGCGCTGACGCTCAAATCCATGTGATAGCGACGGCTGTTTTACTCTCGCACTATTGCATTTAACCTTGAGTGTCTTCGAATGCTCGGCTTTTGGTGAAACCAACTCTGATTTTGGGAATTTCTCTTTATTAATTTCATCAAGGCAGTCTAAGAGAAGAGTAGACAAAGCGGACTGGATATATTTCAGCTCTTTTTGGGGAGCTTTTATATATCTTTTACCTCCCGCCTTTTTTGGAATCGAGAACTTACAATACTGGCTACTCACACCACGTACATAGAGAGTGTACGTCAAGAAAGAGGGGCGAATACCTAATAAATTTGCAAGCTGAGGTCTACTCACCACAGCCCTTAGATTTTCCAGTCTACTCATATTCTTTCTTTAATTTAAGAAGGCTTATGGGCACTCTTACGCACAGACCAAGTACTATTCAGTCACGTGTAAAAGCCTGTCAAGAGCAATTCTCTCGGACATTGTTTTCACAGATCGCGAATCGCGACCCAAAATCTGCCCATAAGCCCATTTTTAAAGTAGTAGAGCCTTACTGAGAATTCAATTTCTCTTCCTTTTTGACTTCTTCTTAGCCAGCGCCATCATTTTTTACGTCCTAAATAAAGGGAGTATCAAAACCCACTAACCTTCATACTCTTCAACACCAACTTCCAGTTCTCCATCTGGGTTCCTTCCAGGTTCAGTCTGCTGACCATGTAGTACAGACGCTGTGTGGCCGCGCCGTTGGGGGCGGTGGTGAAGCGTTGTTTTAGCCAGTAGGGGGGGATGGATTGGTAGTAGAGGGTGGCTTTTACGCTGAGGGCGCCGGTGTTGACGCCGGATGGCAGGGTGACTTTGTAGGTCAGTGCGTCCTGGCCTTTGAAGCCGGGGCCCTGGTCCTGGTAGTCCGGGTCGTCGCCGACGCCGTGGGGGTCGGTGGAGGCCATGAATTGCTCCATCACCTGCCCTTCGGGTTTGAATACGGTGGAGACGCGCCAGCCTTTGGGTAGCAGGCGGTTGTCTTTGGGGCTGTAGACGCGGTGGACGAAGCTGGTGGTGAATTCGTGTTGCGCGTTCTGGTTCAGCTCTTCGTAGATCTGCACCTGATTCTCACGGGTGATCAGCTGATAGTGCGGCTGATAGGCGTCCGGGCTGGGCAGGAACTCGGTTTTCAGGGGAATGCCTTTGCCGTCCACGATCACGCCAACGGAATTGGTGCGGCCGGAGCCCCACACCACTTTGTCGCCGTCCATCACCAGAAACTCCAGGAAGGCGCGGCGGAAGGCCACGCCGCTGGGGAAGCGGTGGCCGGTTTTGTTGGTGAGGGTGACGTTGGCGGTGAGCACGCCGTTGCTGACGCCCTCCACTTTCACGTCGATGTCCACCGTCTCCTTCTGCGCCTGCAGAATCATATTGTCGATGGCCAGATCCACGCCGTTGTCAGCGCCGGTCATGTAGTCGGTTTTATCTACGCCGAGAATCTCAGGGAACTGGTCGAACATCTCCAGCAGGAACACATTCAGACCTACATGCTCGTGACGGTTGTAGTCCGGACGCAGGGGGATATCGATGTCTTCCAGCGGCAGGGTGTGCTCTGCGGCTGGATAGTTGGCGTCCTGAATCGTGGCGACCTGGGTGACGAGCTGATCAATATCGATGCTGCCGTCCAGAGTTTCAAATCCGCCCGGCATATGGCAGCCCTGACAGCTCTTGAAGTCCGAGTTGGGGTCGTTTTCACCTTGGGCGAAAGCGCTGTTCTGCCATTCCAGGAAGGTAGCCTGCTCGATGGTATGAGAGTAATCCTTAAACGCCGGATTGGTTTCGGCTGCGTCCAGCACCGGGTAGGGATTCTGGGTCATGCCGATATTGGGCAGGTTAATGGTGTGGCAGGTGCCGCACATCTGCGAATCCTTCATGAAGCCGTTGTGCACGGGCTTCACGCCCAGCACGTCTTCCATGGGGCGGGTGGAAACATCCTTGAACGGGCCGTAATACTCATCATCCGGTCCGCGTTCGAAGCGCCCGGTGGAATTGTGGAACAGGCCAAACGCCAGTTCTTTCGGCGTCAGGGGCGTCAGCCAACCTGGATTGGTGGGATTCCAGCTCGACACCTGCTCGGCGGAAGGCTCGTTGATGTGATGACACACCACGCAGCTAATGCCTTCCCGCGCCAGCTCGCCATATTTGTGATAGGCGTAGTCCGCGGGTTTCGGCTCCGCGGCGGAGAGCACCTGGGTGAGATAGAAATAATCCACCTTGAAGTTGGGATCGAGGGCCGGATCGACCGCAGCGTCGATTTCCAACTGACGCTGCCCCATGGCGCCGTGGCAGCTCAGACAGGTGTTGGTGATGGCGGTTTGCGTATCGGCGACGCTGCCTTTCAAGGGCGTCGGGGTCATCATTCCGTCCGCCGCCACATACGCCATTTCGCTTTCCAACTGCGCATGGAAAATGGGATCGCGTCCGGCCAGCCCCATGGGCGACCAACGCCACTCCCCGTACTCGGAGACATTAAAGCCTTCGCCGTAATTAGGACCGGTCTGCAGAAACATGGTGACGCCATATGGCAAGCCGCCCAGGCCGCCATGACAACCCAGGCAGTTACTGGAGGTGATGAACGCTTCCGCGCCATCGGGACCGGGCACGACATGGTCGGCCCACTGCGACGGGAAAGGTCTCACCTTTAGATAGACGCTGCGCGCCAACTCCGGAAACTGCTTCAGGAACGCGCTGTTCGGATTAGGCAGGGCTTCGTTCTTCATCGGCAGCGCGGAGAGCTCCGCCTGCCCCATATGCTGGCTGAGGAAGGCCTGCAGACCGGGTACTTCAGAGTCTTCCCAGGGGCGTTGCAATTCAGGAATTTCAAACACCGACTGGGCGTAGGGATCGTCTTTCAACAAAGACAGGGGGTAACTGCTCAGATGATCGGGACTGCGCCAGGACGTATCGACGAAAAAGCGCAGGGGATATTCTTCCGGCAAGAAGCCTTCAACATTGCGCAGTGCGCTGAAGGTGAACATATTTTCCGCCGAACCGTGACAGCGCAGGCAGGGCGCGCCGAAACTGGAGTACGGCGCGTGGCTGTAGTTGTCCAACTGGCTGTCCACCGCTTCCGCAATGGTCTGCCCTTCTCCCGCGCCGCTGGGTCCCGCCCAGAACCAGCCATCCTTGGAGCCGGCTTTATCACGCACCATCACCGACCAGGCGGTGAGCAGCTTGCCGAGCATGGCTTCATAGGCGTCGGGGTCGGCCTGATATTTGGGGTCTTTGGCGAGGTCTTGATAGAGCACGCCGGGCGCGGTGTACATCTCCTTGACGATCATGGCGCCGTCGGGGATATCGCCCTGGCGGCCGCCCTCCAGCCAGCGCATGACCTCCGGCGAGTAGAAGATGCGCACGGCGGGATGGGTGCCGAAATATTCGTTGCGGATGAAGGGGCCGGTGTCGCGCACGCCCTTGTCGTGCTTCCAGCCGAGCTTTTTGTAATCGAATTTCAGTAGCCAGGTGTAGAGGACTTTTTCGTAGTCCCGCAGAGGCATGCTGGTGGGTAACGGGAGATCGGCGGGTTGACCGTCGGACTGACTGGCGGATTGCGACCTGGGCGGGGAGCTGGCTCCCGACTCCGGCGTACGACAGCTGGTGAGCAGCAACGACAGGCAAACAGAAACGCCGCCGACGAGGGTCAGAACATCCTTACGCATAGCAACCTCCTCGCTATGTGAGCGCAACGCGACGGTCAACGCCGACGTCACGGCTCCTTTGCACCCATGGCAAACACTTTTTATCCCGACAACGCGCCGTTGCGGGGCCAGTCGCGCTTCATCCGATGCATCCCCCCTCCAGGATGTCGGCGACCTGACATTACAAAAGTTTTAGACCATGTTTGAGATTACGCAAGGCGGGAGATAACGGGGAAAAGGTGGGGAGGCCCCGCCGCGCAGAGCGAAGAAAATGCGCGGCGAACGGCCTGGGGAGGCGCTTACTCGTAGTCGACGGCGGACGGATTTCTTTCGAAATAGCGTTTGTAGAAATTTATGTAGTTGTTGTTGACTTTCATGGCGGTGATTTCGTCATAGCCCAGTTCCGTCGCTTCGTCGTCCCACAGTCCTTCACCGTCGAAGCCGTTGGCGAGCACGTAGTCGTCGCTCACTTCCGCCAGTTTACCCATCAGGAACATGGGGTCCTGGGGATTTTCGTCTTCCAGAATCAGGTAATCATAGCGTTGTGCCAGGGTGGACAAGGTCGTGCGCCAGTTGCTCAGGTCGCATTGGATGTCGAACTCCACCTTCTCGTAGAGCCCCTCTTCCTTCAGCATTTGCGTTTGCAGGATGTTGATTGCACCCATGTAGACGTCGGTGATGTCGCCCATGCGAATCACCATCAAACCGTCGAGGTTGAAGTCATACACGTACTGCAACAGCACCAGCTCATCGGAGTAATCCAGCACGAACGCCTGCAGGCAGTTTTCGTCCACTTCATCCCTCTCGATGGAGACCAGGGTTCCGTTTTCTTTGGCTTCTTTGATTTCTTCCAGCATAAGTTTTCTCAATGTTAGCGAGGACAGGCGCGTGAGTTATTTCGAGCGCCCGTCGTAGTGATTCACTTTTAACGCGTCCAGATCCACCCCTTCCAGACAGCGGGCGTTAATCGCCGCCATCTTGGCGCCGGAGGGGTCGGTTCCCTCTCCGAAGGGATGAATGCCGCAGCTAGGGCAAAACCGATGCTGGATAACGTGTGTGTTGAAGGTATAGGTGCTCATGGCGTTCTCCCCGGACGTCAGCGTCAACTGCGACCGCGGCACAAACCACAACAACGACCCTTTACGGGAACAAATGGAACAATTACACGCCAAAACTTCCGTCAGTTGGCCTTCGACTTCAAACGCGATATTGCCGCAATGACAACTGCCTTTGTAGTTCATAGTGGCTCCTTGGGTTGTGTTGCGATCAATCTCTATTCAGTTTTCCAGCCAGACGTTGCGCAACGCCCGGATGTACACGGAATGAGGTTCGTCTTCATCCACATTTCGTCTTTATCCAAATAAAGAACGCCATCCTCCTGCAAAACGCCTTCCTGAACAAGTGTTGCGATGACAGCATCGGTGCGATCGGGGTAGGCGAGATAATCTTTACGCTGACCGGAGCGAAACGGCCAGTCGTCATAGGTGTCGGAAACAAACTGAATGTCGTCGCCGATGTTATTCATCAGATACCAGCACACCAGGGACGCCGAGACGGGATGGCCGACGATTTCATTTTGCGTACTGACGGGAAGATGGGCGAACGTGATGCGTTCTTTCTTGGTCTGGTTGATAAGTTCGTAACCGACGGACATAGGCGCTCTCGTAAAGATTGTTCTGGCAGGCGGAGCTTCCCCCACCCCGCTTCCGCAGAAGACGAGGAGGAGGAAAGCTGTTTCAGCGCATCGCGCCGACGCTTAGCCTAACAATCCAGGCGCATGCCGACTACAGCAAGCGCAGGAAGGCGAACACGTCCAGGAAGCTGATGCGGCCGTCTTCGTTCAGGTCGTACTGACGGTTGTCGTCATTGACCGGACGGAACAGTTGCTTCAGCAGCATCAACAGGTCGCGGCCGTCTACGTCGCCATCGCCGTCGAAGTCGCCTTTCACTTCCTCTTTGACGCCATCGAGACTGATTTCCACGATGACCGGGTCATGGTCGGAAGAGCGATACGCATCCGGGCTGTACAGGTTCAGCACCTGAGCGTCGGTTTTGAACTCTACGTTGTAGTCCAGCACCTTCGGCTCATCGCCGTTGATGTGCCACTCGGAAACGCCAACCACTTGCGGAGCGAGCGATGCGCTGGCCAAAGCGTGATCCAGATAGCCGGTTTCACCGGAGAAAACGTAGGAATAGGCTTCGTCACCGATCAGTTCCGCAGGCATGTTGTGATAGCCCTGCGCCTGCAGCGCCGTGATGGGGTCTTCCTTGGCGTAGGCGTTAAGGTCGCCGATGATCAGCACGTCCGCGTCTTCGGCGCCGGTAGGATCGCTCGCCAGCCAGTCCGCCAGCGCCACCGCGGCTTCGCTACGCTTGGCGTTGTAACAGCCCTGGCCGTCGCCTTGATCCTGGTTGTCGCCTTCCGCGTTGGTGCAGCCTTTGGATTTGAAGTGGTTGACCACCACCGTGATCTTGCCGTCGTTGTCGTTCAGGCTGAACGTCTGCGCCAGAGGCTGACGGTTGAAGTCATCGAACGGATAGCTGCTCAAGGTCTTGGCGGCGCCGGCAGGCGTCACTTTGTCGGCCCTGTAGATCATGCCCACTGCGATTGCGTCGCCGCCCAGGGACGACAGCCCCGGATTGACGATGGCGTAATTGCCGCCCGCCGCATTCAGACGGTTGACCAGATCCTGAATTGCGGAGTCTGCGCCATAGCCGTCGTTTTCAATCTCCATCAGACCCACAACATCCGCGTCCATGGCCATTAAGGCCGCTACGGTTTTCGCCGCCTGACGCTCCAGCTCTTCCGCTGTGGAAGCGCCGCGAGCCGTCGGGAAGCCGCCGCCCTGGCCATCGCCATTGAAGAAGTTGAGCACGTTGAAACTGGCCACTTTCAGGTTGCCAGCGCCCGTGGTCGCAGGCGCCTCAGTGCGGGGATTTTCCGCCACAAACGCTGGCGTAACGGTGGGATACATGCGGTATACGGAGAAGCTGTAACTGATGACGCCGGTGATTTCGTTCACCTTGTCGCCCACACGCAGGGTGTTCAGCGCGCTCAGTTCCGGCGCGGGGAATGGAATCACCGCCGGATTCTGTTTGGTGCTGCCGTCGTCCAACACCAACTGGTTCAGGGCGTTGGCCGCCGCCACCGCCGCCGCAGCTTCTCCCGGAGTCGCTAAATGCGTAGGGATATAACGACGGCCATTACCCAGCAAGACCTCGCCGTAGCGGCCCAGGTTGTAGACTTCGTTGACAGTCCAGGGCTGCGCGGAAGTCACCAGCATTCCTTCCACTTTCTCCAGCGCGTCGGCGCTGTCCAAAGGCAGGGACACCTGCGCCGGAGTCACCCGGTTGTCGCCGCCACACACTTTGATCGCCTGCACCGCGTTGACTTCCGTCAGGTCATGGTATTCGGTCACCGTGCCCAGCACCCGCACCTTCTGGCCCACGCTCACGTCCAGCACAGAAGCGTCCGCGTACACTAATACGCCTTCAGAGGTCTTGTCGTTGCCGTCCTGATCCGCGTCTTCTTCCTGTACGAAGAAGCCCTTCTGTTCATCCGCGCCTTGCAGGTCCGCGGTCACGACCGCTTCCAGCACTACCTGCTGGCCGTTCAATGGCGAACTGGCGCCGTCGCCCTGAATCGCGCTGATCAAAGTGGCGGGATCGCCGCACTCGCCGATTTCACCTGGCTCGCCGCCCGGATCGGTGGGACCATCGCCATATGCGCCCAGGCCGTCAAAGGTGTCGTTGGGATAACCGTCCCATTGCAGGGTGGGATCGTAGGCGTCGTAGGGATCGCTGTCCCCAGCTTCCACGTCGGATTTGCGACGCATCGTGTTGTTAGCGGTGCTGACGTCGCCAGCGCCCCACTCACTGCCGGGGTCCACGCCGATCTGGCCGATGGAGTCCACCGCCGCGCCGCCTTTCAGCAACAGGATGGCGTCATCGCCGTTGAAAAAGCCGCCGCCGCTGGTTAGATCCGCCTGCGCCAGAATCGCCGGATCGGCGCTGCTGTGGGCGATGACGTAGACGTCTCCCGCCGCCAGGGTTCCACTGAGATTCAACGTCACGCCTGCACTGGAGGAGCCGTTAAAATACATCTGCACTTCATAGGCGCTCAGGTCAACGTCGGCGCTGGTTCCGTTATAGATTTCCAATGCTTTGTTGTTGCTGGAGCCTTCCACATACTCAGAGAAAAAGAGGTCCGCCGCTGCGTGGGCCGCGCCGGTATGGAGCATCGCCATACCCAATAACAACGCGGATACCTTGAACCTTGGCTTGGTAGTCATGTTTGTTCCCTTTTTACTTTATTTTTTATCGAGTTATCCCCACCCGTTTTCTCTAACGGGCAGGCTTAGTCTAGCTTATCGGCGGACGGTGATTATGCGATCTGATCCGGATTCCGGATATTTACCTTGAGACGCGGACGCAGATAGTTGCGACCGCCAGGCGCTCCAGCCTGGAAATCATCGAACCGTCGGGGAGGAAGTCGTTTCCGGGAAAACCTGTCTAATGAAACAGGAAACCGGTGACAGGTTTACGCGAAACAGATGACAAAAATGTGACGAACTATCTGCAAAATCAGAGGATTAAGAGAGGTGGGATTAGAGCGGCGGCTGGAAGAAGATAGCGGACGAATAAAACAAAGGACGGCCTGGCCGTCCCCTATAACGCATATTCCTGATAAAGACGGTCCGCCACGCCATGCATGATGCCATGACGGGCGGCCAGACGTTTGCGGTCCTTGTCATAGCCGCCGCCGATCACGCAGGCCACCGGCACATCACGCTCCAGACACTGGCGGATAACATACTCATCCCGCTCCGCGATATCCGCGTCTTTGAGATGCAAATGTCCCAGCACATCGTCGTCGTGCACGTCAACGCCAGCGTCGTACAGCACAAAGTCCGGCTGGGTCAGGTCGAAGATATAAGGCAGCCAATGCTCCATGGTCTGCATGTAGGCGCGGCCGTCGGAGCCGCGATCCAGCTCGATATCGAAGTCGCTGTGGGCCTTGCGATAGGGGAAGTTCTGGCGGCAGTGGAACGAACAGGTGAAGATATCGGCGTCATCCGTCAGAATGCGCGCCGTGCCGTCGCCCTGATGCACGTCGCAGTCGATGATCAGCACCCGCGAAGCTTCGCCCCCGCGCACCAAAACCCGCGCCGCCACCGCCAGATCGTTGAACACGCAAAAGCCGCTGCCGTGATCGTAATGCGCATGATGGGTGCCGCCCGCCAAGTGCGCCACCAACCCGTATTTCAGCGCCAGTCGCGCAGTCAGCAAAGTGCCGCCCACCGCCCGGAAAGTTCGCGTGCAGACGCCTTCCGACCAGGGCAAGCCAATCTGGCGCATGTGCTTTGGGGACAATTCTCCGTAACGAAAATCGCGCACGTAATCCGCGCAGTGCGCCAGGGCGATGTCTTCCTGAGTCGCCGCTTCCGGCGCAAACAGATTGGCGTCCGTCAGCACGCCCTCAGCGCGCAGAAACTCCGCCAACAAGCGAAACTTCTCCATGGGAAAACGATGACCGGCGGGAATTTCAGGACTGTATTCGGGGTGATAAACCAGCGGAACCTTTGCCATACAACCAATATCATCTCTTGCGGGCGGCGCATGCGCCCAAATCAACTTGAAACACCCTCGTCCTTCCCCCATCTAGCATAGAGTTCAAACATTCAGGGCGATAAAGAAATGAGCGATACATTACAGGTTGTCTGTCCCCATTGCGACACCACCAATCGGGTTCCCGCAGCCAAACTCACCGCCGGCGGCAAATGCGGCCGTTGCAAGCAACCGCTGTTCGCTGGACATCCCGTCGCCCTCGGACAGAATAATTTCGGCAAGCACCTGCAGACAAGCGACCTGCCTCTGCTGGTGGACTTCTGGGCGCCCTGGTGCGGCCCCTGCAAAATGTTCGCGCCGATTTTCGAGCAGGCCGCCGCGCAATTAGAGCCTGCAGTGCGTTGCGTGAAAGTGGATACGGAGAGCAACCCGCAACTGGCTCAACAATTCCAGATCCGCAGCATCCCCACCCTGGCGATCTTCAAAAAAGGCGTGGAAGTCGCCCGCATTTCCGGCGCACTACAGGGTCCGCAACTGGTTCAGTGGGTGCGGGAGAATTTGTAAGCCACTCCCTCGCAATTTCACACTTCCCCTTCGCTCCTGTTTTTTGACGGGAGCCTTGTCTCCCCTTTCCAAGCTTAAAAAACCGCCTGTCTAACTATTGATCTAACTGGTCAAAAAATATTTCTTTTTTCATATTTCTGAAAAATCAATCAGTTATATTTTCTCGTAAAAAAATACGGAATATTTTGACGCATTTCATAAAAAGTCAGCGCTTACTATTGCATTGTCCCGCGGGAACGCATATCCAATGTCTGCAGGCTGTTTTATCGCCAGCGCACATTGAGAAACTAAACTAATAAGAAGAACTCAGAGTCGTGACTACCAAAAATATTATCTGGATGGTTGCCGTTCTATCGATATGTCTGTCTAGCAAAGGATGGTCTATGTCTATTTTCGATATCGGAAAGGTCTGTCTCGCTTCGCAAATGTCGGCTGTCGTCACCCTCAACGGCGAACCCATCGCCGGCGCCCAGGTGCAACGTACGCTGACCTGGGGCAATGACGAAAACGCCGTCGAAGAAACTTCCACCGACGCCCAGGGCCGCTTCCAATTTCCCGCATATTATTCCCGCACTGTATCCAAATACTTACCAGGCCAGCCCGTCATTCATCAGAAAATGATCATTCGCCATGACGGTCAGGAATACCTCGCCTGGACGACCAGCAAACTGAATTTCGATGAAGATTCCGAACTCGGCAAGGACGTCAAGATTCGTCTTAAATGCGACCTCGCCGACGAGGAGTCAGTCAAGGAAGGTCGCTCCTATGTAGTCAAGGGCATATGCCAATTGGAATGACCGCATAACCAAAACAAAAGTAGTCATTACAGGGGAAATCAGTCGTGGCAGTTCTAACTCCATCTGAAGCGGCGTACGCTGCAGAGCGTTCGTACCGCATCATTCATGAACGAGACGTCAGTCTTTTCGGTAATAAGCTGACGGGAAAATTCGCCCTCAACAATGAGTCGCGCTTCGAAGGCGTCGCCGGCGCGTCCATTTTCAAATATCGGTCCGGTTTCGGCCTCGCCGCCCGGGGCGTGAGCGATACCTGTAACGAGTTCCGCGACGACGCATTTATCGTCACCCGCGGCACCGACGCCACCAACTTCCGGGACATACTGACGGACGCGCACACCTCCGTGCAGCGCTCCAGCAGCGGCAACTTCGTGCATACCGGATTCAACACCACCTACAAGTCTTTCGAACAGGACATCCGCAAGTTCTTTCAAGGCTACAATCCGCGGCGGGTGCATTGCGTCGGGCACAGCCTGGGCGGCGCATTGGCGTCATTGATTGCGGAGTGGCTGGTGGAAAACAACGTGGCGGAGCCGGTGCTGTACACCTTCGGCAGCCCAAGGGTGGGCTCATCCGGCTTCGCCTCCAACCTGACCCGCCAGGTGAACGCCGCGAATATCTATCGCGTCGCCCACAGCACCGACCCGGTGCCCTGGGTGCCGACCTGGCCGTTCTATCACGTGCCTAACCCGGGAACGGAATGCTTCATCGATTGCGGGATGAACTTCGCCTCCAAGAACCACCTGATGGACCACTATATCGATTCCGTGGAAGGTAAAACCTGGGAGTCCCTGAAAATCAGACAACCCAGCGCCAGCCTGACGGACGACGTCGAGAAGTGGCTGAAGTCAGACGGCCCCATCTCCTTTACCGTGAACTCCTTCAATATGATCAACAAAGCGTTGATCTGGGTATTGAAGAAAGTGCTGCACGGCGTGGGCATTGGCCTCAACGTCGCCCTGGCGGCGGGTCTGACCGTCATGGACCAGTTAGCGATGCTGCTGGATCAGGCGGTGCGCATGGGCAAAGAGATGGCGGGACTAGTGGAGCGTCTGATTCTGAAGATGCTCAATGCGGTGGGTTACGCGATTTCCAAAGTGGAAAGCATCACCGTGAATTTCCTGCGCTGGACCCTGAAGGTATTCACCTCCTTCATGTACAACCTGGCCCGCAGAGCGGCGGACGCCGTACGCCTGAGACTCTAGTCCGCCCGCGTCACCGATGCGTCCGTCCCTGTGGACGGGCGCGTTAACGCATACAGGCTGGCGTCTACTTTGCCGGCGTTGGCGTAGATGCGCAGGTTACCGCCCATGGCGTTCACTTCCGTATTGGTGGGATTCTGGTACAACGCCGCACGGAACTGCGGGTATTGAATATCCGGGTCGCGCAAGAGCCCGTGACGAAGACAGAATTCGAATAATCCAGGAAGAGAAAACACCAGCTCATCCCCCTCCTCCCGCAGCGCGCCGTCAAACGCCACAATCCAGCCGGACAGGATGGCGTCTCCATGCAGATATCGGCGAAATACCGCCAAAATGTCAGAAAATAAAGCCATTTTCTCCCCTTTTCTCTCTCATCCTCTCGATGTCCGCTAATGACGCTCAGTTCCTCCCCCGCACTCCTCCGGCGAATCCCTGGCGACGAGGGAGCAGACCTGTCGTTTTTGCGGTTATTCTGCCCAAAACACGGCGGCTATTTTGCCCAAAAGGCGAAGCCTTGTCCGCCAACGAATAATAACTCCATATTCCCTTTTACCTTCAGGCGGTAACCCTATGTCCAAGTCCGTATTGGTCGTCGGCGGCGCATCTTTCAACACTCTGATTCATTTGGATAACTTCCCGCAACCCCAGCCTCAGACCCTGCTCGCCAAAGGCAGCTATCAGGCGGTCGGCGGCACTGGCGCCGGCAAAGCGTTCAACCTTAAACAGTTGGGCATGGATGTGCGTCTGCACATGATTCTCGGCAAAGACGAAGCCGGCCACGCCATTCTGCGGGAATGTCGCCGCCGCGATCTGCCCTGCATCGTTGAACTGATCGATCAACCCACGGAACAGCACACCAACCTGATGGCTGCGGACGGCGGGCGCATTTCCATCTTCACGCATCCTTCCGCGGACGAGGCGCCGCTGCATTGGAGCGATCTGGACCCGGCGCTGAAGCAATGCGATATCGCCGCCGTCAGCATTCTCAACTACACCCGGCCTGTGTTGGCGCGAGCGAGGGAGCTGGGCAAACCGCTGTGGATCGATCTGCATGATTACGACGGCGTTAATCCCTATCACGATGAGTTTATTAAAGCGGCGGACGCGCTGTTTCTGTCCAGCGATAATTTTCCAGACTACCGCGTGTTCATGGCGCAACAAGTGGCCGACGGCAAGGACTTTGTCGTCTGCACCCATGGCGCGCGCGGCAGCACGGCGTTGGACGCTGAGGGGAACTGGTATGAGCAGGATATTGCGGAAGGGTTTGAGCTGGTGGACAGCAACGGCGCCGGCGACGCCTTCTTCAGCGGATTTCTTTATGGCTATTGTCAGGACTGGGACATGCGCCGCCGTTTACGGGCGGGAACCCTGGCGGCGGCGTTCTGCATTACGTCCACGCAGCTGGCGTCGGACCTGCTCTCAGCGGCGGCGCTGGAGCAGGACCATCTGTCCGCGCAGGATCAGAACTGAGCTTTCAATGACAGGTAATAACGGCGACCGTCTTCATTGATCTCATAGCTCTGCTCGCGATCCACCTGTTTGTCCGCCAGGTTCAGCACGCCGGCGCCGACGGAGAAATAGTCGTTGATCGCGTACAGGGATTGCAGATCGAAGGTGACGTATTCCTGCAGTTTGATCATCTCGGAGCCATCCCGGGAAATATAAGCGTACTGCTCGCCCACATAATTGCCGGTCAGCCCCAGATCCCACTGTTCATTGACGGACCAACCCAGTTTCACCGTGCCGGAGTGGCGCGGACGATATAGCAGAGGCTTGGCGTCCTGACCGTCGCTGACATCCTTGGCGTCCAGGTAGGTGTAGCTGGCGCGCACATCCAGATCCGTCGTCAGGTTATAGCGGAATGACGCCTCGACGCCTTCCGTCTTCACTTTGCTGACGTTCTGGTAAGCGAATATCGGCCGCCCGTCAGGCAGGAAGCCGACAAAGTTGTCGAAGGTCGGGGCGAGATCCGGGTCACGGGTGCGGCTGGAGATGTCGATCATGTCTTCGATGTCGTTGCGGAAGACAGTAAGCCCGCCGCCCCATTCGGAATAGTCGAAGCGCACGCCGATTTCCTTGCTTTCGCTGGTTTCCGGCTTCAGTTCGTCGGAACCGACGATATAGCATCCCGCCGTGGCGCTGCCACAGGAAGCGGAGCCCCAGTTAGGGCTGTTCTGCAATAGCGTCGGCGCGCGGAACGCCTTGCCCCAGCCGCCTTTCACGCTGATTTCATCGCTCAGCAGATACACCAGATACGCCCGTGGGCTGTTGTGGTTGCCGAAGTTTTCATGATGATCCAGACGGTTGCCTAAAGTCAGCAACAGGTCGTCCCGCAACATAAACTCGTCTTCAATGAACAGCGCCTGTTGTCTGACATCAGTGGAATCGGATTCGCCGAAGGAATCCGTCCCCGGTCTGCCCGTCAGCGTGGAGGGATCTTTCAGTTTTTGATAGCGCGCTTCCGCCCCCAGGGTCAGGGTTTGCGCCCAAGCGTCGATAGGCAATGTCACCCGGCCGTCGATGCTGGCGTTGTGCGCCTTGTTGGGGTTGCTCTGGCCGCTGATGTTGCCGGTGTTGTTCTCGATGCGATCGCCATACAGCTTGATTTCAGTATCGCCGAAGCTCCATTTGCCTTTGTGGGTCAGCGCCACGCCGAGGCGGTCGAGATCCTGTTCATCGTGCTCCCGGGAGGAGCTTTCCAGCGCCAGGCTGACATTCTGCGTATCGCTGGCGGCCCATGTCAGTTCGCCGTTCAGCGCGTGGTTGTCGTTCCTAGCGAAACCATCCAGCGGTTCGCCGCCGCTTTCCGGGTCTGGGTTCACTGCGCCGTCAGCTTCGCGGCGGTCCACACTGCCGTAGACCTTCACACCCAGACTTTTCTCCGCCAACGGGCCGCTGACATAAAACCCCAGCTTGCGGCTGTCGCCGGCGGCGCTGTCTTCCTGCACAACCGTATCCACCGTAACCGAGCCATGCCACTGCTCGCTCACCGGTTTGGTAATGATGTTAATCACCCCGCCGATAGCGTCTGAGCCATACAGCGAAGACATGGGACCGCGAATCACTTCGACTCTGTCGATGGCTTCAACGGGAATCCAACCGGTGTCGAAGTCATTGCCGCGAAATACCGCCGAGGTGCTGTCCACGCGACGTCCATCGATCAGCATCAACACATAGGCGCGATCCAGGCCGCGCAGTTGCAGAGTGCGGCGGTTGGCGTTGCCGCTCACAGTGACGCCCTCGATCTCCCCCAATGCATCCACCAGATCATGCACTGGTTTCGCTTGCAGTTCCTCACCGCTGATAACACTGACGCTGGCTGGCGCCGTCGCTTCATCCTGGCCTTTGCCGGAGGCGGTCACCACCACCGGCTGCAATAACTGGGCGCTCCCCTGCGATTCCGCCGCAGTGGCGGAGGCGGCGGCAAGACCGCAGGTTCCGTACAACGCCAGAGAGCGAACGAGCATACGATGCGAACTGTTTTTCATGACTGCTGTTACCGATAAAAACTGAAATGGAATATTGCGAAGCAAACCGCGCCGGGGCGCGTCTTCGGAGGCGACGTCGGAATGACAGCGGAAATCAGGTGACTCCAGAAATGGAAGTGCGTCAGAATCCGCAAGCGCTGCGGGAAGCGGAGTGACGGCGCGCTGTCCTTACGAGCGGGGCCAGACTATTGCAAATGAGAATCATTGTCAAATGACAATAAATCGTCTTACAGGTAGACTCTTTTCTCCTGTAGAACAAGCGACTAGCCCCCGAGGTATCAGACGACTCGTGACCCCTTACGCCTCCACACTTCCTGTCCACGAACCCGCAACCCCTGCGTTGGCGGCGTTGTTGAGGCGACACCAGATCGTCGGAATCGGCGACGCCCATGGCGTAGAGGCGATCCTGCAATGGCTTATCGACAGCTTGCTGTGTCCGGATATCGCAACGTGTCTGGACACCATCGTCGTCGAGTTCGCCGCCGCTCGCAGTCAGCCTCTGTTGGACGCCTATATCGCCGGCGAACCTGGACTTGATAACAAGATCGACGCAGTTTGCGGCGATACCCTGCACTTTTGCGCCTGGTTCGCAGATGTTTACCGACGCTTTTTCCACGCGGTGCGACAGATTAATCAGCGCCTGCCCACACCCCGTGTGCGCGTACTGGCGGCGGACCCGCCTATCGACTGGCGCGCCGCCGACGCTGGGCGCCAATGGCGAGAGGCCAACCAGCGACGGGAAGCCCACTATCAGGCTTTGATAGAGCGGGAGGTCATTGCGCGCAATCGACGCGCGCTGCTGGTCTTTGGGGCGTTTCATTTGCTGCGCAATTGTCCTGCCGGCAGCCAGCTGGCATTGAACGGACCGCCCCTGGCCAGTCGTCTGCGCGGCGTCGAACCTGCGCAGTGTTTCTATCTCTGGCCGCACTTTGGTCATCGGCCGGAGGTCGATGCGGTAAGGGAACGTGAAGGATGGTCTGCGCCGGCGCTGGTACGCAATGACCTCAGCGAGCTTGGCGCTTTGCCGTTTGGCGCGCTCAGCAACCGGGCTCCTTCTCTCGTCGAGCGACCTGTGCGGGAACTGTTCGACGGCTACCTGTTTCTCGGCTCGGTCCGTAAGCAGACCCACTTCCCTCGTCAGAAAGACGATCCGGGCTGGCAGGCTGAAATACGCCGCCGCGCCAACCTGCTACCAACACCAGATCGCGAGCGCTTTTTAGACGCCATCGCCGCAACCTAGGACGGTCAAAAAACGTTTTCTTACCTGACTCTGTCAAACAATCCCTGCTATCAGTGTTGGCTGATCACGACTAACGATCTATTGCAAATAATAATCAATATCAAATAATATTGATTTTCTTTCGCGAAGGCGGACGGTCTGTCCGCACCCCTTGCGAGGCGCGCCGCTCCTGTCTGGCGGTACGTAAATCAGGCCTGAACTTGTCATTTTCCATCCTATGGGACAAGAAAATTTCTCTTCAAATGAGAATTATTTTCATTTAGATTATATTTTACATTTCTTAACGCGGGGCGGCTCACCTGTTCTGAGGAGCAGCCTGTCTGATAACCAGTCACCTAAGGAGCAGGCATGAATGACTTGACGTTGCATCTGGAACCACAGGCGGATGATCAAGCGTTTCTCCAATTGCTGAAAAAACATCTGACGGAAACTCCTTTTTTCTTCTCCTCACCCCGGCAAACCCTGATGACCGCCGGCGTCTTCGCCCGTCTGGGCGCGGGAGACCTGAATGAAGCCATCCCCGCCGCCCTGCGCGAGGCCAGGGAACAGGGAATCGAAGATCCTATGGTGGTCGGCGCTGCTCCTTTCCTGCCTGGGGAAGCGCCCATGTTGACCGTGCCGACCCGGTCCTGGCGTCGTCGCGACGTGGTTTCCGGACGCACCGGCGTCATCACCGATTTCGGGACTTATGAGGCGAAAGAAGTGCCGTCCGGCGCGGGCTACAAGCAAAGCGTGAACAGCGCTTTGGAGCATATCCGCCGCGGCGACATCAGCAAAGTAGTGCTGGCGCGCTCTCTGGAGCTGCGCGCTGAGCGCCCGATCGACATCGTGCAGTTGCTTACCAATCTGCGCCGCGCCAATCCGAAAGGATATAACTTCGCCGCCAATCTGGCGGATGCGGCCCATCCCCGTCGTTTTCTGGTGGGCGCCAGCCCGGAACTGTTAGTGTCGCGCAGCGGCATGCGCGTGTTCGCCAATCCGCTGGCGGGTTCCGTCGCGCGCAGCCCGGATCGTAAGGAAGACGCCCGCCGCGCTGGAGCGCTGCTGCAATCGGAAAAAGACCTGCATGAACATGCCGTGGTAATCGACGCCGTGGCCAAAGCGCTGGCGCCGTTCTGTCGCAACCTGGATGTGCCCAGCACGCCTTCGTTGACGCAAACGCCGACCCTGTGGCACCTGTCCACGGAAATCACCGGCGAGCTGATCGATCCGGCCATTACTTCCTATGCTTTGGCGCAGGCGCTGCATCCTACGCCCGCCGTGTGCGGTTATCCCACAGAGCGCGCTCGGGAATTGATTGGTGAACTGGAGCCCTTTAATCGGGGCTTTTTCACAGGCATGGTCGGCTGGAGCGACGCCTCCGGCGACGGTGAGTGGGCCGTCACCATCCGCTGTGCGGAAGTGGAAGACCGTCTGCTACGCCTTTACGCAGGCGCAGGCGTCGTCGAAGGCTCCGACCCTCAGAAAGAGCTGGACGAAACCTCCACCAAGTTAAAAACCATGTTGAACGCCATCGGCCTCGACAGCCACGCATCCACACCTGTCCGCGTGGAGATCGCCTGATGTCCGCGAGCATGGAGCAGCCGCAAATCGAACTGACGCCCTGGCCTGCTGCAGAGGCTGAGCTGTATCGCGCCGCCGGCTACTGGACCGGCGACGACCTGGGAACCATTCTGAGCCGCGGCGCTCAGGCGTTCGGCGACCGCACCGCGGTGATCGCCGGCGAGCGTTCCTGGACTTATGGCGATCTTAACGCCAGAGCGGATCAGTTGGCATCAGGATTAAATACCCTCGGAATTACTCCGGGTTCCAAGGTCGTGGTGCAACTGCCTAACATCGGCGAATTCATTGAAGTGATTTTTGCGCTGTTTCGCCTGGGGGCGGCGCCGATCATGGCCCTGCCCACCCACCGCTACGCCGAGATCAGTTACTTTTGCGAATTCGCCGACGCTGTGGCCTACATCGCCCCGGCCAAAAGCGGCGGATTCGACTATCGCGATATCGGCGGGAAACTGAAAGACGAGCGTCTCGTGCAGCATGTCATCATCGCCGGCGATGCGGGCGACTTCGTCCCTCTCGACGGTTTATATCAAGCGCCCGGCGCGTTACCGGAGATTGATCCGTCCGCCATCGCGCTGATGCAGTTGTCCGGCGGCACCACCGGCATGTCCAAGCTGATCCCGCGCACTCACGACGACTATCTGTACAGCGTGCGCGCCAGCGCCGAGATTTGCGAGTTGTCGCCGCAGACCGTGTATCTCTCTGTGCTGCCCGCCGCGCATAACTTCCCGCTCAGTTCTCCCGGCGTCCTGGGCGTCCTGTATGCGGGAGGAACCGTGGTGCTGTCCGAGTCCGGCGCGCCGGATATCGCGTTTCCATTGATCGCCCGTCACCGGGTCACCATGACCGCCATGGTGCCGCCACTGGCTCTGGCCTGGATGACCGCCTGCGACAATCTGAAGAACGCCGGCTCGCCGCCAGATCTATCCAGCCTGCAGGTATTGCAGGTGGGCGGCGCCAAGTTTACCGAAGAAGCCGCACGCCGCGTCACACCGGTCCTCGGCTGCAAGCTGCAGCAGGTATTCGGCATGGCGGAAGGGTTGGTGAACTACACCCGCCTGGATGACGACATCGACACCGTCGTCACCACCCAAGGTCGCCCCATTTCGCCAGCGGATGAAGTGCGCATCGTGGACGAGGACGACCAGCCGGTAGCGCCCGGCGCTACCGGGCTGTTGCTGACCCGCGGCCCCTACACCATTCGCGGCTATTTCAAGGCGGCGGAGCACAACGCCAAATCTTTCACCGCCGACGGTTTCTATCGCACCGGCGATGTGGTGCGCCTGACTGACGCCGGGTATCTGGTGGTGGAAGGTCGCGCCAAAGACCAGATCAACCGTGGCGGCGAAAAAGTCGCCGCGGACGAGCTGGAGAACCATTTGCTGGCGCATCCGCTGGTGCATGACGCCGCCGTGGTGGCGATGCCGGACCCCTACCTTGGCGAGCGCACCTGCGCCTACGTCATTCCGCAGACTCATGCCGCCGCGCCGGGGCAACGCCCGCGCCCGCAGGATCTGCTCAAATTTCTGCGCGAGCGCGATCTCGCCGTGTTCAAGATCCCGGACCGCATCGAGTTCGTCGACGCCTTCCCCAAAACCCGTCTGGGCAAAGTGGACAAGAAGGCGTTGCGGCAGATGATCGCGGATAAGATCGCACCGCCCACCATGGCTTAAACCAGAACAAGATTTAGGTTGATAAGGACCCCTATGGCTATTCCAAAAATCGCTGACTATTCCCTGGCGAACGCATCCGCCCTGCCAAGCAACAAGACCGACTGGACCATTGATCCGTCGCGGGCGGTGCTGCTGGTGCACGACATGCAGCGTTATTTCGTTAACTTCTACAATCTGGACGGAGAGCCTATGGGCCCTCTGCTCGCCAATATCCAGACGCTGAAGGCGGCCTGCAAAAAAGCAGGCGTGCCCGTGGTGTACACCGCCCAGCCTGGCGACCAGACGCCGGAAGACCGCGCGCTGCTGACGGATTTCTGGGGAACTGGTCTGGCGGCCGATCCCAACCTGACCGATATCGTGGCGGAGCTGGCGCCGGAAGGCGACGACATCGAATACGTGAAATGGCGCTACAGCGCGTTCAAACGCACGCCCCTGCTGGATTACATGCGTGAAAACGGCAAAGACCAGCTGATCATCTGCGGCGTGTACGCTCACATCGGCGTGCTGGCGACCTCACTGGAAGCCTTCATGCTCGACATCAAGCCTTTCGTGGTGGCGGACGCCGTCGCCGACTTTTCCGAGCAGGAACAGAAAATGGCGCTGAACTATGTGGCGCAGCGCTGTGGCCACGTCGACGCGCTGGAAGTGGTGCTGGCGGCGCTGAACGGCGCAACCGCCAACGCCGCACCCTCGACCGCCGAGCCATTGAGCCTGGAAGTCCTGCGTCGCGACGTCGCCGCCATCTTGATGATGAGCCCGGAAGACGTGGACCCGGAAGAGAACCTGATGTACATGGGCCTGGACTCCATCCGCGTCATGTCTCTGCTGGAAAACTGGCGCGCTCGCGGCGCTGACATCACCTTCGTGGATCTGGCGGAGTCGCTGACCATCAATGAATGGTGGCGCACCATCGAGCCGCGCCTGACGACGGAGGCCTGAGATTGATGACCACTCCGGCCGAGACGTCGACCAAAGGATTGTCCGCCGCGCAGAACGGGATATGGCTGGGTCAGCAGATCAACCCCGCCAGCCCCATGTACAACGCGGCTGAATATGTGGAATTACGCGGACAGCTGCGCATCGAGCGGTTTGAGCGCGCGTTGCGCCAGGCGCTGATCGAAGCGCCCGCGCTGCACGCTACCTTCCATTCCGGCGCCAGGGAAACGGCGCAACGTCTGCACGCGCCGGAGTTCGTCCTGGTGCAGAAAGATTACAGCCATTTCGAAGCGCCGCTGGAGCAGGCGCGCCTGTGGATGCTGAGCGATCTGGCCGCCACTGTGGACCTGTCGCAAGGGCCGCTGTTCACCCAGGCTTTGATCAAACTCGGCGACGACCACTACTGCTGGCATCAACGCATCCATCACATCGCCTGTGACGGCTTCGCCTTCGCCCTGTTGTCGCAACGGGTGGCGGAAATCTACAACGCCCTGGCGGCCAACCCGGAAACAGACCCCGCCACAGTGGGACGCGCCTTTGGCGACTACGATAAAGTGCTGGAGGAAGACCTGCGCTATCGCCAATCCCCAGCGTTCGCCAAGGACCGGGATTTCTGGGCGGACTATCTGGAAGGCCAAACGCCCCCCGTCAGCCTCAGCCGCTCCAATGCGCCCATCGCCGACATGGCGACACGGATGGAGCGCAGTCTGCCGGCGGAGCTGATCAAGCGGCTGCAAACCGCGGCCAGCGCAATCGGAGCCACTTGGTCGGATGCGCTCACCGCCGCCACCGCCTATCTGATCCATCGCCGCACCGGCGCCCGCGAAGTCACGCTGGGCGCGCCGGTCATGGGACGCATGGGCTCCGCATCCCTGCGCGTGCCCGCCATGGTGATGAATATTATTCCGCTGCGTCTGCAGATCGCTGGCGTGGAGTCCTTTAAAGATCTGGTGCAACTCGCCGCGCAGCAAACCCGCATGACGCGCCTGCATCAGCGCTACCGCTATGAACAACTGCGTCGCGACCTCAATCGCGTGGGCGGCGATCAACGCCTGTTCGGCCCGGTAGTGAACATCATGCCGTTTGACCGTCATGTGGAGTTTCAGGGTTGCGTTTCCCGCACTCACAATCTTTGCGCCGGTCCGGTGGAGGACTTGTCCTTCGCTTTCATTCTGAACAAGGACGGCGGTCTGCGTTTCGATCTGGACGCCAACCCGAACCGTTACAGTCAAACTGATCTGCAGGACATTCAGCAGCAAATGCTGACATTGCTGGAGCAGGCCGCGGCCGATATGGAGCAGCCCATTCAGGTTGATCGCGCCGCCCTATCCTGGCTGCAAGGCCCCGCCACCAGCCAGGCGCCGCAGCCTGTTCTCAACGCGCTGCGTCAACGCATTCTGACGACGCCGCAAGCCATCGCCCTGCAGGCGAACGGACGCTGCCTCAGCTATGAAGAGCTGGGCCAGCGCGTCGCCGGACTCGCTGAACGCCTGCGACAATCTGGGGTGAATCCGGGAGATATCGTCGCCCTGGCGCTACCTCGCAGCGAAGGCGCTATCGTAACGGCGCTGGCGACCTGGGCCGCCGAAGCCGCATTCGTTTTTCTGGACCCGGCTGCGCCCATCGCCCGCAATCGTTTGATCATTGAAGACGCCCGCCCCGCTTTGGTGGTGACGGAGGCCTCGGACTCCGAGTTAAACGTCGACGCCAACTCGCCGGTAGTGAGCCTGGCGGCGTTATCCCAAGACGCGGTCAGCAACGCAGCGCTATGGTCTGAGTCGACAACACAAGCGGGGCCCGCTTACCTGATCTACACCTCCGGCTCCACCGGCGCGCCGAAAGGCGTGGTTATCGGACATCAGGCTCTGGCGGAGTTCGTCGCCGGCGCCATCGACGCTTACGCCGTCACCGCCTCGGATCGGGTGCTGCAGTTTGCGCCGCTGCACTTTGACGCCTGCATCGAAGAGATTTTCGTCACCTTGGCGCAGGGAGCGCGCCTTATTCTGCGCAATGACGCCATGTTGGAATCCGCTCCGCGCTTTCTGGAGCAATGCCGTCAATGGGGCGTCACCCTGTTGGATCTGCCCACCGCATACTGGCATGAGCTGGCGTTCGGCTGCGCCACCGCATCGCTGGAACTCCCATCCAGTCTGCGCGCCGTCATTATTGGCGGCGAAGCGGTATTACCGGAGCGGGTGGCGCAGTGGCGCGGCTGTTTCGGCGATCGCATCGCCCTGTACAACACTTACGGCCCCAGTGAAGCCACGGTAGTCGCCACCAGCGCGGACCTCAGCGCTGACGCCAGCGTCATCAGCATCGGCCAGCCTCTGGGCGGACGCGCTGTCGCTGTAGTCAATCCACAGATGGAGCTACTGCCGCGGGGCGAAGAAGGCGAGCTGTTGTTGCTCGGCGGCGGATTGGCCGACGGCTACCTCAACCTGCCGGAAAAAACGGCGGAATGCTTTATCCAGATGCATTTCCCCTGGGCCAAACAGCCGCAGCGCGCTTATCGCAGCGGCGATCGCGCGCGCATCAACGCACAGGGCAATGTCGAGTTTCTGGGACGTTTGGATGATCAAATCAAGATCAGCGGCCATCGCATCGACCCTTTGGAAATCGAGTCTGCGCTCAGCGCCCTGCCCGGCGTGCAGGAAGCCGCCGTCACCCTGAGTCAGCAAGGCAATGGCGTGAAGTGTCTGGTGGCGCATCTGGCGGGACAGTCCTACGCCATCGCCGAATTGCGTCAAGCGCTTAAATCCAGGCTGCCGGCGGCGATGACGCCATCCGCACTGGTCATGCATGAACGCCTGCCCAAAAACGCCGCCGGCAAGGTGGATCGCAAACAGCTCAACGCTATCGAAACAGCGTCCGCGAGCGACTCGCCTCAAACTAAAGTCAGCGCGGAACAGCAGCTCATCATTGAGGTCTGGCGCGACGTATTGGGCCAAAGCGCCATCAAGCCGGAAGACGACTTCTTTCTGCTGGGCGGTCAGTCCCTGCAGTCCATTCAGGTGGCCAACAGACTGAGCGCGCGCATTGGGCGGGAAGTACCGGTCACTTTGATTTTTCAAAGCCCGACTGTCGCCGCGCTGGCTCAGGCGTTGTTTGCAACGGATGACGAGCAACCACAATCACGGGACCTGCGGGAACAGATTCTGGCGGACTGCGACGCTTTCGCCCAATCCCTGCCGCCGGCGCCGACTGTTGCATTCGACCTGAACGCAGCGCCCAGACAGATATTGCTCACCGGGGCCACGGGATTCGTCGGCGCGCAACTGCTGCATCAACTGCTCTATCAAACTGACGCCGATATTCTGTGCGCCGTGCGCGGCGCCACCGACGCCGAAGCCTTCTATCGTCTGGAGCAGGCGATGTCGGAACAGGGCTTGCCCTGCAGCGCGTTTCGGCGGGTGCGGGTACTGCTGGCGGATATGGAAAAGCCGCGCTTGGGACTGTCCGTGGCGGACTTCGAACAGCTCGCCCAGCACATAGACGCGGTCATCCATAACGCCGCCGTCACCAGCGTCATGCGTGATTACCAATCCCTGCGCGCCGCCAATGCATTAAGCACCGGCGAGTTATTGAAGCTGGCCGCCGTGCGGGGCGTTCCCCTGCATCTGGTGTCCACCATCGCCGTGGCGCCGCCGGCGTCCGCCACCCCCAGCCTGCGCGAGGACTTCACGCCCATTCATGACGGGCTGGGCGATGGCTATCAACAGAGCAAGTGGGCCTCCGAACGCATGGCGGAAATCGCCCGCGACAAAGGCTATTCCGTCAATCTGTATCGACTCGCCCGGGTCACCGGCGCGTCCGATTTTGGCTACATCAACGCCAAAGACCTGGTGTGGAGCATCATTCAGGCGGGGATGCGCAGCGACGCATTGCCGGATCTGCCCATCAGCGAGCCCTGGACGCCAGTGGACACGGTGGCGCAATTCATCGTCGCCGACGCTATGTCCCGCCCGGGCGGCGGCGTGTACAACGTCACCCCGCCCCAGGACGTCAGTCTGACGCGCATTTTCGGCTGGCTGCGGGAATACGGTTTCGACTTCGACACCCTGCCGCTGCCCCAGTGGAGCCAGCGCGTCAAAGAAAGAGGCGCGGAAGAGGATCAGGCGATCCTGGGCTTTTTTGAACAACGCAGTCATGACGCTGGCGCGCCCAGTTTCGAGCCCGGCGGCATCGACAACGGCAAATTTCGACAACGTATGGAAGAGCTGGGCCTGACGATGCCTGTCATCGATCAGCCCCTGTTCCACCGCTATCTGCAGTACGCCATTGAATCGGGCCTGTTGCGCACCGCAAACCGGACCGCTGTGAATAAACCCTAATTGATCTCATCACGAGGATAACTATGACATTGCCGGTAACTCCCAACGGGGAAACGCTGAACCTGACCAAGTCCTTCGAACTCGCCAAAGAGAGCGAGAAGCTGGTGGCGGGATTCACCCAGTCCATGATGAAAAAGCCGGAGCAATTCGCTCCCGGTCATTTCCCGGTTTACATCGCCAGCGGCCAGGGCGCCATCGTCACTGACGTCGACGGCAATGAATACATCGATTTTATCTGCGGTCTCGCCGCCAACACGCTGGGACACAATCATCCCACTGTCGTCAGCGCCATCAGCGAAAACCTGTCCAAGGGCTTGATTCACTCCCTGCCGACCCCGGTGGAAGTCAAAGCGGCGCAAACCCTGACCGACATCATTCCCGGCGCGGAAATGGCGCGCTTCTTCAAGACCGGCGCTGACGCCAACTCCGCCGCCGTGCGTCTGGCCCGCCATATCACCGGTAAAGAAGAAATCATCACCGTCGGCTACAACGGCTGGCACGATCAGTACATGTTCGACACCCCCGGCGTGCCGGAAGTCATTCGTCAGTACACCCACCGCATGCCGCTGTTCACGCCCATGGACGAACAACCAGTGCTGGATCTGATCGCCGAGCGCGGCGACAAACTGGCGGCGGTATTGCTGTCGGTTCCTTACAACCGCGTGCTGACCGGCGAGTTCCTGCGTCAGGTGCGCAAAGCCTGTAATGACAAAGGCGTGTTGCTGGTGATGGACGAAGTGGTCACCGGTTTCCGTCTCGCTCTGGGCGGCGCGCAGGAATACTTCGACGTCTCCGCCGATCTGGTCACCCTGTCGAAAGGCATCGCCGCCGGCATGTCGTTGTCCGCGGTGGTCGGCTCCGCCAAGCACATGAAGCGCATGGAAGAGCTGCAGGTTTCCACCACCTTCGGTGGTGAAATGCTGTCCCTGGAAGTGTGCGACGCTGTGTTGAACGAGTATCGCCGTTCGGATTTCGTCGGCCGTATCGCCGCACTGGGCGTACGCCTGAAGGAAGGCGTCAATAAAGTCTCAGCTGCACTGGGAACGCCATTGCAGGTGGTGGGCTATGACCCTATCCCCATGTTCCTGTTCTCCAAAAATCCAGTGGAGCATGTGAAGCTCGCCGAGCCTTTTCTGGCGGAAATGGCGAAGCGCGGCGTCCTGCTGCGTCGTGAAGTCAACTTCATCTGCGGCGTGCATACGGAAGAGCAGATCGACTTCACCATCAACGCGGTGGAAGCCTCACTGCAAGCCATGCTGAACGCCGGCCTGTTCGCCAAAGCGAATGAAGGGGCGGCGGCTCAATGATCTGCTGCATGAAACATGCGGGGGCGGCGTCCTGGCTGCATAAGCTGATGCTGTCCCAGGCCTCCCGTCCTGCGCCGCTCGCCGCCCAAGCGGCGGGTCCGGCGCAAGGCGAAGCGTTCAACGGGCTGGCGGCGGAACCCCGCGCCCGTGACGGCGGCCCGCAATCCGGCGAGGGCGTGCGCACTCTGATCAAAGGCGGCTTTCTGTACGCCGGCGATGACGCTAATACGGTAATCGAAAACAGCTGGGTGCTGGTGGTGGGCGATCGCATCGCCGCCATCGGTTCCGCCGAGCAGCCTGCGCCGGAGTGCGATCAGGTCATCGACGCCGCCGGCAAGCTAGTGCTGCCGGGACTGATCAATCCGCACTGGCATGAAAGTTTCGTTGCGCCTAACTTCGAGCGCCCGGACGATGCCGGCCTGGAGCCGACCCCCTACTCTAATGGCGGCGATATTGAAGCCTTAGGCTCCATGTTCGCCTTCATCTCCACCGTGGGACAGAAGCTGACCCATGCGGAAGGCGTCGCCATCGCGCGCTGGAGCATGTGGACCCAGTTGCGCTCTGGAACCACGGCGCTGGGCGACGTGGGTTCCGCCAACACCGCCGACGCCATGGCGCAGGCGGCGCTCGATCTGGGCATGCGCATCCGCGTCAGTCGCTGGGGATCGGACATCATGATTCCCAACGGCGCCAAAGAGTTTCGCCGCATCGCCGACACTCAGGCGCAGGCGGACGACTGGGCGGCGTTGATGGAAACCTGGAACGACCACGCTTCAGGTCTGATCGGCGGCATGCCTTCCGTCATGGGCGCTTTCGGCAGTTCCGACGAACAATTGATCGCCCTGCGCGATATCGCCGACCGTTATCAGGCGCCCTACGCCACCCACCTGGCGCCGCTGCGTAATGAAACCGCCGCCGTGCAGGCGGTGTTCGGCCGCACGCCTGTGGGCCGCTTCGACGCTTTGGGCATGCTCACCGATCGTCTACTGGCGGTGCACACCGCCTACGCCAGTGAAGACGAATATCGTCGCCTGCTGGAAACCGGCGTCAATATCTGCCACTCCCCCGCCCATTACGGCATGTTGGGCGAAGCCACCGTCAGCGAAACCGGCCAGATTGGACGCTTCATCAGGGACGGCGGACATGTGTCCTGCAGCACGGACGGCGATATCTCCTATATCGGCGGCATGCCGGAGGCCATGCGCGCCGCGCATCTGGGCCACAACGAAGCGCAGAACTGCAATACCGCCTGCCCGCCAACCCTGGCGCTGCGCATGGCCACCCTGAACGGCGCCCGCGCTTTGGGCTGGCGCGACCGCATCGGCTCCATCGAAGTCGGCAAGCAGGCGGATCTCGTGGTCATCGATATCGACGACTGGCGCTATCGCCTCGGCAATCATCCGCTGCGCACCTTCCTGGTGGCTGGCGGCAGCCGGGACGTGGAGGCCGTCATGGTGGCCGGCCGCATTGTGGTGCGGGAAGGCCGCAGCGCCCTGTTCGACGAAGCCGAACTGCTGACGGATTACCGTCTGGCGGTGGCGTCGGCGCGTGCGCGCATACAACGCAAATAAACAGGATGTTTAACGCAACATGTCAGAGAAGGAAACCGCTATGACCACGTCCCCAACGGCAGCGCCGACAATGAACGGCCGAAGTCTTTTTCTACTCCTGGCCAGCACCATGACGGTGATGGCCGGCGCCACTCTGGCCCCGGCGCTGCCGGGTATGGAGGCCGCCTTTGCGCAAGAGGAAAGCGCGGAATTCTGGGTCAAAATGATCCTGTCCGCGCCCGGCCTGTTGATCGCCTGCTGCGCGCCTATGGTGGGCTGGCTGCTGGATCACTGGAAGAAAAAGCAGGTACTGATTCTGGCGCTCTGTCTGTATGGCGTTTCCGGCGTGTCCGGTTACTTCCTGCATGACTCGCTGATCGCCATTTTGCTGGGACGCATCGCTCTGGGCGTGGCGGTGGCGGGCGTCATGGTCGCCTGCACCACGCTGGCCGGAGACTATTTCGCCGGTCCTCATCTGGCGCGATATATGGGCGTGCAAGCGGCGTTCGGCGGTTTCGGCGGCGTACTGTTTCTGGGCATGGCCGGCCTGTTGGCGGATATCGACTGGACAGCGCCGTTCCTGATCTACCTGTTCGCATTCATCGTGCTGCCGGGCGCCATGTTGTTTCTGGACGAGCCTGAGCGCAAAGCGATTCCCGGCGGCGACCTGGGCGGCGCGGCCCCAGCGCCTCCCGGCGGCCCCCTCGCTCTAAGCTACGTCCTGGCGGCGTTTGAAGTATTAGCGCTGTATATGGCGCCGCTGCATTATCCGTTCTATGTGGCCCAGTTCGGCGTGACGGACGGCTCAGAAATCGGCTTCGCAATCGCTGGCATGTTGCTGCTCACGGCGACGGTGTCCATGTACTACCGCAAATTCGGCGGCCTGTTCCCGTTCCCGGTATTGCATGGCGCCGGCTGGCTATTGATCGCCATTGGATGGGGATTGCTGGGCTTCGCTCCCAGTTACGGCGTCGCCCTGGCGGGCATGGCGGCGGCGGGTGTCGGCTTCGGGATGATTCGTCCGAACCTGATTGTCTGGCTGTTTTCTTATACTCCACCGATGCTGCGCGGCCGCATTATCGGCGGCGTCACCACCTGTTTCTTTATTGGTCAGTTCCTGTGCCCGCTGTTAACCCAGCCGTTGATCGACCATTACGGTATTTCCGCCACTTTCGCCGTCGCCGGAGGCGTATCGCTGATTTTAGCGGCGCTGTTGCTGGCGGCGAGTCTGAAAGCTGCGCCGGCGCCGTCTGCAGCTAAACCCTGATCACTCGCGGAGAGACAGACGGTTCGCCGCACTCTCCGTTACAAGTCAACCATTTCTATTTGCTAAGAGTTCCACCAAAGCGGAGAGTCATCTCCGCTTTGGTGGAACTCTTAGCAAATAGAAATGGTTGACTTGTAACGGGTAACGG
>NZ_JAHMIN010000031.1 GCF_018986435.1 Hahella sp. HN01 | reverse complement strand
GGCTATTTCCTGATAGCTATACCCCTGCTTGCGCAGTCGCACGGCCTGTTTTCTTTTTTCTTCCTGCGCTGCGGCAGGTAATGAGCGAGCGTCTTCTATAATCATATGGGTAGTGTATCATACCTATATCGATGCCAGGTTAATAACATAGAGTATTAGAGTGTTGCGCTATTTCTCATTAATCAACGAAGTCAAAACATGATCCGTCCATTCGCCGTTTATCTTCAGATAGGATCGGGCTTTTCCTTCCACCTCAAAACCCAGGGACGCTAATAGTTTGCCGCTGCGGTGATTTTCCGGGCGGTAGTTGGCCATGATGCGGTGGAGCCCGTAGTGGTGAAACATGAAGTAGATCCCCGCCGACAAGGCCTCCTGCATTAATCCCTTGCCTTGCTCCTGGCCTGCGATGGCGAAGCCCAGATGGCAGGCCTGGAAGGCGCCGCGTACGATGTTGGAGAAGTTGCAGATGCCGATAACGTCGTCAGATTGTCGGGGGAACATCAGTAAACTCACTGCGTAGCCTTGCTCCATGACGCGAGCCATGTCCGTCAGTCGCTGCATTTGTCCGGAGAAAGTATAAAAATCGTCATCCCGAGCGGGCTCCCAGGGCGTCAAATGGGCTTTGTTGTGCGTGTAGTAGTCGAGCACGCCTTGGGCGTAAATAGGGGAGGCCAAGCGAAGAGAAAGACGTTCTGTCAGCAGTCCTGCGCCGGGAAATAGCTGTAATTCTGGGGGCATTCTTCTATTCCGTAGATGAAAAAGAGATAAATCGGCTGCCTAGTTTACCTAATAACGGCTGCAGAAAGCCTATGGGGAGTGTTAAATTACCGCCCTGAAAATTGCACTCGCTCAAAATCCTTATCTACGGCCACCGTGGGCTGAGCGTAGCGCTTCACATCTCAATTTTTCACAGGGAGGTAACTGGCATGGTCAGACTCGCGCAGTTTGCCGGCGCAGCAATGGCGGTGATCGCAGTGGCGCTCCTGTTGATCAAAATCTTCAGCGGCGAGAATGCCGGTCTTAGCGATGAATCCATCTACTTCATGTCTCTCTTTCAGGTTTTTCTCGGTGGTCTGGTGATCTATGCGGGGCAATTGAAAATTCAGGGGAAAGAGAACGGCGATAAGATTTTCAGGGCGAGCATTGCCGCAACGCTGTTGTTTTTTGTTATGGCTTATCGCTGGTTTTACAGTGGGGTATAGCGCAGCGGGCTTTCAAAAGTCTCTAAAGTGCGCTGCTGAAAAACGATGATAACTTGGAAACACCAGCCAGAGGATGCGTTCGTATCACGCTACATCGAGTGTTATTGGTTTCTCCGCAAAGACAAGGACGATATCGCTCATGACAGCCCCAAACTGAATCCCTGTCCAGAAGCCCATTTAATTATTGCCCCGCCGGAGCAGTCCTATACATATAGCCTTTGCAAGCGGGCGCTTTCCGGAAAAGGGACGCACCTGAAGCTTCCCAATACCAGCAGTATGACTTTACATCAGGCGGAGCCGTTCGCCATCCTGGGGGTTAAATTCAAGCCGGGCGCGCTCTATTCAATCGCCAATGGTTTCGCCGCTATTGATGACGTCATCTCTCCGCCGGGTTTTCTGGCTGAAATGCCTGATCTGCTGAGAGAGGATGTCCTCAATAACGCCGCCGACGACGCTGTAACCGTAGGCCAGAATCTGGACGCATGGTTCAAGGCCCATTCCCACTGCATCCGGGAAGATCGGCATAGCCGGCTGGCGCGAGATGCTCTGACACTGCTTGCAACCACGAAAGCGTCCGAGCTTGAGACGGGGTTATATCGTTCTTTGCGGGCGGTGCAGCGCGCTTTTGTGCGGGTGACCGGACTGACGCCGAAACAATATCAGATCATGGTGAGACTGGATGAACTACTGTTGTATCTATATCAGCAAAATACCGAATCCATGAGCTGGGCGGATGTGGCCGCCATATTTGGCTTTACTGATCAGCCTCATCTCATTCGATACTTTAAGAAACTGATTGGCGATACGCCTCACGCGTACCGGCAAGCCAAAAATTTAACAATAGATGCTTATGGCGATTTTGAATAAGTCAGCCAGGCTTTTGCGAGGCATTACAAGTGGAAATTATTGTTCGACGCGCCTCAGTTGAACGTTCTGCAGGACTAAAAAAATGAATAGCAGAATTCATACGCTGCTTTTATCCGCCGATGTCAGGGGGAGTTGGGAGTATCCTCCTGATTTTAATTGGGAGTCCGCTGTCAGGGAGCTTGAGAAACATAAGGCGGCGTTGGAAAAGATCATGTCTGCGGAGCTTGAGTTAGACGCAAACGCTCAGGACGCTTCATTTTTTGCGGATATCTATCAGCTGGAAACGCCGTACGCCGCCAGCGGGGCGCTCCAGGCCGTGATTTATCATTTCGCCTTGCGTTTTTCCAACTACGGCGGGCTATTCACGCTTCTCAACGAAAGGGCGTGCGACAGCGACGAGCAGCGACAGTTGCAAAGCTGCATCGCCTATCTTGAAGCTCTGGGATATGTCTACATACCCGTGAGCGAACTGGACTGCCCCTACGATGGCGTCAATGCTGGAGATATCTCGCCAATAACCTGGTGGACGCGATACTTTGATTATCTGTAACTTGGCTATCTATGCGCTCACTGGCGAATACGAACGCCCATATTCGACCTACTGCGCAAGAAGTTTACCAATCTGACCAAAGACTTGCCTAAACGGACTGAAATAGAGCGCCAGAAGGACTGCATATTCTTGGGCTGTTGCCGCGAATATGACATATAATCGCCGCCCCATTACGCGCACGGATTATCGAGGTAGTAAATGAGCGATAGCGCATACAGCGATTTGGCGGCGGGCCAGATCGATTTGAGAAACGCAGAAAAGCGTTTTACCCGCAAAGATGAGTTTCAAACTCAAAAAGAATGGGGCGAGCAGTATTTTGGAGAAAGAATCGGCGCGCTTCTAGTTACGCTTTCCTTGATGTTGCTGGCTTCAGTCTGGATGATCACCGTCACGGATTTGACCCGTTATGGCGTGACAGCCGCCGTCGCACTTTCGTATTGCTTATTGGCGAAAGTGTTATTCAGAAAAAATCGGGAGCTACAACGCTTCAGAGAGGCGCAGACGACACGTTTTATGCGCCGTAAGCAATGGCTTGAGCAGCAGGCCAAGACCGTTTCCTAGTTTGATTTGTGAGTTGACTTGAGCGGAGAGGAGACAGGGCGAATGGCTGATATTCAGATAGAAGGCGTTTCACTGGCGGAAATCCTCGGCTGGACAGAAGCGGAGTTTGACGCCCTGGTCCTGACCGATAAACCCCTGGTGGTTAACATCGGCTCCGCCTCCGTGCTGGGACAGTTCTCATACGTAGACAAAATTCTGACTGTCGAACTGGCGCAAATTGACGGCGGAGGCGAGGGCGTTTTGCCCGCCATTACCCGCATCGCGAAAAAAGCGGCGCAAATAAAAAACGCCGAACACATAGAATGCGTCGTACACGCCATCCACTGCGCCAATCCCAACCTGAAATTACGCGCCCATTTGGAACGCACCGGCTTTGAAATCAAACAGGTGGAAGGTAAGGGCGAGGCGTATTTTAAGAGGATGTCTGTTTAGGGCGTAGAACGGCGCAGAGCCCGTCGAACTCTCAAGAACTCTCGATGAAGATTCGGTAGGCCCCATCATCATACTTTTCAAACTTCTGGGCAAAGACTGTTATGGACTGGATAACGGATCAAACGGATAATCCTGGCGCGGTAATGGCGATTAGCTTTCCGTTTCCCAGATGCGATAATTGGCTTGAGAGACCCGCAGAGTCTGTTACACCAAAAATGATCAAGGCTTGTATTCGAGCGGCGTTGTCAGAGGGATGGAGTCCTGGGGAGCCGGGCGTTTCGTTTTCAGTATAGCCACACCCCCGCTGCACTTGTTGAATCAATTCAGTAACAGGCCGCCCGCATTCGGGCGACTTGCCGTCATACATGCGTCAGTTAGATATATATCTGACCGTTTTTCACAAACACGGATTTATTGAATAGCCCCATGTCCAAAGGGTTAGGAAGCCTGACATCCTTGATCGTCGGTATCGCTTGCCCATCTTCATCAAAGCGTCTGTCTATTTGCGAGATGAAAACCAGGATGCACTTTTTGGCTCTGGCGTAGATTTTCAGTTCTTCGATCTGTTGCTGAAGAGGCGGTTTGTTACGATTTTGATCAAGCAGCTGCAGATAATCCACGGCGACTAGCGACCCTTCGGTAAGCCAATCCTTTGTTTGCTTTACTATGTAATCCGAAGATATCTCGTCAGACATATCCAGTTTTAGTAAAGGATGATCAGGCTCGAACTGTCGATCCAGCGTTGAGAGTTTTTCAATGAGCGCAGTTTTCGAATATTCCAATGAAAAAAAGAAGCATTGTCGCCCCTCTTTAATGGCTTGTAATACAAGCTGCAGAGCCAAGGTCGTCTTACCCAGGCCCGGTCTGGCGCCGATCAATAGCAAGTCGCCGGGATGCAGGTAATCTAAAAGTTCTTCTGTTGTTTGGGGAGTGAAGTTTTTCACCTTGGATTGCAGGAGACTCCAGGAGCTAAAGCCCTCAGCCCTGGCTATTTGATCCAAGGCTTCGGTCATGGTGAGGGACTGAGCGCGTTTCAGGGCTTTAGCTTTGCCTTTCAGAACATGTACGGGAGCGGTAAGTTTCATATTGAACCTTTAATCGCGGGTTTCTAAACATTCCCTTCTTCTGTTCCAAACCCAATTAAAGGTTAGAGGCGATGATGAACAACTCTGCACTTAAGTGCTTTCCCGACGAAGGGGGGAAGCGCGAGTCGAGCGCGCTTAATATTCAATGCCGTCCACAAACCCTGTCAGTAGCTCAAATCCCTCACGCCAGTCTCCCAGGTTGGAACTGGCGTTAATGTGTCCTTTGGGACCAATATTGGTGATGCTGGCTTCCCATTGCCGGGCGCAGCGCTGTGCATAATCGATCGAGCCATAAGGGTCGTCCTGGCTGGCGATGAGGGTTAAAGGCATCGGGGCGTTGTGCTCAAACCCTCTACGAAAACCTCTCGCCTCAGTGGGGAAGGCGTCGCTCATCGGGTCGGGAACCGCAACAAGAAAACCGCCCATCAGGTGCTCACAACGATGCATGCTGGCCCATTCAAGCAGCAACAGGCAGCCCAGACTATGCGATACCACTACAGTAGGCTGGGTGAGCTGAGCGACCGCTTCGTTCAGTTCCTGAACCCACAGGTCGCGCTGAGGCGCTTCCCATTCTGAATGCTCCAGCCAGATAGAATTAGGCAGTTTATTCGCCCACATCCTTTGCCAGTGCTGCTCGCCAGAATTACCTATCCCCGCCAGGAATAGCCAGCTCACCTTATCAAACTGCATATTTTCACCCTTTTATATTTTTCAATCTGCCGCGTTGAGTTAATCGTTTACCATGAGGCAACCTTAGCTGAGCGAATGTAACGTTTTCGATGAGGGGTGTCACTATAAGGAATGAATTCGGGGTAGGGGGGCTTAAAGTTTAGTCTCCTAAAGCAAAGAGCGGCGAGTTACTTTGATATAATTGGCGGCCCCAATCAGCGAGGAACTATGGCGCTTATGTCCTATGATCAACCAGGTAAACTAATCGCGTTTCACGAAGCTAAAACAGCGCTTGAGCTTCTGGACCTGATCCGGCATCGATACCAGATGTTCGCCAATGATATAGATACGCTGAACGGTATTTTGGTGGGTTACAGTATGGCCAGAAAGGAGTTTGGCTGGTACGACTTTGCTGGCGAGTTCAGACGTTTTTTAATGGAGAAGTATTCGCTACCAGAGGATTATCCGTTTTCCTGGGTGACTATCATCAAAGAGCAGATAGTAAATTGCGAATATCAGATTCCTGTGTTTTTTGAGTGTCTGGACGCACATCGAAAACTGGAAATTCAGTTGCTCGGACATGCAACTTTGACGCGGGGTCAGCGTTACTTCGATTTCAAGCGGATGTTGAGACATACCAGTGTCGACTACCCCAAATTACCCTTGAAACCGCCTCATGTTCTTAAGGCGGTAAAAATTCCCGGAGTCAAAGTTCACGCTTTCTTCTATGACGAGAAGGGAAACAAGTATTATGAGCAGGCGTTCTCTGATTTTGAGCACATATTAGCCTGGGGGCAGCAATGCTTTGATATTCCTGAGGGGCAGTGGATTGTTCATGGTTAAGAGGCCCCAAAGCAGTGCCTCTCCCAGTTTCCCCAGTCACACCGCAGTCTTGTGCAGATTCACAATCTTCTTCTGATATGGCGAGTCGATATCTACTCTTGAAATATCGTCTTTTTGAATCAGTTTATATAGCGGCGATAGTGACTTTTTGTTGCCAAGCGCATGCACTTTTAGCCAGTCGTCATGGTCAATAATTTGGCCCACATCGAATCGGGCTTCTGAGTGATGCTGATACAGGCATAGGCTTCCGTAGGCGTTGTTTAGCTCGATAAGAATATCTGGAAATATCTTTCCTTTAACTTTGGGAAAGTTAATCTCTTGGGATGTGTCGATCAGGCTGGCGATCGCTTTGTGTTCTCTGTTGCCCCAGTAAACTTCACTGATTTGGTCTGTTTCAAAAATGGCGATGCCTTCGTAGTCGCCATCGTTTGAAAACAGGCTCATTATGATGACGTCTTCCGTCGCAGTATGGATGAAGCCGGTTAACTCTTCATCGTGGCAATTTCTTTCTATCGAGACCAGCTCTTGGTTTTCTTTTAGGGCGTTGAGTTCTTTTATGAGCATAATTATTCCGAGGGCATGGGTGTTGCTCGCATTATAGGGGGAGGGTGAATTAATGCCACTGAATGCATGTAAAACCGCCCTCGGGAGCGGATTGACTATAATGAAATGCGCTTAATTGCGTATCTGTTGGAGCCGCGATGCTTTGGCTCAGGTAGAGCCGGTATTCATCATTCGTTGCAGTCCGCCATCATTGATAAAGTTGCTCGCCTCAACGCGTTTGCAGTTTCCACTTGACTCAAAAAGCATATTCACCAGTTCTTCTACGATATGGCTTTTTTGTCCTACAGCAACACGTGTTCCTAACTGGTCGTTGGTAAACTCAGATAGCGCTTCGTTTCTGGCATTGGCGTACTCTGCAGGCGAGCTGAAAACCTCTTTGTCCCAGTCATGCTGGGCGGAGAGTTGTGCGAGTTTTGTCGCTAGCTCGCCGTTTATACTTGTAAATGGCGTCGCTTCAACATTACTCCGCGCAGATATCTTATCTTTCAGAACCGCCAATGGGTTACCCGCAGTATATAGTAGCTCTTCATTCGCCAGTCCGAAGTTATCGTTGATTCTTTGATTATCTGAGCTGCTCAATATAGGCTCTGATGCAGTGATGCTTTGTTTGATGTGTGTAATCAGGGCGCATACATGAATATCTTTGAAGTCACCTCCCATTAACTCCTTGGCAACGCTGGCGACGTTATATACAAAAACAGGCTTTCTTTCGTTTTCTAAGCTCTGAATAAGAGCCTCGGCATTAGGTCCAATAAGTGACTGTGCATTGATCTCAAAACTATCCTTGGCATGGAAATCTTCTGGGTGGCCAACCCTGGGCTCGCCCATCCCAACGTTATGAATCTTTCCATCATTTTTGAGAGAGGATAATGTATTCATATAGGCATTCAGATCATTGGGGGAGAGTTGCTCTGGATTATGTACTAATGCTTGATCTATATAACCCCCTAGTTTATTGGATACTTCGCGGAGGTGTTCTCCCAGTTTGGATGTCTCTGTTCCCACCACTTTATATATGATGTTGAATTCTTCTCTGGGAATATCGCTTTTCGCCATGGCGGAGGCTAAGTGCTCTAGGGTATTGCCGTAGGTATCCCCCGCGTCGAAGGTCCTGTAACCTGCAGAGATTGCGCTTGCAATATGGGCTTCATTCTTACCATTCAAACCGAAGATAACATTATTTTCACTGCCTATTTGACCTTGCTTAGGTTCCGGCCGCGAGGGTTGGTTTCCTCCTACCGGTTGGGCCGCTTGATTGGCCATCGTCTGTTGAATACTGAAATTTCCGGTCGTATGTCCTTGTAATCTATCCATCAAATGCCCCTCACTGTTGTGGTATTTAAGAGTTGGCTATCCGCAAAGGATGCACGGAATCACTTTGGCTGCATTACTTCTACACTGTGAGTAACAATTTTCCAGAACCAGTTGCATCAAGTTCACGATGATGATTTTACGTACAGATAAAGGGTTTACAGAAAGCCTGATAGTCCGGTTGTTGTGAAATCCCGTCTCAGCCCATAGCATAGGCCTCGGTTGCTGGGGCCTTTGCGTCTCACTTTTTCGTTTCTTGTTGATTTCGGATTTTCAGCGCCATGATGCCCGCTATTCCACTTCCTTTTGTCATTGCCTTGTTGCTGACGATTCTGCTTTTTCGGCTGATCAGGCAGAACGAAGCGGCGTTGCGTCCGGCTTTGGTTTTCACTGCGGCTTGTATTGTGCTGGTGATTATTGGCGGGCTGCGTTGGACATTTGATATCCGTTTTATTCGCTTTATCCAACCCATTATGGCGTCAACGTTGCCCGTCATCGCCTGGTTTTGTTTTGTCGGCGCGCCGTCTTCTTTGCGCGCCAGGCATTGGCTCCATTTGGCGCCGGTTGTGGTGATAACGATTTTCTCTGCAACCTGGTCGTTATGGCGTCCGCCTATTGATCTGTTGTTAGCGGGTTTGTATTTCGGTTATGGCGCGGCATTGATACGCAGGGCGTCCCGTGGTCCGGACGTGTTGCCCTCCACTCGTTTCAGCGATGCGTCTCAGGCGCTAAAAGCGACCGGGATTGCAGGTTGCACGCTGATTATCTCCGCAGTGAGCGATGTGCTGATTGCCGGGGATTTTGATGTTTACCAGGGCGCCCACGCCGCGACGATTGTCGCCGTTGTTCAGTTGTTGCTGTTGCCGGTGATTGTCTATGGCGTGGTGGCGTTCGGCAGAAGTATTCCTGCAGGTGAGGGGGAAAGCATTAGCCATGCTGGCGAGAGCGTTTCCGTTCCGCCGGAGGAAGTCGCAGATAACCTTGTTGAGAGCGTCCCTCAGCCAGCAATTGAGCCTTTAACGCCTCCAGAGGCCAGCTCTGAGCCAGACCAAGATGACCAGCAGGTCATTCAGCGCATTGACCAGATAATGCGTCAGCACCACCTGTTTCGCGATCCGGACCTGAACCTGAATCGTCTGGCGCGACGAGCGGGGATTCCATCACGGCAGATTTCCGGGGCGATTAATCGGGTATACGGCCGCAATGTTTCTCAGGTCGTAAATGAATACCGCATTGAAGAGGCGAAAAGGCTGTTGCAGGAGACGGATCTTCCCGTCACCAGTATCTTTCTTGAAGCCGGTTTTCAGACTAAGTCGAATTTTAATCGTGAGTTCCAGCGGGTCGCCAATATGACGCCGAGCGACTATCGCCGCTCGGTTGCATCTGGCGAATAAATACGCATTTCTCACGTTCTATTGCGCTGCGCCTTTTGCTGTGAAAGTCTGTTTCAGGAAGGCGATAACCTGGCCTGCCACCTGCTGATGAATCTCCTCTCTGCTGCGGCCATCGCCGTCCTTGCAGATAATACCATCGCCGGGAGCCTCTTCTTCCAATAATGCGATTGCACCGGGCTTGCAGCGTTGCATAAAGCTGAAGTGGGCGGCGTCGGAAACTTCCACGTATTGGCTTCGCGCCGGAGGCAGATGGGCGGAAAGGTAGCCGGACTCCATCCTGGCGGGTAAGTCGCCAATGTCGACGCCCGCCCCGAATATCAGCACGGGTATTTGCGCCGCCGCCAGACTGGCGGGCGTAAAGCCGCGGGCAAGACCAAGATCCAGCGAGACCACCACCCGCACCCGATGGTCCGTCAAACTGGCTTCAAGAGACGCTTTGGCCATGCCCTCAGAGTTCAAGCCCAACTCATCGCTTAACCCGCAAACGCGAGGATTGGGATGCGCCAGACACTCGGTGGCGAAATGGGCCTGATCGAAGCGGGCGCCGGCTAGGGCCATAACTGTCCAGCCTCCAAGCGAGTGGCCGATGGCGGCGATATTGTCCGCATTGATCTCTCCCGCCAGCTTCGGGTTGTCCAATATGAAATCAATCACCCGACTGAGGTCATGAGGACGCTCCCACAATCTCGCCGCTTCCGCTGGGCGTCTGTCGAAAGTGGTGGTGCCCGGATGATCCGGTGCGGCGACCACATAACCCTGTGCCGCCAACTTCGCCGCCAGCCAGTTCAGGTTGCGCCAGTTGCCGCCATAACCATGGGACAGCACCACTAGCGGGTGAGCGCCTAGGGTTGGGCTCGCGTCGGGAATCGCTGGCGCGCCGAAAAAAGCCCGGTTCTCGCCAATGGATACTGTCGATGCTTCTGTTGTTTGGGGTGCCTTTACTGCTTGCGCAGGGTACCAAATGCTGACATGTAAAGGTCGATTCGCAGAGGCGTCCGCCACCTGCGTTTCACGAAAACCAATGGGCTCGGCGAAGAGATTTGCGCTGGCGAGCAGGGTTAAAAAGAGGCTAAAAAATACGGGTCTGTGCATGACTGGGTCTCGTTCATTCAAGGAGCCTTTATTAAGCGCGAGAAGAGCGTATGGCGAGACCTAAAACAGGATCGAGGACGTGAAATGCTTGCTGTATCTGGCTTTGCGGCGGGTATTGGACTTGAAAGCAGAGCCCCTTGGAGGGGCTCGGGAGGACCGCGAAACGGGTCCTACATCTGATTGGACAGCTCGTTCTTCAACTCGTCCCTTAGTTCGTCTGGCGGCATGATCCAGCTTGAATCATCCATCAGGGCGGGGAAGACATTAACGTGCAGGCCATCCTGTTGCAGACCGGGAATCCATTTGTTCAGGAAGTGAGGGAGCGCGATGCTTTTGGGCGTCAACTTCTCGCCCAGGTCATTGGCGTACTCTCTGGCGAACTCCTCAGCGGGCCAGATCGGCAAGTATTCAAAATCCTCTTCTTCCGAAAACAGCTTCAAAAACTGGTTGTCGTCATTGATAAGAATCCAGACCTCCTTGCTATCCACCATGTTCATCAGTGAATAGTCGTATCTTTCATCGCAGGTTAGTTGCAGTATTTGCTCAATCTGATCTTGATTCATGCACTTTCTCAATTAATCAACGGAATGCTGGCGCCCAAGTGGCGGGTCTGCTGCGCGCAGACCAGTTCCGCCTAGGATACATCGGTGTGAAACGGATTGCGCTGTAAATGTTTGGGTTATCGCTTTCTTGTACTTCAGCTGTCTATTGAGCACTGGTTAGGTAGCGGGTATTGCATGCAACGGTATGATCGGCCGCCGTTCTGGCGACACAAAGTATTTAAACTGCGACCACCAGCCTAACTGGCGCGCCTGGAACTGTGATGGCGAGAACAGCGACTCATAATAAATACGGTTTTCCAGTCGCGTCCTGTTGGTCTGCAAGTCCCAGGCGATTAGCACAATGGATTTTTCAGCCGCCCAGGTAAATTCAAACGCAAGCAACACCTCACCGTTGGGTAACTGGCCCAGCGCGCGACTACTGTAATTGACGGGCATCTGTGAGAGGGGATCATTCGGGTCGAAGTCGAACAATTGGCCGACAGTCATTAGCCGTTCTTTGTCCTCGTCGCTCAGACTCTTGCGCTCTGCGATGACCTGTCCATCGGCGTCGAGGATTTGGTAAGCGTCGCCGGCAGTTTCTGGTTTTTTAAAAAACAGCGACGGTGAAACTTGGTCCGTTTTTCTGTTGCTCAGCAGGCTTGGCAAAGGCATATATGGCGATATGTCCGTTTTGCCTTCACCGTTACTACCACTATCCGTTGCCGATCCATTCCCTGCCTGCTCTTTGCAGCGCTGCTTTTGCGACCAAACATATGAGGAAGTATTCAGCTGCACTGTACGGAACTCGCAAGCGCCATAGAGCGGGCTATGTGGAACTCTCGTGAGTTTGAAGTGAGCAATCAGTTTGCCGTTGTCCATGATTTTTGCGTGGTCAAAGAAATAATCATCAGGCTTCAGCTCGAATAGGCTGAGCGATTTCGATTCCAAGTCATAATCCAAAAGGAACGCAGGTCGTTCTATCGTTCTGGAATCACCAAAGGGATACCATATGCGCTTGCCCTCTATGAGCATATGGACGCGAGAGTTGGTCATATTGGCATAGCTGATATTCAGCAAGGTCGTTTCCGCGCCACACAGATACTGATACAGGAACAGGATAAAAGCGACGCCCAGTAAAGCCAGAGTCGACAGGACGAGGGGGATTCTCATTAATTATTGTTCTCTCAAAATAACGACGGCTTGAACGCAATCTCATAGTTTAGGCGAGAATCGTGGGCCAGGCGAAGCATGAGAATTAAGCAGGGGGAAGACAGGGCGCAATTGTAAATGGAACGCGGTTATATAGATCCACCCTTCGACAGGCTCAGGGCGAACGGAGCAGGGCGGAAGTTCATCGATAACTGGCCGCCCTGTCGACCCTGTCCTTAACTACGCCAGCGCCTTAAAGTAATTTTCCCGATGGATATCCAACAGCTCAACGCACAACTGGCAATCGCCGCTTGTCAGCTCTTTTTGATACGCCTCGCGAAGGGCCTGCAAACACAAATCACCCACCACCTGCTTCAACTCCTGACTCCTGCCAGCAAGCAGCGCAACCTTCAGATGAACGAAAGACTTCCCAATATCGCCGTCCCCGATAACATACTCTGTGGTCTCATGCGCCCGCGACTTAATGTCATTCAACGAAAACTCGCCTGTGCTCATCATTCCTGTGTGAATAGCGCTGAACAGCCGCTGAAAATCAGCCGCGCCACGCAAGTTAGAGGTATATTCCAAAGTCAAATGCGGCATATTTACTTCACCTTGTACGTTAACGATTACATCGGACGCTCAATTAGAAACAGCATGAGCAGCCCAAAACAGTGGATGGGGACAAGCGCAGATTCAGGCGCATTATGCGCCGAAAAAATATCGGCGAGAACTTTACAGCGAGTCGTGGCCAAATTCTAATATCTGCTCACCGAATACCTCTATAGAGGCTTTTTGGATGCTTTTTAACGCCATCGCTGCCCCCATTTGGTCATTTGCATAGAAGAACTCATCGTCTTCTGTCGCGTCTGGATTGGTAGCTCTCAGATGACACATTTCCTGATAGTGAATGAGAGCCTGGATTGCGTACCTTGCTTGGCTTTCAGTTAGCTCTACGCTAACCCGTTTGACTAAGCTGCTCATACTGGTTGTAAATCTCCTGAAGTTTTAATTTTGTAGTACTTTTCGCAAGTGGCGCATATTGTGTCTAGCCATCCAACCGCCTCTGCTGCTCCCGCTCAGTGTATTCACGAGATCTTTCAGAAATAAAGGCGGCGCTTCTGATTTCGTTGGTTACTTTGGCGAGCTTATAGGCTTTGCTCAGGAGATGGCGATCACTACTCCAGTCGCCTTCATCGTAGGCGACAACGGAAATGACTTCTTCCAGCTGAATCCGGCCTTGATCGAAATGCGCTTTCAGCGCAGAAACAGCCTCTTCTTTAGTCCAGGCGGGAACAACAGTACGGCCGAATTTATACGCCGAACCATCGTCACTGAGACCACATCCTTCCAGCGCTGTAACCTTGGTGTCTATGACCCAGAAAATCATCATCGATACCCCGTTCTAACCCTACCTTTCTCCACGCCAATTCTTGCGACTCGCGCCACCATTGTTTTCACAATTCAGCCAGTCTAACGAACTTCCAGCGCCTGATACATGATGCCCCCCAGCGGACCATTCTACACCCCCGTTCGCCCTGAGCCTGTCGAAGGGCCTCCCAGAGCGCTAATCTCAATTCTAATCAGTCCAGGCGGAAAAACATCTGACATTCACTTTAGTGGCCAGTTAATTTCTGTGTCCACCTGTGTTGAGTCAGTGGCTTTTTTAAGAGCCCTTCGACAGGCTCAGGGCGAACGGGGAGAAATAGGCAGAGTCTATGTCAGTAATATTGGCCGATAAACTTTGGCGTTTTGAAATGAGTCTATAGCACCCATATTTCAAAAGGCTGAAGCTGTATTTTGCATGATTGAATATGCTCCATTCACAAGTCTGCATCACTCACTTTTCCCAATACCCGCCACGCCTTCTATATTTTCTACTTAGCCTCCCGCGACATTTTGTCGGACCAGCATAACTTTTTGTTGAAAAAATATACGAATAAAAAAGCTCAATATAACCAGCAACATATACGGCTCATGCTGGATTGGCGCGCTATTCGTGGCACTTTCCCTTGATTTGTTGTCATGCACACGATTACAGTATTTTTCCTTATTTTGGGGTGTTTTTCTTGTCGCGGGGCGTCATGAGTGCGTCATAAGTACTTCGAAAGTGCGTCACGGTCAGGCTAGAAACTGGGTAGCGTATTTCTATACTGGGGTATTTTAGCATGGCGACGGCTAGAAAGAGGGTTACTAAGTCGGGCGAAGTCCGCTGGTATCGAGAGGTAAGGATTAAGCGAGACGGTAAAATAGTATATCGCGAGGGTAAGACTTGGCCATCTAAACGGCTCGCCGAAGAATGGGGGAGGCGTCTTGAATATGAGTTGTCTCAGCCTGGCGCACTGGAAAAATTGAACCATAGCGGCTCGACATTGGCTGATGTACTGGCTTGGTATTACAACGAGTATAAAGATGTGGCCAAGTTTGGCGAGTCAAAGACATATCGAATCCGGGCATTAATGCAAATGGAGAAGTTGCGGGTTCCGCTAACATCATTGACGACGGCTTACTTGGTCGAGTTCGTAAAGGAGCGAATGCGGAGTTCAGGTCCATCAACAGTAAGACAAGATTTTGTCTACATTAAAGGCGCGGTGAAGCTTGCGAGAAGCCACTTTGAAGACTTGCCAGTCAGTGTTCAGATGTTCGACGATGTGAGTTCTTTCTGTTGGAAGAATAAGCTTTTTAAAATGGCGAATAAGCGTAGTCGGAGGCCAACAGCTGATGAGCTTCGTTTGCTAACTGACTATTTCCGTAATCGCGCGCTTCGGCCCCGGATGCGGACCCCTATGTACGACATTATGTGGTTTGCTATTCATTCGTCGCGGCGTCTGGGCGAGATTACTCGGCTCAGGTGGGACGATCTAGACGAGAGTACTTTAACGGGCTTAGTTCGTGACGTTAAGCATCCGACTAAAAAAGATGGCAACCACCGCAGGTTTAAAATGACGCAGGAGGCTTGGGATATCATTTGTCGTCAAGAAAAGGTGGAAGGTGAAGACCTTATTTTTCCGTATCAGACAAAGTATGTCAGTATCTGCTTCACTTGGGCGTGTAATGATCTTGGCATTCAGGACTTGCACTTTCATGATTTGAGACGAGAAGCCACGAGCAGGTTGTTTGAACGTGGCTATGATATCGTGCAAGTGCAGCAATTCACGCTGCATGAGGGCTGGAAAGACCTGCAGGTGTACACTACGTTGCGCCCTGCCGACGTGCCATTACTCCCCGCGGCGCCGCACCATTCAGACTTTTCCAATGGGTGAAAGCCGTTTCCCGTTCCTTGTCGATCCACTCCGCCAGGTCCTTTGCGTGTACGATCCACTCTGCGGCGTTGGAGTTAGAGGCGCGATAGACCGGGAACGGGAACTTTTGCAGCTTGGCGCGCTGTTGTACATCGCGCCGGGTTGTTAAGTTGAAGTACTTTGCCGCGACGTCGACCAGCGGAATTTGGCTGGTTTCGAATTCGGCGAGTAGTAGAAACATCGTGTTCATTGTTATTCCGCCGTTGATGTTGCAAAGAACGCGGGCACTTGCTCCATATCGACATTAAACTTACCGATGATTGGTCCATCTTCGGCAAGGTGTAGCGTGAAGGTGAGAGGCCATGTCGATTCCCATCCATCGTGATCGTTGAAATAGTCTTCTGCGCACTCTTTTGCGATTGATCCTAAAACCCTTCCGTACTTCAGGCTTGCTGGAGAGAGGCCTGTGCTTAACTCGTATGTGCTTTCCTCGCACTCGCTTGGCACTTTGTAGTAAATAGTGGTCATACGTACTCTCCGGGCTCTATATATTCGACTTCTAAATCTGACATGTCCGTAAAATCCGGATCGTCTTTCACATATACGCAATTGAGGACATTACTTTTCTGGATAACCTCATTTAGGGCTTCTATAAATTCCTCTATTAAATATTCATCGGGGGCCACAACAACTGAGAGGGACAATTTCCGAAGGCGCTCAACGTCGCCGCTGAGCTGCCGGCGAAAGCCGTTCATTGAGAATTTCATCAGGCGGTCCCCTGCAGGTCATCAGCGATCGCGTCTAGCACTTGGCTAATGCCTGGGTCCAGCAGGCGGCTTAGTTGGTCCAGGACGTCGAGTTTCAGTTCCTTGTCGATGACCTGTTGTGACAGCCTGGTTTTAAGGGCTTTAAGCGCCTTATCAGCGGCCGCCTTGTCCAACGGTTTGCCAGTAGTCCGGGAGTCTTCCGGTTTTTTGACCGAGATTGAGTCTTCGCCAAAAGGGTATACCGACTTCCAGGTCTTACCTTCCTTGATGACGTCTCCCGCAGCCTGTAGCGCTTTCAGTTCCTTCAGCAAATGCTCTTGGCTTTCGAACCAGTCGCACTTGCTGTAAAGATCCGCCGTTGTGGCGCCGTTGGTGGGAATGCTTTCTAGTAAAGTTTGCATGGTTGGCTCCTACGCCGTCTCTGGGTTTCTGAGGCGGTCACGTTCAGCGTCGGTGAGGGTTTCGGCGATGAAACCCGTGTCGAATACATGCGTGTGATTGACGGACTGCAGGGCGTCTTTCTTTTGTGACTTAAAAAAGTCGTCCAGCTCTGGAAGCTTGCAGCGCTCGGCGGTGATCAGTTCCCGCTCCTCGGTGTAGCGCGTTCCGTCTGGGGTCTTGCAGTAGATCAGCACGCGCACGCGCCAATTGAGCATCAGTTTTTTAATGGCCTCGATGTCAACAGACCGTAAGGGCATGCCGTGGCTTTTGTGCCGGGCTTTAAGCTCCAGCCCTCCGCCGGCGATGTCATACCAGCTTTCCCGCGTCTCCATGATGATGTTGTCGGAGACCATGCGGGCACGCTTCCAATGGTTGCTATGCTTTGCGTGTTTGTTTTTGCGTGACTTCGGCATGCCTTGTATCGTCCTTATGCTGCGCGTAACGGCTTGATGCCGGTCGCCATGGTGTAGATGATCTCGCTTGTCATTTGCGCGTCGTAGGCGGCCCGGTGCAGGCTGGTTGCCGCTGCCGGATGTCCTATTTGCTCCAGCGCTCGAGCCTGGCTTTGGTATTTAAACTGTCCTTTCTCACTCCATTGGCCATGGAACTCTGCGTAAAGCCGCATCGCGCAGAGTGGAGTGAATGGAATAGGTGGAAGCGCCCATGCATTACAGGTCTGGCGCAGTATCCGCACGTCGAAATCGGCGTTAAAAATGATGACTGGGCGCTTGTAGAGCAGCTTGTACACGCGAGGGTAGGTGATCGGCCAGCTCGGCGCGCCTTTCAGCTCAAGCTCTGATATCTGGTGTACATTCTGCGCCGCTGCCGACATGGGGCCTTGTGGTTTAACCAATGTGTTTAACAGCTTGGTCCCGTGGCGGTTAGTCACGGCGATCTCGACCACTTCGGCAGTATCGTCGAGATTCGTGGTTTCGGTATCCAGAAAGAGCGGGTCCATTGCCAGCCAATTGCCGGCGATTTCCCGGCAGCGCTCCCGGCGGGTTGCCTGGGTGCTGTTGCGATATGCCGTTATTCGGCATAGTTTCTGGTCGATGTGTTGTAAAAGTCTCATAGGTCACCTGGGTTGTGTTCGGCGGTGGCCAGACAGCGTTGGATTTCCAACAGGCCGTTACGCATGCGATAGGCTTGATCGTCGTCGTCCGCGAGCGATCGCAGGTCGGCGAAGCAAAAGCGGCGGCAGTAGTCGGCCAACGCTTCTGCTGTTTCCTGGTCCAGCTCTACATTCAATTGCACCTTGTTTGTCATGGCTCGCGCCTCCCTTGGTGGCCCATTCCGTGGGCGCGGCTGTTGTTATTTCCGGGTGGTGAATGTCCCCATGTGGACAGGGAAGTTTATGGCTTCAGTGTTCATAGGTTCGAAAATGCGCTTGATCATCTCCGCGAATTCAGTGGCGATTTCGGTTTGGATGGCCTCGGGCCGTGATATGCGGAGGATCATTTCGACTTCGTTGCGGCCTGGGCAGGCAGTTAGCCGGGCGAAGATAGAGCGCTCGCCCATTTCTGAATAGGGCTCGCAGACGAATTCAATCCCCCAAAACAGCTTTCCGCCAGAGCTTTGCGCCTCGATGCGCTCCAGGGCTGTTTTTTGGCTTGCGAACTCCTGCTCCTCTTGCGTTTGTTCGCTGACGTGCTTAATCGTTACGCTGCGGATGCGCGAGATGGCTTGATGGATAGGGAGAGTTTTTCCCGCATCTTCGCCGAATGGGGATTCTTCATGCACAACGATGTTGTGGCGCCAATCCTCCAGCCACTCGGCCATATTTCTCTGAGAATGCCTTGCGCCGTCGATCTTTTCGATCGCCTTAAACTCAGCCGTTTTATTGAGTTGCACTACTGCGGTGTGTTCGGCGTGTCCAGGAATGTCGGGATTACCCAGATCAAAAATGGCGGCCGCGTCCATGGCATTCCCGTCAACGAAAATGTGGGCTCCGTCAAAGCTTTGGCAATACTGGCCAAAGGCATCGATGCTTAGCGTGGAAAAACGCCCACGAAAGCGGGCTGGATGGTCCATATACTGTTCCAGCGAATGGATTCTCAGGTTGTCTGGAAGTACAACCGTGGGAATGCTGGTGGCGCTCATGTCCTGCGCGGCGGCGATCGCGGTCTGTTGGATCAGTTCGATAGCGGATCTATCCATGGGTTATTTGGCCTCTTTGTCTTTAGGGTTGAACATGTCAGCCTGGTTCTCCGGGAAGACGGATAGATCGCCCCGCTTGCCGACATGCATAATGGATTCGGTGGTGTCCTTTTGGGCGACTTCACCGCGTTCTGTTGGCCGTTTGAAAGTCAACGTGTGGCTGATTTCGACCTGGTAGCTGTTGGCGACCTGAGCGATGTTAAGCTCAATGCTTACGCGGCCTTTTTTGCCGGTGTTGACGACGCCGAGAGCGACCTCGGATAAAGCGGCGGCGACTTTCTCCTCGAATACGCCGCCGTACAGCTCGGAAATAAACTCTTGAACGTTGGTAGGCATGATTGCTCCTGATTAAAAAAGGCGTACTGCAGGGACGCCGAAGTGCTCGCTTGGGTTAACTCTCCGTCTCAGCGGCGTCGAGTTTGCGAAAGTGGTCGCGGTATCGGTTGACGTGAATTTCGTGTCTGATCCATCGCACAGTGAGATCCAGGCCGCCAGGGAGCGGGATGCGATATACGTCAGTGATGTAATAAACGCCATCGATAAGGTCGTGATCGACGCGGCGCTGACATGGGGTGTCCTTCCAGTAAAGGTGCAGGACCAGTGCGGCGAGGATCAGCGCGCACACGATAAAAAAGGCAATGCTTAACACGGCTGCTGCTGCGGTCATGAGTGAGGCTCCAGTACTGGTTTAAGGCCGAGTCCGTCAGGCGTCCAGCGCACGCGCTTGCCAGCGGCGTTGGCCAGTTTTATGAGATCCACCAAACGCATGTCCGGCGGCAGTTGAAGCCGGCAGCCGGAAGCCGCTGGCGGATAACTTGGGCGTTGTCTGCTCATGATGCGGCCAACTCCTCAACAATCTTTTCAAGGCGCAGGCGGCGCTCATGATGCGTCTTATGGAGTGCAACCAGGGTGCTGTCGATGCGGTCGCGGCGGCGGCGAGCTTCGGCAAGATCCACTTTCTCCAGGCAGTAATGCATACACTGCGCCGCGAAATCCCGGCCGTCGCCTGGGAAGGCGTCCAGGTGGCTGGCTTTAGCGCGACGCAGCTCGGAAAGATCGTTCTGGGCAATGGCGTCGTAGATTTCGCGCCACCCCGAGAGCAGGCATACCGTGAACTGGTCGCCTTCAATCTGTACTGATGTTCTGACTCTGGGCATTTTGACCTCCTGCAATGCGTTGCCTTTGGAGCCGTCTCTGAATGAACGTAAGCTCCACATGTTTTTTGATCAGTTCCCGCCACTCTGGCGGGGCTTCATCCAGCAGCGCTGAACGCTCCGCGGTAGTCCGGAGTGCTGCAATTTCGAAGGCCCACTCCCGCGGGCGCTTGCTTGACGATTCCATCGAGCCACCTCAAGCCTTTTTCGGTTACCAGTGGGCGCACATACTCCTGTTCTCCCAGGTGCGAATGGGTCCAATACGTACGCTTGGTTTTGAAGTAGCCCTGGTGGATGTAGATTGCGTGGGGCTTGTTGCCGTCGTTCAAAATATTCAGGTCACGCAAGTGCGCGAACAGCTTATGAGAGTTGACGTCAAGAATGCCGGCGGCTTCCTGCATGGTGTATGTGTTGCCGTTGATCAAGCTCTTATTAACCATCTCTCACCCCACTATTTCGTTGGTGTACAGGTAGTCTTTAGGCCTGCCGCCGGAGCGCTGTATTCGGGCCTGCGCAGTGCGTGTAGGCCTGGGTGCGGCGCGTTGTTGCGTCCGCATTGCGGCTGGGCTGAACAGCAAGAAAATGACAATAGAAAGGGTTATCCAGCGCTTTACGCCGCGAATAGCGGGCTCGGAAGTCTCTGCGCGAGGGCGCAGATAGCCGTTAATGAATAGCTGGGCAACCAAGTCGGTGCGGTCTGTTGCACGGACATTGTGCATACTGGCTTGCAGATGTTGCTTAACGGCGGGGACACCAACGCCAAGGGCGGCGGCAATGCGCTCGGTCGAATACCGGGCGATCAAAAGCAGAATGACGATGGCTTGCTTGTGGGTGTATTTCCCGTGGCCGTCGAAAACGACTTTGCTGTCTTTGATTGCGTCGTTAATATCCATGCGACATTCCAATACTGTGACTGTATTGGAATGTTACGACCGTAAGAGTATCGGAAGGTATTTAAATTTGGCTATTTATAAGTCATTTTTGATTGTCATTATCTATAATGAAAGATGAAATGACGGCGTGATCGGGAAGAAGTTTGGCGGCTATGGGATCGGTAATAGGTATGAACAAAACGTCGTCGCCGTTTTTTACGGCAACGACTTGCTGAACAAAGTCGATTTCAATCAACTCCATCTGAGCCCCCACGGGATTGTTATTTTTTTTCTCGCTGGTATTAGTCTTGAGTGTCGTCCCGGTCGCGATGAAATGCGTTTACCAGTTGCTCGATTTCAAGCTGGCGTTCGCAAAGAGTGTGGATTTCAGACAGGCCGATATCGGTTAGTTTGTGAAGGATGGTAGTGATTTCGTTAATCAGTTCCTTTTGGTCCTTTGGCATAAGTAAATACTCCTATTAATTCCGTAACGTTGTTATACGGTATTTCAAATTTTTGCAAAACCCGAGGATGTTCCGTGGCCTAACAATCTCGGTGGTCGTACCATAGGAATGTACTGATCTATAACATTGGGTTAAAAAATGGTCCCCGAACTGTTTCATGATGACGTTCAGTTCGACAGGGAGGCGTTCAAACTGAGGCTGCGCCAAGCGCAGGATTACTATGGATACACGCAACAACAAGTCGCGGACGCTATAGGCGTGCAGCGGTCTAAATACGCAAAGTGGGTGCTGACTGAACGGTCAGAATTGCCGGATTTAGGGGAGTTGACCCGGTTGTGTGTGTTTTACCAGCAGTGGCCGATCTGGTTTCTTGCGGGAGTCCAAGGGCCGAGCCGGCACAAAGGGCAGCAGTTACTGCAGGATGACCTGTTTGCGCGCTGGAACAGTGACGGAGATTTCCAATACATAGTCCGCATGCTGATGACGATGGACGTAAATTTCGTTAAGCGGCTGGCGGGGTTGGTGGATGATTTTCGACTAGGTGTGGCGGGCGGAGAATAAGAAAACGGGCGATAACGCCCGTTATTCATTGGCGGTGATTGTGCCTATTATTCTATGACTCATCATCCCAAGGCGAGGGCAAAGCGTCTATTGCATCATCAAGCCTCATATGGGCGACGATAGTTTCATTGGGGTCCTGGTGCGACCAACCCTCAACAAGGGAGTAGTAGTAACACGCTATGATCCCCATGCCCATAGGATACTCAATGGCGACAAGGTATTGTCCAGCCTTTTCAGGCTTTGAAGACTTTATCCATTCTGGTGGGTGTGTATGCTTAGGCATTAGTTTGCATTCCTGAAGTCTTCCGCTTCTTTCCCATATGCGCGCAATTGGTCATGTCTGTTATCTAGAAACCAATGGGCATCATTCCAAACGATAGCTAAGATTAAATAGTAATCTGGGCGGCATAGGCCCTGGCAATAAAAAATGCATGCGTCGCTGGTGCGATCATACTCAGTACGCAGGTGCATTCTCTTAATTTTGAATTCCTTTTCCTCAAGTATGTGTGCGTGGTAGACCTTTTCTTCCTTGCAGATCCTTGGGTCTCTTGTAATAACGTCCCGGCCAAAGAGCTTGCCGGGATCGCCCGTATTCTTCCAATGTTTAAAACCTTCAATCAGGTGCTTGACTGCTGGGAGGTGCTGTATTGGCTCAACATCCTCGCCCAAAAATACCTCAACCGACATATCGCTTAAACACCCTTTTCCCTTTGGTCTTAGGTCTCCCATTTGCAACTCGGTCCATCCGGACCCGCAGAGCTGCCTGTTTGATTTCTTCCATCTCTGCGGCGGTCAAGCCTTCCATGATGTCTTTGCCGTTTTCTTTAATCACTCGCTTCTCGGACATGAACCATTCTCCTTTTCTTACGCTGTGCAACGCTTACGTAAATTTTAACATAGACAGGTGTGTGGCAAATAGAACGAAAGACCTAGTTGAGTGGTGGCGCGACCTGCATTACCTTGGTTTACCGGGCCAATTGGCAATGATTAACGGTTAGCCAGTATGAAAAAATTGCGTAGATTCGACCGTAAAAGTCAGTGACGTTGTTACTGGATTTATCAACAACGCTGGAGGCTCCTGCAGCCATGCACTGCTTGGCGCGATCGTCGGACACGCTGTCTGTCAGTATCACAATAGGGGTGTGCTGATTCGCGCCAGGCTTACGCACGGCGGACATAACCTCAAAGCCGTTGGCGATAGGTAATCCTATGTCCAAAATGATCAGGTCGTATTTCGCCTGCTGTACTTGGTAAAGCGCTTTGGCGCCGTTATCGACAAACTCAAGCTGGCAATGTATGTCCTTCCTGTCCAATACGCGCTTGATAAGCGCGATGTCGTCCGGGTTGTCTTCAACTACTAAAACCCGTTTAGATCTCACTATATTGTCCCCTCTACACCTATCAGAGGCCATGCCACGGGATCTCCGTGATTATTGACTGTGTGGTATGATTTTTGATCATCTTGGGGGTGTTCGGCATCGGTTGTACTACTGAATTTCCTGTTATTTTTGGTAACAGCTGGTCAAAAGTCCTGTTCGAGCCGCTTAAATATCCTGCCTAAGTACTTTCCCCCGGTGACTTGGTTCAAGTAAATAGGGCGGTAACGATCATCGTTGGCTGGGTGTATCTCCCCGCCATTTCGTCCAAGATACTTACCCATTACGACGCCACCTCCATCCCAGTATAAACAGATAACGCCGTCTTCCAGGGGGGATGTCGGATCAACCGCAAAGTATTGATGCTGGTTAATAACGGGCTCCATTGACTTATCAATGGCTTGGGTAACAAACGCTTTCTCGCTTGCCATGCCTAAGATATTCTTTGTTTGGCCTGTGGTTTTCAGTTCTCCATTGACTATTTCCATTACGGGCAGCGCACTGGTAACCAGCATACTCTCCGCAACTCTGATTATCCCGTCTTGGGCTTTCTCTTGGTCGGTTATGTTGTCCTTTAAGTTAGATAGCCATGGTGGCGTGTCTAATGCGTATACCTCCAGCCCTAACGCTTTCTCAGCCTTACGAGCAAACCCTGGACCGATTTCTTTTGTTGGGTTGTCTTTCAGTATTTGAGATAAGTATGAGTGGTGGCACCCTATCTTCTTGGTTAGTGCTTGGTAACCTTTCCGGTCATGCCCGCTCACATGCTTTTCGGCGATCTTCCTCAAATTGATTCGCCGTATCTCGCTTATATTTAGTGTTCCCATTGTCATGCCTTGGCCACTTTAGCGGTCGTTTGGACAAAAAAATTCCTAACAACAGCTTGATAGCGGAAATACTTTCCACTACTCTGACAGTCGTTGAATGTTTCAAAAGCTGACGATGGTTAATCGGTATGAGTGATGCGCTATCTTTGAAAGACTGGCTTGCTTCGACAGATCGACAGGTTGTGAGCGATCTATGCGCCCTAACTCCGACGAGCGGAGAGTACTTGTATCAGGCAAGTATGGGCTTCAAAACGCTTGGTCCCCACAAGGCACGGCGCGTGCATTTGCTCAGTCTGAAGTTGACGCCAGAAAAATACATCTCGTTGCGCAGCCTGCGCCCCGACTTTTTTCATACCGAGAAACTACCCCCAGAGTGCATTTTAAACGTCTCAGTTCCCATTGGGAACAACTGTAGTAGTTAGTCGGCGGCGTTTTAACTACCTCTGGTATATGTACGTTTGTACATAAAAATACCCCCGGCCGAGGCGGTCGCCCCATTCAGGGCCGCCAACGCTACCCGGCGCAACTGGATGGCTAACCCGCCCGCAAGGGCTCCCGGACGAAGGTAACCGGGCTCGATTTGTGTGATTCCGGCAGGATGCCGGTTTTTTCTTCACACATGAGAGCGCTCCGCCAGGGTAGGGATGCTGTGTGACTGGGTGAGAAAGGGCCTTGGCGGAACGCTCTCATGTGTGGTGAATGCGCAGGCTGATGCGCTGGAAATACCGTGAGCGGGTCAGGGCACAGATGCGTGCAGGACAGTGAAAGTCTCGAAAGAAAAACCCATCTGCACCATGCCGGATAGTCAGTGCCAGCCACCACACTACTTTTAGTTGAGTTAAAGCAGGGTAGATCAGTGGTAGATCGCCGGGCTCATAACCCGGAGGCCGCCGGCTCGAATCCGGCCCCTACGTCCATTTTCAAGACCCTGCCTTGCCCCATAGGGGCCTTTTTAAAGCGTTTGGCTGGCGATGGTTTATACCCCTTCGTCTACAAGTTGGAGTCAGTCAAGCGCTTTAGAAAGTCCCGGTTGACGGAGGCGTTAATGATTTTCGGTGCGTTTTATTCATCCTTCCGCACCATCCGAGGTTGGGCGGTGCAAAAAGCGTATGGCCTGTTGGGGGATCGAGACCGGAAGGTCATGCTTGCGGCCGGCGTTGATCCGACGACGCTGAAGCGCAGAGGGTATCTGTAACAACGAAAAAACCCGCTGAGTCCGGCAAGACAGTCAGCGGGTTTTAATTTCTCACTTAAGAGGGCTTCATTGTGTGCGAAAAACGAACAGAACACAACCGCACGTTGCATAAAGGGGGTAGGGGTGCTCATTGACGAGGTGTTAGACCGGTTTCGGTCTGCCGGCCTGGTTGTTGACAGTCTGGACACGTCCGGCGACTTGGTGCGTTGTCCTGTCGACGGAGACCGTCGAGGCAAAAAATCTGGCTGGTATATCTGCTTTAAAATCACCACTGACTCTGGCAAAGAGTCCTATCAAGGCCGTTTCGGCAATCAATCCATAGACGATAAAACCCTCTATTTCGACACCAGCGATCCCGCTATGTCCAAGGATGAGTTACGCGAATTGCGTAAGTCCTTCCTGGATCGGCGGCGTGCTGAAATGGACGCGAAAGAGGAAGCGAGCCGGGAAAAGGTTCGCCGTAGAGCTGGGCAGATATGGGAAGGGCTCCCGCTTTCCGGTGCCTCTCCGTACCTCTCCAATAAGGGCGTTGCCGGCTTCGGGGTGAGATATACGCGCGGTTCGGTCGTTGTGCCTGTACGACGCATTGCTGACGACGTGTTAACCGGCCTGCAGTTCATCAGCGCTGAAGGAGGTAAGAAGTTTCTCACGGGCACGTCCAAGAAAGGGGCCGGGCATTTAATCGGAAAGATTGATCCGGACTGTCCGCTGATAGTTTGCGAGGGGTACGCGACAGGGGCCTCATTGCATATGGCGACCGAGTGGCCGGTGCTGGTGGCGTTTGATTGTGGCAATCTGCTGCCGGCAGCGCAGGCCATACGTGAGTTGCGTCCTGACGTGCAGTTGATCATTGCCGGGGACAATGACGCCAGTTCGGAGGATAACCCAGGCAAAGCAGCGGCGATCGCGGCAGCGCAGGAATTGGGAGCTATTGCAACCGTTCCTGATATTGAGAGCATGCCTGAATGCCTCCGTCCAGACTTCCCCAAGTTGGACTACAACGATATGCATTTGGCCAGAGGGCTTGATGTTATCTCTCATCAAATGACGGGCGTTCTCAATAACCCTGAGCTTAACTTGGCCGCCGCTTCCCCCGCACCCCCATCAGAGGAAGAGTCGCGCGCGAATGGTGAAGTGATCAGTATCGATCTGGAGCAGGTGCTTAACCGCTATGCGCTCATCGCCGGAGAGACTAAGTTCTGGGACTGTCAGGAGCGCAGCGAGATCAAAAAGACGGCGTTTGTCGAGCTGATCGGGAAGTCGATCTACAACGAATGGAAAGAGCATGAGCGCCGGCGGATGATTACCCGCGCCGACGTCGCCGCCATTCAAAACGGGGGGGAGGGGGGCGACCTTCGTATACTTCAGCGCTACGTATACATTTATCCAACAAAGGACGCCTGGGACACGGAGCGCAAGGATCGAATACCGCTGGAAAACCTGCGGGCGGCCATGCCCAACGATTACGACTGGTGGCTTAAGCATCCGCAACGACGCCAGGTTGATTCCGATCGCCTGGTGTTTGATCCGACGATGACGGCGGACCCCAAAACACACATCAACATTTTCGAAGGGTTGCCGCATAAGCCGTCGCCTAAATCGGAATTTTGGCGCTGCGACGCAATCCGGGAGCTGATCAGGTGGCTGTGCAATGATGACGTGGACGTCATCGACTGGGTTATGAAGTGGCTTGCCTATCCCATCCAGAATGTCGGTGCGAAGATGGACACGGCGCTGATGTTTCATTCTGACGTTCACGGCTCGGGCAAATCACTGCTGTTTGCCGATATCTGCCGGCAGCTCTATGGTAAATATGCCGCGGTGTTGGGTCAGCATCAGCTGGAATCCCAGTACACCGATTGGCGGGACCGGTTGTTATTCGCTGTATTCGAAGAGGTGTTAAGCCGCGACCAGAAATATGCGCACCTTGGCACCATCAAGCACATGATTACCGGTAAGACGCAGCGCATCGAGAAAAAGTTCGTGTCGGGCTGGGAGGAAGCCAACCACATGAACTGCATATTTCTCAGTAACGAGTTCCAGCCGTTCCCCCTGGAGCCTAGCGATCGTCGTTTCCTTGTTGTGTGGCCTCGGGCGACGCTGCCGGAACACCTGCAGCAGCTTGTCAGTAATGAAATGGAAAACGGCGGTATTGAAGCCTTCTACGGTTACCTGCTGGCCTACAACACCAAGGGTTTTAATGAGCACACCAAGCCCCTGATGACGGATGATAAGGCGAGGCTGATCCACTTCGGTTTATCCGGGACTGAGCTGTTCTATCAGGCTTGGCGTGATGGTCTGCTGGAAGCTCCGTATATGAGTTGTATCACGACAGACCTGTATGAGGTCTATAAGCGATGGTGCAGCCGCGAGGGCGAACGATCGCTGACACAGACCAAGTTTTCCCTGCTGCTGTCGGTTAAAGAGCATAAATCCCGCGAGCGGTTCATTGAAGGCACATCAATATCGGCTCGACAGCATATGTTTTTCGTTGTTGATGAGGATGGTCATGATCGATCGGTTAGTCGGCAGCAATGGTTAGGCAATTGCGTCGTCAAATTCAGACAGGATTCTGGGCTTCATAGGGATGATTCATTCTGATTTGTGCAGGGTTAGGCGTCTTTTGTGCAGGGTTTGACGAAAAATGTGCAGGGTTTGCTCAAACCTTTAACATGTGATTTTTCTTTAAAATCATTGTGTTGGGTAGTCGTGTGCAGGGTGTGCAGGGTTCTCGCGGGCGCGCATACGCGGGAGATTATAAAAGTAATTCTAGTTTTCCCCTGATTCTTTTTTTACTTCCCGTGCGCGAGGACGAAACCCTGCACACCCTGCGCGTAACAGTGATTTGTATAGTGGTAACAGTGATTTGCCGGAATATATACCCTGCACATTTTTCGTCAAACCCTGCACATATAACCGTTAACCCTGCACATTTTAATTAAAACTCTGCACATAAATAATTTTTATAAGGATTAGTAATAAGCAAGGAAGAGCGAACAGAGCTGAGGTGAATATGACTGATTCAATCTTGCTGGATGTTACACGGGACTGGCTGGTTCGATACGGGCGTTGGGTGAGAGCTGGGGGCGTGCTGCCACGTTATGAGCGAGTAGACTCTCCACTTGATGAATACGACGGCTCAGAAATGCTGACAGACGACCAGGCGCTGATTGTCGATAAGGCCTTGGCGCTTCTGAGTCGAGTTCAACCATTTGAGGGTAAAGCGGTTAAGTGGGCTTACATCGATCGGCGCGAGATCCGCGTGATAGCCAGGGATTTAGGGCGGAGCTATGGGGCGGCCAGAGAGCTGCTGCGGATGGGTGAATGTATTATGTCGGGTTTGCTTCAGCCGTATTTATCTTCAGATTTATTAGTGAAACTTGGATGAACGTCAAATTTTATTGTCAGTTCATATGCAACCCTTAGCTCCATGTACTAATTTTATATGAAATCGCTGCTCTTGAATCTCAGGACTTTGCTTGTTTAGCTTCATTAACTAAGAGGGGATGGATATGGATGCTGCATCGGTTGCTGGTGTTATTTTGGGATACCTTGGAGCTGGCTTTAGCGATGTCGTGAAGCTGGCAACGAAAGATGCCTACGCTGCTGTTAAGGCACGGCTAATAACGCTCTTGGATGGGAAAACAAAGGCGGTAGATGCTCTTGAAGAATTGGAGAAGAATCCTGACTCTAAACTCCATAGGGATATATTCGAAATGGAGCTTAAAGGGGCCAGCATCCAGGATTTCAGCCCTTTAGAGCCCTTAATTGAAAAACTGATCGAAGTGCTTAAAAAGCAACAAAATATCACCCAAGAGTCATCGCAGTTTTTAAATAGCTCAGAAGTTATTAACATTGGTGTGCAGGGAAATCAGACCATTCTAGGGGCTCAGAATAATTACTTTGGAAGTCCGGAAAAAAAAAGCAAAGGCGACAGTTAACTACAGTTCTTCCGATAGTCTCTCTAAGTGATTTATTCGGTCGTGAGAAAGAGTTGCTAGACGTACGTAGAACCTTAATCAAAAATCAGTCAATGTTGTTGGTTAATGGTTTGGGAGGTGTTGGAAAAACTACTTTGGCATTGGCTTATGCTGTGAAGTACCGTGAAGAGTACTGTGATGTCGCTTGGATCTCACAAGAAGATAAGACTTTCGCTGAGTCAGTTGTTACTAGTCCAGGGCTTTGTGATAACCTTGGCATAGTAAAAGACAGTCAGAGTGTTCAGAGCATTGCTAGCGAGGTTATGCGCCTGTTAACACAAGCCGATGAGTCTCCTAACCTCCTAATATTGGATAACGTTGGTCACGATGTTGTCAAATGGGTTGATAATTTACCAAAGCCGCCTGTTTGGCACATACTTGCGACTTCACGTGAAGCTCTTGCTGGCTTTAGTATAAAAAGGCTTGATCTCCTATCAGAAGAAGCTTCAATCAAGCTATTCAGACACTACTACAAGCGAGCTGATTTGTCCCTGGAGGAAATTAGGGCGCTTGTTAATAATTTGGACTTTCACACTCTCGCTATTGAGATCTTAGCCAAGACTGCAAACTCTCAGCGCCTCTCATATAAGAGTATCAGTGAAGCGATAAGCATCGATAAAAAAACAAGTGTTGTCGTACCTCATAATAAAAATATGAGCGTGGATGCTATAGATAGCTATATCAAGTCTATATTTACAATAACCTTAAATGTTTTTAGTGAATATGAAATTTGGCTGTTGAAGCAATATGTATGCCTTCCATCCGAGTTTATACCATTCTCAATGATAGAAATATTGATGGATCCTGAAAAAGTGGGTGGGAAAGATCTGTTATCAGAATCTCTAATTCGTTTCAGAGATCAGGGATGGTTATTGGAAGATAGTTCCATAGATAGCTATAAAATACATCGCTTAGTTTCTGATGCGCTGGCACAGCAGCTTTCTATTACGATTAAAGATATTGAGTTTTTAGTTAATAAGGTATGGGACCGGCTAACTCTTCACCAGGCGGCCGATAACCCAATTGAAAAGTTTATGTGGATACCATATGGGAAGGCTGTTGCGAATAGAATCCCACTTGAAAATGGTAAGATTAAATATGATGTAATCAATAGTTTGGGGTTGATTCTTAAAGTTTCTGGAGAATATGAAGAAGCAAAGATTATGTTTGAACAGGCATTATGTTTTTCTAAAAATGTATTCGGAGATAATCACGCTAATACTGCAGCTATTTATACTAATATAGGGCTAGTTGCAAGAGATCTCGGCTTTGATAAAGAAGCAAAATCGTACTTGGAAAAGGGGCTGGCATCTGCAGAAAAATTCTTTGGAGTAGATAACCCTCAAGTTGCTAAATATTGCTCTAATCTAGGGTTGTCGATTATGTCTTTAGGTGACTATAAGTCCGCCAGAGATTTGTTTGATAGAAGTATAAAGTTGTCACAAAAATTAAATGAGGAGCCGGGGTTAATTGCGTTACGGTATGCGAACTTGGCTATTTGTTTGCGAGAGCTTGGACATTATGGCGAAGCTAGAAGCTTGCTAGAAAAAGTAATTCGTATTAGTGAGGCTACGTTTGGCGTTGAGCATCCCAATACAATTTCTTGGTATTCAGATTTGGCAATGGTTAAATGTGATGCTGGAGACTACGAAGCAGCTAAAAACCTCTTGGAGATATCGATCTCGCGTGGTGAAAATATCTATAAAGAATCTCACCCAGTTGTAGCTGTTTATTATGCTAATTTGTCTTTGGTTCTTATAAAAATGKAGCGCCTGGAGGAGGCGAAAGAAAGTTTGGATAAAGCGATAAGTATTAGTGAAAAAAAACTTGGAGAGGAACACCCTTCAACTTTGATAAAATATATAAATAAGGCATCAATAATGGCAAATATGGGTGATAATGAGAAGGCTTTTGAATTGTTTATGGAAATGATTTCTCCTTGCACGAGAAAGTTTGGTGAGTATCATCCCGTAGTTGGTAAATTATATTTTAATATTGCGGATTGTCTTTTTTTAATGAATGAGTATAAAGAGTCGTACATTTTACTTTCTAAGGCAAAAGATATATTTATACAGGCGCTCCCGCTAGAACATCCTTTGGTTAAAAATGCTTTATGTTGTATGGATATCGTTAAAGAAAAGATTGTTGATGGTGATAATTAACGTCAAAAACATTTTCACTTTATATGTGTGTAACAGACTGAAATTATCTGTTGTTGTCTGATCAGGCCACGGTGACCAAAACAAAGAGAAAACTAGTAAAGCTTTCAATATCCGAAATCAATATTGCCAACCAAATCCAAATCATTGGTCGTAAAATTAAGCATGGCGACGCCATTAAAATAATGAACTTGCTACGTCGTTGGATTGCTCTTTTAGAGCAGGAGATTTATTCGGGCTATCAACTATTAATACTTTTTCAGAAAATAATTAAATGGGTTGAACAAGTCGATGAAGCTGTTTAATTATATCGATATAAGCTGGTGTTCGTCAAAGGAAGAGTCAAATGAGTGTGTCAACAGAACTTAAAGATATCGATTTTTTGCAGGAAAAACTTGACTTTTCTAATACTACCCCAGAAGACTTTGAGAGACTTGTATTTCACTTGTTAGATGAAATGGGGTTTTCGAATCTGAGTTGGAGAAAGGGTGGTGAGGGTAATTCTGCAACTGATGGAGGAAGAGATCTAGAGGCAACTTTTTGGACCGTTAAGCCCATTTATTCAGCTGAAGAAAAATATTGGTTTGAGGTTAAGTATAGAAAAAAACAATTGGCCAAGTCTAACGTTCAAAAAACTGTATTAAATGCTGCAGGTCATAGATCAAAGGATAATCTTGTCATAATTACAAATGGGACTGTATCTAATCCTACCTTAGATTGGGTAAAACAATTTCAAGAATCACATAAAGAAATTTGTATCTCAATATGGCAAGGCCATGACTTAGAGCTTTTATTGAGAAAGAACCCTAGAACTCTAGCTAGATTTGTTCCTGCGTCGTTAGCATTCTCAGGTAGATGTAAGGTTGTTGTATCTAAATTCTCTAACCTGGCGTTGCTTCCTGCAGGTGGTGAATTAGATGAGTTGTGGATTCATAGGGATAAAGTATTTAATGATTCATACACTACTTTAATTGCTATATTGGCTGAGGTCTCATATGGGAATATAAATAGGCGTCAGTGGGGTTTGGAAATAAGTGAGTCAGACCTATTTTTGGTGGCGATAGCTGGTATTGTTGATCTATATCCAATTCTTTCTGTGTGTAAGTTGCATAATAGAAATCAAGGTTTTCTAGTGGATGGGATGTCATATATTATACAGTGCCTGATAATTAGATTAGGAGTGGAGCTAGCCTCAAAGGCTTTATTTAATCCAGAGAAACTTATTGATCAGGCGGAGCTTCCTGATAATTTGAAAGTTAGTAGACTTCTACCAATTTATGACAATGTATTTCATTGTATTGCTAATTCTTGTAGCAAGAAGTTCTGCTCAAAGGTTAGATATATTAGGCATGCTGAAGATGATGACTATTTTGTTAGGTTTGTTTCTCCTCCACGGAAAGATGAGGAGGAGTATAATATATTATATTCATCTAATGGCGACTGTAAAATAGGTCTTGTGGGTGTGGATGAATTCTGCCCTCTTGGTGAAAAGTATCAAGAGTGCCCAAAAACAGAAATTGAATTAATTGAAAGACTTGATTTTTTCCGTAAGGTCCTGTTAATACGAACGCGCGAGATTATGTGATGCTTTATGGAGGAATCTAATAATCTCGGTTGATATTGTTAGTATATTAACTTAAAAGTTTGTTTTTTCTTTACAAATAGGCCCAATGGGCCTATTATTCGTTTTGTGGGCTGATCAAGCCCCGACACCCAAAACAAGGAGACAATTAGTGAAGCTTTCAGTATCCGAAATCAACATTATCAACCAAGCAAACGCCATTATTGATCGCAAGGTTAAGCTTGGTGACGCCATTATCGACACAATCCAAGCAATGAACCTGCTGCGTCCTCGGATTGCTCTCTTAGAGCATGAAGTGTTCATGGTTGTGTTCCTGGATAGCCAACACAAAGTAATCGCTATTGAGGAAATGTTCCGTGGGTCGATTGCTTCAGCAAGTGTTTACCCTCGCGAAGTGGCTAAGGCTGTGTTGATGCACAACGCGGTGGCCGTCATCTTTGCTCACAATCACCCGTCAGGGCAGACAGATCCATCGTTGGCTGACAAGGATATTACTCACGCGTTGATGAATGCCTTGTCTTTGTTTGATGTGAGGGTGTTGGACCACTTTATATTTGGGGCTGGGCCAACGGTTAGCATGGCGGAGCGAGGAATGCTTTAAGCGAGAGGGGCCGATAGGCCCCTTTGTTTCAATCGATCAAGGTGTAAAAGCTTGGGAGGCCTGAGCTATGACAGAGATACGAGCACAATATACAACAGGCAACAGCGCTAGCTTGAGCGACATAAAAGGGCGGGCTTGTGCTTTGAGGTTTGCTGATCCAGGCTACGAGCCGCCGACGTGGCGAGACCTTCGGGATCTGATGGCGGCGACTGGGTGGACGGGGTCGGAAGTTGCACAGATTGCTGGAGTGGGAGAGACAACGAATGCGGGTTCCAGGACTGTCCGGAAGTGGACAGCAGACCCGGAGAAGACGCCGGAGAACGCTCGGGGAATTCCTTATGCTGCCTGGCGGCTATTGTTAATTAATGCGGGGGTGGTTGATAAGTGAACATTGTGAGGCGAAGTAATTGACGCATTTTTCATCACTTTAACGCTTTTCTTTGGTTGGAATGGGGAGCTTATTCTTCCCATAAAGCAATCAACCAGGGAGAAAAAGAAAATGTCAATTGTGATTAGTGGACATGGCACATTTAATGAAAAATATTTGGCTACAGCAGGGAGAAAGAAAATACCAACATTCCCGATTCCGCCTGGGGTTACGCTCATTTGCTATGCCCCGCCGGGGGCGGCTTTAGATAATCCTTTGGCTCAAAAGGTTGAAGTGGAAGCAGTTGTTGATATATCAATGGTTGAGCTAAAACAACGAGACTCTTCTACAGTCAAGCCTATGCCGGGTGATGAATATCCTTTTGAACTCACCGAAGGCAATGAAATGATAGACTTTACAGTTATGCCTCCAGATGGTTTGGCATTGTTAGGTTCACCGGTAACAGTTACGGTACCGACTCCGCTTAGGGTGCTTGTTGAGCAACATAAAGATGAGGGCACAATACACTATGCGTGTTGTGGTACTGGCTTTTCAGATTCCCCCAGCATGCGTGACCTTTTTCCTTTTAGAGGGTGGTACGCAAGGTTGAAAGAGGATTAGAAGCTTAAATACGGCATCAATATGATTATTAGACTGCTCAATGCGTAAACATTCGAGAATTATTTTGTACTTCTACAGTTAAGGGCGTGTTCAGTAGTTGCGCGGCTTAAAAGGCCGTTAGTTACTCTTACGGTAAGAAGTGGAAAAGTTATTTAAAAACAGTGTGTTGACGCAGTTTTGATCAAGAATTAGTATTTTTCACGTAGGCTGTCGCAACTGCGCTCAGCAAGTGTAGAAAAAACCTTACATTACCCGGTTCAGCCGGGTTTTTTTATGCCCGGAGAAACCATGAAGCGACAAGCTACGCGATTTGTGGTGGTGCATTGCTCGGCCACGCCGGCATCAATGGACGTTGACGCGGAGACTATCCGCACATGGCATAAGGATAAAGGGTGGTCGGATATTGGTTACCACTTGGTTATTAAGCGGGACGGGACTGTGCAAAACGGTCGCGATCTGATGTCTGTTGGCGCGCATGTGCGCGGTCATAACGGTGACTCTGTTGGTGTGTGTCTAATTGGCGGAGTGGATGACCAGTTCACGCCTGAAGACAACTTCACGGAGGCGCAAAAGAACGCTTTACGTACTGTTCTAGCTGGCTTGTTGGCGCGGTTCCCCGGCATTGAGTTGCGTGGTCATCGTGACTTCCCAGGTGTCCATAAAGCATGTCCGAGTTTTGATGTTCGGGCATGGTACTTCAATCGGTGATGGGAAATGAAAATGCCGGATGAACGCGAGCTAGCTCAAAGGGCTGCTGAAACCTCATCGATATGGACGAGTAAAGAATTCTGGACGGTTCTGGTGCTGTTCGTTGCGGGCTTCGTTGCACGCACGTTGGTGTCGCAGGAGCCTTTCGACAGGAAAAAGTTTTTGGGTGAGTTGATTTTAACCGCAATTGGAGCGGTAGCACTTTATGCAGCGGGAGCGCTGCAGGGAATGTCCGATCTGCAAATGCTTATGTTTGGCGCATTGGGATCGTTGGGCGGCTTGCGGGCGGTTGAATGGGTTATCAAAGCGGCGGCGCAGGTCAAAGGTAAGGCATGATTTTAAAGGCATTGGTGGGCGTCATCCTGGCGATGGCGCTGGCCATTGCTTATTTCTTTTACGCGAATAGAGCGCTGAAGGCGGAAAACGAGACGCTTACGGTCGCCGTTGATCAGTACGAAAGCCAGCACGTCGCCGACGTGGCGCGAATCAATGAGCTGGCGCAGGAGATGAAACGCAGGGATGACGTCATAAGTCGCCGAAACCTGGCGCAGCAATCCATAGCAAAACAATTGAGGGCTGATAGTGATGCGCTCCAAGTCACGCTTGCGAATGAAATCAATCGCGAGTGGGCTCGCGCTCGTCTGCCTGATGACATTGCAAACCGGTTGCGCGCGGACACGGCTGATCACTCAGACGCAGACAATTAAGCAGTTTCCTCCCGAGGTTTTAATGCAGCCGTGCGACATTCCCGCATTCAGTGGATCGACGAATGCGGACTTGGTTGTTTATATCGAGCGGCTGATTGCCTCATTGCGCATGTGTAACGCGGACAAGTCAGCGTTGCGGGAGTGGGCGCAATAATGGTTTGGGTGATACCGGACGCCAAGTTAGAGGCTAACCGGTCCATTACCGGTCTATTGGCGGCCGAAGCGCCGCCACCGAGTGGCGACTGGTGGTTGTTCCATGATGACTTTTCGTCTGGTGACAGCTCGCATGCTGAAAACGGAATCTATTGGGCAAACGGTAACGGAGTCGCCGCCAGTCAGAAGACTGATTATGTGGTGGAGGCCTTGCCGGCTCCGCATGCTGGCCTTAACGGTATCAAGTTAACGCAGCAGGGAACCAACTACACAAACGGCTCGCCCCAACAGGCTAACCTCTGGCTTAGTGGCTTCCGGGCTCCGTTATGGGTGCGTTGGAGTGTCCGCATTCCAAGTGACTATTATCACCGTAATTTGGCGGTGCTAATCATTGATGCAGCGCCGTCCGCGCCTGATTGGAATATTGGCGATACGGTGCAGGGCGACGCAGGAACAACAGCCACCATATACCACATCGACGAAGGGGCTAACCGGGTTGTTATTGATCGCCCGTCGGCGCTGTATTCGTCGGCTGACTTTGGGTCAGGGCACACCCTTCAAAATTTAACTGCCGCGCAGAGTGCGGGGATCACCAGCTACAGCACACCGGGCAATAATCACAAATGGTTGACCGCTTGGGAGCGCGAATACTCGCAGCACGGTTTTGGCTTGGAGGTCAACGCTGATCCATATCAGGATAACCCTGTTGCCGGGACCAGCATCGTTAAGTGTCATCAGACTGGCGGGTCATACCGCAGCATTACTTTGGATATTGCTCCTGATGCGCCTGACTGGAATACAGGAGACACAATCCAAGGCGGCGTTGATGCAACAGCGTTTGTCCGGTATGTAGACACCGAGACGTCGACAATATGGGTCGATGTTATGCAAAGCCCAACAGATGCGGCGGAGTGGGGCGCTGGTGTCACCATTACCAATTTAGATACCGCCGCCACTGCCGACGTTGTAAGCAACAACGCGGCCGCTCAGTATGCGGGGGCTAATACAGATCAGTCTCACCGCAATAATTCGGACGGCTCGTTTGCGTACTTGATAGACCCCAGCACGGACGCCGGCAGGCTCATTGAATATTCCGCGTATATCCAAGAGGCTTCTGCGCTTGGCGCTTCTGATGGTGTTGTGAAGGTTTGGAAAAAGAACGTTACCGACGGCGGCGCTATTGAGCTGGTCTACAGCAACGATACGCAGATTGTGTCATTTGATCCGCAGTGGCCTGGCATGACCTCTATTTACTTTGGCGGAGCCAAAAACGGCGGCGGTGCAAAAGTTGATCAGGACTATTACCTGACAGAGGTTTATGTGGGCGTCCAAGCGCCGTCTGATATTCCGCCGGGGGATTTGTAATGCCTGAGTATGGCTATCACAACGAGTCTTTTGCTGCGACGCTATTTATTCAAGCCGGCAAAGCTCAATCCATGGCCGTCGGCGACGTGTTTTTTCTCAATCCTGGGGATTCTGTCGACGAGATTTATTCGGCCATAAAGGCTGCGTCCGGCACGTCAAACGCCAGGATAGGATTATATATTTGTGCCGCTGACAAGCTTCCGCAAGCCGGTTCAAGTCCCGTTAGATATATTGATATCCCTAGCATTAATACTTCTGGGGGGGTATTTGGCGGAGCAATAACCCCTTATGTGGAGCCGGCGGGAGCGGGAAGCTTTTGTGCGATTGTTGTTGGCGCTATCCCTGGTACGAGCAATACCAACCTAAACGCCGCCAAGCATCCCAGCGATGTAGTCACCTCTTCGGTTTGTAACTCGGGCGTAGGTGCGTGGGTCCGGGATTCGGAAGATCCCGATCGTTTGGCGGCTTGGGCGATCGTCACTGTAAGCCCAACGCCAAACCCGTCCATCAGTGGTTTGGCCGGTGGTAATGCGTCAGTCCAGTATGGTGATGAGACGGCCAACGTTACCGATTTCAGCGAAACCATTATAAGCGGTTATCTGACCCCGGACGCGGGTTCAACGCAGTACGCACTGCTTGAGGTTACGGACAATTTGGATGGCACGGTCGACTACAGATCACCTGGTGACGCTCCAACCTCGGCAATGGATTTGGTGTTATCCGGAGCCAGTGAGTCGGCTACATTGGCGGGAGTTGCCCACACACAGACGCACGCGGTGCAGTTTCCTGCGCCGGGAACCAATGCTGATGACAATTCATTCGCTGCTGGTCAGGGTGGCGGAAACAATCCATGGTTTGAACCGCCGGCGTTTCCGCTTGCTGATACCACTGTGACTTATGATCTGGTTTTTAAGGATGGTGTGTCGGCGATTACCACAGCCAACATTGTGTTGGACGTTAACGATGTGGTGGAGGCAGAGGAAGGGACGCCGGCGGGGACGACGTTTCAGGTTACATTCCAGAAAATCTATGACGACGGTACGACTGCGTCGTGGACTGTCACTCTCACCGTGGGAGAAGACGGTTCGTTGGAGGTGGACTCCATTATGGGGCCAGTATTCAAAGACATATTCAGGCCTGTATTTCGGGAGGTCGCATGATTGAGTTGCCAGTAGATACCAGTGATACCAATTGGGCAAAGCGCCAAGTAAGACAGCAGCGTTATTACTATGAAGAGACGCTGACGGCGGCGGGTAATGGTGAATGGATCACATTGCCGCCTGGCCATGACGGGTTTCTAGTCGGCATGGAGATAGGAGCCGGTGCGCAAGGTCGTGTTGAATACACCACTGCACCGATAAGCGTGATCGAAAGTGGAGCCCCCTTTGCGCGGTCCTGGCCTCATGGTGATGTGAGCGCCACGCCGGATGATCTGGAGATCACATCCAAGGCGACGGCCGTGCGCGGGGTGAATATCTCGGGTCAAACGCGGTTATACGTCAGCGGCTAGCCGCCCAAGGGGCTGCGGGTCCTTCCCCGGCCGGCCCCCTGTGAGGGTGCGTAGAGTCCGCGTTTTTTGCAGATTTAGGTTGGCCTTAGCCTTCCTTCCTTTTATTTCGGGGGCATTGTGAAGGTAAACAAGAAACAACTTGCTGACATTTTCGGGATCAGTGAGCGGACCTTCACGCAGTATCAAAAAGACCCCGATTTCCCGATTGTGTTGGATGCAGGGCGGGGGGCTTCGAATCAATACGACACGGTTGCCGTTTTCAATTTCCTGAAGGATCGAGCGTTATCCGGGGCGAAATTCGAATCAGCCCGCGACAGACTGGACCGCATCAGGGCAGAGCGGGAGACCTTGGCTTTAGGTCGTGACCTCGGGGAGTTGGTGCCCGCAAGTGAGCTGGAGGCGCTGCTTGAACAGGTCGTCACCGCTATCAAAACAACCTTGCTTGATAGCAATCACATTTTAAAAACCGAATTGGATGCTCGTTACGATATAGATGTTGAACCAGACATTCTCGACGAACATTCTAGACAGGCGCTCACTCACCTGGCGGCGCTTGGTGAGCAATACGCGGAGAGTGATAGCGAAGTCACTGCTGAAGTTTCAGCCTCCGCCGAAGATGACGACGAAGGATTGGGCGAATAAGTATCGTTGGCTTGCGAAAGAACAGTCAGCCCGCCCGGGGAAATATAACACCCGTCTGACGCCTTGGATTGAAGGTATCATGGACGCGGTCGATGATCCCCAAGTGAAAAAGCTGGTTGTAAAGAAATCAGCTCAGGTCGCCTACACCGACGGGTTCTGGAATAACTATTTGGGGCGCCGAATTCATACTGATCCTTGTCCTATTGTGCTGCTATTCCCCAAGGAAAAGACCATCAAGAAGTACTTGGATCAGAAGTTCAACCCGATGATCACCGCTACTCCTGTGCTGCGGGATCTGGTGGACGTTACAACCAGCCGCAAGGCCGGCAACCGCCAGGACCAGAAAAACTTCCCCGGCGGGTTTTTGTCGCTCGTTGCGTCGAACGCTCCGGATAACGTCAAGTCGACATCAGCCCCGGTGGTGGCCGTTGAAGAACCGGACGACTGCAACACGAACGTATTCGGTCAGGGCGACTCAATTAAGCTACTTGAAGAAAGGGCCAAGACTTACGATCGCCGGAAAGTGATATTCGGGGGGACGCCTACGGTTAAAGGCGTTTCTCGCGTTGATGAAAGCTACAAAAACAGTGATCAGCGCAAGTTTTACATCCCTTGCCATGAGTGCGGCGAGTCTCATGTACTGTCTTGGGACAATATCAGATGGGATGAGGACGAAAGCCGCAGCCATGAAGTCTTTGGGAAGATCATTCCCGAGTCAGCGTTTTATGTGTGTCCGCACTGCACCTGCGTTTGGAATGACAACCAGAAGAACCGGAACGTTAAAAACGGCGTGTGGGTTGCTGAGGCTGATTTTTCAGGGACCGCCGGCTTCTATGTCAACGAGCTGTATGCACCTTTCCCTGGCTCCCGGTTTACAAACCTGCTGACGAAATACTTGGAGGCGAAGCACAAGAAGGAGCAGGGCGACGACGGGGATATGATTGTTTTCGTGAACTCCACCTTGGGCTTGTCTTATGAGTACGAAACCGACTCGGCCAATGAGGATGAACTCGAAGCCAAAGCGCTGGAGTATCCAGAGAAAAGCATACCTACCGGCGGACTGATTCTGACGATGGGCGTTGACGTCCAGCATGATCGTCTGGCTGTCATCATTCGGGCGTGGGGCCGAGGCGAAGAAAGCTTCCTCGTTTATTGGGGCGAGCTGGCTGCGCAAACGGCTTGTACCGATAAAAACGATGCAGTTTGGAAAGAACTGGATACGTTTTTATTCGGGGTCTATGAGCATGCGTCCGGCGCTGGCCTGCGAATCTCTGCAACCGGCATTGATAGTTCAGACGGCGCCACGAATGACGCCGTTTACCACTATGTCCGGAGTCGGAAAAAGCTCGGCGCGAAGATTATGGCGATCAAGGGCGACTCGGAGAACACTAAGCAAGCCAGTGATCGCGAGATTGTCACGCCTCCCCGCAAAGTGGACGTGAACAGCCAGACAAAGGCCTCTAAATATGGCCTGCAGGTCTATATCGTCGGTACGCAAAAGGCGAAAGACCTGATATCTGCGCGCCTGAAATTGAGCGGGATTGGTCCTGGTCGAATGCACAACTATAAAGACGTGCGCTCAGACTATTACGCGCAGGTACTAAGCGAGATTAAAGCGCCCAGTCGGCGCCAACTTGGTAAAAAGGTTTGGCAAAAGAAGGCCGGCGTTCGGAACGAAGCGTTGGACTGCGAAGTTTACGCGCTACACGCGGCAAGAGTGCTGCGAATACAGCTCAAAAAGCCAGCTGACTGGGACAATATTGAGGCGAATTTGAAGCAGGTAGACCTGCTATCACCAATAACCATACCGACCCAACCGGATGAAAAGCCGTCTGCTGGCGTATCAGTCAAGCAAGCAGGCGAAAGTAAGTCTGGAGGATGGGGATCATTAGGACAGAGGGCTACCTGATGGCTACGCAAGCAGATTTAGACGCCGCACGCGCAGCGTTAAACAAGCTCCTGACCGGGCAATCAGTCGTGCAGGTCCAACACGACAACTACAGTGCTACTTACAAGCCGGCGGACGCAGCAAAGCTGCGCGCATACATCGCAGATCTTGAGTCACAACTCGGTCTGACGACGCGCAGCCGGCGCGGGCCTGCGGGGGTAACTGGATGAACGACACCAGTGTGCGGATTTTAGACGCGAAAGGCCGGCCAATGTCGTCGGTATATACCGGCGCGGGCGCAGGCTTCGGCAACCAGTTGGTCAATTGGAATCCGATGGCCCAAACGGCAGACGCCGCCCTGTTACCGACCCTGAAAATGGGCAATGCGCGCGCCGATGACCTCGCGCGGAATCACGGTATTGCGTCAAACGGTGTGCAACTCCATGTTGATAACATCGTCGGTCACCTGTTCCGCTTGTCATACAAGCCACGCTGGCAACGGCTAGGGATGTCAGAAGAAGATGCGGCCAGCCTAGCGCGGGATATTGAGCAGGCTTGGACGGAATACGCAGAAGATGACGTGCATTGCTACCTCGATGCGGAGCGCAAGCGTACCTTTACGATGCTGATTCGCGAAGCGATTGCGACCCATACGACTAAGGGCGAAATAATGGCCTCGGCGGAATGGGAATACCGTCCTGGCAGCCTTTTCAAAACGTGCATAAAAACCATTACTCCACATCGGGTGAGTAATCCTCATAATCTGATGGACACCAACCGTTTGCGCGGGGGCGTTAATGTCGACAGATACGGTGCGGCGAGATCGTACAACGTTCGAGATACTTCCGTGCCTGGTTATATGTTTGGCGATGGCATGGGCAGTACCTGGCGCGAGATCCCGCGAGAAACAAGCTGGGGGCGCGAACAGTTTCTCCATGTATTTGAGCCAACCGAGGACGGTCAAACCCGTGGCGCGAACCGCTTTTTGGCGGTGATGGAGCAAATGCACATGCTGGGCAAGCTCCAGCACACCAAACTCCAAAACGCCATCGTTAACGCCATGTATGCCGCCGTCATCGAATCCGAAATGGATAGCTCTGCCGCCTTTGAAATCATCGGTGGCGATGGTGGCGAGGATGTCCTGCAGAAATGGATGATGTCCATGCTGGACTACCACGCCGGCGCTAACATCCGTATGAATGGGGTGAAGATCCCGCACTTGATGCCAGGCGAAAAGCTTAACCTGATGACGTCCTCAAATGCGGACAACGGGTTTGCGGAGCTGGAAGCCAGTATATTGCGCTGGATTGCTGCGGGCTTGAACGTTCCGTTTGAGGCGTTGGCGCGCGATTACAGCAAAACCACCTATAGCTCGGCTCGCGCCTCGATGCTTGACGGGTGGCGTTACTTCATGGGGCGCCGGAAGGTGATTGCCGCCCGGTTTGCGACAAAGATATTCGCGTTGTGGCTTGAAGAAGCCTTCAGCCGTGGCGTGATCGTGCCGCCGAAGGGCGCGAAATCCTTCTACGATGGAAAGGCGTCCTGGTGTAACTGCACTTGGATCGGTTCCGGCCGCGTCGCGATCGACGGATTGAAGGAAGTCAAAGAAGCAGTCCTGCGAATCGACAGCGGTTTGTCGACCTACGAAAAAGAGCTGGCGTTGATGGGCGAAGACTATCAGGAAATATTCCAGCAACAGATCCGAGAGGTCCGCGAACGCCAAGAGGCTGGCTTGCCTCCGCCGTCTTGGATGCGAGTAAACAACATGGCTCCGGACGAACGCGAAGCCGCCTAGAAACAGACCCGCCGCCGGCGGGTTTTTTTATGGAGTCTCCATGCCAGCAAATACAAATTACGCGAACTTGGCCAGTCGGGTGTTCAACACCCCTTTGGCGGTTGAGCCAGCTTACGCAAAGACCTTCTTCTCTGCTCTGAGTGGTCGTCTGGATATCGTCGAAATCAAAGCCCCAGACGGCGAGGTGATATTGGGCGAAAAAATGCGTTCAAAGGCGGCCAGTTATGGGCCAAACCGAACGCGCGAACGCCCTTACCAGGTCGTGGATGGGGTCGCGATTGTTCCTGTATCGGGAACGCTGGTCCATAAGTTCGGCTACTTACGACCGACCAGCGGCATGACCGGTTACGACGGATTGATTGCGCGCATAGACGATGCGATCGGCGACCCAGAAGTAAGGGGAATATTGCTTGATATGGATTCGCCTGGCGGTGAGGTTGCTGGATGTTTTGACACAACGGCCATGATCGCCGCTTATGCGAAGCAAAAGCCTATCTGGTCGCTTACTTATGACATGGCCTGCAGCGCATGTTTCGCGATCGCAAGCGCCACCAGCCGCCGCCTGATTACGCAATCAGGCGTTGCCGGTAGCGTGGGCGTGATCATGGCTCACGTCAGCCGGCAGGAAGAGCTTGCGGCCATGGGGCGTAAAGTCACGCTGATCTATTCCGGCAAGTACAAGGCAGAGGGTAATCCCTACGAAGACCTGCCGGAGGAAACGCTATCTCGCTTTCAAGCAGAGATGCACACGCTCCGCGAACAGTTCGCGGGGATAGTTGCAACCAACACCGGGCTATCGATTGAGGCGGTAATGTCTACCGAGGCCCAAGTATACCGTGGGCAGGGTGCGATTGATGTCGGCTTTGCCCACGAAATCGTCAACGGTCACGAAGCCGTCGGCATCTTCAGTGAGTACTTGAAAACCAACAGTAAAAAAGGGGTCGTTTACATGACAACCGAACAAACGCAACCCGTCGCCGACGTTGCCAAAGAGCGCACACAAGCTGCTACTGAGGAGCGTGGACGGATTAAATCAATCCTACAAAGCGAAGCCGCCGCAGAACGTCGCGAGCTGGCCGAATACTTCGCATTTGAAACCAGCATGCCAGCAGATCAAGCGTCAGCGGCGCTCGATAAGGCGCCGAAAACTGCGGCGTCCGGAAGTGTGCCGCAGGGGCTGCTTGATGCAGCGATGGGCAACACTGAGCAGCCGAAAGTTGGCGCGGACACATCAAATCCTACAGGCGACAAGCAGGACGAAGCTGCAACCATCCTGTCTGATTTCCGAGCAGCGACAGGTAAAGCCAAGCGCAGCGCGTAACCGTAGCGAATGCAAACCATTAACGAGAGGGCATAGTACATGGATCATGCAGGATCAGAGACTGAAGTCTATACACCGGACACCCTGTTGCTTGGCGGACTGGTTTCGACCGCGTCAGGCATCCTTGCAAGCGGTGAGAATCGGACGCGCGGGACTGTTGTGGGCCGCGTAACGGCAACGGGTGAGCTAAAAATGGCCGCTGCGGCGGCCGGAGACGGCTCTGAGGTGCCTATCGGCATCCTGGGTTTTGACGTAGACGCAGCTTCCGGTGCCGCAACGTGTGCTTATTACACTGGTGGCGATTTTGATCAAGCGGCTTTGACCTGGGGCGCGGGTTATACCGATCTCCAAAAAGCGGCGGCGTTTGATAAAACGCCGATCACATTGAAAACAGCCTATTAACTCGACGGCGGAAGCAACGCTGTCCTGATAGATAAACAGTTTTGGAGACAAATTAATGAGCTATGAAACTTCAACGCTCCTTTCGGTAATGCAGGAAATGGACCGGAATATTCCGTTTCTGTTGAGCTTGTTTTTCACCGAAGAAATAATGTTCGATACGGATGAGATCGACTTCGATGCCATTGATGAAGACGTCCGCATTGCTCCATTCGTCAGCCCTCTTGTAGCTGGGCAGGTGATGAAAGAGCGCGGATCAACTCTGAAAAAATTCAAGGCAGCCTACATCAAACCTAAAACACCTGTACTGCCAAACCGCCCGTTGAAGCGTCGAGCGGGAGAGCCTATTGGCGGAACTTTAACGCCAGCCCAACGAATGAACGCCATTCGAGCTGACATTTTAAATAGCCAAATGGATTCAATTGATCGGCGTATGGAGTGGATGGCGGCTTCTGCTTTGCGTACTGGTCAGATCATTGTATCAGGTGAGAAGTATCCGACATCAGTCGTTGATTTTGGACGCGACCCTAACTTGACGGTGGATGTATCAGGTGGGGCGGCTGCTTGGGATCAGAGCACGTCCACACCCAAAGAGGATCTGGAAGATATTTTTGCGCTCATGAAAGCGCCGTGCAACTACGTGATTGGTGGGCGTGGAGCTATTAACGCGTTTATGAAGCACGCAGACATCAAGGAACTCATTGAAACCCGCCGTGGTAGCTCTACTCAGCTTGAGACTGCTCCAACTGTTAATTTGGCTGATTACAAAGGCCGTTTGGGGTCTGCAGGACCAGAAGTTTGGAGTTATCAAGGCTATTACACCGACGAGGGCGGAGCGCAGCAACTGTACATCCCTGATGACGAAGTTATCTTGGTTTCAATGGCAGTGGAAGGCGTTCAGGCGTTTGGCGCTATTCTTGATGGTGAGGCGGGCTATATGCCTGCACGCTACTTCCCGAAAAACTGGGCAGAAAAAGATCCTCCTCTTGAATATCTCATGACACAAAGCTCTCCTCTGACTGTGCCGAAGCGCATCAACGGAACAGCAAAAATCAAAGTACTATAAGGCGGCTCCCCTCCCTTTCTCGTCGCTGAAATCCTAACCAAACTCAATTACTGGAGAACACTATGGCTGCAAAAAAGGTCAAGGTGAAGGCTAAGCATCGCATCGTCGACATCGATCAAAAAGGGCGTCATGTAATCCCTGCCGGCACCGAATTTGAGGCAAGCGAAGCGTGGGTAAGTAAACGCGAGCAGGCTCTGGAATCAGTTATTCCTAAGCCGGCGGCGCCGGAGGTCAACGTCGGCGACGACGACTAATGGGGTTTCCAGACGACGCCGGCCAAATGATTGCTGATGTCTTTGCGCATCGCGCGGAGCCTGGCGCTCTGGCTGGCGTTGACTGTAACGCCATCGTGAAAGAGGAGGTGGTCCAGTTGGTCGGCTATGAGTCTATCTCACACGTCCGGGAACAGGTCGCTGAGTTCCTTCTTTCCGAAATTACGCCCCGCAAAGGTCAGGCGTTAGTGATGGAGTCTGGCGGTAGCTATGTTTTGGGCGATGAGGTGCGGAAAAACCGATTCGTGGCGGCATACAGGCTTAAAGAGCAATGAAGTTTAAGCTCGATATCAAGGGCGCTGATACGGCCATCAGGCAGTTAGAGGGGCTCAAGAAAGAAGCCGACCTGATGACTGTGCGGGCTCTGAACAAGGGGCTGTCAAAAGCCGCAACGTTGTCTAACCGCGAGATCCGGGGCCAAGTTAACCTGAAGCTTAACTACGTCAAAGAGCGTATGACGCTTATTAAGGCAAACCCGGATCGCTTGGCGGCGGAAATCAAGACGCCGCGCAGGGGAACGCTTATGACGCGTTACCCGCATCGGGTTTTAAAGCGTGGGGTGAAAGTGCGCGTGAAAAAAGGCGGGGCGAAGCTTATTCGCGGTGGCTTTGTTACAACGCTTAAAGCCGGTAATCGCCGGGTGGAGGCGATCGCAGTAGCGCAGCCAAAACAGGGCGGGCGCTGGCCGCGCTATAAGACGGGTAATCGGAAAATTAATGTCCGCTATGCGCCGTCAATTTCCCAGGTATACCAAAACGTGAAAGGCAATGTCGGCGAGCAGGTCGATCCATATATCAGTGATCAGATGCAAAAAGAGATCAACCGGTATTTGAGGCAAAGCAGGGGCAGGCGATGACGGCAGAGGCAATCATAGAAGCGATCGTGACTAAGCTTGGCGCTGTTGTCGCTGGCGGAGAATATGAAAACACTATCTCTCACGTCGAAGAAGCGCCTTACAACGTCAGCAATGACGACCTTGATGAGGGCGTGACGGCGGTGGTTGCCTATGCTGGGCAGACTATCGCGGATCAATCGCCACACGCGCAGCTCGACGAGCTTTCTGTCTTGGTCGAGGCTCATAAACGCCTGACCAGCCAGAACGCGCAACGCGAAGCCATGAAGTTGGAGCAGGATATTCGCCGCGCAGTACTTAAAGACAAAACTTACTTAACAGGACTTGCCAGGATAGACCGAGTTTTCGCGGAGTCGTCCGGCATTGAATCATCAGACAGCGGCGCCGTGGTAATTGCCATGGTGACATTCAGAATTCCTCATGTGCAGCGGCACAGTAGTCTATAAGCGGAGTGTAAATAATGGGTTACAGAGACGAGTCCTATATTGGATCTGGCAAGTTTTGGGTGCGTGAAGCGGGCACGACAGGACCGTTTTACGAGCTTGGCAATATTTCGGCGGCTAACTTTGGTATTGATTCTGAGTCGCAGTCGCTTCGTAACTATCGTGGTGGCGGTGGCGAGGCGAACAAACTGGAACGAATTACAGCGGTAAGCCTTGCGCTGACGTTGCACGACTTTAACAGCGCCAACCTGGCGATGGTGCTCTACGGGGATACCTCTACAGAGGCAAGCGCCGCTGTTGCTGCCGAGGCAGTGACCGGAAAAGACTCAGGATTGCTGCGAACCGCGTTTATGATCGACACGACTCAAACCGTGACGGTTACTGATACTGCAGGTCCTACGGTTTTAGCGGAAGGCACTGACTACACAATCACTGCAGCCGGTATCGAGATTGTAGAAGGTGGGGGCATTGCTGATGCGACGGCGTTGGAGATTGATTACACCAAAGCTGCCGCTACCTATGTAGACTCGCTGAAAAACTCCGGCAAAACCTTCGAAATGATCATTGATGGCGTGAACGATGCGCAAAGTGGTCTCCCGTTTATCATCGATATCTGGAAGTTCAAGCCGTCTCCGGCCCAAGAGGTTGGCGTAATCTCTGACGACTTCGCTTCGTTTGATATCTCCGGCTCGGTGTTGATCGACTCCAGCAAAACCACCAAATCCCAATACTTCCGCCGGACGCAGAAAGTAGCGGCGTAACACCATCGAGGGCTTATGACCTACTCAGTGACAGTGCGTGAAAGGGAGATAGCCGTCAGGGAGTTGACTGTCGGTGATATCCGGGAGTGGCTGACCATGATGGCAAGTTCTAATCAAACGAATCTCGTCGACGGCCTTCTGTTTCAAGAGCAACAGATGATCACGTCTGAGATTGCGTTCATGACCACTTTGGACGTTAGCGAGCTTAACCAGTTCACCCCGCGCGAATTGGTTAAGGTTATCGATAAATGCAAAGAGGCTAACCCGCTTTTTTTTCAGTTCCGGGCGGCCGTGATCGGCGCGGACGTCCGCATTCAACTCCCCGGCGAATAATACGGGATCTAGAAACCAATATTGTTCGTTTGGTGGCGCTAGGGCATGCCAATGTCCTTACCTATCCATGGTCAATTTATGTGGCCGCAGTAAAGGAGCATTCGAAGAATGAGTGACGTCAAGCTCCGGCTCGTGGGCGATAACGCTGATTTCAAGCGCGAACTAGACGTCGCCACCAAGGCCCTTAAGAAATCTGTCAACCAGATGGCTGATGCCGCCGGCAAGGGGTTTGTCCGGATAACTGGTGAGTTTGACTCAATTCCTGGGGCCGCCAAGCGAGCTGCCGGCGGAACGAAAAGCCTGGTGGTGGCGCTGCGTGGTGTTAGCGACTCTGCAGACAATTTGGCGCGGGTGCGAAGCGACATCGTTGCAATTAACGCCGCGGCAAAGCTTGCGAGCGGCAGCGCTGACAGGCTGTCGACGTCCGTGCGAAATGTAAGTGCAAAAGGTCTCACTGCTATCCGGCGCGACATGGAAGGCGTGGCTCTGTCGTCGCAGATTGCAGCCAACAAAACGGCCGGCCTTGTCACCACTTTGGGCGGGATCGCTTTAGGTGGTGGAGGCCTGACGGCTTTGGCGAAAAGCGCTGTATCTGCTGCTGATAACATTGCAAAAACGTCTCTCCGGCTTGGTCTCGCGACGGATGAATTGCAGCGGTATCGCTTCGCGGCGGAGCTTTCCGGCGTGGCCACGACAACATTCGACCAAGCGTTTCAGCGATTCGGGCGTCGGATTGGAGAGGCTGCGCAGGGTACAGGAGAGGCTAAGGACGCGATCAAGGCCTTACAGATCAATGTCGCCAACCTCGATGGTAGCCTGCGCCCGGTAAATGAAGTCTTTGACGAGGCGATCGACAAGTTGGCCAAGGTCGAAGACGTCACTATCCGCAACGCTTTGGCCATGAAGTTGTTTGACTCTGAGGGGGTGGCGCTGGTCCAAATCGGCGACAAGTTGCAGGACTTGAAAAAGCAGGCCGATGACCTCGGGATCATCATCCCGGAAGAAGTACTGCGAAACGCGGAAAACCTGAACGATCAACTGACGATCGTCAGCAAAACTCTCCAGCTCAAGCTTACGGCGGCGGTCATACGCTTGGCGCCGCAGCTTGATAAGCTGGCTGATGGCGCTCTGTTCCTGGCCGAAAACTTCGACACGATCGTCGAGGCGGCGGTGACCATGGCGAAGGTTCTCGTCGCGATCAAGCTGGCCACCTTTGCGAATACACTGTATACGGTTGGCGCTGCGTCGCTGGTCGCTGCGCGGGGTGTAGGCGCCCTGACCTTGGCGTTACGTGGGTTGAAAATAGCCACTATTGTCGGTGCTCTGCTGGTGGCATTAGAGGTCATCATCTCCAACTTTATCGACTCAGTTGATACCAGCATGGATGAGATCAACAAGAAGATAGAGCAGGCATCTAAGGACATTGCTGAGGCCACTGAGGACGCGGCGGACAGTCAGACGAAAGGGCTGTCAGCGGCAGTTCGCGCCAGGGCCTACTACAACCAGCAGATAGACCGGCTGCTTAAAAATGAACTGGCGGCTTTAAATAGCTACCTGGTTCAGCAGAAGAAGATACTTGCCGAGTCGGAAAAGTCGCTTGATCGGTCAGCAAGCAAGGTTCAGAAAGCCGGCGATGAGTTTAGGGCTGCCTTCGACAAGATCCGCAACGCTGGAAAAGATAGCGGCGACCTGAATTTCATCGACTTGTTTAACCAGATCCGCAAGGCGCAAAAGGAACTCGATAAGGGCAACTTTGAAAAAGCGATCGAGGAGTCTCTTAAGGCGAAAGACATCGTCGAGCAGATCGCTGAAGCGGGAGAAACCAGCGGGATCGCTTTAGAAGGCGCACTCAAAAAGGCGCAGGAAGTGCAAACAAGCGCCGCCAACAGCTTGTTAACGTCCAACGCCAAGGCGATCGACCAAGCCAAAAAGGCCGTCCAACAAATCCAGTCACAGATCAACCTCATCAGCTCCATTACCTTCGACTTCGATGAGGTCGGCAGCCTGGAAGGCGCGCGCGCGTTGATCGAAGACATAAAGCGGATTGTCCGCGAAAACCCGATTGTCGTGCCCGTGGTGCTCCAGCAGCCTGGCGGGATTGATCTCGATGGTGGCGACGTTAACGCGCCTGGCTTTGCGCAAGGCGGCTTTATCAGAGGGCCGGGTACAGCCACGAGCGACAGCATATTGGCGCGCCTGTCTAATGGTGAGTATGTCATGCCTGCGAATGTGGTCCGGTACTTTGGGCGCGACTTCTTCGACGAATTACGCAGGCGACGCCTGCCGGCTTTTGCGACTGGCGGACTGGTGCAGACAAAAGCGCCGGCGCCGTCAGGTAACTCGGTAACGCTTAACTTGGATGGTCGCAGCTACTCCATGACAGCTGACTCAAACACTACCAAAGATCTGCGCCGCGCGGTGCAAATTCAGGCACTCAAAACAGGGCGTAAGCAGACATGAGTTTGATTATCGACGGAGTTGAGATCCCAATTGATGCACGGTTAGACCTCAGCGTGAGCTATCAGCGCCTTGAGCGTTCAGCGATGCACCGGATCGGGCCGTCTGCAACAGCGATCAAGCAGACGCTCTGGTCGGGCAAATACCGCGTAACTGTCAGCGGGTCGGGATGGTATCCGCCCGGCCTTCAATCCGTGGACTTTTCTGGCGCCGTGTTGCTGGCAAGCATCGCTCCGTTTTCGAAAGTGGGCGGCGTCGGCGATATCAATATTGGGGCTGATACAGATCGCAGGGCGGAGGTTGATTATACGCCCTATGCGCATGCGATCATGGTCGATGGGAGCCGGCAGGATGCAGATCTTTCAGTCGCGGTTAGTGGTGACTGCACTATCACACCGGTTGCCGGTGCGTCCTTCTATCAAGTGTTTTGGTTTCCGATTATGAGTTTAATTTTCGCCGATCCGCCGGCGGAAAGCACCGACATGGCTGGCATTACAACGTCATGGGAAATGGTAGGGGAGCAGGTGTAAATGGGGGTTTATGATACCGCGTCGGAGGCCTTAGCCGACGGAATGATCCACTATTGGAAAGTGGATGAGTACGGCGACCTGACCGATCATGTGGGATCAGGTCTAAACGCCGAGCTTTTTAACCCAAATGATACTTACACCGAAGGTCAGCTCAATGAATCCCTTGTCGAAACGCCATTGTTTCGAGGGCGCGATGTAACCTATCACGACAATACGCGCGAGGGTGCGATAGGCTACATATTCAGGCCTGTAACAACCTCGCCGACATCCTTCACCAATTGGACCCTTCGCGTCCGCGCCTATCTCAAAGGATTGAATGACGGCGGGGAATGGCAGTATGCGTTAACAATGCGGTATATCGGCATTGGCGTTAGTGATCTTAACTATCCGTTTGGGGCCACGCAGCTTGAGGAAGTTGTCGGGACAAGTGCCATATCACTAAACGAATGGCATGACTTCACGCTGGTTAAGGACGCGGCAGGACTGCACCTTTACGTCGATGGGACATTTATCGGAAATGTCGCCTCGGATAAAGTCCTTGATCCCTATTTGGCGGTGTTTGGCGGCGCATTGGGGGTGTCAGATGACGAAACTTATAGTTCATCGGCTAACTACTACTGGAACGGGATTGTTGATGACGTTGGCGTTTGGAGTCGGGCGCTAAATAGTACCGAAGTCAATCAGTTGGTCGGCGATCAAATTGTTGGCGATCCTCCCGTTATCGAGCTGGGCAGTTACAATCTGCCGCTTGAAATAACAGTCGGTCCTGCGACAGGTAGCTACAGCCTGCCTGTCGAGATCGATGTGACATTGGACACGGGTGCTTTGTCTTTGCCTGTTCGCATTGATGTCTATGACGTGGACAGCATGACGCTCCCGCTGGCTGTCAACGTTTATGGCGACCTTAATTCGACAGCCTGGTCATTCTCATTGCGGATGGCAGGTGTGGATGTGTCCGATCGGATTATCGGAACAATCTCGATCGAGGCGGAGGAAGACTCCGCGCGGGTTGCGCAGTTCACCTTTGTCCCGGAGTCCGGCGTCATCGATCCAGATCAGTACTTGGGCGCCGCTGTTGAGATCTTCTATTTGGAGGGTGGGAGCGAATTTAGACTGTTCCGGGGCTTGGTCGATGTGTCTGAGTACAGCATGGGCGACGGCATATTTAGCCTGACTTGCACGGACAACCGCCAGGAACACATTGAGCGGCTGTCTGTGCCGATGGTTGATGCGCTGGGCGGCGCGTATAGTGACCACGTTTTTGACGGATACACCACGATTACGCAGTACTTCGAGGATGTCCTGTCCACTATCCCGGCTAGCTATGATCTGGATGTGAATGGCGTCCCTGTATTGTCATCGTGGGCTCCGCCTGCAGAAGAGCATGAGTTAATCGACAGCCAGTATATTACCGACTCTGTTGATGTGGTGCTTGCAAGCCGTCGCGACCTACTTAACGAAGTTAAAATATTTATCGATTACAGATATCCAGTCCTGCGCGAACGCTCTCATGCGTACCAGTGGAACGCGCCTTTTACATTTCTGGAGTTTCTGACGACCAAAAACCACACGCTCCCAAACCGCGACATGATTGAGGGCGCTGTCAGTGGCACGGGATGGTCACTTAAGGGCGCGGTCTCTTACACGCTGCAGCCGGAATCCGGCTATATCAGCCTGGGAGGCGGTAAGGGGACAAACTGGATTATTGATGAACAGCTCCGGCAGTATCTGGCGCTCGGGGCTAACTTCGTTATTGCGACCAGATGGGACCAGACCTTGACGGAGCGTTATGCGCTCACAGTGTCAACGCCGGCGGAGATTGCCGTAATCGGAGCGATTACACAGACCGAGAATATAGTGCTCGATTTCGACAATCCCGTTACAGAGTTTGACTCCTTTTTGGTGGACCCGCCAGGCGCAACCAGTTACGTCGGGCTTGATAAGGTATGGGTTTTGAGTGATTACGATGCACTTCAAGCGGCCGTCAACTGCGCCTATCAAAAAGCGGTGAAGGATATCCTTGGTAGCCATCGGCAGAACTCAGTGACCTTTACCATGCCTATCAATCCAGTTGCAGAACGTAGCGACTATATGCATTTGCTGTCCATTCAGGTGGAGGCCAAAGGCAAAGTCCGCCGCGTGCGTCACGACCTTAACCTGGACACGGGCGCCGCGCTTACTGAGATAGAGCTGGCTTGTTATCGGGTAAAGGCTCAAAACGCCGATGCTCTATACGAGCTTGACGAGTTTTCGATTGGCGGGGCGGCCGCACCTATCGGCCTAACGATCCTCGGCAATCACATTGGAGGTCAGCAGTACTCGCTTGTCGAAAATGATGCTTGGACCGGCTATGTGGGTAACATGACGGCTCCCTACATCGGAAGCAATCTGTACAACGCAAAGTTTGCGATCGCAACGCCGGAGATCCCAGCTGCGACGCGAGACCCCTTAGAGTACAACTTCGAACTCTCTGCGACGGTCTATATCCCTCAAGATTTGTTAACCATTACGGTGTAAACATGGCGATAACTTTAAAAGCCTATGCTGATTCCGGATTGACAACTGAGTTGCTTAAGCTGTCAGTTAATCAAAAGGTCGACGGCTCTACGGGGCCGGTCGATACAGTGATCTATATTGGCAGCGTGGAGGCCAGCAAGAAATTCGAAGCTGCGACCAGTCCTGGAGTTGATCAGATCGTGTTGAGCATTGCTGACGCCAACCCAGGCGATGGGCATGAAGCGACGGAGGTTAAGCTGGCTTTGTCCTCGGGGGGGTTAGACTCGGCCACTGCCGGCTCCTCGTTGAACCTTGGGACGCAATTGCTTAGTGGTGTGGCCAATGCGTTGCCGGTCCATGTCCGCGTGCAAGATGCTACTGCGACGTTGGGAGTATCAACCGAACTGAGCCTAGCGACGAATAACCTGCAGGAGCTGTCTGTATAATGCCAAACCGGCTACAGCGAGACATTAACGCACTGATACGGCATCCCCGGCGGCGCGGAAGGCTGGGGGCTGCTGATGATAAAGGCGCATTGCCGTCTAAAGTCAGTGGCGCGCTCGGAGCGCCGAGCGAAGGTCAGGCAGATCCGGAATTGACCTTTACCGCACACCTACTTGACGGCCGGGGATCGACAGTCTTTGTGCGTCCTGGGCGTATTCGTCGATTTGATATGTCGGCGCACCTTATCGATGACCTCTACGACTTTGGTGACGGCGCAACGCTGCTTGAGACAATGAAGTATAGGGATGGCAATTTCTATTATGTGGAGCGACACGCTACCAGCGGCACACGCATCAAAGAAAACAATACCCAACTGGTTGGCTATGACAGTAATTTCGGCAACCGAATCGCTGTAAGCGACGAGTTTCTATTCATTCCGCATGGGACAATACTTGATTTGCGGGTTAAGCAGTATACGTTTGGTGGAGCGCTTGCCCAAACTATAGATCCGCAACTGGTCGACAGCAGCGAAGGGATAGCGGCTTTAGCTGCGTCTACATCTAGGATCTACATATTGACTAGCGACCTGGATGCGGAGCATCCGCCAAAGTTAACTGGCCACAATTTGGGGCTTGCAACGTCGCCGGCTGTTGTAACCCTTATGACTGATGCCGCGCTAGCATGGTCATTGGCGGTCGCGGCAGACCGTCTGTATGCGTATGGCCGAGAAGCCGCAGGCACCCAAAATTATCTGTTTGTTTTCGACCTTGCCACCGATACAGAGATTGCGCGGCTCATAGATCCGTTAGAGCCTGATATGAGCGATATTTCGTCAATTGCGGCCACTGAGAATTATGTGGCCTACCTTGAAGGATATGGGTTAGCCGTTGCTGATCTTTATCTACATGTCTGGCGCCGTAATGTGACACGAGACCAGTTCGACAATGTGATAGATGAGAGTTGGGAAAAGCTGCCGATCATCCCCTACAATATGAAAGGGGATATTTATAGCGTTCAGGACGGGCTGGTATTGCTGGACTCAGCATAGTGTCTATATAGAAAAGCGCCCCCCTTCGACTTTAAGCCACCGTTTGTTGTCTGCAACATAGGTGGAATTAGCCTATAGTTTGTCTACCTGTGCTAATCAAAAATGGGAGGGCAAAGATGCTAAGTTTTCAGGAAGCCCTTGATATGATTGATGAAGAGGGCGATATCTCTATTCTACTAGGGAATGGGTTCTCTCAGGCTTGGGACCCTAATATATTCAACTACGCAAACTTACTGGAATCCGCAAACTTTGGGGGTAGGGACCAAGTATTGCGAGCTGTATTCAATCGATTAGAAACTTATGACTTTGAAGCGGTTGCAAAGCAACTTCTCGGAAGTGAACTTATACTAACTGAATATAATGTGGAACCAAGGACCTTGGAACAGCTTCGTCGCGACATGGAGATTTTAAAAGGCGAATTAGTATCAGTTATCTCACGGACACATCCAGACCTTCCTCATCAAGTTACAGATAATCAATTTTCTACTGTTAGGAATTTCCTGAATATTTTTTCGAATATATTCACTGTGAATTACGATTTATTGCTTTATTGGGCAAGAAATATGAAGAATATTGAGCCCCGGGACTTTGATTCAGATGATGGCTTTAGAGGAGATAGAGAGTGGATAGGAATTGGCACTTCACAAAATGTGTTTTTTTTGCATGGTGGCCTTCATTTATTTGAAAGTGATCAGCATGTTAAGAAGCATGTTTTTATTGATGGTGTATATGGATCTAAGACGATAATGGAGCAGGTAAGGGAGAATCTTGAAGTAGGTAAATTTCCTCTTTTTGTTTCAGAGCCTACGTATTCAAAGAAAGAGAGTAAAATAAAGAATAATCAATATTTGAGCTTCTGTTTTCAGAAATTAAAAGAGCTTGATGGAGCTCTTTTTGTATATGGTCATTCAATGAATGAAAGTGATCGACATATTTTTGATGAAATATATGACAGTAAGATTAATAAAGTTTTTGTTAGTATATTTGGTGWTGAGAATTCTGAAGGAAACAGGATGGTAAGGGCTAATTCAATACGGTTCTTGTCAAAAATAAATAGGGGCTTGCACTTTTATCAAGCGGAAACAACACCGGTTTGGGTGGAATAAGTTGAAAGTAATAAACTATTCGCGATTATTGAAATAATGGCGGCGTAGTTGCAGCATTGAGATATGGATGAGTTGAGTGAATAAAGTTATGATGTGAGGAGTGACTATCATGTTTAGAAGGAATCTTTCTAAAACAATTGAAGATCCCTTGCAACTATACCTTTCAGGGGTTTCTGCGTGGAATTCTCGTCTAGCTTCAGAATCATTGCTTGATTTTAGTTCCTGTGACTTTTCTATACTGGAAGATAAAGGGCTTGATTTCACTGGCTTTAAAATCCCTTCAGGCTGCTTGTTATGTTTTTCTAATGTGAAATTTGGAAAAGGGGTTTATGATTTTAGTGGTTTGAATGTACAGACTTCAAGGTTGGAGTTTGATGGTGCGAGCTTTGAAAATGCGGATGAAGTTTTGTTTCGTGATACTAAATTTGGCGTGCTAGGCGCAAGTTTTTGTAAAAGCAAATTCGGAAATGGAGTGGTTGATTTTAGTCACGCCTCTTTTCAGGGAGGAAATGTAAGCTTCAATCAATCAAGGTTTGAGGGGGATGCCATTTTTAATAATATGAAGTTTCACCTTTCAAAAGTTGATTTTACAGATTGCGAATTCTCGGGAAACGTTTCTTTTGTTGGTACTAAGTTTCACCGGGGGCGATTCGATTTTCAAAATGTTACTGTAGAAGGTGAGCATTTTAACTTCTGCGAGAATGATTTGGAGGATTGTGATTCTATTTTTGAGTTTTCAAAGTTTAGATGTAATAATGCAACATTTGTTTCAACGTGGTTTCGCGGTAAAAAAACAAGTTTTAGGAATTGCGAGTTTGATGAGTGTAATGTTTATTTGAATTCTATTTATTCTAAAGGTGTGTTTATTTTTGAGCCTGCTCGTGTGGTGGGTGTTAATGCAATAGATATGTCTTCTTCTTTATTCGATGGTGTTCTATCAATTTCTGGTATCTCCGTGCCGGAAGTGATCGACTTAAGACATTCCAAGCTACAATGTCCGATTGATTTGGACAAAACGAAAATTTGTCATAGAAGTGAGGTTGTAGACTTAAAAGTAATCAGAAGAATTTCACAGGTTTCGGCTATATTTGAGCGATTTTTTAGTTGGTTTTTTATTTTTAAACAAGCAGTAAGCCCTGATTCTTCAACATGTTATAGAAGGCTGAAGAAATTAGCTAAAGAAGCCGAGGACCATAAGAGCGCACTTGATTTTTTTGCCAAGGAAATGAGAAGCGATTATTGGAGAGGGATAACTGGTGTTAGATTATTTTTTTTCTTCCTGTACGACCTTTTTAGTGACTATGGAAGAAGTGTGTTGAGACCATTACTGTGTTTGATATTCTCCTTTTTGATCTTTGGGGGGGGATATTGGAGTTTGTCAGATCAACCTGACGTTAGCTTTGTGTCGGGACTTACCCTTTCAATGGGGCATACGATACCGTTTTATCCCGCATCCCGAGACGCTAGAGAAGACGCACTGGTAACCCTATTTGGAAGCGCGCAGCAGATTTCTGATTGCGTGCATGTTTTTGCAATAATTCAAGATGTGGTTTCTAGTATATTAATTTTTTTAATCGCTCTAGCGCTTAGAAATTTGTATAGAACCTGAGTATGTTGGAGCTTCCATCCGAGTGGAATGGACCTGTTAAGGCCCGCCGACATCATCCCAGTTTTCAGCGCACTGGATATATAGCTCCCGCGATGAAATTTTAGTCTCCGCCTTCGCTCCGCATGCCTCGCATTCTCCGTCAGAACGAAATATTCCCCATATAGTGGCCGCCAGTAAGGCCACAATGACCCCGCCAACAACTAAACTCGTCATAGATTGCCCCTTAATGCTGTTAGTTGCTGGTGCGTCAAATATGCGTCATTAAATTTTAGTGTTTTATAACTACATGAAATAAAAGCATTAAAAAAAGAGCATATGCGACATTTTGTCACACCCTTGCAAGCCCATAGTTATCAGCTTAATCCATGTTTCTTACCTCAAATTTTGAATTTAGGTTGTAGGGACTATTGTGAAACTGACGATCCGTTACTAGAGTGTTTTTTGATCAGTGATCGCAGGCTTACCGGCTGGCAGGTCACTGGCGTGAGCGACCGGGCACAACCCGGGCTCTATAACTACTAAATAGGCCTAATAAAACGTTTGCTTTTCCTTGCGGCGGCCCACTGACCGTGGTTGACCGGCTGTAGTGGTAGGAATGGCTTCTAAGTAATGGAGATACTTAATGAACAAGTACCTACGACTGACCGTACCGGCTTTGCTGGCGGCGTCGCAACTCGCTCTTGCTGATGATGTATGGATTACCACGGACGCCGATGGCTTTGCAGCCATTAAGCGGCATTTTCCGGAGGTGATCGAGGCGAACCGGGCGAGAACTTTTACCGCTAATGGCGTGTCCGCGTTTCTAGTGAGCGAAGATCGGATTCCTGAAATTTCGCAGATGATGCACCACGAGCTGAATCGTTGTGGCGGTTTCATCGCGCATGCTTCTCAGGAATCCGCGCAGAGCGCGGCGTTGTATGATTCATTAATGGCGCCCGCCATCGCGCCACGGATAGTGGACTACAGCATTGATAACGCGGAAGTGGTCGCAGCCATGCAGGGCAAGGTGAAGGAATCTGATATTCGCTCCACCATCGAGAGCCTGGCCAACTTCACCAACCGTTATTACACCACCCAGACCGGCCTGCAGGGCGCTCAGTGGATCAAAGACAAGTGGCAGACGCTGGCTGGTTCGCGCAGCGATGTCACAGTGGAGTTTTTCAATCACAGCTGGCGTCAGCCGTCTGTTATCCTGACGATTCAGGGCAAAACCAAACCCAATGAAATCGTGGTGCTCGGCGGGCATCAAGACTCTACTGCAGGCTTCGGCACTGGCGAGGGCACTCGCGCTCCTGGCGCGGACGACGACGCCTCCGGCATTGCGACGCTGACTTCCGTCATCAAGGCGGCGATGGAAGCGGGTTATAAGCCGGACCGCACGGTGTCGTTCATGGCCTACGCGGCGGAGGAAGTGGGTCTGCGCGGCTCCCAGGCGATCGCTCAGTCCTACAGCAGCCAGGGCAAGAACGTGGTAGGCGTGTTGCAGTTGGACATGACCAACTACAAAGGCTCCAGCGGCGATATTTATATCATGCAGGACTATACCAACTCCGGTCAGAACGACTTCCTGGCGGATCTGGTGACCACTTATCAGCCGACCGTCACCGTGGGATACAGCGAATGCGGCTACGGTTGTTCCGACCATGCTTCCTGGACCAACCAGGGCTACGCGGCGTCGTTCCCGTTTGAGTCCACTTTCAACGGCTCCAACCCTCACATTCACTCCGCTCAGGACACCCTGGACAAGAGCGGCGGTAACGCCAACCACGCGGTGGGCTTCGGCAAACTGGCGGCGGCTTATGTGGCGGAACTGGCGAAGGGTAACTTCAGCGATGACCCCGGACCTGACCCTGATCCAGATCCTGAAGATCCAGTGACTGAAGACTTCAGCGGCAGTGTCGGACGTAGTCAGGCGGATAATCATGGACCGTTCAAAGTGGAGCCGGGCACGGACTTCAGCGCGGCGATGAGCGGTACTAACGACGCTGACCTGTATGTGCGTTTCGGCGCAGCGCCGACCACTCGCAACTACGACTGTCGTCCTTACAAAGGCGGCTCTGACGAAACCTGCGATCTCAAGGTTCCGGCAGGAAAAGAGGAAGCCTATGTGATGGTGCGCGGTTACAGCAGCGCAACCTCCAACTATAACCTGAAAGTGACCTATACTCCTTTGAAGTAACCTGACCCCAGCGACGGCTCCATGCCGTCTGACCGCGGACGCTGTTTCTCCGCGGTCACTTTTCGGTTCGTCATTGTCTTCTTTTCTCTTCCCCGTCGCGTTTCCTTTTCGCTCCCGGCCTCAGCCGTGCCTGCTAATATCTCTTCCTGCACATCATATCCCTGCGGGAAATTGAGAACTGGGTTCAGCTTGATGACATCACTATTAATTTTGCTCCATATATCAAGTTTTTAAGTTGACATAAGTGCGCATGTAAAGAGTAACATTAGCCTCAGTTTGTCCCTGTGACTCTCAGAACGAAGCTAGTAACTGTGAGTAGAAGTTAGAAAGAGATCCTCCTTACCCCATGCTGAGCCGTTTCCCGCAACGATATCGCTGGTTGATAAAGCCATTGCTGGCCCTGTGGCTGCTTTGCGCTAGCTTTGTCGCCTGCGCTGGCGCGTCGACGCCGGTGGCCGGAACGTCTCAGGGTGCGCCGCAGCTGCAAAGCGGGCATGAGCATCATGGTGGCGCTATGCCGTTATCTGGAAAAGACATGACCGGCAAAGACATCGCCGGCCAGCAGATGGCTCAGGCCTCCGATGGGGCGCCATCCATGGACTGCTGCGATGAGCATGACTCCACCACTGGCGCGCAGCCTTCGCAGATATTGAAACTGATTCTGGCGGCCGCCATTTTCATTTTCTGGCTGGTTTTGATCGCACGTGTGGTGCGAGTATGTCGCGCACGCTACCGTGAACACAAACTCGATACCAAACCTCCCTCCCTGCAAGACATCCACTGTACATATCTTAAATAGCGCCAATACTCAATTGAGCTCGTAGTCGGCGTCGTTCCGCGCATACGCGCGCGCCGGCTCTGGAACTGCGACCGGCTTTTGCTGCGTCGCACGGCATGATCATTGAGATTGGAGCTTCCCATGAAGCCGTTGCAAAACCTGTTTCTATCCAGCCTGCTGTTGGGTTGGAGCATCGCCGCGTCCGCGCAGAGCCTGACTCTGTCGCAGGCGGAAACCCTGGCGGTGCAAAGAGACGCGGATATCGCGCGTCTGCAACAGTTATCCCAGGCCAGTGAAGACATGGCGGTGGCGGACGGACAATTGCCGGACCCAAGCCTGTCTCTGGGCGCCTTGAACCTGCCTACCGACACCTTCGCCACAGATCAGGAACCCATGACGCAGTTCCGCGTCGGGCTGGGACAGAAATTCCCGGCGGGGGACACCTTGGCCCTGTCCCGCCGTCGCGGTGAGCAGAATGCCGTCGCCCAACGCTGGATGGCCCAGGACCGCGCCCATCAGGTGCGCCGCGAAGTGCGTCTGGCCTGGCTGGAGTCATTGTATTGGAAGCAGGCCCAGGAGGTTTATCGCCAGGATGAAGGACTGTTTCAGCAACTGCAGGAAGTCACGCAATCCCTGTATAGCGTCGGCCGCAGCAAACAGCAGGACGTATTGCGCGCTGACCTGGAATTGAGTCAGCTCAACGACCGTTTGATCAACGCTCGCCAGAAAGAAGACGAAGCGCTGGCGCGGCTGGCTCGCTGGGTTGGCCCGGAAGTGATGAGCCGAGAGCTGAACGCGGCGTTGCCGGATCTGAATGCGCCTCATGTCGGCGCGCTGGAAAGCGCGTTGCTGGCGCATCCCGCGGTAAAAGCCCTGGATGCGGAAGTGGATATGTCCGCCACCAATGCGGCGCTGGCCGAGCAGTCCTACAAGCCGTCCTGGGGCGTGGACGTGGGCTATGCCTGGCGCGACGGCGAGAATATGGACGGCTCCGCGCGCGCAGACTTTTTCTCCGCTGCGGTAAGCGTGCAACTTCCCTTATTCACCGGACAGCGACAGGATCGCCGCGTCTCAGCCGCCGCGCGCAATCAGGAAGCCAGCCGCAGTCGGCGCCTGGAAATGCTGCGCATGTTGGATGCGGAGGCGCAAGTGGCCTTCAGCCGCTGGCGGCAGGCTCAGGAGCGCGGTCGCTTGTACAAGGAGCAGATCACGCCTCAGGCGTTAAGCCAGGCTGATTCGGCGTTATCTTCCTATCAGTCGGATACGGCTGACTTTGCGGAAGTGATGCGCGCCTATCTGACCGTACAGAAGCTCAGGCTGGAACAGTTACGCATTGATATCGACGGCCGCGCGGCGCTGGCGAGACTCGATTACTTCTTCGCCGCGGAATCCCCCATCGATAGCCTGTCCTTCAAGGAGTGACCCATGCGTTTAGTGATCAGTTTAATTTTTATCGTCGCCGCCTTTGTCGCCGGCCTGTTCGTCAGCCGGCATCCGGCGCTGACTGCGTTGATGGGAGACATAGGGGCGATGGGGGATATGGTCGCCGCCGAGTCAGGCGGGGAGAAGCAGCCGTTGTACTGGGTGGCGCCCATGGACCCCAATTACCGCCGCGATAAACCCGGCAAGTCCCCCATGGGCATGGATCTGGCGCCAGTCTATGAAGAAGACGCTCAGGGCCAGAACGATGACGGCGGCGTCACCATCAACCCCACCATGGAGCACAATCTGGGCGTGCGCGTCGCCAAGGTGGAGCAGGGGCAATTAACGTTGCCGATTCATACCGTGGGTTATGTGGCGTTTGACGAAGACCGTCTGACCCATGTGCACAGTCGCGTGGAAGGCTGGATTGAGGCGCTGAATGTGAAGTCCAGCGGCGACCCGGTCAGCAAGGGACAAAAGCTCTATGAAATCTATTCCCCGGCGCTGGTGAATGCGCAGGAAGAGTATCTGGCGGCGCTGCGCAGCGCCAACAATATTTTGCTCAAAGCATCGCGGGAGCGCTTGTTATCGTTGGGCCTGAATAATGGGCAGGTCAGTCGCCTGGAAAAACGTCGCTCGGTGGACCAGCGCATCAGTGTGTACGCGGAACAGAGCGGCGTGGTGGATGCGTTGATGGTGCGGGAAGGCATGTTCATCAAACCTGCGACGGAAATCATGTCCATTGGCGGGCTGGAGCAAGTTTGGGTGATTGCGGAGGTGTTTGAGCGGCAGGCAGGCTGGGTGAAAGCCGGACAGCCGGTCGTCATGCAAGTGGCGGCGGCGCCGGGACGCACCTGGGAAGGCAAGGTCGACTACCTGTACCCGGTGCTGGACGCCAAAACACGGACTCTGCGCGTGCGCCTGCGTTTCCCGAATCCTGACCTGACCCTGAAGCCCAATATGTTTGCGGACCTGACCTTGCAGGCGAAAGTCGATGACCAAGCACTATCTATTCCCCGTGAGGCGGTGATACGCACTGGCAGCCATGATCGTGTGGTGCTGTCGGAAGGCGACGGCCGTTACCGTCCCGCGTTCGTGAAACTGGGGGTGGAAGCGGACGATCGCGTGCAAGTGCTGGAAGGGCTGAAGGCGGGAGATCAAGTGGTGATCTCGGGACAGTTCCTGATCGACTCGGAGTCCAAAGTGGATGTCGCGCTGGCGGCGCTGGAATCCTCCAGCCAAAGTGCGCAACAGGATGCTGCGCCAAGTACGGTGTGGGCGACAGGAACCATCAACAGTGTGATGGCGGGCCACGGCATGCTGAATATCTCCCACGACCCGGTGAAGGCGTGGAACTGGCCCTCCATGGACATGGACTTCACGACGGTCGAAGGGCTGCCGTTGGAAGATGTCGCGCCCGGTCAGCGTGTGCGTTTCGAAATCTCCCGCAGCAGTCCTTCGGATTTCCAGGTGACTGCGCTGGATATCATCGCCGCCGCTCCGGCCGCTCAGACTATGGGTGCGGAAAACAGCGCAAAGGACGCTGAGATGGAAGCGGATATGCAGATGGATCACTCCATGGACCATGACATGCCGGCGTCTGACGCGATGCAAACGGAGGGCGGGCAATGATCGCAGCCATCATACGCTGGTCGGTCGCCAACCGATTTTTCGTGATGCTGGCGACCTTTATTCTGGTGGGTTGGGGCTGGCATTCTCTGCGCAATACCCCCATCGACGCCATCCCCGATCTGTCTGACGTGCAGGTCATTATCAAGACTTCCTACCCGGGGCAGGCGCCGCAGGTCGTGCAGGATCAAGTGACCTATCCACTGACCACCGCTATGCTGTCGGTGCCGGGAGCGCAGACGGTGAGGGGCTTTTCGTTTTTCGGGGACTCCTATGTCTACGTGATATTTAAGGACGGAACCGATTTGTACTGGGCGCGTTCGCGTGTGCTGGAGTATCTGAGTCAGGTATCGGGGCAACTGCCTTTCGCCGCCAAACCGCAATTGGGGCCGGACGCCACAGGGGTGGGCTGGGTATATGCCTATGCGTTGGCGGATCGCAGCGGCGGTCATGACATTGGACAGTTACGTGCGATTCAGGACTGGTTTTTGAAGTTCGAATTGCAGACGGTCCCCGGCGTGTCGGAAGTAGCGACGGTGGGCGGCATGGTCAAACAGTATCAGGTGCAGGTGGACCCGAATCGTCTGCGCGCCTACGGCGTGCCTCTGGCGCACATCAAGTCGGCGATCCAGAAGGGCAACCGGGAGAGCGGGGCCTCGGTCATTGAGATGGCGGAAGCGGAATATATGGTGCGGGTAACCGGCTATATCCAGGGCATCGACGAGTTGAAAAAGATTCCCCTGGGGTTGAATGTCAACGGCACGCCGTTACTGCTGGAAGACGTGGCGGATATTGTCATCGGCCCGCAGATGCGTCGAGGTATTGCTGAACTGGACGGCGAAGGCGAAGTGGTCGGCGGCGTGATCGTCATGCGTTTCGGCGAGAACGCGCAAAAGACCATAGAAGGAGTGAAAGAACGGCTGGAAGAGCTCAAGAAGGGCCTGCCTGAGGGCGTGGAAGTCATTCCCACCTATGATCGCTCCCACCTGATCGAAAGAGCGGTGCACAACCTGTACGAGAAACTGCTGGAAGAGTTTATCGTGGTGACGTTGATCTGCGCCGTGTTCCTGTTCCACCTGCGCTCTTCTCTGGTGATCATCGTCAGTCTGCCAATCGGCATATTGGTGGCTTTTATCGTCATGCAGCATCAGGGCATCAACGCCAATATCATGTCCCTGGGCGGCATCGCCATCGCCATCGGCGCTATGGTGGACGGCGCTATTGTCATGGTGGAGAACGTGCACAAACACATGGAGCGCACGCCTTTGACCGCTGAAAACCGCTGGCGAGTCATTGCGGACGCGGCATCGGAAGTGGGGCCGCCGCTGTTCTTCTCCCTGTTGATCATCACCATGAGCTTTCTGCCGGTATTCACGCTGGAGGCGCAGGAAGGCAAATTATTCGCCCCTCTGGCGTTCACTAAAACCTACGCCATGGCGGCGGCGGCCGGACTGGCGATCACTCTGGTTCCGGTGCTAATGGGCTATTTTATCCGTGGCAAGGTGACGCCTGAACATAAAAATCCCCTGAATCGTCTGCTGACGGCGATGTATCGTCCCGTCATCAAAGGCGTTCTGAAGCATCCGTTGCTGGTGATTTTGTTCAGTATCGTGATCCTGGCGGTGGGGCTGTGGCCAGTGAACAAGCTGGGCGCAGAGTTCATGCCGCCGCTGGATGAAGGCGATCTGATGTACATGCCCACCACCTACGCCGGCGTGTCCATCGAAGAGGCGAGGGAAGTGCTGCAGCGCACGGACAAGCTGATTCGCACGGTGCCGGAAGTGGTTTCCGTGTTCGGCAAGATCGGTCGGGCGGACACCGCGACGGACCCCGCGCCGCTCACCATGATCGAAACGTTTATTCAACTGAAACCCCGTGAGGAATGGCGCGCCGGCATGACGCCGGAAAGCCTGCGCAAAGAGATGGATGGGCTGGTGAAGCTGCCGGGCCTCACCAACGCCTGGGTCATGCCGATCAAGACGCGTATCGATATGCTGTCCACGGGCATCAAAACTCCGGTGGGCGTGAAAGTCTCCGGCCCGGACCTGAAGGAAATCGAGAAGATCGGCAAGCGCTTGGAGCAAGTGTTGCCGAAAGTGGCGGGAACGGCCTCGGTGTACTCAGAAAGAGTGGCGGGCGGGCGCTACGTCAAAGTGGATATCCGTCGCGCCGACGCCGCGCGATATGGCTTATCGGTGGCGGACATTCAAGATGTCACCAGCGCGGCGGTAGGTGGCATGAATGTGACGGAAACGGTGGAAGGGCTGGAGCGTTTTCCCGTAAATATTCGCTATCCGCAAGCCTACCGGGATTCCGTGGAGCAGTTGAAGCTGCTGCCAGTCGTCACCGCCTCAGGACAGCGCATCGCCCTTGCGGATGTGGCGGACATATACATCGATGACGGCCCTCCGGCGATCAAGAGCGAAAACGCCCGCCTGAACGGATGGACCCTGGTGGATATCGAAGGTCGAGACCTGGGGTCATACGTGGCGGAGGCGCAGAAGGTGGTCGCAGAGCAGGTGGAAGTTCGCCCGGGTTATTCCATTGCCTGGTCAGGCCAGTATGAGTACATGCTGCGGGCCAAAGAAAAACTGACTTTGGTGGCGCCGCTGACCTTGATGATCATCGTGGTGTTGCTGTACATGAACTTCCGCAACTTCATTGAGGTTTTGATCATTATGGGCACGCTGCCGTTTGCGCTGGTGGGCGGCGTGTGGCTGTTGTACCTGCTCAATTACAATCTGTCCGTGGCCGTTGGCGTGGGCTTTATCGCCCTGGCCGGGGTGGCGGTGGAGATTGGCGTGTTGATGCTGGTGTACCTGAATCAGTCTTTTGCGGCGATGCGGGAGAAGGCGATTGAAGAGGGGCGGGCGTTGAATCGTGAAGACCTGCTGAACGCAGTAATGCAGGGAGCGGGGATGCGCGTCAGGCCGATTATGATGACCGTTGCGGCGATCGTAGTGGGGCTGATTCCCATCATGCTGGGTGAGGGAACCGGCTCAGAAGTCATGCAGCGCATCGCAGGCCCCATGATAGGCGGCATGCTGAGCACATTAGCGTTAGCGCTACTGGTGATACCCGCGTTGTATTTTCTTTGGAAGCGAACGGGGCTTCCAACGGGAAGATCGGCATGAGTCTTTACATTCCTGATGTCATTTCCGCAGGGACGACTGGATCGAGTAGTACAGTGAACAAATCCTTAAGTAAAACGAAGCAAGAAGAGAAAAAGATGTTAAATAGAAACTGGATGATCGGCGCGCTGTTGATGAGCGCCAGTGTGACAGTCGCTGCTTCCGGCGGCCATGACCATTCTCACCATCACGAGTCGAAAGCGTCCCCGGCCGGCTCCCCTGGCGACGCCGCCAAAGTAAGCCGCTCCATTGAGATAAAAACCACCGACGCCATGAAATTCGAACCGGGGGCGATCGAAGTCAAAGCGGGAGAAACCGTGAAACTGGTGATTACCAACGCCGGTCAGGTGCGTCATGAATTCTCGTTGGGTACGGAAGAAGAACACCGCGCCCACGGCGAAATGATGCGCGCCATGCCTGACATGAAACACGACGATGGCGCCTCCGTCTCCCTGGAACCCGGCGAAAGCCGCGAAATCGTCTGGACCTTCGCCAGCGCCGGAACCTTCGAAATGGCCTGCAACTTACCCGGCCACTATGAAGCGGGCATGCACGGCGACGTGACGGTGAAATAATCCCTGTCGCGATAACTTCGCCAGAAGCTGCGCAGGGATGCGTGGCTTAACGCTTGGTAGTCGAGTCTCGTGCGGCGAAAAATGATAAGCTGAAAGCACCTGTTTTTGAGCAAGCTGTAACGTCATACATATCATGCACACACTGGAAATATATAGCGCCCCAAGTTCTAGAGACAAGGCTAGATCCTTTGCTGACTACAAGATCGGCAATATCAGATTGGCGAAACATCTAGGGATAAATGACGACTTCAGCGCTATTGAAGTTGACCGTGATTATGCGAAGCAGCTACTACTGAGAATGCCTTCATGTCTGGCGTCAGGACGCGTTCCCCTCTATTTGTGCGGTTGTTGTGCGGAATTGGGTTGCGGCGCAGTAACGGTAAAGGTAGAAGACATGGGTGACCGGATAAAATGGAGCGACATTAGATGGGAATCAAACTGGGGACAAGGCTTTAGCCAAAATGACTGGATGAAAAGAACCGGTCCTTTCTACTTCGACAAGACGGCTTATATCTCCGCCTTGCGGGGTTATTCGATGCGAAAATGATGTATAGCCTGGAAAAGCTGGCCGAAGTTAATGATATGGTGAGCGGATATGTCTGTCACCAAGAAAAGCCAACCCTGGACAGCATTAACCGGGTCAATGAACACTTTGGATTTTCGTTGCCCCAAGGACTGATAGATTTCGCAATGCTATCGGCTAAATTTGGCAGTTTCTTCGCCAGCCTGGGGGAAGACTACTACAACCACTACCATATCATCAGAGTAAACAGGATATTTCGCAGGTTGCGCAGAAGGGCTCATGGCGATAAATGGCGGGCCGCCAAACCAAAGCCGTATATAGTGATTAATCATGGTCATGATCGATGTTGTGACTGTATTGATACAAGCGATTGGAACGAGGCGATACAGGAGTATCGAATAGTATTTTGGTATCCCGGCGCAAAGGAAGTCGAATATAGGTATGACAGTTTCCTGCACTACATTAACCATCATGTTATGGCGCACGCGAATTACCACTTAAATAACATCAATAGCTCTGGAAATATTCGCACGCCTTCGCGAGAAGTTGCAGAGCGGCTCAAGAGGGTATTGGAGTTATGACCTTAAACATGAAAGTAGTGCAGTGTCGAGCGGCATACCGTCGGTTCGCTATGGCGATAGGACTGGGCTTAACGCTGATATTATCGGCTTGCACGCAACCCCAAACAGACACCGGCCGTTGGTACACAAAAGCTCAGGCTGAAACAGGAAAAACCTTATTTGAAGCCAATTGTGGGGTGTGTCATGGGCGTCGCGCCCAAGGGCTGGCGGAGAATTGGAAGAAGCCGGACGCCAATGGACATTATCCGCCCCCACCGCTGAACGGAACAGCGCATGCGTGGCACCATCCCATGGAAACGCTGTTAGCGACGATCGAAAATGGCGGTGCGCCGGTAGGAGGCGTAATGCCGGCCTTTGGCGACAAGTTCAATCAGGAGCAGAAACTGGCGTTGGTCGCCTATTTCCAAAGCCTGTGGCCGGATGATATCTACCAACAATGGCGAGAAATCGACGACCGTAATTAGGTCCCAGGAATTCTTATAAACAACGGGATTATGAAACCGCTAATCGCTACAATGCCGCCCCCATAGCAGCTTGGCGCGGTGAAGTATTGAACTGGAAACGCTACGGCTGAATTTAAAACAGAGATAAGGGAACGTTGGTCGGTAGCACATGTATTTAGCGGTATTTTTTGTTGTCATAAGTGTATTGGGATTAGCGGGGGCGGTTTTTGGACTTAACAGCACCAGAGAAGCGTTTTATTTAGGGCTGATATTCGTATTTTGGGGAATGTTCGCCATTAGCGCCGGTAGTTTACTGCGCAGAATGAAGTATTTTAAAAACTCCCGGCCGCCAGTGTCTGTGCACATATTAGGCATTTCCGTATTTGCCGTGCTCGCAATTCCCATCGTTACTAAATGGGTCCAAACTGATTTTTCAAATCCGAAAGTACTTCTTGTGCCTCTGATAGGCGTCGCATGTGTCTATGGCGTTTATGGACTCTACTGGTTGCGTATGAGAAGGGACGTTATCTAAGTTCGTTGACGCCGAGGGTGCAGGCGCCGCATGAATCTACTGCGGTGACTCGCCTCAAATGACGCGACCCATTAAGCAATCAAACTACGTAATCAAATCACCAAAACTCATATATTTAAACTACGGGCTTGCCGGACCTCCACTCGCTACAATGCCGTCCGCCAGGGTAAATCGGAGACGACGTTGTCCTGATGATTGATTTTTGGGTGCGGATTGATCAGTCTCAAGTGACTTAATAATCATTTCAAGAGGTGTAGTTCAGTGGATATTAAGTACTGCAGTCAATGTGGAGGTTCGGTCAGTCTGGCCACACCCGCCGGCGATAGTCATTCCCGTCATATCTGCGATCAGTGCGGATATGTTCATTATCAAAATCCCAAAGTCGTAACGGGCTGTCTGGTGTATCAGGGCGACAAAGTGCTGTTATGCAAGCGGGCCATTGAGCCGCGGTTAGGGATGTGGACCGTGCCGGCGGGATTTATGGAGAATGGTGAAAGCACTCGGGACGCGGCGAAGCGGGAGACCATGGAGGAATCCGGCGCTATCGTGGCGATGCAAGATCTGTTTCTGGTGGCCAATCTGCCGCACGCCAATCAGGTGTATATGCTGTATCTGGCGGAGTTGAAGGATACCGGCCCTCATGGTCCTGAGACCTCCGGGACGCAATTGTTTAATAAAGATGATCTGCCTTGGGATGAGGTTGGCTTCTATACCGTAAAATATGGATTGATGCGGTTTTTTGAAGATTTGGATAAAGGTAAATTCAGCTTACATGAAATTGATTTCTAGGCTGCGCAGATACGGGCTTGTCTCCGTCAGCGCGGCATTCCTGCTTTTTAACGGCGCGATATGCGCCGCGGCCAGTTTTGATTGCGCTCAAGCGTCGTCCAGCGTTGAAACGCTGATATGCGAAGACGAAAACCTGTCTAACCTGGATGAACAGCTGGCTGCTGCATACAAGCAGGCCAGAGAGTCTCAGTTCGGTAAAGAGATAAAATTCAGCCAGACATTGTGGTTGAAAGAGGCGCGCAACCTGTGTGTAGACGCAGACTGCCTGCGCAACGCCTATGAGCGACGCATTGAGCTGCTGGGCAAGTTAGGCGGCATGCGGGGTTTATTCCGCGCCAGATATGAGCGCCAACTGGTGGGCGAGGTAGATGCGCCGCAGGTTCCCGACTATCTGGAAGTCAGCAGCGATAACGGCGGAGTGCTGCAATTCGCCTACGAATCCAATCATGCGAATGGTCACAGTTGTAACGTTGAAGGCGAAGCATTGCAGGCGAAAAGCGGCGTATACGAATATCGTGACCTGGATGTGGGCCAATGTGTGTTCCGCATTTATCTGGAAGATGAGTCCTTGGTGTTCGAGGATGTCGACGGCGCCTGCCGTACTTATTACTGCGGCGCCAGAGGCTTTATTGCAAAAGATCGTTTCTCTATTGAGTCGCCGAAAGCGTTACAGGTTTTGAGTGGTGAGAAATGATAGATTTCAGTGGTCGGGATGAAGCCGCTCAGGATGTCATGGCGCATTATGCTCTGCGATTTGGCGCCCCCTTTATCGTGGGCCTTTCACAAAGCTCCGCATCGGTGGCGACGCCGGAGCAGGCAACTGAACTGGCGGAGTTCTTCTGGTGGATGCTGGACCAGTCCATTGCTGATGGCGAGAGTGGAAAACTCTACGATGCTAACGTCCCATTTTGGGTGGAAAGGCTGATGACGATCATTAGTGGTTATTTGACCGTCCAGGGCTTTGAAAAGGAGTGGGAAATTGTGAGTGATAGAGCCTAACGCTCCGTTAAGCTCTCCTGGCGACAGCCGATACTCAATCGGCCTTCATCTCGACGCCATAAGTCTTCATCGCGCTTTCAACCTGCTGTTTAACGTTTATCTCAGGAAAAAGCAGGTAGCTTGGGGCGAGAATGCTGGTGGACTTGGAGATACTGACCTCAAAGATACTCTTGATGGGGAAGTTATCTCCCGCCAATGTTTTAAGTTGGTCCAGATAGTCATTCCATTCTGGAGCTGCAGGCTCGATTACCCGCGCATCGCCTTTTATTTTGCAGCCTCTTTGCTCAAAGACATCGATATAGCTGACGCAAACTCTGGGGTTAGCGCGGATATTGCGTTGACTGATGGGAGAGGCGATGTTGGCGATTAATAATGTCGTGGGATTCAGGGCGAGGAAAATCTCTTTCGGCGAGACATTGGGTTCTCCCTCAAGACTTGATGTAGCCAGCCAGCAAAGTACGCTTTTGTTGGCGTATTCCTGAATATCCAGTTTCATAAGTTAGTCCATATTAGTTCGTGGAATGACGGTTGTTCATTTCCAATCAGGCAGCCAAAAAGTCGCCGACAAAAAGGTGACGGAGCGGGCTGTGCTTCTAGTGATATTGCCAAGCTTTAAGAGAAACGCCTGTTAGGCGGCGATTATACTATCACTGTGAAAAAACGATAAAATTCAACCATATTCCCGAGTATAACGCCATCGTGGATGTATTCTCGCCCTTCGACTTGTCTCACTATCTTGAAGCCCATTCCTCACATGGTGAGGATGTGTTGTTTGTACAGGAAAAAGACGGTTGCATCTGGTTCTGCATCGCTGATGGGGCAGGTGGCCTGGCTGGAGGTAAAGAAGCTTCAGACTATGTGGCTAACGCATTCACTCGGCTGTTTGAAGAAGAATTGAATTCGCCAGATGAATTTGAGCGTCATTTACGGCGTTGGGATCGTGAAATTGCGGCTACGTCCCCCTTGGGTGAGACGACGGCGGTGATTGGTAAAGTCACCAACGGCGAGGTGATTGGCGCCAGTGTCGGCGACTCTCAATGTTGGCTGTTCCACCCTGACTTTGTGTATGAATTGACGCAACTGCAACATCGCAAGCCTTTATTAGGATGTGGCGAAGCGGTTCCTATCGGCTTTGGTCCGATGATTCTCCAGGGAGTATTAGTCGTCGGTAGCGACGGTTTTTTCAATTACGCCTCGCTGGCGCAAATCAAACAGTTGGCGAACTTCGCCAGTAACGCGACGGCGTCGCAGTTCGCTGATTTGGCGCGCAATAAAAGTGGGGCATTGGCGGATGATTTATCGATTATTGTGATCCGCCAGTCGTAAATGTCAGCCTTCTATAAACCAGGCTCAATTCGTTATCTCAGCGGGCCTTTAAAAGCGGCCAAATAAAGTGATAGTTACTCCGAAGAAGCTACGTATCTGATTAATACTTAGAGCGTCTTCCTTACACTAAATACAGTATTCACTCGAAATACAAGGTCTGACTCACAGGGTAAAGTTCAAGTCGGCCATTTAATTCAAAAAACACTTGTAGCTTTAAAGGGAGTGAATTAAATGTTAGATCGCCACTTTAACTGCTAAAGGAGTAGTTTCTTATGAAAAAATTATTTGCAATGATTGCTATGACTTTTTTGTCTTCATCCGCGATGGCGGACATGTCTGGAAAATGGACCTTGGCTTATGATTACGGGTGCGATGGCACTAATAAGGCGTCAGTTTTAACGTTTACGGAAGAATCCAGCGACGCCTCTGAAAGTAAAGGCGTGTTCGCAACTTCAGGGGGTGGATCAGGCCGGTATTTGGAGAAGAAAGTTAAACTTGATCATGTTCTTATTTTTCAATATAAGAGTAATAACACATACAATACGGTCTATGCAGCTAAAAATACAGGTGTAAATAATTTTACTGGGGTTATGCAAAATACTGGAAACGATGCGGGTAGTATCACTGGTTGTTTTTATATATCTAGGCTTGGGAGTATAAATGGCATGGAGTTAGAGCCAGAGTCCGAATAGGATCCTTAAAAAGAGCAGCCTGAATCAGGCTGCTCTTTTTAATACTCTATATATCTAATCCTTCTTTAATAGCGTACCGCACTAAATCAGTAGCTCGGTGTAGCCCAAGCTTTCTCATTAGTCGCGTTCTGTGCGTGTCGACTGTTCTTGGTGAAATATGTAACTCTTTGGCAATTTCTTTGTTGGAAAGTCCATTGGAAATATAGTGAATTATCTCCGTTTCTCTCGTGGTTAAGCCTTCATGGGACCGGTTTAACCGATAAGTGGCCAGTTCGCTATTCAGCTCTATAGATAGGTATATTTTGCCTTGCGAAACCAGATCGATAGCACTTAGAAGATGCTCAAACGCTTCGTCTTTAAGTAAATAGCCTGATGCTCCTTGAACCATCGCGTGGTCGATGATCTTGATTTCTTTATGCATAGTGAGAAAAATAATTCGGGTGTTGAGTCCTGCCGCCAAAACATGTGACATAACTTCAAGGCCATTCATCCCAGGCATGGAAATATCCAATATGGCAATGTCTGGTTTAAGGTTCTCAATAAAGGTCAGTGCCTCTGTACCGTTATCACAATTATGCGCTATCTCTATTTCTGAGCTATTACTAATAAGAGAAATTAGTCCCTGCCGAAATACTTGATGATCATCGGCTATTAAAATTTTTATATTTTTCATGTTTTTAAATAATTAGCTGAATAAAGTTAATCAAAGGTTTCGGCGTTATGCCTTTGTCCATTCAGTCCAATCTATGATGAGGCGCCTCCTTAGATCAGTCTACAGGCGTATTTTTCAGCAGCACGATAGCTTCATTATATTTCCGTCTTCTGTACAACTCTAAAGAAACAACTTTTTCTATGAATAATGATCTTGGTTATTTAGAGAAAGCGTTAATGCGGCTGATCGCTTTGTAGGTCTTGCTTTGTGTGCTCTTTGATATTTGGAATACTAATGTCGGATTCGAATATGGCCGAGATGCACTGTCACGGACTACTACTGACGCGGATGAATGATGAAACAAGACGTGGTGTGATTGTTCGACGTGTTAGCATAGCGTTTCCCTTCGCATACATGATGACACTGTTGATTGAAATCCCGGAAATAATATGAATTAACAAGAGTTAATAGTCAAACTCCAGATTACCCAAATAGTCATCCTTTACGGAGTCGGCTGAGGGCTATCACCAATCAGTCGTCAATCGCATCTGAACCTTATCCCTCTACAGAAAAGTCGGAAAGGCGACAGTATCGCTCTGTTGAGTGCAGTTAGTGTTAGTCAGGTTGAGCTTATTTGAACCCTGTTCATTCAGCGGCGGTTGTTTTCGCTGAAGGGGAAAGAGCTCTTTTAAATCATTGCTGGAGAAGTGAGCCGTACCAGAAAAGACCTAATAAAGCATACAAGATCAAGGAGCTGAAACGATGCGCAAGAATAAAACGGGTCTGATGAGGGCGGTAAGCGCCAAGGGGAATATCCGCGGTTTTGGCCTGAAGAGGCGATTCAGGAAACTGGCGTTAGGCGTGACGGCCCTCGCGCTGGCGTTGGGCGTTTCTGGCGTAGCGAGTGCGGAGGCGTCAGCGGCTGCTCCGGAAATGCGGGATGTGCTGTTGGTGGGGAATGCGCAAAGCGGGACTGTCAGCTTTATAGATCCATACACCTTTCTCAATCTGGGGTCGGTGAATGTGACGGAAGATAAGGAGGAACGCATCAGCGAGATGGGCATTCTGAAGCTGCTGTACGATGCGTTTATTAATGAAAACGGAGGCGAACGCAATGTTGACGACGTTTTTCTGTCGCCGGACGGGACGGTGTTGTATGTCTCCCGGGGCTATCTGGGAGACGTGGCCGCATTTGATCTTACCGCGCCGGGACATCGCATGCTGTGGCGGCATCCAGTGCCGGGATTTCATGCCGACCATGCGGCGCTTTCTCCCGATGGCGGGACGCTGGTGGTTTCCGATTCCACATCCAAGAAAGCCTTTCTGATAGACGCCGTCACCGGCAGACGCACAGGCGAATTCGCTACGGGAGACTTTCCTCATCAAAACGATTTCTCCCCGGACGGCAAGCGCATCTACAATACCAGTATCGGCAACGTATTGCTGCCTCACGCCTTGAACTTTATGAAAGGCGAGCGCTCATTACGCATTGTCGATGCGGAATCCCTGCAGTTGTTGCGCACCATCAAGTTTCCCCAGGGAGTGCGTCCCAATGTGTTTACGCCGGATGAGAAAACCTTGTACGCCCAGCTTTCCTATCTGCGTGGATTTGTGAAAGTGGATCTGGAGCAGGGTGCTATTACTCATACGGTGGAATTGCCCGCCAGCGCATTCGGCAAAGCCAACTATCCCAATTATGACGACTTCCCGAAGAACTCGGCGCATCATGGTCTGGCGCTGTCCGGCGATGGTAAGAAACTCTGTCTGGCGGGAACCATCGATAACTATGTTGCGATCATTTCCACGGAAACCCTCGCCACTGATCGCATTATGGATGGCTATGATCTTCCGTATTGGGCGACGACCAGCTCTGATGGCGCCTACTGCTTCGTTTCCAATAGCGTGGAGGGCACGGTGGGCGTGTTTGACTACACTACCACTCAGGAAGCCGCCCGCATTCCCGTCGGCGAGTTCCCGCAACGCTCCCGGATGGGGAAAGCTCCGCAATCCGTGTTGAACAGCTTGGACTCCGTACAGGGATAATCCGCTTTCCATACCAGACGCCGCCATCAGTGCGGCGTCTTTACAAACATTCCCCTGGCAATTGTTCGTAACGAGCAATTTTCTCTTTTTCATCAACCACCTATCGGCGAAAACCCGAGACACAATCACATAGTTGCATATCCCTTTTTCTTAGCAGATTTCGCCGCTTATTCGATGCATTAGAGTCTAGTCTCATTTGTATCGACCCTGGCTGAACCCCCTGTCGTTTCTAGCCTTGGCGGTATTCTCTCGAACGCCGCGAGTAGGCCCTGGTTCCTAGCATATCTGTCCGAATTGTAGGCCACTTTGTGAGCGTGTTAGCTTGGTCAGGCTGGGCGCCGATTTGGTTTGCTGTTGCGGGAGCGTCTCTGTGTCCCGAAATTAGCGTTCAGAATCAAGCAGGTAGCAGTTGTCAGAATAATCTAGAAGAAGCTGCCTGATGTTATTAACACCAATCGCCAATGAACTGATAGAACTATGAAACCGTTTCAAAAGAACCTGCTGGCAGGGATGATTGCCGGCCTCACCTTTAGCGGCGCGAGCTACGCGAACCCAAGCGCGCCGGAAGATCTAAGCGTATATCGCAATTTGACGCCCAAGATCGTCGGCGGTGAAGACGCCGCCGAGGGCGAATTTCCCTTTATGGTGTATCTGCAATACAACGGCGGCCAGTGGTGCGGCGCGTCGGTAATAGATGATTATTATGTGCTCACTGCGGCGCACTGTACCGCTGGTATTTCTGCCGAAAGCTTCAAAGCCGTCATCGGTCTGCACGACCAGAACGACATGCGCGACGCACAGAAAATCCAAGTGGTGGAAGTGATCAATCACCCAGAGTTTAATGAACAGACTCTGGAGAACGACATCGCCTTGCTGAAGCTGTCGGAAAAAGTGGATGAGAAGTACACCCGCATTACTCTGGGCGACCCCAGTGACATTATGCCCGGCAGCGACGTGACAGTTATCGGCTGGGGTGCGTTACGTGAAAATGGCGGCTCCCCGGATATCCTGCAGAAAGTGGATGTGCCGGTCGTGTCTCTCGATGAGTGTCGTATGGCCTACGGCGACGACGCGATTTATGACTATAGCCTTTGCGCGGGGCTGGAGCAGGGCGGGAAAGACTCCTGTCAGGGCGACTCCGGCGGTCCTTTGTTTGTTAACCAGGCCGGCGAGTTCCGTCAGCTGGGTATCGTAAGCTGGGGCGATGGTTGCGCAAGACCAGGAAAATACGGCGTATATACCGCTGTGCCCAGCTTCAAGGACTGGGTAACCTCTTATGTCGGCGGCGACACGCCTGATCCCGGCGATCCGGATGATCCAGACGGTCCCGATGACGGCGATGGCGACGACGATAACGTGCTGGGCAACGGCAAGCCGATTGAGGATTTGAACGGCGTTTCCGACAGCAAGGTTTATTACACTATCGAAGTGCCTGAAGGCGCCAAGCATCTTTCCGTCAAGATCGAAGGCGGTCGCGGAGATGTCGATCTGTACGTCAGAGCGGAAGAAGATCCGACGCTAACTGAATACGATTGCCGTCCCTACAAAAATGGCAATGAAGAGGTCTGTGACGACTTGGTCGTGAGACCTGGCGTGTATCACATCATGCTGCACGGTTATTTGCGCTATAGCGGCGTGACGTTGACCGCCTCTTATGACGATGACCCAACAGATCCAACGGACCCAACAGATCCAACGGACCCAACAGATCCAACGGACCCAACAGATCCAACGGACCCAACAGATCCAACGGACCCRACAGATCCAACGGAYCCAACAGATCCAACRGAYCCAACAGATCCAACGG
>NZ_JAHMIN010000004.1 GCF_018986435.1 Hahella sp. HN01 | reverse complement strand
CTCAATTAGGATCAAGTAGGAGATTTTATGTTTATTAAATTGTGCGCCCTCGGGCGTGACGCCGAACTGAGATACACCCCAAGCGGACAGGCAGTGGCTACGCTCGCCCTCGCCTACAGCATCGGCCACGGCGACAACAGGCGGACCCAATGGATCGACGGCGCGCTATGGGGTGACAGGGCAATCTCGCTGGAGCCGCATCTGACCAAAGGCACAAAGCTGGTCGTGACAGCTGACGATCTGGAGCTGGAGCAGTTTACCAAGGGCGACGGTTCGCCCGGGGCGAAGATTCGCTGCAGGGTGATAAAGGTCGATTTCGCGAGCCCGAAACAGACGCCACAACCGCCCAACCAATACAAGCCCGCACCAATGGCGGCGCCACAACCCAACCAAATGCAGACGCCAAACAACGGCCAAGCATACGACTTTGACGACGATATCCCCTGGTGAGAACTATGCAGGAACAAGCAAACGAATTAAGCGCAATCAACAAGCTGGCAGAGGCGATCATCGAAAAGCTTCAGCCAAGGATTTCCACAGAGATCGCCCTTTGGGATGTTTCCACGATTGCCGAATATCTGAAGTGCTCAGAAAGCCATACCATGCAGCGGGTCATATGCCAGCCGACCTTCCCTAAATCCATACGGATTCCAACAGCAAATGGGAAGTCAGCACAAAGCCGCAGCCAGCCACGCTGGAGAGCCAAAGAGGTAATAGAGTGGACACTCAGCCACCAAGATGGCCAAGCCAAGACAGGTCGGCCGCGAAAGCACTAAAACAAGAAAGCCCTCTTTGGCAGAGGGCTTAATATTAGCTAGCTTTCATTTTGTTGGAGTTTGAATAGAAATAACTGATTACCGTCCCAATCAAAGTGCCAGAAAAAGCCAATATTTCTGAGAAATGCTGGTTATTAATGAAGGCCGCTACCGACACAATGAACATTAAACTAAATACAACAAGAATGGCCATAATTGCTGGGAAGCGCTTATTTAAACGGTCAGTAAAGGGTTCAGCCAAGCCAAGGCCGCCACAAATACCACACGCCAGCCCAAAGTGCTCCTTTCCTCTCAGTTCATTCCTTTTGACACACACATTACAACTAGCTCCATCCTTTCCTTGGGCACAGGTTCCGGACTCTTTGCAATGAGCACACGGAAACATACTTAACTTCTTCTCGTCCATAATCCCTGCCTATAACTCCTATGAATAGCACTACCCCAGTTTTGCCGCCAACGCCTGAGGAGTCTCGTTATAATAAACGAGAAGCTGCTTTAAATCCTTATGCCCCACCATGCGCGCAAGCTCTAATACATCAAGCTTTTTAGCAAGGCGAGTAATTGCCTCGTGGCGGGTATCATGGAAAGTCAGATTCTCCACGCCCGCTCTATCCCTTCCCTTTCTGAAGATTGCATCCAACTGAACAGTCGTAATGTTGAACACAGATTCTCCGTCAACAGGGAGAAAAGAAAGCAACTCACACGCACGCGATGAAAGAGGAACATTTCTAGACGTGCCATTTTTGGTTTTAGGCAGATAAGCAACGTTGCCGTTTACGGCATCCCAGGTTAAACCACAGATCTCACCTGCACGCATTCCCGACTCGATAGCAAATAAAAAGGCGATCGCCACCCGCTGGCTTTTAGTTTCAGGCGTAACGCCATCGACAAAGCCAAGCGACAGACAAACGCGCTCTATTTCATCGTCAGAAATTTTCCGGTCTCGCGGTGGAGGATTTTTAGGACGGGTAACATCTCGTGTCGGAGACTCAGTAAGCCAGCGCCATTCTCTACGCGCAATTTCAAACGCGTGAGACATCAGATTAAGTTCTCTATTAACCGAACTGGGTGATACTTGCTTTAGTCGACGGTTTCGCCAGTCGGCGATATGGGACGCATTAAGATCCGCCAGCTTTATATCCGCTATATGATCACGGCAGAAACTGGCAAGCCGCAGCAACTCCTTGTCCTGACCTCGTTTTGACGGGCTGACTTCTTGCCCGTATCTCTCAAAAACATCCCTGACAATATGAGTCAGACTCCTGCCATCGAACTGAGACCGCAGTTCAATTTCTCGTCTGGCGGCCCATTCCTGAGCCTCGGCTTTTGTATCTTTAGTTGCAGAATCGCGCTGACCTTTTACATTGACCTCAACGCGCCAAGCGCTCCCGCGCTTTCGAAAAGTTGCCATTAAACTTCCTCGTACTCCCTTGGCGTAAATCTGGCGTAATTTTGGCGTACTGATACGACAAAAAGTGGTTGTAAGGGGGGTATTTAGTAAATCTCCGAAAACGCCATAAACCGCCGGAAAGCCGCGATTATAAAGGGTTTGGGAGGATTTAGTATTATGTGTATAATTTGGGATTGGTGCCCGGGGCCGGGGTCGAACCGGCACGGTATCAAATACCGAGGGATTTTAAGTCCCTTGCGTCTACCAATTTCGCCACCCGGGCGAGGGAGGCATTTGCCGGAGAAAACATGGAGGCGCGGGTCGGAATCGAACCGGCGTACACGGAGTTGCAGTCCGCTGCATGACCACTCTGCCACCGCGCCTATAATCAAGACTTCTAGAGCTAAAAACCCCGAGCTTGTCGGGGTTTCGGAAATCTTGGAGCGGGAAACGAGACTCGAACTCGCGACCCCAACCTTGGCAAGGTTGTGCTCTACCAACTGAGCTATTCCCGCATATCACTCTTAAGCAGGAGTTTTTCGCGTCTCTCTGCTGGAGTGGCGCTTAGTTTACGTTTTTAGCCGAACCTGTCAAGCCGAACCTGCAATGTATTTAAAGAAAAATAAGAAAAAGTGAATTTATGGATATTTCCTGTCCAGATAGTCCATTTTTTGCGCCAGTTCACAGTATCTACGGGTAATTCATCGCTCCTCGTTAATCTAAAAACCAACCTGCGCCTCCCCATCGTTCAGACCGAAAAGTCATTCTATTTTCTGTTTCATGTCGCAACGCCTACAGCAAAAGCAACAATCGTCCGATGGGACTAGTCCATAAAATTCTTGTTTTTCAATGCTTTACATTTAGACCCTATCTTTTCCGGCCATCTTACCCAAGAATTCGCGCTCAAAATTTATACATGTCCGAAAAGGTATCAAAGCATGATCGAGAATGGTGATTTGATACTCCACTATCTGGAACGATTGGGAGTGAAGTACGTATTCGGTGTGCCAGGAGGCAGTATTGAACCACTTTATAACGCCCTCGCCCGTAGCGAGCGTCGGGGCGGACCAAAGGCGGTGTTGGCGAGGCACGAATCCGGAGCGGCCTTCATGGCGGACGGATATGCGAGAGCGACAGGCAAACTGGGGGTGTGCATTTCCACTTCCGGTCCGGGGGCCACCAACCTGCTGACTGGCGTGGCCAACGCCTATGCCGACGGCATCCCCATGCTGGTGATAACCGCGCAGCCTTCTATTGAGCGTTTCGGCTTGGGCGCGTTTCAGGAGGGCTCTTGTACAGGCATCAACACCGTCAGCATCTTCGACAGTTGCACCCGCTTCAACACACTGGTGTCGCACTCCGCCCAGCTGGAGCACAAGCTGCTGATGGCGATCGGCTACGCGCTCAGCAACCAGCCAGGCCCGGTGCATTTGAGCGTCCCCCTCGACATCATGCGCGCCAAATCTCCCGATCCGGCGGGCATTTTCAATATGCGCGCCTTTATCAATCATGAAGTCGTACCCAGCGCCGAGTCAGTGCATCGATTACTGAAAGAACTCGCCTATGTGCAGAAAGCCACGCTGGTGATTGGCGAAGGTTGCGCAGGGGCGATGGAGCCGCTGCTCGCTCTGGCGGAGTCACGCAACTGGTTGATCGTCACCACGCCTATGGGCAAAGGTTTAGTTTCGGAATATCACCCTTTATATAGAGGCGTATTCGGCCTCGGCGGACATGAAAGCGCCCGCGACGCCTTACATCCCGACAATGCAGAGCGCGTCATCGTCATTGGCTCCGCGCTGGATGAAGTCACGACCGGCGGCTGGGACCCCAACGCAATTTTCTCCAACCGCCTGATACATCTGTCCGGCAACCCAGACCATCTGAGCCGGTCGGTGATGTCGAGACTGTCGATATTGGGTTCGCCGCGCTTGCTGCTGGAGCCCTTCGCCAAATACCTGAAACATGCGGCGCCGCGTAAACAGAAGTACTCTCCTGGGGCTGACGGATTTCCTCAACACGTCATCTATGCGGACAAGGAAGCCTGTCTTGACGTGGAAGCGCCGGTCAAACCGCAAGCGCTGTACTGGGCTCTGAGCCAGGCCTGCCCGCGCAACACGCCGGTATTGATGGACACGGGCAATAGTTTCCTGTGGGGCGTGCACTATTGGCGCACCAATCCGCCCTTGTCAGATTCAACTAAACTGTTCCACATAGGCATGGGATTCGCGACCATGGGCTGGGCTATCGGCGCCGCAGTCGGCATGGCGCTCGCCAAACCGGATACGCCTGTCATTTGTTTCACCGGCGACGGCAGCATGCTGATGAGCGGTCAGGAGATCACCGTCGCGCGGGAGCTGGATTTGAACATTCTGTTCATCGTTCTGAACGACAGTCACCTGGGTATGATTAAACACGGCCAACGTCTGGGTCGCGCGGAAGATATCGCCAATCGTCTGCCGCAAGTGGATTTCGCCGCCATGGCCAAAGCGGCGGGCCTGCCGTCGCAACGCATTACCCGGCTTAAAGAGCTGGATGAAATCGGCGTCGACAGCCTTTTCTCCAAACCCGGCCCATTCGTTCTGGATGTAGTCGTCGACAGCGAACAAGTTCCCCCCATGCGCCAACGCACCAAAGTTCTGACAGGAGGCAATCATGAGCAGCAAATACGGATACCGGACGAAAGTCTGGTCTGAAGAACCTGAAGCCGACAATCCCTTCGCCGCGCACTCCGCCCTTTGCTACGGCTACGATGTCTACGGCGACATCCTGACCAAGGCGAGCTGGTTCGAGTACCTGTATCTGCTGTTCAGGGGAGAAAAGCCCAACGCGGATCAGGCGCAGCTATTGGAAAAACTGGCTATCGCCCTGGCCAACCCAGGTCCCCGCGAGGCCAGCGTGCGCGCGGCGATGAACGGCGGCGTTGGCGGTTGTCCGCACGCCGCTTCGCTGATGGCGTCCCTGGCCGTCGGCGCTGGCCAGTATGGCGGCGGGCATGAAGTCTACATTTTGATGCAGCTTTGGCGGGAATGCGGAACCGATATGGAGCAATGGCCGGCCCGCCTTCCCTCCCCGGTCAGCGATACGCGGGAGGATATATGGCGCCCCATGGAGCACGCTCCCGGTTTCGACCCCAACGGCGAGAGCTGTCCCAAGCCGGTGCGTCAGGTGCTGGAAGCGCTGGCGGAAATTCCTTGCGCTATTACCGTGCGCTGGCTGGCGCAACATCGCCAGGAGCTGGAAACCATCGCAGACGCGCCATTGTCACTGTCTGGCGTGGCCGCCGCAGCGCTGCATGATCTGGCGATGAACGAGCACGCCGCAGTCATGTTGTACCTGATGCTGCGTTTACCCGGAGCCGCCGCACACGCCATTGAACAGAGAGATCTGGGCTGGAAAATGTTTCCATTCTACGGTGACCACATAAAGCTGACGGATGACCCCGGCCCCTTCGAATTACCCAATGCAGAGGAGCTTGGGCTATGAGCAACAAACATCTGCGCCAACAGGAAACCGCCCACGAAACCGCGATGGGCAAAGCGTTTTTGTGCGAACGCGTCGTGTTTCGCGGTAAAGATCTGCATCAGGAGTTAAGTGAGCGCGACTGGTTTTCACTTTACCTTTACTCCATCACCGGCAAGTTCTACACCCCGGAACAGATGCGCATGCTGAATTACATCTGGGTATGCACCAGCTACCCGGACCCGAGCATCTGGCCAAACCATGTCGCGGAACTGGCTGGCAACGTACGCAGTACGCCGTCGCTATCTTTGATGAGCGGACTGTCCATTTCCGAGGCTTCTATTTACGGCAGAAGACCGGACCGCCGCGCCATCGACTTTCTGCAGCGCACTCGCAAAGCATTGGACGCCGGGGAGGAACTATCGGATCTGATCAACGCGGCGTTGAAAAAATACCGCGTCATCTACGGCTACGGCCGCCCCTTGGCGCGCCTGGATGAGCGCGTGTTGCATCTGGTCAAAAAAGCCCGCGACCTGGGCTTCGCCGATGGCGCTCACTTCACTCTGGCGCTGGAGATCTACCACTATCTCAAAAAGAACAAACGCCTGACGATCAACGTCGCCGCCCTGGCTGCGGCCATCGGCGCGGATTTCGGCATGTCGCCGGAAGAGTATCAGCTTTACCTGACGCCCTGCTTTATCGCCGGCATGGTCCCCTGCTATCTCGATGGCGCGGCCAAACCCGAGGGCAGCGTTTTCCCCATGCGCTGTGAATCAATTCAGTATTCCGGGCCGGAAAGGCGTAGTTGGTGAGGCCAATCACCATTGGACGCACACAGACTCATTTATACATTTAGGAGGTTTATCTCATGAAGCTGGATGGAAAAGTGGTGATGGTCACGGGCGCTAGTTCCGGCATTGGTAGAAGCACAGCGATCAAGCTGGCGGACTACGGCGCCAAAGTAGCGGTTATCGCACGCAGATCGAAAGAGTCCGAAGATACGGTGCGCCATATTACTGAAGCCGGTGGACAGGCCATCAGCATCCCTGCAGACGTTTCTTCGGAAAGTGATATCAAAAACGCGCTTGCTCAAATTATTGAGACGTTCGGTAAGTTAGACGGCGCGTTTAACAATGCGGGAGCGGCGGAGCCGGTCGGACCGTTGACGGAGTTATCCGAACAGGAATGGGACCGAGTCTTCAACATCAATACCAAAGGCGCCTGGTTATGCATGAAGCATCAGATCCCAGCCCTGTTATGCAATAAGTCCGGGGCGATTGTAAATATGTCGTCCATTTATGGCCTGGTAGGCACGGGCATGGGATTGGCGGCGTATGTCGCCTCCAAGCACGCCATTATCGGCCTCACCAAAGCGGCGTCCCTGGAATACGCTGCGCGCAATATTCGCATCAATGCGATATGTCCCGGTTGGATTCCCACTCCCGGCAACGAACAGGCTTTAAGCAATCCCGAAGTCATGGCTTTCGCTCAATCTCTGCACCCGCAGGGACGTCTGGGTACGCAACAGGAAGTCGCGGAAGCGGTATGTTGGATGCTGTCGGATTCCGCGTCTTATTTAAATGGACAGACAATTTCTATAGATGGCGGCTATACCGCCCAATAAGCCCTTCGTTCCTAAAACCGATAGGAGACCTCGCCGTACAGGCTGCGCCCCGCCAGGGGCAGGTCTCCTGGAATCGCCACCATTGGCCGGGATGTGCTGGGCGCGTAGGCTTCGCGATCAAACACATTGCGGACGGAAAGCGCAACCTCCAGCCGATCCTCCAGTGTTTTGCGCCTCACAGTGAAGTCCACCGTGGCGTAATCAGAGACAGGGTCTCTATCATCTCCATCCGCCCTCTTTTGCTCACCAATCCAGTTAATCTGAGTGGATACGCTGGTGTTGGGGACGATCTTGTAGTCAATACGCCCATAGGCCTGGTAGTTAGGCGCGTCACCCACGTCTTTGCCTGACTCTTCATCCGTCGCACGCTGGTAGGCGTAGTTCGCCGTCATTTTCAGCTCGTCGGAAACGGCGTAACTCACCTCAAACTCCCAACCTCGTCCCTTGCGGTTGCCCGCGTTAGCCGCTTTGCTGTCCTCAAAGACGATGAAATCGTCGATTTTGTAGTAGAACAGATTTCCGCTGTATTGCAGCTTGGCGGTGGGCTGGTAGCTGACGGCGAACTCATAACTGTCGATGGTTTCCGGGTCCAGGTCGGGATTGCCCAGCGAGACAGGATTGGCGATGGCGTAGAGTTCAACAAAGGATGGCGCACGGAAAGCGCGCCCATACAGCAATTTGGTGGTCAGCGTGTCCGTGGTCGCCCAGACCAAAGCAACCCTGGGGTTGATCGTTTCGCCAAAGTCCGAGTAATGGTCATACCTCACGCCGGAGGTCAGCTGCCAGTTTTGAGTGAATTGCCACTCGTCCTGCAGGAACAGGAAATAGCTGGTTCTGTCTTTCTCAGGCAGCCAGACTTCATCGCTATCGGAAAAGTCTTCAAATCCTCCCGGGTTGGGAACCAGACCGCTAAGGAAGTTTTTCTTTTCCGTCGTTTCGTAGAGGTCACCCCAGAAATAGCCTATGCCTGTGCGGATGCGATGGTCTTTCCAACCTCTGAAAATGGAGGACAACTGAATTCTTGCGTGCTGCTCTTTATAACCTGGCTCCGCCAATACCCTATCTGGAAAGGCGCCGCCGAAAGTGGAAGGGAAAATCACAGAGGTTTCGGTGGGCTTCTGTCTGCCGAAAAAATAGGTCAGTTGAGTGGATATCTCCCAGTCTTCAAACCAGTCCTGATTGGTGTGCAAAAACTCCAAGGTCAGACGATCGCTGGCGTATTCCCCTTCAGGGTCCAGCGCCTGCGCGACCCCGGCCCCCGTCTCAACGCCGTAACGTCCCTGGTAACCCACTCTGACCGTTACGTCCTTGTAGGACATGTCCATATGCACTTCCGCCTGCCGACGTCCCAGGTTCACCTCCCCGGGCGCCAGAGAGTCGACTGGCGCAAGCAGCGCCATGAAATCCTCTTTGATTTCTTCTTTCTGCCCTCGTGTATCCATGTACTCCAGGGTAACGCCCAACTGAAGATCGCCAATGCGCCCGCCATGCAACAGCCATGCGGAATAGGTATCGAAACTGCCTGCGCGGGTTCCCGCCAGCGTTCCTTCCATTTCACTGGCGGTTTTGGTAATGACGTTAATGACTCCGGCAAAGGCGTCCGCGCCATACAAAGCGGAGCCTGGTCCTCGGATCACCTCGATGCGGCTGATGGACTTGACCGGCATGCCGCCCCATATGGTGTAGCGATTGCCGAAAGCCAGCGTGGTGAGCGGGGAGCCGTTGATCAGCAATAGCGCTTGCGGGTTGTAATCCGAGCCTGATATTCCTCGAAATGTATAAAGCGGAAAATAGGCCTGAAAAGACCTACCGACATGCAAACCCGGCACCGTCTCCAGCACTTCGTCAATATCAGTCGCCCCCATGGCCGCAATGTCTTCCGCGGTAATGACCGTGGTGACGGCGGCGGCTTTGTCCAGTGGGGTGATGGTGCCCGAGGCGATGCTGGTGACGCGGATTTGTCCCAGTTCTTCGGGGGATAGCGCCCAGAGGCTGTCTTCAAAGAGATTATCGTCAGCGGCGTACCCTGCCGAAGCGGCAAGAGCCAGACTTAACGCGCAAACCTTTCTAGTTGTAATCATATGAGTCGTATCGCGTTTGATTGCTGCGGACAGGATGACGCGTCGAACATAAGATACAGCCAGCCGCGCACGTCTTAGCTAAGCATAGCAGCAGGATTTGATCTGTGCGAAAAGAGGGCGCAAGAAATTTTATTAATTACAACGGCTTGGGCTTACTGATAGCGAAGCCCTGCGCATAATCCACGCCTATTTCGATCAGTTTTTCCTTAATCTGCTCGTTTTCCACAAACTCGGCGATGGTCGTTAGTCCCGCCGCATGCCCAATACGGTTGCAGGCTTCGACGATCCCCACGTCAATCGGATCGGACAGCATGTTGCGCACAAAGCTGCCGTCAATCTTCAGATAATCCACCGGGATGGTTTTTAAGTAGGAGAAGGAACTCATGCCGCAACCGAAGTCGTCCAGCGCGAACTTGAACCCCTCTTCCCTGATCTCACGAATAAACTCCACGGTCTCCGCCAAATGGGCGATGGCGGCGGTTTCCGTTATCTCAAAACAGATGCGCTCAGGGCGGATTTTGTATTTTCTGAGATTTTTGCGAATATCCTCGAACACTTTGTCGTCGCTTAACGAAGTGCCTGACAGGTTGATGAAATAGGCGCCGTCGTCCGCCATCCCTTTGCCGCTTTCAGCGAGATATTGGAAGACCAGCTCGATGACCCTGCGATCAATCAGCGGCATCAGACTGTAGCGCTCGGCGGCGGGAATAAATGCGCCAGGGGGAATCACTTCGTCGCCTTCCCGCAAACGCAGCAGGAACTCAGTATGCAATCCTGCGCCGTGGTCCGGGCCAATGCGTTCCATAGGTTGCTGGTGCAGGAAAAACCGGTTTTCCTCCAATGCGATGCGGATGCGGCTGATCCACTGCATCTCCGTACGACGACGCTTCATTTCCACGTCGTCGCTTTGATAGACCTGAATCGTATTGCGGCCTTTGTCTTTGGCGGCGTAGCAAGCGATATCAGCGTGACTGAGAATCTCCGCGCCAGACCCGTACTCACTGGTGACCGCGACGACGCCGATACTCAAACTGATGGTGAACGGCTTCTGTTGCCAGACGAAGCGGAAATTTCTCACTTCGCTGTTCAGCTCTTGCGCCAGTTGAATGGCGCGGCGCTCCGCACAACTCTCCAAAAGTATTCCGAATTCGTCGCCGCCCAAACGGGCCAGCGTATCGCTTTCGCGGATATGTTTGGACAGCAGTATGGCCAGTTGCTTGAGCAGTTCATCCCCGGCGACATGTCCGCAGGTATCGTTGATGATCTTGAACTGATCCAGATCCAGATACAGCAGCATGTGGGTCAGACCACGCTCCTTGCTGCTGTTGAGGGCGCTTTTCAGGCGACGTTCGAATTCACGACGGTTCACCAGATCGGTCAGGCTGTCGTGGTACGCCATATGATGCAGCGTGCGCTCGGCGCGTTTGCGGGCGTCGCGAACCGTAGCCTCTTTCAACTCACGCTGAATAGCTGGCAGCAGACGCGCCAGATTATCCTTCATGATGTAATCATGAGCCCCGGCTTTCATCGCCCGCACGGCGACGTCTTCGCCAATGGTGCCGGAAACGATGATCACTGGCACATCCAACTCCGCCTCACGCACGACCGCCAGGGCTTCTTCGGAGGAAAACCCTGGCATGTTGTGATCGGTGATGATGATGTCCCACTGTTGAGCGCCGAGCATCTTGCGCATGTCGTGCTCATTGTCCACGCGGGTATAGTTGGGCAGCATGCCGCCTTTGCGCAATTCCCTGATCAACAGGATGGCGTCGTCTTCCGAGTCATCCACCACCAGAAGGCGCAAACCCTGTCGCATAGTCGCTCCGGTCACTGAAGCTTGCATAACGGAGGCCGATTGATGTCCAACCAGTATTCTCCCATCAGGTTCATCTGACGGGAAAACTCAGTAAAATTAACAGGCTTGTTGATATAGCTGTTCGCGCCCAGGCGATAGGCTTCCTTGATGTCGCTGGATTCATCTGACGAGGTCAGAATCACGACTGGCAACAAACAGGTCCTTTGGTCGTTCCGAATATTTCTCAGCACATCCAATCCATTCAGCTTGGGTAACTTCATGTCGAGAAAAATCACTACAGGCTGCTCAGCGACGTTGCGTCCCTGATAGTCTCCTTCACCAAACACAAAATCCAGGGCCTGCTGGCCATCCCGCGCCACCACCACCTGTGTTTTCGGGTTAGCTTTCTTTAATGCTCTTAACGCCAACGCCTCATCATCAGGGTTATCCTCAACCAGTAATATCATGCACTGTTGCATCAGCGATTCTCTCAGTCCACTAACCAAGTCTAGGCCTATTATTTTAATTTATACAAATTTACACGCTGACTATTCAGCGCGCCCCAGTCTCGTGTGCATCCACCGCCGCATCGTTTAATGTAAAGTAGAAGGCGCTGCCCTCTCCAGGCTGCGATTCCGCCCATATCCGACCGCGATGACGGCTGATCACCCGGGACACTGTCGCCAGCCCGATGCCGCTGCCCTCAAACTCTGCGGGAGAGTGCAAACGGTTGAAGGCGACGAACAGCTTGTCCGCATATTTCATATCAAACCCTGCGCCGTTGTCTTTCACATAAAATATCCGCTCGCCGTCTTTGTCAATGGCGCCGAATTCAATTCTCGCAAGGGAGAGTTTCGAGGAGTATTTCCAGGCGTTGCCAATAAGATTGGAAAGCGCCACGCCAAGCAGATTCTCATCCCCCTGGGTCATTAAGTCCGGTTGAATGATCACCTCTACATGCCGCTCCGGTTGATCCGCCTGCAAAGCTTCGACGATGGTCGCCGCCAGGTTGCTGAGATTCACGTCTTTGCTCTCCACCTTATAGCGGGTCACCCTCGACAAAGTGAGCATACTGTCGATCAGACGCCCCATGCGCTGACTGGCGGCGCGCACACGGTTGAGGTAATCCATGGCGACTTCATCAAGCTGATCCGAACAGTCTTCCAATAGCGCGTCGCTGAAACCATCAATGGCGCGCAGAGGCTGGCGCAGGTCATGGGAAACCGAGTAGCTGAACGCCTCCAGCTCCTTGTTGGCGGAACGCAACTCCACGGTTCTCTGCGCCACGATTTTCTCCAGATTCTCGTAATTATGCAGAATCTGCGCATTCTGCTCTTCAATGGTGTCCAGCATGGAATTAAAAGCCACCACCAATTGCCCGATCTCGTCCTCGCTCTCCTGTTCCGCCCGCAGACTGTAATCCTTCACCCTGGCGATGCGGGTGGCGGTTTCCGTCAAATGCACCAGCGGCGTGGAAATGATGCGCTGCAACATGCTGGACACCAGTAATAACGCCATCACCACCAGTGCGGATACGATCGCGGTGGTGGCGATATAGTTTTGCAAATGCCCTATTAATTCCTGCAAGGAAGAGCGGATATACAGTTTGCCGATGCTCTCGCCATCCAGCTCAATAGCCTGAGTCAGATGAAAATAGCTGTTGGTGAACTCCCCTTCATTGGCGGCGGGCGCCAGAGGGCATTGCAGGTCCTGCCGGCGGGAGAAGCTGCTCAATGGCTGCCCCATGGCGTCGTAGATACAGGACAGTTCAATAGACTGACGCAACTTCAGGCTGTTGACGTTATCCTGCAGTTGCGCCGTATCGCTGAACACCAGGGCGGCGTTGCTGCGGTCCGCCAGAATTTTTCCAATGACGTTCATTTCCTGTTTCAGCTGGTCTTTGTAAGTAAGGTTCTCGTACCAGATGAAACTCAGGCTGACCACCACAATGCCAATCACGCTGGTGAACAACGTCATCATGATCAGCTTGTGTTTTATCGGCATCTGAGACCATTTCATGTTCTGCTGTACCTACCTACTTCTTGATCACGTCCAGGGCCAGTTCGAGCAGCTTGGAGCTGATATCGAGACCGGCCTCGCGGGCGCTGGATAAATTTATTTCAAACCGGATTACATTGCCGACAGTCACAAACCCGATCATGCCGCCGGAGTTGGCGAAATCTTTCATATCGCTCACGGTCAAAACATTCCGTCCCACCTGGGAGAGAATCGCCGGTAACTGACGCTTCTCCTCCCGACTGATGAACAGCACCTCGCAGACGGCAGCGTCCGCAGGCTTGGCGGGATACAGCAAATTGATGGGTTTTCCGTGTGCGGTAAGAGTCTTAAGCGGATGGAGAATTTCCTTGAAAGGGTCCTCTCCATAGACACAAATATCGATGGCGGAAGCCGTCGCCTCGGTATCAGTCCATGTGACGAACTTGATGAAGTTATAAAGGTACGCGGCTTTGATTTCGTATTCGGAACGGGCGTACGCCTGCTCCCACGTCCCCAGGACAGCGGTCAGGATCAGAAACAGTCTGCAGAAGCGTTTCCCTAAACCCGAAAGCATAAACGATTGCTATATTTTTCTTTGTTATTCGCTGTCTGTGCGGTGAATCAAATCCAGCGGCCGAGTCGCCATTCCTGATTTTCAGAGTCGGCCGCAGCGTTTCGGAAATACGTGGTAAAACTCAACCTTTGAGGCTGAGTTTAGCTCAAATTATTGAAATAAAAATAAAAACTGTAAAAAGAATGCAGAATCGCCGCCACCCGGCGGCGATTGCAAACACCTTAGCGGATGAAGAGGAAAACCATCGACAAAACTACATTCTGTCCATGACAAAGGTTTGTATACAAGCGCGTTGGTTCTGTAGTTCAGGATATCCAGGAATGGCGATGTCATAGGTCTGCACGCCGCCATCCACCATCGCCAGTTTGATCCAGCGCCGGTCCCGCGCGATTAACCCTTCGAATCGCAACGGCCCGCCGCTGGCGCTAAAGCCAGGAACGCTCTCCTGGCAGTTGGGAAACTCCACTGAAAGCCGGTGGTTTTCCAGTAATTGATAATGACCTCCCGGGCAGCTTCCAGCGATGCGTGCGGTGACAGGGGCGTCGCCGACCGCGGTTTTATCCAGTCCGATCAGGGAGCCAGTGACATTCAAGTCCACCGTTCCAGCTGGAGAAAACGTCATCACGCCATAACCCGCCACAGAAACCGCCTCGCCCTCTACCAGCAGGCTGTGGGGCGGTTCTGGATCGAACCCTGTCGCAGGCGGCGGCTGCAATGGCGTCTGCACACACGAGAACTGGCCGACAAAGCCATATTCACCCCGCAACGCCTTGCCGCCCGGGGTGGCCAAAGCGAGCGCCGGATCGCTTGCTCCCTCCTGCGCCATAGACGCACTGGATAAACACAACGCCACCGCGCCCAGCAAACGCGCTCCCAATTTTAGATAACACTGATTCATAGACATAAACTCCCTATTGTTTCCTTGTCGTCACATCGTCCGCCTACCACCCACTTCAGGAGAACGCTTTCACCGAACCGTCTTCGTCGATTATTTAATGTTCGAATGACAATTTCCATCAACGGCCCGCCTACATGGGCCCTAACCGGCTTTTTTTACGGAATTTTTACGGTCTGGTAATCCGCGCCTTGATAAACTTTAATACTTGGTTTCCAAGCTATTTCAGACAGTTTCGCCGCAGCGTGATCAACAGACGAGCCACTCTCTACCTACTAACCTTCCCGGTCGCATTGATGGGAGGCGTGCAATTGATTTTCGGCGCGCTGTCCGTGGCGTTGTTTCGCGACAACGTGCAGCAGGCCTTTATGGCTCCCGCCTTAGCGATGCTGGCGGCGTCTTACTTATTCTGGTCTCGCTATCGCAGATCCGATCTCACCAAAATTGGCTACCGCGATTCATTGTTGTTCGCCAGTCTCACCTGGATGTGCAGCGGCGTCTTGGGAGCGATCCCCATTATTCTGGTTACAGACGTCAGCTTCACCGATGGCGTGTTTGAATCCATCAGCGCCCTGACCACAACCGGCGCCACCGTTCTGAGCGGACTGGACGAATTACCCAAAACCTTCCTACTGTATCGACAGTTCCTGCAATGGCTGGGAGGCTTAGGTGTGGTGATATTCGTGGTGGCGGTATTGCCCATGTTGAACGTGGGCGGTATGAAACTGTTGAAGGCGGAAACGCCCGGACCGGTCAAAGACGATAAGCTATCGCCACGTGTCGCCAATACGGCGCACTATCTCTGGATTGTTTATATCGCCATTACCGTGCTGTGCGCCCTCGCCTATTTCGTCGCCGGCATGAGCTTTTACGACGCGGTCGCGCACAGCTTCACTACCGTTTCCACAGGCGGATTCTCCACTCATGACGCCAGCATGGGTTACTTCCAAAGCCATCTAATCCTGGCGGTTTCTGATGTGTTCATGCTGCTTGGCGCCATCAGCTTCGCCTTGCACTTCAAGGTGTTCCGCGCCCGCAATCCCTTTGTATACCTCAAAGACGAAGAAACCCGCACGTTCCTGCTGATTGTGGCGGGCCTGTCATTGCTTTTATGCATCATGCTGTTGAAAGCGCAGAAGTACCACGACCCTTTCACCGCGCTCAGCGACTCCGCTTTCCATCTGGTTTCCTTTATCACCAGCACCGGATTTGGCGCCGCCAGCTTCACAGACTGGCCGGAAGCCACCGCCATGCTGCTGGTCTTCGCCGGCTATCTGGGAGGCTGCGCAGGCTCCACCGCTGGCGGCAACAAGATCATTCGCAATATCATTTCCATCAAGTCCATCAGTCTTGAGTTCAAGCGGATCGTGCATCCTCGCGGCGTATTCGTCATGAAATATCAGGGGCGCTCCGTCGGCTCTGACGTCACCAGCGCGACGGCCGCCTTCATGAGCTTCGCCGCCGGCAGCACACTGATACTGACTTTGGCGCTGATGGCGACAGGACTGGAGTTCTGGTCTTCTTTCACCGCCGTAGCGGCCTGCCTCAACGTGCTGGGTCCAGCGTTTGCGGAATTGGGCAGCAACTTCGCCCCGGTCAGCGACACAGGCACCTGGGTGCTGTCCTTCGGCATGATCCTGGGGCGTCTGGAATACTTCACGCTTCTGGCCATATTCCTGCCCCACTTCTGGCGCAGATAGCGGATAGCGGATAGCGGATAGCGGATAGCGGATAGCGGATAGCGGATAGCGGATAGCGGATAGCGGATAGCGGATAGCGGATAGCGGATAGCGTAAAAAAGCCTACTCCGCTTCACCCTCCTCCGAATCGCCATCAAGATCCGAATCAGGCAGTGGGTCTACCGGCAAGACAATGCGGATATCCGCGCCACGCCCTTCTTTACCATCCAACGCCTCCACCGAGCCGCCATGGGCGCCGATCATGCCGTGACAAATGGCCAGCCCCAGTCCGGTACTGGGCTTGCGGTCGCCTTTGGTGACGGAATAGAACATATTGAACACCTGCTCCCGCTCTTCCGCCGGAATCCCCGGCCCCTGATCGACCACATCAATGATCAGGCTCGTATCCTCCACTCTGGCCAGAATGTCGATGCGGCCGCCTTCCGGCGAAAACTTGGCGGCGTTCTCCAGAATATTGATCAGCGCCTGCTCCAACAGGGCGGCATGCACATACAGCAGTGGAATGTCCGCAGCCAGCTCAATATTGACCTTTAAAGGCTTAAGTTCATTCACCAGTCTTTTCACCGCGGCGCCGACTATATCGTGCAGAGAAGTCCAGTCCCGGTGCAGCTTCAAAGCGCCGTATCCCAGACGGGTCATATCCAGCAGATTCTGGATATAGCGGTCCAGACGCTCCGCTTCCTGCAACGTGGTTTCCATCAGCTCTCTGCGGTCCTCGTCGGACAGGCGGTCGTGATATTGCAACAGACTGCCGGCCGCGCCGATCATCGCCGCCAAGGGCGTTTTCAAGTCATGGGAAACAGATGAAAGCAACGCCGCCCGCAGACGCTCAGTCTCAGCCTGAAAGCGCACTTCCTCCAGTTCCTCGTTGAGTTTGGTCCTGAGCAGGGACAGCTTCAGTTGCTGCGTCAGATTGCTGATGCGGCTGTGGGTTTCCCAGTCCAAAGCTTTGTATGCCCCATCTGGGACACCCAGCAGACAAAGCACTCCCATTTCCGAACGCACCGGCAGCCACTTGTATTGGGATGGCTGCTCAGGAGAAGTCAGCGCGCCCGTGGAATCCGGACCTGACTGCTCCCATATGCGTCTGGCGAGTTCCAACTCAGGCGGGGGCAAAGAAAATGGTTCTCCACGCGCATCCGCCGCGCCGCCAGGCTCACCTTGTCCCTTTTCAAACGCCAGCACTGGCGCGCCGACAAGCTTGGCCATTTCTTTGAGCGCCACCTGCATGATGGAGGCCCGATCCGGGGCCAGACTCAGCTTGCTGCTCAGGGACAGCAGATCCTCTACCTCCCGCTTGCTCTCGCGAATCGCAGAAACCTGCTCTTTCAGACGCACAGCAAGATTACCGCTGATGGTAGATAAGAGCAGGAAGAAGATAATCGTTAACAGGTCCTCTAAATGAGTGACCTTCAGGGTGTAATGAGGATGGGTAAAGAAGTAGTTGTAAGCGAAAAAGCCCAGCAGCGAGCTCCATAAGGCAGGCCAGACACTGGTTTTAAGGCCGGCGACGAGCACCCCAAGAAACAGCACCAGCAATACGTTGGGGTGCGCCAGCACTTGAGTGATCACCAGTGACGCCAGCATGGCGCCCAGCATAATCAAAGTCGCCAGCCAGAAGTCCTTCAGTTTGAAATGAGCGTTAATATCCTTCAGCACGCATTTATTCCTTAGCATTCATAAACGCCGACAGCGGCAGCCAGAACATAATCTGTTCACCATGATTGCAGGCTGTCGAAAATGGACTTTCTATCATTCCAATTACCAATAATCCAGCGGTCTCAACAGACGCAAACTATTTGATCAGTATGTGGTATTGCAGGAAAGTTTAGCCGCTGGCGCTTATTGCCGCTCGGAGAGGAAGGGATAGACCACGCCCAGGCGGGCAAGTATGGCGTCCATTAAAGTCTGGGTGGCGAGGGTATCGCGCCAGGGAATCACATCGCTCTGCAGTTCGCCAGCGCGAATACGCTCCATCGCGTGCATGACCTGATACTCGAACCCGTTCGCCAACAGCGGCCCCTCAAACGTCTCGGAGACGCCGTCATCTGTAGTCAGCGTCACGGTCGAGGCTTCCCAAAAATCAGCGGGAACTTCGATGCGTCCTTTGGTGCCGTAGATAAGAAAACGATTGTCCGTGTTGGACAGCAGATTGCAGGTGAACTGACTGGCCGGGCCGCCATAGTTGAGAATGGCGGAAACCCGCTCGTCCACGCCGGTTTCGCCCACCACGCCATCGCATATAAAGGAGACTGGATCACGCCCCATGACAAACTGGGACATGGAAAGGTTATAGATACCGATATCAAGCAGTGAACCGCCGGCAAGGCTCAATTCGAACAGACGGTCTCCCTGCACCCTTTCCGCTTTGAAGCCAAAACGGGAGTCCATCAGGACCACATCGCCTATCGCGCCGGCGTCCAGCCATTGTTTGACCTGACGCCAGACAGGTATGAAACGCGTCCAGAGCGCCTCCATCAGGAAAACCTGATGGTGAGAGGCGGCGTCCATCAATGCGCGCGCCTGCGCAGCGGAAACGGTCAACGGTTTTTCACATAGCACAGGCTTGCCGGCTTCGATGCACAGCAGCGCAGTTTCTAAATGATAACGATGGGGATTGGCGATATAGATGGCGTCAATGTCCGGGTCACGGGCGAGTTCAGTGTAATCCCCGTAAACCCGTCCGCAGCCAAAGCGTTGGGCGAAAGCGTCGCCGCGCTCGCGATTGGAGCTGGCGACCGCCAGCACTCTGGCGTTTTCAATAGTCTCAAAGCAGGCGGCGAAACGTTGGGCGATGCGCCCTGGCGCAATGATACCCCAGTTGAATGTGCGCATGCCCCTTTCCGTCCGCCTGTCGAGTCAATCGATTAGCGAATAGGCCCGATGCCTACCGCTTGCTTGGCCTTGGCCAGCAATACCGCCGCCTTTTCTCTGGCCTTTTCCGCGCCTTGCTGCAGCGTAGCTTCAATATAGGCGGGGTCCTGCATCAGTTCGTTGTAGCGTTCACGCTTGTCGGCCAGGATCTCGTTCAAGTATTCGAACAACTGCTTCTTGGTTTCGCCCCAACCGATGCCTTCCGCGTATTGCTTACGCATGTTCGCCACTTCTTCTGGTTTGGCGAATGCGGAATAAATCGCAAACAGGCTGCAGCCGTCGGTCTCTTTCGGTTCACCAGGCTCCAACGAGTTGGTGACGATTTTGTTGATCAGCTTTCTGAATTTCTTTTCCGGCTCGAACAAAGGAATGGTGTTGTTGTAGCTCTTGCTCATTTTGCGCCCGTCCAGGCCAGGCAACACCATAGACTCCTCACTGACCACCACTTCCGGCAACACGAAGGTTTCGCCGAAGATATGGTTAAAGCGAGCCGCAATATCACGACACATTTCCAGATGCTGCACCTGATCCTTACCGACAGGCACCTTGTGCGCATTAAACATCAGAATGTCCGCCGACATCAGCACTGGATAGCTGAACAGGCCCATGGTCACGCCTTTATCAGGATCGGCGTCGCCTTTCTCAATGTTCTCCTGCACTGCGGCTTTATAAGCGTGAGCGCGGTTCATCAGACCTTTCGCCGTCACGCTGGTCAGCAACCAGTTCAGTTCAAGAATTTCCGGAATATCAGATTGACGGTAGAACGTCACTTTTTCCGGGTCCAGACCGCAAGCAAGCCAAGTCGCCGCGATGGCTTTGGTGGATTCCCTGACGCGCTCAGGCTCGTGGCACTTGATCAAGGCGTGATAATCCGCCAGGAAGAAATAAGACTGCACCCCGTCCTGCTTACTGGCTTCAATGGCAGGACGAATAGCGCCCGCATAGTTACCCAGGTGAGGAATGCCGGTAGTGGTGATACCCGTTAATACAATCTGCTTGCTCATGGACTCTGTACTTTCGCGGAATAAAACAAGGGCTGGAAAGATATCAGATTACAGACTTGAAGACAGTATGCGGGACCGCAATAACTGTAAAAAGTAAATAAAGGAGCAGACAGTATCCGCAAGCCTAGAAAGCACCCTAAAGAGAAAGTCTTTTTCGGTAGACGCCAGCCATGGGTCAGCGCTTTTCGCAGCGATCTTAGGCGAGGCTTCCATTGGCGCTGGTTTTACCGCAACAATCGTTATGACGGCTTTCTTATCCAACGCACTCAACTGAAAAACAGCCGACCCAGGTTCGCCCGAGGTCTACGGCGGGCCAAAAATGACAGGCGCTGTACGTTTGGGCGGCAGTGCGGACTAAGAACTCTTAACCGCTCATTGGTTAAATATCACTTCAAGCTGTACGACCCGGGCGAGGATTGAAATCATCGCCCAGCGTATTCTTTAGCCACAACTAAACAGGCTGGGCCTTATTTATGCTTAAATGTTAGTCACTGAAGAACTTTGTTAGGGCGCAATCTTCAAACCTGTTGACACCCAAAAAATTTTGAGTATTATGCACGGCTCGTGTCACACAGACACTCTTAACGGTGAGCTGGCTGAGTGGTTGAAAGCAGCGGTCTTGAAAACCGCCGTAGGTTAATAGCCTACCCGGGGTTCGAATCCCTGGCTCACCGCCACTTCTTTCTCCGCCCTTGCGGAGAGGATCTAAAGCAAGTATTCGCCGAATCCCCACTCTTATCTCCTATATCTCCTAGCTTCTTCTTCGTTTTACTCAGAGTCTAACCTTTCACTTAATCCGTCGGACAAATTCTTTCGTATCAACACGTATACTGAACTTTTACCTGAAAACCCCGACACACAAGGCTTTCTGTAACGAATAATTTATCTTCTTTGGCTACGACAAAGATTGAAATTTCCCTTTCCGTCACTAATATAGAACCAAATAGCTTTTTAACTGGAGACGTTCATGGATAACAGACGCTTTAACAATGACTCAGCCGTCGCCGACTTTAGGCAAGGCTACGGAACGGCAGTAGATTCGTCCACCGCCGCCAACGTTCTGAAAAACACTTACTGGCTACTGGGCATGACCCTGGCCTTTTCCGCTTTCACTGCATTCTTGTCATCAAGCATGCCGTTCAACGCAATCGTGCATTACGGCGCGTTCTTCGGCGCCCTGGCGATCAGCTTTGTGATTCAAAGAGTCGCTAACAGCGTATGGGGCTTGGTGCTGGCGTTCGCATTCACCGGCCTGTTGGGTCTGACAATTGGTCCGATCGTTGGACAGTTGATCGCAGGCGGCGCCGCACAGGCGGTAACCAGCGCGCTGGGTCTGACCGCATTCGTATTCTTTGGCCTGTCCGCTTACGCCCTGATCAGCAAGAAAGACTTCAGCTTCCTGGCCGGTTTCCTGGTTGCAGGCTTCTGGGTCATCGTTGGCTGCATCATCATGAGCTTCTTCATCCAGAGCAGCGCGTTCTCTCTGGCGATCTCAGGCGCTATCGTACTGTTCGCGTCCGCAGGTATCCTGTATCAAACCAGCGCCATCGTTCATGGCGGTGAGACCAACTATATCCTGGCGGCGGTATCTCTGTACGCGTCCATATATAACCTGTTTATCAGCCTGCTGAACCTAATCCTGGCGTTCGGCGGTGACGATTGATCCTAAATAGGTTTAACATAAGCCCGGTCTAACCGGGCTTTTTTATTTGTCATGAAATATACCATTGTCGTTTACGGCGCCCCTTTTTCGTCACAGGCGCCCTACTCCGCCTGCCAGTTCGCCAAAGCCGTTCTGGCCAGGGGCCATAGTATTTACCGCATCTTTTTTTACCATGACGGCGTACTGAACGCTTCCTCCCTCAGCATTGCGCCACAGGACGACGCCTATCTTCCCGCCGAGTGGGCGACGCTCAAACGAGAGCATAATCTCGATCTGGTCGCCTGTATTGGAGCTAGCGTCAAGCGCGGCGTCATCACCCCATCGGAAGCTGAACGTTATCAGCGCAGCGGCGACTCACTACAAAGCGAGTTTGAGCTGTCCGGGCTCGGACAGCTTGTGGACGCCGCCCTGTATTCTGACCGCGTCATCACATTTGGAGCAGGCTAACGTGAGCGAAACAGGCAAAAAGCGTTTGTTATACCTGATCACCCGCCCACCATTCGGCGACGCATACGGGGCGGAAGGCCTGGATGCAGTGCTGGCGGCGGCGGTTTTCGATCAGGATGTGGAAGTCATCTTTCTGGAGGAAGGCGTTTTCCAACTGTCGAAAAATATCGATCCCGCTCCTATCGCCATGAAAAATCATGCAAAAGGATTCAAAGCTTTGCCGATTTACGGCGTAGAAAAGATCTTTGTCTCCATGGAGGCATTAGATAAGTTCGCCCTCAGCACGGACGATCTGAGCATGCCGGTTGAGGCTCTGGAGATCGACGCCATTAAGGAAAAAATGGCGACGGCGGATCATATTTTCAGCTTTTGAATCGACTTCTTTAACTCATTATTTCAGCAATACTCACACGCCATGGTGTTACATATATTCAATAAAGGCATTCGCCATCGCGAACTGCTTAAAACCTGCGCCGAATTGATTGGTCCCGACGACAGTCTGCTTTTAATTGAGGACGGCGTAATATGGGCCAAGGAACATAAGGAAAACGCACTGATACAAGGGCTACTCGATGCAGGCGTCCAGGTGCATGCACTACAGGAAGACCTGACAGCGCGAGGCATCACCGCCGCAGACGCCATTGCGACAGCAGACTACGCACAGTTCGTCGAGCTGACCGAGCGCCACCCTCGCAGTGTTTCCTGGTTCTAAAGCCATATCGCAGACAAAAAGCGGAAGCTATCCCATGACGTTACAGGACCTCCCCCTGGATAAAGACGGCTTTCTGGTCAACCTGAATGACTGGAGCCCCACTATCGCGGAAGAAATCGCCGCGCACGAGAATATCGCGCTGACTCCCGAGCATTGGGAAATCATAGATCTGGTGCGGGAGTTTTATGATGAGTTTGGCCTGTCCCCGGTTAACCGCGTTCTGGTGAAAACCACCGGAGCCAAACTGGGTCAGAATAAAGGCAACAGCATTTATCTGATGCAGTTGTTTCCTGGCGGCCCAGCCAAAATTGCGTGCAAAATCGCCGGCCTCCCCAAGCCGAATAACTGCCTGTAAACAAGGAACTCCCATGATGAACGAAAAGTTTCCCAAAGAAAGCAATGAACATGCTTTCGCTCCTTTTATCAGGGCGTTAGGTAAAGGCAAAAAGGGCTCTCGCTCACTGACCCGTGAAGAAGCGCGCGCCGCGATGGGCATGATTCTGGACGGCGATACGCTGGATCTGCAGCTTGGCGCCTTTCTTATGTTGTTGCGGGTGAAAGAAGAAACGCCGGAAGAACTGGCTGGATTTGTGGAGGCGGCCCAGGCCAGATTCAACGCTCCCGAACTCAAGGTGGATATTGACTGGAGTTCCTACGCCGGCAAAAAGCGCCATCAACCCTGGTTTCTGTTTTCCGCCCTATTGCTCAGCCAGAACGGCTATCGCATTTTCATGCACGGTTCAGAGGGCCACACGCAGGGTCGCCTTTACACCCGTTCAGTGGTGGAGACTTTGGGCCTGCCTGTCGCCGCCAACTGGAGTGACGCCGCACGCGCCCTTGACGCCAGTAATTTCGTGTATATGCCGCTGCAAAGCTTTTCTCCGCGTTTGCACGACATTATTCAGATGCGTTCAATTTTAGGCCTGCGCTCCCCCGTGCACTCCATGGCGCGCCTGCTGAACCCCCTTCATGCGCCTCTCGTTATGCAAGGCATTTTCCACCCTCCCTACAATCCCATCCACCAGCTCAGCGCCAACCTGTTGCAATACCCCACCGCCGTCGTTATCAAGGGCGAAGGCGGCGAAGTCGAACGCAACCCGGATGCTCAATGTGTAGCGCACATCAGCCATCAGGGCGAAACCTTCGAAGAAACCTGGCCGCCTTTATTTGCGCAACGCCATCTCAAAGCGGAAGAGCTCTCCATTGAGCACATGCTTAATGTGTGGCGAGGAGTTGATGAAGATGAATACGCGGAAGCCGCGGCGATCAGCACGCTGGCATTAGCGCTGAAATATATTGGAAACGACCCGTCACAACAGGGAGCGCTGGAAACAGCCACAGAATGGTGGCGCAAGCGGGATAAACAACGATTCTGAGGAGACAGAAATAGAAAGGGCGAACCATGTTCGCCCTTATTTCATCTGCGCTCTATGACCAATACAGGCCAGCGCCCATAGTGGAATGTTTAGGAGTAATAGGCGTTATCCGTGACCGTATGATCCGTGGAGTCGCGAACGCCCTTCAACTCTGGAATTTTCGACAACAGCGTTTTCTCGACGCCTTGCTTCAGAGTAAAGTCCACCGCCGAACATCCCTGACAACCACCGCCAAATTTAAGCACGGCGATGTCGTCAACCACTTCCACCAAAGACACTTCGCCGCCATGGGAGGCCAACCCCGGATTAATCTCGGTAAACAGGATGTAATTGATACGATCAGGCAATGGAGAGCTTTCGTCCACCTTGGGCATTTTGGCGTTGGGCGCTTTAATGGTGAGCTGACCGCCCATGCGTTCGGTGTTGAAGTCAACGAAAGCTTCTTCAAGGTATGGCAGGCTGTTTTTATCCAAGTACAGAGTAAAGGCGTCAAACTCGACTTTTTCATCATCCTTTATGATTTCTTCTGGCTTACAGTACGCCAGACAAGTTTCCGCATACTTGGTGCCCGGCTGCGTCACGAACATGCGCACGCCCATGCCCTCGGTTTTTTGCTTTTCCAGTAATTGCGCGAGGTAGTCGCGAGCCGATTCTGTGACTGTTACCATTCCTAAATAGCCCCAAAGGTGATTGATGCTGTGAATTGTAGAGCAAAAGCCTCGTTGGTTAAAGCCTTAGCAATTTAGTAGGATTTAGCTGAAACGCGCTTTTCCTATACTCCCACATCGGCCTCCGCAATACTGCAAAAGGCTTCTTAGCCCTAGGCAAACAGGGCATCTTATGGCTTAATCTGCTAATATTTTCCTCCTTTAGAATCATAATGACTACGGCTAGGTTTTTCACATGCTGACGCGGATCCAACGAGTAGAAGCCCTTAACGACTCCCTGAAAAAACGGATATTGATATTGGACGGCGCCATGGGAACCATGATTCAGCGCTACAAACTGGAGGAAGCCGATTACCGAGGCGAGCGCTTCAAGGACTTCCACCGCGATATCAAAGGCAACAACGACCTTCTGTGTCTGACCCAGCCGCATATTATCAAAGCTATTCACAAAGCCTACCTGGACGCTGGCGCCGACATCATTGAAACCAACAGCTTCAACGCCACCTGGGTTTCCCAGGCCGAGTACGGACTGGAAGACATTGTTTACGAGCTGAATGTCGCCAGCGCCAAGGTCGCCCGTGAAGCGGCGGCGGAGAAAACAGCGGAAACGCCCGACATTCCCCGTTTTGTCGCCGGTGTGTTAGGCCCAACCTCTCGCACCGCCTCCATTTCGCCGGACGTTAACAACCCCGGTTACCGTAATGTCGATTTCCAGACTCTGGTCGACAACTATTACGAAGCCACCAAAGGCTTGGTCGATGGCGGCAGCGACATCATTCTGATCGAAACCATTTTCGATACGTTGAACGCCAAGGCCTGTATATACGCCGTACAGCAGTACTTTATCGACCACAATATCGAACTGCCGATAATGATTTCGGGCACGATAACTGACGCCTCCGGGCGGACGTTGTCCGGACAAACGGCCGAGGCATTCTGGAATTCCGTGGCGCATTCAAGGCCTATCAGCATTGGTTTGAACTGCGCGCTGGGGGCGGACGCCCTGCGTCCGTATGTGGAAGAGCTGTCCAACCGCGCCACCACTTATATCAGTGCCCACCCTAACGCCGGCTTGCCCAACGAATTTGGAGAATACGATCAAACGCCGGAAGAAATGGCCGCCATCGTGGAAGGCTTCGCCCAAGATGGTTTCGTCAACATCATTGGCGGTTGCTGCGGCACCACGCCGGACCACATCGCCGCCATCAAAAAAGCGGTAGATAAGCACGCGCCAAGAACTATTCCTGACATTAAGCCGCGCCTGCGCCTTTCGGGACTGGAGCCTTTCACGCTCACGGATGAAATCCGTTTCGTAAACGTAGGCGAACGCACCAACGTTACCGGCTCCCGTCGCTTTCTGCGTCTGGTCAAAGAAGAGAGTTACGAAGAAGCGCTTGATGTCGCCCGCGACCAAGTAGAAAACGGCGCTCAGGTCATCGACATCAACATGGATGAAGGCATGTTGGAGTCGGCGGACGCCATGAAAGTCTTCCTGAACCTGATCGCGTCAGAGCCGGATATTTCCAAGGTCCCCATTATGGTGGACTCATCAAAATGGGAAGTGATCGAAGCGGGTCTACGCTGCATTCAGGGCAAAGCCGTGGTGAACTCCATCAGCTTGAAAGAAGGCGAAGAGGACTTTATCGCCAAAGCGAAATCCTGCATGCGCTATGGCGCTGCAGTAGTCGTCATGGCGTTCGACGAAGCGGGGCAGGCTGACACCTACAAACGCAAAACGGAAATCTGCAAACGCAGCTACGATATTCTGGTTGGCCTGGGATTCCCGCCACAGGACATCATTTTCGACCCGAATATTTTCGCCATCGCCACCGGAATCGAAGAGCACAACAACTACGCGGTGGACTTCATTCAGGCCACCCGCTGGATTCGCGAGAACCTGCCCTACGCCAATATCTCCGGCGGCGTCAGCAACGTTTCTTTCTCCTTCCGCGGCAATGACACCGTGCGCGAGGCAATTCACTCGGTATTCCTGTTCCACGCCATCAACGCCGGCATGAACATGGGTATCGTCAACCCCGCACAGCTGGTTATTTACGATGAGATTCCCGCCGAGCTCAAAGAGCTGGTGGAAGATGTCGTTCTGAACAAACATCCCGACGCAACGGAGCGCCTGCTGGAAGCCGCCGAGCGTTATCGCAGCACAGGCGAGAAGAAGCAGGAAGAGAGTCAGGAGTGGCGCTCCTGGCCGGTCACCAAACGCCTTGAACACGCTCTGGTGAAAGGCGTGAACGCCTATATCCTTGAAGACACGGAAGAAGCGCGACTGGCGGCTGCGCGCCCTATCGAAGTTATCGAAGGGCCGCTGATGGACGGCATGAACGTCGTCGGCGACCTGTTCGGCTCCGGCAAAATGTTCCTGCCCCAGGTGGTGAAAAGCGCCCGCGTTATGAAGCAGGCGGTCGCGCATTTGATTCCATACATTGAGCAGGAAAAAGACGCCAAAGAGAAAGCCAAAGGCCGCATCCTGATGGCCACAGTCAAGGGTGACGTACACGACATCGGCAAGAATATCGTGGGCGTTGTTCTGCAATGTAATAACTATGAGGTTATCGACCTGGGCGTCATGGTTCCCTGCGAGAAAATATTGCAGGTGGCCAAAGAGGAAAATGTCGACATCATTGGCCTCAGTGGCCTGATCACGCCATCCCTGGATGAAATGGTGCACGTTGCGCGCGAAATGCAGCGCCTCAACTTCCAGATTCCTCTGCTGATCGGCGGCGCCACCACCTCCAAGGCGCACACCGCCGTTAAAATTGAGCCGGAATACAAAAACGACGTGACCGTGTACGTCACTGACGCATCTCGTAGCGTCAGCGTCGCCACTCGTCTGATGAGCGACACGCAAAAGACGGATTATGTGCAGGATATTCGTGCGGAATATGAGGAAGTAAGAGAAAGAAGGAAGAATCGGGAGCCATCCGCCAAGCCCATTCCTCTGGTTGCGGCGCGGGACAACCGATTCCAGGGCGACTGGAGCGATTACACGCCACCCACTCCAACTTTCACCGGCGTTAAGGTCTTTGACGACTACCCGCTGCAGGAACTGGTCGATTACATCGACTGGACTCCTTTCTTTATATCCTGGGATCTGGCCGGCAAATATCCACGCATTCTGCAAGACGAAAAAGTGGGCGAGGCCGCCCGCCAACTGTTCCAGGACGCCCAGAAAATGCTGTCTCACATTATCGACAACAACCTGTTGAAAGCGCGCGCGGTCGTGGGCATTTGGCCATCCCATCGCACCAGCGATGAAGACACGGTCCTGTACACGGACGAGAGCAAGTCAGCGCCCCTGGCGACGCTTAGCCACTTAAGACAGCAAACTCAAAGAGAGCAAAACCGCCCCAACTATTCACTGGCGGATTTCGTGGCTCCCGCCGAATCAGGTAAAGACGACTACGTGGGCGCTTTTGTGGTGACAGCCGGCATTGGCGCAGAAGAGCTGGCGAAACAATACGAAAGCGAGCACGACGACTACTCCAGCATCATGGTCAAAGCCCTTGCGGACCGCTTGGCGGAAGCCTTCGCTGAACGCATGCATGAACGCGTGCGCAAAGAGTTCTGGGGATACGCCTCAAGCGAGCAACTGGACAACGAAGCGCTAATCAAAGAGAAGTACGCAGGTATTCGTCCGGCCCCAGGCTACCCTGCCTGCCCGGATCATACAGAAAAAGCCAAGCTGTTCAGCGTTCTTGAAGCGGAGCTGCATACCGGCGTCAAACTCACCGAGCATTACGCCATGTATCCCGCTGCATCCGTCAGCGGCTGGTACTTCTCTCACCCGGAAGCCCGCTATTTCGCCGTAGGCAAGATTCAACGGGATCAGGTGGAAGATTACGCCGCCAGAAAAGGCATGACCTTACAGGAAGCCGAGCGCTGGCTGTCGCCCAATCTGGGTTACGATCCCTCCAGCCCAAACTGATCGACACGCACTAAGACGCCCCTTTCATGGGGCGTCAGTGCATGTAGAGTCTGGCTTTTCGTACTCTGGATTTTGTTATTAATATGAAGGACAAAATGCATGGACGCACCTGTATGGCGACAAGCCAAAGGAAACAAATAGAAGGATGCTATTTGTCTAGAGGATTAGCATAAGAAGGAGCGCCCGCCGGAAAACCAGGTCAATCTGAGTGTGGGCGTCAAATAATAAGACAAGCGAGTATGGAGAGCATCATGAACAACCTGTCCGAGCACAAGGAAAAAGAGCAAAAACCCTCCCTATGGCAGTTAGTGGTAAGCGTATTGGGAGCAGCGTTTGGCGTGCAAAGCAGCAAGACCCGGGAAAGAGACTTTAAACAGGCCAATCCCAAAGCCTATATCATTGGCGGCATCATATTCGGAGTGGTGTTTGTATTGACGCTGGCGCTTATCGTGAAACTGGTACTGAGTCAGGTCGCATAAGCCTGATAACTCGGCAGGTTCCGACCAACCTTCAGGATTAACACCTTAAGTTTTTATAGGCGCATCCAGACAAAGTGAGGATGAAACGCATGTCCCCACTTTGCTTCATTAATTCATCTCACATCAGGGAAACAGGAAAAACGGCTCGATAATCCGCCCGGGATGAAGTTCCGCAGCAGTCAGTGCCCCGCCACCCAGATCACCATCATGGAGGCAATGCTGAGTATCAGCACCACCGCTGCTATGGCGTCTACTTTGCTGTCGGGATTTGAAGTCGCGTTATGATTATTGTTTTCTGACACAGTCCAGCTCCTTTTTTGATGTCCGGATTGTACAAAGAGTATGTACCGGTTTGTTTTAAACCACATTTTTATTAAGTGCAAGCGCTTATAAAGGCCAACGCCCAGAATCCTGACGCCTCTGGCCAGAGGCCGGCGGCGCCGCTTATATTAAGGCGCCATGAACAAGAAAGGGTTCCGTCACATTCATATAATGAAAACGAATTACCATATAGATAATCAATCATTTTAATTATAAGTATATCCTGCTAAATTGGCGCCCATTCAATGGGTAATTGAAACTGTCAGGTAGTGTCAATGTATAGATACGACGATTACGATCGCCAGATCATCAAGGAACGAGTCAAGCAGTTCCAAGGGCAAACGGACCGTTTTTTCGCCGGTGAGCTCAGCAACGAAGAGTTCCTGCCCCTGCGTCTGCAAAACGGGTTATATGTGCAGCGGCTGGCGCCGATGCTGCGCATCTGTATTCCATATGGCATGTTGTCTTCCGCTCAGCTACGCAAGCTCAGTGAAGTCACGCGCAAATACGATAAGGGCTACGCCCACTTCACTACCCGGCAGAACCTGCAGCTGAACTGGCCGTCTATTGAAGATTCTCCAAAGATTCTCGCCGAACTGGCGGAAGTGGAGATGCACGCAGTGCAAACCAGCGGCAACTGTATTCGTAACACTACCACCGACCAGTTCGCAGGCGTGACGCCGGAAGAGATCGTGGACCCTCGCCCCTATTGCGAGATCATTCGTCAATGGTCCACTTTCCATCCCGAATTCGCCTTCCTGCCGCGTAAGTTTAAAATCGCCGTCAATTCCTGCCCGGATAGCGATCGCGCAGCCATTCAGGTTCACGACATCGGCATTCAGATCGTCAAAGACGCCGCTGGCGAGATTGGCTACAAAGTGTTGGCGGGCGGTGGTCTTGGCCGAACGCCAATGATCGGCTCCGTGATTCGCGAGTTCCTGCCTGAGCTGGACCTGCTGACTTACCTGGAAGCCATCCTGCGGGTATACAACCGTTACGGTCGTCGCGACAACAAGTACAAGGCGCGCATCAAAATTCTGGTTAAAGCCATGTCCCCGGAAGCTTTTGCTGAAAAAGTCGAAGCGGAATGGGAGCGCATCAAAGACAGCCCTTCCAAGCTGACTCTGGCGGAGATCGAGCGCATTAAATCATTCTTCACAGAGCCGGCTTATCTGGCGCTGGAAGATCAGCCCGCCGCATTGACCGACCGCCTGGCGGAAAACAAGTTTTTCAACAACTGGCATCACCGTAATGTCGCCCAGCATAAAAAGCCTGGATACGCGATTGTTACTCTGACGCTGAAGAAGCTGGGCGTTCCTCCCGGCAACATTACAGACAAACAGATGGACCGTCTGGCGGAGCTGGCGGACCAATACAGCTTCGGCGAAATGCGCATCACCCATGAGCAAAACGTGGTGCTGGCCGATGTAGAACAAGGCAAACTGTTCGAGCTGTGGGAAGCCATCAAATCACTTGGCTTCGCCACCCCCAACCTGGGCACGCTGACCGATATCATCTGCTGTCCTGGCGGCGATTACTGCTCGCTCGCGAACGCCAAGTCTATCCCTGTGGCGGAGGCGATTCAGGAACGTTTCGACAACCTGGACTACCTGTACGACCTAGGCAATATCGACCTGAACATCTCCGGTTGTATGAACGCTTGCGGCCACCACCATGTCGGCGCTATCGGCGTACTGGGCGTGGATAAGAAGGGCGAGGAATGGTACCAAATATCCTTAGGCGGAGCCTCAGGACAGGATGCGTCGCTGGGACAGATTCTGGGGCCGTCGTTTGCTCGCGAGCAGATGGCGGACGTCATTGAGAAGATTCTTGATGTATACGTCTCCAGCCGTAATGACGACGAACTGTTTATCGACACTTTCCGCCGCGTCGGCATCACCCCGTTCAAGGAGCGCGTTTATGCCAAACCTAATTAAGAACGCGGCGGTCGTCGCTGACGATTGGACTGTTCTGGACAAAGCTGAAGCCCCTGCGGAACAGGTTGTGCCGACAGGCAAAGTGATCATTCCTTTGAGCACCTGGCTGGCGCAGAGAGAACAGCTGTTGGCGAGAGCCCCCGAGCAAACCGGCGTTTGGCTGGATAGCGATGAAGAGCCTGACACTATCGGCGCAGACTTAAGCCACTTTAGCGTGATCGCTGTGAACTTTCCGAAGTTCGCCGACGGTCGCGGCTACTCCATCGCACGCATTTTGCGCGAGCAACTGCATTACGCAGGCGAACTGCGCGCAATCGGCGACGTACTCATGGACCAGCTTTTCTTCATGAAACGCTGCGGGTTTGACGCCTTCGCCGTAAGAGCGGATCGCGATGCAGAAAAAGCGCTGGCGGGACTGGCGGACTTTTCTGTCACCTATCAGGCGTCAGTGGACCAACCGGAACCCCTGTTTCGTCGCAGAATGCACTAGCACCAGCTTAGGCGTGTATTAAGGGTGGCGTCGTCCACCCTTTTTTGTGTCTGAACAAATGAGCCTTTTCCTTCTTAGAACAACAGCTTGTACTTTGACAGAGACGGAGACTGCCGATACTCTTTGGTAGAAGCCGATAGCGGAGCATCCATGGAAATCAATATCGTCTACTCATTCTTTCTGATCTTTTCCGGCGCCGCAGTTTTGGCTTCCGTCGCCCTCTTTACGCGACAACCTCTCATCCTCGCTTATATTGTTCTTGGCGCTTTGGTAGGCCCTTACGGACTGAGCCTGATCAACAACTCCGGCCTGCTCGCGGACATTTCTGAGATCGGGATTATATTCCTGCTGTTCCTGCTCGGCCTGGACATGCAGCCGAAAGCGCTGCTGCACGTATTGCGCAAGGCGACGCTGGTCGCCCTACTCAGCTCTCTAGTGTTCGCCGCCATCGGCTATGGGATCGCCATTGTATTTGGCTTCACCTCTTACGAGGCGATGATTGTCGCGATTGCGGCCACTTTCTCCAGTACGATTATCGGCATCAAGTTATTGCCGACGACAGTTCTGCACCATCGCCACGTCGGCGAGATGGTGGTTGGTCTGCTGCTGGTTCAGGACTTAATCGCCATTGTGGCGCTATTGATACTGGCCGCCGGCGACGAAGGTATTTCCGTCATGAATCTCGGCAAGACTTTCCTGGCTTTACCGATTCTCATCGGCGTTACCTTCCTCGCGGTCAAGTATGTGTTACTGAAGCTATTCTCCAAGTTTGACCGCTTTCACGAGTATGTCTTTCTACTGGCTATCGGCTGGTGTCTCGGCATTGCTGAGCTGGCGAAAGCCATGGGGCTGTCCTTGGAGATCGGCGCTTTCATTGCGGGCGTCACTATCGCCACCAGCCCCATCGCTCAATATATCGCTGAGAGCCTGAAACCCCTTCGGGACTTCTTCCTGGTGCTGTTTTTCTTCTCTCTTGGCGCCAGCCTTAACCTTGGATTGCTGCCTGATATCGCTATTCCCGCGATACTGTTGTCGTTGATCTTATTGGCGGCCAAACCAGCTACTTTCTATGGCTTGTTACGCACCATGAAAGAGGACAAGAAAACCTCTTGGGAGATTGGGTTTCGGTTGGGACAAATCAGTGAGTTCTCGTTGTTGATCGCCTTTCTGGCGACCAGCAAGTCTATGATTGGAGAGTCTGCGTCAGTGTTGATTCAGGCGACGGCGATCATCATGTTTATGTTGTCGTCTTACATTGTCGTGCTGAACTTCCCCAGCCCGATCGCCATCTCTGACAAGTTGCGGCGGGACTGAACCCGCCGCAGGCAATGGCTTTTGATAAATTACTCTTGGTCGATGTGCCGGAGCACGGCTCGCCCCAACATTTTGCCGCAATAGATCTTTTCGATGACGCCGGGCAACTCTTCCAGCACGACATCTTGCGCCAGAAAATTAAGGTCCGGCAGCGCCCAGTCACTATCAAGCTTTTCCCAGATATGGCGCTTCCTCTCTCTGGCGATCTCTACAGAGTCAATGCCATACAGCGTCACGCCACGCAAAATGAAAGGGAAAATAGAGGTGGAAAGTTCGGTTCCCGCCACCATGCCGCATGTCGTAGCAGCGCCGCTATGCTTCACCGTTTTGAGAATTTTGGAAAACAGCGCGCCGCCGACAGTATCCACGACCCCCGCCCAGGTTTCTTTCATCAGCGCCTTCTCAGGCATTTCTTCAAGATGGGAGCGGTCCAGCACTCTGCGTGCGCCCAGTTTGGCCAACAAGTCACTGTGGTCGACCTTGCTGGTCAAAGCCACGGTGTCGTAGCCCAACTTGGCCAACAGCGCCACCGCCAGACAACCCACGCCACCCGTGGAGCCAGTCACCAGTATTTCGCCATCGCCAGGAGCCACCGTCTGGCTCAGTCGATCCACAGAAAGCCCTGCGGTCAAACCAGCAGTGCCCAGCGTCATAAAATAATGCAGGTCATGTTTGGGAGGTTTCACCACGCACCACTCTACAGGCACGCGAATGTATTCACCAAATCCGCCCGGCGTATTCATGCCCAGATCATAGCCCGTCACAATGACTTCCTGACCTGGCTTCAATTCCGGCGAGCGGCTTTCCACCACCACGCCCGCCGCATCGATACCCGGGGTATGTGGGAACCGACGGGTTACGCCTTTGTGGCCGTGAGCGGACAGCGCATCCTTGAAATTCAAGGACGAGTACTTCACTTTCACCAATACATCGTTATCGGGCAAATCATCCAGAGATTGCTCTTGAATCTCAGTGTGAAAATATCCCCCTTTTTCCAGCACGCGTAGCGCCCGAAATTTACTATCGCTCATAGAGCAGACTCCGTCACTCAGTTATCTCTTTCCATTGCCGAATGAACCCAACAGGCGACGCCCGCTACAACCCGGTTCCCACGCCGGCATTCCCGCCTCGCTCGCGTCTTTAGCTTTTGAAGTTAAAGGACTTGGCGAGCTTGAGGCCGAGGCTTTCCAGTGACGCCGCCATCGATAACCCCACCTTTTCCGCCAGGGACTTTTTCTCGATATATCGCACCTGGTACACCTCGCATTCGTTACAACGCTCCGCCAGATAATCATCACTGGTCTGGATAGCGTCCACCAGGTTGATATCCTTGGCGCGCGCGCCGTACCATACTTCGCCTTTCGCCACCTCGTCGATATCCACCTGCGGCCGGTGCGTGGCGACGAATTCTTTGAACAGGACATGGGTTTCCTCAAGGTCCTGCATGAACTTTTCCCGTCCCTTCTCAGTGTTCTCACCGAATACGGTCAGCGTACGCTTATACTCTCCAGCTGTCAGCACCTCATAATCAATATCATGCTTTTTCAACAAGCGGTTAAAGTTCGGCAGCTGCGCCACCACACCAATGGAACCAATAATAGAGAAAGGCGCTGCAATGATTTTATTGGCCAGACAAGCCATCAAATAACCGCCGCTGGCGGCGACCTTGTCCACACAGACGGTCAGATTGACGCCGCGCTGACGAATACGCTCCAATTGCGACGCCGCCAGACCATAGCCATGCACCATTCCTCCTGGGCTCTCCAGACGCACGACAACCTCGTCTTCCGGTTTCGCCAGGCTGAGTACGGCGGTAATGGCTTCGCGTAGAGTGGACACTTCAGAGGCTTTGATATCGCCGTCAAAATCCAATACATACACCCTGCTCTTGTCCTGCTCTTGCAGCATATCCTTGTGAGCGTCCTTCTTGCTTTTCTTGTCGCTCTTCTTCTTTTCTTTGGCGGCGTTTTTCAGCCACTCCTTGCTGAAAACGCTATGTTCCAGCGCCTCGCGCATTCTCTTCAGGCGCTCATTGAGATGTACGACCTCGATCTCACCGTCCGCATGTTTTTTGCCGCGCTGGCTTAAAGCAATGATCGTCCCCACGACAAACAATATCGCCGCCGCGAGGGTCACAGTTTTGGCCAGGAAAGCGCCGTAATCGGTTAGAAAGTCCAAAAGTCGTACTCCTAAAATGGATGTTTATTCAAAGCATGTGATAGCTATCAATCTCTATTGATAGATACAATCCGGTTAAATTAAGGGCGTCTATGTAAATTGCAACCCACGGCGAAAAATGAATTGCGCCGCCAATTCAAACAAGCGTTCGATTTTTTATTGACAGACACCTGCAAAGCCCCTACATTCAGGCATTAGCGGTGTATATCTGCTGTTTACGAAAGACTTTACGTTTTGCCTTCAGGGAGTTGCTACTCCTTGAATTCTAAGCTAAAACATATGCGCCAAAGTCTCCACAATATAATTGTGTATTACTCTTATAAAGGAAAGCACCATGCCTGTAGCACAAATTTTTCAACAACTGAAAGACAACTTTAACGCCGACGCCGCTTCCGACCTTGATCTTGTTTTTCAGTTTGCCATTGAAGACGCCGACAACTATCACCTGGTAGTTAAAAACGGCGGCTGCGAGCTGATTCAAGGCGACCACGACGATCCTTCCGTTACTCTGATCATGAATTCCGATACGCTGAAAGGCATCGTCAGCGGCGAAACTGACGGCATGCAAGCGTTCATGGCGGGTGATCTGCGCGCTGAAGGCGACATGATGCTGGCGATGAAACTGGGCCAACTGTTCAACATCGGCTAAGCACTGTGGTTTTCTAAAGGCGCCTCTAGGGCGCCTTTTTTATGTCTGCTTTTTAGCTCTGTTTTTGTATCTGTATAGCAGAGACATTTCCGCTTCATGCTTAGCGTTGAAATGCGCTAGCCAGTTACTGCCACATCTCCACGGCTTCCACCGCCGGCGTATTGACTGGCCGGGCGATCAAACCGTCATTTCCTATTGAGACCGTAAAGATAGCGCCGTCGCGCATGGGCAAGTATGTGGCGCTACCGTATTTGGCGTCCACCCAGGGCACTCCTTCGTGGCTATTCAGCCAGACCCAGAAATCAAACCCGATGTCGGAAGGCGCGATGGCGAACACGGTGCGGGCGCCATCGTTTTCCTGTTCCAGCGAGTAATAACGCCCACTGATGCGCTCCAGACGATACCCCGGCTGCATACCCAGCGCGCTGAACGGCCCGGACCAGGACACCAGCCTGGCGTCCAACTGCCAGAGATCTCCCGATACATCAAAGCTGTACTCGCCATCTGGAGGAGCCGCGACCTTGACGCGGTACAGCTGCTCTCCCAGCTTCTGCATGCTAAGCGTGGCGATGGTGGTCTCCTGCTGATAGGCCTTATAACGGTACATATCCAAAGCCAGAAAACAGAGAAACACCGCAAATAAAAGCGCGACAAAGGTCATCGTGCCTTTCAACCAAACCAGAAACCAGGACTTCCTGAACAGAAGGCGCAAGCAAATAAAAACGGTCAGTATCGCAATCGCCACCAATGCGACACTAATGCCAGAATACAACATAGCCCTCCCCTGACCGCCCTCGGCGGCAGCCGTGAAACCGCATTTCTTCACCTGACACTGTTAGATCACTCGCTCCTGTCGCTCAAAAAATTAGGTAAGCATCCTGCGCTAATCGCCCTTTGAATTCTAGGACAGTCCCCGCAGGTTTTCATATTTTCTCAGGAATAACAGTGATAAAGGAGTTCGAGAGGGAGCCGGACGCGCCAACTAACATGCCTGACCCGACAAAGCGGCGAGCTCTGTTAACCAGTTGACGATATTGAACCGAGCCTGACCTGCCGCCAGGCTCAAAAAGGAAGGGTTTTGAGATTAGTAGCCCAAAGAGTGGACGCTTTCTTCCGCGAGTTTTAACAACTCAGGATTGCCAGCGCCGGAGCGACCAACGCTGTCCACGTAGTATTCAAGAGACGTCAGCGCATCGGCGAGCGTTTCCAGAACATGATCGCCGGGCTTGTTTTCATTCTTGATGAGTTTCTCTTCAATGCAACGCGCCGTAGCGTGCAACGCCTTCGCCGCGCGGGACTGCTCGATCATTACCAGCGCTCCGAGTACGCCTTCCAGCGTAGGCAGCACGTTGGCCAGATGCAGTTTGTCGCCGCCAGACTCCAGGTACGCAGTAATCGCCCGCTTGGCGAGAGAAAGACCCGCCTGGGACTCGCCAATCACGACGATATGCGCTTCCATCAGATAAGGACTGATCATCTCTTCCGCGTCAGCGCCGACTACTTTATCGGTCTCGATGGTGAGACCATCTTCCTCCAGCTGCAGAATCGCTTGCTCGATGCTCAACACAGAGTCCGCCACCTGCATCAGGTCGGTATTGCTCGGATGCTTTTTATCCATCGCCCATGAGGAAATGGTCTGGTGCACCCCTCTGGCCACCGCACTGAGATTGATGAGGTCCAGCATGGTTAGCGTATCCGCCAGCTTACCCAGGCCTTCCGCGATCTGGGACAGACCGTCTTCCTGGCCGTCGATCCCGCGCTCGATAATATCCAACTTGTCTTTGATTTGGCTGATTTCTTCGTGCAGCGCCTTAGACAGCGACGCCAGGACATCGCTGCCCGGCCCCATCAACAGACTACGATGCGCAATGATCTTGGCCTGATCAAAATCCGCCGGCGCGAGACTGTAACCGGCCAACAGCTCCCGGGTCTTCTCGCCTTTATCGCCGCTGATGGCGATCAGATACAACAAATCCTTCGCCACGGTCTCAGAAATAGCCTTGGCCGTGGCCACTTTGCCCAGTTTGACGATTTCCCGCGCGTACTTTTCGATTTTCATCAACAGGCGCTGTCGAGTCGGCGTCAGCTCCATGGACTGAGTATGCATCAGCTCCACGGTATATGCCGTCAGCGACCATAATTCAGAGATAGAGGATCCTGCACATATCTTGCTCATGCCGTCTGCGGCGCGACTCATCAGGCGATAGCCAATATCGGTTTCCTTGCTGCGCAACAGGTTCAGCAAGCCCACTTGATACATGTGACGCAGACGACGGCTGCGGTGCTCGAACACGTCTGTGGTAACGCTGGCGTCGCGCACGGGCTTGGGCGGAGAACGCTGGAACTCTACATCAAAGAAATAGCTGTCCGGCAGCGGCTTGGCGCGACGGGACAGACGCAGGAGATTGATGATCTCCAACAGCAATTCGGGATGGTCTTCACGACGACGCTGGTAGTATTCGGTATAACGGCGCAGTACAAATAAAGCCTGACTCAACGACGACAGCAATCCGTTTTTATCCTCAGCCGCACCGACGGGAACTTCATTGGCGATCGCCACGGATTCCTGACACAGAACGGTGCCGCCCTGCAGTTCAATCAATACAAAAATACCGCGCAGTTGATTCAGATAATCAATGCAATTCTGTAGATCTTCGCCGCTTTCGCGGTTTTCCTGAAAACGTTCGAGACTAAGCTCCGCTTGCTCAATCGTATTATTGATCTCCCTTTCGACCAGATCGAAGGAACTAGACTTTTTCGCGGCTAGCGTCGCGTCAACCATATACGATGTCCTTAATCCTCAGTTCATCAGCAACTGGGGAGTTTATTGTCAAAAAGTGGAAAATCGCCGAGTTATTACTAACTTATAACACAAAATTCAAGTTAAACAAGAAACTAACTGTTTCATTTGTTATCTGCTTGCGGAATCGCGAAAGCCCCGCAGGCATTAGGCCTAAAGAGAGAAACGATAAAAGGCGAATTCAAGAATAGTTGGCTATTATTGGAGTCACAACCGAATGCTCTCGCTGAAGCGGCAGTGCGAGCTTAAATGCATGGATTTATTGCCGTTTTTCATTAGAATGGTCGATCCTTACAATTTTTTAACTGGTCGTTTCGGCGGCCGCATTCGTTAACAGGAGCCAAGTATGGTGACCACTTTGCCGCAGGCGTTTTACAGTAATTTCCTGGGAAACGCCCCGAGCTGGTACAAGAAGGCCATTTGCCTCTTTCTACTGATTAACCCTTTCATCTTTATGGTCAGCCCCTACATCGCAGGCTGGGTGCTGATTCTGGAATTCATCTTCACTCTGGCGATGGCGCTGAAATGTTATCCGCTGCAACCTGGCGGCTTGCTCGCTATCGAAGCGGTCCTCATCGGCATGGTGTCGCCGCATACAGTATATGAAGAAGTCTCCGGCAACCTGGAAGTTATCCTGCTGCTGGTGTTTATGGTGGCCGGCATCTATTTCATGAAAGAGCTGCTGCTCTACGTGTTCACCAAAATACTGCTCAGCATTCGCTCCAAAGCGGTGCTTTCGCTACTGTTCAGCCTGGTGGCGGCGGTGCTCTCCGCGTTCCTGGACGCATTGACGGTAACCGCGGTCATCATCAGCGTCGCCGTCGGCTTTTACTCGGTCTACCACAAGGTCGCGTCAGGCAAACATTTCCACCACGATCACGATCATGGCGACGATGAGTCGGTCCATCACGACCACCGCTCCGACCTCGAACAGTTCCGCGGCTTCCTGCGCAGCCTGTTGATGCATGCCGCAGTGGGCACCGCGTTAGGCGGCGTATGCACGCAGGTGGGCGAGCCCCAGAACCTGCTGATCGCGCAGCGGATGGGCTGGGACTTTATCGAGTTCTTCGTACGCATGGCGCCCATCTCCATGCCTGTACTGGTGGCCGGTCTGGTGACTTGTTTCATTCTGGAAAAGACCCACTGGTTCGGTTACGGCGACGATATCCCTGCTTCCGTGCGCAAAATCCTGGAAGATTTCAATGAAGCCGAAAAGAAGAAAATGACGCTGCTGCATGAGTCCAAACTGATCGCCCAGGCGGCTGTCGCCGTTATCCTGGTAGTGGCGCTGGCGTTTCATTTGGCGGAAGTGGGCCTGATCGGTTTGACAGTCATTATCCTGGCGACCGCGTTTTGCGGCGTAATTGAGGAACACCAGATCGGCAAGGCCTTTGAAGAAGCGCTGCCCTTCACCTCCCTGCTGGTCGTGTTCTTCGCCGTGGTTGGGGTTATCCATGAACAACACTTGTTCACCGGCATCATCAATTATGTGCTGGGTCTGGAGAAGAGCATTCAGCCCGGCATGTTCTTTATCGCCAACGGCGTGCTGTCGATGATCAGCGATAACGTCTTCGTTGCGACGGTTTACATAGATGAAGTGCGTAACGCCTTCAAAGACGGTTTGATCGACAGAGCGCATTACGAAGCATTAGCCGTGGCGATCAATACCGGCACCAACCTTCCAAGCGTCGCGACGCCAAATGGCCAGGCTGCGTTCCTGTTCCTGCTGACGTCAGCCATCGCCCCTTTAATCAGATTGTCCTACGGCAAGATGGTCTGGATGGCGCTGCCCTACACCATCGTGATGGGCGCGCTTGGTTACGTGATGATTGTCGTTACTCTCTAAAGCCACGCCAGTCGCACTTAAGAAAAGTCAGAAACAAAAAAGCCGCCTCAAACAGGCGGCTTTTTTAGTTTAAAGCGGGAACAGATTGTCGGACTAAAGCAGCCCCGCTCAGTTCAGCCCTTCATCCGGCTTCTTGCGCCACAGGCTGAAGCCAGCGGCTTTTTCCACCGCGTCCAGTTGCCTGGCGTGCTCCGCCAATTCCGCTTCAGAGGCGCGAATCACTCGCAACGACGGTCTTTGCCTATTGATTCTGCGCACTTCGGAGGCCTCTTCTTCCGCCCCACCATCTTCGGAGTGCAGCGAAAGACTGGTCTGTCCACCGGTCATGGCGAGATAGACATCCGCCAGAATCTCCGAGTCGAGCAAAGCGCCGTGGAGGTCACGGTGGCTGTTATCGATGCCGTAGCGTTTACAGAGGGCGTCCAGGTTGTTCTTCTGACCCGGGTGCTTCTTGCGCGCCATCATCAAGGTATCGACGACGGAGCAATAATCGCTGACTTTGCCGAAAGGGGCTCCCAGCATGGAGAATTCGTAGTCGATGAAGCCCACGTCAAACGCCGCGTTATGGATGACCAGCTCCGCGCCGTTGATAAAGTCCAGGAAATCCTGGGCGACTTGTTTGAATTTGGGCTTATCCGCCAGGAATTCATTGGAAATGCCGTGAACTTCAAAGGCTCCGGCGTCCACTTCCCGCTCGGGATTGATGTAAACGTGATAGTGATTGCCGGTCAGAGAGCGATCGACCACTTCAACGCAACCGATTTCAATGATCCGGTGGCCTTGGGAGGTTTCCAGACCAGTGGTTTCAGTATCCAGTACTATTTGACGCATATAAAGATTCTCAGCCTGTCTCGCCTAACGCTTCTTTAACGCCAAGATTGGCCAGCTCGTCCGCGCGCTCGTTTAATGGATGTCCGCTGTGCCCTTTAACCCAGCGCCAACTGATATCGTGCTTGTTGCGTTCTTTGTCCAACGCCTGCCACAGATCAACGTTCTTCACCGGATCGCCGCCGCTGGTGCGCCAGCCTTTCTTGATCCAGTTCTGCATCCATTCGGTGATGCCTTTGCGCACATATTGCGAATCCGTATAGAGCTCGACTTTGCAGCCTTGCTTCAACGCGCGCAGCGCCTTGATCGCCGCCATCAGCTCCATGCGATTGTTGGTGGTGTCGAGCTCTCCCCCGAATATCTCCTTTTTATTCTTTCCGTATATCAGGATTGCTCCCCAACCGCCGGGCCCGGGGTTCTTCTTGCAGGCGCCGTCGGTATAAATTTCAACTGTCTTCATTCTTTTTGTACGGCCTGTAGGGCGTAAATTGGTGGACCACAGCCGCCCCCGCGACACGCGAGCGACGCCATTGGGGCCGCAGCGGAATCACGCATCCCACTCGTTTTTGAGCAACGATAGTGTAATAAGCTCCCAGGGGCAGCCGGAAACGTGCGCCGAACTTATCAAGAAACGCAAGGCGACTCAACCATTGCAGGTTAGTGACCGGTGGCGCATAGAAACGGTAGTGTACGTCTTTAAGGCGGAAGTCCAGCAGACTCAACCAGTCCTCCAGACGCGAAGAGGTCAGAAAACGTCCGGACCAGGGCGCTTTCGGACTTCTGAATATCGCCCGACGCAATCCCCATGCGCTAAGCGGGTTAAAGCCAATGATCACCATATGGCCGCCTGAGCGCAGTACGCGCGCCGCCTCGCGCAAGGACTGGTGCGGCCGCGCGGCTACATCAAGCGTATGGTGCAGAATGACCAGATCAATGCTGTCGCTTTCCAGCGGCAACTCATGGGAATGACACACCAGAGAGCCCTCGGGCAGCTCTTTCTCCCAGCGGGGAACGGAGATGATACGGTGTCCAAGCAGGCTGGACTGCCCTACCGGCAACTCATGACTGACCAGTAACTCCAGCTGGTGATAGCCGAAGAAGCGCCCGATGCTATGTTCTACCGTCTGGCGTTGATTGGCCAGTATGGTCTGCCCCAGAGGCGACTGAAACCAGGTTTCAAATTCCTTCTGTAGACGCTCCGCTTCCATGTCGCTTTTAACTTTCAGTCCTCGCACGCATCCCCCTTGGTCAGTTCTCTGTGAAAACTTACTTTCGTTTGAAAACCACTTAACAACAGACAGCGAGCAGCTATGCTATTAACATGGTCTTCAATCTGTCAGGTTAATGATAAGGGCAGTTCAAAATATGATAAGCGCCCTACGGCAAGTTTTCTAATATTTCATCAACGCATAGCAGTCAGTAATTCAGAATGACCGAAATACTCCCCATTCCCGCCTTCAACGATAACTACATTTGGTCGATTCAAAACGATCAGGGCGACGCCTGGGTGGTGGACCCCGGCGACGCGCAGCCCGTCTTGCGTCACCTGGCGGAAAACAGCCTCACGTTGAGAGGCATTCTGATTACGCATCATCATCACGACCACATCGGCGGCGTGAACGAGCTACTGGCGAACTACGCTGTTCCGGTTTACGGCTTCATGCGCTCCGCCATCAAGGCCATCACCATACCGTTACAGGAAGGCGACCGCGTGGAGTTAGGCGACTTTTCTCTGGCAGTGCTGGAGACGCCCGGGCATACCCTGGACCATATCGCCTACTTTGGCGAGATCGCTGGCGCGCCGCGTCTGTTTTGCGGCGACACCCTGTTTTCCGCCGGTTGCGGGCGTTTGTTCGAAGGCGACCCGGCGATGATGCGCCAGTCCCTGGACAAACTGAAACGTCTGCCAGCGAATACCTATATATATTGCGCTCATGAATATACGTTATCTAACCTCCGTTTCGCTCAGGCCGTAATGCCAGAATCGGACGAGGTAAACAAAAGAAAACTTCAATGTGAGTCTTTGCGGGCCCGAGGCGTTCCAACATTGCCTGCCGTGTTGGGCGAAGAGGTCGCCTACAATCCGTTCTTAATGGCGGAACACCCCGCAGTACGGCGGATGGCGCAGGAAGTATCCGGTTCTCCCTGCGCTACTGCAACCGACACTTTTGCGGCGATTCGCGCCTGGAAGGATCGGTTCTAAAATTTTTTAACTTGCTGTCTATAAAATGTGTACCTAAAATCCGACCCTGGCATTTTTCAGGCTCAAAAGTAAAGTTGTGAAGTTATGGTTTGGATCTCGCGCCTCGCGATCACGTTGTCATTACTAGTCTGCGTCTCCTGTACGCAATTAAGAGGACTATCAAAGGAAGGCGGAGAGCCCCTGGCTGACGAAAGCGCCGCTCAACAAGCGGACGCCTCTACCCGTAAAAACGGCGAAGGGCCGGCGGGAGGCAAACAGGACCCTTGGAATCCCTCTCTGCAATCGGATTACGAATATCTCGACCTCAACGACCTCTCTCCCGAAGAGCAGTTGACTTGGGCCGCACAAGGCGCCCGGGGTGAGGACGGAGACATTGAAGGCGGCGTGGACGCAACGCCCGCCAATATCTGGAACCGCATCCGCGCTGGTTTCGCACTGGATCTCGTTAATCAGACTAACCCCCGTATCGACTCAGAACAGAAGTGGTACGCGAGTCATCAGTCTTATCTTGATCGCACTTTCGGTCGTAGCGCCCTGTATCTGCATCACATTGTGAACGAGGCGGAAAAGCGCAAGATGCCGCTCGAGCTGGCGTTATTGCCAGTGGTGGAAAGCGCCTTCGATCCTTTCGCCTATTCTCACGGACGCGCATCCGGCATCTGGCAGTTCATTCCCAGCACCGGCAAACATTTTGGACTGCAGCAAAACTGGTGGTATGACGGCCGTCGCGATATCGTCGCATCTACCGATGCCGCGCTGACCTATCTGCAGAAACTGTCGGACATGTTCGACGGCGACTGGCTGCTGGCGCTGGCGGCTTATAACTCCGGCGCAGGCACCGTTATGCGGGCGATCAAAAAGAATCAGGCGAAAGGCCTGCCGACCGATTACTGGTCATTGAGTCTGCCCCGTGAAACCAGCATGTACGTGCCGCGTCTATTGGCCATCGCCAAAGTGGTGGCGGACCCGGACAATAACGGCGTCACGCTGGTGGATATCGCAGATGAGCCTTACTTCGGGGTTGTAGAGCTGGATTCGCAAATTGACCTCGCTCAAGCAGCCAAACTGGCGCAAATTGACGTTGACGACCTTTACGTTCTCAACCCTGGTTACAACCAGTGGGCGACTGCGCCGCTGGGCCCGCACCGTCTGGCGCTGCCTTTGCCGCAGCTGAAAGTCTTTGAAGACGCCTACGCCAACACGCCGAAAAAGCAGTTGGTGAACTGGACTCGCTACAAGGTCAGACAAGGCGACACCTTGATCACTATCGCCAAACACCACAAGACCACTCCAGAAGTAGTGCAGGAAGTTAACCGTCTGAAAGGCGCGTTGATCAGAGTTGGCCAACAGCTGCTGATTCCCAGCTCTTATGAAGGCGAAGATTTCTACAGCCTGAGCGCAGACAACCGTCTGGAAGCCAAACAGTCAAAGCAGGTTGGCGGCAACGGCACCGCGAAGGTGGAGCACGTTGTGAAAGCCGGCGACACTCTGTGGGATATCGCCCAGGACTACAAAGTCAATGTCCGCAAACTGGCGCGCTGGAACGGCATGGCGCCCGGCGATGTGCTCTCTCCCGGCAAAACACTGGTTATCTGGACCAAGTCCGGCGTGCAGCAAACCGCCAAGGCGTCCTCCCCCTCCATCAAGAATCGTCAGGTTATTCGTAAGATCGGCTACAAAATTCGTAGCGGCGATTCGCTGTACCGCATCGCCAGCCGCTTTAACGTCAGCGTCAACGATCTGCTGCGTTGGAACTCTATCAACAAGGGAAGCGTGCTGCGCCCAGGCCAGCGCCTGAGCATCTACGTGGACGTCACGCAAATTAACTGATGATATCGCGGCTTACGGACTGAACGGTCACGTAAACGAAGCGACTAAAAAGCCAGCGACAACGCTGGCTTTTTTATTGCTGAAATAAGAGAAGTTGTCTAATCAACAGCGCCCGCTACGAGCTTATTTCTTCGCCAGCAGCGACAGACATAAACAGGTTTGCTGCACAAAATGCTTGAACCCCGTGTAGTAAGTTTCGCTCATGGGTCGCCCGCTGACTCTTAAATCCGCATAGAGAAAGCCGACCTCTCTACCGTTGGCGATAACGGGCCCGATAAAAAAATCCCCCATCCCAACGATATCGATGAAGTTGCGAGTGCGTAGTTTGCTAAGGGAAGCATAGCTGCCGCTGCCAATCCAGGCGGACTGATGCGAACTCATGACAGCGTGGAAAAAGTTATCCTGCGACTTGTCATAGGCGAATCTGAACCGCTCGCGCCAGTTGATCATTTTTTGCCCCACCAGGAATTTCGCACCAACCTGCGTTCGCGGCTGATTGAAAATCGCCAATACGACTCTCTCCAACCCCACCCCTCGATGGAGACCTTCCAACACCGTCTGGAACAAGACTCCGGTATCGATTTTCCCCGCCATCATTTGCATGATGCGCTGCAAGGTTTCCAGCTGAAACTGTGGGTCCGGCTGTAGCAGAGGTTCATCCGACGCCAGTTCAGCGGACTTCGCCTCCCGGCTGGTCTGCTCCAGAATTCTGGAAATCTGCGGATCAGAGTACTCCCTGGACAACTCAGCCGCTTCCTCCATACTGGCTTGCAGCTTGGCCTTGATGGTATTGACGGGCGTGTTGCTGAACACCGACACTCGCTTCAACACCGCCTGCATTTCTGGAGAGTCCCAGCCCTTCTCCACGGCGATGGAGATGTCTTCGCCCAAGCGCACCGCCTGCGCCTTTCTGCTGGGTTCATCCGGGGGCGACAAAGCTTCGCTCAGCGTGTCTCCCAGCCCCCACTCATTGGCCATTTCCCGGGTCAGCCGGTCGAAGGTCACACCTAACAAGGATTCCAGTTCCGGCGTGGAGACGCCTTGCTGGTACATGCGATAGGCCTTGTCCACAGCGGGATGAGGGTAGCCCCAGATCAGCATTTCTCCCAGGTGCAGCAACAGCGTTGCGACGAACACTTCCTCTTTTACATCCGCTCGCGCTTTATCACATAGATTGCGAGCCTGTACGGCGGCGTGAAAGGACCGCGCCATTTGCATGACCAGGCTATCGCGAGGATGCTGCTTCAACAACGCCTCCATCAAAATGGAGGACACGCAAATCGCCCTTACCGCATTGAAGCCGATATGCATGATCGCCCGGCTGACAGTGGGTATGGGAGCCCTGCTGGGGTTATACACCGCACTGTTCGCCAGCTTGATTATTTTTGAGGTCAGCGCGGGGGTCTTCAGCACCACATCCGAGAGTTGCGCCACGGAGGACTCCTCCGAGGCCGTCAACTGGTTCAGTTGCCTGATGATCGCCCCCATCACCACAGCGTCCATGTGCGCCAACTCTTCAAGCCATTCGTCCAGGCCAAAAGGCGCCTTTGTCTTTGCCAAAACCATGATCGCTCTACTGGGTTCTCTTAATTAAATAGTAGAAGTCGCCGCAGGATGCGTAAAAGTCATGCGTTGAATAAGTGTAGTCGCTTTACGGGAAGTCAGCCGTTTATGGGGTCTCGCGGCGCGTCCAACAAGTTGCGCGACAGCGATAAGAGAGCGGCTCAGCCTAAACGGATCGTAATATAAAGCGCTTGAAGCCTCGCGCCGGACAAAGCAACATGCAAACAGGAACGCCCACCCACCGGGCGCAGGGATTTTGTCGGCAAGGACGCGTGGATCACAGTTTACGGCGGCGGTCCGTCAATCATCTTGTACGCCCGCATTAAACTGCTAATATCAATAACTGCTTGTTTTCAATAAATTAACCTTTAACAAGGCTATGAAATGATTCGATCCTTCGTTCTGCTGCTCTTATGCGCCGTTAGTTTGGTATGTTATGGAGAGCCGGAGGTCATCACAGCAAAAGGCATCGCGCTCAGGGGCGAACCCAAGTACCCGGACGATTTTACCCACTTCGATTACGTTAACCCCGACGCGCCCAAAGGCGGCACGATCCGACTTCACTCCATCGGCACCTACGACAACTTTAACCGTTATGCGCAAAGGGGCACTTCCGGAGCAGGCGCAGACGAGCTATACGATAGCCTGCTGATCGCGTCACAGGACGAAATTGAAGTTTACTATCCGTTGATAGCGGAGAAGATTGAGTTCGCGTCTGATTATTCCTGGATCATTTTCCATATCAATCCCAAGGCGACCTTCCAGGATCACAAGCCGATCACCGCCCAGGACGTCAAATTCTCCTTTGAGAAGTTCGCCAATGAGGGCGTGCCTCAATTCAAGAAATATTATTCATTCATCACCTCAATCGAAGTTCTGGATGAGCATCAGGTCAAGTTCTCTATGAAGGACGCCAACAGGGAGCAGATGTTCTCCTTGTTCAGTCTCAAAATCCTGCCAGAGCACTACTGGGCTTCCCGTAATTTCGGCGACCCTATCAAAGATGTTCCCCTGGGCAGCAGCGGCGTCACCATCAGCGATTACAGTTACGGCCAATATGTTGTAGTGAAAACGCTGGATGATTACTGGGGCAAAGACCTGCCCGTCAACAAGGGCCGCAACAACATCACCTACACCCGCTACGATTACTACCGGGACGCCACTGTTGCATTCGAGGCGTTTAAGTCCGGCGAATTCGATTTTTGGCAGGAAGGTGAAGCCAAAAACTGGGCGACAGCCTACAATTTTCCGGCGATCAAGAACAAGCTCGTCAAAAAAGAAGAGTTGGCCCACAGTATCCCTCAGAGCACAACCGGCTTCGTCTACAACACGGAACGCCCTATCTTCAAAGACCGTCGCGTTCGTAAAGCGCTGAGCTATCTGCTCGATTTCGAGTGGATGAATAAAGCGCTTTTTTATGGCCAATATGTTCGCACCACCAGCTACTTCACCAATACGCCTTACTCCACCTCAGGGCTTCCCAGCGAAGCAGAGCTGGAAATATTAAATCCGCTAAAAGACCAGCTTCCGCCGGAAGTATTCGAGAAGCCATTCAAGCTGCCCGTCACCAACGGCGACGGCTACATTCGCGACAATATCCGCATCGCGCTCCAATTATTGAAGGAAGCTGGCTGGGAGCTGAGAGATGGAAAGACCGTCAACGCCAAAACCGGCCAACAAATGGAATTTGAACTTCTCAGCTACAGCCCCACTACAGAGCGCTCAGCAGCGCCGCTGAGGAGAAACCTGGAGAAAATCGGCATCATCATGAATCTGCGCCAAGTGGACCCAAGCCAGTACATCAACCGCGTGCGCACCCATGACTTCGACATGGTGTCGTTCCGTTATCCCGCCCTCTCCTATCCTTCCAGCGATCTCAAAATCCTGTTCCACTCCAGCTTTGTCGATTCCACCTGGAACTCCGCCAACCTTAGAGATCCAGCGGTGGATGCGATTGTTGAAGGGATAGAAAAAAGCCAGGAAGACCCAGACAAACTGATGGTCTACGGACATGCGCTGGATCGCGTACTGCTATGGAAGTACCTCATGATTCCACAATGGCACCTCAGCGCCTTCCGCATCGCCTATTGGGACAAATTCAGCCGTCCTGAAACCCGCCCCAAATACGATTTAGGGCAGGACACCTGGTGGTTTGACAAAGACAAAGCAGCGCAACTTGGGCGTTAATCTATGGCCGCTTACATAATAAGACGACTCCTACTGATGATCCCCACCCTTTGGGCGATCATCACCATTAACTTTTTCATTATCCAGATAGCCCCCGGAGGCCCGGTAGATCAAGCCATGGCCCAAGCCATGTCACTTGAAGGAGGCAGACTGGATAAAATATCTGGCGCTAACCAACAGGATGTAGGATCAGCAGCCAGTGAAAGCTCTCAATACCGCGGAGCGAGAGGTTTAGACCCTGAGGTTATAGCAGAGATAGAGAAGCGCTTCGGGTTTGATAAGCCAATCCACGAACGTTACTGGAATATGCTGAAAAGCTATGTGATGTTCGACTTTGGCGATAGCCTGTTCAAAAGCGGTAGCGTTGTTGGCCTTATAATAGAGCGAATGCCAGTCACCATCTCACTTGGACTTTGGACAACTCTACTTATTTACATGATTTCCATTCCCCTTGGCATCTCAAAAGCCCTGAGAAATGGGCATCAATTTGATAGATGGACCAGCAGCGTACTGTCCATCGCCTACGCAATTCCAGGCTTCCTGTTTGCTATCTTGCTGGTAATTCTATTTGCTGGCGGCACCTACTTTGACTGGTTTCCACTGCGTGGCCTGGTTTCCGAAAACTGGGACAGTTTATCCTGGCCCAATAAGATTCTGGATTACTTCTGGCATATAACTCTGCCTGTCTTGGCGATGGTTATCAGCGGCTTCGCAACACTAACCCTTTTAACCAAAAACTCATTTTTGGATGAGATCAACAAGCAGTATGTCATGACCGCCAAGGCAAAGGGGCTCACTCAGCGGGAAGTGCTTTATAAACACATATTCCGCAACGCCATGCTAATCATTATCTCGGGGTTTCCCGGCGCATTTATCAGAATTTTTTTCACCGGCTCAATCATTATTGAAGTGATCTTCTCTCTTGAAGGAATCGGACTCTTGGGCTTTGAAGCAATTACCCAACGCGATTACCCCATTGTATTCAGCACTCTCTATATCTTCACTTTAATGGGGCTTCTAATATCACTGATATCCGACCTTACTTATACCTGGGTTGACCCCAGAATTGACTTCGAGAAAAGGGGCTAGCTAATGGCGTCATTCAAGCTCAGCAATAAAAGTGCGCGGCGCTGGCAAGCATTCAAATCTCATCGAATGGGCTTTTACTCACTTTGGCTCTTTCTGTTCATATTCCTATTCTGTCTATTCGCAGAACTTGTCGCGAATGACAAACCTATTCTCGTGAAGTATGACGACAGTTATTACCTCCCAATTTGGAACACCTATCTGGAAACAGAGTTCGGTGGAGAATTCGAGTTCGAAGCGGACTATAAAGACCCATATGTCGCCAAGCTGATTGACGATAAAGGGTGGATGATTTGGCCGCTGGTTCCATACAGCTATAAAACAATCATCTATGATCTGGATTCTCCCGCTCCAAGCGCTCCAAGCACAAAAAACTTGTTAGGAACCGATGATCAGGGGCGAGATGTATTAGCCCGGGTGATTTATGGATTCAGAATATCTGTCTTATTTGGTTTTAGCCTAACCATTATCTCCGCCATCATTGGAGTAATCGCGGGGGCGATGCAAGGATATTACGGCGGCAAGATAGACTTGTTTTTCCAACGCTTTATCGAAATCTGGGCGAGTATGCCAACGCTGTTTCTCCTGATTATTCTGGCCAGCATCATTGAGCCTACTTTCTGGGTATTGCTCGGTTTCATTCTTCTCTTCACATGGATGGGGTTCGTTGGCGCGGTACGAGCAGAATTTTTACGTGGCAGGAACTTTGAGTACGTCACCGCAGCAAGAGCAATGGGCATGGGCGACAGGAGAATCATGTTCAAACATATCTTACCTAACGCAATGGTGGCCACGCTGACATTTATGCCGTTCATACTATCAGGCTCGGTGGAAACGCTCACTACGCTCGACTTCCTGGGTTTCGGCCTTCCAGCCGGCTCCCCCTCTTTAGGCGAGTTATTGGCTCAGGGCAAAGCTAATTTACAGGCCCCCTGGCTGGGCATCACGGCCTTCGTTGTTCTCGCGCTACTTATGGGCTTATTGGTCTTTATTGGAGAGGCTGTCAGAGACGCCCTTGACCCACGCACCAGCTACTAACTGAGAGAGTCTCATGGATAAAATTTTAAGCATGCAAGACCTGACTCTTAGCTTTGCCCAGGGAGGCAAAGAAAATCAGGTGGTCCATGGCGTCAGCTTTGATATCAAAGCGGGACAGACTGTGGCGCTAGTAGGCGAAAGCGGTTCCGGCAAGTCCGTTAGCTCATTGTCGATACTCAAGCTCCTGAACTCCCCTCCTCTCAAATTCAAAAGCGGCAAGATTCTCTGGCAAGGAGAAGACCTGATCAGCGCGCCGGAGTCTCGAATGCGACAAGTGCGCGGCCATGAGATAAGCGTGATCTTTCAAGAGCCGCTGACCTCTCTCAACCCACTGCATAAGATTCATCGGCAGATTTCGGAAACCATTGAAAGACACCAGGGATTGACCAAAAAGCAGTGCATGGAGCTCGCGCTGGATTGGCTCAATAAAGTCGGCATCCGCAATCCGGAACAAAAACTCAATGCGTATCCGCATCAGCTTTCTGGCGGGGAAAGACAGCGCGTAATGATCGCCATGGCGCTGGTCAACAAGCCCAAATTATTGATCGCCGATGAACCAACTACGGCGCTGGACGTTACCATACAGGCGCAAATTCTGGATTTGATCCGTGAGCTGCAGGCAGAGATGAATATGTCCGTCCTGTTTATTACTCACGACCTGCACATTGTGAGGAAGCTTTCTGACTATGTTGTTGTCATGGAAAAAGGCAATGTTGTCGAACAGGGAGAAACTCAGGCGCTATTCTCCAATCCTTCTCACCCTTATACGAAAAAGCTGATTGAGGCGGAGCCTCATGGAACGCCCCCCCAAATCGCAAAAGATAAGACACCCATCTTGGAAGTAAAAGAACTGAAATGCTGGTTCCCGATTAAAAAAGGCGTCTTCCAGCGCACGGTGGACCACATCAAAGCCGTGAACAATATCAGCCTGAGCATATTGCCCGGAGAATCCGTCGGACTGGTAGGCGAAAGCGGCTCGGGCAAGTCCACGCTGGGGCGCAGTATCTTGCGCCTGGAAAACAGCGAAGGCGTCATCAATTACAACGGTCAGCGTATAGACCTGCTGGACAGCAAATCCCTGAAGCCGCTCCGTCGGGAGATCCAGGTTATTTTCCAGGACCCTTTCGGCTCTCTCAGCCCTAGGTTGACTATCGAGGAGATTATCAGCGAGGGATTGGAAATCCATAAAATCGGCGACGCCGCCAGCCGCGAGCAAAGCGTGATTGAGGCGATGCGGGAAGTGGAGCTTGATCCGGAATGGCGCTATCGCTATCCCAATGAATTTTCCGGTGGACAGCGGCAACGTATCGCCATCGCCCGCGCGCTGGTGCTGAAACCCAAGCTGCTGATTCTCGACGAACCCACCTCTTCTCTGGACCGCACCATCCAGCAGCAGGTCATCGAGCTGTTGCAGCGACTGCAGAAAGAGCATCATCTCAGTTACTTGTTCATCAGTCATGATCTGCGAGTCGTGAAAGCCCTTTGCCACCGTATCGTGGTCATGCAGGGCGGTGAGTTGGTGGAAGCCGGCGACTGCGACGCCATTTACGCCAATCCGACGCAGCCCTACACACGCAAATTATTGGAAACTGCTTTTTATTAATACAAAGCGGCTACATCTCATACCAGCGCGCCCTCCCTCGTCCCGTTAAATTCTCCCGGGGCGTTGCGGGACGGGCCACGGCGCGCCTTTTTCTGTCATACTAAAGACTCATAGAAGCGTCGCCGTGATTAGTAAGAAAATATTTAATGTTTCAGCCGACAATAAGTTTTGGATGTTAGCTTAAGTAAATACAATCATCGGCCGTTTATTCATAAACAGCTTGAAGGTCTCTCTGAAGATAACTACAGGATAGAAAAATGGGATTACTAAGCGGAAAAAAAGCACTGATCGTCGGTGTTGCAAGTAAATTATCCATCGCCAAAGGTATTGCTGACGCTTTCCATCGGGAAGGCGCTGAAATCGCCCTGACCTACCAGAACGATAAGCTCAAGGGCCGGGTGGAAGGTTTCGCCGCGGAATACGACTCCAAGCTGACATTTCCCTGCGACGTAAGCAGCGACGCTGAAATCGAACAACTGTTCAAAGACCTCGGCCAGCATTGGGACGGCGTCGACATTCTGGTGCACTCCGTCGGTTACGCGCCAGGCCACGAGCTTGACGGCAACTACGTGGACGCCACCACTCGCGAAGGCTTCCGCATCGCCCACGACATCAGCTCCTACAGCTTCGTCGCGTTGGCGAAAGGCGCCCGCGAAATGATGAAAGGCCGCAACGGCAGCCTGCTCACTCTGACCTATCTGGGCGCAGAGCGCGTTATCCCCAACTACAACGTAATGGGTCTGGCCAAAGCCAGCCTGGAAGCCAACACCCGTTACATGGCGTGCAGCCTGGGGCCGGAAGGCACTCGCGTCAACGCGATTTCCGCAGGTCCCATCCGCACTCTGGCGGCGTCCGGCATCAAGGACTTCCGTAAGATGCTGCAGGAAAACGAGAAGCAGACCCCGCTGCGTCGCAACGTGACCATTGAAGAAGTGGGCAACGCCGCGCTGTTCCTGTGCTCTGATCTGGCCAGCGGCGTGACCGGTGAAATCATGTACGTGGACGGCGGCTTCAACATTACCGCCAGAGGCGGCGAATAAGCTATCGCTGCTGACTGCAATACCGGGGAGCCGGATCATGCCGGCTCCTTATTTAAACGTCTCCCCTTTTCTTAACCTCTCTTCGTCAGCTTTCTCCAAGGCCCTTATCCCACAGGCGCGTATTGGTTTTCAGCACCACGTCACTGTATGAGTCCGACATTAGGGTTAATGTAACCTTTTGTTATCTCGGGACATGACGCTCCCACCGCGCAACGCATATAAAAACAAAATCCACACCAGGAGTATTTCAGCCGCATATGAACAGGAAGCTCTTACTGTCGTTCTGCCTTCTATTCGTCGTCGGGCTCAGTGGCTGCGCTGGCCTCAAGCCGTCTCTCAAAGCCAGTCCCACTCTCGCCAACGCCCTGGGCGTCGCAGACATTCCCCTGAAAGAGTTAAAGAAGCAATACGCGGATAAAGACTCCCGCTTCATGGAAGTGGACGACCTGCAGATCCACTATCGCGACGTCGGCGAAGGTCCGACTATTGTGTTGCTGCACGGCATCATGTCGTCGTTACATACTTGGGAAGGATGGATTGAGGAGTTGCGCAAGAACTACCGCGTCATCGCTCTGGATCTTCCCGGTTATGGCCTGACCGGAGGGCCGGAAGACGCCGACGACTTCGATGAAGATTACGTTTACATCCGTTTCAGCAAGTTCATCAGACAACTGGAGCTAACCCGATTTAGTCTGGCGGGCAACTCCTTTGGCGGCTATCTTTCCGCCCGCTATGCCGCGGAGCATCCAGAACAGGTGGAAAAGCTCATTCTGATTGACCCGGTAGGCTACCCGCAGGAACACACGCCAGGAGTATTCGATCTGGCCACCATGCCGGTGGTGGGAACACTGGCCAACTATGTGCAACCGCCCATATTAGTGACGCGCAATGTGGAGCAGGTTTATGGCGATCCCAAGCGCATCAGCCAGGACAATCTCTATCGATACGTACACATGTCCCAGCGCCCCGGCGCCAGGAAGATTTACGTGCGCACCATGCGCATCATGAAAGAAGCCGCGGCGGAGCAACGCAACCTTCCCTTCGCGGACATTCGCTCGCCGACGCTATTGATGTGGGGAGAAGCGGATCGTTGGGTTCCCATAAAACTGGCGGAGCGCTGGCGCGGGGACGTCAGAAACATCAAGTTCATCAGCTATCCCGGGGTAGGACACGTGCCCATGGAGGAGATCGCCTACCAGACTGTGCAGGACGCTATCGTATTCCTGTCAGACCTGCAGCAGGCGCCGACACGCAGCGAGCCTTCCATTGAGGAGCTGGAATCCATTCTGCAGGGCGACGGCGGCTTCGAGCCGATGGAGGGCATCTGACGCCTTCTGCGCATCGCCCTCTCCCGGCGACCACGCCATAATCATTCCGTCACCCCGAGGATTACAAATCCTCAGTGGGTGACGTGATCCGCGTGGTCGGCGTCCTCATCGGAAAACATGGCTGACACCGCCAATTTCCACTCGACGATGGAGGTCTCTTCGGACTCAAACAACGCCAATCCGGTCATATATCCATAAGTTCCTGGCAGGCGTTTGCGCCACTTCACTTCGGCGGTAAGATGAAACTTGTCGCCGGTTTTCTCCCGCAGGATGCATATCTGCAAGATGGCCCCGACTCGCAGCGCCTCTGGAATACGCACTTGCAGCCCGTTGGCGGAGATATCCACCGTCTCGGTCGCCCGCACCGCCGGATTGAGATCGTCGCTTTCCACCGCGCCAGGGGTCATGATCTCCACATAAATCACTTCATTGTGCGGCAGACGCGGCTCCGTGCGCTGGTTATCGTCCAGGGGGTTTTCTTTCACCGACATACGTCACCTCTTCGCAATGCCTATTCTGCCCAAGGCGCGGGACAACCTTTCTTCCATTTCCACACCCGCTCCCAACACTTCAAAAAGCCCGTCGAGAATGTGGTCCACAACCTCATCACGTTTCATTTCTGTTATTTTCATCCCGAAATCATCTACAAATATCAGCTTGTCCGTGGCGTTCAAACGTACGCCCAGCTTACAGCGCACAGGTTCGCCTCCCTTCTGCAACTGCACCCAGCCCCCCACTTTGAGGCCGTCTATCGCATTACGCGCCTGCTGACGTCTCTCCAGGGCTTTTCTTTCCTGCTCTTCCAACTCCCGCCGGAGCAACTCCTGCTCCGCCTCCAGGCGTTCCTGCTCCAGCTTTCTGGCGGCTTCTTCCCGCGCAGCGATGATCGCCTTGGCTTCAGCTTCCGCTTTTTCCTGCGCCGCCTTACGCAGCGCCTTTTCCTTCGCCAGCAAACTTTGCTGACGCAAACGCTGCGCCCGATCCCAGACAATATACTCCCTGGCCAGCTCATAAAACACTTGCTGAATGCGCGTCGAGCCATCGAACGCCTGCAGGCGTCCTTCATTCTTGTCTTTGATCAAATCCTCTATGGGCTCCATCGACGTTTTTCTGCCGTTATAGTCGCCCCAAACCACCACTTTCTGCCCCGGCAGATAGACCAGAAACTTGCATACTTTGTCGAACCGGTTGAACCAGCCCCCGCGCAATTCCGTGAGCGCCAGTTCGTCAATCTGCAACTGATCTCTGACCTCATCCAGCTCCGTGGGAGCCGGCGTGAACATCACCCGCTCCACATCCTGACCTTTGACGATGCTCATCAGGATATCCTCCAGCCAGGCCAGGGTCTGCTCCGCATCGTTGGGATTGTGGCTCAGGCTCACCAGATGTTTCTCCAGCTCCTCTACGATCAATCCTGCGAAGGTGTATAACTTCTGCTGGCTGGCGGCCGTGTGATCGCCGCGAAATGTGAACACAATGCGATCGCACAGCTTACGCATGATCGAATAGTGTTTGCTGCTTTCGCCTTCCTGCAACAGCACAAGACGCATGGAGTCGAGCCAGGGCCCTTTCATGAACTGCACCACCACTTCCGGCAGCTCTACCCCCTCTGCTGATTGATTCACCGCCATCGCGGCCTTCTGGTGGATATACCAGGCATTATCGAGCCCCAATTCAGTTTCAATCAGGCGCTTTTCCAATTGATGACGGCGCTGACTTTCCCGCTGCCACTCCGCCATCAAGGCGTCGTACGCGCGACGCTGCTCGTCGGAGCTGAGGCAGTTGTCGTCATCCAGCAGATGCGTCAGCGCTGAAAGGGACTTCATTACAAAGGGCGGCGGTTGGCCTCCGCCCTCTTCCCATCCCATGAACAGCTTTTCCACCAACGCCAGCAGGCGCGCCACCGGGTGCTCTTCGTTGATGACGAATTCCGGCTGATCCAGCAGCAAGGCGGCGAATATGTATTTACGACGCAGCAGCGTCTTCTTTACGAATGGGTCCAGGGGGCTGGCGTTTTCCCAGCGCTCCGCCGCGCGGTCGATGAAAGTAAGGCAGTTGACCAGCGTTCTGTCCAATCCGCCAAGTTCTTTATTGAGCGCCAGCACCACGCCTTTGAGGTTTTCCTGCTTCTCCCGGCTGACGCTGGCCAGCTTGTCCGCCACCTCATGGCGCTCTCTGTCGATTTGCGGCGGCGCGGCGGTGTCGCCAAGAAAAGAAAAGATTTCTTTCGTCTCTGGAAGCTCCAGTCTGACCAAGGCCGCGGAAAGGGCTTCTACTGTAACTTCAGCTTGCTCCATCATGTACCTTTTGCACGCAACCCATCTTTTCAAGACAGCCGCATCAGCGAGATCCGGGCCGAAGCGGTCCGGTGTTAGAGGGGAATAAAAACGCGAGGTTAAAAATGTCCGGACGACTCTAAAAGTATAGTCGGATTTGTCGCGGACGGGTCGCGCCTGACAGATATTTCATGCGCGTCGCCTATAACCGCCAATTCTGTACAGACCCCTCTTATGACCAATCAATATGACCTCACAAACGTAATACTGTTATGCTTTAAAGCAGAGTCCGCAAGACCGAACAGCAGTGAATAACAAGGAGGACTCGATGTATAACCTTTGCGAAGATCGCCGCCGCAGAGAGCGTCGCAACCAACCGGGATCGAACGCGCCCAGGATCAAAAACCTTGAGCGTCGCAGCACTGACCGGCGCAGGGACAGACGTCCATTGGACGAATTCCCCTATTTGCCCCAGTGTTGCCTATAGTCGGCTAACGCCGACCCTACCGGAGACGGAAAATTCCGTCTCCGGGTTCCCATTCCGCGGCTAAACCGCCCGCAAACTCCCTCTGCGCGCTGAATTTCCTCGATTCATCTATAGGCTAACGCCGGCAAGCTTGCTATTCTTCTTGTCCTGCCCGGGCCCGGCCGCGCCGCGGGGTTCGCCGGCGGGATCAAATCAAACCAGCGCCATCGGGGACCTGACGAACTCTTTTTCCCATAAGCGAAGTTCGCCTGACGCCTGGAGTGCTGACACGGGAAATCAAGTAGGGATCAAGCATGTCCTTAAATCAGATTGAAAACGTAAATGTAAACAGTCAGGAGATTCTCATTACTCCTGACCAGCTTAAGAGCGACATCCCTCTGTCCGAACAAGCGGGTCAAACCGTAATCGAGGGTCGCGAAACCATCCGCAATATTCTTGATCGCAAGGATCACCGTCTGTTCGTAGTGGTCGGGCCCTGCTCGATTCACGACGTGGCGGCCGCCAAAGAGTATGCGCAGAAACTTAAAACGTTATCGGACGAATTAAAGGACACTCTCTATCTGGTTATGCGCGTGTATTTCGAAAAACCGCGCACCACCATCGGTTGGAAAGGATTGATCAACGACCCCAACCTGGATGATTCCTTCGAAATTGAGAAAGGCCTGCACCTGGGACGGCAACTGCTGGTGGAGCTGGCGGAAATGGGCCTGCCTACCGCGACGGAAGCGTTGGACCCGATTTCTCCGCAATACCTGCAGGACACCATCTCCTGGTCCGCCATCGGCGCCAGAACCACTGAGTCTCAGACTCACCGTGAGATGAGCAGCGGCCTGTCCATGCCTATCGGCTTCAAGAACGGCACCGACGGCAGCCTCACTGTGGCGGTTAACGCCATGAGCTCCGTCTCGCATCCGCATTCCTTCCTGGGCATCAACCGGGAAGGACAAGTCGCCATCATCCGCACCAAAGGCAACGCTTATGGTCACGTGGTGCTGCGCGGCGGCGGCGGTAAGCCGAACTACGACTCCGTCAGCGTCGCACTGTGCGAGAAGGAACTGCAGAAAGCCAAACTGCGCGAAGCCATCATGGTGGATTGCAGCCACGCCAACTCCAACAAGGACGCGTCACTGCAGCCGCTGGTCATGCAGGACATCACTCATCAGATCATGGAAGGCAACAAGTCTATCGTGGGCGTGATGGTGGAAAGCAATATCCATTTCGGCAATCAGCCAATCCCCGCCGATCTGGCGGATCTGCAATATGGCGTCTCCATCACCGACGCCTGTATCGACTGGGCCACCACAGAAAAGGCCTTGCGCGATATGCACGACAAGCTGAAAGACGTTTTACCAAAGCGTATCTAGACGGCGGGTCAGAAAGTTCGCGTCCGCCGCACAGGCGGACGCCTTCCCTCTTTCTTAAATCATCCTGTTCAAACTATCCCTGTTTCTCCAGGAAATCCTAGCGCAGCAATAACAATGGCTTTTGCGTCATTGTCAGCATCTTGGCGGTGAAGCTGCCGAGCAGCAGTTCACGCAGACGGGTATGGCTGTAAGCGCCCATGACAGTCAAATCGATATCGTGCTGACGCTGGTAGTCGCATAATTCCTGCTCCACCGCGCCAGTCAGTTTGGCCGTGACGACATCAACGCCAGCGTTCCGCAAACGTTGCGCCGCCTGCTCCAGCACCTGCTCATTGGCCTTGCCGTCGCGACTGACATGCACGACATGGCAACGCAGGTCTTTGTATAACGGGCTTTCCGCCACCATATTCAGGGCCTTGCCAGCGGCTTCGCTGCCGTCATAGGCCAGCATAATGCGCTGAGGCGCGCTGAATTCGCCATTCACCACCAGGACCGGACGATGCAGGGAGCGAATAATGGTTTCCAGATGCGCGCCAACGCGGCCCGCCTGACTCTCATGCTCTTCGCCGCGAATGCCCATCACCAGCACCCCGATATCGTCCTCCAGCTCAATCAGCGCCTCGGTGAGACCGCCGTGACGCTGGTTGACGATGGGATCGCTGACGCCAGCGGCGATCACTCTTTCTTTCGCCGCCTCCAGCATCAGTTTGCCTTCCTGCAACAAAATCTTGCTGCGACGCTGCTCCAGGTCGGTCAGCTCCGCCAGGAGTTTCTCTCTGCTGCCCAGACCAATGCTGCCAGTCAGATCCGACACGGCGGGCGCTTCGCGATGTTCGATGTTGTGCAACAGCTTCAAGGACGCGCCGACACGCTGCGCAATCCAGGCGGCGTAATCGCAAACGGCGCGACTGAAGTTGGAGCCGTCGATACAGGCCAACACCGTCTTGTTATTGTTATCCATTAATGACCTCCCATGATTTTCTCGATCTCTTCGGGCTTATCGTGCACGCCGAAGCGGTCAACAATTGTCTCGCTGGCCTCGTTCAGGCCGATCAACTCGACATCCGCCCCTTCCCGGCGGAACTTTATCACTACTTTATCCAACGCAGAAACGGCGGAGATATCCCAGAAGTGCGCGCGATGCAGGTCGATGACCACTTTGTCCACGACTTCCTTGAAATCAAAGTTGGCGACAAATTTGTCGGATGAATTGAAGAACACCTGCCCCACCACCCGATAGGTGCGTTGGGCGCCATCTTCACTCAGGGCGGATTCGACATACATGAAGTGGCTGACTTTATTGGCGAAGAACAACGCCGCCAGCAACACACCGAGAAAAACGCCGTAAGCGAGGTTATGAGTCGCGATGACCATGGCAACGGTAGAAATCATCACGATGTTGGTGGAGAGCGGATGCTTCTTCAGATTAATGATGGAGTCCCAGCTGAAAGTACCGATAGACACCATGATCATGACCGCCACCAAGGCCGCCATGGGTATACGCGACAACCAAGGCCCCAGGAAAGCGATCATCACCAGCAGAAAAAAGCCCGCTACGAAAGTGGATAGCCTGCCGCGACCGCCGGATTTAACGTTTATCACCGACTGACCGATCATGGCGCACCCAGCCATGCCGCCAAACAGCCCTGCGACGATATTGGCGATGCCCTGCCCCTTACATTCACGGTTTCTTTCGCTCTTTGTGTCGGTCAGGTCGTCAACGATAGTCGCCGTCATCAAAGATTCCAACAATCCCACCACCGCCATGGGTGCGGAAAACGGGAAAATGATCGCCAGCGTTTCAAAGTTCAAGGGTACGTCGGGGAACAGAAAGATTGGCAGCGTATCCGGCAGTTTGCCCATATCGCCTACCGTACGGATGTCCAGATCAAATAGCACCGCCACCGCGGTCATGGACAGAATGCAGACCAATGGCGACGGCAGGGTCTTACCAATCACCGGCACATGGGGGAACAGATAAATGATAGCCAGTCCCGCCCCGGTCATGGCGTATACGTGCCAGGTGACGTTGGTCAGCTCCGGCAATTGCGATACAAAAATAAGAATCGCCAGCGCATTGACGAAGCCCGTCACCACCGAGCGTGAGACAAAGCTCATCAACTGGCCTAGTTTCAGATACCCGGCCAGTATCTGCAATACGCCGGTCAGCAAGGTGGCTGCAAGCAGGTACTGCAGGCCATGAACTTTCACCAGATCCACCATCAGCAACGCCATGGCGCCGGTGGCGGCGGAGATCATACCGGGTCTGCCGCCGACGATAGCGATAGTCATGGCGATACAGAAAGACGCGTACAGCCCTACTTTGGGGTCAACGCCAGCGATAATGGAAAACGCAATCGCTTCAGGAATCAGCGCCAGCGCAACCACCAGTCCGGCCAGCAGATCGGCGCGCACATTTCCCAGCCAGTCATGTTTTTTTGAAAGTAACAACATATTTGTTCCACGAACGATCAGAAGCGGAGCGGCCTTCACCAGAAAGGCGAGACCGATAAAAAAAGGGCGTTGGATTATACACATTGCGCACAAAAACGCCATTTTTCCAAATTTTTCGTTTTAGAAAATCCATTCATCGCACCCACTTAGCTTATTCACATACGAATAATTACAAATAATTCAGCGCCAGCCATTTAAATTACGGCATTTTGTGTATAAATTTTATCCATTGCAATTGGCGTCATATTTCGAATGCCGGCTGTATCGCTTTCCTTTCTCAAATAAAAACGAACAAATACGAAGACAGGTTGAGTAGTTATGATCACAATAAAAAACACTTTCAGCGTCTCTATGCTTTCTCTCACTCTTGCTGCGGCGCTGCATACCGCCGACGCAGCCGCCGGCCCCTATGCCGACAGGCTGACGCCGCAAAAACGCGCGCAGGTGGAAAAATGGGTGGACAGCGAGTTCAAGGACTCCTCCATCAACCGGGATCAGCAAATCGAAGAGCTGGCCTGGTTTATCCACACCGCCGCGCCTTATCAGGGACTCGAACTGAACGTACTGTCGGAAACCATTAAAACCCACGAATATGAATCCCAAGTGTTGGCGAAGGCGTTCAACGAACTGACCGGGATTAAGATCAACCATGAATTGCAGCCGGAAGGCACAGTCATTGACCGCCTTTGGGTGCAGTTCATTGGCGACCAACACCGTTATGACGCCTTCATCAGCGACTCCGACCTGATCGGCAATCACTCCCGCTCCGGGCGTATTCTCGCTTTGAGCGATTTCATGCAAGGGGAAGGCAAAGACGTCACCTTGCCCACTCTGGACATCAACGACTTTATCGGCGTCAGCTTCGTGACCGGGCTCGACGGCAAGATCTATCAGCTTCCCGATCAACAGTTCGCCAACCTTTACTGGTTTCGCTACGACTGGTTCCAACGCCCGGATCTGAAGAAGAAGTTCAAAGAGATTTACGGTTACGAACTCGGGGTGCCGATCAACTGGTCCGCCTATGAGGACATCGCCGACTTCTTCACCAACAAGGTCAAACACATCGATGGCGAACGGGTTTACGGACACATGGATTACGGCAAGCGCGATCCGTCTTTGGGCTGGCGCTTCACCGACGCTTGGTTTTCCATGGCCGGCGCGGGAGACCCGGGGCTGCCCAACGGCAAGCCCGTAGATGAATGGGGCATCCGCATCGAAGGTTGCCACCCGGTGGGCTCCAGTATGGATCGCGGCGGCGCCACCAACAGCCCCGCCGCCGTGTACTCCCTGGAGAAATATATCGACTGGTTGAAGAAATATGCGCCGCCGGAAGCTATCAAAATGGACTTCAGTGAAGCTGGCTCCGTTCCCGCGCAGGGCCACATCGCCCAGCAGATTTTCTGGTACACCGCCTTCACTTCGGACATGACCAAACCCGGGCTGCCAGTGGTGAACAGCGACGGCACGCCAAAATGGCGTATGGCGCCCTCGCCTCACGGAGCCTATTGGCAGGAAGGGATGAAGCTGGGTTATCAGGACGCCGGTTCCTGGACCATCCCTAAAAACATGAGCCCAACCCGACAAAAAGCGGTCTGGCTGTATGCGCAGTTCACCGTGGCCAAAACCGTATCCCTGAAGAAAACTCTGGTGGGCCTGACGCCGATTCGCGAATCCGACTTGAGATCCGCCGCCATGCAAAAAGCCGCTCCCAAACTGGGCGGACTGGTGGAGTTCTACTTGAGTCCCGCCCGCAAAGCCTGGACGCCCACCGGCGTCAACGTCCCGGACTACCCCAAGCTATCGCGCTACTGGTGGCCGACGCTGGCGGACGCCATCACCGGCAAGAAAACCCCGCAGCAGGCGCTGGACACTTTGGCGGAAAGGCAGGATCGGGCGATGGCGGTTATTCAGAGAAACATGGAGCTGCAGTCCTGCGCGCCCAAAATCGCGGACGCCAGTGAGGTCAAGGGCGCAGACTACTGGCTGCGCCAACCCGGCGCGCCCAAGCCCAAACTATCCAATGAAAAACCCAAGGGCGTTACGGCATCTTACGACGAGCTGTTGAAAGCCTGGAAGAACGGCCGCGTACGCTGATATCGCCAGGAACACAAGGTATTACGACGAACGATGCGCCGGTCGGAGACTGGGAGTTCAAAGAAGTCACTCTAGTTAATCGACCGGCGCCCTATCTGAGCCCCAAAATGACTCCGTCCCTAGGGAATACCCTAGTCAAAATGAGGGGTATTCGCTGAAAGTCTTAGAAGGGCGAGGCATTTCACTCTTTTGTAACAAAGTGTAAATGTGTATAATTTTTCGCCTTTCCGGTTCTAACAGCAGTTTCTTATTGAGTAGACATGAACCAAATGACACGCACCGACGACGCGCTTCAGCGTCCCAGCTACGATCGCTCAGATCGTTTTTATATCGAAAACGGCGAGTGGTTCTACCTGACCCGCGAACAAATTCCCATCGGCCCCTACGCTTCGCAGCAAGAAGCGGAAGACGGACTCAACGCTTATATCGACTACATGCAGGTAGAAGCGGAATAAAAAAGGGAATGCAAGGATGACGAACTATCACAGGAAGATAGCCCAAAATGAGCCAAGCGCCCGCCAGTCTTAGCAGCGCGACTCTAAGTAAAAAGCGGGTGTTTGGAAATTTCTCCCCCGTAAATTGAACATTGTTGAAATAACCTACTTATCCTATTCGAAACTGCACGACAACCCCTTCCTGAACTGATCAAGTTACAGTTGCCCTCCCCCTGAGCCATCAGGCTAACTTGGACATAATCGAGACGCCCTTTAAAGTTATAGCACTGCACCGCCTTGTCTGACTCGAGACATAGAGCTATAACCAAGCTAAATCATCACGCTTATGTCGGGGGCCAGCAATGAAGAAGAAAAAGAGTTCAGATGATTCATATTGGGAAAATATGAAAGTTGCTCAAATCAAAAGGGAATATGAAGAGTTTCTAATAAGCCGGCATAAGCAGTCCAACCCTGATGAGGCCGAAATTTTTGCAGACAATAAAACAGGAAGTGGTCATCATGATTACTTAGGGTTTAAAAAACGCGAGTTAATAAAGTTACTCGCTGGAAAATTGCCGCCTTATTATGATTAACATAGATAGGATGCTACTTCTGACTTTTATATGCCGATAACCAATCGCCATTTACCTGTTATTCTTTAGCAAAGCGAGCAACCAAAACCCAAACAATCCTAACGTTAGTTTCTTGATCACTCGCTCCATTTTGTTTCCTTACTTTGCGACCTTTGTTAACGCCTTTATCGGCAGCCTGTTATCGGTAGATTTTAGCGGCCCATTGGGTCAACCCCGCCGCGACGCTGCCGAAAAAGTCGCCGTCCACGACGGGAATTTCGCCGAGTTCCTGCTCAAGCGCGGCGCGGATAACCGGGGATTTGCCGCTGCCGCCGGTGAGGTATACCAGGTCCGGGCGACACTGCGCCAGTTTCAGCGCCTCGCGCACGATGTCGATAATCCGGTTGAGCGGATTTTGAATCGCTTCGCCCAGCATCGCGCGATCCAAAGGCTGGCTGAGGCCTTTTTCGATGTAGTCGAGATTCACCTCATGGGCGTCTGCGTCTGACAGCTCGATCTTGGCCTGCTCTCCGCTGCGCACCAACTGATAGCTCTTGCGGCCTTCCTGCAGCAGCAACAGACGGTTCAATAACTCCGGGCGTTTGGCGTCGCGGCATAGCTGCGCGATGTCATCGCGGGTCTGCCAGGCGCTGAATTCCGCCTGAGTGCGCACATTGTTGATTTCGATGGCGCTCCAGAACGGCTGCGTGGGCATGGTGAGACCGGATTTTTTATCGGTTCCCAGACCAAACAACGGCATCAGGCCTTTGTATGTCAGGTAGATATCCAGATCATTTCCGCCGGTGCGCTGGCCGCAGTGCGCCAGGAAATCATCGCTGCGATTGTCGTTATTGCGGTGCGACGGCCCCATTCTCACCATGGAGCAGTCGGTGGTGCCGCCGCCGATATCGACGACTAGCAGCACTTGATCCTGCTGCATGCGACTTTCGAAGTTAACGCCCGCAGCAAGAGGCTCATACATGAATTCAAAGTCTTTGAATCCCGCCCGCTGCGCCGCGGAGGTCATGATTTCCATGGCCTGCCGGTTCGCCGCGTCGCTATCCGCTCCTTGATAATTCACCGGACGACCGATCACCGCTTGCGACAGCTCCGCTCCCGCGTTCGCCTCCGCCTGGGACTTCGCCCATATCATCATGGCGGTGACTACGTCTTCAATGAAGTCGAGTTGCGGCCGACTCAGACCGCCAGAACCCAGGAAAGATTTGGGAGACTTGATATAAAAGCCTTCATCCGGCGCTTCGATGTGCAGATCCACCGCCTGCCGGCCGACGCACAGCACTTGTTCGTCAGAACCGATGCTCAGCTCGCGGCGGGCGCGTTGCGCCTGTCCGGCAGCGTTAGGGCGGGAGGTGAGATAGGATTCACGGGCGTCCGGATCAGCAATGCGCCCGGCGACATATTCACATACCAGACTGCGATCCAGAGCATAAAGATTGGAAGGCAGCAACACCGAGTCCCGATCCAGGCCCAGCAACTTCACCTCCGATGACGCCTCTTCTCCGCGACGAATCACGCCCAGCGCGCAATTGGAGGTCCCATAATCAAAACCGGCGAACATAACTGGCCCCTTTTTGGAAAAAAGCCGGCGATTATAACGATGCGGGTCGGGGTGTTCTAGTTTAAATAGAGATAGATTCGGACGACGAGACAACGTCGCCTGCCTGATTAACGGGTAAACACGCACAGCAAAACGAGCGCACTTGAACAAATGCGCCCGTTTCGTCGCCCCTTACATTTACTTGCGTTACTCAGTAAGGGCTTGTGCGTCTGGTCGCTGTTGAAGACGGATTTTGAACAACGCGTCTTGCCGTCTTACTTTTGCATCACTCAGACTTCACCACAACAAGCTCTTCCTCCAGGTCAGCCAGAAATTCGGAGGAAATACCGGTGGTGATGGTGGTGTTGCTGGCCTGAGCAAGGGTGACGGATTCTTCGATATCCGCGCCGATTTCACTTTCCAGACCATAATCGCCCGAGCCCCATTTCACGCACTTCCACAACTCCATGGGGGCCATGTAGTCTTCCCGCAGATGCTCTTTGAATAGCTCAATGGCTTCCATCATCTCTCTGGCGGGAACGGCGCTGACGCCGACCATGTAATCGGAGCCGTCCATATTGATGGACGAACGGGGGCTGAGTGAGGACTTGTGATAAATCAACCAGATGTCTTTATTCATAATGAATCCTTTCCGTCTTTTTTATTTTAAGCATGGTGTTACGCAATAAAGTCACGCGCCCTGAAAGGCGTTGAGTTTGTTAAGTATTCATCCAGCGCGTCGATGGTTTGAAAACCCATCGTTGTCGACTCCTTTTCTTCCCCCTTAAGGGTCGCCCTGAATTCCCCATCATAGTAAAGAACCGCCTGCATGCGCTCGCCATCGGAAATGATGGTCGAGCTGGCTTGGCCACCTTCCTTCAGCGTCGCTTCCAGCGCGCTCAAGTTGCGCTGATGGCGCTCTGCGGCATTGCGAGCGCTGATTTCGCCGGGCAGGTCCAGAACAATATAGACCAGCCATAAGACAGAATTGTTGATGAAGGACAAAAGAGATTCCATTATGCGATCCATTTCCCATATCCACGGCGCGGCGCAGGCTGCGCACAACTTACCGATAGGTCCGTAATTTAAACAGACTCTCAGGTCTCCAACAAATTATGCATAGGCGCCAGGGTTTTCTGGCGGCATATTTCTTCAATTTGTTCGTCAATGGAGCGTCGCCAGTCGATCTGCGGCTGATAGCCCAGCACAGCGGTCGCGCGGCTGTTGTCAGCCCCGGTTTCCTCCAGCAAGTGAATCAGGCTGCGGGTAACCAATGGGTCAAAGGGCATCAAGGGATCAATCAGCTCCATCAGTTCGCCCACGCCATAGGCGACGGGAAACGGCACGCTGTAACAGGGTTTGGGAATCTGATGCCGGTCGGCGATGTATTCGATCACTTCACGCACGCTGGGCGGGCCGGAACCGACAATATTGAAGGCGGCGAAGTTTTCTCCCGGCGTCCATTGCGCCGCCAGAGAAAACGCCTGACCGATATCGCGACCATCGATCAGGGGCAAGCTGGTTTTGCCGCCGCGAATCCAGGGAATCAGCCGTGTTTTCAGGCGTGGCAGCAATATCGGCAGAAAACCGACGCGATAACGTCGCCCGACATAAATCCCCATGCGCAGGTTAATCACCTTAAACCAGTCGCGAGCGTATCCGCGCAGGATATTTTCGATGCGCACCAGATTACACAGGTGCGGCCAATAAGGAGGCTCGACGCCTGGACTATAGGGGTCCGAGGAACGCTCCGGCGCGGCGGCGGAAGCAGTGCTGGTGTTGATGAAAACCTTCACGCCCGCCTGCCGCGCCGCCTCGATCAATCCGAGGGTCGGCTGGAAATACAGGCGTTGCGAACTTTCGCGATGACCATACAGAGACGTCCAGGCCGCTGCGTGAATCACCACATCCACGCCCCGGCACACATCCTTGATGTAATTGGCGTCACGCAAATCGCCTTCGCGCACTTCGCAACAGACTTCCGCCGGCAGTGCGCCGGGATGACGGCAGGCGGCGATAGGCCGGATTCCTGGGACTCGACTCAGCGCTTCCAGAATATGGCTCCCGGCGAACCCCGTCGCGCCGGTCACCAGAACTTTCCTGACCTTGAACACCCCGCTGCTCCTCTCCGTCATGACCTTACACCGAAGACGCGCAGGCGGTTTCCTCCCTCTGCTGGTCGGCTTGGGAGACGGATTTGAAAGACCAGGTTTTCTCGCCCTCGCGATGCATCAACCCGATGCTTTCAAGATAACGCAGGTGCGCGGCGGTCTCTCCCAGCGCAAACATATACTGGTGAGGCGGCAGTTCCGTATTGAACAGCATGCCCACCGCTTCGAACACAGTGGTCGGTTCGCCGCAACCGCTCAAAAGTTTCTGCAACTGCCGATGATGATGCATTTTGATCTCAGCGATGCGCTCATGGTAGTTCTCTGAAGGCAGTCCATGGGCAGGGAAATATCTGGCGCAATCAATCGCCAGAAAATCCTCCAGGGACAACAGGTAGTTTTCAAGTGGGTTAGACAGACCGCCCACAATAATGCCGATATTCGGGGTGATTTTCGGCAACACGTGGTCGCCGGTGATCATCTCACGGCTGGCCTCATTCCACAGACACAGATGCTCTGGAGAATGACCGCTGCCGCTGACCACCCGCCAGTCGCCGCTGGCCGCGCTGATGATATCGCCAGTGCGCAGGAACTTGACCTGTAAAGGCAGTTCCTTCACCAGACGCTGATAGTTGCCGCGGTTTTCGATCAGTTGCTCGAAGCGCTCCCCGTCCACGCCAAACGCCCGGTAGTGCGCCGCGTAGCGGGGAATCGCGCTTTCCGCAGGGGAAAACCACAGCCGCTGCGCCATCAGCCAGTCCCCTTCGGAAATATAGGCGTCCGCCTTGAAGCGGCGCTGCAGCCAGGCCGCCTGACCAATATGATCCGGATGCAGATGGGTGATCAGGATCTTCTTGATCGGCTTTTGCTGGAAGACCGTATCCGCCAACGCTTCCCATGTCTCACGCACAGCGCGATGATTCAGGCCGGTGTCGACCAGAATCCACCCGTCCTGATCATCGATCAGATACAGGTTGATATGATCCAGGCGAAACGGCAGCGGCATTTTCAGCAGGAATACGCCCTGCCCCACCTGAACCGGACTCCCGAAAGGGATGTCCTTGTGTATGTTATCCATATCTTATTCCTCGTGCGTTAACCGCGATCCATGGGAAGAGCGGGCGAACCGCTCGGCATGCCTGACGCGAATCACTCTTTACGCAGTTCAATACCGTAGATATCGAAACCGATGCCCGCCGTCATTTTGGAAGGCGGCCAGTTCACCCACTCCCACAACGGCATGGGGCGACGCGTGACTTTCCAGGGGGCAAACAGTTCGCAGAACTTGTCCACGTTACGAATGTGCATGGGCGCATTGACCTTCTTGAAGAAGGTGCGAATGAACTTGGCGCGCAGGTCGCTCTCCGATCCGGTGATGCCGGTGGTGCTGATTTTCAGCACGGAGCCCGGCGCGCACCAGTCGTACAGGTATTGGAAGGTGCTCTTGATTTCCGCGTCGTCCACGAACATCAACACCGCGTTGGAACCGAAAGCCACTTTTCTGGAATCATCGAAGAAGCCGTCCACCAGACCTTTTTCCAGCAGCCCTGGCAACGCGCCGACGCTGGAGGTTTCGTATCTTGCGCTGGCGCCGGCGGGCAGTTTTCTGCGCGCATGCTCAACGATGTCCGGGTTGTGATCGACGTACATGATATTGGCTTCGGTCGCCCACTCATGACCTCGGGGAATGGGGCCGGCGCCGATATCCAGAATATTGTTGAAGCCTTCCTGCTGGTAGCCCTCGTACATCTGCCGGACAAACGCGCGGTTGATGCGCATCTTCTCCGGGAACGGGGTGATGAATCCCATCAGGCCTGTAATGATGGAGTCTTTCCAATCGTGGTAGTCACCCTCATCCAAAGCCGCGCTGTAAAGTGTGGCCGTGTTTGAATAGTACTTTGGGTTACTGAAGCTCATTCTACTTCTCTCCGTAAGAGTATTGTTTAGAGCCCCCCACCTCCTCCGCCCGTAGGCGGAATCAGTTTCTTTGGGGGAAGTTTTTTTATTAGTCCGCCGCGCCGGGCCCATCCCAACGTCGGCGTTTAGAGTGCGGCGCTACTGCGCCATGTTCAGCTCCCGTTCTGGAGCGCTTTCTCTCACCGGTCTGGCCCAGATGACTTCCTGAGCCATATCCCGCAGGATCGCCTTGGCGATTTTGCCGGTGGCGGTGCGGGGCAGTTCGTCCAGCGCCTCCACGCAATGAGGGGTTTTGTATTTAGGCAGACGCTCCCGCAGGAAGCGGTGCGTATCCGTCTCCACCCGCTGTTTGTCCTCGAAGCTTTCCGCTTCCCGGGCCACCACATAGGCTTTGGATTTCAATAGCCCGTCGTTGCCCTGGAATACCACCACGGAGGACTCCGCCACCGCCGCCAGCTCACCCAGCACCGCTTCGATCTCCAGAGTGGAAACCCACAGGCCGGAGGATTTGTAGGTGTCGCCATGTCTGCCGACAAAGACATACTCGCCTTTGTCGTTGGCGAAGTAGCGGTCGCCGGTCAACAGCGATCCGTCGTAGAAGGTTTCCGCCGTCTTGGCGGGATTGTTCCAATAACCCTGCGCCAGGGTAGGCCCTTTCACCCGCAGCTCGCCGATGGCGTTTTCCGTCAGGACTTTGCCGTTCTCATCGCACACGCAAAGCTCATAGCCAGGCACAGCGCGGCCGTAATAGCTTTCCTTGGCGGAGGAATGGTTGGAGACGCAGAAGATATGCAACGCCTCAGTGCTGCCGATGCCATCCAGCACTTCCACGCCGGTGGCGGCGCACCACTGTTGTGCCAGCTTGATCGGCAGCGCTTCGCCGGCGCTGACGCACAAGCGTACGGAGCGGAAGTTGTCTTCCGTTGCGCCGCCGCCTTCAAGGATGCCGCGATACACCGCCGGCACCGCAAAGAAAACCGTCGGCTTGAGTTGCCCCAAAATATCGCGAATCACTTCCGGCGCCGCCTTGGTGCTGCACAACAGCGCGGTGGCGCCGAAGTACAATGGGAAGTACAGCGAATTGCCCAGTCCATAAGCGAAGAACAACTTGGAGGAAGAGAAAATACGGTCGCGGTCGTTGATCTTCAGGGTTTTGCGCGCAAAATTCTCCGCGCTGAAGCCCATGCTCACCTGGCGATGAATCGCGCCTTTGGGTTTGCCAGTGCTGCCGGAGGTGTAGAGAATGAAGCCGATGGTTTCATCGCTGACCGGAAGAATATCCTCCACCGGCTCCATGCGGGAGGTGGCGATGTCCTCGTAGCTGACCACTTCCACATGGGTCTGCTCGTTGATCTGCTCTACGGAGTAACGAGCCACCAGTTCCGCCTCGGTGATCAGCAGCTTGGCCCCGGAATCCTCCAGATAATGGGTCAATTCCTGCTCTTTCGAGAAGGTGTTGAGCGGGATCGCGATGGCGCCGATTTGCTGCGTCGCCAGGAACATCGCCAGATATTCGGGACGGTCGTTCAGCAGCAACGCCACACGGTCGCCCTCGTCGATGCGGCTGGCTTTCAGGAAACCGGCGTATCGACTGGTCAGGCTCCACAGTTCGTCGTAAGTGTATGAAACGTCAAGCGTCTCCACCGCCGCTTTGCCGCCAAGTCCGGTTTCAACATGCTTTTTCAACAGAAAGTAAGCCGCGTTTTTTGTGGCCGCGCTGCTTATCAAAGATTTGTCGTCCATCGCTAATCGCCCTCTGTCTATCATTGCGGAGAGTTGTTCGGCGCTGATCAGCTCCGCGTGTACTTCATCGGATTCTGAGTCATAGCGGGTCAGCGTCCGTTGTGAGCTCAGGGCGGGATTTTCATCCCCGAAATCGTCCCGGAAGAAACAGCCGCGGCTTTCCTGCCGGGCCAGGGAGGAGCGCATAATGGCCTCGCCCACCAGCAGATAGGCCACCACGTCATCCAGTTCCCGGTGTTGCGCCGTCAGCGTGCGTCGTTGATCCCGAATCCAGTCGGCGAAGGCTGCCGCGCCTTCCACATCCACGCCGCTTTCCTGATAGCGCTGCAATCCCTGCTGCAACTCCGCCACCAACTTCTTGTCATAGGCGGACGCTTTGTCATCCAGCTCGAACGGCGTAGACAGCAAATGTCCCTGCCGCTTGAGCAAGTCGATCTTTTCTGAAATCACTTTGGCGGCGCAGAGATACAACGCCCACGGCAACCCTCCGACCCGATGAGCGCCGTAGTCGTGCATGGCTTCGCCGCACACGAACACGTTCTTCAGGTTGGTTTTGAATTTGTGGTGGGCCACGCCGCCCATGGAGAAATAGGAGATCTGACGAATGCGGCTGCGATCCACCGGATAAGCGTCCGCGACCAGCGCCTTGATCTCGCTGAACGTCTCAAAGTTGTATTCCCGTTCATGCCGGTTCACCGCTTCCAGAATCTCCCGCAGAGCGTCTTGACTGGCTTCCGGGCAGCGCTCCACCAGACCGGCGATGAGCGCTTCTTTGTCCGCACAGATATCTTCGATGTCGTCGGAGCCGACTACGGCGATGCGTTTGATGCTGCGGTGCAGTTCGCGATAGCGGAAGTCCACGTAGTATTTGAGATCGCCGCCCTTACGCCAGGTCATGAACGCCTGGAAGTGGTTGCTGGTGCCGCGTCCGTAGAACAGTTCCTGCTCCAGCCAGTCCACATGTTCGCCGTTCTCGTCATAGATTTCCGCGCCAGGCAGTTCTTCCGTCGGCGTCAGGGTGCCAAGGTCCGGTTGTCCGTAGCCGTGTTTGAATACGAACTCCAGATTGCTCAACCAGCCGCCGGCGGCGAGATGACGACCGTGCACGGAACCGTAGGTGCCGGTTTTCACCGAACCATGGAACAGGCCGGAATAGCCGCCGGAAGCCAGCACCACCGCGCCGGCGTACACCGCTCCGATTTGATCGCCGCTTTGATACTGCACGCCATGGCAACGCTTGGCGTCGGCGACGATGCGGGTCACCCAGGCGTTGTCTAAAACGACGCCGCCCAGATAACGGATTTCCTGCAGCAACCGCGCCAACAGATGTCGACCGGAACCGGATTTAAGCGCCACACCCAGTTGGATGTTCTTGAGCGCGTCGAACTCCAGCAGCGCATCCAGTTCCGACGCCAGGTGATTTCTGGTGATGGCGCCGACGTCGGAGTGCTCTTGTCCGCGCCCCAGGTCGGTCAACCATTCCAGATAATCCCCGCGCGTCAACGGAGAGGTGTTGATGGCGCCCACCGACAAGGCGGAAGCGCCCAGCTTGCCGCCCCGATCGCTATCGCTGTAAAAGGCGATGGCGGTGGGGATACCCTTGCGCAACAGCTTCAGCGCCGTCCAGCACCCCGCGATGCCTCCGCCCACTACGACGACATCAACGCTTATAGGATCAAGATTACTCGCAACCATGTTGTCCTCTCCGTGGTCATTTCTCAGTTGATCAGGCCAATTCCGCGAAGTATCGGGATGACTTGTCCAACCGACGGTGCACGCCGCCGTAAATGGGGTTGCCGTAATCCCGGTAGTTGTAGTCTTTCATTTCGAAGCGCACGAAATCGCGCAGATAATCGAGCTGCTCCTGGGTCACCTCATCGCGTTCATGCAGGTCCTTCACCATGGTGTAGAACTCTTCGAACTTGGCGACGAAGTTGTCGTCGCCGACGTTGAGCAGCAGGAACTTGAGATCGTGCGGACGTTTGATGCCGCCACGGTGCACGAAGCTCTCCGCGCCCATGAAGCAGAAGAAGCAGTAGTACTTGAACACTTCGAAGTGGCGCATGCTCTTGTAGATGCCGTCCACCATGCGGCAGACGTACTTCCACTCCTTGAACAGCGCGGTTTCGTAGTTCTCCAGATATTGACGGGAAAAGTCGTCGTCCTTGAGCATCTTGGTATGCAGCATGTCTACGATGCGATGTGCGCAAAGTAAGGTAAAGCCGAGTCCGGTGCTAAACCAACCATCACCTCCTACCGCCGAACCCGGCAACATGGCCCAACGATCGCCGACCGCTTGTTTTGTGCGAAACTGAATGCGTTTGGTCTTGATAAACGGCATCAAGGTTTCGCGTCCCTTCAACATCTTTTCGACAATCGGATAACGTCCGATGATCTCCCAGAATTCTTCTTCCCCGGTTTTGTCATTGATTGGATAGGTGTCGATATCCAGGTTCAGCCCCACACTGGTGACGCCGTTGTCGAACGGGATGAACCAGATCCAGCCGCCGTCGAAGCAGTGGTGCTGGGTGCCGCGAATACGCGGAACCGGGGTGCGTCCGATAAAGGCGTCATCGCATTCCAGACTGCTTTCGAAGTCGCCGATATCCTTGAAGTGAGTGAAAATGCTGCGGCTTTTCAGCGGCGTATCCAGTTCTTCCTGCGGCACAATCAGGTCGTAACGCTGGGAAATCAGCGAACGATGGCCGGTGCCGTCGATGATGAACCTGGTCTTGATTTCGCTGGCGCTTCCGTCTGGACGGGAGCACTTGATCACCGCGCCGTCGTCATTGAATTCAATGTCTTCAACGGTGGTTTCCTCGAAATAATCCGCGCCGTAGCTGATCGCCACGTCCACCAGATATTTGTCGCTCTCCGCACGGTACAACTGCGTGTCCACTTCCGGCGTCTGCACGATGATTTCCGGCACGGCGCCATTGCTCAGTTTGGCGGAGGACAATCCAGGTTCATGCCAGAAGTAGTGGAACAGCTCCTTGGGTCCGCAGGTGATCGGCATGTGCGCGTTCATGATGGTGTCGTAACTGGCCAGATTGACGAACTCGGGAATGTCGTATTTCTGACCCAGATGCCGAATCGTCTTACTCATGATGGGCGTAGTCGATTCGCCCAGCGCGAAGCGCGGGTGCTTGCCCTTCTCAATCAGCGCCACAGTGTGGCCCAGTTTCGCCAGCATGATGGCGCTTGCGGCGCCTCCGAATCCTGATCCGATGATTGCAACGTCGTACATAACTTTATCCATCCGTATTAATGTGCCGTGTCTGTCCAAGGTCCCCGTCTACGCCGCCGTCATGGTCGGCAGCGCCTGACGAATCCTGTCCGTGTAGCTTCTGAAGTACTCCGTGCTACACAGTTTCTCCGGCAGCACACGGGTCAGGTAATTGATGTATTCAAAGGGGCTGATGCGATTGCCATCCACATCGAAAGTGGACTCATGTATCCCCTCGCCGCTGCGGAAGCGCAGGAAGCGAGTCGAAGGCAGCCGCAGAATCGCGGTTTCTTTCGCCATCAGACGCACCTGCTCCTTGCTCAGTTCAGGATGTCGACGCTGCAAGATGGCCGCGTTAAGAGAGTTGAGCAGCCACTCGATCTCTTTGATGTAACCGCCAATCGCCTCTTTGTTGGACATGGTTTTGAAACTGAATTCCAGGTTGGACTCGCCGCCCTCCTCGCTGCCGAACATTTCCAGCGCGCGGGGATACCAGAGATTGATCTTTTTCTGGATGTCCGCCAGGGTCCAAGGGCCTTCGCCTACCGCCGCCATTTCGCAGATTTCCTTCAGCACTTCCCAACCGGTTTTCAGGTGGAAGGCTTCTTCTTTCAGCATGGGACGCATGCTGGCGGCCATGGGCGCGTAGGCGAACTCTTCCTGCATGGTGAGCTGGAAGCGCCCCACCCGGTCGATGAAGCAGGCGAAAGTGACGTTATCCAGCGAGTCCGTAAAAGGAATGTTGAACGCGTCCAGCACATGGGAGCCGGTGTTCATGGACAACAGCTCGTCCAGGGTGTTTTCCGCGATGCGGCTGGACCCGGTGGTGGACCAGCTGGGGTCGTGAGACAACACCCAGAACATCTGGTAAGCGTGACGAAACTCTTCCGCCATGATGCGCAGCACGCTGAACTTCGCCTTATCCGTGTAGCAGGTGTTCACGGTGTCCATATGCTGCTGGATGGAACCCAGCTCGGTGCTGCACTGGGCCTTGATGATGCGCAGCGCCTGATACAGCATGGAGCCTTTCATCTCGCGGGCGGTGGCGTACTTCTTCACGCCCTGATACTTGCCCTGATTGATGAGGTCCGCTTTCACTTCGGAGAGCTTGGCGGTCAAACGCCAGGCCGGATCATTCGGGAAGTAGACATCCCAATACTTCTCCAGCAGACCGATGTCCGGGAAGTTCTTGCGCTGCCATTCGATCAACGCGTCGTGATACTTCTTATCAATGGTGTATTCGTTAATGGCGGCCATTTTCCTATGCCCCTTTAAAGTTTGGTGTGCGTTTTTCGATGTACGCGCTCATGCCTTCCTGACTGTCCGCGCCGATGAATAGTTGCTCCTGCAGGTGGCGCTCCAGCAGCAGCGCTGAGGGAATGCTCTCCGCATAACCTTTACTGATGGCCAGCTTGGCGTAGCCGATGGCGGTGCTGGCGCCGTTGGGCGGCAGAAACCGGGTCATGTAACGCGCCACCCAGGCCAGAGGATCTTCCTCGTCGATGCAACGGAACAGACCTGTTTCCACCAGTCGCGCCAACGTCACTTGTTTGCCGGCGAGCGCTGCGGGAAGCTGGCTGGGATAGCGTTGCAGAATCGCCAGCTCGCCCGTGGGCAGCGCCACCTCCGCCGTCAATCCGGCCTGGTCGCAGAAGCGGAAGTCGCAGGCCAACGCCAGTTCCATTTCCAGCTCCGACATGGCGCGGTTGCAGTAGAGCACGCACAGGCGGGCGAAGCCGTCGATGCGGGAGAACACCCTGCGACCGTACTCGACCACAAAGTCATCGTTATCAATCAGCTCGTCGGCTCGCAGGAGGCCCGCAGACAGATCAATCGCCAAGGCGTATACGTCTTCGTCGATGCGGGCCTCCAGCAGCCGTTCGTTGAGCGCGCGCAATGTGGAGAACGCATCCGCCGAGACGCTGGCTTCGGTCAAAGTAATCACCGCCAGCCCGTTCTCTTTGCGCAGGGTCGCCAATCCTTCGGGGAACGGCGTGCTCAGGCTCTGCGCCAGCGCCGCGCCGGTTTCGCTGGAGAGCGTCGGCGCCGGTTTCAGCGCGTTCAGTTGCTCGCGGGTGAACGCGATGGCGCGATTGAGGAAGCCTTCCTGGGGATAAATCTCGTCCACCAGACCGATCTCTTTCGCACGCTCCGCACTGATGAACTGCCCCTGGGTGATCATTTCCAGCGCAGTCTGCGGTCCCACCAGACGCGTCAGACGTTGCGTGCCGCCCATCCCCGGGATAACGCCCAGGCGCACTTCCGGGAAACCGATGTTGTACTCGCCTTCCACCGCCACCCGCTTGTGCGCCACCAGCGCCAGCTCCAGCCCGCCGCCAGTGATGTTGCCGTTGATGGCGGCGACGATCAGCTTCTTGGAATGAGTGATCGCTTCCAGCACTTCCGCGGCGTACAGAATGAAGTTGGAGTTGAACTTCTTGCCTGCGGTCAACAGCATGCCGATGTTCACTCCACCGGAGAAAAAGCGCGCGCCCTTGCCAGTGATGACGATCGCCTGCACCTGCGGGTCCGCCTCCAGCGCCAGGAACTTGTATTCCAGTTCATGCAGCAGGTCGTAAGTCAGTGTGTTGGCGGACGGATCGTCCAGTTCCAGAATGGCGATGGACTCATCCAGGCGATTGTTGATAAAGCGAAAATCCATGTTTGTCTCCTTGCTGGCGTTGCGGGAATCAGGCGGGCGACGCCTGCAGTTTTTGACCTGCGCGGGCGCGTCTCATGCTGCGCACCACATCGCCGACTTCATCGAGAAAACGCGGGTGTTTCAGGGTGAAGCCGGTGCTCTTCAATTTGGCGTTGCTGATGCGCTGGGACAGGGTCATGAACTCCACCGCGCACTTGCCGCCCAGGATCGCCACCAGCCATCTCGGCATGGTCATCACCCGCGTCTTACCCAGCGCTCTGGCGATGGAGGTGACGAATTCGCGCTGAGTGACCGGCTGGTCGTCGGCGATGTGAAAAAATTCGCCGGCGTAWTTGACGTCAGTGATATGCGCGATGGCGCGACCGACATCTTCCACGTGTCCGGTGGTGATGTAGTTCTTGCCGTCGCCGACCACGCCCATCTGCCCTTTTTCCAGCGGCTTGACGAAGACTTCGTCAAAGGAGGAAGTGGGCTTGTCGCCGTATACCACGCTGGGGGCCACGGCGATGATCAACGGCAATCCTTCGGCAATCGCCTGCTGGCACAGCTTGGTGGCGGGCGTCGCAACCCGGTTGAAACCGGAGGGGGTATAGCGAATGGGGGTTTCTTCCGTCACCCAGTCCAAGCCCATGTCTTCGAAGATGGTGGTGCCGGTGACGTTGACCACCGCTTTGATGCCTTTTCGGCGCGCCAGATCGATAGTGACTTTGATCCAGCGGGTGTATTTCTCGCAGCACTTTTCCGCGTGGCTGACGCTGAAACGCGCCGGCATGCCGTCGGTGAAAAAGCCCAGCACATTGATGGCGTAATCGATCTTGGGCAGCTTTGACAGCCACTCTTCGGGGCGGTAGACATCGCCCATGACGGGCGTGACGCCGATGGATCTCAATTTGGCGGCGCTGGCTTCACTACGCGCCAGTCCCAGTACTTTATTGCCTTTGGCGATATGGCTTCTGGCGGTTTCCTCGCCGATGAATCCGGTTGCGCCCATAATGAATATGGTGTCCACAGTGCCTCCTTCTAAAGACAGTCTTCGTTTCGCGTGCTTTTAATTGTTGTCGCAGTGGAGTCCGCCGAAGCGTCCCTGCGCCCGCCGTTCAATCCCGGTACTTGTCCTCATGGGTGAAACGGGCCGCCGGAATGCGCCTTTTGCCTGTCCCCGGCTGGCTGACGCCTTTGCCGATGGTCAGAATCATGGCGATCTCCACTCTGTCTTCATCCAGATGCAGAAGCTCGGAAACCCGTTTGTAGTTGAACCCGGACATGGGGCAGCTTTGATAGTCCAGCGATTCCGCAATCAACATCACCGACATGGCGAACAGATTCGCGGAACGCATGGCCTCATCTCTCTCCAGCGCAGGATTGTTTGCGTATATGGAACGCAGCATGTTGGCGAACGCCGCACGGTCCTGGGGATTACGGCTGTGGCAGAACGGCATGCCGGGAGTGGCCCAGGCTTTCTTATCGGCGCACACCACCAGGATCTCCGCCGCTTCGCTGATCTGCTTTTGATTCCAGGCCGCTTTCAGAATCTCGTTTCTGAGCGCCTGGCGCCGCACCCGAATCACGCGCCAATGCTGTATGTTGAAGGCCGAAGGCGACAGGCTGGCCTGCTGCAGGATGTACTCCACATCCGTTTCCGGAATGACGCAGTCCGCATGGAAGCGTTTGTACGCCTTGCGTTTACGCAGCAGTTTCGAAAGCACCGCGGCGTCCTGACGTTGCGAGCCCGGCTTGGTGCGTTTGAAGTATCCGGTGTCCGCATCGGCTACCCAGTCTTCTATGGTTTCGTATTCGCCTTCGATGAATAACATGAGCCTGCAATCCGTGATTTCGCTGTTTGAAAAACCTTAATTGACTCCCCTTCTCGTTGGCTACAACCAAAATCGGGACACAATGTCTCACCATTAACGGTTGCTCAGAGGCGCCCCGCTCATTAAGAATTTGGCCGATAGCAAAGTTGGAACGCTTTATTTAAGTGTTTGAATTAACGAGAGATAAGGAATGCATCAGGCGCATTTCGGAAGTGGAGCCCAGTATGAGATTCAAACCAGAGACGGGTAAATTCAGAACGGAGACAGGATTGTCCCGGTTATTTACCCAAGGCGCGGCGACCTGGACGGAAAACGACGGCTTTCTCTGGCGACTCATGCGTCAGACAGCGGAGGAGTTCGCCGAAGCCGCCGAGCGGTTTCTCATTCAGGCGACGGAAAACGCCTCCGCTCCCACCGAAAAAGAACGCAAGTTCGCCCCCGCCGCCGCATTGCGCTCGTTGCGCAGCCGACTGTTCCGGGCTCACCGGGAAAGCGGCGCCTACAAGCGCATTGTCATGGTGAAGTTCAAGGACGACGCCTCCGCCGCGGATATCGACAGTTTTCAGCAGGCGCTCAATCGCCTCGCCGCCCTGTCTGAAGGTCTGTTGAGCATGGATTGCGGCCCCATACATCGGCTGCAGGGAGAAGAATCCTTATCAGCGGTGTCACCCGATGTCAGTTATGGAGATTTCATTTCCATCTGGACCTTCAAGTCGGAGCACTACCTGCAACGCTTCATCGACAATCCCGAGCACAAAAAGATCGCTGCGCGTTATTTCAAACCCGTAGTGTCCAACCGATACGTCATCAATCACCTGTCCCGGCCCCACGACGCTTGAGTCGCGGGATGACCGGCGGCGGTCACACAGGAATCAGCGGAGATTCATCATGCAAAGAGGAGCACTTTCCATCGCATTTCTGACGGCGGCGCTGACGGCCGGCGCGGTTCAGGCGGGCAATTACGACGAGAAAAACATCAACGGATATCTGGACCCGATCGCCGCGCGCCATCAGTCCGAGTCCCAGAAAAAAGGACTGGAGATTTACACCCATCAGTACCTGATTGACGAGGGCTGGACCTCAACCGAGGCGCGCATGGAAATGACCCTGGTGGACGCCCAGGGCCGCACCAGCAAGCGCCTGGTAATCAAAAAAATGATGGAGGAAGCCGGGGTGCCTGATAAAACCATCGGTATCTTCGTCGAGCCCAACGACATCAAAGGCACGGTGATGCTTACCTTTGAACAGTCCGAAGGCGCGGACAATCAGTGGCTGTTCATGCCCACCATCAAACGCACCAAGAAGATCAACGCGCAGAACAAGTCGGGATCTTTCGTTGGCTCCGAGTTCAGCTGGGAAGATATCTCCACCACGGAACTGTCCAAATACACGTACAACCTGCTGAGCGAAACGCCGGATTACTGGGTGGTGGAACGCACGCCGGTGTATGGCTATTCCGGTTACAGCAAGCAGGTCACCCATGTGGACAAGAGTAACTATCAGACCAGTTACATCGAGTTTTACGACGCCAAGGGCGACATGCTGAAAACCCTGACGCTGAGCGAATGGAATAAGTACGAGAACCGCTTCTGGCGTCCCAAGCACTTTGAGATGGTGAACCTGCAGAACAAGAAGAAAACCATTCTGCAGCTCAGCGACTATGTGTTTGGCGCCGCTGACGGCGGCGAGTTCAATAGCTTCAACCTGAGCCGGGTGAGCAACGACACCCTGCGCCGCTTTTAACCTCGGCGGCGAAAGGGATGCTCATGCCCAGGCACTCACACTTGCGATTTGCGTCACAGCGAGCGGGCGCGGCGACCCTGGCGTTAGCCATCGCCCTGCCCCTCGGCGCCGGCGCTGCGGACATCTCCGTCACCAGCGCCTACCTCAGCCCTGAGATTTACTGGTATCCGCAGAACGGCGCGCCGATTCAGGATCATGGCAATGCGGCGCTGGCGGGATCGGCGGAGCTGTTCACCTACCTCCCGCACAACTGGAGCCTGAAAGCCACGCCCTATGGTCGCATGGATTTCGTTGACGTCAATCGTCACCGCGTCGACTTCAAGGAACTGGATTTCGAGTATTTCCACGATAGCCACATCGTGAATATCGGACTGCGTCACGTGTCCTGGAGCACTGTGGAAGCAGTGAACGTTCTGCCGTTGCAGGTGGCGGATGTGATCAACCAGCGCGACATCGCCGGCGATCCTGCGGGCCAGGACAAACTCGGCGCCCCCAGCATTCGCTACGCGTATCAGGCGGAATCCATGCAGTATGAAGTGTATGCGCTGCCCTGGTTTCGCGAGCGCACTCTGCCCAGTCGCGAAGCCCGGGAGAATCCCACCCGCGGACAACTGGAGTTCGACGAGGACGACGCCCTGTTCACCGATGATCGGGACAATCACCGCCTGAGTTACGCGCTGCGGGTGGAGAAAGTAACCGGAGAGGTGAACCTCGCCGCCTTTCATTACGACGGTTATCGCCAGGACCCGCTCTTTGTTCCCGGCGCCGAGCCCGGACATTTACGCCCACTGTATTACAAGGTGAGAACCACGGGTTTTACTGTGCAGGGCACTGCGGGAAGCTGGTTGTACAAAGGCGAGTTCGCTTACAACAATACGGAAGAATCCAGCTCGCGCTATACGTTGCCGACGGACTTTTTCGCCGCCGTGGCGGGCGCGGAATACACCTTTATCCGCCCGGAAGAACAAGCGGACCTCAGCGTTTTCGCCGAGTATATCTATGACTCTCGCGGCGATGACTCGCTGGGGACGCCTTTCGATCAGGATCTCTTCGTCGGCGTGCGCTGGGCCTCCAACGATTACAACGACAGCACGCTGATCGTCGGGGCCATTGCGGACCTCAATCACAGCGCGGCGGTCTATCACCTCAACTTCAAACGTCGTCTGACCCCCAATATCGCCATGGAACTGACTTTACGCGGTTACGACCCAGACGACAGCGATCCGTTGTATCCCCTGCGCGATGACCAATTGATCAACGCTTCATTCACTTACTATTTCGACTGATCCGGTGATTCACTATGAACAGGCTAGCTCTCACTCTCGCCCATCTGATCATCGCCGCCCCGAAACGGGTGATTGCGTTTCTGCTGTTGATGCCCGTGCTTCTGTCGCCGGGGTTGCAACACATCAAATTCAACGACGATTATCGGGTGTACTTTTCCAAAGACAATGTGGATCTAGTGGCCTGGGAAAATCTGTTGGATACTTACTCCCGCACCGATCCGCTGATTGTGACGGTAGAGGCGACCCAGGGCGCAGACCTGTTCTCCCCGGAAGTGATGGAAGCAGTGCAGCGGCTGACGGAAGAGTTATGGCAAGTGGATTTCGTCACCCGCGTGGATTCGATCACCAACTTCCAGCACATCGAGGCGGACGCAGAAGAAATCCTGGTGGAAGATCTGGTTCTGCCGGAGAAACTGCATAATCCAGGCTATCTCAGTTCCCGCCGGACCATCGCCGAGAGCGAGCCGCGCATCAAGGACAGAATGCTGTCTTCCGATGGCAAGGTCACCGCCATTTATCTGCAGTTGATGATTCCCGACAAGGAAAACGCCATCGCCGAGGCCGCCGCCAAGGTGCGCTCCATTCGCGATGACTATGAACAACGCTACGCCAACCTCGACATTCGTCTGGGCGGCATCGTCATGCTCAACGCCGCTTTCGATGAGTACGCCCGCGCCGATATGGCGACGTTGTTTCCACTGATGTTCCTGATTTTTATGGTCATCATGGCGCTGCTGTTCCGTTCCTGGAAAGTCACGTTGTGCATCGTGTTCTCAACGATTCTCACGGTTTTCTCAGCCTTTGGCGTCACCGGTTTTCTGGGTATCGAATTCAGTCCCCACAGCTCCATTGCGCCTCACGTTATTCTCACCATCAGCGTGGCGGTGGGCATCCATGTGGCGCTCAGCTACCTGTTCGGTCGCGCCCGCCATCCAGGCCGGGACGATGCGGTCAAACACACGCTGCAACAGAATATTTATCCTGTCACCCTGACCAGCCTCACCACCGGCATTGGCTTCTTGTCCATGCTGTACAGCGATGTGCCGCCGTTCCAACACCTCGGCGTCATGTGCGCGCTGGGCGTGCTGTTCGCCTACATCAACTCCATGATTTTGATTCCTGCGTCCATGATGTTAATGAACATTCAGCGCGATCAGTCCGCCACTTCCGTGATCAGTCAGCTTTGCAAGGCGCTGGGGGAATTTCTGGTGCGCAGAAAAGCGTTAGTGGCGGTGGTGTTTCTGGGCCTGATGTCAGCGCCGCTCTATGGATTACGCTATTTCACGATCGACGATCATCCGGTGAAGATGTTCGAGAAAGGCACTGAATTCCGGGACGATGCGGACTTTATCGATCAACGTCTGGCCGGCACCACAACCATTCATTTCAGTCTCGACACCAGCGTTGAACAAGGCATTTCCGATCCGGTTTTCCTGCAAGACGCAGAAGCCTTCAAACAGCATTTGCTCGATGACCCCATGATCAATCATGTGGCGTCTTTGACTGACACGCTGAAGCGGGTCAACAAGTCTCTGCACAATGGCGATCAGGCGTTCTATAAAACGGCGGACTCTCAAGAAGCCAACGCCCAGGCGCTGCTGTTCTATGAAGCTAACCTGCCCTTCGGTCAGGAGATCAACAATGAGATCAATATCGCCAAGTCCTCCACCCGCATGATCGCCACTATCTCCTCCTCCAGCTCCAGTGAAATCATCAATCTGGTGGACCGCACGCATCAATGGCTGCAGGACAATGTACACAGTTTCAAAAGCCGGGGCGTGTCGGTGCTGGTGATGTTTTCTTACATGATTGAACGACTGGCGGACAATATGATCATCAACGCCGCGCTGGCCACCGTATTGATCGGTCTGGTGTTAACGTTGACGCTGGGCAGCGTGCGCCTGGGGCTGATATCCATGGCCCCCAATCTGGCGCCCATACTGGTGGCGTTTGGCGTCTGGTCGCTATGTGGAGGCTCACTGGACTTCGCCGCCGTGCTGATCTTCGCCATGACCCTGGGCGTAGTGGTGGACGACACCGTCCATTTCATCAGCAAATACCTGCGCCTGACCCGCGATCAGGGCATGACGCCCAACGAAGCCGTCGTGGAAACCTTCCGCAGCATCGGCCCCGCCCTGCTGATATCCACCGTCGTCCTGTCAGTCGGCTTCCTCGCCTTCTCCCTCAGCCACTTCCACATGAACGTGACCCTGGGCATCATGTCCTCCCTCACCTTCCTCATCGCCCTCATCTTCGACTTCATCATGCTCCCACTCCTCCTCCTGACCTTCGGCCCCAAACCAAAACCCGCCGCAGAACCACTGAAGAATACAGTGACGGCTTGAAGAATTTTGGAGTGGTTGGCGCCCACCGCCTAGTGCGGTGGGTTGAGAGGGGGACGCGACAGAGAGAGTTCTTCCACCTCTGAAAAACTACCTGCGTTGCCGCCAACGTTTTTTAGAGATTCCCTATCCCTGATCTACACACCCCGTTCGCCCTGAGCTTGTCGAAGGGCCTCCCAGAGCGCTAATCTAAAGACCAGCCTGGGTAGAAAAAACAACTGGATTTAACGTTAGTGTTCCACTAATTCCGGTGTCCGCCTGTCGAATAAGAAACGAGTCATCAAGAGCCCTTCGACAAGCTCAGGGCGAACGGAGGGAGTCGCGGGGAAATCGCCCAGCATGTTCAATATTTGCCAGGTTGGCCGCCGAAAAAGAGGATGAGACTTAGGGCGCCTCAGTATCATTAGAGTTTACGCTCCCTGAGCTGGTTCAGGTGATTTTCTGAACTCTTTTGTCCACAATCATAGGCGCGTACTTCTGCCGACGGATATCATTGCTCATCTGATACTTTCTCCCAGATACTTTCATATCCCTGCCTTTCAAGATATCCAGATATTGAATACATTATTTTCTCATTCCAAAACTCGTTGGATTCAACAAACAAAGATGGCTCACCCTGTTCTTCATCTTCAATAGATTTATCCACCATTCGCCAAAAGAAACGACTTAAGTATTCAGCCTCGTCTTCAGAACCTGCTTCTCCCGCCTCCAGTATATTTAACGCTCTAGAGTCGTTCATTTTCCTAGCGTAATGAGAAACGTACTCTTTTTCTTCAGGAAATTTGAAAGTAATCATAATACTCCCCCTTCATTTCGGATTACTGACATCCGGTGAGCCACAAATTTCAGTTTCTCTACAAGTTTGCTTACATGCATTCTCCCAGTGACTGCATGGTGATAACCCTCTGCGCCAAACCCAACAAAAACTCACAACGGCAAACTCAAGTCGGCTTTTACCGCTTCGATAGCGATGATGGTGTAGAACTTACTGATCTTCATGTCGTCTGGAAACAGTTTGCGGGTGAGTAGGTCGTATTCGGCGATGTTGGCCACGTTGACGATTAATACGAAATCGAACTCCCCTGCTACGTAGTAGCATTGCTGCACTTCCGGGAATTTGATGACCCGGCGTTTGAAGGCGTCGACGATTCGTGGTCCGCCTTTTTCCAGAATTACCTGAATGATGACGGTCATTCTGTTACCCAGCAGTTGCGAGTTCAGAATCGCCACTTCCTTGTGAATAATCCCCTGCTCTCTCAATCTCTTAATGCGACGCTGGATCGCCGTGGGCGATAGGCCAATCTTCTCCGCCAGTTGTTGGGAGGTTTGCTGGCAGTCTTCCTGCAGTGCTTTGAGTAATGCGACGTCAAACGAGTCCAGTGCGTTCATTTTCGCCTCTTTTATGCGTTTATTATGAAAATAAGCGGATTTCCGACATTCTAAATCATAAATACGCAGAAATTCCCCCCAGCCATCCTCCTAAAATGTCGTTCTGGCATTCGGCAATTAAAAGTTTCAAATAGCAGTAGGTGAATCGTGACAGTTGAGCGGGCTCGTATTGGACAAGGCATCGCCATGGGCGTCCTGGCGGCATTGATTTGGGGTATCTGGCCGGTTATTTCCCGTCTGGGCGTGCAGCAAACTTTAACTGCCTATGATGTGGCAGCCATTCGCTTTATTGTAGCTGGCGTGATTTTTCTGCCCTGGGTCATCAAGTCGGGTTTGGGTGGCCTGACCTGGAGACAGGCGCTGATCCTCACCACCGGCGCCGGCGCGCCCTATGTTTTAATCAGCGTTGGCGGTCTCACTTTAGCGCCTGCAAGTCATGGCGGGGTCATCATTTCCGGTTGCGCCTTTTTGTTCGCCACACTGGGCAGCGTTCTGTTATTGAGCGACCGTCCCTCTTCCCAGCGCTGGATCGGTTTCATGCTGATTGCCTTGGGCATCATGAGTATTGGCTATCGGAGCGTCACCACTTCATCGGACGCTCTTGCTAACGCCTGGATTGGCGACCTGGTGTTCGTCCTGTCCGGTTTCCTGTGGGCGTCCTACACCCTCAACAGCAAACGCTACAATGTTCCGCCGGTCACCGGAGCAGCCATCGTGTCCGTTCTATCCATGCTGATATATGTTCCCGCTTATCTAACGCTCGGCGAGCCTCACCTGCTTCAGGCAAGCGGGCAGGAGTTAATGGTTCAAGGCGTTTTCCAAGGCGTCCTCGCTGCCGCCATCGCCCTGGTGTGCTACACCAAATCCATCTCCATTCTGGGCGCAGCGCAAGCCGCCGTCTTCACGTCTCTGGCGCCCGGCCTGGCGGTGCTTTTCGGTGATGTCATACTCGGCGAAACGCCAAGCTCCGCCGAATATATCGGCGTCTCTCTGGTCATACTGGGATTACTGACTTCACTGGGATTATTCAATTGGCGGAGAGCGTCTGGCGCTGTGGCGGCAGACTCCTGAACAGAGCTATTTATGATCAGGAACTCACGACTGAGAAGAAAGTTCGACGCTAACTAAACCGTTCAGAAGAGCGAGCTTTCCGATATCTCTGAAGGGGAGACAATATCGGAAAGCTCCGGGCGCGCTGCTTACTTTTGACTATTTCTGCATCAGCAACGGTTCTCTGTCGACATTCTTATGCGGGGGAATCATGGTATGGGGGGATGGGAAAACATCGTCGACATATATTTCCCAGGGCGGTATTGGGCGGGTTTCCTCTACAACGTGGTTAATGAACTTCCTGACGTGGGCGGGTTGGTGACGGGATTGGGTGTACACCAGGTTGAGGTGCCGCGTGGGTTGGAAGCATTCTTTCTGAATGGGGATCAGAATGCCTTCTCTGATTTCATCCACGCACATAAACACCGGCAGTACAGCAATACCAAAGCCGTCCATCGCCATTTGTTTCGCCAATGAAAAGTCATTTATCTGCACGCGATCGCCAATCTTCTCATTGATCCGGAAATCATCCAGAAGCTTGCAATCATGCATGGCGATAATGGTGTGATTGATGACGTCATTGGGATTATCAGGCAGTCCGTTCATTTCCACATATTCCGGGCTCGCCACATAAGTAAAGGTCAATACGCCAAGTCCCCGCGCAATCATGGTCGAATCCACCAGCGGCCCCAGCCGGAACGCCATGTCTATCCCTTCACTGATCAGACAGGTGCGGCGGTTGCTGAGATGTATATCGATTTTTACTTGCGGGGTTTTCTTGAGGAAATTGGTGAACAATTTCGACATGGCGTTATTGTTATTAAACGCCAGGGGCATACTGACTTTAATTTCACCTACCGGAGTGCTTTGTAGGGATTTGACCATCGCATTGGCCTCCTCCGCTTGCTGCACTATACAGGTGCAATATTGGAAATACGCTTGACCGGCGGTGGTCAATTCAAAGTTACGAGTGGTTCTCCTTATCAGGCAAACGCCTAATGATTCCTCCAATTGAATAATTTTACGACTGATGGTTTGTTTACTTATACCAAGCATCTGACTTGCGGAAGTAATGCTCTTAGTTTCCGCGACCTTGGTAAAAATACACATACTGTTAAGATCCATAGTGCATTCATCCCTAACTATAATGAAAAGCTTATTTTCTTAGTTTTATTAACGCCCGGCGTCTGGCCTCCAGCTACCGGTCAGTCGGTCCTGCGACCAACGTCTTTTCAACTAAACTGCAACCTATTCCAACAGCTGATGATCCATCTTTTTAGTTATAAACAGGTTCAACCGTCTGTGCTGTTAAATATTCACATTTGGTGAACCTTTTCAGTCGCAACGCCTTACCGCTGAACCGCAAAGAGCGCCGCCTCCGGCGGAGAACGCATCACGTTCGCGCACGGAAATTCAGGGTGTCATGAACCGGCAAACCCGGTTCTTATTAGTTCCAGGGGAAGTAATAGTTATTCAGTATTTTTTGATATTTTGTGGAGTGAGCATTCATCCTCAGAGCAGAATGTAAACTGATTCGATGAAGCTTTAAATAAACCTTTAGCCTAAACCGGGATATTTTTTTAAAAAGTGCTTCCGTCACCATAACTTAACCCTATTGTCCTACAAGTTTCGACTTGGATGAAATACCCGCACCCAGAGCTCCTGGATAGAGATATTTATACGTGAAGAGATCAGGAGATTGGAAACGCGGAGGCGGGATTAGTTCCGCTGACGCACCGTCGCGGACAATAAAAACGATTAAGTGATCATCCCTTTTAAGACGAACCTTAATCGCCTGCGTGCGCCCCACCGCCAAACAGCCCGGAGGGGTGAAGTAAGCGAGAGTCAGTTATCTTCGGTCAACTCCAACAACAGACCGTCCAACTCTTCTGCATAACTTATCTGACACGCCAGCCTCGACACTCCCTCGATGTAATCAGGCTTGGTTTCCAGCAGTTCGGCTTCATCATAAGCAGGTTCAGGCAAGTGGCGTGCGTTCTCCCCGCGCACATGAACATGACAGGTGCCGCAAATGCAAGCGCCTCCGCAAATGGCGGCCATCTCAAAGCCGTTGTCTCGCAACAGCTCCATGAGAGAGTAACCCTCAACCGCCTGGATTTTTACTTCCGCGCCTTGCAAATCCTTCACGTTTATCGTTCCCATGCTCCACTATCACCCTGTCTTGTCTTTACTTCCCACCGCGCGGAGACATCCGCCGCACAGTCGACCCTGTTACGCCCTGACTCGCGTCGTCATTCGAAAGGCAGGTATTTTTCCTGCGTTTTTTTGGGATTCTATCAATTTCTCCGAACCCGGATAGCGTCATAACAGGGAAACATTGTCCCAATTTTGAAGCGATAATTGTCCCATTCGGTTTAATACCAGGCCACCAATACACAATTAATTCGCTTATATAAAAGCAAGTAAAGCGCGCTTTTTCCAAATTCTCACTATACGTTTCTTCTATTGAAACCATGAAAGGAAATCAATTTTTAAACAGAACCTTTATTTCATCTCCGTAATATTTACCGACGCAGATAAAATATTTATGTCAAAGAGAGCGACGGCCGAGATGAGCGGCAGTTCTCAAAACTTAATGCCGTTTATTAAATACCATCAGTAAAAACCGAAAGAATCAACCACTTAACCTGTGTTTTGAGCATAGACATAGGCTTTTACCACTACGGTAAATACCTATAGATAATCGATTATCCTAGTCCTTATTAACGTTGACAGATTGTAATTTTTTAACCTACTATTTTTTCCACTTGCTTGCCGCGGCGTCAGCAAACGATGCGAATGGAAATACCAACTCATACAAAAATCGCATCAAGGAACGACTCCGGCAGCCAAGTTGGCGGATTGTCGCCAAGCCTGGGAATTCAGAGGGTTATCCCTCTCATCAAACAGATGTGCGAGTGACCCGGGTGGCGCATCCCCATAACAAGGATGGGAAAGAACTGTACTTGGATGTTTGGCGATTCGGATAATTAAAGGGCTACCAAGTGCAGTGTATGGATAGCTCTAACGCGACAGGGTTAGCGCGTAAAAAAGATAACAAACGGGTTTGCTAAAAGCCTTATATGACTTTTACATGGAATGTGAAGTTTATTTGCCGTCACTTCACTGCATTTCATACTTTTACCAAAGCATGAAATGATCCTATTGGATCAGGTGTATTTATATCCAAAGCCTGTTCTATTTCGTTTGCCTATCTTTTTATATATCGTTTCCTTTCGTATATATCTTCCTTCTCGCTGAACGCCAGTATGCTTCGACCCGGTTAAATAATTAAAACTGGAGTTTTAGCATGTCTGATCGACACTTTAAGCTTAATGCCTTGATAGTAGGCCTTACGCTCGCTTCCGCTCATACAATGGCGGCGGAGCGCGTAGATCTCCGCACTCATCAAAGCGCGGGATTCTTAGCGTCTGGCTCATCTATGGCTTCCCTGAGCAACGATGCTGCTTTGGGACTGTTAGGGGAGAATGGCCTAGTCAAGCTTTCGAGCCGAACCGAAGCGAACGGCCGCACCTATGAAAGACTGCAGCAAACCTATCATGGACTGAAGGTTTTCGGCGAACACATCATCATGGTGCGCGATGCGAACGACGAAGTGGTCCACATGAGCGGCGGCCTGATTCAGGGCATCCAAGCGGATCTGGACAATGGTTTCGTACCCGGAGCCAACCCCACCATTTCCGACAAGGAAGCGCTGAACATTGCGAAAAACAACAGCGGATTCACCTTCGTGAATGCGCCGCAATATCGCAATGAATCCTCCGAACTGATGATCTACTTCGACCAGGAATCCGAACAGGCGAAACTGGTCTACGTCGTCAACTATTTCTCCGAAGCAACCAATGGCGCGCCTGATCCCAAGCGTCCATTCTTCATCATCGACGCTCATAGCGGCGACGTGATCAAGACCTGGGACGGCCTGGCGCATCAAGAAGCCACTGGCCCCGGAGGCAACCAGAAAACTGGAAAATACGAGTACGGCACCGACTATCCCACTTTTGAAGTGGACTCCCAATGTCGTATGAGCACCGCCAATGTTGAAACGATCAACCTGAACCACGGCACTTCCGGCGGTTCGATCCACCAGTTCACCTGCCCGAGAAACACCGTCAAGGAAATCAACGGCGCATACTCTCCACTGAATGACGCACACTTCTTCGGTATCGAAGTGTTCAAAATGTACAACCAGTGGTTCAACACCTCCCCGCTCAACACCAAGCTGAAACTGCGCGTGCACTACAGCAATGGCTATGAGAACGCCTTCTGGGACGGCAGCCAAATGACTTTCGGCGATGGCGCCAGCTACTTCTATCCGCTGGTTGACATCAACGTGGTCGCGCACGAAGTCTCTCACGGCTTCACCGAGTTCAACTCCGGCCTGGTCTATGAAAGACAGCCCGGCGGCATGAACGAGGCGTTCTCCGACATGGCTGGCGAAGCGGCTGAGTTCTTCATGCACGGCGAAAACGACTTCTATGTCGGCGCAGCCATCATGAAAAACGGCGACGGTCTGCGTTACATGGACAACCCTCCACGTGACGGCAGCTCTATCGGCCACGCCAGCGACTACTATGACGGCCTGGACGTGCATCACAGCAGCGGCGTTTACAACAAAGCCTTCTACCTGCTGGCCACCACCAGCGGCTGGGACACCAAGAAAGCCTTTGAAGTATTCGTGCGCGCCAACCAGACCTACTGGACGCCAAACTCCAACTTCAACGACGGCGCTTGCGGCGTTGAGTCCGCTGCGGAAGACAAAGGCTACAGCAAAGCCGACGTTACCGCTGCGTTCGAGCAAGTTGGCGTAAGCTGCGACGGCACTGATCCTGGCGATCAAGTCATCACCATGGAGAAAGCAACGCCGATCGAAGGCCTTTCCGGCAACCAGGGCTCAATGAAGTACTACAAACTGAGCGTACCAGCTGACGCTACCGATCTGGTCTTCACCATGAGCGGCGGCAGCGGCGACGCTGACATGTACGTCAAGTTCGGCTCCAAGCCAAGCACCTCCAGCTACGACTGCCGTCCATACAAAAACGGCAACGATGAAGTGTGCACCTTCGAAGCGCCAAGCGAAGGCGACTACTACGTCATGCTGCGCGGCTACTCCAGCTACTCCGGCGTAACCTTGGTCGGCGACTTTAACGGCGACACCGATCCTGGCGGCGGCGAGTTCGAAAACACTGATGACTATGCGATTCCAGACAACGACGCCAATGGCGTTTCCAGCCCGATCGAAGTGAAAGAAATCGGCACAGCCAACTCCGTTGAAGTGACTGTGAACGTTGTTCACACCTACATCGGCGACCTGGTTGTTCAGCTGGTCGGTCCAGACGGTAGCGTTCAAACTCTGCACAACCGCTCCGGCGGCAGCGCGGATAATCTGAACAAAACCTACACCGTAAATCTGGGCGGCAAAAACGTCGACGGTACCTGGGAGCTGAAAGTCACTGACCGCGCAAGACGCGACACTGGCTACATCGACAGCTGGAAAATGGTGTTCTAAGACAGGCCCTCAAGGTCTGATCTGATTCCATAAATGTGACCGCAGTCTCGGACTGCGTAAATATCCGGCGACGCAAGTCGTCGGATATTTTCGATTTTATTTAACGCTGGTAAATTCAAGTTACCTATTGTGACATCAATGTGTTACGAAAAGGTGCATTAACGCACTGTTTTAGCGCCGCCACGGTCCGGATGCTGACCGCAAGGCCAGATTCCAGGGAAGCGGCGCATGGTGCGATTATTGCTGAATAGCCGGTTCGCCACGGCTAGAACGAACGCCCGAGATGAATTAGGACGAACGACATATAGGCCAGAAGCCAATGATCGTATTCAATAACAAGGCGTTTCCGTAGTGGCGAAGATTGCGTGATTTCACGCGAGTGACGTGGATGACCGAACAGGGGTTTGGGGCTTCCAGTCGCAGTACTCGACAGACAAGGATAACGTCATGTTCTCCCCGATGACCGTTTCTTCGTCGGTAGTGGAATTCAGCGGAACTAATAAAACTCAAACCGCAGAGTTATAAGGAAATATAAAGATGAAAAATCTTCCTTTAAAGGCTGTAGCGGCGACTAGCGCTCTCTTGCTCTCTTCTCATTCCTGGGGGCACAGCGCAATGTTTCCTGACGGCTTTAAGTACGACAATTCGAACGAGGGCGCGCCAAGCCCAATGATGAGTGCGATGATGGCCGATGAGGGGTCGGCGTCCGTCGCAAGCTTCACCGCCAGCACAGAATGCCAGAATGGCGGCGCCGCAGGTTATCCCTGTAAAAACGTTGACCTGATGTCATTTTTGCCGAAAGGCGATATGGGCGGCGGCTCCGCCAACCTGAACGACATCTGGGGTTACACCGACCCGCAGACCGGCAAGGAAATCGCTATTGTCGGCCGCGAGAACGGCACCTCTTTTGTTGACGTGACAGACGCGGAGAACCCGGTTTACCTGGGCTTCCTGCCTTCACACAACAACGGCTCCGACTCCTGGCGGGATATTAAAACCTACAATGACCATGCGTTCATCGTCGCTGACGGCAGCGGCAACCGCACTCATGGCCTGCAGGTGTTCGACCTGACCACCCTGCGCAACGTGACGCCAGGCTCCACCCTGACGGAAACGGCGCATCTGGGCGGTTTCGGCAATGCGCACAACATCGCCATCAACGAAGAAACCGGTTACGCCTACATCGTGGGCAGTAACCAGTGTAGCGGCGGCCTGTACATGGTGGACGTGTCCAACCCGACTGCGCCTTCCTACTCCGGCTGTTTCTCCGCTGACGGTTATACCCACGACACTCAGTGCGTGGTGTACAACGGTCCGGATTCGCGCTACTTCGGCAAGGAAATCTGCGTTGGCTACAACGAAGACACCATCACCATCGTAGACGTCTCCAACAAGAGCAACCCTCAACAGATCTCGCGTACGCCTTACCAGGGCTCGCAGTATACGCACCAGGGCTGGTTCATCGATGACAACCACTCTGTGTTGATCATGAACGATGAGCTGGATGAGCAAAACTCCGGCATCAACACCACGTCTTATATCTGGGACGTGAGCGATCTGCAGCATCCGGTAGAGCTTGGACGTTACGTCGGCCCAACCGAAGCGATCGACCACAACCTTTACACCAAAGACGGTTATGTGTTCGAAACCAACTACCGCGCAGGTCTGCGTATTCTTAACGCAGACGATATCGCCAACGGCAACCTGGAGGAAGTGGCGTATTTCGATACGATCCCCAACTCCAACGCAGCGCAGTTCTCCGGCACCTGGAGTAACTACGCCTACTTCGCCAGCGGCAACATCATCCTGAGCGACATTGGTAACGGTCTGTTCACAGTGAAACCAGATTGGGACGCGATTGGAAACCCTGATCCAGACCCCGATCCAGATCCAAGCGACTACTGCGAAGCCTCTGGCGCCAACGCCAGCGAAGAGTGGATCGGTAAAGTGGAAATCGGCGAATTCGCCAATGCTTCCGGCTCGTCCAAGTACAGCGACTTCACTGACATGACTGTCGCACTGGCCGCCGGCGAAACCAGCGTCACTCTGACTCCTTCTTTCAGCGGCAGCTCCTACAAAGAGTCCTGGAAGATCTGGGTTGACCTGAATGGCGACGGCGACTTCGAAGACAGCGGTGAAGAAGTGTTCAGCTCCGGCAGCGCTTCCTCGTCTCCAGTAACCGGTTCTCTGAACATTCCAGCCTCTGCGGCTGAAGGCAAAACCCGTATGCGCGTGGCCATGCGTTACAACGCAGCGCCCAGCCCTTGCGGCACCTTCAACTACGGTGAAGTGGAAGACTATACGGTTGAAATCGGCGATGGCGGCGAACCGCCCACTGATCCAGACAGCTACGAGAACACCACTCCATTCGCCATTCCGGATAACAACGGAACCGGCATCAGCAGCCCGATTGACGTGACCCGCTCCGGCGCTTCCGGCACAGTCAGCGTCACCGTGGACATCACCCACACCTACAAAGGCGACCTGGTGGTGGACCTGCTGCATCCGGATGGAACTGTGTTCAACCTGCATAACCGCACTGGCGGCTCCGCTGACAACATCCAGCAGACCTTCAGCGTCGACGTCGGCGCTAAAGACTCCGCAGGACAGTGGAAGCTTCGGGTCAAGGATCAGGCCAGACGCGATACAGGCACGCTGAACAGTTGGGGCGTTAAGTTCTAACTGACCGGCTGATCGGATAAAGGGGCAAGTTGGGGAGACTTGCCCCTGTTTTCGTTTATATCGGGACTTGTCGGCGCAATAGCGTCGCCAGCCCCGAACCCAAATAAAATAAGAAGCTCTTCAGAGAAGTTTCCCCAAGGCGACGTAGATCGCCCCCGCAGAGCAAGAAAGGGGAACTGAAGGGAATACATAAAGATGGACTGTTCATGAAACACATTGCCCAAGTTTTTTTGTTGCTCACCCTAATGCCGGGTGTCGCCACCGCTGAAGACCCCGCGCAGGCGCCCGCCCCCGAAACTGAAATCTCCAATTTATCCATGCAGGTCGCCAGTCGCCTGCTTACTGAAGCGCAAGAGCTGGAGCAAAACTCGGTCAACGTTCTTCGCAACGCCAGCCACATCCGCAAACAGGTGAATGAAATGCGGGTGGTGGAAAGGTCTTTGAAAGACAAGAAACAGAAAGACTCCTTTGGCCAGTCAATCGATATGCTGAACAGCCAGTTGGAGCTTTGGCAGAAACAGGGCGCAGACCTGCGTGAAAGCAGCTCCAAATTGAAGAATTACGCCCTGGCGCTGATTGAAGAAGGCTTCATTCGGCAGTGGAGCGATTGGGTGAAACTGACCGGCCCCATGCGTTTGCAGACGTCTCACAATCAGATGCTCGCCCATAACACGCAGATTCGTAGCGTTCATCCTTCCATGTTGAATCGCATGACCGCTACGCCGGAAACCGTGAAGCCGGACTCCATGAGCCTGGAAATCCCGGCGATGACTGGACAGCAAGCCCCGGCGGACCTGGATATTCGCACTTTCCAGGCGTCCCGCGACCTCAATTTCTTTGCGCATATTGAGCCTCTAACAGAAGGCTCTCCCGAACCGCTAACGCCACTGAACGAGATTCACAAGTGGAACTTCCTGTTGTCGGACATGAACGGCGAACCCATCACCGACGCCAAGATTGAATTCTCCGGCCATATGCCAGGCCACGTTCACGGTCTGCCGACGCAACCCCGCATCACCGCGGAGTCCGCTCCCGGCGTGTATAAAGTGGACGGCGTCAAGTTCCAGATGGCGGGTTGGTGGGTCATTCAGTTTGACGTTACCGCCCAAGGCAAATCCGACACTATCGTGTTCAATCTCGTACTCTAGAGGGCTGTATGTTGAGGATCAAACATATCGCAGCAGGCGTGCTGGCGGCGATATCCAGCATTGCTGTCGCCGCCTCGGACGTCTACCAGTTTACTGATGCGGACCGGGACTTTATCGCCAGATTCTCCCTGTCCGCTCTTCCCGAGCTGCCCGCCGCGCCCAGCAATAAATACGCGGATAATGAAGAAGCCGCCGAGCTGGGCCGCATGCTTTTCTTTGACCGCAGCCTGAGCGGCAACGGACAAGTCTCCTGTGCGCAGTGCCATAACCCGCAGCTATATTTCACGGATGGCCTGCCGCAGTCTCAAGCCATCGGAACCACCCGTCGCAGCGCACCTTCTATTCCCGGCGCCATCTATGGCCCCTGGCAATTTTGGGACGGCCGCACGGACAGCCTGTGGGCGCAGGCGCTGTCGCCAATGGAGGATCAGAACGAACACGGCCTTGATCGCACCAGCGCGGCCAAAGCCATGGCGACGGACTACCGTGAGGAATACGTCAAACTGTTCGGCGACGCCAATGATCTCGACGCCGTCTCCGGCCTGACTCTCCCCGCCAGCCCTAAAGTCGCCGGTGACGCGGAGAAGAACTGGTCGCAACTCAGCGCCGCTCAACAGGAAGCGGTCAACCGGGTGTTCGCCAATATGGGCAAAGCCATCATGGCCTACGAGCGCAAGCTCAAGCTGCCCCCTGCCCGCTTCGACCAGTTTATTGATCTGTTGGAGAAAAAAGCCGGCGAGGACAAACTCAAGACCGTCATGAGCGCAGATGAAATTCAGGGCATGCGTCTGTTCATGGGCAAGGCGAACTGCGCCAGTTGCCATAACGGCCCATTGTTCACCAACTTTGAATTCCACAATATCGGCGCGCCGGAACCGGACGTAAAACAGGTCGACCTGGGTCGCTTCCAAGGCGTCAACGACCTCACCAAGAATGAGTTCACCTGCCTGTCTCCCGTCAGCGACGCTGAGCTGGAACAGTGCGAGGAAATGGCGTTTCTGAAGAAACAGGGACCAGAGCTGGTCGGCGCCTTCAAGACGCCCAGTCTGCGTAATGTGGCGGCGACCGCGCCTTACATGCAGGCGGGACAGTTCGCAACGCTGCAGGATGTGGTGCAGCACTATAACAAACCCAAACCGCCCTACTACGACCGCGAGCAACACCCCAGCCGCCCGCACTTCGACATCATTCCCTTAGGCTTGACGGAAGAAGAGCTAGCGCAATTGGTGGCGTTTCTGGGATCGTTGACGTCGCCCTTACCCAAGGACGACAAGTGGTGGCAAGACCCGTACCTGGAAGCCAACGGCGACTCCAGCGGACTGGCCTCTACGACTAAATAGCCTGACCAGAGTCAGGCCATTACGGCTCAGGCCTGAGCCGGATTCACCGAGCGCGCCATACGGTAATCCGGCTTTTTTAGGGCGTTCCTACGTCTCCATTAATGACAAATAACGCTGCCTTCCGCTCCCTACGGGCAACGACCTACAACAGTAGCTTTAATCTCCCCCGCGCAAGCGATCGCGGATCATCGCTTCCAGCTTCAACTGGTCCTGATAAAACCCACGAATGCCCTCCGCCAGCTTTTCCGTCGCCATGGCGTCTTCACTCATCAGCCAACGGAATTCTTTTTCCGTCAGAGGCTCAGGAGGCGCGGCGCGCACGCCATCGTCGCACAACGCTGGCAGCAACGTCCCTTGCGTGTCCGCCAACGCTTCCAGCAGGGATGGGCTGATCGTGAGACGATCACATCCCGCCAGCGCGATAATTTCTCCGATATTGCGAAAGCTGGCGCCCATTACAACCGTGGCGTAACCATAGCGTCGGTAATAACGATAAATGTCTTTTACCGACAACACTCCCGGCTCTTGCTCAGGGACATAATCCATGTCGGGGTTCGCTCGCTTGTACCAGTCCAGAATACGCCCTACGAAGGGAGACACCAGAAACGCCCCCGCCTCGGCACAGGCGCGCGCCTGCGCCAGATTGAAAATCAGCGTCAGGTTACAGTTGACGCCTTCGCGCTCGAGAATACGCGCGGCTTGTGCGCCTTCCCAGGTTGCGGCGATTTTTATCAGCACCCGCTCCACCGGCGCGCCCGCCTGACTCAAAAGACGCCGCAACTCCCGCGCCTTGGTGACGGTGGCGTCGATGTCGTAGGAATAGCGGGCGCTGACCTCAATGGAGACCTTGCCCGGCGTCGCGTCCAGTATGCGCTGCGCCATCGCTACAACCAGATTGTCCTGGGCGGTTTCAATAGCTCTTTCCTCATCCTGAGGATTCAATCTGCGCGCCAGCGCCACGCTTTGCCGCACTGAGGCGTCATAATCGCCGGACTGCACCGCTTTCAACACCAGTGAAGGGTTGGTGGTGGCGTCTTCCGGCGCGAAGCGACGAATCGCCTCCAGATCGCCAGTGTCGGCCACAACCTTAGTGTAATCGCGTAATTGGTTTAACAGGCTTTTCATCGCTCTATTCTTTCTCCTGGGCTACCGCTCTCAAGTCATGCATGGCGTTGCGCAGCTTTGGATAAAGCCCGCAGTATTGCTGAAACATACGCTCGTAGACCGCTGCATTGGCCGCAATAGGTTTGGCTCTGGGCGTAAGGCTGATCCAGTTGCGAATAGCCGCGACGTCCTCGACTAATCCACCCGCCAACGCCGCCAGCAGCGCTGCGCCAATCGGCGCTTCTACATCCTGCTCGATCGTGAGCACCGGATACCCAGTAACGTCGGCGATGATCTGCATCCATAAATCCGAGCGCGCCGCGCCGCCGACGACAATCAGCTCAGGGTCCAGCCGCGCCGCGCCTTGCCGGCCGCACTCAATGTTGTGTCGCAACGCAAACGCCAGGCCTTCCAGAATGGAGCGATATAAATGCGCACGGGTGTGATACAAGGTCAGCCCGACGAAGGAGCCGGAAGCGTTAGGGTCCCAGATTGGACTGCGCTCGCCCATCAGATACGGCAGAAATACCAGACCATTGGCGCCGGGAGGCGTCTTCGCCGCGTCTCTTTCCATCAACTGATGAACGTCCGCTTCCCCCTGAGCCTGGGCGGCCTGCCGGTCTTGCTCACAAAACTGCTCCCGAAACCAACTGATGGAGGCGCCCGCGGTGATGGCGCCGCCGAAGATATAGATGTCCTGCTCGCTGTTGGCCACATAAGGCATGCTGATCAAGCCGTTGCGCGCATCGGTCTCCCGATTGACGAATCCCCAGCACATGCTGGTGCCGATCATGGCGACATGGTTGCCCGGCTCCACCACTCCCGCCGCCAGGGTCGCCATGGCCGCGTCGACGCCGCCCGCCACTACCGGAATATCGGCGGGCAAGCCCAGCCGCGCTCCCGCTTCCGTCGTGAGGCGACCGACTATCTCGCCGGACGCCGCCAGTCGCTCAGGCATCTTATTCGCCTCAATGCCCAGCATATCCATCGCTTCTTGCGACCATTGGCGACGCTGCAGGTCGTACACGCCGCCAATATTGCCGGCGGAACTATGGTCCACCGCCAGCTCGCCAGTAAGATGGTAATTGACGTAGCTATTGGGCGGCAGCAGATAGCGAGATTGACGCCAGACCTCCGGCTTGTTGGCCTTCAGCCACAGTATTTTGGTGTAGCCGTAATAGCTGTCCACGCCATTGCCGGTAATCTCCTGCAACCGCGCCACATCCACATGCTCCCGAACCCATTCCGTCTCGGCGGTGGCCCGACGATCCATCCAGATCAGACAGGGGTGCAGCGGTTTAATATCCGCATCCACAGGAATGCCGGAACCGCCATAAAGACTGCTGACGCAGATGCCGCGAACGCTGGCGGGGTCGACTCCAGAGGTCGCCACGCATTCAGCTGCGGTTTTGTACACCGCCTGCAACCAGACATCCGGCCACTGCTCCGCCCACAGGGGACGCGGCGTGTCCACTTGATAGCTCTGCGAGGCTTTCGCAACGATGGCGCCGTCCGCCGCCACCAACAGCGCCTTGGCGCTTTGCGTGCCGATATCGACGCCGATGACGTAATTCATGACAGGGCTCCTCAGGGTATCAACAGCACTTTGATGGAGTCGGCGGTGGACGCCAGTTGGAAGGCGTTCTCCCAATCATCCAGCTTGCGTTGATGAGTGACGATGCCTCGGGAGGTCACCAGTCCACGTTCAAACAGATCAATGGCCACTGGATAGGTGTACGGCCCCAGGTGCGCGCCGCGGATATCCAGTTCCTTGCGGTCGCCGATGACGGACCAGTCGGTGGTGGTTTCCGCGCCGAAGACGCTGAACTCAACGAAACGCCCCAGCTTACGGATGATGCGCAAGCCCTGAGTGACCGCCGCCGGCGCGCCGGTAGCCTCGATATAGACATCGCAGCCATAGCCATCCGTCATGCCTTTGATCGCTGCGTCGATATCGTCGCGAGCAGGATTCAACACCACATCGGCGCCAAAGTCTTTCGCCAGCTCCAGACGCTCATCCACCATGTCGATGACCACCAGTTTTTTCGGCGTTTTCAATCGCGCGACCTGGATCATGCACAGCCCCAACGGACCCGCGCCCGCCAGCACTACTACGTCGTCCAGCTGAATGTCCGCCCGGTTGACGGTGTGAATGGCGCAGGCCATGGGCTCGATCAGCGCTGCATCCTCCAGAGACACAGACTCAGGAATACTGTGCACGATGGCGTTGGCGGGCACGCGCATGTATTCCGCCATGCCGCCCTCGGCGACATCTTTCTGGAAGCCGAAGATATTGTGCACTTCGCACATCCAGTACTTGCCGGAACGGCAGAAGCGGCAACGTTCACAGGGCGCGATCTGCTCGGCGATCACTTTCTCCCCGAGCTTGACGTTAAAACGCTCCGCCGCGCCCGGTCCCATCTCGACCACGCAACCGTAGAATTCATGACCGGGAATGACCGGCGCTTTTAACCAGGGGTTATCTCCGCACCAGAACATATCCGCGCCGGAGCTGGCCTTGCAGTCGCTACCGCAAATACCGCAGGCCTCGATTTTGATCACCAGCTCACCATGACCCGCTATCGGGCGGGCGCGTTGTTCCAGGCGGTAATCGTTGGGAGCGTGACAGACCACCGCGGTCATCATTTCAGGTAAAGCAGACATGCGGAATTCTCCATATTATTAATCTGGCAGAAAAATGGCTTCCTTCCATTTGTCTGAAACGACAGTCCCTGCACGTGTCAGGCCCTGTCTCCCGCGGCTTGCCGCCGCGCAGGCGCATCCATGCCCCTGATTATCAGCATGCCCCTATCATCGCCATGCTGATAATGGCTGTTGTTGGTGTTATATGATTTCGAGTTTTGAGAGCGGGCCGGGGCTACTTGTCCCGGCTTCTGCTGATAAATATGGCGAGCAGGATAATGCCGCCCTTGATGATGTTTTGAATGTACGGCGAGACGCCCATCAGATTGAGTCCGTTATTGAGCACGCCCAGCATCATGGCGCCAATCAAAGTGCCCACAATCGCTCCGCGACCGCCGGCGATGGCTGCGCCGCCAAGCACCACAGCGGCGATGGCGTCCAGTTCAAAGCCGATGCCCGCGTTGGGCTGTCCGCTCATCAGACGGGAAGTCAGCACGATGCCCGCCAGCGCCGCAGTAAAGCCGCTGATGGTGTAGACCGCCAGTTTATAGCGCTGCACTCTCACCCCGCTCAGACGCGCGGCTTCTTCATTGCCGCCTATCGCGTAAACATAGCGGCCAAAGGGCATGTGATTAAGCAGAACATAGGCGACCAGATACACCGCCGCCATCACCAGAATCGGCGCCTGAATGCCGAAGACCTCGCCGCGCCCCAGCACCGCGAAAGAATCAGGCAAGCCGGAAATCGGATATCCGCCGGTATAGATCAGCGCCAATCCGCGGGCGATGCCCATGGTGGCCAGCGTCACAATAATCGGCGGCATCTTGGCGTAGGCGACGAATGCGCCGTTGCCCGCGCCGAACAACGCGCCCACCAGCAAGCCGCCCACCATGGCGACTTCCGGCGGAAAGCCCGCCAGGATCAAACCGGCGGTAATGGTGCCGGACAGCGCCATCACCGGTCCCACAGACAGGTCGATGCCGCCGGTCAGAATCGCGCAGGTCATGCCCACGGCGATAATCGCATTGATGGATACCTGCCGCGCCACATTGCTCAGGTTGGCGGTAGTCAGAAAGTTCTCGTTCGCCAACGCCATCGCGACGAATATCACGATAAAGCCGAGCAAAGGATAAAATGCGGGGGACTTCCTCCACTTTTTCAACCAGCCTTGCATCAGGTTCACCTCTACATTCGCCGCGGCGCTACCCGTCATTTTATTCATCTTTTACGCCTCCGGTTGCATAGCGCATAATTTCATTGGAGTTCACCGCATCCCCTTCCAGAATCTTGACGATGCTTCCCTGCCGAAAAACCGCGACGCGATCGCTCACGCCCACCACTTCCGGCAGTTCGGAAGAAATCATGATGATCGACACGCCCTGGGCGGTCAGTTGCTTCATCAGACGGTAGATTTCCGCTTTCGCGCCGACATCGATGCCCCGCGTCGGCTCATCGAAGATAAGCACCTTGCAGTCGTTGTTCAGCCAGCGTGCGATCACCACTTTCTGCTGATTGCCGCCGCTCAGGTTGCCCACCGGCGTTTCGCAGTCCGGCGCCTTCACCCGCACTTTCGCGGACAATGTCTCCGCCACTTCGCTCTCCCGCTTGCGGTCGATCAAAGAGCCAGCCCCGGCGACTTTGGCGAGATTGTTCAACGTGATGTTTTCGCGAATGGAAAACGGCAGTATCAGCCCTTCTTTTTTACGGCTTTCCGGCAACAGACCAATGCCGCGACGCAGGGCCTCCGCCGGCGTTTTCATGGCGACGGATTCGCCATCCACACTTACATCTTTACGACAAGTTGGCAGTGCGCCGATCATGGCCAGCGCCGTCTCCGTGCGTCCTGAGCCTACCAGTCCGGCGAAGCCCAGAATCTCGCCCTTGCGCAATTGAAAACGGTTCACCGGCGCGCCTTTGTGTAATTGAATTGCGCGGGCGTCGATGACAATGTCGCCGTCATCCCGCAACGGCGTTTTCTCTGGAAAGCTATTGCTGATTTTGCGTCCCACCATCATTTCCAGCAGATCATCCACCGCCACTTCGCTGACATTGCGATCGCCGATCTTTTCGCCATCGCGCAGCACAGTGATGCGGTCGCAAATCTCGTAGATCTCTTCCATGTGATGGGAAATAAACACCATCCCCACCCCTTGCGCCTTCAACTCCCGCATCACCCGAAACAGATGCTCCGCCTCGTTGGGCGTCAGGGTGGCGGTGGGCTCGTCCAGCACCAGAATGCGGGCGTCCAGGGACAACGCTTTGGCGATTTCTACAAACTGTTGTTCCGCCACGCTCAAGTGATCCACTGGCGCGTCCAGATCAATGTTCACATCCAGGCGCTGACAGATTTTTTCCGCCTGCGCGCGCATCGCCTTTTTGCGCAACATGCCCAAGGGACTGCGCAATTCGCGACCAAGAAAAATATTTTCAACGGCATTGAGATAAGGAATCAGACTGAATTCCTGAAAGATAACGCCCACGCCAGCGTTCGTGGCGTCGTGGTAATGACGAAAGTCCACTGGCGCGCCGTCGATCAGGATTCGCCCGGCGTCCTGTTTATAGACGCCGCACAGGATTTTCATCAGCGTGGACTTTCCTGCGCCGTTTTCGCCCAATAAGGCGTGGATCTCCCCTGCCTGCAGCTCAAAGCTGATATCGTTGAGCGCGCGTACGCCGGGAAATCCTTTGCTGATATGTTCAAGGGAAAGAAGACTGTTCATGACTCTTACACCCAGTATTACGACCCAACTTCCAACCGCATCATCCAAAGCGTCGGCATGGCGTTACGACAATGACTGCGCTATTTCTGAGAACTTTGTGGCGACACACAAAGCCCTCAACGCCGAACGCCTGTGCAAGGAAGACGCGAAAAAGACCCTACTCCGTTCACCCTGAGCCTGTCGAAGGGCCCTACCCGCCTTTGAGTCGGCGGGAGGCCAGAGCGACGGACTCCCAGATACAGAAAACGGATTAACGCCTACCAGCTGAAATTAGCGGCGGCGGCTTTATCGATCAGCTTCACATCCACTGGCATGGAGGCGGGTATTTCCGACCCCCAATGCTTGACCAGCGCGATAGCCAGGCCCAAACGAATCTGGTCGCGAGGAAACTGCGCCGAGGTGGCGATAAATTTGGAGTTAGGTTTCAGCATGGCCTTGATGGCTTCCGGGTGACCGTCCACGCTAACCAGCTTGACGTCCATACCGCTGGCTTCGATGGCGGTCAACGCGCCCAAAGCGCCGGTGTCATTGACGCTGAATACGCCGTCCAGACCGGGATTGGCCTGCAGCATGTTCTCCGTCACATTCATGGCGACGTCGCGCTCCTGCTTGCCGTTTTGCTTGCCAACCACTTTGATGTCGGGGAATTCCAGCATGGCGTCGCTGAATCCGCGCACCCGCTCAAGAATAGGCACGACGGGAATGCCGTCGAGGATAGCCACCTCGCCCTTGCCGCCCAATTGTTCGCCAAGGTATTTGCCGGCCATGTAACCGGCGGTATAGTTCTTGGAGCCGACGAAAGAATCGATAGGACCTTCCGCTTCAGCGTCAATAGCGACAGTAATAACGCCCGCTTTCTTGGCGGACACCACGGCGGATTGCACGCCGACGGAGTCAGTGGGGTTGAGCAATAGAATGTCCACGCCTTTCTGCAGCATGTCTTCTACGTCATTGATTTGTTTGGAAACGTCGTGATGGGCGTCGGTGATGTAGACTTCTGCGCCAATATCCTTGGCCGCTTCTTCCAACGCACTCTTCATGGTGACGAAGTAAGCGTTGTTCAGTTCCTGAAAGGACATGCCGATCTTCAACTGTTCAGCTCCGGCTGGCGATGCCAGGCCCAAACTGCATGCGATACCGGCGACTAGGGTCTTAAGGGTTTTACTTATTTTCAACATGACTCAACCTTTAGTTATTTTTAGTGGTTCGAAGCGGCTTCTACGCCAATGTTAACGTTAACATTTCCACATCGAACAAACCCGTAGATAGGAGGCGGAGCCAGCCTCCGTCTACGGGAAAGCTAACGTTGACATCTATATAGAATAAATATCAACTTCTGCAACAATCCCTCGCATTGAGAGAATGTTAACGTTAACATTAAGCTATCATAGCGAATTTTCCATTGCAACAAGCAAGTCGCGACACGCATTCCGGGATCGCCGCATCCCTTACCGACACAGCGTTTGAGAGGCATCATGCCCAAAAAGAGTAAAGTAACGATTACCGATATCGCCCGCCGGGTGAACATGACCACCATCACCGTATCCCGGGCGCTGAACAAGCCGGAACTGGTGAAAAAAGAGACTCTGGACCGGATTCTGGAAGTCGCGCGGGAGCTGAACTACGTCCCCAACGCCTTCGCCCGCAACCTGAAAGGCAGTAAAAGCCGGCTGATCGGCATCATCACCGCCAGCATGGACAACCCCTTCTACAGCGAGATGATCAAGGCGATCTCCCGCGCGGCCAAAAAGCGCAACTACTCCATCATGCTGTTCGACACAGACGGATCGCCGGAGCTGGAGAACAAAGCCATGGAGACCATGCTCAGCTATCAGGTGGACGGCATCATTCTGTCTGTGGTGTCCGACTATGACGAATACCATCCGCAATACCTGGAGCAATTGATTCACGCCAATATCCCCGTGGTGCAGGTGGACCGTCGTCTACCGGCGGCGCCCTTCCCTGGCGTATATCTGGACAATCTGGCGAGCGGCTACAAAGGCGGCCGTTATGTGCTGGAGCAAGGTCATCGCCATATCCTGGCGCTGGCGGGTCCAGAGCAGTCCAACATATCCAAACTGCGTCTCGAAGGCCTGAAAAAAGCCCTGGCTGAATGTAAAGAACCTACCCGGCTGGAAGTGCTTTACGGCGACTACACCATGCAGCCGGCGTTTGAAAACGCCACCGCCTACTTTAAACAGCATAAACAGGCGCCCGATGCGGTGTTCGGCCTCAACATCCTGATTACCCTGGGCGCGCTTAAAGCGCTGCGAAGATTGGACAACAAAAATCACAATCCTGCAGTGTTCAGCATCGATGAGGCGCCTTATGCAGATATCTTCGACTTCAACATCCCCTGCGTGCATCACGACACCTATCAGATGGGCCATTCCGCTATCAATATGCTGTTGGATCGAATTGAGAATCCCGGCTGCGAGGGAAGCGATATTATTATCGAAGGTGATTTGCGAGCGCCGGTCTGAGGACGAATTCGCTCTCTACGCCAAACCGTAGAACGCGAAATGGAAGAAAAAATGAAAGAAAAAAGAGGGGACGTTACCGTCCCCAAAAGGGCTATCAACACCTAATGGTCAGTCGACGCGATAGGCGTAATAGGTCGCTCTAATGAACCTTGCACGCGCTCAGTTTATTCGGCGCATTTGATCGGCGCGTGATCGCCGCCATGGGTTCCCTGGAAGCCGATGCTGGTGGTGGCGCCCGGTTGCAATGTCCCGTTCCAACTCATGTTGGAGGCCTTCAGCACCGAACCGTTAACGCTGTATTGCGCACTCCAGCCATTGGTGTATTGATCCGTCGCCCCCAGCGGGATGTTCACGGTCCAACCGTCAATCACCGCATTGGTGTTATTGGTCAGTGTGATGTGCGCGACAAATCCGCTGTTCCAGATATCTTCACGTACAGTACAGGTCAGACCATCGCCGGAAGGCGCTTGCTTGGTCTTCACGCTAACGCTATTGGAAGTGGCGATGACGGAGCCGTCTTCATCCAGCAGTTTCGCCAACAGACTGTGCGCGCCTTCGCTGGTCGGCAAAGTCACAGGAGCGGAATCGCTGTCGCCGGCGATAGTCGCCGCGACTTCTCCGTTAAGTATGACTTGCGCCTGCAAGCCTGCTTCTTTGTTGACTTTGACCGTAACGGTCGCGCCGGTCTCGAACTCAGAACCGTCTGCGGGAGACGTCAGACTGATGCTAGCTTCCGCGATATCGATGCTGACTTTGGCTGGCGTGGACACTTCGCCGCTGTTGTCGGTCACAGTGTATTCGAATGCATCGCTGCCGCTGAAACCCGCCTCGGGCTGATAGGTCAAGTTGGCGCCCGAGCCGGACAGGGTCCCATGCTGAGGCGGCTTGCTGACGGTGTAACCGACGACAGTTCCGTCGCTATCCGTTCCTTTAAGCGTGATGGAAACCGCCTTGTTAATGCGGGTGGAGACAGACAGTGGTTGCGCCGTCGGCGCGCAGCCTTCGTCACAGGGATTGTCCGCTTCGAACAGCGACGCGTAATTGGCGTAGGCGGTCGCCGCTTCCGTTTGCGCCCAGAACCGGTGATAGGTGAACACGGGATCTTCACCGGAGTTCAAAGCGTCTTCGACCTGCTTGAACATAGGATCGTTCAGATAGAACGAGCGCATGCTCAGGAAGGTGGACTCACTGTTGATGGCGTCGCCGTTAGCCATGGAGCCGTTGAACTCGCCCGGCACGTAGACTTTGTCAAAGAAGCGCGCGTAATCGCCGCGTTTTTCCGGCGCCGCCAGCCCTTTCGAGGTCTGGAAGTGCGTCCACATGGCGTCCAGCAACTTCTTGGATGCGTCCTTGGCTTCATTCTTGGGCGAGTCATATTTCTCCGCCGCCGCGGCGTAGAACATCAGGGCCTTGGCCACGCCAGCCGCAACACCAAGATCCTGACCATGATCCACCACGTTCACGTGCAGATTAGCGTTGGCTTTCGGGTTGGCCGCATCCCATTTTTCCGGTTTACCGGTCCACTCCAACGTGGCGGGAATTTCAAAGGAGCCGTCTTCCAGCCAGTTGATGTTGTTCAGCACCCAGGGAACCCATTTATCCATCAACTGCTTGGCCTGAGCGTCGCCTTTCAGGTAGTAGTATTCCGCCACGCGCTGCATGGACCACGCCTGCCAGCCAAACCATGTGCCGCTGCCTGGATCGTGATACACCGGGTTTTCGTCGTACACCATGCCGTAGAACGTAGCGTCGGCGCGGTCCTGAGGATGGGGATTATAGGAACCATCCCAGCTGTTGGTGGCGCCGCCGGCGATGCCGCCCTCTGCGGACTGCAGCCAGGTATAGAATTCCATGGAGCGCTTCAGGCCAGTGGCCCAGTCTTCCGTGGCGCCCGGGGTTTTCGGTTTCATCGGGTCGAATTCCGACAACGCCATGGCGGCGATGGGGTTCTGATAACCAAAGTGCACATGGCTGCTGCCGATACGGAACGCCCAACCGGCGTTGGGGTCCGCCGCTCCGCCCCAGGCGTAATACCAGGACATCAGATAGTGAGCGCTCTCGTAGCCGCGACCGCCCTGGGCGTTCTTGTCCTGGGTTCCCATTTTCTTGAAGTACTTATCGAACATGGCGAGACGCAGGTAATCCCCCATTTTGGCCGCTTTCGCCACCAGACCGGGAATTTCCTGCTCTGGATCTTTGCCCTGCTCCTTGATCCACTGATACGCCCAGTACATGACCTGCACCGCGCGGGCGTCGGCGTCCGGAGCGTTGGTGTAACGCCATTGTTTAGAGTAGTTGTTGTCCTTGGTGAACAACGGCAGGAAACCGTTAGGACCGCCCCACTTGAAGCTCTCCCAGGAAGGATGGGTGACGGTTTCCCACACGGATTCCTGCTCACCACGCTGGAAGGTGTTGATGTAGGAAGGCGTGCTGACGCCATCGCCCAGGTTGCCGTAGCCGTAGATATTGTCCATATCCAACAGCCAGTGCATGCCGTAAACGTCCCAGGTGCCGTAGGTCTGCGCCAGTTTAGCCGAGATCGGGTCTTCGCCGACGGGAACGCCGAACTCTAACTGGCTCGGATAACCGGAGGGCAGCGGATGTTCCGCCGCATAGGCCGCGGGCTTGGATGGATTATAGAAATTGTTGGTCGGCTGCATGTCATGGGTGGGAATGATCTGCTCTTCCATTTTTTCCCAGGCGTTGCGCAGCTTGCTCCAGTCGCCAGTCACTTTACCGTAGTAGGCTTCCAGCAACAGAAAGTAAGAATAGGCTTCACTGGTGGACTCATGACCATGGTCCGGCGCTTCGACGATAAGCGTCTCTACAGAATGGTAGGGTCCGCCGTCGGCGCTGAAGTATCCGTTGGACGGATCGTGGATTTTGTTCCACATTTCCATAAAGCGCTCGTTATATTCTTCCGCGCTGGCCTGGGCGTGAGAACAGAAAGTGGCGAAGCTGACCGCTGCGGCGATAGGCAGCAGCATCCCCTTCAATGGTCTTTTCTTGAACGTTAAGTCCATGTTTTGACTCCATAGATTTTATTAATTCACACATCGCTCAGATGACGCCGCCCACCGACTGGAATCCAGCGCGCTGGAACCGCTTCCTGTCGGAGTTTGGCGAATTTGCTGAGTTATCTGGCGGTGCAGGTTGGCGGTGAGAAACTTCCGTCGTGAACGCCCTGCAGACCAAAGCTGGTCGCTGCGCCGGGCCCTAATGAACCGTTGTAAGGCATATTTTTCACGGTGAGGGTTTTACCGTCCGCAGACAGCGTGTAGGCCCCGTTCCACAGGTTCACGATGGAAGTGGGTTCATCAAAGGTGAGAACGACTTCCCACCCGTTGATAGAAGACGATCCGTTATTGACGACTTTGACGTCGCCCAGCACATAGCCGGTATTCCAGACATCCAGCCCGCCGACGCTACAGGAAATATCCCCGCCTGCGTCCGGCTCGGCGACCTTGATCATGATTGCGTCAGAAGCGTCGTCGATTTCCTGGCCATCGGTGGACAGCGCAATCAGCTTCAGGGTGTAATCTCCTTCCGTTGTTGGGGCTGCGACCTCAATCGCACCCGACGCGCCGCCTTCGCCAGCGACTACGTCATTGAGATACAGGCGCATGCTGGCGGCGTTATCCAGGCGATAGCGCACAGTGAAGGATTGCCCCGGACTCACTTCGAATCCGTCAGCAGGATCAGTGATTTCCAACGCCGGCAGATCCGGCGCTTCCACATTGATGTCGACCTGCGCCTGCGGCGAGCGTCCGCCATCGTTGTCCACCACGGTGTAGGAGAATGAATCCAGGCCATGGTACCCGGCATGAGGCATATAGGTGACCGCCGGGCCTGTTCCAGTCAGGGCGCCATGGGCGGGTTGCGCGTATTCATAGCTCACGATGGAGCCGTCGCTGTCTTCGCCATGCAAGACGATGTTGACCGCCTCGTCCATATTGGTAGTCACATTTAATGATTGCGCCTGGGGCAGACAATTGACGCCTGAGTCGCCGCCGCAACCTGCGCCGGGTTCTTCGCCCCAGACCAGGTCAGCGCCGTCATAAAGAGCGATTTTGCTCGCTTTTTTGTAGACGCCGTCATAACTGTCCCAGGACGGATCGCCTTCGTTACCCCACTCGCTGGCGTTGCTATTGGTCGGCAGCGAAATTCTGAATTGCACTTCCCTGCGGGACTCGGACTGTCCACCAGGATAGATATTCACTCCCTGGAAAGAAGCGTCCACATAGTAGATATGGTCATCAGGATCGCCCCAGGGCTGCAGCCCGCTCACCTCCGTCGCCTGACTGTATGCAGTAGTGACTTTGATATCCTGCAGGCCATAACCGGCGGCGAATTCGTCAGAAAGATCGACCCAGTAGCGGAAGCGCAGATGCTCGCTGCCGCGCGCCGGCCAGGCGCTGTGGTTATGCACCTGCGCTGCAATTTCCACATAACGGGGACCGCTGGAATTCAGCTTGGCTTCGACATAAAACTCTTCGTCTTTTGCTTCCGCCTGCGGGAAAGCGTTATCGGGAATCGGGTCGCCGCCAAAATCCAGATAGAGACGCGCCAGGGCGGACGTAAAGCCAGCGTTGTAGTCCGTGGCCACCTCATTCTTCACATAATCGCCACGGTCATCCGCATAGTTATCGTTACTATCAGGCCCGCCAACCAATGCTCCCACCAGCAAATGTCGCGACTGCTCCGGCGTGCGAAGGTTGTTGGTCCAGGTTCCGTGGGCCGTACGATGATGGGGGTTAGTGGGATAGTTGGCGCCATAACCGATTTGATAACTGACGCCCGCCGGATTGTTGCCAAGCAGGTATTCGATCTGACTGCGGCCGAAGTCGTAATAGGCTTGCGCTTTCTCCGCCTTGATGCCGGCGTTATTCAAAAAGTCGGCGTAAACCAGCGCAATAAAAGCGGTGTTGGCGGCGTAGCGGTTGGCGCCCCACACATCCAGGTAGGCCAGGCCGCCGGGGGTATAGTTCACCCGCTCGCCGTTATAGCCGGTCGTCCAGTAATCCAGCCAACGCTCCGCATCCGCCTGATAGCCGGCCTCCCCTGTGATCTGCGCCATCAGGACATAAGAGCCGTAGGCTTTGTTATCCCAGGCATGCCCCCATTTGTAGGCTTTGACATCTTGTTGCCCTTCTCCGCCCAGCTTCTGGTAATCCTGTTTCGCCTGCTGCAGATAGCTGGCTTCGCCGGTGGCGCGATATAGCCAGAGCGCGGACCAGACCAGTTCATCCTGATAACCACTCCAGGATTTGTAGTAACTACCCGCGTCAGTGATGCAATCGGAATATTTGCCGCGATAGGTATTGGCGAACTCGTACAACTGGCGGGCGTGGGTCAGCAGTGTATTGGCGTATGCGCTATCCACCGGTTTGAAAACCATTGCGATCGCCGCCAGCGCCGCGGCGGTTTCTCCCGCCAGATCCGAGCCCGGACAACTGGCGTCTATTTTATAAGACGGGCGCGCCATCGGCATGACTTCGGCGGAGCCCCACCAGGCGTGGTCCGCGCCGCCATTGCCAACCTGCCCCCACAACTCATTGGGCGCGGTATGGGCTTTTACGAAATAATCGGCGACAAAACGCAGATTATTGAGGATGTGTTGTAACTGCCCTGATTGCTTGTATGCATCCCGGTACTCCACCGCGCCCCAGGCCAGCAGTGTCGCCGACGCCGCCATGGGAAAGCCAAATTTGACGTGATCGCCAGCGTCATACCAACCGCCGCTGAGGTCATGCCCGACATCGGCGCCGTCCTGTAGCGCCGAATTGTCCCGCCACTCAACGCGATTCCAGTCCGGCAATACGCCAGACTGCTGGGCTTCATAGAAGTAGATGGATTTCTGCAGGGCTTCGCCATAGTTTTCCTGCGCCATCCCCTGAGCGGACATCAGTGCGCATCCGCTTAACAGGGTCCATACCGATAGTTTATTCATATTCTTTCTCCTTACTTCGCCATTCCGATTCACGTCTGTCGCATCCTCACCGTAGGCAGGACGTAGGTCGCGTTTTATTTTTATGACCCCCCTGATAGCGCCAGGGTTATTTTTTGATCATTTTTGAAAACGTTTTCAATCTTTCGTAAAATTTTTTTACGCTTTGATTCGACTCTTTCACCTGCGCCGGCAAGCTATACGTTCGCGTGGGCTTATACGATAAAAGCAGTCTAGTTTGCGAAGTCCGGTTTGTAAAAAACGATCTGAAATACGCTCTGTTTTGAGGTATTCAGAACCAGCGTCGCGGCGCAAAAATAGCGATATTTGTCTCCATTTCCGGGAATCATGATATGAAATCACTTAAAAAAGTATCGGTTTTTGGGTCTAGACCCGAATCGCCACTTTTTCTATACAAACGTCCCTATCACTGTCGCCGCCCAAGCGCATTCCGGGCCCACCCGGTGACGCCCATCGTCAAGTTATCCAAAGCATTCACATGACTTGGCGATGCTTTCGGATTTATGAAATCGTTTTCCAGTTAATTGCATTATGCAAACCTATACCGGAAAAAACATAGGCAAGTCAGACTATGCCCTTTGAGTGAAAGCCCCCGCCCGCTACACTGACGCTTATTGAGCTTTTACACTTGGGACTATATCCTCCTGCGGTTTTTCGCACTCTTACTGAACAACGAGACCCATTTCATTGACCGCCACCAAGCCGCGTATTCTTGTTATCGACGATGAACCGCAAATACTGCGCTTCCTGCGCATCAGTCTGCGCTCGGAGGGCTATGAGGTATTGCAGGCGGGCAGCGCTACGGAAGGTCTAATGCTGGCGTCCTCAGAAGCGCCGGATGCGATTGTGCTCGATCTGGGATTGCCTGACATGGACGGCCTGGAGGCGCTGAAGCAGCTGCGACGCAGCAGTCGCATACCGGTGCTGGTGCTGTCCGTACGCTCCTCGGAGGCGGAAAAAGTAGAGGCGCTGGATAACGGCGCCAACGACTACGTCACCAAGCCATTCGGCATTCGCGAGTTCGTCGCCCGCATCAGAGTGCTGCTGCGCGATCGCGAACCCGCTGCGTTGCGTCCTGCCGCCAACGTCTACCGTTCCGCCGGCCTGATCATCGACTTTGTGAAGCGTTCAGTGATTCTGGACGACGAAGACATTCATCTGTCCAAGAAGGAATACGCATTACTGGCGCGACTGGCGACCACGCCCGACCATGTGGTGACGCAACAGCAACTGCTGGCGGAAATCTGGGGGCCGACGCACAAAGAAGATACGCATTACCTGCGCATTGTGGTGGCCAAACTGAGAAATAAGCTCGGCGACGCCCCTTCCTCTCCCCGTTTTCTGGTGACGGAACAGGGCGTCGGCTATCGGCTGATCACCTACGAGGCGGAATAAGCCGCCGCAACCTCAGCGGATGATGATTGAAAGCTGAGTGATTACAGCGTGGTCCTCGCCCAACCGCCGATCTCACCTGCGCGACGTCCGGCGATCTGGCGGCGGTCCGGATTCCCTGGTTCAAAACGAACGCTGTTGCGTCGATCGGCGTTAGTGCGCCGAGGTCCAGACCGGCGATCTATGCCGTTATAGTGTAAATCTCTTGAGGTAAAGTTAGCTGGCATAAGCAGTCCTATATTTTCTAATTTATATTAACAGCTTGTTTAATCGGCAATTTCCTGATTATGCCTCAACCCCGCTTCCCAGCAATAAATTTACGATATTACTATTTATTAATAAGTTAAACCTTCCCGATAAAACAATATTTCATAAAAATCATATTTTTCATGCAGTTGAATGGAAGTAAAGCGAAATAATCAACAGATTTTTCATGAATTTATTCCGGTAATTACCTAATTAATGAGAGGATTAATCCTTACTTATATATTTCAAGTAAACTGCAATCTAAATATTACAAATAGCAAACTGATGCAGATGAAAAACCATCGCAATCAAGTCATCAATATAATCTAAAGAATTGATATCGATTTCAGGTCTCATTACCGAAAATCTAAAAATAAGCCGATTTCTCCCCAAACGACGCTCTACCCGGCCTTCTGCGCCTCCCGCATCATAAACCCTGTTTTTGTTGATTCATCTTTCAGAGAAGTATTGGGGGACGCGAAGTCATGGATTTGTCAGCCGCATTGGTGGGATTAGGTATTTATTTGCTGATATGGGAAAAACTGCCGGAATGGGGAACTTGGTTTAATCGCGTGATTGCGAGCCTGCCCGGCCCTCTGGCGAAACTCTACGAAGATTGGCGTTGCCCTTACTGTTCAGGCTTCTGGATCGCCCTGGCGCTGCATGGTTTGGTGGGAATGACGACGTTGAGCGAGACTTTCAGGCCCGCATTCGACGCAGCATGGCTGACAACGCCCATGATATGGTTTCTCGACGCCCTGGCCACGGCGACGCTCATTCTTGTTGGCAAACTGGCGTTGAGCGCGCTGTCGGGCCCTGCGCTCAAAGGGCATCAGATGGTAGCGGAGTTCAAGAAGGCGAAGACAGCCGAGGCGGAGAGCGCCTGAACGCATTGCGGCTCAGTCGTCGTACTCGGCGAGCCGCAACCCTTTCTTCACGTAATTTTCCAGGCGCACGCCAAAGGTTCCGTTAGGATGAATTTCCTTGATGCGCAGTGGTTTGCCAGCATCGGTCAGGCAGTTGATGGACAGATCGAGAATGGTTTCTTTACGCAGTTGTTTTTTCTCATCCAGCACCAGCAATATTTTGGGCTTAAGACGATATTCATTGTTGGAGCGCACGATGATTCCCACTTCGCCGCTGTTGAGCTCCGCGATATGGCCCGCCGGATACACTCCCATGGTTTTGATGAAGAATTCCGCCACTTCCAGGTCAAAGTGCTTGCCTCTAACGTCATAGATGATGCGCAGAGACTCCAGCGCCGACATGGGGTCTTTATAGACCCGGGCGGAAGTCATGGCGTCATAGGCGTCCACCACGCCGACTATTTTCGCCTTGAGTGGAATCTGATGCGCCGCCAGACCACGCGGGTAGCCAGTCCCATCCACTTTCTCATGATGACTGTAGGCGACATCCACGGCGCTCTTCGGCGCTGACGACAGCGAGATAAGAATATCCCGGCCGTACTGGGAGTGCTGCTTCATGATCTCAAACTCATCCTTGTCCAGACTGCCCGGCTTATTGAGGATCTCATCCGGCACCTTGACCTTGCCTACATCGTGCAGCATGCCGCAAACGCCAATGTCCACCATTTCTGATTCGTTGAACCCCATCTCCCGTCCGATGATGATGGATAACACGCAGACCCGCAGGCAATGCTCTGCGGTGTAATCATCCTTATCCTTGATCAGGGACAGCCATTGCAGCGCGTTAGGATTACGCATGATGCTGTCGACGATATCCGTCACGGCAACGGTCACCGCCGCCATATCGATATCCCGCCCCAGCTTCACGGCGCGGAACACATCATGAATTGTCTGCCTGGCCTGCCCCATGGAATTAGTCGCTTTGGTCAGCTCCCGATAGGCGGGCACTTTGTGCACCAAACGGGTCTTTTCTTTCTTCACCCGGGTGCGGATTTTCTTGCCGCTGGGCGCGGTGACGGTTTTCTCTTCCTCCACCACCTCCGTCTCCGATTGCACGTAGACGAATTCGCACTGCGTCTGCAGTTCCTGAATATCGCGCCAGTCGTAAATGAAGAACCCCTGATAAACGAACCGGGTTTCCTCCCAGGGACGGTCCAGTTGGGCCACATACATGCCGACCTGTAGTTCGGACACAGGAATTTTGACGAGGGATCGGCGACTTTGCGGCATCAATGACACGGTGTTCTCATAGGCTTGGTTACAGGCTGATTCGCGACGCTGTCATCTATTTTCAGTCTAGCAAAGGATGGCCTAGGGCTCCCAAACGCCAGCACGCGAAGAGCCGGCCATTTTAGCGCAGGAGCGGTGTACGGGAATAAGAAAAAGCCGCGCCTAAGCTACCCACCCTCGTTAGCAGACTTTGCAGCGCCATTAACATCTCCAGCCGCCGAGGACGCCGCTTGCGTAATAGAGCGCCCTATAGAAGTTGACTTATTTTCATTACCGCTAACAGAAGCTTCACCTTCAATAATATTGCTAAGTCTACGTACGCCGTATGCATCTTCAAAAAAGTATAGAGACTGGCCCCCTGAAACTTGTGAAACACTTGTAGAGCCGTTTTCATTGTAAGAAAAAGTGTATTTAACAGCATCCGCTTCTCTTTCTGCTGACTTGACTCTACCTAGAGAGTCATATGACCAGCTCAACTCAACTCTTCCTTTGGCGTCGCTCACACCTGTAAGGTGGTGTATGAAATCTTCATCGTTATAAAGATAGCGCTTTTTCAATATGAGCTCACTTTCACTGCTTGCTTTGTGATAAGCCCTAACTAAATTAACAGCACTATCGAATACATACCAAAATTCCTGACCATCGGGAGTGACAAGCGCCTTCAACAGGCTCCCTTCATAATAAAACTTCAGCTTTGCTCCTTTATTGTCGACCACTTCCTTCGGCAATTCGCTTCCCGGATAGTACGACAACTCTACAAATTGACCTTTACTGTTCTTTATAGACAATAACTTACCCGTAGCGCCATAACGCTCAATAACTTCTCCTTTTTCAACTTCCCACCAGCTTTCGCCTTGAGGACCTTCTACGTGACTAAGCTTGTAGGTGATATCTGGGTCCGCACGCCAATGCACTCCATCGCCCGAAACAAACGAGAACGTTACACCATCATCAGAAACTAGTTCTGCTACGCTGATACCCTCAATTCTTCGAAAGTTAATTCTCCTGGAATATGTCCACCTCCAACCTGAGACAGTATTCAGGCCTGAGTATGAACGGCTTGCATAGCGCCTGGAAAAATATAAGTAAGGGCTACCTTCCGCAATATAATCAGTTTCTTTTAAAAATGTGTTGCCAACACCCAGACTGACAGACTGTGCAACAATGGGGTGATTATCTACTGGATTTTTATCGGTGTTAACTCCATGCGCCTTGCATAGCGATCCTTCTTTCTCATATCCTGTAGGACAGGAAGGTGTTCCATATACATCAACCCCTCCATAACAACCATTGGCCAATTTTACATTGGCGACCACATCATCCTTGTCTTTCGGCCTTAATATATACGTACACCTTTTTCCATCTTTAGGCTTTAAATTATAATACTCCCTATAAATCTCCCACCATCGTTGCACGGCTTCTACAATGGTATCTCCCTTCGTTATACCTATGGAAGTCGACGTATAATAAGGAGAAGCTATCTTAGGAGGCAAGTCGATAGATTGGTTTTGCGCAGTCACTCGACCAGAAAAAAGTAAACATATAAAGCCCACCGAAAACAAAATACTTTTAAAACATGAGCAACAATCAATATTTATAACATCCCTATCACATGCACTCCTTGAACATCTCATTCTTCAACTCCTAAAAAACACCAAATAAAATCCATCTAATTTGCATAAAAATCAGACAACCAAAATCATCCTTAAGCTTAAAAAATAATAGCTATTAAAATGCGAGGAGAATCCTACCAGACATGCTGACCTATTAGCCATCTATCACTACGATTTTCAGTAATGCATAGGCTTAGAAAATAAACCTTATGGATATTTCAGCAGCAAAAGCAACCATGCCGTAGAAGTCAAGAGAAACTGTATGCCTTTCACTTAATACAACCAAAGTGGCCAAGTTATCTCCACTGCCAGCGATACAATATATACCCTCCAATATTCCTCTAGAAGGGTGCGAATTGATAAATGCAAGCTAAAATAACTATATGCTAAGTCGATAAATGACAAGACTGTGCAGCCATACTTTCTAGATTAACTACCTTCCGCTCTGTGCGAAAAGAGGTCTTAGCAGGTAATTTTTAGAGAGGCTACTTACAGCAAAAACAATCTCATGCCCCTCAATGGCCGCACCAAAATCAAGGCGCTGCCGCTGAAAGCAAGCTTGACGCTGGCTTTTGGCTTCCTGATGTTCGCGCTTACCGCCCTGCTCACTGGCGTCATAGGCAGTCTGGCGCGGGAGACTCTGGTGCGCGAACAATCTGCGGCGATTGAAGCCATCGCCTCTCAAGTGGCGGACAAGCTTGATCGCGCCTTTCTTCGGCGATGTGCACAAGGCGGTGCTGCTCGCCGATATGATGCCCGCCCGGGAAGAACCCTGGCGGTTTGTAGATGTGTCTATTCCTATCCAGTCCACTGACGGTCAGGTACAGGGCGTCCTGGGGGCCCATTTGAGTTGGGACTGGGCGGAGCAGCTCAGTTCCGAAGTATTACGACCTCAGTTAAAGCGACATCCCGTAGAAGCCTTTATTATTGATGACGAAGGCGCCGTTTTGATGGGGCCCTCCTCCCTGCCGCACGCCACGCTTCCCATAAAACCACCGATCATCGCCAGCACAGAGCCCACCTCCTTTGTCATAAAATGGCCCGATGAGGGCGAGTTTCTCTGCGCCCAGATCGTCAGCAGCGGATTTGAGCGCTTGAAAGGCTTCCAGTGGCGTATTTTGATCCGCCAGAGCGTCGGCGATGCTTTCGGTGAAATTCAGCGCCTGCAGGGGAAGATACTACTGTGGGGGCTGCTGTTCGGGTTACTGTTTATCGCCTTGGTCTGGTCCGCTTCGACATGGATCACCAAACCTCTCTCCCTGCTTTCCCATTCCGCCGTGCGGTTCACCAAAGAACGTTCCTTGACGCCGCCGCCTCAGGCGCTCTACCGAGAGGGCGTCAATCTGGCTGAATCTTTCAGCGCCATGATGGAGGACATCACGTCTCATGAGCGGGAGCTGACTCGCTTGAACCAGTCGCTGGAGCAACGGGTTCAACAACGAACGGAAGAACTCAGCGGGACACTGAAGGTTTTAGGCGCCAGCGAACGCAAGTTGAAAACGATAACCGACAGCCTGCCTGTATTAGTCGCCTATGCCGACAGTCAGGAGCGCTACCAGTTTAACAACGCCGTCTATAAAAGATGGTTCAATCTGGAGCCCCAGGATTTGCATGGGCGCACCATCGCTGAAATCCTGGGTGAAGACAAATACGCAGAAGCCCGGCCTCACATTCAAAAAGCTCTCGCCGGCCAGCAGGTGTGTTTCGAGAACTATCAGACCCTGGGCGATCATCAACAGTATTACGAAATCAACTACATCCCGGACAGGAACAGTCATGGCGAGGTCTGCGGCTTCTTCATCATGATTTCCGATATCACAGAACGTAAAGAACACGAAAAAGGACTGCGCTGGCAACTGCAGCATGATCACCTGACCGGCGCCCTCAATCGACAGGGGCTCAAGACCTTGCTGGAGCTGGCGGTGGAGCGCGCAGGTCGCAGTCACACCGGCATTGCGATCATGTTTCTGGATCTGGACCATTTTAAAGCAATCAACGACACCTATGGCCACGAAGCGGGAGACATCCTGCTCCGGGTCACAGCCGACCGGCTCATGATGGCGGTGCGCAAGACTGACAGCATCGCCCGAATTGCCGGCGATGAGTTTGTGATAGTGCGGGAAGCGGTGGCGCATCCGATGCAGGACGCCGCCTACATCGCTGGCAAAATTCACACCGCCCTGCAAGAGCCTGTCGCCTTGGGAGACGGCCGACGCATCAAGATCACCGCCAGCATTGGCGTCGCAGTGGCGATGGGTGAGCGCAACCTGACGCCGGACACACTGGTCGCACGCGCGGACGAGGCGATGTATCAGGCCAAACGTCAGGGCCGTAATGCATTTGTGGTACTGGAGATGGACTCCCTCAAGGCAACTTGAAAACCTGAATCTTATCCTGCAGGCCATGGGTCATCTGACTTAAGGACTCCGCTTTTTTCTCCAATGCACGCAGATCCTCGGAGGTTTCTTCCGCCAGATCCCTCACTGCGCCGACGCTTTGGTCAATGGAGCCGATGGTTGCTGACTGTTCTTCCGTCGCAGAAGCGATTTGCAGACTCAGGTTGCTGATGGCCTCAATGCTGGAGGCAATCTGCTCCAGCGACGTCATAGTCTGCGCTACAGATTCACTACTGCGGGCCACTTCGCCAATCCCCGCGTCCATAGAGTTGACTGTATTGTCCATGCCCTCCCTGAGTTTGGCGATATTGGATTCTATTTCTCCCGTTGATTCCTGCGTGCGCTTGGCGAGCGTCCTCACCTCGTCCGCCACCACTGCAAAGCCCCGGCCTTGTTCGCCAGCACGCGCCGCCTCTATTGCCGCGTTGAGCGCCAGCAGGTTGGTCTGTTCCGCGATACTTTTTATGACTTGCAGTACGTTTTCGATCTGGGAGAACTCCTGCGATAACTCATTGACCTGTCCTGAAGCGTCGTCAAAGCACGCCTTTAAACGCGTCATGTTGTTGATGGACTGCCGCCCCACCCCGTTTGCGGTTGATGTGTATTCCGTCGCTTCCGCTACGGAAGTCTTGGCTTCATTAGTCGACGCCGCTATTTCCTCCATCGCGGCGGTCATTTCCGTGATCGCCGTGGCCACCATATCCGTCTCGCTCGCCTGCCTCTCCGTCCTGGCGTTGGAGTCCGCAGTGAGACGGGCCACCGTTGAGGAGTCATCCGCCACGTGACGAATGAGAGTCCGAGCGTCACCGAGAATGTCCCTGAAGCGCCCAACCAGACTGTTGAACCCTTTCGCCATCATGCCAATTTCATCCTGGCTGCCATAATCTGAACGCAGCGTTAAATCAGCGTTCTTTTCTACATCACCAATCAGCCGGTAAAGGTTCAGCACCGGTCTTTCGATCTTCCTGAGCACGACCAGATAACCCGCCGCCGCCGCGAGCGTCAGCAGTATCAGGAAGCAAATCAACGCCAGGATAATGTTCGACACCGCATTCTGAATCCCGGAGAGTTGTTGACTGGTGCGCGCTTCCAGCGCTTTGAAGAACTCATCGATGGGCTGCATGATCTTGGCTTTTTCACGATGATAGTCCTGGCCATGCATCAATTCTCTGGCGCGCTCCAAACTACCGTCTTCCACCGCTTTCATCGCTTCAACTTCCAGGTTCACCAGGCCGTCCGAGTTTTTCTGCGCCTGTTTGAGCAGGTCAAATTCCTTTTGCGAAAAACCAAGATTCTCCATCATCTTTTGCAGAGAAATTGTTTCGCCATCTGGCTTGGGCTTATCCCCCGCATTTAATACCAGATCCCAATATATGCGGTGATAATCCTGAGGGCGGGGTTTGACGCCATTACGAATATCCAGAACAGACTGATACATCTGCTTATATTTTGGATCGCCGGTCACCACATAGGTGCGGGCCAGCCGGGTCAGATCATCCGAACTCTGCCGCAACTCATCCGCCCGCTGGTAGGACGCGTACCGGGTTTCCGTCGTCTGCTTCAACGAAGTCACTTCCGAACGCAAATAGAACGCCAGTAAAAAGTTGGCCAGGGTGCTGGCGATAATCACACCAAAAATGGTTAGGAATAGCGGACGAATCTTCACAATGTGTTCTCCCTCTCTTTTAAAGGCCTCGCCCCGGGGAACACATACAGTTCGTATGACCAACGCACTGCGATACCACGCATACCGCAGGAGAGAGTGATTGCCCCCTTTGGGGCTGCTTCATGTTGAAGAAGTATAGAACAGTTAAGAGAGAGGCGAAGGCGGGAGTGCGTCCGACCGCCCTGTCGGAACGGCGGCGCCCGCATTGCGAGCGCCTTGAGATAAGCGGAGGAATGACGCCTTACAGGTCGTCTTCGTCCGCTTTATTGTTTTTGCGTTGGGCCTTGAGCTGATTGAAGTAGAACTCGTAGCTGTTGGCGAAGTCTTCGGAGAATTTACCTTGAAACGCCTGTTCTTCGTCTTTGCGCAGCTTGTTATAGGCTTTCAGGTATTCATCCCAGTATTTGCGATGATTACCGCCAATCCAGGGCTGCCCATGCTTGTTGTCAATATGCTTGACGATCTGCTCCGGATCGAGAGATTTGATGATCCGGGTGTACAGCCCGCGCACGGATTTGTACAACGCGCGCTGGTGATCGCGAATATCGGCGAACGCTTCTTTCATCGCTTCGTCGGCGGAAAGGTATGTCGTCCCCTGCTTCAGCAAGAGATTTTCCAACGCCACCTCAGGAGTCGGTGAAAACTTCAGGGGATTGTTTTCCGCCACGCGAATCTGGGTCTGGTTGATGCGCAACTCATTCTTCAACGACTGCTTTTCGCGCAAAGTGGAAAGCACTCCTTCCACCGCTTCTCTCAGCAGGTCCATGGATTTATCCACTACCTGCTTATGGGCTTCCTCCGTCAGCGTCATCATGCCCAGGGCCTGAGTCAGCCAGTCCGGGGTCATATCCTTTTTGCTGAATTGCGTGGTTTGCTCATCCTGTTCGGGAGCAGTGGCCGCTTCTTCAGCAGCTGGCTCCGCAGCGGGTTCAAATTCATCTTCAAGCGCCGCCTCCGCATCTCGCGGCGCAGCGTGATTCACCAGCGTCGGCGCTTCCACATCTTCGATGATTTCCGCGTCCAGGATGCCGTCATCCATGTCCGCCCCGCTCTGCGGCTCCAGATCATCCTGCATCTCCGCCTCCACCTGTTCTGGCGGCACGGCGGTGGTGTTCGCCGCATGCTGGTAGACCGGCCAGGGTTCCTCGCCGGAACCGATCCAGTCATCCAAATCTGACATAGCGGTTTGAGAAGCAATATCGGATGAAATTCGGGTCGCCTCGATATCCGAGTCAGGCGCAAACATTTGCGTTCGATCGTCACTGGGTTCAGCCAGCTCCACCTTCAGCTCATACTGCCCCAGCATCAGGCGGTCGCCGTTCTTAAGAGGCTCCGGGTGGCCTTTGATAAGCGGATGCCCCAGATGATTCAGATAGCTGCCGTTAGTGCTGATATCGATAAAGCTGTATCGACTTCCGTCGAACTCGATCCGTCCGTGGTCCGAGGATACATACCGATTGGTGTCCGGCAGCACCAGGGAGTTTGTGGTCGCCCTCCCGATGGTTGCGCCGTCTTTGCCGACGGTAACAGTCACCCCAGACATGTCGCTTCCGGGGGGACATTTAGTCACTTTGAGGATGAGTTCCATTTACTTTTTCACTGTTCTTAAATTTTAGACAAAACATCAGGCGTATAAGCGCCAAACGAAGGTGAAATCAGTCATTCTTTTTTCACAAAGTTTACGGCGTCGTCAAAGGGTCATGCAATGTTTATCCTCCCCGCTATGCCGCGCCGCCGCTTACATGACAGTTGATCGCATCACCGTTATATAGAATACTATATAACGCTTTTTTGAGAGCAGGATCGCCTGCTTTCCACCAACGCCAGCAGTTATGACCAGGCACCAGAAAGCATCTGCTCTGTGGCGGGCGACGAGAGGAAGTCTCAGCGCCTGTTGCGATCGATAACAGGATAAAGTTTGTCCAACGGATGAAAAACCATGAGCGAAAGATGAAAAATCATGAGTGAAAACAGCGACAGCGCCAAAGTTCTGGAGCTGGCCGGCGAGTTCTGGCTCAACCAGAATGTGCGCGGCGTACAAGGGGGCTCCCGCATCGCCTTGCTGGAACACATCGACAGCGCTGGCTCCATCACCAAAGCAGCCAAGCTGACCGGAATCAGCTACAAAACCGCCTGGGACGCCGTGGACGCCATGAATAATCTGTCGCCGCACCCCGTGGTGGAGCGCGCCACCGGCGGCAAGCAAGGCGGCGGAGCGCGCCTGACACACCAGGGCCGCAAACTGGTCTCCGCCTATCGGGCGATGGAGGCGCACTACTCCGCTTTATTAAGCCGATTACAGCGGGACATTGACGATTTTGACGATATTCACGGGGTGCTTCAGGCCATGGCGATAAAAACCAGCGCACGCAATCTGTTTCGGGGAGTGGTCAGTCGCGTGCAATCCGGCGCGGTGAATGCGGAAGTCGCCCTGGACCTGGGAGACGGCCTGGAACTGGTGGCGGTGGTGACCCAGGATTCGGTTCAGGATCTGGGACTGACGCCGGGACGCACGGCAAGCGCAATCATCAAGTCCAGCTTTGTCATTCTGGCGACGGACGAGACCCTGAGGCTCAGCGCACGCAATCGTCTATGTGGCGTCGTCAGCGACATTCGGCACGGTCAGGTGAACGCGGAGGTGCGCGTGCGCTTGAGCGGTGACCGTACGCTGACCGCCGTCATCACGGAACAAAGTCTGGAGGAACTGGGTCTTACTGAAGGCGCGCCCTGTCAGGCTTACGTTAAAGCGTCCCATATCATTCTGGCGGTCAATCAATGACCCACGGCATCGTAAAGCGTAACTAACGTTCTACGACGCCGCCATAAACGCCGCCCTGTAATGCAGGGCTTATCAACACGAAAAGGATCTGTACATGTTGACACGCTTTACTCTCGCTCGCGCAATCGCGGCGACGTTCATCGCCTTGTTTCTGGCGCCGCTGGCCAATGCAGGCGAGGTTTTGGCGGCGGTATCCGCCAATTTCACGTCCACCATTCAGGCGCTGGCCCCAGACTTCGAGGCGCAGACCGGACACCGTCTCAAACCCAGCTTCGGCTCCACCGGTAAGCTTTACGCACAAATTACTAATGGCGCGCCCTTTGAAGTATTTCTGGCGGCGGACGACGTACGCAGCAAAAAAGCCATAGACGCCGGCGTAGCTGTTGAAGGGAGCGCCTTCGTCTACGCCAGCGGACGTCTGGCGTTATGGAGCAAAGATCCCGTTCCAGGCGAAGACGGCCGCCAGTGGCTGGAAATCAACAAAGGCAAACTGGCTGTCGCCAATCCCAAGACCGCTCCTTACGGCGCCGCAGCCGTCAAAACCATGCAATCGCTAAAGCTATATGATCAGCTGCGCCCTCAGTTGGTTTTTGGAGAAAACATTTCGCAGACCTATCAGTTCGTTTACAGCGGCGCAGCGACGCTGGGATTCGTCGCGCTATCGCAGGTGATCGCCATGGATGAAGCCGAACGCGGCGCCTACTGGCTGGTTCCTCAATCGCTGTATGCGCCGATCCGGCAGGAAGGCGTCCTGTTGATTAAAGGTCAGGATAACCCGGCTGCGGGGGCGTTTATCGACTATCTGAAGTCCCCCCGCGCCCGCTCGATCATCGAATCCTTTGGTTACAATGTTGAAGAATAAGGAGAAATGCCGATAATGACGCCCTATTTCATCCCGATATCCGGCATAAGGAACTTGATTAGATGAATGCAGTGGGCGTCCAGGGGCTAGTCGACTGGCAGGCGGTGTGGATCACGCTGAAACTGGCGGGGCTGACCACCCTGATTCTGATGGCGCTGGGCACGGCTATCGCCTGGGGACTGGCGCAGAGCCGGCACTGGAGCAAACGTCCGCTGGAGGCGATTATCTCGCTGCCTTTGGTGCTGCCGCCCACTGTGCTGGGCTTCTATCTGTTGCTGCTGTTAGGTCCTAAAGGTCCCATTGGCGAGATCACCCAGGCTCTGGGATTGGGCGTGCTGCCCTTCACTTTTCCCGGCTTGGTGGTCGCTTCCGTCATTTATTCGCTGCCCTTCGCCGTACAGCCTATTCAGAACGCCTTCGAGACCCTCGGCGCCCGCCCGCTGGAGGTCGCCGCCACCTTGCGCGCCTCCCCCTGGGATCGCTTCATGACCGTCGCATTGCCGCTTTCCCGCTCAGGCCTGATCACCGCCGCCGTGCTGGTGTTCGCCCACACGATTGGCGAATTTGGCATCGTGCTCATGATCGGCGGCGCTATCGCTGGAGAAACCAAAGTTCTGTCAGTGGCCATTTATGATCATGTGGAGGCCATCGAGTACACCCAGGCCAACATTCTCTCCGCCGGCATGCTGATTTTTTCCTTCACGGTGTTGCTGGCGTTGCAGATTATCCGCAAGCCAGCGAAGGTGATCGCATGAACGACGACATCTCCGCCTCCTTTTTCTCGCACAAAGGCGACTTTACTCTGGACATCGCGTTCACTACGCCGGGCCAGGGAGTCACCGCCCTGTTCGGTCGCTCCGGCTCAGGCAAAACCACGCTGCTACGCTTTATCGCCGGTCTGGAGCGAGCGGAGAAAGGCGCCCTGCAAATCAAAGACGAAGTCTGGCAAAGCGCAGACCTGTTCGTACCGCCGCATCGCCGCGCCCTGGGTTATGTGTTTCAGGAACCCAGCCTGTTTGCGCACCTCTCGGTCATGGACAATTTGCTTTACGGCTATCACCGCATTCCACAATGGGAGCGCAGAGTGGCGCCGGAAGAGGTCATTCGCTGGCTTGAACTGGAGCCCCTGATCGGACGCAACACCCATTCCCTGTCTGGAGGGCAAAGACAACGAGTGGCCATTGGCCGCGCCCTGCTCACCAGCCCCAAACTGCTGTTGATGGACGAGCCTCTGGCCAGCCTGGATTTGCAGAGTAAGGAAGAAATCCTGCCCTACCTGGATGAGCTGTTTCAGCAGTTGGACATTCCCGTTTTCTACGTGAGTCATTCGCCTGATGAAGTCATGCGCCTGGCTTCGCATCTGGTGCTGCTGGACCATGGCGGTGTCCGCGCCGGCGGCCCCATCAACGATCTGCTCACCCGCCCCGACCTGCCTCTGGCGCACCTGGAGGAGGCCAGCGCCGTCGTGCACGCCAACATTCAGGCCCATGACCTGGAGTACCATCAAACCCTTCTGGGCGTTCCTGGAGGCGTTTTGGCGGTACATCACAAACAGGGACCGATTGGCCAGCAAGTCAGACTGCGCATCCACGCCAAGGACGTCAGCCTGGCGCTGAAACCACCCGAATTGAGCAGTATCTCCAACTGCATTCCGGTGAAGGTGATCGATATCAACGTAGACAGGGAGCCGTCACAGGTAGTGGTGCGTCTGGCTCTTGGGGAAGAAACCATTCTCGCCCGCGTCACCCGCCGCTCCATCGATCAATTGCATATAGAGAGAGGCATGCAGCTGTTCGCCCAAGTAAAAAGCGTAGCCTTAATTGACTGATTCCCTTGGAGAGAGAAAGTCTAATGGAAACCAGTGAACTGGAGCGTTTCATGCGGCTGGCCATCATCGAAGGCCGTAAAGCCATCTCGTATTGCCGCCCCAACCCGCCTGTCGGCTGCGTACTGGCGCGCAACGGCCAGGTTGTCGCATCAGGCCATACCAACGCGCCTGGACAACCTCACGCCGAAGCTATGGCGCTGCAGAATCTGCATGGCCCAACCGCCGACGTCATCGCGTTCGTCACCCTGGAGCCCTGCTCGTTCCACGGCCGCACGCCGTCCTGCGCTCAGGCGCTGGTCAAGCGAGGCATACGCACTCTGTATGTAGGCATGATCGACCCTCATCCGAAAAATTGCGGGGCTGGCATTGATATCCTCAAGCAAGCAGGGGCTGAAGTGGTGGTAGGTTTACTGGAAGATGAGTTACGAAAGGAGCTTGAGGCGTATTTATGGCGCCCGGATAACAGGGAAAGCCTCTGAGCGCTTACATTAGCATTGGAACTAACAAGAGTTGTATTGGCCCCGCCCATGAGAGCGAAGCCTGATCGACGTCTTTAATCCATCCAGCGCAAACGGTCACGCAAGGTTACGACATCCCCGATAATAATGATGGTTGGACCAGGAATCTGTTGCTCCTCGACCTTCCTAGCGATATTGCCAAGCTCTCCCACCAGAACCTGCTGATCCGGCAGCGTACCGCGGGATACCAGAGCAATTGGCGTTGACGGTTTCATGCCATGCGCGATCAGCTCGCGACTGATCACAGGCAGCCCCACCAACCCCATGTAGAACACCAGGGTCTGATTGTCCTGCACGAACTCGTACCATGGCAGGTCGCAGGTATCGGATTTCAGATGGCCAGTCACAAAACGCACCGACTGCGAGTGATCTCTGTGGGTCAATGGAATGCCGGAATAGGCCGCGCACCCTGAAGCGGCGGTAATGCCAGGCACAACCTGAAACGGGATGCCCGCATCCGCCAGCTGATCGATCTCTTCACCACCGCGGCCAAAGATAAAGGGGTCGCCGCCTTTAAGGCGCAACACCCGTTTTCCTTCCTTGGCCAACTCCACCAACATAGCGTTGATTTCCTGCTGCGGCAACGTATGGTTGGAGCGGGCTTTGCCCACGTTGATGCGCTTGGCGTCGCGACGCACCAGATCCAGGATCTGCGGCGACACCAGACGGTCGTACAACACCACATCGGCCTGACGCATCAAGCGCAGCGCGCGGAACGTCAATAAGTCAGGATCGCCGGGCCCAGCGCCGACCAGATACACTTCACCCGCACCGGTGATCGCATCCGCCTGCTCGCCGATTAACATGTCATCCAGCATCGCCCTGGCTTTGTCCGTGCGCCCGCAAAACACCAGATCGGAAACGACGCCTTCCAGTACGGACTCCCAAAAGCGACGCCGCTGGTTGATATGGCCAAAACGGGCCCGGACTTTATCCCGGAACTCCATCGCCAAATCCGCCAGCCTGCCAAAACCATGAGGGATCAACGACTCCAGACGGTTACGTAGCAGACGGGTCAATACAGGCGCGCCGCCGGAACTGGTGACGGACACCAATACCGGGTGACGATCAATAATAGAGGGAAAGATAAAACTGCTTAGCTCCGGCTGTTCTACAACATTCACCGGAACGCCGCGCGCCTGAGCGGCTTGCGCAACTTGTTGATTAAGGTCCGTGGAATTGGATGCCGCGACGACCATCGCGCAGGATTGCAATAGCTCAGGATGAAAGGATTCAGAAGTAAGGGTAATGGCGTTGAGCACGTCAGCGCTCTCAACGAGCGCCTTCGCATTCGCATCGCCCAGGAGCCTCACTTTGGCCCCTGCGCGTAGTAGCAGGTCAGTTTTGCGCACCGCCTGCTCGGTGTCCCCAACTACAAGACACTCCCTGCCCTGTAGATTCATGGATATGGGCAGGAAATCCCAGGTCTGTAGTTGTGTGGACATCAATTACCTCAGTTAGCTGGTTTGATCACCTTCACGCCGCCCATGTATGGCTCCAGCACATCCGGCACCAAAATGGAGCCGTCCGCCTGCTGGTAGTTTTCCAGCACGGCGATCAAAGTACGTCCTATCGCCAGACCAGAACCATTCAACGTATGCACCAGCTCCGGCTTACCGGTTTCCGGGTTACGCCAGCGCGCCTGCATGCGGCGCGCCTGGAAGTCGCGACAGTTGCTGCAAGAAGAAATCTCACGGTACTTCTTCTGCGCTGGCAACCAGACTTCGATGTCATAGGTTTTCGCCGCAGAAAAGCCCAGATCGCCTCCGCACAGCGCCACAACACGATACGGCAGGTTTAACAGCTGCAGGATTCGTTCCGCATTGCCGGTGAGTTCTTCCAGCGCCGCATCAGATTGCTCCGGCGCGACCACATGAATCAGCTCCACCTTCTCAAACTGGTGCTGGCGGATCATTCCGCGTACGTCACGGCCATAGCTGCCCGCTTCGCTGCGGAAACAGGGAGTATGGCTGGTCATTTTCAGAGGCAGTTCTTTGGCGTCCAGAATTTCTTCACGCACCAAATTGGTGACCGGGACTTCCGCCGTTGGGATCAGATAAAAGTCATGCTCGCCCGGCACTTTAAACAGGTCCGCCTCAAATTTGGGCAACTGTCCCGTGCCCTGCAAGGCATGCGCGTGCACCAAAAACGGCGTCATGGTTTCCTGGTAACCGTGTTCAGTGGTGTGAATATCCAACATGAACTGCGCCAGGGCACGGTGCAGTCTGGCCAGTTCGCGGCGCATCACCACAAAACGGGAGCCGGCCAGCTTGGCGCCGCTGTTGAAGTCCAACAGGCCCAGGCTCTCGCCCAGATCAACATGATCCTTGGGTTCGAAATCAAATTCGCGGATGCTTCCCCATTTGCGCACTTCCACGTTGTCGTCTTCACTTGCTCCTTCAGGAACACCGGCGTCAGGCAGGTTGGGAATGCCTTGCAGCAGATCGTCCAGTTTGTCCTGGATGTCCTGCAGCTCCGCTTTTGCGGACTCCAGTTCTTCGCCGATTTTAGCCACTTCGTCTTTCAATGGCTGAGGGTCCTGACCCTGCTTCATCATCATGCCGATATTCTTCGACTTACTGTTGCGCTCGCTCTGCAGTTCCTCAGTACGGACCTGAACGGACTTGCGCCGCTCTTCTAATTGACTGAACGCGTCCACGTCCAGGTCATAGCGTTTGGTCTTTAGTCTGGCAGCCACTTCATCCAGGCTGTTGCGAAGCAATTTTGGATCTAACATGAATTCGTCCAGTAATTTTTTAAATCAAAGAATAAGCCGAGTCAGAGCGATACCTGCGCCCACGGCGAAGAGGCATAGTATAACGCTCATAAAAATATAGGCGAGACCTTGCAACAGCTGATCGCTTTGCATCAGGCTCCAGGCTTCCAGTGAAAAGGTGGAAAACGTGGTCAGCGCGCCTAAAAAGCCCACCATTATCAAAGATCGCAGCTCAGGTTGTCCATGCAGTTTCTCCACCACATACACAAAAGCCGTCCCCAGCAGAAAAGAGCCAAGCAGATTCACAGCCAGCGTGCCCCAGGGAAATTTAGCGCCCGCCACATTACTCACCCAGGCGACAATTAAATACCGGCTGACAGCGCCGAACGCACCGCCAAGAGCAACATACACAAGATGGGGAATGCTCATAATGATCACGAACAGATTTCAGGTGGTTCAGGAGCGGCTCTGATACTCTTCGTCCAGACTCCGCAGGTATTCCAGCTTTTCCTTAACTTTGCTTTCCAGGCCCCGCTCCACAGGATGATACAGACGCAGGCCATCCAGCTCGTCAGGCAAATACGTCTCGCCAGCGGCGTAGGCCCCAGGCTCGTCATGAGCGTAACGGTATTCTTTGCCGTAGCCCATTTCCTTCATCAACTTGGTCGGCGCATTGCGTAAGTGCACGGGAACCGGATAATCCGGCGACTCCGCCGCCAGCTTCATCGCCGCGTTAAACGCGTTATAAACCGCATTGCTCTTGGGCGCACACGCCAGATAAACAATCGCCTGAGCAATCGCCAGCTCGCCTTCCGGGGAGCCCAGCCGCTCTTGCACATCCCAGGCTGAAAGCGCGAGATCCAGCCCACGCGGATCGGCGTTGCCAATATCCTCACTGGCCATACGCACCACGCGACGAGCAACGTACAAAGGATCGCAGCCGCCATTCAACATACGGGCGAACCAATACAAAGCGCCATCAGGATTGGAGCCGCGCACGGATTTGTGCAATGCGGAGATCTGATCGTAGAACGCATCTCCGCCTTTGTCGAAGCGTTTTAGTGAAACCTGCATTACCGACGCCAGCAGCTCACGGGAGAGAATCCCACCCTGCTCGCCCGGGTCCGCCAGATCAGACATGGTTTCAAGTATGTTCAGCGCCTGTCTCGCATCGCCGTTGGCGGCTTCAGCGATCATCCGCAACAGATCGTCGTCGTAGCTCCAGGGCGTTTGCCCCAGACCATTTTCAGCGTCCGTCAGAGCCCGTTGTAATAGCGCCGTCAGGTCATCGATGGCGAGCGGTTTTAATGGATACACCCGCGCCCGCGATAACAGTGCGTTATTCAGCTCAAAAGAGGGGTTTTCCGTAGTGGCGCCGATAAAAACAAAAGCGCCCTCTTCTACGTAAGGGAGAAAGGCGTCCTGCTGGGACTTGTTGAAACGGTGGACTTCATCCACGAACACAATGGTCTTGCGCCCGCTTTGTGAGTTTGCGCGAGCGCGCTGGCTGACTTCGCGGATTTCCTTAACCCCGCTCTGAACAGCGGACAAGGTAATAAATTCTGCGCCCGTGTATCCCGCCACCAGTCGGGCCAACGAGGTTTTGCCTACGCCAGGGGGCCCCCAGAAAATAACTGAGTGCAGCTGATCACGCTCCAGCGCCTTGCGTAACGGTTTATCTGCATCCAGCAGATGCGTCTGCCCTATATATTCATCAATGACGCGGGGACGCATCCGCGCCGCCAGAGGCGCGTACTGTGCGCTCCGGCGACGTTCTTCCGATTCAAAAAGGTTCAGCGTCAAGGCGCCTCCCGGATGACGTCTACGCCATCAGGGATCTCAAAGTGAAAGGCTTTTTCGCTAATGGTTTGATTTACCGATACGCCAGTGAAGAAAAGGCTGGTTTGCTGACCAAGAGAGTCCTTCAGCTTCATACTCACCAGCTGATCGTTAACAAAACTCAGTTGCAACGTGTCGAACAGGGAATCAACGCCTTTCGGACGCAGCAGGAAATCCACCTGACCAGGCTGTGATTCCGGTTGCTCTTCCACCTGATACTGTTCATCAATCTTGCCAACTTCTCCACTCAGCAGCAGCGCTGGCGTGTTGGAAAGTTGCTGCGACAGGTGCTGAATCGTCACCTGTTCCAGATCCGGATCGTAAATCCAAACCTGCTGGCCGTCTGTCACGATGGTCTGTTCCAAAGGCGCTTTGGTTTTCCAATAGAACAAACCCGGGCGTTTGGCTTTTAATGTGCCAGTCACTTCCTGCATCACCTGTCCGCTCTGGGAACGCATGGTTTGCGTGAAGTTGGCGGTAAAGGTTTCTACATTTTTCAAAAGGCCGGAGAGCGTATCCACGCCCGCCGCATTCGCCATCATACTGGCGGCGCTCAACGCCGCCACGGAGAGTAGTTTCAATAATTTCATGGATATCAGTCTCTAGGAGGAGGTGGAGCCAGAACTTCCCGGGAGCCGTTATGGCCTGCGGACGAGACCACGCCCGCCGCCTCCATCGCGTCAACCAGGTTGGCCGCCCTGTTGTAGCCAATTTTCAGACGACGCTGCACGGCGGATATGGACGCCTTGCGACTTTCGGTCACAAAGGCCACAGCCTGATCAAACAGGTCGTCTTTTTCGGTGCCGTTGTTATTGTCGCCGCCGCCATCGAAACTAGCGACAAACTCGCTGTCGGTGGCGCCGTCGAGAATTTCGTCCAGATAATCAGGCTCGCCCCGTTGTTTCCAATCATCCACCACACGGTGCACTTCATCATCGTCGACAAAAGCGCCATGCACACGGATTGGCAAGCCAGTACCGGGAGGCAAATACAGCATGTCGCCGTGCCCCAGCAACTGCTCTGCGCCGCCCTGATCCAAAATAGTACGGGAGTCGATCTTAGAGGACACCTGAAACGCCATACGGGTCGGCACGTTGGCTTTGATCAAACCAGTAATAACGTCCACCGACGGCCGCTGGGTCGCCAAGATCAAGTGAATACCCGCCGCCCGCGCCTTCTGGGCGATACGGGCGATTAATTCTTCCACTTTCTTGCCGACGATCATCATCATGTCAGCGAATTCGTCAACGACCACCACAACAAATGGCAGTGGGGTCAGCATCGGCGGCTCTTCTTCAAGCGCATTATCGCCCGGTTTCCATATCGGGTCGCGAATCGGCTCACCAGCAGTGATGGCGTCTTTCACGACTTTGTTGAAGCCTGCGATATTTCTGACGCCCATGGCGGCCATCAACCGATAGCGGCGCTCCATCTCCCCTACACACCAGCGCAGCGCATTGGCGGCCTCCTTCATATCCGTCACTACCGGCGTGAGCAGATGAGGAATACCGTCGTAGATGGACAACTCCAACATTTTGGGGTCAATCATGATAAGGCGCAGTTCTTCCGGGGTTGCCTTGTAAAGCATACTGATCAACATGGCGTTCACGCCCACGGACTTACCGGAACCCGTGGTGCCCGCCACCAGTAAGTGCGGCATTTTCGCCAGATTGGCGACAACCGGATTACCCGCAATATCGTTACCCAGTCCCAGTGACAATGGCGAGCTGGAATCGTCATAGGCTTTAGAGGACAACACTTCCCGCAAACGCACGATGTCGCGGTTTTCGTTAGGAATTTCAATACCTACCACGGACTTGCCGGGGATAACCTCCACCACACGCACGCTGATCACCGCCAACGAACGCGCAAGGTCCTTGGCCAGATTGCTGATGCGACTGACTTTAACGCCAGGCGCAGGCTGGATTTCAAAACGGGTGATCACCGGTCCCGGGTTCACCTCCACCACTTCGGCGACAACGCCAAAGTCGTTCAATTTCACCTCCAGGAGGCGCGACAAGTTTTCCAGCACCTCGGGAGAATAGCCGCCTTTTTTCGAGGTTTCAGGCGGGTCCAGCAGATTCAAGGATGGCAATGGGCCTTCCGCAAAGTTAAACAGTGACGGCTGTGATGCGCGCTTGGCTCGCTTGCTCTCCCCTCCCGCTTCTTTCTGGAACGGCAGAATCCTGACCTTTTTGTCCGCGGGGTCCGCGGGCGTTTCGCTATCCACGTCCATGGTGTCGCCCAAACTGGGCTCAACTTTGGTCTCGGCTTTCTTTTTGCCGAAACTCAGCAAGGAACGCTTTTTAGTCTCTTGCTCTTCAGGGACATTAACCCGAGAGTCCAACAGCGGAATACGATCGTCCTCGTCATCAAAGTCTTTCACTTCCCGTTTCGCCTTTTTAGGCTTGGGAGGCGGCGCTTCGGCTTCTAGTCTGGCTTTTTCTTCGCGACGGGCTTCCGCACGCTCTCCCATCTTCTCTTTTGCGGACGAAAACTCTTCGCCGATGCGACGGAACAACGCCAGTGTCTTGGCGCCGACCCAATCCATGATCTTCAGCCAGGACAAACCGGTGGCGATGCTGAAACCGAACAAAGAAAGCGCCACCCATACCAGCGTACTGCCGATAATGTTAAAGGTGTCGACCGCCATCCCGGCGACTTCCGCGCCGACAATGCCGCCGGAGCTGGAGTTCAGGCCACTGACCGAATACATGGTCAACAACGAACAGGTGGACAACACCAGCACAATCAGACCGACTACGCGAATAACCACCATCCACCAGTTGATGGGGTGGCGCATATGGCGCTGACGGAACAGTTGCACCGATCGTAAGACGAACAAAAAGGGAAATAAGTAGGCGACGTAGCCGAAAAAGTACAGCAGTACGTCGGAAATCCAGGCTCCGACGCGCCCAGCGTAGTTAACGACCTGGGAATGATGCCCTGTGCTGGTCCAGCCAGGGTCTGAAGGATTATACGAGACCAGGGCCAACACCAGATAAACGGCGATGGTAACACAAGCGATCAACACCCCTTCACGGAGCCCCTGCTCCAGGTAGCGCTTCGCTCTGTTGTCTTCTATATCTGCTGGCATAAGGATTTTAGCTGGCTAAATATTCAGTAGTGTACACAAGCCGGGAGTCTAGGTGAACCCAGCTTAACCGCGCATTAATAGAATTTAACGCCTAAAATTAAAATTGCGCTCTATCTATTTGTTTATATTGACTTTATTCTAGCTCAAGTTGGCGGGAGATGCATTTTTCGGCAGTCTGGCGGTCATATCAGGCGGGATCAGACGAAAAACGCCGGGGCTTTCGGCCGCCCCGGCGTCTAAAATCAAGCGCCCAACGCCGCTGCGCCAGCCAGTAGATCTTCACGAATATCCTCAAAATCCTCCAGTCCCACGCAGAGACGAATCAGATTCTCGGAAATACCCGCCAGCGCCTTGTCGTCATCGGAAAGGCGACCATGAGTGGTGGTCGCCGGATGCGTCATAGTGGACTTCACATCCCCCAAATTGGCGGTGATGGAGATCCACTTGGTGTTGTCGATAAATGACCAAGCCTCTTCTCTGCCGCCCTTTACCTTGAATGACAGCACTCCGCCATAGCCTTTCTGCTGACGTGTGGCCAGTTCATGGCCAGGATGGTCAGGCAATCCGCAATAGTGGACTTTCTCCACCCAGCTTTGCTCATTCAGCCATTGGGCGACCTTCATGCCGTTCTCACAATGCGCTTTCATGCGAATAGGCAGCGTCTCCAGGCCCTTCAGGAACACCCAGGCGTTAAAGGGGCTCATGGTAAAGCCGCCGGAGCGCAGGAACGCCAATACTTCCGACGTTAACGCAGTGTTACCCACTACCGCGCCGCCCAGGCAACGCCCCTGGCCGTCCAGATACTTGGTCGCCGAGTGAATCACTAAATCCGCCCCCAGACTCAGCGGCTTTTGCAGAACCGGCGTACAAAAACAATTATCCACCGCCAGCAAAGCGCCATTGGCGTGCGCCAACTGCGCCAGAGTCGCAATGTCGGCCACTTCGTTCAAAGGATTGGATGGCGTTTCGATAAACAATAATCGGGTATTGGGTTTGATCGCCGCGCGCCAGCCGTCCATGTCCGTCAGCGGTACAAAAGTCGTTTCTACGCCGAACTTCTTCATGTACTTGTCAAATACGGCGTGAGTCGTACCGAACACGTTACGGGAACAGACCACATGGTCGCCGCTTTTCAGTAGCGCCATGCAGGCGGACACAATCGCCGCCATGCCGGAAGCGGTCGCCACACAGTTTTCCGCTCCTTCCAACGCCGCCAGTCGCTCTTCAAACATGCGTACGGTGGGGTTGGTGTAGCGTGAATAGACATTGCCGGGATTATCGCCAGCAAATGTCGCAGCAGCTTCCGCCGCCGACTTAAAAACGTAGCTGGAAGTGGGATAAATCACTTCCGCATGCTCTTGCTCCTGAGTGCGGATCTGGCCCGCGCGAATCGCCTGCGTAGCGTCGCGCCAGTCTACTTCCGGGGGCAGCAGAAGCTCACGGGTTTCAGTTTTTCTGCCTGACATCGTCTGTTCCTGGATATGAAGTGGAGCCGCCTGAGGAGAGCAAGAGAGCGCCCTCCCCTATCTGGCGCTATAGCGTTGTTCCGTGCAGTCTATTGAATTGACCGCTGAATGGGTAGTCGTGCGACTGAATAGATCCTAGTGCAGCTGACTAGACAGTAGCGCATGACGCCGACATAGCGACCGGCGTCATGCGCAAAAGACGCTGCCGACGATCAGTCGTCGTTGTGCAGGTCCAGAGGCACTTGCGCCATCATCAGTTCCTGCTCGCGCTTGGACTTGCTGCTGTCGTTACGGACAGCCTCCAGTCGCTGGAGATATTCATCGTTCACATCGCCAGTCACATAATCGCCATCGAACACGGAGCAATCGAATTTTTCTATATTCGGATTGCCTTCCAGAGCGCAAGATACCAAGTCTTCCAGGTCCTGATACACCAGCCAGTCAGCGCCGATCAGTTCCTGCACTTCTTCCGGCGTGCGGCCGTGAGCGATCAGCTCGTTGGCGGAAGGCATGTCGATGCCGTACACGTTGGGATAGCGCACAGCCGGGGCCGCCGAGGCGAAATAGACTTTCTTGGCGCCGGCGTCCCGCGCCATCTGCACGATCTCGCGGCAGGTGGTGCCGCGTACGATGGAGTCATCCACCAGCAGCACGTTTTTGCCGCGGAATTCCAGCGCAATCGGATTCAGCTTTTGACGCACGGATTTCTTACGCTGGTTTTGGCCCGGCATGATAAAGGTGCGGCCAATGTAGCGGTTCTTGATAAAGCCTTCCCGGTATTTCACACCCAGACTCAGCGCCATTTGCATGGCGGAAGTGCGGCTGGTGTCAGGAATCGGCATCACCACATCGATATCGTGATCAGGGCGCAGACGATGAATCTTCTCCGCCAGATAATCCCCCATGCGTAAACGCGCCTTGTAGACGGAAATGCCGTCCATGATGGAGTCGGGTCTAGCGAAGTACACGTACTCGAAAATACAGGGGTTTAGTTTTGGGTTTTCCACACACTGCTGCGTGTGCAGACTGCCGTCAGTCTCAATGTAAACTGCTTCGCCCGGAGCGATGTCGCGTTGCAGCTCGAAGCCCAGCGCGCTGAGCGCCACGCTTTCGGAGGCGATCATGTACTCAGGCCCTTTCGCCGTTTCCCGTTTGCCGAAGCAGGCCGGGCGAATCCCGTTGGGATCACGGAAGGCGACGATGCCATAGCCAGTAATCATGGCGATGACGGCGTATGCGCCTTTCACACGCTTATGAACCGCTTTAACCGCCGCAAATACGTCGTCCTTTTCCGGCACCAGTTTGCCCAGCTTCTGCAGCTCGTGAGCGAAGATATTCAGGAGCACTTCAGAGTCGGAACTGGTGTTGACGTGACGCAGGTCGGTGCGAAAGATATCGCGAGCCAACTCTTCCGCATTGGTGAGGTTGCCGTTGTGGGCCAGCGTGATGCCGTAAGGAGAGTTCACATAAAAAGGCTGGGCTTCCGCAGAACTGGAAGAGCCCGCTGTGGGGTAGCGAACATGGCCAATGCCCACACTGCCGACCAGACGCATCATATGGCGAGTGCGGAACACGTCGCGCACAAGACCGTTGTCCTTTCTCAGGAAAAAACGGTCGTCCTGGAAGGTAACGATTCCCGCGGCGTCCTGGCCACGATGTTGTAACACGGTGAGTGCGTCGTAAAGGTCCTGATTAACATTCGCTTTACCCACAATACCAACAATACCGCACATGTATGGTTACCTCGTCTTTGAATCTCGCGCAAAATTTAAGCGGTTTATGTAAGCATAGACGCTATGGGGTCGCCGAAGACCGACCGCGACCAAGCTTCCAATTTTTCAAAATGGGGAATTAACGTCGATTCCGACCACCAGGGGTCCTGTACGACGGGAGTCAGTCGCAACAGCGCCACGACAACGACAACCAACACCACGCCCCGGATCATTCCAAACGCCATGCCCAGGGTACGATCGGTACCGGACAGGCCTGTGGACTTCACCAATGCGGAAATCAAATGGTTCAGCAACGCGCCGATAATGAGCGTTACAATGAAAAGTATGACAAAGGCTGCGATCAGCCTGACGGAAGGTACAGAGATAAGCCCTTCCAGCAGCGTGGCCAAATGCACATAAAACATGCGCGCCACTATAAATGCGAGAACCCAGGTAACCAGAGAAAGCGCCTCTTTGACGAAGCCTCTGACCAGGCTGACTACCGTGGATAAACCAATAATTCCAATAATGACCCAATCGGCCCAAATCATCATAGCATCCTGGAAATAGCGTAATTAGCCCCCGTATTTCGGGGGCGCATCATTCTAGCAAAAAGGAGGGGGCAGAAAAACTAATGCTTTGTCGCGGCGGGCTATTGCCCTGGGCGATATTGCACGACGAGGGAGTTGACTTTGTAGCGCTTATCCACCTGAGTCTTGAGCTTGTCCGCCTGACTGCGCTCCATTACCGGCCCGGCGAAGACCCGAACCAGGTTTTCGCCTTCTGAGCTGCGATATTCCTGAGTAAATGCAGGATGGCCGTCGCCATGCAGTTCATTACGAATTTTCAAAGCGCTTTCGCGATTCTTGAACGTACCGATTTGAATTGACCATGCGGCGGGAGACTTGTCTTTATCCAGACTGTAATCCTTAGGCGCCTCTTTGGTCTCGTTCTTGACGCTGGCGGCTGATGGGGTCGCCACGGCTACCGTCGTCGCAGGCTTTTCCTCCGCCTTCACCACAGGTTTGGGTTCAGGCTTGGATTGCGGTTCAGGTTTAGGCTCCGGCTTCGCTTCCACAACCTTTTGCGGAGCTGGCTCTGGCGTCGTTGCGGCCGGCTTGGATTCACTCATGTTGTGCATCTCCGCCATGGCCGCTTCTTGGGCGATTTCCTCTGCGGAGCCTGAGATCCGGGAAGTTTCGTCCGCGACCGCATCGCCAGTTTGCGTATCAACCGGCTGCGCTGGCATTGCAGCATTGGCGTCGCCTGCGCTCAGTTGCGGCGCTTTGGCTTCTTCGATAGTGAAATTGGGCGTTTCCGGCTTGTCAGGAATGATAATGATCTGGGATGTCTTTTCCTGCTGGGCGTTATCGAACAACATGGGCAGAAATATGACCGCCAGAGACACCAGCACAATAGCGCCGACAATACGCTGCTTTAATCCATCCATAGAAAAACCCTGAGACTGTAAATAGAAATCATGATGGAAAAAACCAAATGGATTAAAAGACTGTGGAGACGATCCGTTTAGCGACCGTCTCCCTCATCGGTTCCCATCATACCGTTTTGAAAAATTTCCGCCACGGTGAAAAAAGAACCGAAGGCGACGATACGCCCGCCTGAGCCCACTTCGGATGACGCCTGAGCCAGACACTCCGACAAGGAATCGCAGGTTTGCAGCGGCGCGGGTTGATTCTGCTCGACCAATTCCGCCAGTTGCGCCAGCGGCATGGCCCGACCCACATTGAGAGGAAAGACAAACCAGCGGTCGAATACGCCAGCGAGTTCTTTGACGATGCCCGCCACATCCTTATCTTTCAGCGCTGAAAATACCGCCACCTGCGTTTTTTTAACCGGCAATCCGCCCAGCCATTGTTTGAGATAGCGCGCAGCGTGGGGATTATGCCCCACATCGGCGTACACTTCCGGGTCACGGCGCAGCAACTGGAAACGTCCCTGCACCTTGACGCCGGCGATTGCAGCGGCAATTTGAGATTCCGACAACGCAAAGTCCAGCAGCATGGCGGCCTGCATCGCCGCAGCCATATTGGCCATAGGCAGACCGTTATCGCTCAGTCCGTCAATGACCATGTCCGCATGCTTGCGACGACCGCGCCATTGCAGAGTTTGCGACGCATCGCCAGTGCGTTCGAGAGTAAAGTCCTGACGCCAAATGAAGGTTGCGCACCCCAGCTTTCCTGCTACGTCCACCACACTGGTTGGCGGAGCGTCTTCGGCGATGACGAGAGGAATGCCCGGCCTCAGAATACCCGCCTTTTCGCGGCCGATATCTTCACGTGAGTCGCCCAGCCATTCCTGATGATCCAGGTCCACACTGGTGATCACCGCCAGATCAGGATCGACAATGTTAACCGCATCCAGGCGCCCGCCCAGACCGACTTCCAGCAGAACCACGTCCAGTTTGGCCTGTTGAAACAAGTAGAACCCCACCAACGTGGTGAACTCGAAATAGGTCAGCGCCGTTTGGCCGCGAGCCGTTTCTACAGCGGCGAACGCCTCTTCAAGCGCCTCGTCGCTGACATCAACGCCATTAATGCGCACACGCTCATTAAAACGCAGGATGTGAGGCGATGTGTAAGCGCCTACCGTTTTGCCCGCGGCGAGAGCAAGCGCCTCTACCGCCGCGAGCGTAGAGCCTTTACCGTTGGTTCCTGCAAGGGTCACCACGGTTTTCGCCAGCCTGGCGTTGCGGCAAAGTCGGCGAAATACGTCATTGACGCGATCCAGTCCCATTTCTATGACCTGAGTATGCAGTTGCGACACATAATCAAGCCAGTCAGACAGTCTTCGAGGTTCCATATTCCTATCTACGCTATGAGATCCGATATCAGGCTAAGGCCGGCTTATTCCAAGTTTTCTGGCGGCTCCGGTATTTCCATTTCCTCATCATCGAGATCGTCTTCGTTTTCAAATTCAGGCTCTGGCAGCTTCATCATTTTGGAGATGAGCATCGACAGTCTGCGACGCAATTGATTGCGGGCAAGAATCATATCCAGCGCGCCATGCTCCAGCAGGAATTCACTGCGCTGGAAGCCTTCAGGCAGTTTTTCACGCACAGTCTGCTCAATAACGCGAGGACCTGCGAAGCCAATCAGCGCATTGGGCTCCGCCACATTCAGGTCGCCCAGCATGGCGAGACTGGCGGATACGCCGCCGAACACGGGGTCGGTCATCACAGAGATGTAAGGAAGGCCTCGCTGCTTCATTACTTCCAGCGCCGCAGCGGTTTTCGCCATCTGCATCAGGGAGATCAGCGCTTCTTGCATACGCGCGCCACCACTGGCGGAGAAACAGATCAGTGCGCGGTTTTCTTCCAGACAGACATTTACGGCGCGAACGAACTTCTCGCCCACCACTGCGCCCATGGAGCCGCCCAGGAAAGTGAATTCAAACGCCACCACAGCAACCGGTACGCCAGCGACAGTTCCCTTGAAGGCCACCAGGGCGTCTTTTTCACCCGTCGCTTTTTGATTGCTGACCAGACGGTCTTTGTAGCGCTTGGTGTCTTTAAACTTCAGACGATCCGCTGGCTCCAGCTCAGGAGCGAGCTCCACTCTGTCGGCGCCGTCCAGGAAAATGTCGATACGTCTGCGTGCGGAGATGCGCATGTGGTGCTGACACTTGGGGCACACATCCAGGTTTTTTTCCAGTTCAGGGCGATAGAGTACGGCGCTGCACTTAGGGCACTTTTTCCACAAGCCTTCGGGAACGTTACTCTTGTGCTTGGACTGAGCTCCCCCCATTCCCGGAATAATTTTTTCTAACCAGTTACTCATATTAAACCCTACTCACTTGTTTATTCGTCCATCGCGGCGCGCATGGAGCTAAGCAGCTCTTTTACTTTGGCGCGCATCTGCTCCGGATTTTCAGCATTAGTCGCTATTGTATTCACAAGTGCGCTACCGACAATTACACCATCGGATACTGCCGACACTGCTTTCGCTGTTGCCGCGTCTTTGATGCCGAAGCCAACCCCGACAGGCATATCAGTCAGAGACTTGATGGCGCTGACATGTTTTTCCACATCGTCGATATCCAGGGCATTGGAGCCAGTCACCCCTTTCAGCGACACATAGTATAGATATCCGCTGCCGAACTTCGCTGCGGCGGCGATACGGTCCTCGGTAGTGGTTGGCGCAATCAGAAAGATGACATCCAGCCCCGCCCCTTTCAGATGCGGCGCCGCCAAATCCGCTTCTTCCGGCGGCAAGTCCACGATCAATACGCCATCGACTCCCGCCGCCTTGGCTGCCTCGGTAAATGGATGCACGCCCATGGCTTCCACGGGATTCAAATATCCCATCAATACGACAGGGGTCTCCGTGTTGGTCTTGCGGAACTCATCCACCATGCCCAGCACCATTCTCAGAGAAGTCCCGTGCTCCAGCGCGCGTTCACAGGCCAGCTGAATCACGGGACCGTCCGCCATGGGATCGGAAAACGGTACGCCCAACTCAATAATGTCAGCGCCCGATTCAACCAGGGCGTGCATGATATCTACCGTGTGCTGCGGCGCAGGGTCGCCCGCGGTCACATAGGGAATCAACGCGGTTTTGTTGTTCGCCTTCAACGTCTCCAGGCATTGCTTAATTCGACTCATGTCACACCCTTTTTAAAATTCAATTCCGTCAAGCTTGGCCACAGTATGGATGTCTTTATCGCCGCGCCCGGACAGGTTGACGATGATGATCTGGTCTTTATCCATGGTCTTGGCCAGCTTCATGGCGTACGCCACCGCATGGCTGGACTCCAGCGCCGGCATGATGCCTTCCACCCGAGTCAGAGTATGGAAGGCGCGCAGCGCTTCTTCGTCTGTCGCAGAAACGTAATCCGCGCGTTTGATGTCTTTGAGCCAGGCATGCTCAGGACCAACGCCCGGATAATCGAGACCTGCGGATATAGAGTGCGTTGCGGAAATCTGGCCGTTTTCATCTTCCATCAAATAGGTGCGGTTGCCATGCAATACGCCGGGACGACCCGCGCAAAGCGGCGCCGCGTGCTGGCCAGTCTCCAAGCCAAGCCCGCCGGCTTCGACGCCGTACATTTTGATCTGCTCATCCGCGATAAAGGGGTAAAACAGGCCTATGGCGTTGGAGCCGCCGCCCACGCAGGCCACCAATGCATCCGGGAGACGCCCTTCTTTTTCCATGCACTGCAGGCGCGCTTCACGGCCAATAATGGACTGGAATTCCCGCACCAGCTTGGGATATGGGTGCGGGCCCGCCACCGTACCGATGATGTAGAAAGTGTCGTCGACGTAGGTCACCCAATCCCGCAAGGCTTCGTTCATCGCATCCTTAAGGGTTTTGGTGCCGCTGGTGACCGGGCGCACTTCAGCGCCCAATAGTTTCATGCGGTAGACATTCAAAGACTGTCTATGCACATCCTCTTCACCCATATAGACCACGCATTTCAGCCCCAGACGGGCGGCGACGGTGGCCGTGGCGACGCCGTGCTGGCCTGCGCCGGTTTCGGCGATGATGCGCGGCTTGCCTAGGTATTTCGCCAACAACGCCTGACCGATGGTGTTGTTTACCTTATGGGCGCCGGTATGATTGAGATCTTCCCGTTTTAGATAAATTTTGGCGCCGCCAACCTGCCTGGTCAGACGCTCAGCAAAATACAACGGAGAAGGACGACCTACGTAGTCGGCCAGATCCGCGTCGAACTCTTCCTGGAACTTGGGATCGATACGCAATTTTTCGTAATGCTGCTCCAGCTCCAACAGCGAAGACATGAGCGTCTCGGATACGAATCGACCGCCGTAATGGCCGAAGTGGCCGCGATGGTCTGGAATATTGGCCAGCGTTTCAGCGTCAAACCTCGTACTCACGATATACCTCACCTATAAATTCCTGGATTAATTCAATGCTCTTCACGCCCTTGCTCACTTCGACGCCACCGCTGACATCAACGGCGTAGGGCCTGACAGTGCGAATAGCTTCCGCCACATTGGCCGGATTCAGGCCACCGGCGAGAATCACCGGTTTGCCCAGCTCATGACGAATGCGGGACCAGTCGAAAACTCTTCCAGTGCCGCCGCGTAATTGCGGGTCATGGGTATCAAACAATAAGGCCGCTGCATCCGGATACTTAGCCGCCTCCGCAACCACGTCCGTCTCATCGCCCACGCCAATGGCTTTGTAGAAAGGGCGGGAAAAGCTGCGGCAAAAATCGTTATCTTCATCGCCGTGAAACTGCAGCACATCGAGAGGGACGACATTCAAAATCTCCCTCACCTGCTCCGCGCTATGATTGACGAAGAGACCAACAGTAGAAAGAAAGGGAGGCAGTTGGGCGATAATGCGGCTGGCTGCGGCGGGGTCAATGTATCGGGGACTGGGCGGATAAAAAACAAATCCAATGGCGTCGCCGCCGGCGTCGGAGACCGCCAGCGCATGCTCCAGCTCAAGGATGCCGCAGATTTTGCAGCGAACGCGCTTGTTGCGGGCATTCATTTTATCTCTTCCTTTTTTATGCTGTTTTTCGTTTTTCCGGAAAAGTTCAAGTCAGCGATTCGGCGGCGCATAACAGGCTTGGGATTATAGCGAGTTAAAGCGGCTTCGGGAAATCGAGGAAATCAGGCGCCGAGAAAAAACGGCCCTTTCTGCAACGAAGGAATCGCAAACTCTTCCGGATAGGTAACAGATGTCAGGTACAACCCAAAGGGCGGCGCCGTCACCCCGGCTTTTGAGCGCTTTTTGGAAGCCAGCACGTCCGCGACCCAGTCCGGCGGCTTCTTGCCTGTCCCCACCGCCATTAAGGTGCCTGAAATGTTGCGCACCATGTGGTGTAAAAACGCGTTCGCCTCCACCTCTATCACAACCATGTCGCCGACCTTGCTCACTTCAAGACGGGTCAGATTGCGAAAAGGCGTCTTGGATTGACAGTCGGAACCGCGGAATGCACTGAAGTCATTCTCGCCAATCAGATGCGCGCCAGCGGCGGCCATGCTTTCCACATCAAGAGGACGGTAGTTCCAGGTAACGTTGCTATTGAGCCACGCGGGGCGAATCGGATGGTTGTAGATAATGTAACGATAGCTGCGTGAGGTCGCGGTGTAGCGGGCATGAAAATCCTCTGACACCGCGCCCGCCCAGCTCACGGATACATCCGCGGGCAAAAAGTGATTGACGCCCATCGCCCAGGAATACGGGCTGCGCTGCGCCTTCGTCTCGAAGTGAACCACCTGGTTCACCGCATGAACGCCGGCGTCGGTGCGCCCCGCGCATACGACGCTAACGGGATGGTCTGCGACTTTTGATAAAGCAGCCTCTACTTCCGCCTGCACGGACGGTACGCCGGAGTTCTGCGCCTGCCAGCCGTGATAACGGGAGCCGTCATAGCCCAACACCAGCGCAACGCGCCCGGTATCCGGCAAGAGATCGTTGGAAAGTGGGTACAATGACTGGTTCGAACTGGTTGGATTCATAAGCCGCCCTCAAAACATGAGGGCAGCATTATTGAAAAGTAGCGGAATTATGCAAGTCTCTTCAGCAAGGAAGCGGCTTCCTGCTTCTGGTCGTTGTTGCCTTCTTCGACAACCTCTTCCAGGATGTCGCGGGCCCCTTCACGGTCGCCCATGTCGATGTAGGCTCTGGCCAGATCCAGTTTAGTGGCGGCTTCGTCGGTGTCGGACAGGAAGTTGAAGTCTTCTTCCAGCTCTTCCACGAACTCGTCCTGCATACCTTCTTTGGCTGCGGGTTTCGATTCCGCCGCAACGCTTGGCGCAGGCTCTTGCGGCTGCACGATGGTTTTGTCGCCAAAGTCATCGTCCAGATTAAAGTCGAGATCCGTATCCAGCTCCGCAGCGACGTCCGCTTTCGGCTCTTCGTCGAAGGACGCGCTCAAATCCGGCAGTTCGTCTTCCAGATCATCAACCTGTTGCACGAATTCTTCCGCCACATCACTGGACAGCTCAGCGCCGGTGAAGTCTTTGCTTTCTGCAGGCTGTTCGTCGAGTGACAAATCCAGATCGCTGTCATCCAGATCCAGAGAGGGTTCTTCCTCTTCCAGATTCATATCCAGATCAAGGGTTTCGTCCAGCTCATCGCTTTCAGCGGGAGCATCCATATCCAGCATCTCGTCGCTGAGGTCGCTCTCCAGATCCAGCGTTTCCAGATCATCGTCCAAGCCGACGGTGTCCAGCTCGAAATCTGACTCCAGCTCATCAGCGTCCGCCAGCTCAAAGCCGTCTTCTTCTAAAGACTCAAGAGAAACATCCGCCGTCTCGAAAGCGTCCTCCAGGGATTCTTCCTCAGCAGGCGCTTTGCTGGAAACGTAATCAATGCCTTTGTCATAACCGGAGGAAGATTTCGATTCTTCAACCTCTTCCTTGTCAGTTTCGCCCAGATCGATTTCGCTCAGGTCAAAGTCGATATCCAGGTTATCTTCGGCTTCTTCGACGGACTCCAGTTCTTCAGGTTCGCTCAGTGCAGTAGGCTGACTGGGAATCGTCGCATCCAGGTTGGCGTCCAGATCCAAATCCAATTCGTCTTCATCCACTGTTGAAGAGGCGAAATCATCACCGCCCAGCAGCTGGCTTTCCAGATCGTCCAAGGACAAACCTGGCTCGTCATCCAGGTCGGAGAAACGGGATTTGATTTCATCCGCGCGGTTCACGACGCCAGTGTTGCCAGCTTCGCGCAGATGGTTATAAGTTTCGTTGAAGCGCGCACCTTCTTTGGCTTCGCCCAGCACTTCCAACAACTTCAGGCGATATTCCTGATTGTTGGGATTCTCTTCCAGTGCGGCGTCAAGCACTTGCACCGCCTGATCGAAACGCTGATACGCGATGTACACGTCCGCTTCCGCAATGGGATCATCGCCGCCGACTTTGGTTTCGCCCTCGCCTTCTTCAGCGTCGATATCCAAATCCAGCGCCAGATTATCGTGGTCTGCGATATCCAAAGCGTCGTCATCCGCTTCCGCTTCTTTTTTGCCGCCGCGACGGGCCAGCAACCAGAGAATCAGTAACAACAGGACCGCGCCGCCGCCAATAGCGGCCTGGTAAATCACATTATTCTTGATGATGTCGATCCAGCTTTCCGGCTCAGGCTGTGGAGTCGGCTCGGTAACTGCTGGCGTTGGCGGCTTTTTGTCTACTACGACAGGAGGCTGTTCAGGCTCCGTCGGCGTTACGGGCGCAACAGGCTCTGGCGTCTCCGGCGTATTCATGCCAGTTTGATCTTCTGGAGTCTCCATGCCGGGAGACATCGGCGTCTCTTCTCCCATCGTGGATGGCTCATCGCCCAAGCCCATGGAGGGCTCGCTTGGCGTCATGGGTTCTTCCCCTGGAGTCATGCCTTCATCGCCGGGCATAACAGGCTCTTCAGGAAGCGTCGGCGCAGTAGTATCGCCGCCAGTTTCGCCTACTTTCGATTGCATGGCCGCCAATTGGTCATCTTTCAGCGACACCAGACGCTGCATTGTCTCCAACTGACTCTGCAGGTCTTCCATGCGGCTCTTCAAGTCTTCGTTTTCGCGAGAGACCTGATCCAGTTTCTCTTGCGCCAGACTCAGTTCTTCAGCAGTCTTCGAAGTGCCGCCGCGAGAGCCTGTGGAGTCACCCGCTTTTTCAGGCGTCGTAGAGGCATTCTCGCCGGTTTTGGCGACGATAATTCTCAACTTGTCTTCGTCAGTTTGCGACGCGGCGGAACCAGTCTGATTACGACCGGTTCCCGACGCATCCACCTGACGGGTAGATGGCGCGCGCCCTTCCGCAAACTCGCGGTTTTGCAGGCTGACCTGACGCACCGCGTCGCGGTTGCTGCGCTGCTGGGCCTGCTCTTTGTCAGGAATACGCAATACCTGACCGGATTTCAGCTTGTTGATGTTGCCGTCGAAGAAAGCGTCCGGGTTCAAATCCTGAATCGCCAGCATCATCTGCTGGGGCGACACGCTGCTGTCCGGACGGGTTTTCAGCGCTATCTCCCACAAAGTGTCGTCACCGCCTGTTGGTCCATAAGACCCTGAAGTAGAAGGCGCATCGTAGGTGGACGAGGAGGAAGGAGCGGTAGTTCTGGTAGTGGTCGTTGAAGTGGAAGGACGCGTTGTCGTAGCAGGCGCACTGGCGGTGGTGGTTCTGGCCGGCGCAACCTGCGCAGGCTTCACGCTCTCGCTGCTAAACGTAGGCGGATCGATCAGCAGCGCGTACTCTCGCAACAATCGTCCACTAGGCCAAGTCACTTCCATCAGGAAATTCAGATAAGGCTCGCGCACCGGCTTGGAGCTGGTGACTCGCACATAAGCCTTGCCGTCTTTGAATAAAACTTTGAAGCGCAAATCCGAAAGGAAATACACCCGGTCCAGGTTGGCGCGCTGGAACGCTTCCCGGGAGGCCAGATTCGTCAAAATTTCGCTCTCGGTGAGATCACGAACGCTGACCAGCTCGATTTCCGCGTTCAGCGGTTGATTGAGCGATGAATAAACTTTTGCTTCGCCTAACCCTAGCGCCTTAGCCACCCCCGATGAAAGCGCGGACATTGTTAATACTGCAATCGCGAGTTTGCGAACCATAGCGTCTTTCCTTTCTATTAATTCTTCACCTCTTCAGGTGGCGCGCCGAGCTTTCCGGCGCCGCCCGAGGTTATCTGACGGCGTCAAATGTCGTTAAAAATCTCAGTTGATTGAGAATGTTTAGAATAAACTTTCAATATTGCTACTAAGTATTAATTAGGTCCTGCATTTTTACAAGAAATTAGGCCTATTCAAAACGGCCAAACGGATGATTTTTAATACAAGCCTGTCTGGTTGATCAATTTACATGCAGATCAACCACTTCCCCAACTCCAGAAGCGGATAATGCGTCATAAGCGCTTGCGTAAAAAAGCCATATCGGCCATCACACACTTAAATTTAGTCCAGAGATGGAAATGAGCAACAAAGGCGGAGGTAGTTATTCGGAAACTGATAACTCCGTCCGAGTCAGGCGGGATTACCGCTCAAGCGAATCGGAATAAGCCTTTCACTTGAGCGGTATTGTAACGACGAATGCAAATTTTTCCAGATTTAACGGCGCCGATTGCGTCAAAAAACCGGCGCCGTCGCAAAACCCAGAGGTCAGATATTACCCAGCAAAATCGCCAGCGTGCGGCGTAACGGCTCGGCTGCACCCCATAACAACTGGTCGCCGACAGTGAATGCGCCCAGATACTCTGGCCCCATACTCAGCTTGCGCAAGCGGCCAACCGGAATATCCAGACCACCGTTCACTCGCGCCGGCGTCAGCTCGCGCATAGAGATGTCGCGGTCGTTGGGAATCACTTTCGCCCAGTCGTTGGACGTGGCCAGCATCTGCTCGATTTCCGGCAGAGGAACATCCTTGCGCAGTTTGATCGTCATCGCCTGGCTATGGCAGCGCATGGCGCCGATACGTACGCAAAGGCCATCGATAGGAATCGGCGCCCCTTCTCTGCCCAGAATTTTGTTGGCTTCCGCCTGCGCCTTCCACTCTTCTTTGCTCTGGCCGGAAGGCATGGGCTTGTCGATCCAGGGAATCAGGCTGCCGGCCAACGGCACGCCAAACTGATCCACAGGGAATTCGCCGCCGCGCATTCTTTCCGCCACCAGACGATCGATTTCCAGAATGGAGCTGGCGGGGTCGGCCAGTTCAGCAGAAACGCTGTCGTAAACGGAGCCCATCTGCCTGATCAGTTCGCGCATGTTCTGCGCGCCTGCGCCAGAAGCCGCCTGATAGGTCATCGGGCTGACCCACTCAACCAGATCCTGCTCAAACAAACCGCCCAGGGCCAGCAACATCAGGCTGACGGTGCAGTTACCGCCGATGAAGTCTTTGCGTCCCTGATCGATGGCGCGGTCAATAACTTTACGGTTAACCGGATCCAGCACGATGACCGCATCGTCTTTCATACGCAATGCGGAGGCGGCGTCGATCCAGTAGCCATTCCAGCCAGCGGCGCGCAATTGCGGATACACGTCATTGGTGTAATCCCCGCCCTGGCAGGAAATAATAATGTCCATTTCACTCAGGTCTTGAATGGAGGTAGCGTCTTTCAACGCTGGCGCGGGTTTGCCAAAGTCAGGCGCCGCCTGACCAACCTGGGATGTGGTGAAGAATATCGGATCGATGTGCGCGAAATCGTTCTCTTCTTGCATGCGCTGCATCAAAACGGAGCCTACCATGCCCCGCCATCCTACCAAACCCACTTTCTTCATTTGCTTCAAGACCTCTATGCGTTCAATGAATGATGCTGACGGACAGGGAAAGCCCCGAGAATTGGCGACTCTCCCTGATTCAGATGTATGAGTGCGACTTGGCGGGTCAGCGATCCGCCAGGACCCTCGCCACGGCTTCGCCCATTGCCTGAGTTGAAACGGACTCTCCGCTGGAGCCGGCGATGTCGCGGGTTCTTAATCCCTGGTCCAGCACGTCGCTGACCGCTTGCTCAATCGCCGCCGCCGCGTCTTCCGCAGCGAGAGAATAGCGTAGCATCATAGCTGCTGAAAGAATAGTCGCCAGGGGGTTGGCCATGTTCTGTCCCGCGATATCCGGAGCCGAGCCGTGACAAGGCTCGTACATGCCCTTGCCCGCCGCATTAAGCGACGCGGATGGCAGCATGCCGATGGAGCCAGTCAGCATGGCGGCTTCGTCAGACAGGATGTCTCCGAACATGTTTCCGGTGACGATCACGTCAAACTGCTTCGGCGCGCGCACCAGCTGCATAGCCGCGTTGTCCACGTACATATGGCTCAATTCCACATCCGGATATTCCTTCGCCAGCTCGTCCATCACTTCGCGCCAAAGCACGGTGACTTCCAGTACGTTGGCCTTGTCCACGGAACACAGACGCTTATTGCGCTTCTGCGCCGCTTCAAACGCCACACGACCAATGCGGCGAATCTCACTCTCGCTGTAAACGTAAGTGTTGTAGCCTTCGCGCTCACCGTTTTCCAGCGTGCGAACGCCACGGGGCTTACCGAAATAGATGCCGCCGGTCAGCTCGCGCACGATCAGAATATCCAGACCGGAGACCACTTCTGGACGCAGTGAGGACGCTTCCGCCAGCTGCGGATACAGAATGGCCGGTCGCAGGTTAGCGAACAACTCCAATCCGCTGCGCAGACCAAGCAATCCTTTCTCCGGACGAATCGCCATGTCCAGCTTGTCCCATTTGGGTCCGCCCACTGCGCCCAGCAGAATTGCATCCGCCGCCTTTGCAGCGGCCAGCGTCTCTTCTGGCAAAGGAACGCCGGTGGCGTCAATGGCCGCGCCCCCCACCAGACCTTCAGTGAAAGTCAGGCCCAGGGAAAACTTGTTGTTCACCACATCCAATACATTGCGCGCCTGCGCCACAATCTCTGGCCCAATGCCATCGCCAGGTAAAATCAGTACTTGTTTCGCCATGTTCAATCTCTGGAGTTTGTTTTAATGTCTTTCCGTATATATGGACCGGTCGTTGACTAGGATTGCACGCCTAAAAACATCCAAGGCGCCTCGGCCTTGCGGCGCGCTTCATACGCAGCAATCGCTTCTCTGTCTTCCAGAGTGACGCCGATTTCGTCCAGCCCTTTCAATAAACAGTGCTGCCTGAACTCATCCACTTCGAATGACAATTCAGTCCCGTCTGGCTTGATAACTTTCTTACGCTCCAAATCCACGGTCAGCTGATAGCCTTCCTCAGCGAAAGTTTCCTCAAACAGCTTATCCACTTCTTTTTCATCTAAAACAATAGGCAACAAGCCATTTTTAAAACAATTGTTGAAGAAGATATCCGCAAAGCTGGGCGCAATCACCGCGCGGAATCCGTAGTCGTCCAACGCCCAAGGGGCATGCTCGCGACTGGACCCGCAGCCGAAGTTGCGTCGGGCCAGCATGATGCTCGCGCCCTTGTAACGGGGCTGATTCAACACGAAGTCCGGGTTGATCGGACGCTTGCTGCAATCCGCATCAGGCTGCCCTTCATCCAGATAACGCAACTCATCAAACAGATTCGGACCGAAGCCGGAACGTTTAATGGATTTCAAAAACTGCTTCGGAATGATCATATCGGTGTCGACATTGGCGCGATCAATGGGCGCCACCACACCTGTGACCTGAGTAAATTTCTTCATGGGGCGCTCCTTAAATCAGCTCTCTGACATCAACAAAATGACCGAACACCGCCGCAGCGGCGGCCATAGCGGGACTGACCAAGTGGGTCCGACCGCCGAAGCCCTGACGGCCTTCGAAATTACGGTTGGAGGTGGACGCACAGTGCTCGCCCTGCCCCAACTTATCCGCATTCATGGCCAGACACATGGAGCATCCTGGTTCGCGCCATTCGAGACCCGCTTCGATAAATATTTTATCCAGGCCTTCCTGCTCCGCCTGCTCTTTCACCAGTCCAGAGCCTGGCACCACTAACGCCTGTTTGACATTGGCGGCGACCTTGCGGCCTTTGACGACTGCTGCGGCTTCGCGCAGGTCTTCAATTCGCGAGTTGGTGCAAGAGCCGATAAAGACGCGATCCAGTTTGATGTCGGTAATCGCGGCGCCAGCTTGCAAGCCCATATATTTCAAAGCGCGGCTGATGCCTTCTTTGGCGGTGGCGTCTTCCGCTTTTTCCGGATCGGGAACGCTGCTGTTGACGCCAGCGACCATTTCCGGGGAGGTGCCCCAAGTTACTTGCGGCTCAATGTCAGCGCCGTTCAATTCAACGACTTTATCGAATACAGCGTCGGAGTCGCTTTTCAAGTCGCGCCATGCTGCGACGGCTTTGTCCCACAACTCTTCTTTGGGGCTGTAGGGGCGACCCTTCACATATTCGATGGTCTTGTCATCCACCGCCACCAGTCCGGCGCGGGCGCCCGCTTCAATGGCCATGTTGCAGATGGTCATACGTCCTTCCATCGACAGGCTTTCTATCGCCTCGCCTGCAAACTCCATCGCGTAGCCAGTGCCGCCGGCCGTGCCGATTACACCGATAATCGCCAAAATCACGTCTTTTGCGGTGACGCCGCGAGACAACTGGCCATTCACTTTGATCAGCAGGTTTTTCATTTTCTTTTGCACCAGACACTGGGTGGCCAGCACATGCTCCACTTCCGAGGTGCCGATGCCATGGGCCAATGCGGCGAAAGCGCCGTGGGTCGAGGTGTGAGAATCGCCGCAGACGATAGTCATTCCTGGCAGGGTCGCGCCCTGCTCCGGCCCTATCACGTGTACAATGCCCTGACGCTTATCCAGCATCTTGAACTCAACGATGCCGAACTCTTCGCAGTTTTCGTCCAGCGTCTGCACCTGGATACGAGAGATGGGGTCTTCGATGCCCTGTACGCCGGCGCTGCGTTCCGTGGTGGGCACGTTGTGATCCGGCGTCGCCAGGTTAGCGTCCACGCGCCAGGGTTTTCTACCCGCCAGACGTAATCCTTCAAACGCCTGGGGCGAGGTAACTTCGTGCAGTAATTGACGATCGATATAGATAAGCGCGCTGCCGTCGTCGCGCTGTTTCACTACATGGGAATCCCATAATTTGTCGTAGAGGGTTTTGCCCGCCATGATAGTTACCTCAGAGTATTCATCGCTTTTTGAATTTGTTATCCGGACTTTGTTGCGCCTTGATCCGCGTCCGGGTCGCCACTTCCACGTTCATCCGTTGATAACGACGTCATGGGGCGACATGTATCGGCAATGCTAGTATTCAGGTTAGAATAAATCCAATTCATATTTTTCATATTTTCCATAACCAAACGGAATAGCATGGACTTACTCGATCTGAAGACCTTCATGGCTATCGCAGATACGGGCTCATTCTCGCAGGCCGCGGAATTGCTGCATGTCACTCAGCCTGCGGTATCAAAGCGCCTGGCCAACCTGGAGCAGCATTTTGCCACGCCATTGATTGAGCGTCTGCCACGCAAGGCGGTATTGACCGACGCTGGCAAGTTTTTACGCCAACGCGCCGCGACGATACTGCGTGAAGTCGACAACACGCAGGCGGAAATCCTCAATCTTCACAGCAGCGTCGCCGGGGTGTTGCACCTCGCCACCAGCCATCATATCGGACTGCACAGATTGCCAAAGGAAATCAGGCGCTTTTCCCGCGCCCACCCGGAAGCGGAATTCGATCTGCAGTTTTTAGCCTCGGAGGACGCCGAGCAGGCATTATTGGCGGGATCGGTGCAATTGGCGCTGGTCACGCTTCCTGAACAGGTAAAGGCTCCCTTCACCGCCCATGAGCTTTGGCTGGACCGCCTCGTTTTCGTGGCGGAGCCGGATCACCCTCTCACTCACAACACTGACTTACAACTGTCCGATCTGGCGGAGTATCGCGCACTGCTGCCAGCGCCGCACACCGTAACGTTTCAGTTGATTTCATCGCTGTTCGCCGGACAGTCTTTGCCGCTGGCGACATCCATGCCCACCAATTATCTGGAGACGATCAAGATGATGGTGTCGGTGGGACTGGGCTGGGGCGTACTGCCGGACTCCATGCTCGACGACAGCGTCGCCGAGCTGGCGCTGGAGACGAATCTCTATCGCAAGCTCGGCGTCATTTACGACTCCCGACGCACCCTGAGCAGGGTCGCGGAAGCTTTTCTTCGACAGCTCAGGGGAGAAGCGCCGCCAACAGCGCCTTAATGCCCGATTACATCGGCGATGCGTTGCTTCACGTAAGTGCCCGGGGCATCTTCGATCACGGCCAGTTCGCGGTCTCCCGGAACCCGGGCCGCTACTTTTTCTCCGGTGAAAGGCTGTATCCATTCGCTCCAATGGGGCCACCAGGAGCCTTTGTGTTTCTCCGCCATGGCGAACCAGTCATCCGGGTCGTCGGGTAGCTGGTCTCCAGTCCAAAAACCATACTTCTCCGCACTTGGGGGATTCACCACGCCAGCGATATGCCCGGAACCGGACAATACGAATTGCTTGGGACCGGAGTGCACGCGGGCGCCGCCATAGGTGGTCTTCCACTTGGCGATATGGTCCTGAATGGTGGAGAGGAAAAAGGCCGGCGTTTTGATCTTGCGCAGGTCAATGGGAGTATTCATCAGAGAAATCCCGCCCGGCTCCATCAACTTGTTCTCCAGGTACATATTGCGCAGATAGTAGCTGTGCATGGCCGCTGGCAAGTTCGTGCTGTCTGAGTTCCAGTAGAGCAAGTCAAATGCCGCCGGTTTTTCCCCCTTCAGATAGTTATTGACGAAGAAAGACCAGAACAGATCGTTCTCCCGCAGCATGTTGAAGCTGAAGGCCATGGCGCGACCGTCATAATAGCCAGCTTTATCCAGTTGCTTCTCTATGCCGCTGATCGCGTGCTTATTGATGAACACGCCAATGCCGCCAGGGTCAGTGAAGTCCAGCAGCGTCGTCAGATAAGTCGCCGACTTGATGCGCTTGGTCTGCTTCTTCGCCGCCAGATACGCCAGGGTACAGCCGAGCAAGGTGCCGCCGACGCAATAACCAATGGCGTTCATCTCCTTCTCGCCTGTGGCTTTCTCCACCGCATCCATGGCGGCCAGCGCGCCTTCCACCATATAGCTCTCAAACGTTTTGTCCCGCAGAGCCGGACCCGGATTGACCCAGGACACCACGAATACAGTGTGCCCCTGATCCACAATCCACTTGATCAACGAGTTTTTCTCTTTGAGATCCAGAATGTAGTACTTGTTAATCCAGGGCGGAATAATCAGCAGCGGCGTCTTATATACCTTCTCTGTGGTGGGCGTGTATTGAATCAGCTGCATCAGGTCATTCTGATAGACCACCTTGCCCGGCGTGGTGGCGACGTTGCGCCCCACTTCAAAGGCAGAAAAGTCAGTCATGGAGATATTGAGCAGATTGGGATTCTTCTTGTAGTCCTCCCAAAAGTTCTTCATGCCTTCCAATAAATTACCGCCGCCGCTGGATAGCGTCTTCCGCAGCACTTCGGGATTGGTGAGGAAGAAGTTGGTCGGCGCCAGCGCATTGACCAGCTGCCGGGTGTAGAACATGAATTGATCGTGTGTGTGATTGCCGGAATCCTCCAGCGTATCCACCAGATCCAACACCGCCTTGGAGTTCAACAAATAGGCTTGTTTGAGGTAATCGAAAAGAACGTTATCGTTCCACTCTGGATCGCTAAAACGGCGGTCGCCATCTTCCGGCATGGCGATCGGGTCCGGCTTTTTGCCAAGAAGACGTTTCAGGCTGCCGCCCAGCAGGGACACATGCCCTTTCGCCAGTTCAAATTCCTTGCCGGCGAGACGCACCGGATGCAGCGCCAGTTGCTCGGCGATGTCCCTGTAGGAGCCGAGCATATCCATCAGAGCCGACACTTGGGCGTCATTGACGTCCCAGTTCTTATTTAAAAAATCCTGCAGAGAGTTTCTGTAATTTTCCGAGGAAGTATTAACCGCGTGAAAAACCCTGCGCAGCGCTCTACCGGCCACGCTTCCCTTGTCGTCGCTCATTATTTCCATTTCCCCCTGGCCAAAATGACTTAAGGAGTCGGCCGGAATCCAACTACTCCGGGCGCGGAACCGGCCAGACTCATGAAAAAACGCCTGCGGGACAGGCGTTTATCTTGGAAAGTCTATGATTCGCTGTCAGGCGCCGGTATTACCGGCTGGTTTATCAGCGCCGTTGCGTGAGGTGGCGAGAATTTTCTCAACTTCATCTTTGAACTCAATGCCCATGTCGCCCAGCACTTTCATGTCTTCAACCCACTTCTTGCTGATTTCGCTGGCGAGCTCCGCCTGGCCTGCGGCGAAGTTTTTCAGAGACTCCACATCCTTGATGTCTGCGATATCCTTCCATTGTTTCATGGTCAAGTCTGCGTAGGACTTGGCCGCATCCATCTGGAACTCAGCTACTCTTTCCAGGTTGGACACAACCAGAGAGCCGATTTTCCCAACCGGTTCATACATGTGTTTTGCTTGGTCAGCAAAGTTCCCGAAGTATGATTGCATAGTAATCACCCAAATATTCCTGATTGGTTTGAACGTAACTACCCTGTCCCGGCGACAACAAACTCCCTGCTGGGCAGAAGTATTTTATTGCCATATCTGAAACTTCACAGCAAAAAATTGCGCTCTATTCCAGGGCGACTGCTTACAGCCGTTAGCCCAGTGTAGAGCGGCGACCTGTCAGCGCCGTTGATGCAAGTCAAAGCTCACGGCAAATCGCGAGCCCGTTTCAACGCCATTCCGTCAGGCTGACAAAAATAGTAGAAACATCCTCCCGCCCCCTGCAATACGACTATCCGCCAGCCATCAGCGCATCGGAGACAGCTGGCGGCGGTCTTGGCGTCACTTCAGAGGAAGGCCAGCCCAGGCTGCGCAACGCAGCGGAAGGTCAGTCCCATAACGCACCAAGATTACGGCGTTTAAGTATCAAAATTATTGCAGAAAGAAGACAAACGCCTGCGGCGGCGAGAAAGGTAAAGGTAGCGCCCAGGGGATCATAAATCGCGCCGCTGACATTGGCGCCAATCGCTCCGCCAACGCCAAAGCTGACCGCGCTGTACATCGCCTGCCCCTGCCCTGCATATTCTTTAGGGAAAGCGCGATGAACAAACTCAATCGCTGCGGCGTGCAAACCGCCAAAACTGGCTGCGTGCAGGGCCTGAGTCAACACCAGCACCCACCAGTGCTCCGCCAGCAACGCCACCCCCGACCAGCGTAGCGCCGTCAGCAACAGGCAGCTGACCACGATGACATACAGCGAATAGCGGCCCAGCAGGCGGTGCATCGCGGAAAACAACAGTATTTCCGCCACCACGCCCACGCTCCAGAACAGACCGATCATGGTCATGTCGTAGCCCAGCGATTTCAGATAAATACTGAAGAAGGTGTAAAACGGGCCGAAAGAAATCTGCCCAAGGCAGGCGATAAAGAAAAACAACAGAATCGAGCGATTCTTCAACAGCCCCAGAAAGCCGGTAAACCCCGCTGACTCCACCTTGCCGGTATCGCCGCGAATAATACAGGCGCTTAGGAAAATACCCACCAAAAGCGCCAGCAATAGCCAAGGCAACAACGCCACCGAATACAGGTTGAACAAAGCGCCGAAGCTGGTGACGGAGACGACAAAACCAATGGAGCCCCACAGGCGCACAGAGCTGTAACGCGCCCTCTCGTCGCCCAGGTTATGCAGCGTGACCACCTCAAACTGCGGCAGCACCGCATTCCAGAAACAACTAAACAAGGTCATCAGCAGCGCATGCCACCAGAAGCCCTGAATGATCAGCAACCCAGCGAAAAAGAAGGTGGCGCAGGCGCTGCCCATACGGATCATTAAAAGCCGTTTGCCGGTGGCGTCCGCAATCCAGCCCCACAGGTTAGGCGCCAGGATACGGGTCAGCATGAGGATGGACATGAGCTGCCCGACCTCCAGCGCATCGAAGCCGACATGCTCTAGATAAACCGGGAAGTAAGGCGAGATGCCGCCCACCAGGGCGAAATAGAAAAAGTAGAAGCCCGCGAGCTTCCATATGGGCTCTCTGGTCACGAGATATCCGTTTGTCAGGTTACAACTGATGACAAGACGCAGCCTCTGCAATGAGAAGCCGCGCCAATACTTTCAACCTTAGGCGTCATCCTTTCATCAAGGCTGACCGGGGCGCACAGGCCCCGACATTCCGGGAGCAATTGAGCGCTGAGGCGTTAGCGGCTCCTGACTTCCCTGCAGGAAAAATTGTCTCATACGCCTTGCCTGTATCTGGATATCGACGACAACGCGTCGCTTAGTATTGCGCCTTCGTCCGCGCAATGGCGGCGATATCAGGCGTGTCCACTTTAACGTCCGCGTTCTGTCCGCGATGACGCAGCAAGTGATCCATCAACACCATAGCCATCATGGCTTCCGCAATCGGCGTGGCGCGAATACCCACACAGGGATCGTGACGCCCGGTGGTGATCACCTCTACAGGATCGCCATTCACATCGATGGACTGGCCCGGCAGACGCAGACTGGAGGTCGGCTTGAGCGCCATGTGAGCGATTACGTCCTGGCCGCTGGAGATGCCGCCTAACACGCCGCCTGCGTTGTTGCTCAGGAAGCCTTCCGGCGTCATCTCGTCGCGATGCTCAGTGCCTTTCTGCTCGACCACGTCAAACCCGGCCCCTATCTCGACGCCCTTAACCGCATTGATACTCATCAGAGCATGCGCCAGATCTGCATCCAGACGATCAAAAATCGGCTCTCCCAAACCGGGAGGAACGCCTTCGGCGACCACGGTGATTTTAGCGCCGATGGAGTCGCCTTCTTTGCGCAAGGCGTCCATGTACTTTTCCATTTCCGGAATCTTATCCGCATCCGGACAAAAGAAAGGGTTGTCGTTAACGATAGACCAGTCCACTTTCTCGACTTTGATCGGTCCCAGCTGAGACAGATATCCGCGAATGCGAACGCCATAGACAGTCTGCAAGAACTTCTTGGCGATCGCCCCGGCGGCCACCCGCATGGCGGTCTCGCGAGCGGAGCTGCGACCGCCGCCGCGATAGTCGCGCACGCCATACTTGTGCCAGTAGGCGTAATCCGCATGCGCCGGACGGAACTGGTCTTTGATGTTGGAATAGTCTTTGGATTTCTGGTCGGTATTTTCGATTAACAGACCAATCGGCGTACCGGTGGTTTTTCCCTCAAATACGCCCGACAGAATGCGCACCTGATCAGGCTCTCTGCGCTGCGTCGTGTGGCGGGAGGTTCCCGGCTTGCGGCGATCCAGGTCAACCTGCAGATCTTCTTCCGTCAGCGGCAATCCTGGAGGGCAACCATCAACGATGCAGCCCAGCGCCAGGCCGTGACTTTCGCCGAAGGTCGTGACCGTGAATAACTTGCCAAATGTATTTCCAGACATAGGGGTATATCACTTTTTGCAATTTGAAACTTAATCGACGGCCATCGCCTATAGCAGTTCGCGACAGCCGAGCAAATCGTCTTTAGTCATGACGAAAACGCCGTCTCCGCCATTCTCGAATTCAGGGAAGATGAACATGATCTCCGGATAGGAGTTCTGCAGCGCTTCCATACTGTTGCCGACTTCACACACCATGAACCCGCCATCGCTTAGGAAGTCTGCGGCGCGAGCGAGAATAATCCGCGCAGCGTCAAGACCATCCGCCCCGGAAGCCAGCCCCAGCTCGGGCTCATGCAGATATTCCGGCGGCAGGCTGTCCATATCCGGCTTGTCGACATATGGGGGGTTGGTGAGGATCACATCAAATTCGCCATGCAGCGCGTCGAACATGTCTGACTCCACTACTTTACAGCGATCCCCCAGGTGATGCCGGGCCACATTTTTACGCGCCACTTCTAAAGCCAGCGGGGAGATGTCCGCCAGTACGACTTCCGCTTCAGGGAATACGTGCGCCGCCGCGATGCCAATACAGCCGCTGCCGCAGCACAAATCCAGAATACGTAGTGGAGGCTGTTCAAGCCAGGGTTGCAGATCATTTTCCAGCAGCTCCGCAATGGGAGAGCGAGGAATCAGGACGTCCTGAGTGATATGAAACGGTAATCCCATGAACCAGGCTTCGCCCAGAATATATGGCGTGGGAATACGCTGCAGCACGCGCTTGCCGATGGCCTCGGCCAAGGCCAGCTTTTCGTGATCCACAAGACGAGCGTCCAGCATGCTCGCGTCCACGTCCCAGGGAAGGTGCAACGAACCTAACACCAGGTGCACCGCCTCGTCCCAGGCGTTGTCCGTGCCATGGCCAAAAAACAGTTCTTCCTGATTAAAACGGGACCAGGCATAACGAATAAAATCACGAATTGTCTGCAACTGCAGGAAAGACTCTGGTTCGAACACAGCACACCTCAGAAAAAATGGAGCCCTATTATAGCGACGCTTGGCGGCCGCGCCTAACCGGATTCAACACCATTCCCCTCTAACTTGCCTTCTTTGGCGAGTTTGTCCAGGGTGCGCTCGGCGATTTCCCGGCCAAGTTGAATTAATTCCGGAGCTTTATGGTACTCAAAGGTACGACATACGCCCTTGGGAATATTGATCAGAATATCCGGCGGATACCCCGCCAGTTTGTATTGCGTCAACGAACTCTGCATCGCCTCGAAAGACAAGTTCATAATGTCGAACTTGCCCAGACTGAGCCGGGTCTCCATAGCGTCATCCGTCGACGCTTCATCTTCAGTACTCACCGCCTCCGCGCCGCCAGCGCTGTTCGGCGTCGGCTCGCCTATCGCTGGCGCGCCAGGGGGTGAAGCTGCAGCACCGGAAAGCGCCTCTTCTTCCCGATCAAAGAACTGCGAGGCTTTTTCCCACACGCCCGCAACCCATTCCTCAAATCGGCGATCCTGCTTGATCTCCGTTTTTTCATAGAGTTTTTTCTCAGCCTGATAATCGTAATAACTGAGATTGACCGCAATAATATAGTCAGCGTGAGCGGAGATGGTGGGAATGATCGGCAAGGGGTTCAAAAGACCACCGTCTACCAGGACGCGATCCTTAATGATTTCAGGAGTCAGCAGGCTGGGAATAGCGACTGAAGCCCTTATTGCCTGATGCAGCGGCCCTTCCTGAAACCACACCTCTTTTTGATGCAGCAGATCTGTAGCTACGGCAGTGTAAGCGATGGGCAAATCTTCTATACGAATGTCGCCAATCAACTCCCGCACCACGGAAAAGACTTTCTCTCCCCGAATGGCGCCAGGGGAAGACAGGGAAATATCCAGCAGGCGCAGTACGTCAAACTGATCCAGCCCGGTAGCCCAGTCTTTGAACTCTCTCAGCTTGCCCGCCGCATAGATGCCGCCAACCAACGCCCCCATTGAGCACCCGGAGAGCGCAACAATGTTATAGCCGCGTTCCAGCAGTACCTCAATCACGCCAACATGCGCATATCCGCGCGCGCCACCGCTACCCAACACCAACGCAACTGTTTTCGCCGCCATAGCCGATCATTCGCTCCAAGTCTTGGTTATGCGCTCAGGGGACCGCATCAACCGTATGTATCTCCAGATAACTGGCGCTCTCCGCAAAATCCTCTTCATCCGCAAAAGGCCCTATCACAATGAGGCGAATTGAGCCGGAGGGAATCGCCTGCTGCGTTAAATACACGCGAAACCTGCGAGCAAGGTCGGCGGCGTGCTCATAATTTTCAACGTCCGTGCGCTTTGATGAGTGACTATAAGAGGCGATAAATATTTGGAAGTCTGCAGGATTCGCCCTCACTTTGCTCAGCCAGACGCCCAGCTTGCCATTCAAAGAACTCGGTCGCTCCAGATCAGCTTCGTCAATGGTGATCTGCTCCCGCTTGCGCGCTTGCATAGCGACTTCAGCGTTGTTCAGCTCAACCAGCTCCACATGCGCAAACACTCGCTGGTTGGCGCGGCGCACCGTATAAATCGCCACCGCATAAGCTGCGTCCTGCGCCTGAAAGGTGGCGGCAAGGTACTGCTGATAATCATCCAGTCCATACAGATAAGAACGCTTGAAAATCACGTTCGCCCAATCATTGCTGCGCCCACAATCGCGGCCTTCGCAGCGATACAAAATGTTCGCATTCAGTCGCTGCAGCGCTTTGAGATAATGCTGCATCACCTCCCTGGGTTCATGCACCTGGGGAATCTCATATGACTTCTGCGTCAGTTGACCGCTAACCCGCTCCTCTTTTTCTGGTCTCGCGACGCTGCCGAGAGACGCTAACGGGCCTGTCGCCAAGCGATACTCTGGCGCATTCACCGCACGATCGCCAACCACGTCCGCCAGCGGAAACAGAGGCAACAAATCCTCCACGCGACTTCCTGCGACCGCGATCGCCATCTGGCTAAACGCCGCCCAAAGGACCCACAACAAGCGCAAACTGTCTTTTTTCTTCATTATTTATCCGTATCGTATGCGTCCAGGATCAACCCAAAAAATCATCGATGATTTGCGCAAGACCGTCGACATCTCCATCCATATGCAAGTGGTGACCGCCACGAAGAGTTTCTTTTCTCGCCGCCGCCAAGGCCTCAATCCTCGCATTTTTCTCAGAATCGAGCGAAATAAACCCCTTATCCCCCGCCACCAGCAAAGTTGGCGTCAAAATGGAGCGCAGATAAGCGTTCACCTGCTCTTCACTGAAACGTAAGTATGAGGGCCAACGCAAGCGCGCATCCGTACGCCATACCCAGCCGTCCCTCACCGGCTGAATGTTACGCTCCACCAGAATGCGGGAGGCTTCCGCCGACAGCCCGCCAAAGCCGCGTTGCCGGTCTTCCACTAATTTCTCAATGGTATAATAGACCTTTTTCTGACCTGATTTGGTGCGGGTTTTGGCCAAGGCTTTACTTAGATTGGCGGGAACTTCATTGGGAGTCGCAGCAACCGGCCCCAAGGCCTCGATCAGTATCAAACGGGCAATACGATCCTGGGCCGCCGCCGCATATAACGAGCTGATCACCGCGCCTAATGAATGCCCTAACAAAATAGGACGATTCCATCCGAGAGCGATAAGCGCCTGATCCACCTCATGGAGATAATCCAGCAAATGGTAGCTGGACCCGAGTGGTCGATGCTGGCTGTAGCCGTGACCAGGCAGATCCACAGCGACGACCTCGTAGCCAGCAGCGGCTAAACGAGGCGCCAGAAAGGAAAATGACGCAGCGTTATCCAACCACCCATGCAGCGCCAGAATTTTATTCGGCTGCCCTTCCCCCCAACGTAATGCCGCCAGTTTAATATGGGGAAGTTGCAGGGTCAGTTCATCCATGGCGTACTTCAGCTACCCTCAGCGCTTTGTCGCGTTTTGAATAAGCGATGAAAGTTGTCGGTGGTCGCTTGCGCCGTCTTATCCAAAGACAATCCCTTCAAATCCGCCACACATTGAGCGACTTCCACCACCCACTGGGGCTGGTTGCTTTTGCCTCGATAAGGAACAGGCGCCAGATAAGGAGAGTCGGTTTCCACCAGCAAGCGCTCTATCGGCGTCTGCTTGACCACCTCTCGCAGCTCTTCCGCATTGCGGAAGGTGATAATGCCGGAAAACGAAATATAGAAATCCAGATCTAACGCGGCTCTCGCCATATCCCAACTTTCGGTGAAGCAGTGCAAAACCCCCTGCAGTCCTTTAGCTGAGTATTTTCTCAACAGGTGAAGCGTATCTTCCCGCGCCTCCCGAGTATGCACGATGACCGGCTTGCCGATATCGCACGCCACACTCAATTGCTTTTCAAACATTTCCTGTTGGTTGGCTTTGCTGTCCTGATCGTAGTAGTAATCCAGCCCACACTCGCCAACAGCTACCACCTTATCGCCGGACATCGCCAGCTGCGTAAGGTGATCAGTGCTCAAATCCACTGCGTTCATTTTGGCTAATGGGTGAACGCCCGCAGAGCACCAGATATCGTCGTAAGCTTGGGCGATACGGTAGACGTCATTGAAGTTATCCAGGTCGATATCAACACAGAGGAAACCGGATACACCACGCGCTCGCGCCTGGTTCAAAGCGACGGTCAAATCGCCGTCGGCCTGGGACAGATCAATGCGATCCAAATGACAATGGGAATCTATCAACATCTTTAAGTGTGGTCTGTAGAAAAAGGAATTGGCTCAGAGCATGAGGCCGAATCAGCCGGCCTCCGGCATAAACTGAACGGCGCGCAATCACATAGTATGCGTCGGGCGGTCGGAGTTCAACGCTCCGGCAAGATAGGTCTCGATCTTGTTCTTCGCTGTCTCATCATCGCTGTTAAACTGCACGCCAATACCGGCTGCACGGTTTCCCTGGGCGCCCTTGGGCGTCACCCAGACAACTTTACCCGCCACCGGAATCTTTTCCGGCTCATCCATCAGATTCAATAACAGAAAGACTTCATCGCCCAATTGATAGTTCTTTGAGGTAGGAATAAACAGACCGCCATTACGAACAAAAGGCATGTAAGCAGCATAAAGCACTGCTTTGTCTTTTATGGTTAACGTCAATATGCCACTGCGAGCACCAAATTTTGGAGGCATAGTATTCTATTCCCTTGATTTTCGTTCTAAGACAAGCATATACCAATTTTATCAAACTCGCGCAGAGTTTAGCGCAATAGCTATCAAATGCCTCGGGTTATTTGTATAATGTTATGTTATAACCTTTCCAGAAACTCTCAAGGCGTAACGCCGTATCACTCAAAAGTCATGCAGTTAATCATTCGTTCGCTATCGCAATTTTTCCAGGCGCTGTTATTGCTCTGCCTGTTCACCATGCCCGTTCAAGCGGGAGAAAAAATCAAAGTACTCACGTCAATCAAGCCATTGAGCCTGATCGTCAATGAAGCATTCGGCGACGCCGTGCAAGTGGACTATTTGCTCCCACCAATGGCCAGTCCCCACATGTATCAGCTCAAACCCAGCGATGCGCGACGGCTGCAGGCGGCGGACGTGTTTCTATGGGTGGGGCCGGAGCTGGAGCGATTTCTTCCGAAAATCCTGGAGAAATACATACAGCTGGAGAAAGTGGACGCCCTCAGTTATCTCGAGAGCAGCCAGGATACGCTACTGCTGGCGTTTAATCAGTCAAAACACAGCGACTCCCATGATCACAACCACGATGGAGCGCACGACCCTCATGTCTGGCTAAGCGCGAATGTAGCTGGCGCCATCGCCTTGGATCTGGCGGAGACGCTCTCCCGGATAGACCCCATCGGCGCCGATTACCAGGCGCTGGCTAGAAAATATCAAACACAGATGCGGGAGCTGGCTGACGCTTCGCAAATGGCTGCGCAGCAGCTTAATAACAGGAACCTGCTTACCTATCACAATGGGTTTAATTATTTCGCCAATGAGTTAAGTCTGAATGTCGTAGATGTCGTGGCGCTGCAACCCGAAACCTCTCCTGGTGCCCGCCATCTCTCGGATATCAAGGCCAAAGCTATCTCTTTGCAAGCCTGCATCGTGGTCGAGCCACAGTATCGAGCCTCAGCCATAGACCGCTTTTTCACAATCCCCAACCTGGCGATCACTGAAATAGATCCCATGGGAAGCGAATACACAACGTATTCAGACTACTATCGGGGAATGGTGAAGAGAGTGCTGGAATGCCTGAGCAGCCACTGAGCTGCGACTATTGAGTAGATAGTAAAAAAGCGCACCGTCCGGTGCGCTTCAGTCTTGGCTTACGATCGTCCGTACGTATCTTCAAAGCGCACAATGTCATCTTCACCGAGATAACTTCCTGTCTGCACTTCAATGAGCTCAAGCGGAATCACCCCTGGATTCTCCAGGCGATGCACAACGCCCAACGGAATATAGGTAGATTGATCTTCACTCAATAGCATGACTTCATCGCCGCGGGTGACGCTTGCGGTTCCCTTCACTACCACCCAGTGCTCTGCGCGATGATGATGTTTTTGCAGGGAAAGCGTGCCGCCAGGATTCACTACAATGCGTTTCACCTGGAAGCGATCGGATATCGCGATGCCCTCGTAAGTCCCCCAGGGACGGTGCACCTTCTTGTGGAAGCGGTGCTCAGCGCGGTTCTGCTGCTTGACCTGCGCCACCAGCTTCTTAACATCCTGCACACGCTCTTTGTCCGCTACCAGCACCACGTCATCCGTTTCAACAATCACGTGATTTTTCAGGCCAATCGCTGCGATCAGGCGACCTTCGGAATGGATATAAGAGCCTTCCACGTCTTCAGTGATTACATCGCCGCGACACACATTGTCGGATGCGTCTTTATCTTGAATCTCCCACAGCGTCGACCAAGAGCCCACATCGCTCCATCCCGCATCCAGAGGAATCACGACTGCGTCGGACGTCTTTTCCATCACCGCATAGTCAATGGAGTCATCCGGGCAATCAGAGAACGCCTGCTTGTCCACGCGCACAAAGTCCAAATCAGAGGACTTGCTGGCATAAGCTTTAGCACAAGCCTCGTAGATGTCCGCCCGGAACTTTTTCAGCTCTTCCAAGTAACGATCCGCACGGAACATGAACATGCCGCTGTTCCAGAAATAGCTTCCAGAATCCACGTAACTCTTGGCCGTATCCAGATCCGGCTTCTCAACAAACTGCTCCACCGGAGCCCAGTCTTTGTCGCCAACATCCGCTTTGATATACCCGTAACCCGTATGCGGGGAATCCGGTACGATACCAAAGGTCACCAACTTCCCTTGCGCAGCCGCCTGCTCACCTGTGCGCACTGCATCAGCGAATGCTTGCACATTGCGAATAACATGATCCGCTGGCAACACCAACAATACCGCCTGCGCATCCGACGCCAATGCATCCAACGCAGCCAATGCGATAGCCGGCGCAGTATTGCGGGCGCATGGTTCTAAAAGGATATTTTTCTTTGTGGACGGACACTGCACCTGCAATGTAGCCGCCACCAGGAAGCGATGATCTTCGTTGGAGACCACGCTTAAATGAGCGTCACTATCAACCGCCGCCACTCGGGCGATTGTCTCAGCCAACAGACTGCCATCAGCCGCCAAACTTAAAAACTGCTTAGGATAGGTTTCTCTGGATAATGGCCAAAGGCGCGTGCCTGAGCCGCCACAGAGAATGATCGCAGTAAGCATTGCTACTCCCCAAAATTGATAAGGTCAGATCCACTTTAGGCCGTGCTTATGGAAAAATTTAGCAGCAGATACGATAAACATCCTAACGTGCTTCCATCCTTTACGCCCTGCGCCTCCCCCATAATGCTGAATTTTCATTTCCGGCAAATAAACCACTTTACCAACTTTCCCCATCCTCAGCGATAGATCAAAGTCCTCAAAGTATAAAAAAAAGCGCTCGTCAAAACCGCCAATTTTCTTCAAAGCTGAAGTTTGACATAACATAAAGCAGCCGCTGACTATCTCGGGAGAAAAACTGACTCCAGAGTCAGTCTCGTGTCTGTATTCATACTCTGATAGTGCGCGACTAAAACGAGCGTTTAACCACGGCGACTTAATAAACCGAAGAAAAAGGACCAGGAAGGATGGGTAGCGCTTGCATAGGTACTGTATGGGCCCACCAAAAAAATCATACGAAGCTGGAGCCACCAGCGACAGACTTGAGTCGCCCGTCAATTGCTTCAAGCCTCTAGACAGCGCGCCCGAAGCCAGAACAACATCAGGGTTTAGTATAAGATGATATTCTGACTTAATCTTATCTAGAACAATATTATTTCCCTGAGCGTATCCAACATTGCCATGCCCGGAAACAAGCTCCAAAGGAAAAGAACATTTGCTCCCCAAGCTCTGCAAAAAAGATTCTAGCTCCAGAGCATCGCTTTCGGAATTATTCACGACAAAAACTCTGGCGCTAACCCCAAGTAGGCGAATAGACTCCGACAAAGAAATAAGACACTTACCAAGCAATTCATAGTCTGGGTTATATACCACACATGACACAGAAAGGTTGCAAGCATCGCCCTCGGTATTGACACTCCTCATGCGCTTAAAAGCCCTTAACTAATCGCCGCTCAACAACTTAACATATACAAATCTACAGCATACTCAACCACAAGTCCCTCCTGCTTTGAGTACAACAGCAGACATAACTCCTTGCTCAGCAAGCATCGAAACATCAAAAGGGAGGTTAATTAGCGACTGATCAGTGGCTATCTCATCAAGCTTGACACTACATCGGCAATGCATAAGCGACATGAGTATTTCCAGTCAGGCATGCGCACCTGAAAAGCTTCTTCAAATTTTGAGGCGTCCAGTTTGGAGTATGCAGGCCTCTTTGCATCAGTCTTATAAAAGTCAGTGGTTACTTCACTAATTTCATTAACGATCACTCGACCTGCATCATCTCCGAGCTGAGACCTGAACTCTTCAATAAGGTAGCTGGCAAAGCCATGCCACGAGGTCTCCCCCGAAGATGCAAGATTGTAAATACCGGACTTAAATCCGCCATCTTTCATCGCATTAATGGATCTATATGTCGACAACAAAGTCATTTGCGCCAAATCTCGCGCCCAAGTAGGGGCCCCTTTCTGGTCAGACACCACGCTTAAAGACTCTCTGGATTGCGCCAAGTTAAGCATGGTGAGCAGAAAGTTTTTACCCCGCGAGGCATATACCCAGCTGGTCCGGAATATTAGGTAGTCCCCCCCGATTTGCTCGATTAGCTTCTCACCTGAAAGCTTACTCGCACCATAGGAATTTATAGGACAAACTAAGTCAATCTCGGTATATGGCGACCCTTTCTCGCCATTAAAAACATAGTCTGTTGAGTAATGAACAAATAGCGCTCCAAGATTCTTAGCTTCTTCAGCCAGAGTAGCCACCGACTCAGAGTTAACACGCATCGCCCCCGAGACATCCGTTTCAGCCTTATCTACAGCTGTATAGGCAGCGGCGTTTACAATCATGTCAGGCTTAATATCCCTTACCACCGCCCTCAGTGAGCCTGGGTCATTCAAGTCGCATTGACGCCTATCCAGTGCGTGAACCCTTCCAAGCATCGACAAACTTCTGGCCAACTCCCAACCTAACTGGCCAGTTGCGCCGGTCACCATAATTTCCATTAGCTAACCTCGAGGTCACGCAGAGTTGGCAATACCAAGTCCTTTTGCGACAAATTTGGACTATCTATTGGCCAAACTACGCCAATATCTGGATCATTCCAGATTAAACCACCCTCATCAGAAGGGTCGTAATAGTCGGTACACTTGTATTGAAAGTCCGCTGTCTCACTCAAAACACAGAAGCCATGCGCAAACCCAGGAGGCACATAGAACTGAAGATGGTTTTCTCCAGAAAGAATAACACCTTCCCATTGGCCATAGGTGGGCGACCCCTTACGCAGATCTACCGCCACATCGAAGACCTCCCCTTGAGTCACCCTAACCAATTTACCTTGAGGCTTCGATTTTTGAAAATGCAAACCTCGTAATACTCCCCGCCCAGAGCGAGAGTGATTGTCTTGTACAAACGCCAAATCAATACCCGCTTCGTCGCGATATCTAGAGGCCTGATAAGTCTCCATAAAAAAGCCACGATGATCGCCAAATACCTTGGGCTCAATAATTACAACGCCACTCAACTTCGTTTGTATAACTTTCATAACTAATAAATCAAAGCTGCTTTTCGACCAAGTGCATTAAGTATTGCCCATAGCCCGTCTTGGACAACCCACTTGCTTGCTCCAGCAGCCTATCTTTAGACAGCCATCCATTATGAAAAGCAATCTCCTCTAAACAGGCAATTTTAAGGCCTTGTCTGGACTCAATTGTTTTTACAAAATGCGCAGCTTCCAGCAAGCTGTCGTGAGTCCCCGTATCCAACCACGCAAACCCACGCCCAAGTTGAGTAACATTAAGGTCTCCACGCTGCAGATACGCTCTGTTAACAGAAGTGATCTCTAGTTCTCCTCTTTCTGAAGGCCGGACCGACTTTGCGATATCTATAACATCATTATCGTAAAAATATAATCCAGTCACTGCGTAATTTGATTTAGGAATCTCCGGCTTCTCTTCAATTGAAACCGCTCTCCCTTGCTGATCAAACTCAACAACGCCAAACCTCTCAGGGTCATTCACAAAATAACCAAATACCGTGGCGCCCCTATCTTTCTTGGCGGCCATTTTCAACTTATCAGAGAAGTGCTCACCATAGAAAATGTTATCGCCCAACACTAAGCACACACTATCATCGCCGATAAAGTCTTCGCCGATTATGAAAGCCTGAGCCAGCCCATCAGGAGAAGGTTGTTCGGCATACTCAAATGCAACGCCAAAGTCTCCACCGTCACCCAACATCTTTTTAAAATATGGTAAGTCATCTGGGGTTGAAATGATGAGAATTTCCCTTATTCCAGCCAACATTAACACTGAAATCGGGTAATAAATCATCGGTTTGTCGTAGATTGGGAGCAACTGCTTGGAAACCCCCCTTGTAATCGGGTGTAGCCGAGTTCCCGACCCACCTGCCAAAACAATGCCTTTCATCCTAACTATCTATTCCCCCAACATACTCTAAAGAGCATAACAATCTGTCGTAACTCAATGCGGCCACTGAATAGCCCGCGCCTACTGAGCAAGCCCTAACCTTTCACCTTTGTATGAGCCATCCAGAACTCTTTGTGACCACGACCTATTAGACAAATACCACTCCACGGTTTTCCTTAACCCACTTTCAAACGTTTCTGTAGGAGACCAGCCCAATTCTCTTTGGATCTTCGATGCGTCAATAGCATAACGAACATCGTGACCAGGCCGATCTTTTACAAAACTGATCAGCTCTTCGTAGGAGGATACGCCCTGAGGTTTAACAGGAACCAGCTCTTCTAATAGCTGGCAAATAGCCCGCACAACTTCGATGTTCTTTTTCTCGTTATGACCACCAATATTGTATGTCTCCCCAATTCCACCTTCAGTCACAACTTTGTACAAAGCTGCAGCATGGTCCTCAACGAATAGCCAATCCCTTATTTGATCCCCCTGTCCATAAACAGGCAAAGACTTACCTTCCAGCGCATTGAGAATCATGAGAGGTATTAGCTTTTCTGGAAAGTGATAAGGACCATAGTTATTAGAGCAGTTTGTAACAATTACAGGCAGACCATAGGTGCGCCCCCATGCTCTAACTAAATGATCGGAGCTAGCCTTACTTGCTGAGTAGGGTGAACTGGGCGCATATGGCGTGTCTTCGCGAAAAAGGTCTGTAACCCCATCCAAATCGCCAAATACTTCATCAGTAGAGATATGGTGAAAGCGAAATACTTCTTTCCGCTCCACTGGCAACTGAAGCCAATACTTACGAGCTTCTTCCAATAACGTGTAAGTCCCAACAATATTAGTGTGAATAAAATCACCCGGCCCATCGATCGAGCGGTCTACATGCGACTCCGCAGCTAAATGCATAACTGCATCAGGCTTGTATTGCGAGAATACATTCGCTATTGCAGTGCGATCACAAATGTCTGCACGAATAAACTCATAACGATTACTGTCTGCGACATCCACCAAGTTATCTAAATTACCGGCATAGGTTAGCTTATCTATATTTATCACGCTGTCATCAGTGCAATTAATAATATATCTAACTACCGCGGAACCAATAAACCCTGCACCGCCGGTCACTAATATCTTCATACTCTATACTCACAATTAATGGCTCAAGCCATATAGCCAAGCACAATCAAGTTGAGCCTAGCCACTAAAAACCAAAACGTTTTAATCAAATAGCACTGCGGCTAGCGACTAGGTTATTTCTACAGAAATTGCACTTTTTGAGGATACAACCCAATAGACTCTTCCCGCGACCTCACTTAACAAGGCCCACCACATTACCTTGGTATTGAGTCAGTGCAACACTTTTATAGCTTTGTTCCTGCACTGTGTCGCTCTCCACTATTTGATTAAGCAGTTTTTTGACCACCTCTTCCAACTGCGCTTCGCATGCTTTAAGCAAAGCAGCAGCATAGCTTTCCATATTAAAATCTCTCATCTTAGTTTGTCTTGCACGCCAAATCCGGCTGTGAGATGTGCCAAATCCATCTTCCTCATCAAAAAGCTGCTCATGAAGCTTTTCTCCCTGACGAAGCCCGGTGTACACAATCTCTATGTTGCCATCTGGGTTAGCGTCATCCTTAACATCCAAGCCCATAAGATGAACCATTTTATATGCAAGATCCTTTATTTTAATGGGCGTCCCCATGTCCAATACAAACACCTCTCCATCACCGTCAGCCATTCCTCCCGCCTGAATCACCAACTGGGCCGCTTCAGGAATGGTCATGAAAAACCTAGTAACATCAGGGTGAGTCACAGTTACCGGCCCCCCCTTCTTGATCTGGTCCCTAAATAGAGGGACAACAGAGCCAGAGGAACCTAGCACATTACCGAATCTTACAGAGCAAAATGTCGTTTTGGATGGCTTTTCCGCCATTTTCCTCACGATAATCTCTGCTGCACGCTTGGTCTGCCCCATAACATTAACAGGCTTAACAGCTTTATCTGTAGAAATAAGTACAAACTTCTCTACACCGTACGTCTTTGCTGCTAGCGCAGCATAATAGGTGCCTAGCACATTATTTTTTGCGCCCTCAATAGAGTTTCGCTCTACAATGGGCACATGTTTGTAGGCTGCAGCATGATAAAGGGTATGAATACTATAGTTAGCGACTACGCTTCCGATTAAATCCTTATTAGTGACTGACCCTAGAATAGGAATCAAATCCACATTAAGCTTTCTTAGAGCGCAGATTTCCGATAGCGACTTGGTGATTTCATAAAGCGCAAATTCAGATTGCTCCAGAAGAACCAACTTTGTTGGCGACAACCTGACCAGTTGGCGGCACAACTCAGAACCTATTGACCCTCCCGCGCCAGTCACCATAACATTCTTATGCTGAGCGCATGAATGCATCAATTCCATATCCGGCTCGACACAATCTCTCCCCAACAAATCCTCGATCTCTACGCTTCGGAGCTCCTGAATTTTTGACTTACCTTCGATCAAGTCTGTAAAGCTGGGAATTTTAAGAACCTCCACAGGGAATGGCTCCAGAAATCGAAGTATTAAGCGCTTTGTGCTTTGCGGCGCATCACTGATGGCCAGCAAAACCTTCTTAACTTTATAGTCTTTGATAAGCTCATCAAGCTCTGTTGGCGAATACACATGCAGCCCTTGCACGATACTTCGCTGCTTACGCTTGTCGTCATCGACATAAAGCACCGGCTGGTAATCACTACCCTGCGACAAGGCTATGGCCAATTGGACCCCAGCATGTCCAGCGCCATAGATGATAACTTTCTCTTTAGGCTTCACTAATTTATTGTGCAAATATGCTCGCACAAGCATTCTGGACCCACCTACCATCAGGAGAACAAAACACCAGTACATAAAAGGCACTGACCTGGGAATAAACGCCTTAACTAAAAAGCCCATACTTGCCAGCACCAGACCAGAGAAAGAGGCGCCAATAAACACAGCCATCATTGCGTGATTGCTCATAAAGCGAATCACCGCTCGGTACAACCCAAGACGGACAAAAAAGAAAATACTTGCCGTAATGGTAATTCCAAGAACACCAACCTGCTTTACGTCAAAATTAAGGTAGATCTCATCCATTCGCAAACTCATCGCCGCCCAAAAAGCAATCAGAATGAATAGTGAGTCAGTAATTACAGAAAGTATTCGCTTGGTTCGCCTTGAGGCATTCAGCAGTGTTTCCAGCACTTTAACATTCCTCAGCCTTGGAATTTCCAATCAGTCGCCCTCTCGCCATAGCGCAGATCAGCAGAAGAGGAGTATAAGCCGCTACGGCAAAGCCCCACGCCCAATCAGCCACCATGAAAGCGAATAACGCCATGGGAAGCAACCACACAATATTAACGAATATCAATAAATAGTTAACTTTACGATGGTCTCCTAGACGAAGACTCAACAACTGGTACAAATGAGTTCTGTGGGGAAGCCAAACCTTTTCTCCATTTAACAATCGAGCCAGCAAGGTACAGGTCGCATCCGAAATAAACACTCCCATTAGAATAAGATATACCCATACTCCCACTTGGGTTACCTGGGCGCTAACCAACATTCCTGCGCCAAATACCCATCCTAAAGAAATACTCCCTATATCCCCCATAAATATTTTCGCTGGAGCCCAGTTCCAACATAAAAAGCCCATACTTGCCACAACCACTACAAGCATAAACCAAGCCCATATGTATTCACCAGAATATGTATATACACCTACCAAAGACAAAGATACAAATATTGCCTCAGTAGCCGCAATCCCATCGATTCCGTCCATGAAATTATACAGATTTGTAATCCAGACTACTCCGAAGACTGCCAATATGATTGAGACAAAACCAGTAACATGGGCATTCATGCCCAGAATATAATGAAGACTATCAGACACCCCCACAAAGTATACAAGTGCGCATGCGCATACCAGCTGCATCAACAAACGCACTTTAAAACCCAGGCCCTGATGATCATCAACGTAGCTAATTAGCGCCAACAACGCCAACGTACACCACAATACCCATCCGTATTCAACCTCTAAAAAAGGTAGCACTGCCAGGGTACAAAGCACTATTGAGATTCCTCCTCCCCTAGGAGTAGGAACAGTATGGGAGCTTCGCGCTTCAGGGATGTCTAACACTTTCTTTGCTAATGCATACCGCCTAGCCCAACCAGTTAACAAAAAGGAGGCGATACCCAGAATAAGAAGCAAAACCAAAGTATCCAAGACTCATTCCACATTGAGTTTAGAGCAGTGTAAAGGGCCGACTCTCGCTGCATAGGACCACGATGAGTTTTTCAAAGACGGTAAACGCCTCGCGAGCCGCGACCAATTTTAAAGCCTAGACAGAGTAGTTTTCTGCCACAGGGGCTTTAACAGCGGCGCGAAGTTTAACAGGTTTTAATGCGGGCTTACATAAGCGGCGAAACGATAATCACCGCCAAAATGTATCCATCTGTAACAAAAAAATCAGCCATCACTAACGGCGGATATTAGTCATCACAGAGGCGGGATAACACGCAACTCCCCCAAGACAACCCAACGCCAAATCCCGAGACAACCACTTGTCGGGCTTCTTTTTCATTAGCCAGGATCATTGGGATGGATGAGGAAACGGTGTTGCCGTACTGGGCGGCTTCGAAGGGAACTTTGGCGGGATCAAGCTTCATGCGTTTGATAACCATATCAACGATGAACTTGCTTCCTTGATGGAGGATGAATTTATCGATGTCGCCCAAAACAGTATTGTTTTGAGCCAGGGTGGCGTGAATATTTTCAGGAACGACGTTGGCGCAAAAATCGAGTACCGCCCTGCCAGCCATCTCGAATTTACGGTCTTCCGCACGGACGCGAATAGCTGCGTTACGAGTGCCGTCAGTGCCAAAAACACACTTGCCAATCAGCCACTTTGGCTTATCGCTGAACAAAGTGACGGTAGCTGCATCGCCGAATAGGAGGGAAGTATTCTTGTCGGACATATCGATTATTTTCGAATAAGGGTCCGCAGTGATAAGAACGCCTTTTTTGTAGCCATTGGCGTCCATAAAGGCCTTCATAATGGAAATGCTGTAAACATATCCCGAGCAGGCAAGAGAGATGTCAAAGCAAGCGCAGTGCACTGGCAACTCGAGCTTACCATGCACGATGGCCGAAGTATGAGGAACTCCGTAGGCGTCGGGGTTTTGCGTACAGACTACAAGGCACTCAATATCGCTGGCAAGCGGACCAAGCTCTTCTTCCAGACGTCGAAACGCCTTCACGCACATGTCAGAGGTTTCTTCCCCCTCTCCTTTCACTGCCAAATACCGCATCCCGGTCTTTTCGGTCAGAAAGGTCTCGTTGACGTTAAACTGCTCCTGACGCTCCAGATTGTTAACTCGTCCCTCTGGCAAATACGTACTGATGTGCTCGATGCCGATCATAAATAAACCGTTAAATAGCAAAACCGCATTTTCGGGGGCCCTTCACCCGAAACACGGCTTTTTGTAATTCTTTGATGGGACCGGCATTCAACTGAGAGTCGCCAGCGCCTTTACCTCAAAAGGTAAGTGCTTAGCGAGGAAAGATAAATTCGACCTTTTTCTATAAGAGGCAGCCGCAACTCAGTTTCTGACTGCATCAGCCAACATAATTAGCATCCGGTTCAACGTATTCCCGGAGCTGGTCGCCAATCTAACTCCGACATCGTGGCGGAGCAGTCGACTTCCAAGCTGCCAAAGAGCTTTTCCTTGATCCCCAACTTATCAAGCACATAGAACATGAGCGATTTGAACGGCTTGGGAAGATTGAAAACACGTCCATTAATATCCATTGAGCGGCACAAAGAAAGGTAAATCTGACTGGTAGACACTGAATAGCCATCGGAAACCAGCCAAAGTTTTCCCGCTCCGGGAGCGACGGAGGGCGCCTCCGCACAGCGCAAGATGACGTCGACCAAGTTTTCGCGACTGATTAAACTACGACGATTCTCCACTCCGGCTAAGGGCAGCGGCGCTCGCAGCCGCGCTAATTTTTCCAATATAGCCAGGTTTCCTTTGGCCCCATCGCCATAAACCAAAGGAGGACGAATGATGTCAAAAGACATTGTGGACCCAGCAGAAACTTCACGCAGGGCCTGCTCCCCCTCCCACTTGGATAAGGCATAAGGAGATGAGGGATTTGGAGAGTCGCAGGAAGTAAACGGTTGACCAGGGGAAGTCCCCTCCCCATTAACTTTGATCGTGCTTAAATATATAAATTTCTTAACGCTGGATTTAACAGCCCATTGCGCAAGTTTTTTAGTCGCATCAGTGTTTGCGGCGCGGAATTCGGCCAATGGATCGATTGCGTCGTCTTTTACTTGATGAACCCGGGCCGCGCAGTGAACAAGAACATCCACCTCGCGCAACAGATCAATCCAACGTTCACTTTCATAGGCAGGAGACAACTCGATTTTGCCAGGAAATGGCGGTGAGCACTGACCAGCTTTTCGGGAAGTACCAATGACAAAATACCCCCGCGACGCAGCTTCAGCAGCTAATGCGGAGCCAACAAACCCCGTACAGCCGGTTATTAAGATTTTCATTACTAATGCTTAGTTATCTATTTCACTTCCTCCTATTATATCTCGCAACGCTACACATTATTAGCCACCCAGACACAGCTGACCAAATAGCAAGCCACTCTATTTTTCTCAACTAAGCACTCTGATTGACGCGCTTATTATCAAGCGAGTTCACAGCAAGACTGTACGCAATAAACGCCAGGATAAATAATGGAAACATTAAATATTCAGGAATATCCGCCACTTCTCCTGCGACGCCAAATGCGACCAACGCAAAGTGTCCGCCAACAATGAGAAAGACAACTCGACTGATTGAAACGCCATGGTCCAAAAGAATATGGTGGATATGGTCTCTGCCAGCTGTAAATGGAGAGCGCCTAAATTTAACTCTTCTCGCCATAACTCGGCAGGTGTCGAACAAAGGAACTGAGAATACCCATAACGCCGTGACAGGCCTCAATACCTGATGGTCTCCCTGCGACAGGTCAATAGAAAACCACGCAATCGAAAAGCCAAGAAACATACTTCCGGCGTCTCCCATGAACACCCGAGCCCTCGGTTGTCCTGGGCCCCGCATATTAAAATATAGAAAGGCTGCAATAACACTTATATATAAAAGCAGTATGCCTGATTTAAACAGGCCATCCCCTCCCAACAAGCTCAGAACATAAAATCCCATAAAGGTGACAAGACTGACTCCACCCGCCAAGCCATCAACCCCATCAGCCATGTTGAGGGCATTGATGACGCCAACTACGCAGAACACCGTTACAGGCAAAGCCATCACTCCCAGTGTGATTTCACCCAGCCCGACAAGGTTACCCATGCTATGTAGAGAGACACCGCCAAAAATCATCATAACGAGAGACGCTGCGGTCTGAGCCGCAAATCGAGTCTTTACGCCCAGTTCATTTAAATCGTCCAGAATACCCGTAGTTAAGATAATGACTAAGGCGACAATTAAGAGTAGAAAATATTCGTTTCCATGAGTGAGAATGACGCCGCTGACACAAAAACCAAAAAACATGGCGACGCCGCCTATCAAGGGTACTTTGCCGTCATGAGACTTACGCCCTCCCGGCACATCAACCAGTTCCAGCTTCTGCGACATCGGGATTAAAATTTTGTGTAGTACAATTGTCCCTACCAACACCAAACTGTAGAAAGCCAACTGAAATAACGCGTCCATACACCCTTCTTATTCTTCGAGTAAAACCAGTTAATGGTGCTCTGGTCTAGCCAGAGGTGAGTAAAACAGCTAATAGTCCGCCACCGCGCATGAAGCACGAACGTCAAAGAGCTGGTACTACTTAACAACTGGGCTTTTCCGGCTACTTAACTTACATTGCGCAAGTCGACACTCCAGTCCGGAACTTTTGTCTCCCCCAATACGCCTCCATTGGGGCGACAGGGGGGAAACCTTCTCCTATAACGACACCATCTGGCTCAAGCCCTCAGTGATGGGAATCGTATTATTCAGCTTAGACGCTTTCTATTTTTTTGCTTAAACTTTTTAAGGCTTGGGGAGTGTTTTAGGACCATCAAACATCAGCGCCCATCCTATGCTCCCTAACATGGGCCAACATAAGCGTTTTTTCTTCAACATACAGATTCAACGCACTCTAACGCCCTATTAATGACATAGACCTCAGAAAATGCTTTCTCTACTCTCCTTCGCGCGGCAGCCCCCATCATAGAGAGACTGCTTCGTTCAAGCTCAATGACTTCAAGCATTCTTCTCGTTAAATCAGAGGCATTCTGAGGCTGGCAGTGAAATCCGGTTACACCGGCCTCTACCGACTGCCTGCATCCTGGCGCGTCAGTTACTATAGCCGCCCTTCCCATACTTGCGGCCTCTAGAACAACCCGCGGCATACCTTCTCGATAAGAGGGCAGCACCACCACATGCGCCTGGCTAATTAGCGGCCTGACATCCTCTTGGTATCCCAAGTATTCGACCCACTCCTTCCGCACCCACTCAGCAATCTCTTCCTCTGCGATAGCCGTCTTATTGCTGACTCCCATTGGCCCTACCAATAAGCACCTAACATCTGGATACTTTTCTCTGACGACTTTGGAAGCCGCTACATACTCGCGAACACCTTTATCTGCAATCAGACGCGCTATCATCAAGAATACGATTGGGCCGTCAGGTAGAGGGGAAAAGTAGAATTCATCCGTGTTTACGCCAGACCCCGGCAAAATATCGACACTTTGCCGCCGGATGAGATTCAGACGCTCAAATAGACTTTTGTCGTCTTCATTTTGAAAGAAAACTCTATGCGCCCCCTTATTGGAAAACCCAAGTAGTTTTCTTGCCACTCGATACACAAATGAATCATGAATAAATGCAGTGCCAAGGCCAGATATATTATTCGAGTAGAGAATCCCCATACTCCTACACGCCAGCCCACTATACAGATTCATTTTAGGCGTAAAGTTAAATACATAGTCGGGTCTTATACGCTTTATCGCCTGGTATAGTTCACAAATAACACTAAACTCTTTAAGAGGGTTGACACTTTTTCCATCCATTCTTATGTCAACAAACTCAGCGCCCAAATCCACCAGCATTTTCGAATAGTCATCACGGGGAGCCAAACAATAAACCGCCCCTCCTTCCTCCAGCAGCCGACTTATCGTAGAGCGCCTAAACTTAAATAAGTACCAGGAAGTATTAGAGCAAAATATTATTCTTCTATTCATGTCCGTATTCCTTTACGCGTTGGTTTCCACCTCTCTCCCATATTCCTTGGAACTGCTGGCGAAACTGTCATCTATTGAAAAGCGCCATGCCTGGAACATAAGCACCCCCCACATTTCATACCACCAATTCCGCTTTCCTGTCACATGTTCCTTCCACTTCTCCCTGACAGCGTCAACATTCCAACAACCCGGAGCTGCCAATGCCGCATGAGATAAAAGTGACTCAGCCCAGTCCCTCAAATCCTTTCTTAACCACTCTGCGATCGGCACGCCAAACCCAGTTTTTGGGCGTTCAATAAGCTGTTCGGGCACATGTCTGTATAACACCTGTCGTAAAATCCATTTCCCTTTTCCATCCCTCACTTTAAGCGCCGCCGGAAGACGCCATGCAAACTGAGTGACACGGTGATCCAAGAAAGGCACTCTGGTTTCCAAACTGACAGCCATTGCGGCACGATCTACTTTGGTCAAGATGTCGTCTCTTAGATAACTAAGCTGATCCATCAACATCATTTGTTCGCTAAAATCCGACAACGCACCCCAAACACTAGACTCATTCAGCACCGTAGAAAGTTCACAGCCTCCCGCTACCAGAGAGTCCGGCTTTTTGCATTGAGATACGAGATAGTGATAAACATCAAAATGATTTTTAGAGCCAAGAACGCCTGCAAGCTTGTGCAGTTTATCGCCAGGATGCGATTGTTTGAACCGCGCTGGCGTCAATGGACTTAACGCGTCAGCGATACTATTCCAACGCTCAACAGATACACCACTAATTAAAGACTGGGCAGCCAACCGAGCCGGCAACGGAATATTTCGCATTGCTCGCCAAATGCTCGTCGCCCAGGAATATCGGGTATATCCGCCAAAAAGCTCGTCGCCCCCATCGCCAGAGAGAGCAACAGTTACATGCTGGCGAGCCAACTGCGAAACAATATATGTAGGTATCTGCGATACATCAGCAAACGGCTCATCATATATTAAAGGTAGTTCGGGGATAATCGACTGCGCCATCTCGGGCGTAACATAGAGCTCCGTATGCTCGGTATTCAGATACGACGCCACTTCTTTCGCGAATTGCGCTTCGTTATATTCATCCTCATGAAAGCCGATAGAAAATGTCCTGACCTTTCTGGAGCTTTGCTTCTGCATCAACGCAACAATTGTTGAGGAGTCAACGCCGCCAGAGAGAAATGCGCCAAGAGGCACATCCGCTATCATCTTGTCGCTAATAGTATCCAGCAACACCTGCTCCAGCTTTTCTATGGCGCGATGATCGTCGCCTGAAAATGAGTCTCGAGGTGAATTAGCGTCGTCCACCGCAGACCAGTAGTTGATACACTCAGGCTCAAGAAAATTATCTCCTTTAAAGACGATATACGTTCCCGGAACTGCTTTCCTAAACCCTTTATAGATACAATAAGGCGTAGGCACATAATTGAACCTCAAATAGGTCGACAGGACATCTTTATCTATATCGTTATTAAAGCAAGGGTGCGCCCGAATAGCTTTTAACTCGGAGGAAAATAATAAAACGCCTTGACTCACTCCATAGTACAGGGGCTTTTCACCAAATCGATCGCGCATCAGATACAACTTTTTCTCGAAGTTATCCCATAACGCAATAGCAAACATTCCCACCATTGCCTTTAATGCTTCCTTGACCCCCTTCTGCTCAAATAATGCAAGGATAACTTCAGTATCAGAATGGCCATAAAATTTATACCCTGAACTCTCCAATTCAGCTCGCAAAGAAAGGAAGTTATAAACTTCACCATTAAAAATAATTGTGTAGCGCCCGCTTGGTGATTTCATCGGCTGATGGCCTAATTCAGATAAGTCCTGAATAGACAATCTTTGGTGCGCGAATCCAAGACCAGCAACAGGATCATGCCATAAGCCAAAATCATCAGGGCCACGATGACGTATAGCATTCGCCATACTACGCAGTACGCTTTCTGGATTTTTAGTTGTCGCTCTTGCGTCCCAAAAGCCAGCTATGCCACACACCAAACACCCCCTTAAACGATTTTAAATTTATAATTACGGGTATTACGGGGGCCACTTGCTCACGCAAGCGCCACCGGTGGTACAACTACTTCTTTTCTACGGCTCAGTAAGACCCTTTCTTCCCAGCTTCTGAACACAAGTATTGTCCACAATTGTGAAGAGAAATTTTCACCGCGGAGATGGCGACGCCACATATTCGCCACCAATTCAAAATTCACTAAACAAGAGCGCTCCAATGCTGTTTTCATCAGCAGGGACTCCGCCCAATCTCTCAGCGCGCCTCTTAACCATCGATCCATAGGCAACCCAAACCCCTTCTTTGGACGCTCAATCAAGTTTGACGGCACATAGCGGTACAACAGCTCTCTCATCACCCGCTTACCCTGATCAACGCCGTCCGCCTTTTTATACTGAAAGGGCAATGTCCAAGCCCACTCAACCAAACGATGGTCAAGCAGCGGCTCTCTTGCTTCTAGTGAGCACCGCATAGACGCCCAGTCCACTTTCATGAGGATATCGTTGGGCAGATAATGCTCCTGGTCACAGGCCATCATCTGTTCCGACCATGGAATTCCCTGGTAATGATCTATCGAGGGCCCCCAGTCATACAGCTCTCTCATGCCTAAAAGCGACCCTGGCGAGTCCCATACAGATATTATTTTTCTGTATGCATCACTCTCCGAAGTAGACAGGTAGTCAGCGAATCTGTCCACTCGATAGGCCAGTCCCTCGCTACCGGTATATCGCCCACGCGTTAAACGATGGACAAAACTGTCCCAAAATGTCGCAGGCGCTAATTTTAATAGCCCACCGATAGCCCTCGCCCCCACCGGGGTCAGCGCTTTTCTCAGTGCGCTTATTCGGTCGCCCCAAAAATACCTGGGATAGCCTGCGAAAAGCTCATCGCCTCCGTCGCCAGACAGTGCAACCGTGACTTTCTCACGCGTGAATTTACTTAGCAGATAGGTAGGAATAATGCTGTTATCGGCAAAAGGCTCATCTTGAGCGCCGGCGATTTCAGGAACCAAGTCAATCGCATCGCGCTCAGTTAAAATAGCCTCATGATGATCAAGTTTCAGGCTCCGCGCCACGCCCCGCGCATATGCCGACTCGTCATGCGACGGCTCTTCAAAGCCAATAGAAAAAGAAGAAATAGAGCCATTTGAAAGCTTGCGCATCATCGCGGCAACCAGAGAGGAATCCACGCCGCCGGATAAGAAAACACCTAGAGGCACATCTGAAATCATTCTAAGGGAGATCGACTCACTGAGAATGGACTCCATCTCGTCCGCAACCGCCTTGATATCAAGCCCTCCTTTCTCCTTGCGCGCTAACACCCCATTGCGAACGGTCTCTTTAATTGACCAGTATGCGGACTCTTTAACGCCGGAAGTTTGCGACCACTCAATCAAAACACCAGGCTTTACTTTACGTATCGACTTAAAGATAGAGATTGGAGCGGGAACAGTTAGATACCGAAAATAGGCTTGCATCGCATCGCCATTCAGCTCAGCGTCAAACCAGGGCAAACGCTTCAAAGGTCCCAGTTCTGAGGAAAAAGCGATTTCGTCGCTATCAACAGAATAGTAAAGAGGTTTCACCCCCATTCGGTCTCGCGCCAAATAGAGCTTCCTGTCATGAGCATCGTAGACGGCGAAAGCGAACATTCCGACCAATCGCCTCAACGTATCAACAACACCACGGCGCTCTATGCTTCTTAATAGAACTTCTGTATCCGAGCTTCCTTTAAACTGGCAACCCGCCTCTATAAGCTGTCGCCTGAGCTGTTGAAAGTTATATATTTCTCCATTGAATGTCAGCGTCCAGCGCCCATTTTCACTGGACATGGGCTGCCTTCCCGCACTGCTCAAGTCCAAAATAGAGAGGCGCCTGTGCCCAAGCCAAACGTTATGATCTGGATAAAACCAATCTCCACGATCATCCGGCCCTCTATGCGTTAACTGATCCAGCATTTGATTTGCATGCTGTACATTTAGTCGAGCGCCAATCCAACCTAAGACTCCACACATAAGCAGAAGCTTCCATCTTATCGCCGCGCTATAGGCTGCGCCGCTTAAGCCTTTAATTCATTGGTCGCCCACTACTTTCCGTTGTATGCGGCCAGTTGCGCAGTCCGATAGATCAGTCTGTTCCAGTATTGTTCATGAGATTTACAACAGTTCGTGATTGAGAAAGTGGTTTCTGCTTTGGATCTAGCGGCGACAGACAGTCGCTCCCTCAATTCCGTATTCCCTAAGACAGCCACTATAGAGTCCGCCAAAAAATCAACATTACCGACTTGCTCAACTAAAAGTCCTTCTTTTCCAGACTCCACCAGCTCAGGAATGCCATCGATTGCATAGGCCACAATTGGCAAACCAAAACTCATGGCTTCCATTATGGATGTAGGGCACCCTTCACAGTACAAAGAGGGCAAAACCATCAAAGATGAGGCCTTGAGAAAAGGGCTTACATCCTGTTGAAATCCGGCGTAAGTAACCCACTTCGTCAAATCCATTGACTGAATCTTGCTTTGTATAATTCCTCCCAAATCGTCTCTTCCCAAGAAAATAAACTTGACGTCAGGAATTACATTCACAACTTTCGAAATAGCATGCAGATAAGGCTCATAACCTTTTCGGTAATTGAGATTCGCAACTGTAATAACTACAAGTGAAGGCTTGGCTGTCACGTCCAAACTGAATGGAATGGCGTCCAAGCCATTGTAGGCCGTAGCAAGTTTGCTAGAAGGAATACCGAGTTGCTGCAACGTACGATAAGCGGCTGTTGAATTGGTGACGTATCCATCAATCATCCTGTGCGCGTACTTCTCTATTCGCCTAAACCAGACATCTAGCCTGCTTGTTGAATCTGGGTTCCACCTAATACCTTGAACCAATTTCACACAAGGCATGCACCATCGCAGCATTCTGAGGAGAACTGCTGACCGAAAGCCGATGACATAAACAATATTGATATTTCGCTCTCGAACAAATCTTATTGCGTTAAGAATGGCCAACATCCCAAAGCGTCCATGCCTTCGCTGGCGCTTTCCAAACAGAAATGGAGTCATACCTATTCCATGAGCCCATTCAGACCATGCGCCATCGCCATCCAACGCCCCTATGAAATATTCAACATTTGGAGTGGAATAGGTCGCCGCCCTCGCCATTTTAGTAAGGCTGCGTTCCGCCCCACCTAACTCACTGCTGGTAAATAGAATTAGAACTTTCACCGGTAGGTCTCGCCTTTAATATCCTTACTATCAACTTTCCAGACCACTCATATATCAAGCTCACCTTTTCACCTTCAAAAACGAGCCCCCTTTAAACACCAACTATAAAAATATACTGCTAACAAATCACATAACGATCCATTAAGAAAATTACTGCCAAGGGTTTTCACTCGCCAACACAATATAATGCGTAGCCATTATTTTAGAGTATATATTTAATCCTGCAGACCGCAGAAGGAGCTTTTCAGCCATCCTGACCCACTTATTGTTATATGGCGAAAATGGAGCTGAAGCATAGATATAGTCACGTATAACCACATATCCATGACTTGCAAGCAAGTTACGGAAGCTTTCTCGCGTCCAAAACTGTACATGTCCAAGTGAGTTTTCATACCTTGGTTTGTTTAAAAGAGACCATTTCAGTGTCTGAAACAGGCAGTCTTCAAGTGGCACTTCAAATACATACCACTTGGCGACCCCCTTCAATGACGCCAGCGCTTCATCAACATCTGGAATATGCTCAAGCACATGGGAAGAAACGACAGCATCAAACTCGCCCAACTGCCTGACGTTCATTGGTGACGTAATAACCCTGTAATCCAATCCCGGTTGAGCAAACTCCCGGTGTGCATTACGAACTCCAGTTCTACTGACGTCTACACCGAGCACCTTATAAGCAAAGCTATTCTGATACATCCAGTATGACAGAACGCCATTGCCGCACCCGAAATCCAGGACCCGATGCGGCCGACGCAGCCCTCCCCAGACTTTCTCGATTGCAGGAAAACGATCTCTAACCGCCGAATCCATCGCATACGCATACTGATAGCCTGCGTCACGCCAAAAATCTTCATAAAATTCAGAGTCGTCCAGTGTGTTATCCATATTTTCTCAGCACTCCGATTCTACGTGCGAACATTATAAGAGGGCGCATTACCCCCTCTCCCATAACAAGAATAAAAGCCGTAGCTAGAAACTCGGGTATAGCGCGCATGGAAAAGCCCTGCAGCCAGGGACGCCATATTCCTGACAGGTTGCCGACTTTTCTGTATACGGCGTAGCGTAACATTTTGGTGTGATAAACTCTGGGAGCGTACCGCCGATACTCAGCGCTGAATTCTTGAAAGAGCTTCTCATAACAAAGGGCCGTCTCCCTGGCTTTCTTTTCCGTTAACCAACCACTGGAAACAGAGCCCTGCCTTTGATCGTGATATATCCTTAAAATGATGGGGGTAATCCAAAAGTCGCATTCTTTTGCGAAATAGAGGTAACTAACTACCCCACAAGACTTTCGCAACCCTAAGTCTTGATATAGTTGAGTTCTTACAAAATTTCCACGAAAAACAGGCAAATATTCTCCTGAATGCCTTTCATTCAAAAGATCCTCGTAGGTCAATCTGCCACGATAAGCTGGCTCTGAGACAGTAGGCGCGCCGTTAGAATTTACACATGCGCTGTAGCACAATTGGCAATCTTCCGGCCATTCAGAAATAATTGACAGCAGTCGCTCTGGCCAACCTTCGACAAACTCATCATCCGCATCCAGGATCGTAACAAAATCGCCTCGGCTGGCCTTGATTCCTGTGTTACGAGCGGCGCACATCCCCTTATTAGACTCATGCACGACCAAGCGCACAAAAGGATAGTCCTTGATGGCGATCACAAGTGAATCACCGTCGTCGCTTCCATCATCCACCACCACTACTTCCACTTCGAAGGCGATATCTACCAGGGAAGCGCTAATACTTTTTAAAGTCGCGCTTATAGTCGCACTGGCATTAAATGCAGGCACAATAACGCTAAGCAGCATGACGGCCAAACTCCCTCAAAAAAATCTCCAGGCTGTTCTTCCTGTACCGCTTTAAACGCTCTTCGTCTTCAGCGACATGGACAATCGCTTTCTCCAATTCTCGAGAGAAAACACTATCATCCGCTCTTTCTATCAATGACTTTATATTTCCAAGTTGATAGTAGTACGGAGATGGGAGGTATTTATCCCATATCGAAATAGGTGGCCGCAGTAAAACCCCGTTCTCTTCATTCCTGACCATTTCTGATATGGCGTACACATCAGTGGCAATTAGCGCCATTCCGTATGACATCGCCTCCAATACCACCATCCCAAATGAGTCCACGTAGGTTGGATGAATCAAAACGTCACAATGGCTCATAAATTTTTCTGCTATTTCGCGCCGGCTATATTCTGCAGGGTGAAAATGGATAGCAGGGCAACTAGCAACCAAATCTTTATATTTATCAGGAAGATGAGTTACCATATCCAAAGAAATATTGGGAGATGATTTATAGGCATTTATAAATGCGTTTATTAGCGCCCGCCCACCTTTTATATCGAACTGAGTAGATATATAAAGAAATCTCTTAACCCCTCCCCCTCTAGCAAGATGAGTTACATTCGTCTCTCTAACCACAGGCATATAGGGATATGATACAACTGCTTTATCAGCCACATCATCCCCCAAAGTAAGCCGCAAGTTTTCTAGGCAAGCGCGGCTCATACATCTTATCTGAACACAGCGCTCAGAAAGCAATATTTTCCTCAATATAGGCTTATATAACCCGAAAGCTCTAATATTGTAGCCAGTAAGGCTATAAGGGTTATCTAAATCTACAATAAACTTTCCAGATAGGACTAAAGCCCCCCATACATAGACAACAGTATGATCATCAAGCCCCTTGGGCCTGACCTTAAAGTTAATCAATGGCACTCTATTAACCCAAGATTTTATACCAGCGCCAGCAATAGACTTTTTAGAGGCGACTTGCTTTCCCACCTGTTTGCCAACATCTGGGTTAGCGACTTCTCCTGGCCAATTCCTAACCGTATCAAGTTGACGGTCTCTAAAGTAGCCATGGGGATAGAAATATATTGCACTCATAATATTAACCAGAATTCAACGCCAAATCCTTTACATCACCCTCAACTTTACAGCATTTTAACCCTAGCACGATCTCAACCATTTCCTTAACCTCTGCATATATACGGCGCGGGCCTAATATAATTGCCGATGAGATCAAAAATATAATTAACGGCTGAGTAAATCCAGTTCCACTTCTGACTATATTAAAAATATTTGCCAAAACAAATATGGAAATTGATTTTCCGGCATAATTTTCATCATTAGACCATAATTTAAAATAGAGAATTTTAAGCAGTCTTCCCAAAAAGAAGGCAAAGAAAATACCTACAAAAAAACCCATCCCGAACATGAAATCAACAACAAAGCTTGATGGCAAAGTTGTTGTAGCTGATCCGTTTTCATACATCCAAGGATAAAGAAACTTCTGCTCAGATATGCTTCCATATATTTCAGGTTTACTTGTCCACAACGCCCTGGGAACAGCCCCTAAAAAAAAGTTGAAAACCCAAGCCACACCGCCATCAACTCCAAATACAATCTGATTAAAATCAGCCTTCTCCAAAAACGCAGCTAAGTGGTCGATACCTTCAAAAGAGGAAGATAAAGAAGTAAGAAAATTTCTCATCACAAATGCACTTAGAATTATCTTGCTGACAGATATATCTTCAGATAAAAATAAGTACGGATCAGTATATCTCAAAGTCTGCAGAAGTGGCGCCATAAATATGGAAGAAAGTATCAAAGCTGGCGCCAACGCCACTCCGCGCCGCCGCCTTAAAATATAGCACACCGCCAAAACAAATATTGTCATTGATATAATACGCCTGGAAGCCAGCGCAACTGTCATAACAAGAGATGTAATCAATACAGCCAAAACGACAATCCAAAAAACATTATCTTTAGCAGGCCTCCTTTTATAAATCCAAATAATGCATACATAGGAGAAAAACGCGTTCAAATAGAGTTCTGAAAATAGGAATACATGCCCTCCCCCCGTCCTCATCTCGTTTTGCTCGTTACCTTGAAATGGGACAAAAACACCGTCTTGTATAACTCGACCAAAAAGGAAAACCCAGGCCAGAGAAACTAACACCAACACCTTAATCCCTGGATACTTTACCGCCACCTCTCTCTTCGCTATAAAATGCTGGTTGCTGCCCGTTAATGACAAATAGCCGAAAAATGCAGAAACCCAAAACAAGAATGCCACTAATAGCGAAATAATAAGCTCTGACTCACGCCAATCCCTGCTAACTTGGAGAGAAATTATTCCCTGATCAATCAAAACCCCTCTAAATGGAAAATATATTATCCATAACAGCGAGAAAAACCAAAAATGATTCAAGCAGGATTTGGAGACACCCAGACGACAAGTATCGTATAGCCAAAGCCCAACAACCAAAGCACAAGAGACTATGAGAAAGGCTAAAAGCATTTCTATTATTTTCCAACAAAGTGGATTTTATAATTCATACTTTTTATATTCAAAAAAACCTTATGAAGCTTCGGCATAAAGCCTTCAAAAGCCCCTTTCATTATCAAATACTCTTTTTTGCACACCAACCCTTGATTATAGTAAAGCTCTTTCCAAAAAGGTTCTGAGTGAAAACAAACACCAAATCCTGCAGTATTAGCTCCCATAAATTTCGCAAACGGAGCCAACAGCCTGCTGGACGAAATTCCGAATATTATTTTACTCGTTACCTCGTTATACAACCCTCCGTTATAGTGAATTTCATAAACAATAATCACACCATTTTTTGTAAGTAGCTCTCTGGATACTTCTAAAGCTTTCCTCTGTAATGCTACAGATGACGCCCAGCTTTCACTGACAAAGTGATGGAGTACGAAATTAAAAAAAATGACATCGAACCTCTCATTACTATCTAGCTTTCTGTTAGCCCAATCCAAGTAGTTATCACATACGACCTCTTTGTTGTGACGGGATGTATTTTTGTCAGCCATTACTTGGCTCATCTCGACAATTGTCCCCCTTGATTCAGGCATAGAGCTCAGCATAGTATCCAAAAAAGTCCCATTCCCTCCTCCTACATCCAACAAATTAACTGAAGCCGGATTATTGAGAAGTGAGCGAACAGTGTTTACAACCGGTGAAACAGCATGTACAGCAGTGGAGTCATGATCAAAATAAGCCACTCTATCTTCTGAGAGCCGCACTATATCGTTCATAATTGCGTACCTTGTATTCTTGGCCCATAGCAACGCTATGATTTTGAGATTAAAAATGTTCCAAGCGCCAAATATTGCAGGCCTGAGTTCTCAAAAGTCATAATTGCCTGCTCTGGCGTGGCGACTAACGGATAGCCATGAAGGTTGAAACTCGTGTTTAAAACAGCTCCTACGCCTGTAAGGCCATGGAACTCATGGATCAGCCTGTAATAGTCAGGATTCACTTGCTTTTTGACGACCTGAGGCCTCAACGTGTGGTCCCCTTGATGGATCGCAGCGCGCAGCTGGGCGACCCCTTCCTCTGTCGCCTGATATGTACATATCATATAAGGCGCTTCTGATTTTTCAGGGTCATAGTTTTGCAAATACAGAGAAGCATGCTCTTCGAGGATGCTGGGAGCGAAAGGCATCCAGAAGTCTCTGGATTTAATCAAATCATTAACTGTGTAGAAGCTTTCCATATAGCTTGGGTGCGCCAATATGGCTCTATTACCCAATGAACGGGCTCCCCATTCACAGCGGCCATGAAATCTTGCAACGACATTTTTGCTTGCAAGCAGTTGCGCAATTTTTACTTCTATCTCATCAAACTCTTGAATCTTATACTTCTCACTCAACCTCGTTTTTTCTATGTAATCAACGAAATCCTCCCTTGAGTATCCGATCCCCAGAAATAAGTCTTTCAATGGTTTTGTGGGATGACCGCTTCTCGCAGCATAGTCATAACAAGCGCCAATGGGATTAGACTCATCGCCACATGAAGGCATAAAACAGACAGTGTCGACTTCTTCCAAATCCTTAATTCGCTGGTTTAGCTTGACGTTCATAAAAACTCCGCCACCAACAAATATATCCCGCAGTCCCGTTTTCTCTATTCCACTTTTAATCCAGCGAATGCATAGATCTTCCGTTAGATGCTGTAACGCGGCGGCGATATTGTCGAAACGCTCTCCAACTGCATTCTCCACCAGATAATCGTAGAATTTTGTCGTATCCACATTGGAAGAAAAGCTAAGCGGGTTATGTGGATCTAAATCTATTACCGGTTTAAAAATCTTTTCATAGGCTTTCAGGTAGTAGCTTTTCGCATAAGGAGCCAATCCCATTACCTTATATTCATGCTCCAGTATCTTCATGCCTAAAAATCTAGTGGTGTTACTATATATCCCCCCCAGGGAAGACCTCATCGGCGTTTCAGCCAACCTCTCCCAACCGCCATCAGCGCGAGAAATGCTCACAGTGGAGCATAGGCCGTCGCCGCTACCATCTAAGGTAAATATAAGTGCGTCTTTTTTTGATGGAGTTGAACAAAATGAGTGAAATGCCGCACGAGCATGACAGGTATGATGCTCAATATGCTCTATGGATTTATGCTCAAGTCCTGCTTTTTTTAAGTTAACTTGTAACTCCTCTACCCCCATCTCCTTTAGCTGATTCGCCCGAATAGTCCTAAGTCGGTCAAATGCTTTAGGAGCCAAACGTCCGGCGATACCTTTTTCGGCTCTTTTGATAAGCTCCGCTATGCTCAGGGAAGTCTGGGTTTCTGGAGTAGACCCAAATAGATAGTCGTAACAAATAGCAGGAAAGACCTCCAAGCTTGCTATCAGCACTTTATCTATCTCGTCCGTACGCCATCCCACCTCTCTGCAAAGAGAGCGAATGGCATCCACCGGAAAATCTGCGGAGTTCTTCTTATTATCCAGCTTCTCCTGACTTAACGCGCCTTTAATCTCACCATCTTCCATAGCTGCGACAGTGGAATTATGACCGACATGAATCGCTAATATCTTCATTAGATCAATCTCTCTTTTCTTATTATAAAGTAATAGGCTAGAGCCAGCCCTAGTATATATTCAACGTTTACCGCCACAATTGGAGAAATAAAGCCAAAATAGTCATACAGTGAAATTATTAGTGCAATTTTAAAAACCAACTCAACAGCCATAACTTTTATCAGCATACGCAATCTAACCATTGCATAAAGGAAGCTAACCGGCCATCGGGCAAGACTAAGAAAGAAAACAGCTCCGGCGCACATTAAGTAATTAAAATCGCCTGAAAGCTCGGAAATATTACCCACCCATACCTTTAGTATGCTTTCTCCTGCAAAGTAAAACACCGTCGCCGCCACAAAGCACATCACTCCATAAGCGAAAAATCCTTTTTTGAAGAGATTTCGCAAACTCTCCTTCTCACCTTTGGCATCCATGTGAATGACATATGGCTCAGCATATCCGGGAATTCTCCACAATGTCTGCATCAGAAGATTAGGGATTTTCCAAATCAGAGTGAGAGTAGCGGCGGCTTCCGCCCCCATTAAATACCCAACAATGATTACATCCGAGAATATAAATAGAAGTAATACTCCATATATTGAGTACCCTGCCGCAAAGCTCTTAAGCATTCTAGAGGCGATTTCTATTTGCGCCCTATCTGGGCGCTGTAAAATCACATAATGTCCGTGGCTGGACATTTTCCTCCAGTAAAAGTGGGTGCATATTCGCATTATCAGGAAGCCAAGCGCCATGGCTATAAATACCGCCTGCATACCGATATCAGACAAGATCATAAGATATACTGAGACAGCCATAATCAAAGGGCTTATAACCTGCAATACATTACCTTCGTGCTGTTTTTTCGTCGCAGCAAACGCAGCCAGCTCAGCGGAAAACTCATACTGGATGACAATGTATATACAAAAGCATGCAATTAAGGAGTGAAAATTAGATATTGCATAGGAGTCAGGAGCCCCGCTAAGCCAGTAACTCTGAAAGAAAACTCCAATTATCGCAAGCAGCGCCGCAACTATAAGTCCATAACCTGTAAATAGGTACTTTGATGTTGAGTAGATCTGACGGGCGCCAGCAATATCCTGTTTAGCAACCGCTTCTCCCATAAGACGCGCCCCTCCGCCGCTAACCCAAGTTATTCCTAATGCCAGGAGAGGTATTGCGGCAAGCATCATGGAAATAACTCCAAACCCCCACTTTTCGTACTGGTCAAGATATAGAGGTATCGTAATAAGCTGAGTCAGCATTGTTACGAACATCAGGATATAACCACTTGAAAGAGTGCTTAAGTATGGCTTTATAACTTTTATTGACGCCAAGGCTAGCAATTCATTGTCCCTTTTTAGCGACAAACATAAGACTGGGGTAAAGCCCAATTAGGAATATCACGCTGATTACTGCCTTTCCCACCCCTAATTTATTCAGCATACGAAGGGCCTTTGCTATGCCAGGGTACGCCTTTATCGCCACAGAGTTACCGAGCAATAAGCGTTCTACTTTTTCATAAAATACATTTCTGATGGCAAGTTCATTATTAAGCAGTAATTTCTTAATTTGATGAGGCGTTACAAGCTGCAAGTGATCTAAAAAGGGCGCCTGTTTTCTCTTACCCTGAACCAGAGCACACAAAGACATCCATTTTTTTCCCAGCTTTGGTATCGTCCATATTTGTAAGTGCGGCTCATAGGGCCATATGTAGTTTGGCGCTTCAATGTATATCACTCCATTTTTTGATAGCACCCGCGTCATTTCACTGATGACTTTCTCTACGTCCCTGACATGCTCAATCACCGTACTACATAAAATCAGATCAAACTCACCATCCTCAAAAGGTAGGCTCTCACCGAAGCCCCGAACAAATCGGCAAGTAGCAACCTCCTTAGATAAAGCTTCCGCCACATTAACCGCTTCGTGTTCAGGCTCAATACCAGTCACTTTAGCTCCCGGGTACTCTTCAGCGAGGGCCACGCAGTTCATTCCAATAGAAGAGCCAACCTCAAGAATGCTTTTTACATTATTTCTGTCTACGTACTGGGAGACCCACCGAACTACCTCGCGAGATGACTGAGAACAAGCTTCGTAATGACGTTGAAGGCTGTCGCCCAAAATAATCCGTTCCGCGTGCCCTCTATTGTCAGAGTTGTTCAAGAAGTCCAACCAAAGGGCTTCCGCTTCAGAAGTCAGCGCTCTCATGATTCCTCCAGAGTTGTATGGCGAAGAGCCTCGCGACAGTGCTTGTATCGACGCGGCTGTCTCCTCCCAGGTACCGATTCCAGACACCATTCAGGTTTTTTGCGTCAAATAGGCCCTCGCAGTCATCCGCTCCGGTAAAAAGACGATTTCCTACATCTCGCCATGGCCCCTTTAAAACATCTTCTTCCTGAATCCCCATACCAAAGCCTCGCTTTGGCGCATGCAGTATTTCTTTTGGGATCAAGTCTCCCACCGCCTCCCTGAGAATATATTTCAGACCCTCTCCACTTCCCCCTTTGCGCACCTTATCTTTAAAATGTATTCCCATCGCAGCTGCGATAACTTCTTTATCAAGAAAAGGCGCTCGAAATTCCACTGAAGCCATCATTGCGGGCAGATCAGACGAAATTGTTATTGAATGGGCATTCTCAATTAGTAAAGCCAAATAGTTGGACTCATCGATGAAATCTTTATTTGGAAGAAGCGGCCCCCAATAACTCATTTCCTCGGAAACATAGTTCAGCATGGTCCTGGCTATGTCAGGAGGAATAATCAAAGGCCATTGTTCAGCCGCCTTATACTTATAATATGCCGCTTTCCTTAATCCAGGCCTTTCTAGTAAAAACTTTAGCGGCCCCTTTCTCCAACTGTCAGGTGCAATTCGAGCACATGCCAGAAATAAAGCTATGCCGCTTAAAAGCTTTGATATTTTTGCAGTATGGAAATGACCGGTATAACCGAAGAACAGCTCATCAGCGCCATTTCCGCTCATGACGACCTTAACTCCATCCTCATGAATCGCTTCAGACATTTCATAAGTATGAATAAGCGGCAACAGCATGATTGGCTCCCCCCAGGTCGCCAACAAGCTTTTAAAAACCTGAAATTGCCTATCAGCGTCATAATAAAATTCCTTATGACTCACTCCGAAAAGTCTCGCTACCTTTCTCGCCCTGCACAAATCTTCATCCTCAGGGCCAGCTCCGAAGGCATAGGTTCGAATAGTTTGGTTGGTGTGCTTTTTCATCAAAGCGACAATAGCGGAGCTATCTACCCCGCCCGACAATAAGGCGCCAACAGGAACATCAGCTTGGGACCGTATAGCCACAGCGTTCTCAATTACATCACGCAGTTCCGCGGCGTCTCTCACCATGCCGGGAGTGGGACTCCAATGCCGCCACATCGACTCCAGCCTTCCTTCGCGAACAATCATTGCATGGCCTGGCCTAAGCCTTTTAATCCCTTGAAAAGCGGTATGTGGCTCAGGAATATGACGAAGATTATGTAAAAGCATCGCCGCCAAGGCGGAGTGATCAATACTTCTGTTGATATCCGTAAACACTCCCAATGCGGGGATCTCAGAAGAAAAATAAAATCCGCTACTAGTTTCAGCGTATATGAAAGGCTTTTTGCCTACAGGATCCCGTGCGCAAATCAGGATATTTCTCTGATGGTCAAATAGTGCGAGGGAAAACATCCCTCTTAGCTCATCAAGAAACAATTCTCCCTTCACCCGGTAGGCGACCAGTAAAACCTCAGTATCAGAATTGGAATTAAATGTATATCCAAGCGCCTCATACCGGGTTCGCAGTTCTTTATAGTTATATATCTCTCCATTAAAAACTACGGTCAAGTCACCACAGGGGCTATGCATGGGCTGATTGCCTTGGGGAGATAAATCAACTATAGCCAGCCTGGAGTGACAAAGCCCTATTGCTTTCGACTTATTAAGCCAATAAGCGGAAGCATCAGGGCCGCGATGCCGCTGCTTTTCCAGAATCCCTTTAAGCAACGCCGCGCCATTCTGGTTCGCGCAGTGTGAAGGTTTATAGTAGAAACCGCCTATTCCACACATTAGCTTGATAGATCCTCATATCATTTATATAAATAGTGATAATGCAAGGACAACAATAACAGGCTTACTCACTTTTTTTGCTTTCAGTTAAAATCTGAATAAATAAAACTAATAAAACCCCAAAAACACACCCTGCGATAGCGCCAACGATCACCATTTGAAATCTATTTGGTTTATATTTTTGCTCTGGCACAAACGCAGGATCGATCACCCTGAACACATAATCCTCCCTGACGCTAGCCAACATAGCCACTTTGGCCTGCGCTTCAACTAACTGATATAAAACTCTTTGCATTTCAGCATTTACAGTGAGTCTTATCTGTTCATTTAGATAATCTATGCTTCTTTCGGCTTCAGCTTTTTTCTGTAGCCTTACATGGCTATTGAGTTTATTAATCAGGAGGGTTACCCAATGCGCCGCCTCTTCTGGCTCATACGCCATGACAGAAACCGTTACCAGCCCGGATTTAGGATCTTCAGATACACTTAAATGCTTACTTACAAAGACCTGATAGGTTTTTTGCCAGGAAGGTTCGAGAGAAGATAATTCCTCCTCATCATCTCCCTTTAACCAAGTTAAGAGCCCGCCTAGTAGAGAGCCGGGCTTTTTCCACTGTCCACTCTCTTTATCCCAGTTTTTAATAAACAGAGAGGACTTAATATTTTCCTCTTTCAAAAAATGCGTGAGAAAATCTTGTGACTTCAGGATAGCCAGCGCCTCGGTTACTTCAGACTTCCCTCCGCCAATATTAAGTCCCGCGATACTGGCCAACCCTCCAAACTGCCCCGCAAGACCTGCAAGCCCCCCTCTTTGCTCTTCCTGCGCCGGCGTCAACAATACAGATGACTTATATATATTCGGTTTATTAACCGCCATTAATATCGCAAAAAAAATTGAAATGAAGGTTATGGATATTATTAGCCACTTCCCCTTCCACAAGGTGCGAAGCATGTCCTTAAGACTGACTTCGTTATCCTTGTACGTTTCAATAACAGGAAAAGTCTTTCTTTCCATAGTTCAATAGTCCATAGAGAAGGTCATTTCTCTTCCTATCTGGATAGAAAATCTTTTCATAAACCCTCCTGAACAAAGTAACAGTAACTACATTAATGTAGTTACACCAGGGAATTATTTACGCTATAAACTTGCAACCGCCGCCGCTCCCAAAGCGATCTGATAGAAGATCTGACTGACATTCGTCCAAAGCTGTAGCTTACTAAGCCTGTCCGTTTCCAGAGGCACTACGATAGTGTCTCCAGGCCCTATCTTCTCTGTACCACTGCTAAACCAAGGAGAACCGCCTGGTAGCCAAACGGAGCCATTTGCCCTTACAACATAAGTACGTCCCGCGTCCGCTTGAGCCGTTTCGCCGCCACTCCGTTTAATATAGTCTTCAACGGAAAGATTTTGATAAAAGATATGGCTGGTGGAAAACTGGACTTCTCCTATAACCGTCACAGATTGCGTGACTGGAGGAACGATTAATCTATCTCCCTCCTGCAAAATGACATCTTGTTTCTTATCCCCCTGCATCAACGCACTCAAGTCTATTACCAGACGACCCAGAGGCTTGCTCTCTTTGACTTGGCTAAGCAAGTTTTCCAATGTGCCCAGATCAGATGTAGATATTTCCTGCCCAGGGTTGCCTTCCCTGGCCAATTGCAGTTGCAGTGAGGCCAAGTCCCTTTTCAAGCGCGCCTCCGCCTCTTTCAACCTCTCCGCCTCCAACTCCGCCAGACGCTCTCTTGTATAGATCGCCCCCTTAATAAAGGCGTTCGAGCTGAATCCCCCAGCCCTCTCGATAACTTGCGATAGCGTCTCACCCTTTCTAACTACATATTCTCCCGGAAACTGAACCTCCCCCTCCAAAGTGACGGTATATCGCTCCGCGTACTCAGGTATAGTTTTTATAAATACCTTATCCATAGCTTTTAGCTCGCTCGTCACGCCATCAGTCAGCGTATTTACAGGCGCATTAAATACTTCCAAGTCGCTTTTTGCAGAAGAGACATTTATGCGCGATATTTCGGCCTGCAGCGTATATGAAGAGTCGAGCAATCCCCCCGCCGCACGAATGAGCCGATCAATTGAGAATTTTTCCGTAACAGGATAGGAGCCGGGAAACTTCACCGCGCCGCCAATGGTCACATACTGAGGGGGGTGGCCCGGGCGCGCTTGCTCTCGCAACCTGCTAATAACGTCTTCAAGAAGCGGCTCCCTGATTGCATCTTTATTAAAGAGAATGAGCTTATCTAAGGGCTTAATCGTATAGCCGGCATCTCGCTTGTCAGAAAAAATTTCTACCAAGTCCAGCGCCTTAACTGCAATATCTCCACGCGGGTTGACCTCTCTTATCAATAGCGCGTAATTGAGGTCCGTTACGGCTGGGTCTATCCCCCCTGCAGCAATGATAGCGTCCTTCACAGAGTAGTTTTCAGGTAACGGAAACTTACCTTGCAGGCGAGCGGTTCCAAGAACGGAGAATGTTTTTTCTTTTTCGGCCGGGCTCGACTGCGCCTTTAATTTTCTTAACAGTCCGGCCAGCATTTTGCTTCTGCTGCGATATCGATCAAAAACCAGCAGCCGGTCCTTATCCATCATAACCACATTTGCAGCGCTACTTGGTTTTGAAAGGGCTTCCCCTAGTTTGACGTGAATAACTTCAATGTCTTTATAGGCGCCCTTTTCTCTGACTATCAGCGCATACTCCAGGTCCGACAAAGGTTTTAAGCCTGATTTGATGGAGTGCAAGACATCACTGACCCGCATCCCCGGACTCCAGTCGTATACCCCTGGGCGGCTGACTTCGCCCAAGATTTTCACGTAGCCTTCCACAAGTTCATCCACGGCGCCGACAGTAATTAAGTCACCATTTTTGACGCCAAACCTTTCCCCCTGCTTGGTAAGGAGATTCACGTCCTGCACCGTCTTTTTAAAGCCATCGGCGACCCGCTCCACCTTGGTGAACTTCGGGTAGGCTTCCGCCCGAAGCCCCCCCGCCAGCTCTACAACCTCAGATATCGTCTTTTCATTCTTCAGCTCGTAGACAGCAGGGCGTTGAACATAGCCATCAACGCCCACAGCTTTACCTTTGGGAGGGATAAAAATGACATCGCCAGGCTGCAAGCGATGATCAGCGCTTGTATCTCCGCTCAGCAGCAAGTCATACAAATCCAAAGCGGAAATCAGCTTACCTTGGCGCTTAAGCTGAATATTACGTAGCGAACCAGTAGGCCTCACTCCTCCGCTGACAAACAGAGCATTAGTCATGGTAGATAACGAACTTACTGTATAAGCCCCCGGCGTTCTTGCCTCGCCCAGGATAAACACCCTTATGCTTCTTAGCTCGCCCAGGGAAATAGCACTCTCAACGCCAATAAATTTTTGTTGAATCAAACGTGTTAATTGATCTTTCAACTCGTTGAAAGACAAGCCCGCCACGGGAATTGGTCCTATTTGAGGTATCTGAATCTGACCGTCCCTGGTAACTATCAGCTCGTGTAGTTGATTTTCTTTGCCAAACATCTGCACCCGGATAGTGTCTCCAGGTCCAACGATATACTCTGCGGGTATAGGTATTTCAGTGACTGGTGCAAACGTGGTTGGCGCACCAGCAAATAGGTCATAGCCAAATGGTTTTATTTTATTGGCGGTAGAAGGCGCATCAGGTCTCTCTTCTCTCTCTCGTCTTTCTCGCCACTCCCGCTGATCCAACTGTTCTCGTTTGTCTTGGCGGTCAGTCCTGAACTGCTTGTTACGCCGATCCTTATTATAACGCTCCCTGTTTTCCTCCCTTGAAGACCAGCTTCTATCTCTCTCATACTCTCCATCTTGACCCAGATCTCTATCGGCAGGCGGCTCATCATCGCGCAACAGCCAGTCTTGCTCATAAGAGTAAGCCCCTTCGTCCGGCTCCCATTCATATCCATACTCATCAATACGACTGTCAGGTCCACCACTGTCAGCAAGTCGCTCTTGTTCTTCAGAAGACAAAGGCCTGACTGGCGATTCCGGAGCCGGCTCAAGTCTTTTCTTGCTTGTGGTGGCCTGTGATTTTTTTAATGCGTTTATATCCAGGCCATATTGTTGGGCCAGCGCCTTTTGTTGCGCCTCAGGAAGCGAAAGAAACTGCTGCACTTGCTCTTGCGTTAGCATCTGAGCGCCTGAGAGCAAGCTCCATCCCCAGAGAAGTATTATCGCTATAGCTTTATACATACTGTGCATATATACGTTCTTCATTATTAAAATCTATATGTCCCTTCAAGCCACACCAGGAAGTCGCCACTTGCGGCATAATCGTTGATTAATTCTCTAGAGAAATAGTTACAGCCGACTTCATACCGCAACCCTCCCCATTCATTCTGATACGCCAGCTGTGCTTCCCATAGCGACTCTTCATAAAACTCTCCGCTGGGCGAAGGGGCAATTCGCGCGCTGTCAATGTTCGCGCGCACTTTTGCAACAGACCCTGTTATCACCGTAGAACTCGGGGCAATTAAACGCAGTCCAATGGAATATATTTCCGCATCATTATCCACCGAGGCTCCAATAGAGCGTCCGTGATATCTGTAACCTGTCAGGTAAGTTTGATGGTTATATGCAACATTGGAAGAAAGAGATCCAAAAATCCCCCCCGCCGATGTTGTCGCCGCTTCAAGAAAAAAACCGTAATCCCAGTCATTTAGACCAAATGAGCTCTCAAGCCCACCGAGCCATAGCCTCTTGGACGGTAGGCCTCCAGCTTCATCTTCTCCAACCACTTGCAGGTAGAGGGCGGAGGGAAGCGAATCAAAATCAAGGGAAAAGCGCAGGTCGATACCGGCTAACTGATTACCAGGCTCATTCTCAGCAACGACCCCTCCATCTCCGATGTTGTCTCTCCCCAACAACATATCAACCAAACTGGAAATTGACTGAGGACGCCCCTCTCCTCCCCACTGAGCAACCCGATATAATCCAAACTCCAGATTTTGCAGCGGTCTAAAAGAGAAACGAGCGCCTAGTAGTTTGGCGTCAGGGACAGCACGCTCGCCCTCCAATTGACCACCAAACATTTCGAAGCTCCAGGGCCCTAACCAGGAAAGCCAGCGTGTTTCAAAAGAAGTGTCGGCATTACGCCGCAGGAACACGCCAGGGACCGGCCTGGCGTTATTGGAAAGAATAAGACTGGATTGCCACCCCGGTCCCCACCAGCGGTCAATTGCGCCGATGCCAAAAACCCAATTACCGAAGATTCCAGCAATATAAGAGCCGTCGGCCCGAGCAGTAGGAGTCTCGTCATAATCCCCATTGACGCCGCCGACACGTATGCCGGCAGCCAAAAAACTACCCAAAAATTCCGCTTGCAACCATGCTTCATCTTTCTCTGTAAAACTGTCACCAAAGCCTTTTAGGAAAGGAGAACGACTGGAAGCATAGAATTGAGCTTCAAAATGAGCGCTCTGAGTCTTATAGCGGCGTAATTCAAATTGGACATAGTCGAAAGCGGTACGAATACGGTCGGAAGGGAGTTCTGCGCGGTCGATCAGCATCAATTCTCTATCAATGCTGGACCAGGAGATAGGCCACGCCATCACATTCAGGTTGGCGTACCCTGAATCGACTAGTAGCTGCAGGCTGTGACGCAGACGGATATCGTCAGTATCCGCCCATGGCGAAGCATGCGCATTAAGTGACCAGACCAGGAGCAAGGCAAGTACAGACTTCCTCCCCGGAATTAGTGATTCCTTCACCCTTATTACCGATTATTGTAGTTGTCTGATACCACTCTGATTAGGAGAGCTGGCGTTATTATAATTAGATACAGCTATTTAAAAGGATTATAGGAGAGATGTTTTGGAATGTGTAGGAAGCGAGGAAAATTAATTTTTGCGCATTATTTAACCAAATCAATGCATTAGGTGACTGATTTTGGTGCGCGCCACCTGCCGGAAAGCACTGCAGGTAGCGCCAAGAAGCTTAGCTGATCCAGCTGTCGACGGTTTCTTTACCGTACTTACCGCGCCACTCGTTCAGCACTTTATGGTTGCCGCCGCGGGTTTTAACCACTTCGCCAGTATGAGGATTTTTGTATACTTTCAAAGGACGAACGCCACGACGTTTATCAGTCGCACTGGGTTTCTCGTCTTTATTCCACATACGAACGACTTCTTCTTTGGATACCCCGTATTTATCCATTAAGTCCTGTAGTTTCTTTTGAAACTCTAACGTTTTCTTAACACTCTCATCGCTCTCCAATGCTTCAATTTTCTTCTTGAGGTTTTCGTAGGCGGCTTTTGCTTCAATATAAGCAGATAGTTTATTCATTTATAGCTCCGGGGGTTATTCGATCGGGTTTACAATCATCCCATAACAATGTAATTAAAAATAAATAAATATCAAGAGGTATATGGAGCATTTCTTACAGTCGTACGTTATTTCTTACGAAAAATTCAGAATAAAGCGTACAGCTTTTTTAAACGCATTGAGCATAATAGCGCCACCACCGGGATCGGTGGATATTAAATCAAATACTTCAATGGAGTGATTTCACATGCAAAAACTGCTATCCGTTATTTTCTTCGCTTTTACTCTCGCCTTCGCTAATGTTTCATTCGCTACGGACGTCGCGCCACAGCAAACGCAGCCGGCCGCGCAACAGAATGTGGTGAATATTAATACGGCGGACGCCGAAGCATTAGCAAAAGCACTCAATGGCGTTGGCCTTAAAAAAGCCGAAGCTATTATAGAGTTTCGCACCACCAACGGCCCCTTCAAAGATATTTCCGAGTTGGCGCTGGTTAAAGGTATTGGTGAGAAGACCGTAGAAAAGAATCGTAGCTTGATTGTGCTGGAATAATATTGAGGCATTCGAAAGGCCCCTCCACAAAAGTTATAACTGTTCCTGGAGTGGGCCTTTTTTATTTGGCGGGCGCATCTACGCGCCTGCTTATTTACCGTTATTTAATTCCATTCAACGTGTAGGGTCTCATAGTCGTCATCGCATTACCCGATACGCCCATGTGATTTCCATAGTGCATACTCTTTTCTAATGTATAGAAAGAGTCCAGATAGTCGTCGTCGTTGCTGAACCAGTGTTCTGGCATCAGTTCGACAATTCCGCTGCCTAAAGCCACCAATGCCCCAATCTCCGGCTGCCCCAGCGCTGACAAAACTTCAGCGGCGGTAGTCAGAAGTTTTTGCGCCAGCGTTTGATAGTTGGTGTTGTCGTCATGCTCCATCAAAATGATATTCGCTGCGCCCCAACGATATCTATCCCAATAAACGACAACCTGGTTGGGGTAATAAGTTTTGCCGTCTTCATCGAGATAAGGCATGTCCACAATATCCAGCGCCGGCTCATCCCTGCTGGGGTCAACGCCTGTCACAATCGCGTATACCTCAGCATTGCCAGAGATCCATGGCTCTTCGTCGTCTTCCAAACGGATGCTGTCCAGTATGGTCACATCAATGCTATCCGACTGAGCTTTATTTATCTGAATGGATTTAGACGCGGAGCGAGAAAAAACCTCACGCATCTGCGCCAAACCAAGCTGCATATCCTTTTTCGCATTGATGTCGACAACGACAACGGGCTGTTCCGGCATATTCCACACATCCAGCAAGTGCAAACCGCCATTGCTGTCATAGGCTTCAATATACTGCCAGGAAGATTCGTCCCCATCCGGTTCGTAGGCATAGAGAGGCTCCACGCCCTCTTGTAACTGCGACATCATCTGCGGAGCGGCTATGCGCAACTCAAGTAATGTTTCCCCTTTTGTCCGTATGCCTTTCTTGTTCAGGACGCTTCTTTCTGCGCTTTGCGCCTGACTCACAAAGGAACTGGATAAACCTTTTACATCCTTCAGTACATTGGCCACCGAGACGCTGCCGTTATTTTCCTTTAATTGGCGTACAAGATCCGCTGGATTAATTTCCCGTGCAGCGGCGCTGGCCATCATACGTTTTTCATTGGCGAGTTTGATAAATCCAGGCGGGACGAACTTAGAGTGAATAGCAGGAACATTTGATGGCGAGTTATTAATGGTGACCGTTTCGGCCGCCGTTATATTGGACATGAAACTGCACGCCAACAAAGTTACGAATCCCAAAGCAGTATTTTTCCTCATACTGAATTCCTTATTATTTCCTTATTGATAGAACCCTGATACAGGTCTATTCCCTCGACTACGAGCGCTGGATAAATGGAAAAGAGCGAATAGCCCCCATCAGGGGTTACTGCCGGAGAACACACTGGATTTTGATAACGACTTTATATGCATGAGAGGTCCGCCGGTCATTTGAGAATACAACATGTTTTCCAAAAAGTTTCTCAATGATTTAATTTTTTTAATATTTTTGAGAAGAATGTTGCAAGTTTCAGTTTTATCGGCTGAATAGGATAGTGACGAGGCTGATATTTTTTCCTATGCTCTAGAGCCAAATGACTCTAAAAATCTCTTTAGTATCAGAAGGCTGAGGCGGAAATAGAGATACATTGTTATCTATTTTTCGCGCCAGAAGTATATATTCGATAAGGTCGGTTATATAAATCGTTATAAATAAATCATGAGCGCTTTAAACCGCGCTCATGAAGCAGTAGAGAATATAAAGTTTACTGGAGATCCTTGTAGGACTCGATTACACGGGAGACAATGCCGTAATCCATCGCCTCCTCTGGACTCATCCAAAAATCCCTTTCTATATCCACCAATACTTTTTCGAATGGTTTGCCCGTCTGTCTGGCGACAACATGGGCGATACGCTCACGGGCTCTCAGGATCTCTTTCGCCTGAATGGCGATATCCGAGGCAGGACCGCCTGCGCCGCCGCCAGGTTGGTGAATCATAAAGCGCGTATTGGGCAAACAAACTCGATGCTCTTTTTCCGCCGCCAAATAGATATGCGTACCCGCACTGGCGACCCATCCAGCGCCTACCGTAACGACCGGCGCGCGGATGAAACGAATAATGTCGTGAATTGCGTCTCCCGACTCCACATGCCCGCCGGGAGAAGATATCAGCACTCTGATAGGGTCTTCCGAGTCTTCCGCCAAGGCTATCAAGCGCTGGCAGGTCGCTTGCGCCATTTCATGGTTGATCTCGCCGAAAATAAACACAAAACGGGACTTGAACGAATACTGCTCTTCAATACGGTCAGTCTTACTCCCCTTTTCAGGTTCGCCGGACAACTTTTCCATGGATCACTCTCCTTATATTGATTTTAGCTTGCGCACTGAACGCAACCGGTGATTAAGCCACCTCAGTATAGTTCACCTCTTCCAAATCAAAACAACCCCAAAAGTAACCCCGAGAAGTGACCTAGGTGCGAAGGTCAAGGTTCATGAGGCTCAAAATGCAAATCCCGGGGGATACTCATGAAAACCATCGAAGTCCCCCTTCCCAACTGGAACCCCACAATGTCGCAAAATTGCGTAGGCCATGCTGAGATGAAAGAAAAAATTCGGCAATGCGTACTGGGTTAGAAAAGTTTGACCATCCAATCGCAACTCTTTGAACCCGGCTGTCGTCACAATTTCCCGTTCTGCAGCCTTGGTAAAACTTTGCGCTGACAAGGCCTGCAAATAGCGCTCTGCTTCTTGAATTTGACGGTGCAGATCTATGACAGTGTCTTCACGAGACTGTATTTCTGGTATCTCCAACCCGGCTAGCGGATAGCAGGTCCGCAGAGAAAAACCGATCGCCGTGCGCACCTGCTGTACAAGCGGGAACATTCCTCGAGCGAGACTCGTTTGCAGTATTGCTTCCTGTTTAGACGCCGTCTCAGCATATGCCTCCAGGCGGTTCAACATGACGGACAAACGCCGCAAATAGTGTTCAAAGACGATAACGGATTGATCGTACATGCTACTCCTTAATCGATAGACACATGAAATACTTAGCGTTGGCGGTCATTAAATACAGGACGCATGACGACGAGTAAATGCCTGTGAGGTAAATGAAGACGTTGCCGCGATGTTACAGCACCAGGCTACTCTTCGGCGCCATCCAGGTCTGCGTAATACCGATACTGTCCAGGACCGCTTTTTTTGGCTTCGTACATGGCTTCATCCGCACAGGAAAGCAGTTGGGACTCACCAGAGACATCATCAGGATAGACGGCGATGCCGATACTGGGGGAGGTGCGCACTTCGACGCTTGCAAATATGTATGGCGCAGACAGGCTCTTGATAATGCTTTCCGCAAGCCGCGTAACATCGGAAACGCCTTTAATATCCAGGAGCACCACCACAAATTCATCGCCCCCCAACCTGACGATCAAATCCGACTCGCGCACCACTTGACGTAATCGGCGCGTCACCTCCTGAAGCAGCGCGTCGCCGATGTCATGTCCATGGTTATCATTGACGTCTTTGAAACGATCAAGATCCAGATACAGCGCAGCGACTTTCTTGTTCTGTCGCCGGGCCACCGCTAGTTCCTGCGTAATAAAAGTAGAGAGGAAACGTCGATTGGGCAGCCCCGTCAACGTATCGTGAGTCGCGAAGTATTCCGCCTGTCGCTGCGCGGTCATTTCGCTGATCAGTAACGCCACGGCGACTGCAGATGCTTTCTTCTCTTCAAACAAGGGCAGACAGGAGGCTAAAAAGTGCCGCGACTTACCTGCACTGCTCTCATTCATCCTCATCTCAATACCAAATTCCGGGGCCCCGGACTCCAATACTTTCAATACCACCGGTTTGGTCCACTCCATCAACTCACTGGAGATTTCATGGATATTACGCCCCACCACCCACGTATTATCCACCCCAAACCAGTCCGCCAAACGGGTATTGATGCGCAGGCAGTTCAAGTCCTGCCCAATCATAGCGATGCCAACCGGTGAGCCTTCGTACAGCATTTGCAGCTCCGAATACTGGCGCTGCAAGGTTTCCTCTCGATTTCGCAGCTTCTCCAGCATATCCCGCAAGGCCGCCGCCAATCCGCGAATTTCTCTGGGGGCGAATGATTCCGTGTAGGAAAGTTGGCTATCCGTGCGCTCAATCGCTTCCGCGGAAGCCGCCAGCTCTCTTAGAGGACGCGAAATACGCGCCGCGATCATCCAGCCAATCATGGCAAAAATAATAGTAATCGAGCCTCCCCACATCCATATTGCCGCACTCAGCTGCCGAACCGGACCGAGGGCCTGGGAGACTTCCCGTCGCGCAATGACTGTCCACCCAAGCCCGGAGTATTCAAGGAACCCCTTGGTGCCTGAAAAGCCCGTCAAATACTTCTGACCATCGGGCCAAGTCATAATGTGGGTTTCGTTGCCTTTGAGCGAATCTGGAAGCGTCACTTTCGTAAAAGGCGTATTTTCAGGCGCTAGCAGAACATCGCCATCCTTTGAGAGCACCAGCAGTTCTATATCTTTGTTGCGTTGCTGCAGCAGGCTGGATGCGGCTTCTTTGACCCAGTCCCAATTAAGGTGAGCGCCCATTACGCCAATTGGCGCGCCATCCGGCCCGAGAATCGGCGCAGCGAAGTCCACAATACGCAGAGGTTGCGTCGGATCTCCCTGACGCGGATAGCGATCAAGCATTTCGCTATCTCTTACATCGCCAACATAAGGGGCGAGATGCCCTTCTTTCCACCAGGGCAAGCTGGAAACATCCACCCCTTCCATCAGACCACCGGTAGCTCGGAGCACCACACCGTTAACATCGGTGAGACCCACCCAGGCGTAATAGCCGTAAGTTCGCTTGAGGGTTTCCAGAATATTGCGCTGCAGCTCCGCCTGGGAGCCATTGAGATTGCGGATAGTGGGGAGACTGGACACGTTGATCATGTCACTGAGCCTTTCGAACATCCCCCTATCCAACCGATCCGCCATTTGATAGGCGAGTTCAGAATACTGCTCCCCTAACTCATTCCGTAAACGGTGCGAAGCCTCATAGTCGACAATCCCATTCACAAGGCTGGTGGTGATGAAGACTATTCCGGCAAGGGTGAGTGATAGCAGGGTTCGAATACCCAGATTCATAGCGGCCGATTCCGATCGCAGTCTGAATACTAAGAGATAGATGATTTGACAAGGGGTTGCAAGAACTCTGAGGGACTATGCGCCAGAGAAAGACGCATAGTGTGCGGCGGAAAGTCTGGTCGGGCTATCGATATCTATCTTTCATAAAAACCAGAATAATCAGGCCTATCAGACTGAACAACCCAAGAAATCCCCACACTCCAGAATACCCTTTGCTTTTCGCATACTGCCCGCAGCCCCACACAAAGAGGACAATGCCCAATAAGACGACAATAACACCCATTGTTGGACTGGTGGCGCTCATGGACTTTCCCGCCAACTGCATTATGACGCCTAGGCCGACGCCGATATTGGTATTTCGTTTATGCTCGTAAATCATTTAATCATCTCAATTAATACTTTCATGGCGAGCACCGCCTAACGCAGTACTTTACGCGCCAACACTTTGCAGGCCGCGTATCTTATACTTATAAATCGAAAGGTGACGAAAAATTATCTTTATGAAATGTAAAATCTGACGTCCGCCACAGAGGCATCTACCTTGGTTATCGCTCTCGCCATGCTATTTTTTCTGGGATTCTTCCTGGCGGCGCCATTCTGGGTCTCGTTCCTGACTAAAAACGAGACCAAAGAGGGTCATTGGCTCTCAATCACTGCCAATTACATCAAGGGAGATCCATACCATCATCTAGCTCTGGGCTACTCACCTTTCCTCTTTTCCGTAGGCGCAAACCTACTTTTCAGCCAAGATCCAGCGGACACACAAATAGAATCAGGCCTCTTAACTATCGGACTCGCAATTTTTTTCATTATAGGCAGAGAGCATCTGTCTCACGCTCTTCTTAAACGCAAGAGGGCTGGGCTCGTATCGATCGCTGCGTTTTTTGCCCTGTTCGCACTGGCTTACTTAACTGGCGCCGGCTGGATACATCTTATTTCTTGCGTTTTCTTCAGCGTCTTGATCTGTTTAATTTGGACGCCATACGCCCTTGTAATGGAAGCAACCTATGCGCATGACCCGAACAAAGACAAAGAAGGGTGAATAGCGTCGCTATGCCTCTCCATTCGAGGAAGAAATATCCGCCTTGATGGCCAAATAAAGTAACTTAATAAGCCCGCCAGCAAATACAGGCCCTGCCGTCGCAGCGATGACCACAGGGACTAGCATTCCAAGAGCCCCGTAATCTCTGACTTCTGTATCCATATATTCTCGGTACATAAATTCAACGCCCAGCATGAGAAGCAGCCCTCCAAGAACCAAAACCAAGGCGCTCAACCACTTCCATGAAGAGATAAGCAGCGGGGCGATAAAAGCGACCATAATAAATAGGCCTACGCACACTAATAGCAATGCCGCCTCCCAATTCCTTTTCCAGATAAAGTTACGGGCCTAAATCGTGACATAAACGTTACATAAGCCGTCACGAAGCTCACTGCCTTACAGCGACGGCCATGATATACTGCCCGCCAATTGACCAAATCAGGTCGCCCAAGAGCAAAAGGCGCAACAACGACTTCAGTTCGCTGCAAGCCTCCCCGTTTTTAGAGATGTAATAATGCCTGCAACTTCAGCAAACAACGCAGACATGACGAGCAATGATGGTCTTCGTCGCTTTTCCGTGGCCCCGATGATGGATTGGACGGACAGGCACTATCGTTACCTCGCCCGCCTCCTTTCCAAGCATACCTATTTATATACCGAGATGGTGACCACCGGCGCCATCATACATGGGGACCGTCATCGCTTCCTGGATTTCAACACCGAAGAGCATCCTGTCGCCGTGCAGCTTGGCGGCAGCAATCCTGACGAATTGAAGGAGTGCGCCAAGATTTGCGAAGACTGGGGCTATGCTGAAATCAACCTGAATGTGGGATGCCCCAGCGACCGCGTACAGAACAATATGATCGGCGCCTGCCTGATGGGCTATCCTGAGCGAGTGGCGGAATGCGTGGCCGCCATGCGCTCCGCTGTTTCCATCCCGGTGACGGTCAAGCATCGCATAGGCATAGATGATCAGGACTCCGAAGAGTTCTTGTTGAATTTTGTCCGCACCGTCAAAGCAGCAGGATGCTCCACCTTTATCATTCATGCGCGCAAGGCGATTCTCAAAGGACTCAGTCCAAAGGAAAACCGCGAAATTCCACCGCTGATATATCCGCGCGCCTATATGATCAAGCAGACATTTCCAGAGCTTGAGATCATTATCAATGGCGGCATCAAAACCATGGCCGAATCGGAAAGTCATCTGCAGGAGGTCGATGGGGTCATGATTGGGCGCGAAGCCTATCAGCGCCCATGGATGCTGGCGGACGTGGACCATCGTCTGTTTCACACTCCGCCGCCAAGCTTCAGCGCTACGGATATCGGCTATCAGTTTTTAGAGTACATCGAACGCAACTATCAAAACGGCGTTGCGGTCTGGCATATGGCGCGACACGCGCTGGGTTTGTTTCATGGCCAAAAAGGTGGGAAACAGTTTCGCAGATATTTAAGCGAAAACGCCATCAAACGCACCGCCTCACCGACTGTTTTTAGAGAAGCTTTAGATATAGTATCTTCTTACAAACAGTCCAACTCTCTGAACACCGCCTCCGAGGCGGTCTGAAAGAACCAACCCAGGGATAAAAATACAATGGCTTTAAGCAAGCTCGAGCAATTACGCCAAATGACTTCCGTTGTCGCTGACACGGGCGATATCGAAGCAATCAAAAAGCACAAACCCGACGACGCGACCACCAACCCTTCGCTACTGTTGAAGGCCGCATCTCTTCCCGTCTACGAAAGCCTGGTCAATGACGCGCTCAACTATGGCAAGCAACAATCCGCTACGCCTGAAGAGGCCGTCGCCCACGCTATCGACTACTTGTCCGTATCTATCGGCAAAGAAATTTCAAAAGTCATTTCGGGGTATATTTCCACGGAAGTGGACGCTCGCTTGTCCTTTGACACTGACGCCACCATCGAAAAAGCCAAGCAGCTGATCAAGCTTTACAATGACGTCGGCGTTGGCAAAGACCGCATTCTGATCAAAATCGCGTCTACCTGGGAAGGTATTCGCGCTGCGGAAGTGCTGGAAAAGCAAGGCATTCGCTGCAACCTGACGTTGCTGTTCTCCTTCACTCAGGCGGTTGCCTGCGCCGAGGCTGGCGTATTCCTGATATCGCCTTTTGTTGGGCGCATCTATGACTGGTACAAAGCCAAGTGGAACAAAGACGAGATTTCCGTTGACGAAGATCCTGGCGTAGTGTCAGTCAAATCTATTTACGAGTTCTACAAATCGCGTGGTTACAACACTATCGTAATGGGCGCCAGCTTCCGTCATGCTGGACAAATTGAAGCCCTGTCAGGCTGCGACAAGCTGACCATCAGCCCAGAACTGCTGAATGACCTGGAAGCTGATTCCGGCGAATTGACCCGCGCCCTATCCTCTGAGCAGCCTAGCGCCGAACGCGATGCGCCGATTACTGAAGCCACTTTCCGTTGGGGGATGAACGAGGACGCAATGGCGACCGAAAAACTGGCCGAAGGCATTCGCAAGTTCGCCGAAGATCAAGTTAAGCTAGAGCAAATGCTACTCAAGAAAATGGGCTAAACCTGGCAGAGCTTCTAGGGTAACCCCAATAAAAAAGGCGGGCTTCTATAAAGAACCCGCCTTTTTTAACCCCGCAACGACGTGCGCCACAAAGGTTACTCTACAAAGAGTTGCGATCCACTTTCGCCAATACGCCTTCTTTTAAGGAGTATTGTTCATCCATACGCGCCGCCAGCCCATAATCATGAGTCACCAGCACAAACGCGGTCTGATTCTGACGCACCAGATCCCATAACAGCGCCTGCACAGAATCCGCAGTATCCGGGTCCAGGTTACCGGTAGGTTCGTCCATCAAAACACAGGACGGCCTGGGAGAAAGCGCTCGCGCTATCGCTACTCGCTGGCGCTCACCACCAGACAGCTGTCCAGGACGATGCTTAAGGCGGTGCGACAAACCCACACGCTCCAGCCAGTACTCCGCTTCCTTTTTAGCTTCCTTGACCGCCACACCTCTCAACAACAAAGGCATGCAGACATTTTCCAGCGCATTGAACTCAGGCAAGAGGTGGTGAAACTGATAGACAAAACCCACGTGCGCGTTCCGCAGTTTGGCCTTGGCTTTTTCATCCATACCGTGCACGTCCTGTCCCGAGATGCGAATAGAGCCCGAACTTGGATGATCCAAAGCGCCCATAATATTCAGCAACGTGGACTTACCTGAACCGGATGCGCCGACAATAGCGACAGTCTGCTCCGGATAAAGCGAAATATTAACGCCTCGCAGAACTTCGATAGACTCCTTCCCCTGAACATATACTTTATGCACAGATTGGCATTCCAATACTGGACTACTCATACCTCAACGCCTCCGCCGGCTCGATTTTGGACGCGCGCCATGCGGGATACATAGTCGCAACAAAGCTGATAGTCAGGGTTACTGCGCTAATCAACCCAACATCCCCCCACTGCAAATCAGAAGGGAGGTAACTGATGAAATACACATCGGAGCTTAGTAACTGAATACCCGCCACTTTCTCAAACCAGGCGATCATATCACTGATATTAAGCGCCAGCAGGCAACCTAGCAGCACCCCCAAGGCAGTGCCCACAACCCCTATAAACAGACCTTGGACCATGAAAATGCGCAGAATATTACCAGGGGTCGCCCCCATCGTCCGCAATATTGCAATATCCGCTTTCTTGTCCGTCACAACCATTACCAGAGTGGAAACAATGTTAAACGCCGCCACCGCAACGATGAACATCAACAGCAATCCAACCATGGTCTTTTCCATTTGGATAGCTTGAAACAAATTACCGTGTGTCCGCGTCCAGTCGCTTGCGTAGTACCCACTCCCTAATTCCGCCACAATTGTGCGGGACACTTTTGAAGCATCGAACAAGTTCTTCAGCTTAAGTCTCACACCCTCAACAGAATCCCCCAAGCGCTTTATCTTGGCTGCATCTTCTATATTGATAATCGCCAGCGTACTATCCAGTTCCGCACCAACGCTGAATATCCCTTTCACTGTAAACCGCTTCATTCTAGGGAACACTCCAGCAGGAGTTACCGAAGCTTCGGGCAATATGACCGTGATTTTGTCTCCCACTCTGGCGCGCATGTAACTAGCCAAAATGTCACCAAGGACAATGCCGAACTCTCCAGGTTTCAAATCATCCAGACTGCCAGAGGTGATATGATCCTGAACGATGGAAACACCTTTCTCCGCCTCGGGATCAATACCGTTGATCATGATTCCATGCACATTTCCCGACGCGGTGGCCATGCCTTGCGCATATACGAATGGGGCAACGCCTTCTACCTGCGGATGTTGCAAAGCAAACTCTTTGACCTCCCCCCAGCTACTCATAGGGTTATGGCTCTTAATCACCGCGTGCGGAACCATACCCAATATCCGCTGCCGCAACTCCCGGTCAAAGCCATTCATGACAGACATGACAGTAATCAGCACCAGCACTCCAAGAATCAACCCAATCATGGACGTCAAGGAGATAAAAGAAATAAAGTGGTTATCTCGCTTCGCCGAGGTATAGCGCAAGCCTATAAATAGAGATAAGGGTTTATACATCCACAGAGCACCTGGTATTAATGGTTGGCTTGTTGGCGGGCTTAAATCGTCGCCTGAAAGTGTGATCGGATGGGAGCGTCCGACTGGCCGCTTAAGATGATAAGTTAATTAGCCCAAATTAAGCGGCGTAAAACTATAATCTATTAATAAGTGTTTCACTACTACGGTTTATTAATATGTCCGATTCAGACGCCACATCAGATAACCGGAGGGATTATTATCGAATTCATGACCAGGCTTTGGTTGAGTATCAGGAACGCACTGCAAGCAATCACTCAATGGCGGAGTTCTATCGGCACCCTGTCTATTTCGAAATGCTGAACGAGTTGCAAAGCCTGGATCTGGAAACCTCCAAGCTGATGGGACATGTTGCGGAAAAGGACCGTTCCCTCGCTGCATTGCTTAAAGCGCTCAACAAAAAAGTCGACTTGATCGCCCGCACGCTCGCGCTGGTGGAGACGGACATCAATGAGGATAGACTGCAGTTTATCGACCTGAGCGAGGGTGGTATGGCCTTTGTCAGCCCCCACCAGGAGCGTGCGGGACAGCAGCTGATTCTTAAGGCGACGCTGGTGCCCAGCTACATATCCATTCTGACCGAAGCGGAAGTCGTCAGCTCCGAGTCCGTCAAGGAGCATCCAGAGCATGTTCTAAGCCATGAACAAGAAAACGGCGACGGATTTATCACGCGAGTCAATTTCATTAATTTCAGCGAATCACAGCGACAAATCGTTGCAAGACACATTCTGAGAACCCAGCAACAGCAACGCAGGCGCCAACTGGAATAAGATGTCGCCATGACGCAAATCCAAGAGCATTACTCAATTAATGACAAAGACTTGCGTATGAAATTTTAAGTGTCTAATCAGCTAAATACAGCTAGACTAGTATGTTAAAGAAACGAATTTAGGAATAAGTCGATGCTAAATTCTTGGAATAAGTTATTCGCTGTCGCTTTAATCAGTCTCGCGCCATTGGCCAACGCCGATGAGCTAGTCACCCCCATCATGCAACAAGGCTCATCAAACGCCGGCATGGAAACGCCACGCACAGGCCTAACTATGAGCGCGGTGGAAAAACGCTACGGCAGCCCTTCTCATGTTAAAGGCCCGGTAGGCGACCCGCCTATCACAGTATGGGAGTACGGAAACTATTCCGTATATTTTGAGGGCGATCGCGTAATTCATACTGTACTTAAGCCTGTCAAACCGTAAACTACTCGCCCCTTAAACTGTTTACGATGGATTAACCAGTGAGCACTATTGTCCTGCCTCCTGAATGGGCGCCGCAGTGCGCCGTTCTGCTGACTTGGCCTCATGAGCAAACCGACTGGGCTGACCGCCTGGAAGAAGTTGACAGAACTTTTTTGGATATCGCCATTGCGGTCTGCAAATACCAGAATCTGGTTATTAACTGTCAGTCATTTCCGCGCCTGGAGGCGATCGCCGACGCATTGCACGAAAACGGCGTACCTCCTGAAAAAGTGGCGCTGTTCTGTGCCCCGTCGAACGATACTTGGAGCCGGGACCACGGTCCTATCACCATTTATGACAATGACGAGCCGGTGCTGCTGGATTTCCACTTTAACGCCTGGGGCGGTAAGTTTGACTCCGAAAAAGACGACCAGATAACCGCTACGCTTTACGAGCTGGGCGCGTTTGATGGCGCAGCCTTGCGCCATATTCCTTATATTCTGGAAGGCGGCTCCATTGAAACAGATGGTCGAGGCACATTGCTAACCACCTCCGCCTGCCTGTTGACCCCGACGCGCAACCCGGACGCCACCAAGGAAAAAGTGGAAGCCGTCATGGCGGAACACTTGGGCATCCAACGCACTTTGTGGCTGGATCACGGCTACTTGGCCGGAGATGACACCGACAGCCACATTGATACGCTCGCCCGCTTCTGCGACGAACGCACTATCTGCTATGTACAGTGTCTGGACCCGGAAGATGAGCACTACGCGGAATTGTCCGCGATGGAAAAGCAATTGCAGTCATTCGTCGATGCGGACGGCGCGCCTTACAAGCTGGTTCCGCTACCCATGGCGCGCGCCTGCTATGACGAAGACGGTCATCGCCTGCCAGCGACATACGCTAACTTCCTGATCATTAATGAGGCAGTCCTGGTTCCAGTCTACGATCTTCCTGAGGACGAGGCAGCGTTGAACGCCATTCAGTCATGCTTCCCTGACCGTACTATTGAAGCCATTGACTGTCGCAGCCTGATTGAACAGCATGGGAGCCTCCACTGCGTCACCATGCAATTACCAGAGGGAGTGATCTGATGAAAAAAACCACCTTACAGGTGGCGGCCCTCCAGCAGCAGAGCTTTCCCGAAAAAGAAAAAAGTCTTGCCCTGACGGCGGAGCTTATCGCCCAGGCTGCGGCGCAAGGCGCTGAATTGATTGTGTTACAGGAGCTGCACGCCACCCTGTATTTCTGTCAAACAGAAGACGTGGACGTATTCAATTTGGCGGAGCCGATTCCCGGCCCGACCACCGAGTTCCTGTCCGAGTGCGCGCGCAAGCACAATGTAGTAATCGTTGGCTCTTTATTTGAGAAGCGCGCCCCAGGCCTCTACCACAATACGGCGGTCGTATTGGAGAAAGACGGATCATTGGTCGGCAAATACCGCAAAATGCATATTCCCGACGATCCCGGCTTCTACGAGAAGTTTTACTTTACGCCTGGCGATGCCGATGCTGAGGCGGGCTTCAAGCCAATCCAGACCTCTGTTGGCAAACTGGGCGTGCTGGTGTGCTGGGATCAGTGGTATCCCGAAGCGGCGAGATTAATGGCTCTGGCCGGCGCAGACATGCTGATCTATCCAACCGCTATCGGCTGGGACGTGCGCGATGATCAAGCCGAACACAAACGCCAACTGGACGCCTGGATCACCATTCAGCGCGCGCACGCAGTCGCCAACGGCTTGCCGGTAATCGTCGCCAACCGGGTCGGCCAGGAGCCTGATCCTTCACAACAGTCTCCCGGCAGCCTGTTTTGGGGCAATAGTTTTATCGCTGGCCAACAGGGCGAAATCCTGCGTCAGGCCGATGACTCAAGCGTGCAGATAATCGCCGCTGAGCTTGACCTGCAGCGCACAGATGATGTCCGCCGCATCTGGCCTTATCTGCGCGATCGCAGAGTAGACGCCTACCAAGACCTGACTCGTCGTTACATCGACTAGTTAGAGCCAGAAGCGGACTATACGTCCGCTTCTCTATTTAGCGCCCAAATTATCCTGGCGCGACTATAATTCTCAAACAGTCAGCGCGGCGCACAGCCGACTGATGACCGTTAATCACTGATTGGACGAACCATGACAGAAACCGTCAGACAGGCCGTCGCACAGATTGGCAAAGTCGTTTTAGGTAAAGAGCACCAGATCAGACTCGCACTCACCTCCCTCCTCTGCCAAGGGCACCTGCTGATAGAAGACCTGCCCGGCATGGGCAAAACCACACTTTCCCACGCCATGGCGCAAACGCTGGGTCTGAGTTACAACCGGGTGCAGTTCACCAGCGATCTGCTGCCGTCCGACCTGATTGGGATTAACCTGTTCGATAAGAACAAAAGCGAGTTCACTTTTCATAAAGGCCCTCTTTTCGCGCAATTGGTGCTGGCCGACGAAATCAACCGCGCCACGCCAAAGGCTCAGAGCGCCTTGCTGGAAGCTATGGAAGAGCGCCAGATCAGCGTCGAAGGAACCACTTACACGCTTCCGAAGCCGTTCTTCGTCATTGCGACTCAAAATCCATCCGACCAGTCCGGCACCTTTTTGCTGCCGGAGTCGCAAATGGATCGCTTCTTCATGCGCATCCATCTCGGCTACCCACCGCCGGAAGCTGAACGTGAACTACTGAAAGGCAGTGACCGTCGCTCACTGCTGAGCAAGCTGCAGCCTGTCATGCCGCCGGACGTGTTGGCGGATCTGCAGGCGAAAGTATTGGAAGTGCGAGCCACTGACCCGCTCATAGACTATATCCAGCGCATCATCGCCTATACTCGCAGCCACAGCGGCTTTAAAGACGGCATATCGCCTCGTGGAGCCATCGCACTCCTGCGCGCCGCTAAAGGCTGGGCATTGCTGGAGGGACGCCAACACGTGCTTCCTGACGACGTTCAGACCGTCCTGCCAGCTGTCGTCGAGCACCGGCTCGGAGGCTCAAGCCGCGCGGAGCACTATCCGTTGTCGACGCAAATTCTGAGAGAGGTGACGGTGGTCTAAAAACCGCCTCCCCCATAATTACATGGCTCTATATGCCCCATAACCAAATATAATCAATCCAGTTAAACAAATATGATACTTTAGGCGCATTATTTTTGATGCCTTCCAGCCACAGGGATCATTGGATACAGCGGCAAGGGGTCCGTACCAGGCATTGTTTTATTTCAGCATTAAGGAACGTCAATGAGTAAAGAAACCAGGCACATCAAACTGCTTATTCTAGGCTCCGGCCCCGCCGGCTACACCGCTGCGGTTTATGCAGCCCGCGCCAACCTGAATCCGGTCATTATCACCGGCATGCAAATGGGCGGACAATTGACCACCACCACGGATGTAGATAACTGGCCCGGCGACGATGCTGGCGTACAAGGCCCTGAGCTGATGCAGCGCATGCAAAAGCACGCGGAGCGCTTTGACACCGAAATCATTTTTGACCACATCAACGAAACTGACTTGAGCCAGCGCCCGTTCCGCCTGAAAGGCGACAACGGCGAGTACACCTGTGACGCGCTGATTATCGCCACCGGCGCCTCCGCGCAGTACCTTGGCCTGGATTCAGAAGAAGCATTTAAAGGCAAAGGCGTCAGCGCTTGCGCCACCTGCGATGGGTTCTTTTACCGCAAGCAGAAAGTCGCAGTTATCGGCGGCGGCAACACTGCCGTCGAGGAAGCGCTTTACTTGTCCAATATTGCAGCGGAAGTCACCCTGGTGCACCGCCGCGACAAGTTGCGGGCGGAAAAAATCCTGCAGGACAAACTGTTCGAGAAAGAGCAGAACGGCAATATCAAAATTGTCTGGGATCACACACTGGACGAAGTCCTGGGCGACGACTCCGGCGTAACGGGCCTGCGCCTGCGCAGCACCAAAGACGACAGCACTCAGGAACTGGAAGTGACTGGCGCATTTATCGCCATTGGCCACAAGCCCAATACCGATATTTTCGCTGGCCAGCTGGATATGAAAGACGGCTACATCAAAATTCGCTCCGGTTCTGAAGGCAATGCGACCCAAACCAGCGTACCCGGCGTATTTGCCGCAGGCGACGTTGCCGACCATATCTACCGCCAGGCGGTAACTTCGGCGGGCTTTGGCTGTATGGCCGCTCTTGACGCCGAGAAGTTCCTGGACCAATAATCCCACCGGGAATGCGACTAAACGCCCATTAATCCTAATGGGCGTTTTTGTTTACGCTTTCTTCGATATTGTGTATTAAAACAAGCCCAGCAAGATTCATTTCTATGCCCGCCCTACCCTGGTTAGATGAAAACCTATGGTTTCCTCATCCTGACAGCGCCTTGAAGGACCCAAACGGCCTGCTCTGTGTCGGCGGCGATCTCCATCCCGCCCGCTTACGTCTGGCGTATGAAAACGGCATTTTCCCCTGGTTCAGCGACGACCAGCCCATACTTTGGTGGTCCCCCGATCCACGCTGCATCATTCGACACGAAGACTTGCATATATCCCGCAGCATGCGCCGCTTTTTGCGTAACTGCGGACTTACTTACAGCTTCGACCAGCATTTCAGTCAGGTTGTGCAATCCTGCGCCGCGCCTCGTTCCTACTCAAACGAAACCTGGATCACTCCGGACATGCTTCAGGCGTATAGCTATCTCCATCAGATTGGCGTCGCTCACAGCATTGAAGTATGGCGGGAGTCCGAACTGGTTGGCGGRTTGTATGGCCTCGCCATCGGACGCTGCTTTTTTGGCGAGTCCATGTTCTCCAGAGAAACCAACGCCTCCAAAGCGGCATTCATCACTTTAGTCCGACAACTACACGCCTGGGGCTATCGATTGATTGACTGTCAGGTGCCCAATCCACACCTTCTCTCTTTGGGGGCTTGCCAGATTTCAAGAAAAGAGTTTTTATCTATACTAGAAATAGAGGTGCGAGCCGATTTCTCTCACCCCTGGAAGATGACGATAGACCCCACAGGCTGCTGACGATGTCGAACTTAAGGACTCTGGTTTTTTACGCCACGCCGGAACACCCGTGCAGTTACCTTGACGATCGCCTGGCCACCACCATGTTCGTGGACCCTAAAGCGGACATCAACGTGGATCTGTACACTCGGTTGTCACAACTGGGATTCCGTCGCAGCGGCAACCACTACTACAAGCCTCGCTGCAATGGTTGCAACGCCTGTATCGCCGTGCGTATCCCCACGGAGGAGTTCAACCGTACGCGCAGCCAGGAACGTACCTGGAAGCGCAACTCAGACCTGACGGTACGTCTGCGCTCCGCTCAGTTCGAACAAGAGCACTTTGCTCTCTACCAACGCTACATCAGCGCCCGACATCAAGACGGCGATATGTACCCCCCCACACTGGACCAGTATGAGTCATTCTTGCTGGAGGCGCGGTCAGAAACCCTGTTTATCGAGTTCCGTCTGGATAACAAACTGCTCGCCATCGCTGTAACAGACAGAACCACAGACGGCCTCTCCGCAATCTATACATTCTTTGATCCGAATGAGGATAAACGCGCCCTTGGCGTCTACGCCATCCTGTGGCAACTCCAGTTCGCCCGCGAACAACGCCTCCCCTATTTATATCTGGGATACTGGATACGAGGCTGTCGAAAAATGTCCTACAAAACCAATTACCGCCCTATTCAAGTGTTAGTCAGAGATTCCTGGATTACTATTTAACGCCCAACTTTCATACATCTCCTGGCTACATAACACCCTTATCCCCGCGTCAACCCGAAAATTTTGCGAAATAGGGGCTGATTATCCAGATAATAAAGAATTGGCTTTTGCACTTTGGTTATAATTAAGGCAAAATTCGCTCTCTTAAAAAAGCGCTTACTATTTTTTAACTTTTTGCGCTTAACACGAATTTCATGAGGACAAAGCTGAATGGCGAAAGAAGGTAATATTGAAATGGAAGGGACCATCATTGACACCCTTCCCAATACAATGTTCAGGGTTCAACTCGAAAATGGTCATGTCGTTACTGCCCATATCTCCGGAAAAATGCGTAAAAACTACATTCGCATTCTGACTGGAGACAAAGTCAAAGTAGAAATGACCCCCTACGACCTGAGCAAAGGTCGCATCGTATACCGCGCCCGCTAATACCTCACATTAATTTTCCCAAATCGCCTCCTGAACTGTTTAACACGTTCTGTAGTTGGGAAAATTCGTAAATCACCAGCAACTATCTGGCGATTTAAGCAGGCGAAATAAAAAAGGGGCTTTTCGCCCCTTTTTTAGTTTCCAACACCCTTCCAATTAAGGCGTAGATTCGTCCAGCAGCTCACGCTCCGGCACATATTTAAAGTCCAACTTGTCGTCCTTCACACTGATAAACACGGTGCCGCCGCATTCCGCCAAATCTCCGAACAGGATCTGTTCGGCGAGAGGCTTCTTGATATTCTCCTGAATAAGTCGAGCCATGGGCCTCGCCCCCATCTTCTCGTCATATCCGTGCACCGCCAACCAGGCTTTGGCTTCGGTATCAAACTCAAGAAGGATGCGCTTCTCGTCCAGTTGCGCCTGCATCTCGGTCAGGAACTTGTCCACCACATGAGTAATCGTAGTGGTGTCCAATGGGCCAAACTGAATGATTCCATCCAGACGGTTTCTGAACTCAGGCGTAAAGGTCTTGGTAATGATCTCCATACCGTCAGTCGTGTGGTCCTGAGAACGGAAGCCAATGGAGCGACGACTCATTTCCTCAGCGCCAGCGTTGGTGGTCATCACCAGAATGACGTGACGGAAATCCGCCTTGCGACCGTTGTTGTCAGTTAGAGTGCCGTGGTCCATTACCTGCAGTAGCAGGTTAAAGACTTCCGGATGCGCCTTCTCTATCTCGTCCAGCAGCAATACGCAATGAGGATTCTTATTAACCGCTTCGGTCAACAAACCACCCTGATCAAACCCGACATAGCCAGGAGGCGCGCCAATCAAACGGGAAACCGTATGCCTTTCCATGTACTCAGACATGTCAAAACGCACCAGCTCCACACCCAGAATTTTGGCCAACTGACGAGTCACCTCCGTCTTACCAACCCCTGTAGGGCCAGCAAACAGGAATGAGCCTTCAGGCTTACCGTCCGACTTCAACCCCGCTCTGGAGAGCTTGATAGCGGTCACCAAGGCCTCAATCGCAGGGTCTTGGCCAAACACCACCATCTTCAAATTACGCTGCAGATTGCGCAGCTTGTCTTTGTCGGAAGAAGAAACGGTTTTTGGCGGAATCCTGGCGATTGACGCCACGACGCTCTCAACGATATGAATATCAATGATCTTGGCGCGATCAGCCTCGGGCTTCAGCCTTTGACTGGCGCCCGCCTCATCAATGACGTCAATCGCCTTATCCGGCATATGGCGATCATTGATATAGCGATCCGCCAAGTCCGCCGCGGAACGAAGCGCCGCGTCGGTATATTCAACTTCATGATGCTTCTCGAACTGTCTTTTGAGCCCCTTCAGAATCAGATAAGTATCGTTAACAGAGGGCTCCACCACGTCAATCTTCTGGAAACGACGCGCCAGGGCGCTGTCTTTCTCAAATATGCCGCGGAATTCTGTGAAGGTGGTTGAACCGATGCAGCGAATCTCACCGGAGCTCAACAACGGCTTCAACAGGTTTGATGCGTCCATAACGCCACCGGAAGCTGAGCCGGCGCCAATGATGGTATGAATCTCATCAATAAACAAAATGGACTTGGTTTGACGCTTCAATTCTTTCAATAACGCCTTGAAGCGTTTTTCGAAGTCACCACGGTACTTGGTACCCGCTAACAGGGCGCCCAGGTCCAGAGAATAGACCACCGCGTCTTTGATGATGTCCGGCACGTTGCCTTCAACGATCTGTTTCGCCAAACCTTCAGCAATGGCGGTTTTACCAACGCCAGCCTCACCCACCAATAGCGGGTTGTTTTTGCGACGACGCGAAAGAATCTGCATGACTCTTTCCAGCTCTTTGTCACGACCGATTAAAGGATCAATCCGCCCCAGTCTGGCCTGCTCATTCAGATTGGTCGCGTACGATTCCAAAGGTTTTGAACCGCCGCCCTCTTCCAAGCCTTCCTCCTGGTGTTCGTGTTCCTCATCCTGTTCACGGTCGCCGGAAACTTTGGAAATGCCATGACTGATATAGTTAACCACATCAATACGAGCGACGTTCTGTTTCTTCAGGACGTACACCGCCTGACTTTCCTGCTCGCTAAAAATAGCGACCAGAACATTAGCGCCAGTCACTTCTTTCTTGCCTGATGACTGGACATGAAATACGGCTCTTTGAAGCACCCGTTGAAACCCAAGAGTCGGCTGAGTTTCCCGCTCTGGATCATTGTTCGGAATCAACGGCGTAGTCGAATCAACAAACTCCGAAAGCTCGTTACGCAGCTGACCCAGATCCGCGCCGCATGCTGTTAACACTTTCAGCGCAGAATCATTGTCGAGCAGGGCAAGCAAAAGGTGCTCGACCGTCATGAATTCATGACGTTTCTCGCGCGCGCTTTTGAAAGCTGCATTAAGAGTTAATTCGAGGTCTTTACTTAGCATTTGGCACCTCAGGAATGACTAATCCGCTCTTTCTATCTCACATAGCAGAGGGTGTTCACACTCGGACGAGTACTGGTTTACCTGAGCCGCCTTCGACTCAGCGATATCCCTGGTGAACACTCCACATACTGCACGCCCTTGGGTATGCACCGCCAGCATAACTTGCGTAGCCTTAGGTTCCGACATGTTGAAAAACGTTATCAACACCTCAACAACGAAGTCCATCGGTGTATAGTCGTCATTCAACATAACAACCTGATACATCGAAGGCCGCTTCAGCGCCGGTTTCTCAGGCGCTAGCGCTAGACTCCCGGGGTGGTCCCCATCTTGGTTCCCTTCATCCTCCAGGCCATCGTTGTCCTGATTTAATATTAGTAGACTATTTTCAACTTTACCCATAGCCGGATTGAATAATTTAGTTAAATTTTTACAGTAGTTCGTAACTTTCCGGCAACCAGCTCTGAGCTCTTTTTTGCAACACAATAACTGCCCGCCAACTACACTATACGCCAATTATAAAAGTGGAGTCGCCCCATCCAAACTTCAATGGGCCCAGCCTTTTGGCCGGTTACTTTCAATATGCGCTGCTTTATAATACTATCTGCTTTGGTAGCAAACTAGGCCGAGATACTCGAATTGTTGTACTGCTGCTACCGGTGCTTTAGTAGTAAAGCGAAAGTAGTAAAATTAGAGTGGACTGGCCAATAGACAAAAATAACTAGGGTAAAAGCCCATCTCTATGGAGACAAGGGAGTCGATCATGCCTCAAGGTAAAGTAAAATGGTTCAATAATGCCAAGGGCTACGGCTTTATCATCGCTGATGAAGGAAACGGCGATCTCTGCAAAGAAGATCTGTTCGTCCACTTCTCGTCAATCCAAATGGAAGGATACAAGACGCTGAAAGCGGGACAAGCTGTTAATTTTGACGCACAGCCCAGCGGCAAAGGATTCCACGCGGTCAATATTGTTCCGCTAGAATCCGAACCAGAAAAATCCTCGAACGATCCTGAAACGGAGACTGCGGAAGGCCCTGAAAGCGCCGCAAAAACCGAATCAGTCGAGAATAAATCAAAAGAGAATTCAAGAACGCCAATGGCCGCAAGCGCTTAGCTTAGCAACCATCCGGATACTTGAAATTCCAAACATGCTCCGGCTTGTACGGGGCGTGTTTTGCCCTGCTTGTGACATCAATCGGCCAAATCACCGCCTTTGCGCCATCAACTATTATGTACGTCAGATCATGGCGATAGACATAAACGAGATGGCGAAAAAAAGCCCCGCTGCATGCGGGGCTTTTAGTTTCCGCTGCACGGAAAATCCTACTTCATGTGCCTGATTACCGCATCGCCAAACTCAGAAGTTTTCAGCAATGTCGCGTCCGGCATCAAACGCTCGAAGTCGTAAGTTACCGTTTTCGCCTCGATAGCGCCGGCCATGCCATTCAAAATCAGATCAGCCGCTTCTTCCCATCCCATATGACGCAACATCATCTCAGCGGAAAGAATTAACGACCCAGGATTCACCTTGTCCTGGCCAGCGTACTTGGGAGCCGTGCCATGCGTCGCTTCAAACAACGCCACACTGCCGCCAATATTCGCGCCTGGCGCAATGCCAATTCCCCCCACTTCCGCCGCCAAAGCGTCGGAAATGTAGTCGCCGTTCAGGTTCAGTGTCGCAATGACGCTGTAATCTTCCGGGCGCATCAAGATTTGCTGCAGGAATGCGTCGGCGATAACGTCTTTAATAACAATCTGACGGCCGGTTTTTGGATTCTTGAACGCATGCCATGGCCCGCCATCCAGGGGTTCCGCCCCGAAGCGCTCCACCGCCAATTCATATCCCCAGTCCTTAAACGCCCCTTCGGTGAACTTCATAATGTTGCCTTTGTGAACCAGAGTCACTGACGGCTTGTCATTATCAATCGCATATTGAATCGCTTTTCTCACCAGACGCTTGGTGCCCTCTTCCGACACAGGCTTGATGCCGATACCGCAATTGTCGGGAAAACGGATTTTGGTGACGCCCATTTCTTCACGCAGAAAACGGATGATTTTTTGCGCTTCCGGACTATTCGCCTTCCACTCAATGCCAGCGTAGATATCTTCGGAGTTCTCACGAAAAATCACCATGTCGGTCTTCTGAGGCGCCACGACAGGACTGGGCACACCCTTGAACCAGCGCACCGGGCGCATACAGACATAGAGATCAAGTTCCTGTCGCAGCGCAACGTTCAGGGAGCGAATGCCTCCGCCAACAGGCGTGGTCAGCGGTCCTTTGATACCAATAGAGAACTCCCGCAACACCTCCAAGGTTTCCTCAGGCAGCCAGTCATTGGGCCCATACACCTTGGTCGCCTTCTCGCCGGTATAGATTTCCATCCAGGCGATGGCGCGTTTGGAGCCATAGGCTTTTTCAACAGCCGCATTGACAACTTTGATCATTGGAGGGGTAATGTCGACGCCAATCCCATCGCCTTCGATGAAAGGTATAATTGGATGATTGGGGACATTCATGGACAGGTCCGCGTTTACTGTGATTTTGTCACCGTCGGCAGGAACTCTGATCTTTTGGTATCCCATTCTCTACTCCGTAGGTTTAAGGTTTGTGTTATTCCATAATATCGAACAGAAAGAAGCTTCCACCGAACGGCGTGAAGCGGGAGCGCTTTGTAGTTTTATTACCGCGCCCATAGTATAGCACTGCGAAAACCGTAATTTTATTACAGAAGTTGGTAACTCCAAGCAATGGCTACTTTAGTCGTATTCAACAAGCCCATGAACGTTCTGACTCAGTTTAACGACTCTCAGGGACGCGACACCCTGTCCAACTATATCGACAAACCCGGCGTGTACGCCGCAGGCAGACTGGATTACGACTCTGAGGGATTACTGCTGCTGACGGATGACGGCGCGATTCAAGCGCGCATCAGTCAACCGAAATTTAAACTCCCGAAAACTTACTGGGTGCAAGTCGAGGGCGTCATTGGCGAAGCCGCATTGCGTAGACTGGAGAAAGGGGTAATGCTCAATGACGGCCCCACCCGCCCTGCTCACGCCAGCCTCATCAGCCCACCCGAGGTCTGGGAGCGTGCCCCTCCCATCCGACAACGTAAAAACATCCCCACCAGTTGGATCGCCCTGACCCTCTTTGAAGGCAGAAACAGACAGGTGCGTCGTATGACCGCCGCGGTAGGGTTTCCAACCCTGCGTCTGATCCGATACAGTATTGGCCCCTGGAGCATTAATGGCTTAGAGCCTGGAGAGTGGCGGGAAGAACACGTTCACGCGCCGCAGAAAGCGCAAACCTCCAGTCGCAGAAACCCTCAGAAAGTTGTTCGTTTCAAAAAACGCTAATCAAATATTCGGAGCATTTTTATGGTGTGGCGCCCCAGAGCCGTCGTGGCCGCGATCATTCCCCAAGACGATAAATTCCTGTTCGTAGAGGAAGAGATTAATGGGCGCGCCGTTCTGAATCAGCCCGCCGGCCATATCGAAAAAGGCGAAAGCATATTTGACGCAGTTCTACGTGAGACGCTGGAAGAAACCGGCTGGGAAGTGGAACTGGAAAATTTTGTCGGCATATATGTCCTGAATACACCCGATCCGGAGACGGTTTACCATCGCTACTGCTTCAGCGCTCGCCCCTTAAGACAAACCGGACGCACGCTGGACCCGGACATCACCGCCACCCTCTGGCTGTCGCCTGCGCAACTGATCAATGGCGATATCCCTCTGCGCAGCGATCTGGTCAGGCTGTGTCTGGAAGATTATCTTGCAGGTCGCCGCCTTCCTCTGGATACGATTCGCCACCACAGAATCTAAAGCTTGCGCCAAAAATCAGGCGCCAGTTAATGAAACTTTAGAAATCTTGCCGGCGGACGCCTATAATAGGGCGTTTTTTCACACTGAAGCCTTGGCGTCCCTTAGCCAATCCAAGCCCTGAAAGTTTAAGCCATGTCCACACATCGTAATCAACGCGTCATCGTTGGCATTTCCGGAGGAGTCGACTCCTCTGTATCCGCCTACCTCCTGAAAGCACTCGGCTATGAAGTCGAAGGCTTGTTCATGAAAAACTGGGATGAGGATGACGGCACCGAATACTGCACCGCGCTTTCCGATCTGGAGGATGCGCAAAAAGTCTGCGATAAGCTGGGCATCAAATTGCACACAGCAAGCTTTTCTGCTGAGTACTGGGACCGCGTTTTCGAACATTTTCTGGATGAATATCGCGCAGGACGCACGCCCAACCCGGATATCCTGTGCAACAAAGAAATCAAATTCAAAGCTTTCCTGGACTACGCCCAGGCTCTTGGCGGCAATCTGATCGCCACCGGCCATTACGCCCAGTTCTCCCGTTTTGGCGAGCACACTTATCTGATGAAAGGCGCAGATCCCAGCAAAGAACAGAGCTACTTTCTACACGCCGTCCCCGGACAGGCGCTCGCGCGAACCTTATTCCCGGTCGGCGGTCTATTAAAGAAAGAAGTCCGCCGCATTGCCCGGGAGCAGGATTTGGTCACTCACGACAAAAAGGACAGCACCGGCATCTGCTTCATCGGCGAGCGTAAGTTTTCCGACTTTCTGAAAACCTACCTGCCTGCCCAGCCCGGGAAAATCGTGACGGATAAAGGCGAAGAAATTGGCCGTCACCAAGGCTTGATGTACCACACTATCGGTCAGCGCCAGGGTCTCGGCATTGGCGGCTTGAAAGGCTATGACGACGCGCCCTGGTATGTGGTGGAGAAAGATCTCGATAACAATGAACTGGTCGTCGCCCAAGGAGGCGATCATCCTCGACTGTTCAGCGCCGGTCTTACCGCCAGCAAGCTGGATTGGATTAACGGCCTTCCCGCCAAGTCCTCCTTCTCCTGCTACGCCAAAACCCGTTATCGTCAACCTGATCAGTTGTGTCGGGTGGATGTGCGGGATGGCGGCGTAAAGGTGACATTTGATAAGCCCCAGCGGGCGGTCACCCCCGGCCAGTCAGTTGTATTTTATGATGGCGCGCGCTGCCTGGGCGGCGGCGTTATCGAATCCGTATTCAAATAGGAGTCTGTCGACATTGTCCTATAACCTTGAGAATCAAGTGATAGCGCTGGCGGGCGTCTTTCAGTCCGCCGCGTTGGTGGATCAGTTGGCCAAGCAAGGTACTGTCGCTCCAACCAGCTATGAATGCAGTCTGAAAAGCCTGCTCAAGGTCGATGCGACCTCAACCCTGGATGTGTATGGCGATATTTATGGCGTGCAACTGGGCTTAAAAGAGTTGATCGCCGTACTGGAGAGAAAGCAGGACCGCAAAAAAGTGGATGTCGTGCGTTACGCCCTGACGCTCCTGTACCTGGAAGGCAAGGTCAACAAGCGCGGCGATATGCTGGACGTAATGAGCCAACGCATCGCGCAGATAACGACCCAGACTTTGCACTTCGACCCCACACATACCAATATCATCAGCGCTTTCGCCTCGCTATACAGCGACACCATCAGCACCTTCCCTCAGCGTATACAGGTGACTGGCGACCCCAGATTCCTGAGAGTGGATGAAAACGCGGATAAAATTCGCGCCCTGCTGCTGGCTGGCATTCGCGCCGCCGTGTTATGGAGACAGGTTGGCGGACGCCGCTGGAAACTGTTCTTCATGCGCAAAAAGATTCTGCAGATCGCCAATGGCATGTTGCGCTGATCGCACGCCCCTTTAATGTTAGAATTCAACGTTTGTTCAACCGCTGCAAGAGATAGAAACATGATACTTAACGAGCTGACAGCACTCTCCCCCGTCGACGGCCGTTACGCCGGTAAGGTCGCCGATTTGCGGCCGATCTTCAGTGAGTTTGGTCTGATCAAAGCGCGGATTGAAGTGGAAATCAAATGGCTGCTGCAATTGGCCGCCAATCCCGGTATCCCAGAAGTTCCCGTTTTTGACGCAGCCACTGCGGCCTTCCTGACCGCCATTTACGAAAACCTGTCACTGGAAGACGCTTCCCGAGTCAAGGAAATCGAGCGCACCACCAATCACGATGTGAAGGCGGTGGAGTATTTCATCAAAGAACAGTTCAAACGCGAAGGCGCGCCTGAAATCCTTACGGATATCAATGAGTTCGTCCACTTCGCCTGCACCTCGGAAGACATTAACAACCTGTCTTACTCCCTGATGCTGAAGCGCGGCGTACAAGAGGTCGTGCTGCCGGTCATGCAGCAGGTCGTCGCCAGACTGGAAGAGCTGGCCCTGAACTTCGCCGCACAGCCTATGCTGTCCCGCACGCACGGCCAAACTGCATCTCCCACGACGGTCGGCAAAGAGCTTGCCAATGTGGTCGCTCGTCTGAAAAGACAAATGGCGCAGATTCGTCAGGTCAAAATGCTGGGCAAGATCAACGGCGCCGTCGGCAACTACAACGCACACTTGAGCGCCTATCCCGATGTCGACTGGGAAGCCCACGCTCAGGGCCTGATCAAAGAGCTGGGCCTGGAGTGGAACCCGTACACCACTCAGATCGAACCCCACGATTTTATCGCTGAAGCCTTCGACGCAGTATGCCGGTTCAATACTATCCTGATCGACCTGAACCGCGACGTATGGGGCTACATTTCCCTGGGTTACTTCAAGCAAAAAGCGGTGGCTGGCGAAGTCGGCTCTTCCACCATGCCTCACAAAGTTAACCCGATTGACTTTGAAAACTCCGAAGGCAACCTGGGCATCGCCAATGCGGTAATGGAGCACCTGAGCCGCAAACTGCCGGTTTCCCGCTGGCAGCGCGACCTGACCGACTCCACCGTATTGCGTAATCTGGGCGTTGGTCTGGCGCAGTCCTTGATCGCCTATCACTCTACTCTGAAAGGCCTTGGTAAGCTGGAGCTGAACCCAATGCGCCTGGACGGAGACCTGAATCAAAGCTGGGAAGTATTGGCGGAACCCATTCAGACCGTCATGCGTCGCTATCGCATCGAAGGCGCCTACGAGAAGCTGAAAGAGCTGACTCGCGGCAAAGCGATTACCCAGGAAGCGATGAAGCCGTTTATTGAGTCGCTGGAAATCCCTGAAGAAGCCAAGCAGCGTCTGCTTGAAATGACGCCGGCGACATACATCGGCAATGCTGCGGAGCAAGCTGCGCGCATCAAAGACTATAGCGGCGAGTAACAGCGATATGTTGACTCACCTGGGCGACATCAGCGTCGCCGACTTCCTGGCGAATTACTGGCAAAAAAAACCGCTGATTATTCGCGGTTTACTTCCCGGTTACGAATGCCCGCTGGACGAGAATGATCTAGCGGGGCTCGCCACGGAAGAAGAAGTGGAATCCCGTTTGGTCTATGAAGAACTGAACGGTCAGCCCTGGCAACTTGAGCATGGCCCGTTTTCCATTGAAAAGCTGGAGAACATGCCTCTTCAGGGTTGGACCCTTTTGGTGCAAGGATTGGACACCTGGGTTCCAGAAGTCGCCGACTTGCTCGACCGCTTCCGTTTCCTACCCAACTGGCGCGTGGACGACATCATGGCCAGCTTCGCTCCCCCCGGCGGCAGTGTGGGACCGCACTTTGACCATTACGATGTGTTCCTGATCCAGGCGACGGGCGCTCGCCGCTGGCGCATCGGCCCGCCCTGCGATCACCAGTCGCCAAGGGTGGACGGCACGCCATTACGCATTCTACAGAATTTCGAGCAGACGGAAGAATGGTTGCTGGAGCCAGGCGATGCGCTGTATTTGCCGCCACGGTACGCCCACTACGGCATCGCGGAAACGTCTTGCATCACTCTTTCTGTGGGCTTTCGCTCCCCTACTTATGCGGAACTGATGTCCGCGCTGGCGGACGATTGGTTTGAGAATCCCGCGTTATCCACTCATCTGCATGACGCCACCGAAGCGCCATTAAATAATCCAGGCCTGATAAGCGACGACGTTTTTGCAGACATCAAATCCCGTTTACAAGCTCTGCTGGATGACGAAGCAGGTCTGCGTCGCAGCTTCGGTCGCTTTATCAGCGCACCCAAGTTTGACGCCGCCGTCCCGCCCCTGGAGGCGGATATGCGCCTTTCGCCGGAAGACGCAGGCGAATCGTTGCAGGACTCGGAAATCCAGTGGCGCTGGAATGAAGGTTCCCGCTACACCTACAGTCTGTATGAAGAAGCTGGCGTGCGCCGTGTCATGTTCGCCGTCGACGGCGAGGCATACGACGCCGATGAGCGCTTTGCGCCGCTGGTGGAAATATTGTGCCGCAGCAACAACATAGACCGTGAACGGCTGCTGCCGTGGGGCGCCGATAAGGACGCATTGAAGTTGTTGAGTTCCTTGTTAAATAGAGGCAGTCTGGTGCTAGAAGGCTTCGATGATGACGAGGAAGACTGGGACGATGACGACGCTTAAGTACACCCGCATTACGACTTGGTTGGAAAATGAGAGCGAACTACGCGCAATCCGCCAACAAGTGTTTGTGGAGGAGCAAGGCGTTCCCCCGGAACTGGAGTGGGACGACAAGGACGAGAACGCCGTACATTTCCTGGTAAAAGACGTGGAGGACCGCAATCTGGCGGTCGCCCGTCTGGTGCGTCTGTCGCCGGAAAAAGCGAAGGTCGGTCGTCTGGCGGTGCTGCCGGAGTTTCGCCGCCAGGGCATCGCCAAAAGTTTGCTTAAATTCGTTATCGGTTACGCCCGTTCAGAAGGATTCAACCTTCTGACGCTCAGCGCCAACATCGACGCTACCTCCCTCTACGCGAACGAAGGTTTCCAGGCTTTAGGTTCGCCTCATGAAGAAGCCGGTTCGCTACATCAGCGCATGGAGCTGACGTTAGGAACCGCCAAAGTCGAAGCCGCCAACGCATTGGGGCAAGACGAGCGGGTTTACCGCACTCACTCCGAAACCGATTATCTGGAGCACCTGAAGTCGCTTACCTCCCAGGCGAAACAAAGCGCCTTAATCCTGACCTGGGATCTGGAAAAAAATGTTTTGGACGACCCCGATGTGCTGGATGCACTGAGTCGTCTCGCCCGGGGCGGTCGCGCCACACAGATTAAAATCCTGTTGGGCGCGCCGAAAACGCCAGTGGCGCAGAGCAACCAACTGCTCGCCCTCGCCCGTCGGCTCACCTCCAATATTGAAATCAAGATGCTCAACCCTGAGCTGAGTTTTCCCGAGCAGGTTTATGTGCTGATTGACGATGACGGCGTCTTGCTGCGCCATCATTACGAAAAATGGGAGGGCTTTTGCTGCTATCAGGACCCCGGCACGGTGAAGCGCCTGAAAGATGAGTTCATGCGCTTACTGCAGCACAGTCAGGTTTCGCAGGAATTGCGTCAATTTTCCCTGTAGATCGGCGTTCAGCTCCCTAACTGAGTTTTCTACGCACAGCTCACCGCTATTTGGAGGTGTGGCGATAGACGCCATCCCAATCCTCCGGCAGCGTTTGCTGTCTGAGCCCGCTGATCCGCTCCCTGTAGAGACCGTACAAACGACAGCCTGGCTCTTCGAGCTGCAGCTGCTGGAATATGGCGTCCGCCTGCTCCCATTGCCGCGCTCGATAACACTCGATCGCCCTTTGGTAGCGCGTCAGACGATTCAAAGTCACCGCATCCAGTCGCCCCTTTTCTCCCAAAGGTTCGTAGGCGTCCACCGGAATGTCCTTGCCCTTCACCTGAATGCGATCACAGAAACGAAAGGCGTAGCCATCAGCCTCCTTGACCGTCGTCTCTCCCACCAGTACATCGACGCCATAAAACTTGGTCAGCCCCTCCAGCCGGGAGCCCAGATTCACCGCATCCCCCAACACCGTGTACGCCTTGCGATATTGCGACCCCATGTCGCCGACATTCATCAGGCCGGTATTAACGCCAACACCGATTTGAATAGGGGGAAAGCCTTTGGCGGTAAGCTCGGCGGACAAGCGCCGAGTGATCGCCTGCATCTCCATGGCGGTTTTGACCGCTTTTTCCGCATGCTCCGGGTCGTCTACCGGCGCGCCCCAGAACGCCATCACCATATCGCCGACATACTTATCGATGGTGCCGTCATTACGAAAAATGGACTCGGTGATAGGCGTAAAGTAAAGATTCAGAAGCTCTTTCAGTTGCGCGGCGGATAGCTGCTCGGAGATAGTAGTGAAGCTGCGGATATCGGAGAACAACACAGTCAGCTCCTTGCTTTCCCCCGCCATGGAGTATTGCTCTGGGTTATCCAGCATGCGATCGATATGCGCGGGCGGCACATATTGCGCAAACATACCGCGAACACGCCGTTCAACAGCATATTCGTGAATGAATTCTGTCACCAGATACCAGCCAAAAACGCCCTGCGCCAGCAACAGCGTACTGATCATGGGAAAGTCCATGCGCCAGCGCGTCCATATCAGTGTGTTCAATGCGACCAATAACAGGCTGATCATGATCGCCGCCAGCACCATCGTCAGGGGACGACGCCCCGGCAACACCCAAACCAGCAACAGCAGCAAAGCCAGCTGAAACACCAGCACCGCGCCCGGCTCCCACACCGGCCGATATGGAAACCCTCCCCGCAAAAGCCCTTGCGCCACAAGCGCCTGCACCTCTACACCAGGGAAAACCGTGGCGAACGGCGTACTGACCAGATCCGCGAGACCAATGGCGGAGGTCCCCACAAACACGAGCTTGCCTTCCAGTTCCTGCGGCGCCAAACCGCCAGCCAGCGCAATCCAGGCGGGAATATAGCGAAACTGTCCGCGCCCCTGCCGATATGGCGCCAATACCCGTCCAACGGCGTCAGTCTGCACCAGCGCATCAGTCAAACGAATGCCGCTCGCAGCTTGCACCGCGCCCAACGGCGCGAACTCCAATTCCACCTCATCCGCCAGCAAATAGGTCATCGCCGACGCCAGCGCCAAGGAAGGATAGACAGAGCCATCATGGGACATGAACAACGGGGTGCGTCGAATCACCCCGTCCGCGTCCGGAAAGGTGGTGACAAACCCGCTTCCCGCCGCCACATCCTGCAATTCCAATAGCGGCGCGGCGTAGCCAGAAGCATTGATCAGCACATTGCCTGCCGGCGCTGAGGCGAGTGGGTCCGGCAACCTGCCGATCTGCATCGACGTATCCAGATGCATGAAGAACCCCAACACCGTATCAATCTCCGACAGACGTTCCGCCAGCTGTTCATCCGGCCGCCAGGACATAGCGATGCGATTAAGCACCGCGCGCTCTTCATCACTCAGATCCGGACCAGCGGACGCCGCTACGGATTCAATGAAGTTATTGCTTTCGGACTCGGAGAACACCACATCAAACGCTACCACCGCCGCACCGGACTCCTGCAGCGACTCCACCAGAGCCGCCACCCGGGCGCGACTCCAGGGCCAGCGTCCTTCACGCTGAATGGACTCCTCATCGATGTCCACAATCACCACGTCCGCATACAGCTCCGCCCTGGTGAAAAACGCCCCGGTCTGCGCCCGCCAGTCATAAAACACATAGTCGAGACGGTTCAATAAAGAACGGTCGCCTGACTGCGTGATCAGCTGCCAGCCGATCATGACGACAGCAATCAGCAGCGCGGGAAGATGCTTGAGGAACCCAGAAATCGTTCGCATGTGAACTTGTTGCAATTCATCAATTTATTGCCGACTCCGAAAAAACTGCGGCTGGCAAAATCACCCTCTCTTTCTAGACTTAAAGCACTGGATGTTTCCGTAACCATCGGCAAAAGGAATTATCGCTTTGTTGATAACCAAAATAACTCGCCGCCTGTTAATGGTTTTGCTGATGATCTGGGGCCTGCCCGCCTACGCCCAGGATTCTGTTAAGAGTAGCTCAATCACTGCGACCTTGAAGTCGTTGAACGCCGCAGCGGATTATGAGCAGGCTTATCGACTGGGGTCCGCGCAAGTGGAGAACATGGAAGGCGATCCGGAGTTCGATTTCTATTTCGGCATGTCCGCCCTGCAGAGCGGCCACTACCCGGAAGCGCAATTTATGTTCGAAAGGCTCACGGCCACGTACCCGGACAATGATCGCTTCCGCCTGGAGTACGCGAGAACACTGTTTAATCTGCAGCAGTATGAGGCTGCGCGGGAGCAGTTTCTCATCGTTCTGGCCAGAGAGCCGCCGCCCGCCGTCAAAGACAATATCGCCCGATTTCTCGCCGCGTTGGACGAACGCGAATATGAAAGCCAGCGGCGCTGGCGCGGCTATATCGGACTGGGCGGCGGTTACGACAGCAACATCAACAACGCCACCGACGAACGCTTCGTGGGTCTGTTTGAGCTGCCTGATTCCGCTCAGGAAACGGAAAGCGCCTACGCCGCGCTGCGCACCAATTTCGCTTACGAGCACCCGGTTTCACAATTAAACGCCGCCAAACTGGAGTTCGACAGCCAGCACAAGCACAACTTTGAAAACAGCGATTTTGACCTCGACTCCGCCCGCCTCAGCGCCTCTTGGAAATACCATCGCGCCCGTCGGGAGTTGGAGGCCGGGGCCTCTTATCAACATGTGCTGCTGGACGCCGAAGATTACCAGCGCAATACCAGCGCGTTCATGCAGTGGCGAGAGCAATGGAATGCGCATTTGCTGACGTTTTTTTACGCGGGCGTATTCGTCAAAGACTCTTTCGCCAACCCGCTGCTGAATAACTATCAGCCGCTGACAGGTCTGTCTTTCCTCATTCCTCGCGCCAGACTCCTGCACACCCTCAGTGTCTTCGCCGGGACGGAAAACCCACGGGAACAGGACGCAGCCTCTCTCGCCAAAGACTTCTACAGTCTGGGCTATCGGCTTAGCTACAAGCTTTCCCCCACTCTAACGCCGTACGTAGGATACTCAGGCTTTTTCGCTGATTACAAAGCGGAAAACCTGGTCTTCGGAGAAGTGCGCGACGATAAATCTTCCCAGTTCAACGCCGGCGGCGAATGGAAACTCAATCATGAGTTAAGCGCGCTCGCCGAGCTGTCCTACACGGACAACCAAAGCAATCTGGACTTATATGACTACACCCGATGGCGCGGAGAATTTCGCGTTCGTTGGCGGTTTTAAGGAGGTCCCCTTATGCGAGAACTCATGCTCAACGCGTTGGCCGCCATACTGATGACCTACGGCATGCTGGCGCCTACGGCCGCCGCTGCGCCATTGGAGGCGGGCAAAGTGATTATGTCCCGCGGCGTCGCCACAGCGACGGGAGATAATGGCGAAGAACGTTCCCTGAACCGGCGCGCCGCTATCTATGTAGGAGATACGCTCACTACCGGGGCCGACTCCATGCTGCAACTAAGATTTACCGACAAGGCTCTGATGACGCTGCGGGAAAACACCCGCTTCACCATTGAAGAGTATTCTCCAGGAGACGAGGGTAAAGGCGGAGCCGCCATCATGCAGCTGCTGGAAGGCGGATTTCGCACCATCACAGGCTCCATCGGCAAAGGCGACAGTGACGCCTACAAAGTCTCCACCCACGCAGCCAGCATCGGTATCCGCGGCACGCACTACGAAGCACTGGAGAGCAGTGGCCAAAAGCTGCTGCTGGCAGTCTGGCAAGGAGGCGTGCGGGTAGAGAACACCGCCGGAGCCCTGGACCTGGGAGAGGATGTCGCCTTCCGCTTCTCCGCTATCACACCCGGACAGGCCCCTGAAGGGCTCCTGCAAGCGCCGCCGGAAATGCAGCAAGGCCTGCCCATCCCGAAAGCGGAAGCCCGGCGCTCGCGCTCACAAGGAGCGACCGCCGACGCCGCCAACTCCGCAGAGGAGCCGGATAAAGAGAGCGAGAGCACATCCGCTTCCTCAGGCCAGACAGCGGCGACTGGCGCAGTCAAAACGTCACCGGATGGTTTCACCGACGACACAACCGCCAGCGCCAATAACAGCGACGCGGAGCTGGTCTCCGCGACGACGATTGCCGAGTCCAATCCCGTTAACCTTGTCAGTGATCCGGAAACCACCAACTTCACCGACACCAATCCTGACTTGAGCGGCGGACTGACGCCAGCCCCCTCTGGCGACAACTCCGGCCCCGCCATTCAGGACCCGCGCCTGACCGTCGCCGAGTATGAGCAGTTCATCAATGACCGCATATTCGGCGCCGCCGTGGTGACCGGGGCTGGCGCAGAGATACTCGCCACCATCATCGCCCCCCAGACGATCACGCCTTTCGATTACACCAGCGCGGGGCCGGTGACGTTCAACATCGAATATTCCTTCAGTAGCTCCGGCGGCACGCCGCCGATTAATACCATCACAATCATGCTGCAAGACAACATTACCGATCTGGCCGGCCTCATCGCGGATATTGACGACGACCTGTCCCTCTCCGGCGCGCCCATCGGCGTGCGCGAATCCATGCAGAATCCTGGCAAACTGGAGTTCTACACCACCACTGGAGACGTCACCTTACTGTTTGGTCTGGTGACCTATGATCCCATCTCCTCCTCCGCCTCCAGCACGGATATCGCCGGCACCCTGGGCGGCATCATGGAGGGCACTTACGGCTACGGCAGCATCGACGGTTCCCAGTCCGCCAACCTGAAAATGGTGTTCGACGCTAACGGCGAGCCGGTTTTCCTTCTGCCGGATGTGGATGAGCCCGGCTCCGGCAGCCCGCCCTCCACCGTGATGTTTTTCGACCCGGATAACTTCCCGGAGCCATACACAGTGGTGCGACGGGGCGACGCCGTTCTGGAAAAATTCGATCCCAGCGTGGGTGGCCGCAGCAACATCAGCTGGGGACTCTGGAAGTCATCCGCCAGCGCCGGCGTGAACATATATGACGACGTAGCCAACCCTGACGTTTTCAGATCCGAGGAGCGCTCCATCTACTGGCTGACAGCGGAAGCCGCCAACACCGCCGACCTGACGGGAACCGCTAATTTCGCCACCACCGGCGACTTTATCGGCAGCGGCTCAGACGGAGCGGTCACCGCAGTCAATGGCTCCTTTCAAGTGGATTTCGATAGCGGCGTCATCAGCAATGGCCTGCTGGACATCAGCACCGCCAGCCAGAACTGGAGCAGCCAGTTGTCAGGCTCTTATCAGGACGCCCAGGCCTATTTGAACGTGTTGAACGGGGATATCAGCGGTTCGGTCAATTGCAGCGGCTGCGTCACCGGTAATCTCAACGGCATTTTCGCAACGCCGGGAGACGCCTTCGCCGGCTCCTTCGACTTGCAGCAATTTGACGATCCAGACGTTCATGTGGAAGGCCTTTTGCTTATGGAACAACAATAGTCCGTCTCTGTGGGGGAACTAACACCATGCGTTTCATCAATAGCACAACGGACAGGCTGCAGGCCCTGGGCGCAAACGTCACCCAGAGCAGCGCCAAGCTGTACGACGCCATCAAGATGCTGTGCGATAGCGTCAAATTCGACTACATCGACGACCTGTATCGGGAGTTCGATGGCGACTATTTATACTTCGTCGAGTCAGGCGAGCTGGAGGCGGTGACGGATGACCGCCCGATTTATCATTTCGAGACCGGAGACCTGATCGGCATTCAGGTGCTGTCGGGCTTCCCTGAGCCAGTCATTCGCTCGGACGGCCCCGCCACCCTGGCCCAGATCAGCAAGAAGCGTTTTCGCGACGCCGCCGCAGGCTCGGCGCACTTCAAAGAATATCTCATGCAGATCTCGGCTTTTTTCGCCGAAGCCTGCTGCCACGGTCTCGACACGCAGAATGAAACCCACACTTCCTTCAAGTCGTTCAAACAGGGAGAAGTGATCATACGTGAGGGCGATACCGCCGATGAAGTGTTTGACCTGATCAGCGGCGAGGCGTCGGTGTACGTAAAGGATCAATTGGTCGGCAAAGTCGGCCCCAATGAGATTTTCGGCGCCATGGCGGCATTGACCAAAACGCCCCGCACCGCCACGGTCATCGCCGACCGCCCTTGCACCGTCATGTCCGCCCCCATGGACGAGTTTATTTTTCTGATTCGCAATCAGCCGCGCACCTGTCTGGCGCTAATGGAAAATATGGCCAAGCAGATATTGGAGCTGAACAATAAGCTGGTGGATGTCATGCAAAAATCCTGAGTCGCCGATGGCAAGAGCGCATGGCATGATTATCAGTCCTTGGCTCGGGTCTCCCTCTCTTCGGGTTCGTTGGCGGCTTCAGTGATCAGTTGACGCAGCCAGCGGTGGTCTGAGTTGTTCTGCAACAGCGGGCTCCACGCCATTTTCAGCTCGATCGGCGGAATGGGAAAAGGCGGCTCTTTAACCACGACGCCCGGGCTGTCCAGAGTCAACAACGCGGCGCGACTCGGCAAGGTGGCGATCAGATCATGCTGCTGAGCGAGCAACATCGCCACCTGATAGTGGCGGGTAAACACGCTGATCTTCCGTTTTCGCCCTAACCGGGTCAGCGCCTCATCCACCCATCCCAAACGCTGCACATCCTTGGGGTTAACGCCCACCCCCACGCCAAAACCGGTTTTACTGACCCAGATATGATTGGCGTTGAGATAATTCTCCAGAGTGAAATCGAACACCAACGGGTTATGCACGCTCAACAGGCAGGAAAAGCTGTCCTCCCAAATGGTTTTCTGGTGAAAAGACTGGGGCATTTTGTCAAAGCGGTTGATCGCCATATCCACTCTGCCCTGCTCCACATCGAGAAAGGTGACGTCGCTGGGGGTCAGCACGTCCAGGATGATATTCGGCGCCACTCTGCGCAAACGGCGTAACAAAGCGGGGATCAGGGTGCTTTCCGCATAGTCGCTGGCCATAATGCGAAAGACGCGGCGGCTGGTCGACGGCGAAAATACTTCCTTCGGCTGCACCACCATATCTATATCGGACAATATCGACCGCACCATCGGCTGCAACTCCAGCGCGCGGGCCGTCGCCGTCATGCCCTCACTGGTGCGCACCAGCAATGGATCGCCGAACATATCCCGCAGACGACGCAGACCATTACTCATGGCCGGCTGGGTGATTCCCAAGTGATTCGCCGCCTTGGTGACGCTTTTTTCCCGTAGCAAAACATCAAGAAAAACCAATAAATTCAGATCGATACGGCTTACATTCATTTCACGAATACCGAAAATAAAAACTATAAATTTAAGAAATTATGACTAAAGTCGTACACTTTGTCTCGTACAAAAATTCGACTAAACCAAAAGAGGGTCGTTGAGCGATGACAACTGGAAATTACAATCGCGCTGAAGAAATAGCAGCCATCGAGAAGGACTGGGCGGAAAACCCACGTTGGAAAGGCGTAAGACGCACCTACTCTGCTGAAGACGTAGTGCGCCTGCGTGGTTCCCTGAAAATCGAAAACACTATCGCCAAGCGCGGCGCTGAGAAGCTGTGGAAGCTGATCAATGAAGGCGCCAAACCCGCTTTTCGTCCTGAGAAGGACTTCGTCAACGCCATGGGCGCTCTGACCGGCGGTCAGGCTGTACAGCAGGTTAAAGCCGGCATCCAGGCTATCTACCTGTCAGGCTGGCAGGTTGCTGCGGACAACAACTCTTACATGTCCATGTTCCCGGATCAGTCTCTGTACCCGGTGGACTCTGTTCCAGCAGTCGTTAAGCGCATCAACAACTCTTTCCGTCGCGCTGACCAGATTCAGTGGAAAAAAGGCTTGAACCCAGGCGACGAAGGCTACATCGATTACTTCGCTCCGATCGTTGCTGACGCGGAAGCCGGTTTCGGCGGCGTATTGAACGCTTACGAACTGATGCGCGCCATGATCGAAGCAGGCGCTTCCGGCGTTCACTTCGAAGACCAGTTGGCTTCCGTTAAGAAGTGTGGCCACATGGGCGGAAAAGTTCTGGTTCCGACTCAAGAAGCTGTACAGAAACTGATCGCAGCCCGTCTGGCCGCTGACGTTTCCGGCACATCCACCATCGTTCTGGCGCGTACTGACGCCAACGCGGCGGATCTGCTGACTTCCGACTGCGACGACTACGACAAGCCGTTCGTCACTGGCGACCGTACTTCTGAAGGTTTCTACCGCGTTAAAGCCGGTATTGACCAAGCCATCGCTCGCGGCCTGGCTTACGCGCCATACGCCGACCTGCTGTGGTGTGAAACGGCGACGCCGGATCTGGCTGAAGCCAGGAAATTCGCGGAAGCGATCAAGAAGGAATACCCAGACCAACTGTTGTCCTACAACTGCTCTCCTTCCTTCAACTGGAAGAAGAACCTGGACGACGCCACTATCGCCAAGTTCCAGCGCGAACTGTCAGCCATGGGCTACAAGTTCCAGTTCATCACTTTGGCGGGCATCCACAACATGTGGTACAACATGTTCGACTTGGCGTACAAGTACGCTCGCAACGACATGTCCGCATACGTGGAACTGCAGGAAACCGAATTTGCTGCTGCGGAACGAGGTTACACCTTCGTTGCTCACCAGCAAGAAGTCGGCACCGGCTACTTCGACGACATGACCACCGTTATCCAAGGCGGTCAGTCTTCAGTAACCGCTCTGACCGGCTCAACTGAAGAAGATCAGTTCCACTAAGAACCGATTTTCACGCTAAGTCCCCGAAAAAAGGCGGCCGCAAGGTCGCCTTTTTTTTGTTAGATTGAGCGTCAGCTACGCCAATCGAGCCGTCTTATTGATGAAAAGCAAACTTCGCAAAATTTCGGTGAGTGAACTCACTTTCATCTACGTCATTTCGCATGAGAGATGCTTGAAAGAAGAGACCGGATATCTGCGACTCACAATCTGGCTTTCTGATAACAAAAGTCAGAAGCTGATTGTCACCACACGTTTTGATGACCCCTGGCTCAACTTCGGCCCCGTGATCGCATGCCCTCCAGAAAAAGCAGAGGAGCTATTTGAGTTGAGACCGATCACTCCCGCCGAAGTCAGAAAAGTGATCGAGTCAGCGCTGGAAAAAGGATGGCCAGCATCCGCTAAGTCACACGAAACGCTGTTCGAATGGAACAGAGACTCGCAAACGCTATTCCCCTACAACGCCGGTTAATCATCCGTTTTCCGAAGCGACTTAAGCCCGGAACGCCTGACGCAACCCTGGCTGTTACCGGCGTAACGAGAAGCACCCGCCTTGACGTCACGTACTGATCAATAAACGGTCTATACTAACTTTCAATAGAAGACAAAAAAGTGGCTTCCGATTGCTGTGCGGAAGCAAGTGGTTAGTGGATCAAAGCCCAGGGAGCCCTCTATGGACGGGTTAGACAATTTGTCTCGATCAAACTCCAGCCCCCTTTACTCCCCCATCACTGAATGCATTCTTATCGGACTCACTGACTGCATTCCCTGCGAAAAATCCAGATCACGTGGGCACTCATTTCCGCAACCAAAAGTTGAAGTTTCACTCCGCCAGTACAGTTTATCCGCCCAAAGCGAATAGGGAGGTTTTATGGAAGAGCGCGTCTTTGATCATGTCCTGATCATCATGTTTGAGAACGAGTACCGGGGTTACGTGCAGGAAAACGAATACATGCGTAATCTGGCCGCTCAGGGAATTGAGCTGACCAACAGCTTCGGCGTCATGCATCCCTCTCAGACCAACTACATTACTTCCATTGCGGGAGAACTCTGCAATGTCAGCGATGACGACCAGCCCCAGCCTCTCCCGCAAAAGACGATTGTGGATCTTATCGAGGCCTCTCCGCTGAATTTGCGCTGGAAAGCCTATATGGACAGCTACGTCCCTGACGATACGCCCTGGGTTCCTGAAAACTTCAAGCCTCGCGACCACTATCCCTATGTGATCAAACACAATCCGTTTTCGTCCTTCCAGAACATCCTGGACAATCAGGAGCGCTGGAAAAAAATAGACAACGAAGCCGGGTTCTGGCGCGACCTGCTCAATAACGACTTTCCTGAATATGCGTGGTTCACGCCCAATATGTGGAACGACGGCCATTACCTGGTGGGCACCCTCAATGACAGCTTAAATGGCGAGCGCGCACCGGTATTAGTCGACCAGCAGGCGAGATGGTTGCAATCCTTCTTCTCCGGTCTGAACTTTCCCGGCCCTAACAGTAAACTGCCGCCGAAAACCCTGGTGGTGGTCACCTACGACGAAGCCGACTTCGAAGCCTTTTACGACAAAGGCAAAAAGTACACCTACGATGGTCCCAATCAAATCTATACCGTTCTTCTCGGGGACATGATCAAGCCCGGCAAACAGGCGGAAGGCTATAACCATTACAGCCTGCTTAAAACCATCGAAAAGAACTTCAACCTGGGCAATCTGCAGAAAAACGACAGGGACGCCAATTGGTTTCAGTTCCTGTGGGGTAAATCCTTCCAATGGCTGCCTCCACGGGAAACGCCCCTTGGCGGCAAGCAGAACCTGAGCGCCGCCGCCTACCAGGATGAACTCTATGTGGTCAGCGCGGACATAGATGGAACGCTGAAGCACTCTGTGTTTGACGGTCATAGATGGTCGCCTGAAGTCACTGTCGCCGAGGATGGCGATGGCTATCTGCATTTGGCCTCCAATGCAGACGGGCTCGCGCTGGCCTATCGGGACTCAAATAAGCGATTGATCATCAAGCACTATGATCTTGAAAACGGCTGGCGGCTGGCGGAAACGCCCGATACCGGAGAAGTCGAAGAAATTGCTCTGACCAGCATCCCGCACCAGTCAGGATTTATGCTGGTCTACCGCGATAATGCGACTCAGCAATTGCACAGCCTGACCTTCAACAATGGAGCCTGGCAGGGTCCTTCCCCCGCTATTTGCACCCACAGCGAAGGACCTTTCACACTCACAGCCCTCGGGCCCACCATTTTGTTGATCTATAAAATTGTGAAAACCGGACAGTTAGCCTGCATGAGCTACAACACCGGGGAATTCAATAAAGTGACAGTGGAGAACAGCAAATACGCCGGCCCCTATGACGACACCACCGTGAATCAATGGTCCGCCAGCGCCTTCTCTCTGAATCACTTCAGCGAAGCGCCCAATCCAGTGACGCCGAACGAAGATGAACCGGTGGCCGAAGGCGTCGGCGCTTCAGGAGAATTAGCGGCCGCAACCCTGAATGGTGTCGTTTATCTGACGCACAACCGACGCTCCGATGGACCGGCTAACGGACAACTGTTATTCGAAACTTTCTCCATCAGCGGCACGCTGACGCCCGCCAACCTGGTTTCCTATAACCCGGCCGAAAACGACACCACCAGCAATGGGTACGGCACCCTGGCTGAGGCGGGCTGGAGCGGCTCCAGCGCGGTCTCCGGCGTATTCCGCAACTCAGATACGCCTCTCGCCATAGCGACGCTTAAAGACACTCTCTGGGTCTTCTATCAGCCACTGACTGATGCGCATATCTGGGCATGTCCGGGCGCTTATTTGAAGAAGGAATAATTACAGCGCGTCTTTGACGAACCAAAAGGAGACAGAGACCGGGCCTGCCATGCGCAGGTCCTGTCGTTTTCAGGACTAACAAATGGATTTAGTCCGTCGAAAGGTCCAACCTACACTTCAACCACCCTCTGACGACCCCACAAAAAAACTAAATTAAATATTTTATTTTCAAATACTTAGACGACAAAAAGAGCTAACAAAAAACCCTGAAAACACGCAAAAAATGGTAAAATTAGCGCCGTTATAAAACGCTCTCTTCCTCTAATAATCCAACCTACAAAATCCATATGAACATCGATCATAGCGCTCCCTATATTTCCACCGTGGAAGAGGCTATTCCGGCGCCGGAATGCCTTGACTGGATTCAATACATTGACGATCAAAACCCCAAAGCCGCCCCTCTTCACACACATAAAGGCGAAATCTATAGACCGGATTATCGAAATAACGAAAGGGTGATGAAAAACGATCCCGACTACGCCTACTACCTGTACCAGAAACTAAAAAGCGAGCTGCCTCAGACGGTGTTTGGATGGTCTATTGCAGGGTTGAATGAGTTGTTCCGATGCTACCGATACAAACCAGGGATGAAGTTCGCTCCTCACTCTGATGGCTTTTACGGACGTTCGGAAAATGAGCGTAGCTTTTACACCTTGCTGCTATATCTGAATGAAGTTGAAGCTGGCGGCGAGACGGGATTTTTTGTGACGCCGGAAGTCACAATTTCGCCCAAGGCGGGTCTGGCGCTGGCGTTTCAGCACGAGATATTTCATGAAGGCTGCGAGGTCAAAGCTGGAATCAAATATGTGCTGCGAACTGATGTAATGTATCGCCGGACGGATTAGTTTTTTCTGGACGGGAAATACAGAAGAAGAGGAAATCAGACCTCCCCTTCCTCCTGTTATGCTTTACGCTGGAAGAAAGGGGAAGCTGAAGCGCTTTCACTTCAGGAAAGCTTACTTACGGATAACTTCCGCTTTTTCGTGATCCGCCGCTTTAACCGGGGAGTGTTTCTTCAGATAGCTCATCAACACTTCCGCGTCGACAAACCCACTGTTCACGTAGCCCGGATGAGTGTCGATTTTCGGATAGCCGTCACCGCCGGAAGCGATATAGCTATTGATAGCCATACGATAAGTCTGCTTCGGATTGATAGGCTTGCCGTTTACCTTGGCGGACTTCAGTTTGCCGCCAACTACTTGCAGCTGCACACCGGCGAACTGAGCGAACGCGCCGCTATCTACTGGCTTCTCCGCCACAATGCGCAGGTAGTCCAGCAGCTCTTTGCCGCTCAGGTCTACGGAACTCACCATGTTGGCGAAAGGCTGCACCATCAGCACTTCTTTGTAAGTGATCGGGCCTGCGTCGATGCTGTCGCGTACGCCGCCAGAGTTCATCACCGCCAGATCCGCTTTCACCTTTTCCATTTGCGCCGCCGCAATCAGGTGACCCAGGTTGGTCGGTTTGAAACGCACCACTTTGCGGTCGCCTTCCAAACGCTTGTCAACATCGCCCACGACCTGATTCAGCTGCTCCTGACCTTTGTCCTGGTAGGGTTGCAGGAAGGCCAACACTTTCTGATCCGGTTTGATCTCTTCGGTCACGAACACGCGCTCGTCTTCACCCTGCGCGTTTTTAACCTTCTTCTTCAGGTTAACCGGAATCAACTGATATTTAACCAGTTTCAATTCGCCATTGCGGTATTCCAGATCCGCACGCCCCACGTATTTGCCCCACTCATGGGCCTGCATGATCAGCGTGCCGTTCTGCACATCCGGCATACAGGGATCACCCGGCTTGTAGGACTCATTCCGCTGGTTCTCACCAGTCATACACACGGGGTCCTGGGAGTGGCCGCCAACGATCACGTCGATGCCGGAAACGGTTCTGGCCAAAGTAACGTCGCCTGGAGCGTTGATGCCGTAATTAGCGTCAACGTAGTGGCCCATATGGGTCGCCGCGATAACGACGTCCGCCTTTTTCTTTAACTCTGGCAGTACTTTCGCCGCTTCGTCAGAAGGCTTGGTGAACTGAACTGCGTCAATAAATTCAGGGTTGCCCAGCTTCTTGGTGTCTTCCGTCGTCAGACCCATTACGCCAATGCGCAGACCATCGACGTTGAAGATTTTATAGGGTTCGAACAGGCGCTTGCCGTTGGAGTCGTAGATATTCGCCGCCAGGAATGGAAAGTTCGCCCACTGTTCCTGCATACGCAAAATGTCGATCGGGTTGTCAAACTCATGGTTGCCGATCGCCATGGCGTCGTAACCGACCATGTTCATCCCTTTGAAATCCGGCTCAGCGTCCTGCAAATCAGACTCAGGAACGCCAGTGTTAATATCGCCGCCGGACAGCAGCAGCACATGACCGCCTTCCGCCGTCACCTCCTGACGAATCTCATCCACCAGAGACTTACGCGCCGCCAGGCCGTACTCGCCGTACTTGTTGGGCCAGAAGCGGCCGTGATGATCATTGGTGTGCAGGAGGGTGATATGGTACGTCTTGTCTTTCTGCGGACCCGTTTGCATCGGGGCGCAGGCGACGACCGTCAATGAACAGGCCGCCAGAATGGCCAGGCCCAGTTTGCGTTGCTTTGCTACCATGTGTTTTTCCTTTCTGTTTTTATATCCGGGCCCGTTGTCCTTTGGGAACAGCGCCGATTTTGAAACATATTTCATTACTCACAGTGAAGACCCCGGCGAGCTGGCTACGCCGCCGAATCGCGTCTCCGGCAATGAGAAAGGGAAAATAGCCAAAAAGGGGTGGCGAAAGCAATCGCCAACAGACCCAAGCCCTAAGCTGAGTTATTCTTAAACGCCCGTGGCCGCTCAGTAACGCTCACTTCGCAAAAGGCCCTTGGAGTACAAGGGCCTTTTATCATGAGAAGTTCGTTACCGTCATTATTCTATTTATCAGTTCAGCGCACTTTGTGCTGGATGATCGTATCCAGGAACAAAGAACGTACTTTCTCCACCTCCAGGTCCATACAGACCTTGGCGGCGGGACGGTCTTCCCAATGCTTGAGCAGATAGGTGTAGCCCTTGCGATTAATCGTCAATTGCCCTGCTCCAACCCCTTCACTAATAACCCGCACAGGTCCGCTGATGCAGGTGAACAGTTCCGGAGCCACCACATAAGCCACCGCAGCGGCGTCGTGCATACAGCAGCCTGCTTCGTCATGGTCGGACGCTGCGCCGGTATTGGAATAATAATTCACGTAAAAACGGCTGGTTTCCCACAGCAATTTACCAGTTTCACCGGCGTTGTCGCGCAGTTGCGCCAGATTGCCGTCCGTAAGAATGATTTTATGCGTTACATCCAGGCCAACGATAACCGCCGGCCAGTCCGCACCCAACACCACGTCCGCGGCGTGAGGGTCAGACAGGAAGTTCGCTTCGGCGATAGGCGATACGTTTCCTGGTTCGTCTACAGCTCCGCCCATGATCACCAGAGAACGCAACTTGCTGGGCAGGTCCGGGTCCAGTTTGAGCGCCAGCGCCAAGTTAGTCAGCGGTCCAATCGCCACGACAGTCAGCTCGCCATTCAGGCGATTGGCCTGTTCAACGATAAACTCCGCTGCGCTTTGCGCCACGGCTTGTCCTTGAGGAGCGTCATAATCCATGTTGCCCAGACCGTCCGCGCCGTGAACAAAGTCAGGGTGCGGCAGCGGCGACTGCACCAGAGGGTATTTGGCGCCTTGCGCCACTGGCAGATTGGGGACACCAAAATGCTCCGCCAAAGCCAGCGCGTTGCGGGTGGCGCGAGCAACCGGCACATTGCCGAAAACAGTGGTCAGGCCCACCAGTTCAATCTCAGGATGCGCCAGGGCGAAGGCGATCGCCATCGCGTCATCTACACCGGGATCCGTATCGATAATAATTGGGTACATAAATCAATCCACCTCCTGGGCGGTTGGAATACTAGGAGAAGCGCCGGGGCGGGTGACCGCAATGCCGGCCGCTTTAACCGCCCTGGCCAGAGCGGCGGAATGTTCATAACCGGAAATAAGCGAAGCCAGGAAATAACCGACAAAGGTGTCGCCGGCGCCCGTGGTGTCCACAGGCGTCACTTTATCCGCCGGACGGGTGACAATCTCGCCGCCGTGCATGACCAAAGCGCCTTCGCCACCCAGTGTCACCACAACCGTAGTGTTTGGGTATTTGCTCGCCAAGGCTTGTAATGCGGCGTCCGCATCTGCGGTTTCCGCCAGGTCGCAGGCTTCCATCGCGTTGAGAATCAACAGATCAACCTGCTGCAAAGGCAGCGTCTTGACGTCTTTCGTCATCGGCGCAGGGTTGAACGCAATTTTCACCTTACGCTCTGCTGCGGCGGCAATCGCCCATTCCACACCATTACATTCGTTTTGCATGAGCAGCCAGTCGCCTTCGTCCAGAGCGGACACAGCGGAGACCACCTCTTCTTGAGAAAAGCTGCGGTTGGCGCCGCCAAACAACACGATGGCGTTTTCACCCGCGTCATCCACCTGAATGATGGCGTGACCGCTGGGCTCAGCGATTTGTGAGACGGTGGCGACATCCACGCCGCTTTCGCGCATCAGGTCTACCGCCCAGGCATCCGCCGCGGACACTCGCCCCAAATGGGCGGTTTGAACGCCCGCGCGCGCCAAGGCGATGGCTTGATTAGCGCCTTTGCCGCCCAACACTGTCGACAGCGAGTCGCTGGCCAGCGTTTCCCCCGGGCGCACAAAGTGAGGCACCCGGTAGACATAATCAATATTAATAGAACCGAAATTCAGAACTTTCATAGTCTTCCTTAGGTCGTCGCCAAGGCCAAATGGTCAGAGCCCTGGCGACGCAGATATGTCTTTATCAGTGTTTGACCTAACGTTCTTTCACATAAGGCAAGCCGATCGCCTTGGGCGCCACCGCTTTGCCAAAGAAGCCCGCCAGCAGAACTACCGTCAGGATGTATGGCAACGCCTCAATCAACTGAATCGGCGCCTTACCCAACCCGGGAATTTCCACGCCCTGCAAGCGCACGGCGACAGCGTCGAGGAATCCGAACAGCAGACAGGCGCCCAGAACAGGCAGAGGACGCCACTTACCAAAAATCAGCGCCGCCAGCGCGATAAAGCCCTGCCCGGCCGTCATATCGCGTACGAACTGCGCATTCTGAGCGGAGGAGATATAGGCTCCGGCGAAACCGCACAAAATGCCTGCGCATAGTAATGCGGCGTAGCGCATGCGATGCACGGAAATACCTGCGGTATCCACTGCTTTCGGGTTTTCGCCAACAGCTCTCAGACGCAAGCCGAAACGCGTGCGGAACAACAGCCACCAGGAGAACGGCACGACCAAAAAGGCCAAGTAAACAAAGATATTGTGGCCGCTGAGCATTTCAGAATAGATGCCGCCGATTACCGGCACATCTCTCATCATCTCCGCGCCCGGGAACTCAATAATGGAAAAGCGGGCAGCGTCAGTCAGCTGTGGAGTCTGTCCGCCCTGCTTGAACCAGCTTAGGCCCAGCGTCATCGTCAGACCCGCAGCCAGAATATTGATAGCCACGCCGCTGACGACCTGATTACCACGGAACGTGACACAGGCGACGCCGTGCAACATCGCCAGAGACACGGAAACCATAATGGCCGCGCCCAGACCCAGCCATGCGGAATTGGTCAGGTAAGCGACCGCCGCCGCAGTGAACGCAGCCGCCAGCATTTTACCTTCCAGGCTGATGTCCACCACGCCGGAACGCTCGGAAAACATGCCTGCGAAGGCGGCGAAAATCAGAGGCGTGGACACGCGCATGGTGGCGTCCAAAGTGAGAATCAAGGTATCAATCATGCCGTTTTCTCCTTGAACATATTGGCGATCAAGGGCTTATACAAAAACTCCAAGGCGCCACAGAACAAAATAACCAGACCCTGCATGACCACGACGATGTCCCGGTTCACGTTGGACATTTCAAAAGCCAGCTCAGCTCCGCCCTGATACAACGCGCCGAACAACAGCGCCGCCAGCACGATGCCGATGGGATGATTGCGCCCCATCAGAGCGACCGCAATGCCTGCAAACCCATATCCATAATGGAAATCCAGTAACAGACGATGCTGCACGCCATTGATTTCATTAACGCCGACGAAGCCCGCCAAGGCGCCGGAAATCGCCATGGCCAGCAACATCACCCGCGCAGGTTTGATACCCGCGTAGACCGCCGCCTGCTGGTTGCTGCCGACGGTGCGAATCTCATAACCCCACTTGGTTTTCCAGATAAATACCCAGGCCCCAAATGCGCACAGCAAAGCCAGGAACAGAGAAATGTTCAATGGAGAGCGTTCAAACTCAATGCCAATCGCCGCGAACAAGTCATGCATAAAAGGCAGCCAGGCGGTTTCCGCCAGGGCGCGACTTTGCGGCGCCATCTGTCCCGGTTCACGCAGCACGTTCACCATGAGATAAACCATCAGCGATGACGCCAGGAAGTTGAACATGATCGTGGTGATAACGATGTGGCTGCCGCGATAGGCTTGCAGCCAGCCCGGGATAAACGCCCAGGCGGCCCCGAACAGCGCAGCGGCCAGAGTGCTCAGCAACAGCAACACCGGCCCGGGCACGGAGGCGTCCAACGCCAGACACAGCAGGCCGACGCCAAGGCCGCCAATGTAGGCCTGACCTTCGCCGCCGATATTGAAAAGACCGACGTGGAAAGCGATCGCTACAGCCAGACCAGTAAAGATGAAGTTAGTGGTGTAATACAGCGTAAACCCTATGCCTTCCTGATAGCCAAAGGCGCCGTACAACAGAATTTCAGCCGCTTCCAGCGGGTTAACGTCGATCAGCCAGAACACCACGGCGGATATCAGCAATGCGGTAACGACGTTCAACAGCGGCAACAAGCCGACATTGACCCAAGTGGGCAAATTACGATCCAGACCTTTCATTATTCTTTCTCTTCGCTGGCGTTGATATCCCGGGACGACGACATCATCAGCCCCAGCGTACATTCATCCGCCTCCGAGGCGGCTAACTCTCCAGTGACGCGGCCGTCGCACATGACGATGATGCGGTCGCTCAGAGAAAGAATCTCATCCAGCTCAACGGATACCAACAGAATGGCGCCGCCGCGGTTGCGCATATCCAACAGACGCTGATGGATAAACTCAATCGCGCCGATGTCCACGCCGCGCGTTGGCTGGCCTACCAGCAACACTTTAGGCGTCTGATCGAGTTCACGGGCGAGGATAAGTTTCTGCTGGTTGCCGCCGGAGAAGTTGGCGCATTTAAGGGTTGGGTCCTGCGGACGTACGTCGAAATCGGCCATCAATTCCGCGCAGTGCTTACCAACAGTGGAGCTACTTAGTACGCCCTTACTATTCCAGGCGGAGCTGCGATGATAGCCCAGAATGGCGTTTTCGCTGGCGCTGAAGGAAGTCACCAGGCCGACCCGATGGCGGTCTTCCGGCACGTGGGCCACGCCGGCTTTGCGCATCTCAGAGGGGCAGACTTTATGATCAGCGGAAATTAACAGGTCGCCGTAGCGAATTTCCCCGGATTCCGGCGAGACCATACCCGCCAGCGCTTCCATCAGCTCGGTCTGCCCGTTGCCGGACACCCCTGCGATGCCGACTATTTCGCCAGCTGCGACTTCAAAGGAAACTCCTTTCACCCGCTCAATGCCTTGGGCGTCGCGCACTTTCAGGTTGGAGACGGTGAGCGCTTTGGAGCCGGCATCCGTCGCAGGCTTCTCTAATTGCAGTACCACCTTGCGCCCGACCATCAGCTCAGCGAGCTCTTCGGGGTTGGTTTCCGCTGTATGGCGATGGGCCACCATCTTGCCTTGACGCATAACGGACACATTGTCCGTCACGTGCATGATTTCTTTCAGTTTGTGTGTGATCAAAAGGACGGTCACGCCCTGCTCTTTCAGAGATAACAGTATCTTGAACAGGTCGTCTGTTTCCTGCGGCGTCAGTACGCCGGTGGGCTCGTCCAGGATCAGAATTTTTGCGCCTTTGTACAGCGCCTTCAGGATTTCCACCCGCTGCTGTACGCCGACCGGCAGCTCGCCAACCAGGGCGTCAGGGTCAACTTTAAGGTTGTACTCCCGGGACAGTTTACTCAAAGCCTCGCGCGCCTGCGCCTGGCCCTTGCTCAGCAACATGCTGCCTTCGCAACCCAGAGTAATGTTCTCCAGCACAGTGAAGGTATCCACCAGCATGAAGTGCTGATGCACCATGCCGATGCCGACGTCGATGGCGTCCTGAGAATCGTGGATTTTTGCTTCCTTGCCGAAAACTTTGATGGAACCGCTGTCCGCCTGATAAAAGCCGTAGAGTATGCTCATCAGGGTCGACTTACCTGCGCCGTTTTCACCAATGACGCCGTGTATAGTTCCCTGTTCGACGGAAAGGCTAACGTCCGAATTAGCCAATACAGCGCCGAACCGCTTGCTGATACTCTCAAGCTGCAATGCGTTACTAGTCATGGAAATGGGAAATCCCGAATTGGTTTATCGGTTGTTAGTTTACTCGGAAATCCGCCGGGCTTAAGCACCCGCGCAGGGTTTTTTCTCATTTTTCTGACCAAGTAGTCAAGATAAATGACAGACCCGGGCAAGAAAAAACTTGTCCCGGGGCGTCTAAAAACCCGGCTTCGGGCCCTTCACGCCCGGCGATATTTCTTTCGTGGCGGCGCTTACAACGCCGTCGTTAAATTCACAACCCGCTTAGTATTTGCAGCTGTTGTCAGACATGTAGTCGTGCACTTTGATCTTGCCGGAAATGATATCCGCCTTGATCTGATTGACCTTCTCTTCCATTTCCTTGGTCACCAGCGAGCGGTTGTGTTCGTCCAGCGCCCAATCAACGCCGTTTTCCGCCAACCCTAAGGCTTCAACGCCTGGCTCCCACTTGCCGTCTTTGGCCGCCATCCAGTTGCTGTACGCCGCTACGTCAACACGCTTGACCATAGAAGTCAGCATGGTGCCTGGATGCAGGTGGTTCTGGTTGCTGTCTACGCCGATAGCGTATTTGCCCACGTCTTTGGCCGCCTGGTATACGCCGCTGCCGCTGCTGCCGGCCGCTGCGAAGATAACGTCCGCGCCGCTGTCAAACTGACTCTTGGCGAGTTCCGCCGCTTTGCCCGGGTTATTGAACGCCGCGCCGGTGGAGCCGATCATGTTAGTGAAAACTTCCGCTTTCGGATTTTCGTACTTGGCGCCCTGCTCGAAGCCGCAGCCAAACTTACGAATCAGAGGGATGTCCATACCGCCGATAAAACCGACTTTACCGGTTGCGGACTTCATCGCCGCCAATGCGCCGACCAAAAATGAACCTTCATGTTCTTTGAACACGATGGAGTGAACGTTAGGATTATCCACAACCATGTCGATCAAAGTGAACTGAACGTCTGGATATTTTGCGGAGACTGAAGACACCGCATTCGCCTGGCTGAAACCAACCGCTACAATTGGGCTGGAGCCGCGACGAGCTAACTTCTCGAGACCTTGCTCAACCTGAGCCTCATTAGTAGGCTCCACCTCTTTCACTTCAACGCCGGTGTCCTTTTTAAACTTCTCCGCTCCTCGAAAAACCGCCTCATTGAATGACTTGTCGAACTTGCCGGCTTTATCGTAAACAACGGCCGGTTTGAAGTCCGCGGCGATCGCCGGCTGAACCAAAGTTAACCCCATACAAGCAGCAATTATAGTTTTTTTCATATAATTATCCTTGGTAGATCTAGGACTGAACGATCTTTTTATCATTACAGTGCGGATGCTATTACAATTCTCCATCGACGCACAATGTTGACGCACGCCTGAATTAATTGATGGCAGAATAATTTTCACGTTATAAATACGAGTTCGCGCAAATTCCGGCAGCCCCTCATGCACACCCTAACCCTGATCCGTCACGCAAAATCCTCCTGGGAAAATTCACAACTGCCTGATTTGGAAAGGCCGCTGGGAAAACGGGGATTAAGGGACGCGCCCAGGATTGGCGGTTTGCTGAAGAATATGAAATTCTCCACCGATGTATGCCTGCTGAGTCCTTCACGCAGAACCCGGCAAACTCTGCAATTACTGGGCCAGGACAATCCCGCGCTATTAAAAGTAGCGCAGGAGGACGCCAAAATTTACGAGGCGGATTACACCACACTCCTGGCTCTGATCAAACAGCAAACGCAAGCCAATCTCACAATTATTGGACACAATCCCGGTTTTACAGACCTGCTAAACGCTATTTCCGACAGCCGCATCGCTAACCTCCCCACCTGCGGCGTCGCTCAAGTCCGCTTTGACATGGAACGCTGGTCCGACATATCGCAAACGCGGGGAATTTTGCAGCTTTTTGTAACGCCAAAGTCTCTATCGGCGTAGTTTCGTCAGGCAGCCGCCTTCTCCACCCAGACAGACATTTTTTTGCAGAAATCCGTAGACTTTCCCAGTTTCATCTATACTTTCCGTAAGTTCTAAATTTATATAGAAAATATACGACCCAGATGTCTGCAACGAATATTACCGCCTTAATAGGCGGCGTCATTATTTTGGTGTTGCTTCTGATTTACTTGGGACAGTGGCGCGAAAAGGCGAAGGACGCCCGGCAACGTCAGCTCAACGCTTTGCTCGACCGTTTGCGTCTGTTGAAAGCGCTGGCCACCGGATTGCCGCCCCAATACGCCGCCAAAGACATTCGTCTGCTGGTGGTGGCGCGCGCCCAGGAAACCATCAAGGAGCTCGCCAATCTCGGTCATCGGGGCGATCACGAAAGCCAGGCCGAAGAGTGGGAAGTCATAAAGGAGAATATAAATAGTCAGGCCGACTTCCCTCAGCTTGATCTGCAAAATCAGGCAGTGATGCAGGAAGTCCGCAAACTGCTCAAGGGGCTGTACAAGTTCATTGAGGTGCAGGTCAAAAAAGGCCGCATAGAAAAGAAAGCGGGCGTCAAACACCTCCTCAACACCCAATTCCTGATTGTCCGCTCCCTGGCGGACTCCCACGTCAACAAGGCCAAACACGCCCTGGCCACCAACCGGCCACGCGTCGCTATTCATCATTATCATGACGCTATCGAGGCTTTGGGCAAAATAGAGAAGAATCCCCTTGCGCAGAAAAGCATGCTTATTTATCGTCAACGCATCAAAGAGCTGGAAAAACTTGCCACTGAAGCGGCGCAGACCAAATCTGAAGCAGTTGCGGAAGGAAGCGACAGGCTTAGCGCGCAATTGGACAAGATGATGACAGAAGAAGAAAAGTGGAAGAAAAAGCAGTCTTATGATTAGAGCGGACGGCCCGGACAGCGCTTGTGCTTTCCTGACCGGCGGAGCGCCGGACAGTTTCCTCTGTCTCCGCCGCTCGCTTGGCGTTCATGGGAATAACCCTTGAAAATTAGCATCAACAACCGACTATCCTTCCGACTGGCGCGCAACACCGTCGCCGTAGCCTTGCTGCTGGGCATGGTGCTGAGTCTGATCCAGGTCATCATCGACTTTCTCAACGAAAAAAATTCTCTAGACGCGGAAATTCGCGCGGTCGTCGCGATTAGCCATGCGCCGGCCTCACAGATCGCCTATAACATTGACGCCAGACTCGCCGCAGAGTTATTGGACGGGCTGCTTGAGCACCCTTCGATCATCCATGCGGAGATTATCGACACGGACAATCGGCTGCTGGCCAGTAAAGAACGCGAGCCACAGACCTCCGCCTACCGCTGGCTCAGCGACCTGCTGTTCCAACCCAGTCGCACCTACACTGAAACGCTATTCGTACCGCAGCTGAATGACTTTGTTCTGGGCGACCTGAATGTGGTCGTGGACACTTATCCCAGCGGCGCGGAGTTCCTCAAGCGGGCGGCATTTACCCTGGTGTCCGGCTTTTTACGCAGCTTGATCCTTTCCGCGGTGCTGCTGATTCTGTTCTATATCATGCTGACCCAGCCGCTGGTGAAAGTCATCTCCGCGGTCAGCGAAGTCGATCCGGAGACTCCTGAGAAAATCCGTCTGCCTGTGCCCAAAGGCCATGAAATGGATGAAATCGGCGTTCTGGTCAACTCCACCAACAACCAGCTGCAGGCCATCGATGAGAACCTGAACAAGCTGAAAAAAGCCGAATCGCGCCTGAAGACCTATTCAGAGCAGTTAGAACAGATTGTCGACAGCCGCACCAAAGAGCTGTCCGAGAAGAACAAACAGCTCATCAAGAGCAACCACGACCTGCGCGTCGCCAAAGAGGAAGCGGTCAGCCGCGCCAAAGCCAGGGCGGACTTCCTCGCCAATATGAGCCACGAGATTCGCACCCCGTTCAATGGCGTACTGGGCATGATCAGCCTGACGCTGGAAGAGCCGCTGTCCGAGAAGCAGAAAGAACAGCTTAATGTCGCCTACAGCTCCGGCGTCGCCTTGCTGGAATTGCTCAACGACATCCTGGACATCTCCAAAGTGGAAGCCGGCAAGCTGACGCTTGAGAACATCGCCTTCGATCTTCGCAAGACCGTCGAGGACGTGTCCCGTCTGTTGGCGCAAAACGCACACGCCAAGAACGTGGCCCTGTACACCAATATTGACCCCACGTTCCCAGAGAGAGTTTACGGCGACCCTACCCGTATTCGCCAGATCGTCAGCAACCTGACTGGTAACGCCATCAAGTTTACCGAGACCGGCAGCGTGACCGTCAGTCTGAGCATTCTGAAAAACCAGAGCGTGGAAATCCGCGTATCCGACACCGGCATCGGCATCGAAGCGGATCGACTGGAGTCTATTTTCTCCCCCTTCTCTCAAGGCGACGCCGATATCACCCGTAAATACGGCGGCACCGGTCTCGGTCTGACCCTGTGCCGGCAGCTGGTGACCCATATGGGCGGTAAGATTGAGGTAAATTCAGAACGAGGACGCGGCAGCAGCTTCATGGTCACCCTGCCCCTGCTGGCGGACCACAACACGCCCAGCCCGAAGGTGGACGAAAGCCTGTTCAAACATCATTTTGTGCTGTTGCATCAGACAGAAAATCGCACCTTTGAGTGCATCAGCGCCGAACTCCAGAACTGGAAACTGCCCTGCGCTTCCTATCCTTATGAACACCCGCAGGATGTTCAGTTTAAAGAACAGCGTTTTGAGCCCAATACTATTATTTTGTTCGACTCCCGATCTCTCTCCCCGCTATTGGTGGAGCATCAGGATATTGAAAACGTACATATGATTCTGGTGGCGCGGCAAAACATTCCGTCTGACACTAACGCCTTCAAAGCCATGCGTATCGAGCAGATGATCAGCGCGCCGGTCAGCCGCGACAGACTGTACGACACCCTGTACAAGGCCGCTAACCCCGGTGGCGCTGCGGTGATTACGGAAGGGACGGATATGCCGGAGGCTCCGGTAGGCCAGAAACATGTGCTGCTGGTGGAAGATAATCAGGTTAACCAGCTGGTGGCGAAGACCATCCTGCGTAAACTGGGCTACGAAGTCAGCATCGCCAACAACGGACAGGACGCCCTGGATCTGGTGGGCAACGACCATTACGACATCATTCTGATGGACTGTCATATGCCGGTGATGGATGGCTATGAGGCCACACGGCTGATTCGTCAGAACGCCAAGTATGACGCCCTGCCTATCATCGCGGTCACCGCCAACGTCATGCAGGGCGACAAGGAGCGCTGTCTCAGCTGCGGCATGAATGACTACCTCACCAAGCCTTACGAGAAAAAAGCGCTCACTCAAATGCTGGCAAAATGGCTGGAAGACCCTGTTGCAGCCGCCGCCAGCAGCAAGTTCGCCTAAACGCCTCAGCTCAGTTGCTGAATGCGATCCAGAAAGCCGCGTAAATCGCCTTTCAAACGTTCAAGCTCCTCAATCGCCACATTTGCCTTACACAGTAATTGCATCGGCACTTTCGCCGCTCGCGCCTTAAGCTCCCTTCCCGCGTCAGTCAGCCCCAGCAAAACGCTACGCTCGTCTTCCGCTGAGCGCTGACGGGTGATCAGCCCCTGCTGCTGCAGCCGCTTCAGCAACGGCGTCACCGTCCCGGTATCCAGCAACAGACGCTCGCAGATGTGCTTGATGCTCATCGCCCCACCGGACTTGTCCCCCTCCCACAGCACCAGCATCGCCAGATACTGCGGATAGGTCAGCCCCAGCTCATTCAACAGAGGTCGGTAGAGAGACGTCATGCTGCGGGAGCAGGAATACAGCAGAAAACAAATCTGGTTATCCAACGCCAGCAATTGATCTTCCCGTCCCTCCTGACAAGCGGGTAGCGTCACGCCAACAGTTCCTTGATCGGCTTTTCCAGCTTCTCTGGGGTAGCGGTAGGCGGAAAACGCTCAAGGACTTTACCGTTCTTGTCCACCAGGAATTTGGTGAAATTCCATTTGATCCCCTCCGTCCCCAATAGCCCTTTGGATTGGCTCTTCAGAAACTTATAAAGAGGATGCGCGCTATCGCCATTGACATCGATCTTGGCGAACATCGGGAAGCTGACGCCATAGTTAAGCTGGCAAAACTCAGCAATCTCAGCGTTCTCTCCAGGGTCCTGCTGCATGAACTGGTTACAGGGAAACCCCAAAACTTCCAGACCCTGATCTTTGTATTTCTCATACAAGGACTCCAGACCGGAAAACTGTGGCGTGAAGCCGCATTTGCTGGCGGTGTTAACGATCAACAGCACCTTGCCCTTGAATTCAGACATGTCCCGCTTCGCGCCTTTGATGTCCTCTACCTGATAGTCGTAAACGCTCATAGGTTCCTCCTTTGTATTTCGAAAAATAATATTGTGCACAACATATATTTTCAATCTCTCCTGAGATCTTTTGCGTTCAGGGTCACAAAACTTCGCCGCCAGGCAGGCTCCAGGCGGCGATCGTTGTGTACTTGGCCCTTACCCATTTTCTCAGCGATTAGCCAACGCTGTAGGCCAGGATCTGGCTTAGCTGACAGAGCTGCAATGAGTAACTGTGCGCCAACTCATTGAAAAACGCCTGGGCATGCTGCAGTTGCTTCTGCGAAGTCGGGATTTTCTCCACCACGCCCATCACTTTGAGCGCGGCGACCACATCGTCCGTCAGCAAAAAGGTGTCTTTGCCGACCATCCGCAGGAAACGCGCCCCTGATTGCCCGCCCATTTGCTTGCCCTGTCTGGCCAGATAGCGCCACAACCCGACAATATCCGTCTCCGGCCATTCCGCAAGAAAACGACCGAAACCGCCATGAGCGCGGGAGACTTCTCTCACCATCGCGGCGTTATAAGGAATCGAGCACATCTTGCCCCAATGCCGGATGAGCCGGGCGTCTTTCATACGCTCATCCAGATCGGACTCTGACAACAGCTCTGCTTTTTCCGGCTCAAAGCCGAAAAACGCTTCTTCAAAAGCCGGCCAGCGAGAGTCGACAAAACTGTGCTTCAGCCCGGCGCGAAATATCCGCCGACTGATATTGGAAAGATAGTAAGCGTCGGACTGTTGCGTCAGTTGCTCTGCATCCGCCGCCACTGATAACGCAGCGCGCATAGCCTCGTCGGAGCCGAAGCGCTCCCGCACCGCCGCCAGCCGATCTGCAAATTTCACGATTATTCTCCTGAGACGCGGAGCGCCGGTTATTCGTCTTCCTGTTTGGCGTCGCCGTCAGCGGAATGAAAACGCAGCGAGGCGGAGTTCACACAGTAACGCTGCCCGGTGGGCTGCGGGCCATCGTCAAAAACATGTCCCAGGTGCGCGTCGCACTTGCTGCACAGGATTTCCGTGCGCACCATCATATGGCTCATATCCATTTCTTCCGTGATTTTTTCTTTTTCCATCGGAGCCCAAAAACTGGGCCATCCACAGCCGGAATCATATTTATTCTCCGAGGTGAACAGCGGCTCGCCGCAGCAGACGCAAACATACACGCCTGCGTCTTTCGTATCGTAATACTCACCCGTGAAAGGACGCTCCGTCCCCTTCCCTCGGGTCACCCGATACTGCTCATCCGTTAGTTGTTGGCGCCACTCCTGGTCGCTTTTCTTTACTTTATCCATAAGACCTCCGACTCAATTACTCTCTGCTCGCTTGAACGATATTCCATTTACTTTGACGCAGGCGGCGCTGAATTGTTCCGCACCTTGCGCCGACACAAGGCTGCGATATGCGACTTTCCGCATCCCGCTTGTAATTATGGGGACATCAATTGAATAATACGCAGCCCCCTTTTATGTTCTATATATATGTTTCTTATAGGCCAGTTCCCGGCAGCGGTTTAAGTATGCATGAAATCAAGAAATCAAATAAGTTGCTCCACGTCTGTTATGAAATTCGTGGGCAAGTGCTCCAGGAAGCAAAACGCCTGGAAGAAGAAGGCCATCGAATCCTGAAACTCAATATCGGCAACCCCGCCCCATTCGGGTTTGACGTTCCGGAAGAGATCCAGCAAGACGTTATTTACAACCTCAGCCATGCGCAAGGTTATGCGGATTCTAAAGGTCTGTTCGCCGCGCGCAAGGCGGTGCAGCATTACACCCAGCAATGCGGCATCGCCAACGTGGATATCGAGGATATTTACCTGGGCAATGGCGTCAGCGAGCTGATCGTCATGGCGATGCAGGCGCTGCTGAACACCAACGACGAAGTGTTGATTCCAGCGCCGGATTATCCGCTGTGGACCGCCGCCGTTACTTTGTCCAGCGGCCGCGCCGTCCACTACCGCTGTGATGAGCAGTCGGACTGGTTCCCGGATATTGCGGACATCGAAAGCAAGATCACCGAGCGCACCAAGGCGATCGTCATTATTAACCCCAACAACCCCACCGGCGCCGTCTATTCCCGGGAATTGTTGCAGCAAATCGTAGAGCTGGCGCGCCGCCACCGTCTGATCGTCCTCGCCGACGAGATTTACGACAAGATTCTCTATGACGAAGCGGAGCACACCTGTATCGCCTCATTGGCGGACGATCTGTTGTTCCTGACCTTCAACGGCCTGTCCAAAAACTATCGGGCGGCAGGCTATCGCGCCGGCTGGCTGATCGTCAGCGGCGCCAAATTGCGCGCCTATGACTACATTGAAGGCCTGACCATGCTCAGCTCCATGCGTCTGTGCTCCAACGTGCCGGCGCAACTTGGCATTCAAACCGCATTAGGCGGCTACCAGAGCATCAACGATCTGGTGGCCCCAGGCGGACGCCTGTTGGAGCAGCGCGACACCGCCTACAATCTGATTTCGCAGATCCCCGGCGTCAGTTGCGTCAAGCCTCGCGGCGCCATGTACCTCTTCCCTAAAATTGATCCCAAGGTACTGACCATCCACAATGATGAGAAAATGGTGCTGGATCTGCTGCGGCAGGAACGCATCCTGATCGTTCAGGGCTCCGCCTTCAATCAGCCGGACACTCAGCATTTCCGCCTGGTGTTCCTGCCGAGGGTGGATGAACTGGAGGGCGCGGTTGGCCGCATCAGCCACTTCCTGCAAGGCTACGAACAATAATTCGTCGCCTTTGCGGCGGACGCGCTCCGGCAGGCGTCCGCCTTTATAGCGAACTAACCGAGAATTGAATCGTGCCAGAAATACACATAGAAGAGTTCTACAAGGACGCAGCCAAAGTCCTGATTCAGCTCTATAACTCTTTTCCCCGCAAAAGCGCCGTCTTTGTGGAGGATATTTCCGGTGCGGACACGCCGGATGAGTTCGGGCTGCACAGCGTACGACATCAAGCCTGCTTCGCCGCCATGATCTGGCTGTCGGAAGAGGGTCTGATTCGCTTCGTGGACACTATCAGACAGGAAGCCATCGATCAGGCTGTGCTGACTCAGCCGGCCTTTTTGAAACTCAACAGCCTGGCCGTCAATCAAGCCGTCTCGCCGCCCCTGCAACGTTTTATCAGCGCTTTGGAAGAAAGCGGCGACGCCATGCCCAATACCGCCATGAGCAATATCCAGCTCATCAAGAAGGCGCTGCATAAAGCGACTTCCACGCAATTGGCGGAGCTCATGCAATGCATCCTGTTTGCGCCTGCGCAACACTGATAAAACATACGCCCCACTCCGTTGAGCCAGACAGACGTATCAAGGGTAAGTCCGATTTACCCTTGTTTTGAATCTTCGCTTTAGCGATTCCTGCCTCAGGGCTGAAACGCCGCTCCCACTGCGCGACCGACATCGGCAATCGCCTTGTTGCGATCGTCAAAAGTCGCTTCCGTCTCTGTGATATACACGGTCACGATCAGAGGCTCGCGCCCTTGCGGCCAGATCACCGCTACGTCATTGGTGGAGCCATAAGCGCCGCCGCCAGTACGGTCGCCAATGCGCCAGTCTTGCGGCAAGCCTGCGCGCAACTTGGCGTCGCCCGTTTCGTTCGCGAGAAACCAGGCAGTCAGTTGCTGACGGGATGTGGGCGACAGCGGAGAGTTCAAGAACAGCTTCCGCAATGTAGACGCCATCGCCGCAGGCGAGGTCGTATCCCGTGGGTCCCCCGGCGTCGCCTCGTTCAGTTCAGTTTCCCAGCGATCCAGACGGGTGATTTCATCCCCCAGACCACGCAGGTACTCGGTCAGCTTGGGTGGACCGCCGACCGCTTTCAGCACCAGATTGGCCGCCGTATTATCGCTTTTGGTCATGGCCGCCTGGCACAGTTCTCCCAGCGTCATTCCCTCTCCGCCGATACGGTCCTTGGTGACAGGAGAATAGGTAACAATATCCCGAGCTTGAATCTGGACGCGGCGCGTCAGATTTTCCTCACCGGCGTCCACTTTCGCCAGCAACGCCGCGCAGGCCAGCACTTTAAAGGTACTACACAGGGGAAAACGTTCCTGTCCACGCTGCTCCCAGGTTCGGCCGGTCTGCGTATCCAGCACCATCACTCCCATGCGCGCGCCCAGCCGATCTTCCAGTTTTGCAAAAACCTTTTCCAACTGAACAGGCTTATCCGCCGCTGCGCTGACGCCGGAAAACATTAATAGCCCGCCTACGCACGCCGATCCCAGTAACGCCGCCAAACGACGACGCGTCACCAAAAAACTCATAAGTATCTCCAAGATTACTCGCCATATTGAATGAAGTGACTAAGCGTTGACCTATCAACCGCCGAAAAAAGGTTTGGCCTGAAAAGCACAAATTATATTTATACCAAACCAGCGACAAAGCCCTTAACGCTTAGGGTTGAATAGCTTATGATCCAGGAGAGTTGATAACAAACGACCAATTTTTGCATTAGCCATAAATTTAATTTGGGCATCCATGGCCAGACCACATCTTCCTCTTAACGCCATCAGAGCTTTTGAAGCCGCCGCGCGACACCTGAGTTTCACCCAGGCCGCCATCGAACTTTGCGTCACTCAGGCCGCCGTCAGTCACCAGGTCAAGGTGCTGGAAGAGCGCCTCAACGTGAAGCTGTTCAAACGCCTGCCCCGCGGGCTCATGATCACGCCAGAGGGCGAGGCGCTGTTACCCACCGTCAATCAGGCGTTCGACCGCATGTCTGAGGCGTTGTCCCGGCTTGAGGGAGGGCAAGTTCGCGAAGTGCTGTCGTTGGGAGTGGTGGGCACTTTTGCGGTGGGATGGCTACTGCCGCGTCTGGCTGACTTTCAGCAGCAGCACCCCTTTGTGGAAGTACGTCTGTCGACCAATAACAATCGCGTGGATATCGCCGCGGAAGGCCTGGATTACGCCATCCGGTTCGGGGACGGAGCCTGGCATGGCGTCGACGCCGCACCGCTTTTCGAAGCGCCGTTAACGCCTTTATGCATCCCCGCCCTGGCGGAAACGTTGCGCACGCCGGAAGATTTGAGCGGACACACGCTGTTGCGATCCTATCGCGCCAACGAATGGAGCAACTGGTTCGCCGCCGCCGGCATGGCGCATCCGGCCAACTTGATAAAAGGCATTGTTTTCGACTCGTCCATCGCCATGATGGAAGCAGCATTGCAAGGCGTGGGCGTGGCTTTGGCGCCGCCACTGATGTTCGCCCGCCATCTCGCCTCCGGGACCATTCAACAGCCGTTTTCCTGCTTCATTTCCGAAGGCGGATACTGGCTGACGCGACTGAAGTCCCGGTCGCCCACCCCAGCGATGGAGGCGTTTCGAGACTGGATGACGCAGTGGGTGGAAGTGGAGAAGGAGCCCCGTATAGAACGAGGCTCAACTTGAGCCAATCGGACTGGCCATAAATATCGCCACTCGCGCCAGCCCCGCATCGCGATGCTTCTGGCTCTCGCCGAAGGCATCGCCTTCTATCGTAGCCAGTAGATTCCTTCTCTGGGGATAGCGCACAAAAATAAATTTATCCCAGTTATCCTGCAGCATGCAGTCCGGTTCTCCCGCCAGCAAACAAACCGGCGTTCCGCCATATACGGGAAACGCGCCTCGTCGCATCAGTTCAAATCCGGCCAATTTAGCGTAGCGATCATAGGCTTCCTTACCGCTAACGGAAGGCTCAGACTCCACCTCTCCCTGATACTCCGCTACCGCTTTGTATTTATTCAGATTGTAGACGAACAAGGGATCATCCAGGCTTTGACTTCGAGCGACAGCCATTTGAGCTTGGTCAGGCCAAATCGCCGTATTTTCAGCCGCCCACCCGGCAGCAGGCGTCCCCGTATCACGAACGCCTTTAAACACCTGAATCAGCCTGGACATCCATCTCACCATCCGAAACAGCCAAGGAGATTCAGGAACCACCGCCAGCACGGCCCACGACTCACAATGCCTCCGCAAAGCTTCGCCATGAGTCGCCATAAAGCTCAAAGCAGCCTTGGGCGAGGGAAACTCATCAATCAAAATTTCATCCAGCCACATCCCCTCCCTGGCGACCGGGTCCGCCTGCACGCGAAACAACCGCTCACCACCGCACTGATTCGCACTCTCTCGCAGCCAACTCAGATAATCCTCGCTGCGCTTTATTTTCAAATGAAACACCAAAGCGACCCTTTTCCCCGCCGCCCGCTTCTCCAACTCCTTGCCTGCATCATCCAGAAAAATCGAAACCGTCACGCTCCTTCCACTCCCTATTCAAACCTCAATTCGCTTATTAGCGCCACGGGCGGGGGCATTCAAAGCAAACATCTCAATGCAGTCACTCACCCCAACCCGAATATTCAGTGATACGACATAATGCTTTAAACAAACAATGAGAACACCTGATTCACTAAAGTGAAATATGATGAAATAACGACTAAAAACAAAGAGAAAAACTTGTTTTCAAATAAAGACAAACACTACGAGCGTCCGAAGCGGCTTTATACGAGAATATCCGAAAAACAACCACCTCTAACATAACTCTACGAACCAAACTAACACACACAAACGATTTCTGAAAACCATGTCTTTTCAAGCTTTATAATTCAAATAAATGGCTGGCAAAAAATCAAGTGACAGGATAGACCCCCAACAATAAACTGCACACTTAGCTTACACATTGGAGATATCAAATGAACACTGAAGATATCTGGCTTATTCATCACAAGGCGTCATTAAGCCCAAACACCCCCATGAACATGGATGGTTCAAACTATGCAGTAGGTATCGCAGTCGCCCCTGGGAAAGACCTGCAAGAGGCCTTGGCGAGGCTTCACGAATATCTGAGAGACAATCATATGCAACTATTGGATATTTGGAAGTGTGTTAAGCACAACGCAAATGACTATGGCCTAGATAGCGAAGCCCCCAATGGAGTAGAGCGCTCTATTAAGAAAGCGCAAGAACAAAGCAAAGTATTTTACGCAAGCGGGCTATCTTCAGAAGTTTTAATAGCACTAGGGAGCGAATAAGATACTTAGTCGCAAGGGAGCGATGACTATAGCCGAAGGAAACACCGATCACAAAGTTGATGCATCCGTTGTGCTTGGTGTTAATAAAGTATCACGTGAGTACGTATTAAGAACCACATTAGATCACTTCAACGTTTGGAGAGCGAAACACTCCGTCAACCCAATGTTGGTAATTTACCTCTATGACAACCCTTTCCCATCAAAGCAAGCATTCGAAATAGATGACGAAATATGGGTATTTGAAGTTGACTCGACAAAGCCTCAGGACTTAAGCATAGCAGTGAGGATCAGCATGTACTATTACAACGCCCAAGCAAGTGACCTGTTTGGCGATATATACGTAAAAAACCTCAATGCTGAGGGTGAAAACAAAATGGAAATGCAAGCTCTGGTTAGAGCTAACAAGCACCTTTATAAAGGCGTATCACAGGCGATCCAACAAGCTGCGACCTTGTTAGGTATTCATGGAGCAATAAATCTATGGATATTCAGCAATAAGGTTAATGAGAAAATTCCTCACAAGGAATTAGTAAAGTCTTTAAAATCAGCCAACGCAGAAACCGTCACTTCGGATTTCGAAACCAAGCGAATATACCATGTACATGTAGGTAGCAATGACGGCGATAGCCAAATGAGAAACATCACCCACTTACACTAGGGAACCTCTGAATAACCCATAGTTATCCCAATATCCCTCTCCATTGTGCATTTGGCCCAACCATATACTGCTTTTTCCAACAACTTTCGCCCCTTTCAGGGCGGAAGTGGGCCTATCGCCCTATATCCGCAGCTCTTTCCACACC
>NZ_JAHMIN010000030.1 GCF_018986435.1 Hahella sp. HN01 | reverse complement strand
TATAAGTCAGCTCTCCGCCTTCGACCTGATCCACCACCGCCTGTTTAAAAGTCAGAGTGTAGTCCCGTTGTGTTCGCTTAACTCGCTGATTCATCACATTCTCCCAAAGTTAGGGCTGGAATGTGTCAACTCTATTCAGGACGGGTCAAGTCTATAAAATTGGGATACAAAAAAGGGGCGCTAATTAGCGCCCCTTTTTGTTGCTGTGGTGACTAGGTATTCCCTGAGCCGCCAAATTGAGTCATCACTGGCCTGCTGCTTTTGCCGCTTCATCATAGTGGGCTTTGATTTCTTCGGACTTGCTGTCCAAAGTCGTAGCCTTCTTTAAGATGGGTAGGGCATTTTTGGCATCGCCATTTTTGTACATGATCCAGCCGTATGTGTCAGCGATAGCGGCGCTCTCTGGCTGTAGTTTATAGGCGTTTTCCGCCAGTTCCAGCGCTCTGGCGTCGCCTTTTTCAAAGTAGAGCCAGGAAAGATTGTTAAGCGCCACGGCATCATTGGGGCGGATCTGACGTAGCTTTTCATACTGCTCAATCGCTTTGTCGGGCATGTTGTTGGCTTGGTAGCCCATAGCAAGCAGTGTAATGGTTTGTGGGCTGTTTGGCTCAATGGAAACCCACTCTTCAAGTGGTTTCAATGATTTTGCGCCAGCCTGAGCCTTTTTCAGCGTTTCATGCATCTTGATCGCCAAAGATTGGCTTTGCTTCTGATACCAGGCTAGCTGAAATGCATTGATTGCTTTTTCAAACTCGCCTTTGCTGTAGTAATGGTCGCCTTCCACTTCATAGGGGAGGGAGGAGTCGCTAAATTCCTTCTTGATTTCGTTGAGCAGCTTAACGCCTGCAGCTTCATTGTCTGTTAAAAACTCTGTCTTAACGGGCAGTAGTCTCGCTTCTATACGATCAGGTAAAGTCTTGGCGACTTCTGTGGCCAGTTTACGAGCTTCTTCATTCTTTTGGGCTTTGATTAAGCTGGGAATCTCCAGCGTGGCGACCAGAAGAGTTGTGCTTTCTAGCTGTGACCCGGCAGAGTCGAGGCCTTTTGCTTTGCTCAAAAATTGACGCGCCTTCTCAAACTCGCCAGTGCGAGCATAGAACTCCGCCAGCGTCAGGCTGGGAGCTGCTGTGGTGGTAACGTTATTTGCAATTTCCTCTAAGTAGGAAGTGGCTTCGTCAAGCTTGTTAAGCTTGTTGGCGGCCTCGAACAGAGCGCGAATAAGCGCTAAGTCTTCGGGGAACTGTTTAACCGCGCCTTTTGTTTCGTCCAGTAGCTTGTTCCAGTTCTGGGTCTTTGCAAACAGCAGAATGGAATTGCGGTATGGCGTTTTCAGGTCTGGAGAGATCTTTTTGGCTTGCTCGAACGCCTTTTCTGCTTTATCGAACTGGTCGAGGCTGGAGTAGTATGCGCCCTCTGCATTAAACGCAAGGGCGCTATTTGGTATCGCTTTCTTCCAGTCTTCGATTTCTGATTTGGCTTGATCGCCTTTTCCTGCCTTGGCGTAAGCAGAGACCAGAAGTGCGCGAATGCCTTCGCTCTTGGGACTCTTGTCCTTACTGTCTGAGAGCAGGGTAATGGCTTTGTCGGCTTGACCATTGGCCAGGTAGGCTTTGCCCAGTTTGTCGACCAGCACAGTATTAGAAGCGTCCAGCGCCAACGCTTTTTCGAGTGCTTCTACGCCGCTGGCCAGATTGCCGGACTCAAGTTCCGCTACACCATAAATAGACAGTGAATCAGGGTCTTCTTTCGGTAACTTTTCGACCAGGCGAGCCGCAGCTTCAGGTTGTTGTAGCTTAAGTTTGGTGGCGGCAAGGGCTTTGGTGACGGCGCTGTTGACGTCTTCTGTGGCGAACTGGCTCAGATACTTGTCCGCTGCTTCCCAGTCGCCCTGCTGGTATTTCACCATGCCCAAAAGAACGCCCGCTTCTCTGTGGCCTGGGGCTTTTTCAAGAATACCTTTCAGGTACTCTTCAGCTTTTGCGTAGTCCTTATTCTTAACTGCTTCGAGCGCTGAGACATAGCTGTTCTTGATGCTGCCTGGGCCAGACTTATCCAGCACTTCTTGGTAGGTGAAAGCTTCAGCATGTTTGCCCTGGGCGCGCAATACTTCGATTAATTCCGAAATGGTCTGATACTTCTGCAGGGTCATCAGGTCATACTGACCAATGTCTTCCAGGGCGCGAACATAAGCGTCTTCGGCAGCAGGGAAGTTCTTCTCCAGGGCGGACATTTTTGCCTTCCAGAGCCATACATCGGAATCATTTGGTGCAAGGTCCTCTGCTTTCTTCAACTCTGCTGTCGCGCCGTCTTTATCACTCTGCAGAAATGAGGCTTTGGATAATCCAAGCAGTGCCTGGAATGATTTAGGGTCAGATTCCCGTGCTTTGGTATAGAGAGTGCGCGCGACGTCAGTGTTGCGCTTGGACAGCTCTATATCGCCTCTTACGATGTCTGCACGAGCTGACATGGTCGCATTGGGTTCTTGAATCTTGTCCAGCTCGGTCATGGCGTCATCAACTTTTCCGAGCAATAGAAGGGATTTCGCCAAGCCAACGTGAGCCTCATTTAGCTCACCCTTTGTGGCCGTTTCCGGCTGAACTTTCAGCATTTGCTCGTAGGCATCTTTTGCTTTAACGGCGTCGCCGGTGATAAGCAAAGTTTCGGCGATGATCAGGAAAGGCTTTCTGCTGGAAGGGTTGATGTTAATAGCATTTTGCGCTTCACGAATACTTGCTTTTAGCTGCCCTTGTTTTTGAAAAAAGCGAGCCTGATCCAAATGACTCTTAAACTGAATTTCTTCCTTGGAGGGGGCGCTGTTGTCTTGGCCGCTGCAAGCAACCAGAAGGCTGAATGCGGCCATAATTATAATTTTAAGGGATACTGCTTTTCGAAGTAGCATGATTGTTTCCTTGATTCACCCTGTATCAGGAGGACGAAATATTGTACTTATCGGTCAGGTTATACAGCGTCGGTCGGGTTATGCCAAGCAACCTGGCCGCTTTAGCCATATTGTTTTGAGTAGATTGCAGCGCTTGAATTATAGCCTGCTTTTCCGCCTCTTCGCGGACTTGGCGAAGATTCAGAATATCCCCGGCGAACTGAGGTTGTTCGCCGAGCTCCAGATCCTTGGCTGTTATTTTCTTTTCGTCGCACATGATGGTTGCGCGCTTTATTTTATTGATCAGCTCACGGACGTTGCCCGGCCATTCGTAACATTGAATGGCGCGAATAGCGTCGTCGCTGAACCCAATGACGCCCTTATCAAGCGTTTTTGTAAAGTTCTCCAGTAGTGATCTGGCGATGACAATGGAATCGCCCATACGCTCGCGCAAAGGAGGAACTTTCAAGGTGATTTCGCTGACCCGATAGTAAAGGTCTTCCCGGAAATTACCCTCGGCGATAAGCTGGGTGACTTCTCTGTGCGTTGCGCAGATGACGCGAACGTCGACCGGGATTTCTTTCATCCCGCCAACGCGCTCAATGACGCGTTCCTGTAGGAAGCGCAGCAGCTTGGCTTGCAGAGACATTGGCATATCGCCGATTTCATCCAAAAATAGAGTGCCGCCGTGAGCCAGCTCTATTTTTCCCTTTTTCATTTGAGTGGCGCCGGTGAATGCGCCTTTTTCATAGCCGAACAACTCGCTTTCCAGCAGATTTTCAGGAATAGCGGCGCAGTTGATGGCGGCGAAATTGTGGTCTGCGCGGGGGCTTAAATCATGGATAGCGCGCGCGAGTACTTCTTTACCTGTGCCTGTTTCACCAAGGATGAGTGTGGTGACATCGGCGGGGGCGATTTTYTCCACCGTTCGGCATACCTCCAGCATTTGTGTGCTGGAAGCGATAATGCCTTTCAGGCGTGAAGTGGATTTGCTTTGCTGAAGCTCACGGTTTTCATGCTCCAGTTCATACAAGCGGAAGGCGCGATTGACGACGAATGACAGAATGTCTGCGTCCAGAGGCTTCTGATAAAAATCGCTGGCGCCCATACCGATAGCCTTCACCGCATTCTCACGCTCTTCGCGGCCGGTTACGACGATGATTTTGGTCATCGGCGCAAGGGTGAGGATTTCCTGAAGCAACGCAAAACCTTCACTGGCTCCGCCAGGATCGGGAGGTAGACCCAGGTCAAGAGTAACGACCTGTGGTTCGACGCGTCGAAGATGCGACAGGGCTGATTCACGGTCGTCGGCGACGAAGACTTCTGTGTCCTCAAAACACCAACGCATCTGGCTTTGAAGACCCGGGTCGTCTTCAACAATGAGTAGTTTTTTCTTCACAGACTGATCGAACCTTAAAATTCCATGAACGGAGGTATGTAGTTTTTGGCGGTACATGTTAACAGGGAAATCCCCAAAGACAACAGAGGAAGAATGGCCTGTCAGGATATTTTACTACTTTGCTTGTCTTTACTGGTTAACCGCCTTCATATTGCTGAATCCGGGGGTAGGAACGGCGCCGCCAACGATGGGAATTTTGATCGTAAAACAGGTCCCTACGCCAACCTGGCTAGTCACATCGACCGACCCTCCGAGTTTGCGAATATATTCCCGGCTTTGGTATACGCCGATGCCCATGCCAGTTAACCCTTTGGTGCTTTCGAAGGGTTTGAACAACTGGCCTTTGATAAATTCATCCGTCATACCGCAGCCGGTATCCTGTACGAACACGACGACCCAGCCGGCGCTACGTTTTACGGAAATACTGACTTCGCCCGTTTTGTCCGTGGCGTCCTGCGCGTTCTGGATTAAGTGTATGAATACACTTTTGAGTTTGTCGCGATCGGCGGTGATGGAAATCGCTGAGCTTTCGCCGCTGAAAGAGGGATGAGGCTCGCGTTTTGACTCATAGGCGATGACTTCCTTAATCAGGCTGACCAGATCAAACTGGGTGATTTCGTCTCTGGTGACGGGGTTTCTGATTTGCACCAGCAGATGGTTCATTTTTTTCAGGGCGTGTTCGGTGGTGCGAATCATGTCGTCAATAAAGACGGGGTTGGTTTTATGCCTTTCCGCATTGTTCACCAGCAACGACAACTGAGCGATGATCGTTTTTAAATCATGCACCATGAAGGCGGAAGTTCTGTTGACCGCCTCAAACTGTTTTGACTCGGAAAGCCTATCCTGAGTCTGCAACAGCGCCAGATAGCCGCCAGCTTGACGGGCGACGATCTTCAATAAGTCGTAGTTTTCCCAGTTGAGTTCTATTTTGGCGATCGGCTCTGTGATCAAGACGAAGCCAAACAGGCTTTCTCGAACGAATAGCGGAACGATAAGCCAGGGTTTTTTGGTGTTCCAGATACAGTCGGGTATTTCCATGAGGTGATAGCGGGTAGGGTCGATCTGGTATTCCTTCAAGTTGACGACCCAGTCACCCTGGCTTAGGAACTCTATCAGCTCAGAGCTGACGTCGATCTTGTCGAACTTGATTTCACTCATGTTCCAGAAAGCTTTCGCCGAGAAGCTGTTGTCCTCGTCTCTTAACCATAATGCGCCGGCATGGCTCTCGACCAGGTTAGACATGACCCGGATGATTCTTTTTTCCAGCGCCTCATCGGAATCTAGCGCGGTAAGTAAGCGGGTGATACTTAGCCACTCTTCCCGGTAGTCATATTTGTAGTTAAAGAAGTGCTGGCTGATAAAAACCATTAATCGCGCACGTAACCAGGCGGAGCTGCCTAGTAGCACCAGAATAATGGTGGAAGAGAAGAAGAAAATAATCAGCAGCGCTTCGGACCAGGAACCGCCAGCCGTGTTGATGTAGTAGCCTCCGGCGGACATGATGAGGAGGTACAGGCCAGCGAACACGAGGGCGCTGGTATGGAAGACGAATTGTCTCGATATCTGTACGTCAATGGGCTGTTTGCGCGTGTTGACCATGGTGAGCGCCACTAGCGGCGCGCAGATGGTGTTTACGGCGCCCCGGGCGTCCCAAAACGGCGCGGAGATCTTGTTGAACAGCAATGCATCAGAGTACAAAAAGAAGTCATAGATATAAAAAGCGCCAATGCCCAGGCAGAGGTAGCGGATATTTGAGCGCTTATAGCCAGTGGCGTTGCGCCATACCTGCTCCAGCATGACCAGTCCCGCCAGGGAAACGCTGATTTGGCCGAGCAACAGCCACTGTCCTGAAATCAGCGGCTCGTCTGTAAAGCTTCGAGTAAAGCCCGCCACCAACATAACCGCCAATACGGCGATGATAGACATGCCAAGCCAGTACTGAGTCGGCGTATTGCTTTTTCTTGGGCTGAGATTGATGCCCAGTATGATGAAAAGCACGCCAATCCAGGCCGCGTTGCGAACGACCTCCAGGCAGTAACGGGTGACGAAAGAGGGGGCTCCGATAGCCTGCTGCGCAGCAAGCGCTCCCAGCCAGATAGAGGTGACCAGGCAAGCGGTCAACAACGCCCTGTCCACAAGGCGGCGCATATAACCCCTTGCGAGCAGAAGCGTAATAAGAAAGTAAACCAGGGCGCCAGTTGCGTGACTGATGGCTCCGAAATTAATAACCATACTGCAATACTAGGCCCGTCAAAGATGTCAAAGTCAGATCAGATGGATTCGTCAAGTATGCTGAAGGAAATGAAGGCTGTAAATATCGCTGTGGCGACGATGACCGGCAGGGATGGATTAGCCAACATAAATAGCCCGGAAATTAACCAGACATTCCTCACTATTTTCTTCTTCCACTTATACAGTCCTGTCGTTCGACGCAGGCTCGGATGCCTGCTCGCTTCCTCATCTGTAATGACTGCGCCTGGGTTGTAATACCGCTTCAGTGCGTAGTCCATTAAATCGAAGTGCCCCATGTCGACTTCTCCGCGTATGCGTTCGTCTTAAATAAAAAGTCTAGTACATACGTGAAGATGCCGCACAGGGCAAGTATGGGTCTACCGAAGCCTCTCAGCGTTATCCTTTTAAGTTACGGTAATAGCTGAAGATTTCATCCAGTGAATATTTAGGCGTGAACCCAAAAGTCGACCTGAATAGTTGGCCGTCGATGATCACAGGATATTTGAAATAGTTCAGCAAATAGGGAGGGAACGACTTAAGTTGCAGCATGTTGCTGATCAGTCTTGGCGCAATCGGTGGAATGGACCAAACTGGAATTTTTACGCAGTCGCAACGGTCCAGCGCTTCTTGGTAGGCGACCCAGTCTTCTGTCGCTACATTATAGATGCCCCGATGACCCTGGCTTTTGATAACGGCGACAATCGCGTCCGCCATGTCTTCAATATGGATGAACTGCATCATCGGGGAAAAGCCCGCCAGCACAGGGCAGTACTTGCTTGAGAGCAGCAGAGACATGGTGTTTCTGACGTCTGGGCCGACAATATTGCAGGGGCGCAGCACGGTGATATTCAAATCCGGGTACTTCCAGAGATAAATGTTGGCCAGATTCTCCAATTCCACTGAGTCGATCAGATCCATGGTCAACTCCGCGGCTTTGAGAGGCGCTCCTTCATCAATCAGCGCAGGATTGTAGGCGTTGGCTCCGTACACATGGTAGGTGGAGAGAATAATCACCTTGTGGATGTGATACTTATGGCACAGGTCCAAAAGACGGTGAGAGCCAAGCACGTTGGAGTTGTACCGGCGCATCCTGTTTTCTTCGCTGGCGATCATCCTGCCGAGGTGAATAACGCCGGTGATGTTGTGCTTGCGGAAAATGTCCTCAAACCCGCGCTTGTTGACGTCGATCCGATAGCTGGGAACATCGTCGCCCAGATACACCTGTTCACGGAAATCCACTGCGATGACTTTGTATTTTTCCCGTAGGCGCGCAATGACTTGTTGGGCGAGGGCCCCTGCCGCTCCGGTAACAAGTAACTCAGGTTTGGTCTTCTTTCTTCTTGCGGCCATTAAAATACCCTTTTCCGTTCATGTAGTCCCTTGTCGATCAGGCGGCTGACCTCTGTCTTCACTTTATCTACGCGCTTGGTCACTTCGTCCTCCGTTATTTCTCCAGGCTCGAAATGTAGCGGCTGACCAAAGTTCAAAATGACCTTCGCCGGGAAAATAAAAGGAACGGCGATGGGGGCGTAAGGAATGCCCAGCATCTTCGCCAGCGGAGCGATATTGGCGATGGCGGGAATAGTCTCTTCACAGCCAACCACGCCAACCGGAATAATTGGGGCGTTATGCTGCATGGCGAGGTGCATGAAGCCGTTGCCGAAACGTTTCAGTTGATATCGGTCCCGGTATAGTTTGCCTGAGCCGCGGACGCCTTCAGGAAAAACGATGATGGCTTCCTCCCGTCCCAGCATTTTGGCGCAATTTACGGGGTCGCCCAGTACGGCGCCCATTTGGTTGAGCAGGTTGCCGATATAAGGGACTGTGGGGAAGAAGCGCTCGATCATTGCGCGGGGGATGCGGGGGCTGTCTTTGCGGGTGGCTAGTGCGTAGGCGATCAGAACGCCATCAATAGGAAGCTGGCCGCTGTGATTGGCGACGATCAGCGCAGGCCCGGATGCAGGAATGTTTTCAATACCGTGGGTTTCAACCCGGAAATACTTCTCGAAAATGGGTTTGAACAGCGCCATTGCGACGATATTGGTGTCTACATTGAGGCCCCAGGGATCGTATCCGAGAGTTCCGACAGGTTTAGCGATGTTTGTATATTGGCGCTCCAGTTCCTCTGAAACAAAAATCCTTCTTAAAAGGGGGCGTAATTTCATGTCATTTATCCTTGGCGACATTGCAGCGTTTTTCTTATGTCTTATGGGCCGCTAGTATATCGATAAGGATGCATTGATGAAATCTGAAGCTGCATCATAAGCTTCTGATTTTGGCGCTAAATACTTTCGTTATATGAGTTTGTGAGCGAGATCAAAAAAACCCGAAACCCAGGGAGAGGCTTCGGGCTAGAGGTGTGAGTAGTATCCATGAAAGACTTCCTACATGACTGACCAGCAGGGTTGAGCAAGTCAGTCATCTTAAGTATTGATCTTTTACACATATTTACAAATCGAAAACGATTATTTTTTAATCATATTTTCTTATAACAATATAAGTTGCCTTTCATGAATGATATATAGGCAGGCAGATGGATCAATTATTCCAATTTGTCCTGATAGCCTGGCAGATCATCGATATAGAAGTCGCTCTCCTCGGGAGAAAGTTTCTCGTTGCCGCTCCATGGCAATAATCGATAGCGGGACTTGCTGTGGGAAAAATCAACAAACGGATACTTGATGATGTCGAAGTAGGGGGAGTAATCAAAGTCGCTGGGCGTACACAGCTTCGGATTGCGGCGGAAAAGCTGAATGCCCTGCGCAGAGGTCTTTTTGACCAGAGGAAGAATCGGGTACTGAATGGAGTTAAAGGCTTCCGCAATCATCGTGGAGCAGACAGTTTCCGTAGGCAACCCGGGGTGAGAACGAAACAGAGAGGAGCGCCAGCGTCGGGGCAGGATGGTCCAGGGCAGTAGAAAGCGAAACAGGTCGAAGATCTGGCGGATGTTGTAGTTGGCGCCCAGTTGCCGGATCGCATAATTCAGAACATTCTGCGCGTCCTGATAATTCAGCTCTCTGGGCCGGCATATGCGGACATGATCACGGTCGTAACTGGACAGCGGCCGCACCACGGTTCCTCGGCCCAACTCACTTTCGACGATTAGCTGTATATTGGGTTGGCCATCGTAGTATTCGGAAATCCGCTTGCGCGTATAGGGGCTTTCAACTTCATGCAGGCGGCCTATATACAAGGCGGCGTGAGACCAGCGGCTTTGGGTGACGACCTTGATGACTTCGCTGACTCGTGAGCGACCTTCCACCAGAATGACATCGCAGGGACGAATCTCATGACGCAGGCGGTCGAAATTGCTCAAAGGGATTTCAGCGGCTGGTTTTTCTCTGACCAACCAGTCAACAAGCGTATCGAAAACTCCGGTTTTTATGCCTGCGCCCATTTTTCTACTTTGCGCCCACCTGTAAAAATCCTTTATGTGTTGATTACGTCGCCAGTGATAGTCCCCATCACTTTATACTAAATATATAGCATGGGCTTTATATGGCCGCATAGCATGAAAAAGCGGGTTTATATATCTTTAGCGCCTTTATCTTCCGGGCTTGTATTTTGCGCGGCTCGCAGCTCTCTTTTCCAGCTTTGCACCGCCACCTGTTCTTTGGACAGTTCAAGAATATCGACAATGAGTTCTATTACTTGGTCGTCCAACTGCATTAAGGCGCCGCCGCTACGCAGGTTAAGTTGTTCAAAACTGCTTTTGACGCCGTCAATATTGTCGGGAATCTCCAGATCTTCCAGCAGGTTGGCGATGGTGCTGACTACGATGTCGGCGATGGTGTCCTCCAGTCTGCCGGTGATATTGCTGCCAATAAAAGGAATGGCGTTGACCCGCCTGAAATTGGCATGAGACTGCATGGCGTCGGTGAGGCTGCGACGCAGCTTGGCGACGAGCGGATTATCCGGGTTAGAGCGCATATTGCCGGACAGTTGGGTCACCATATGCGACCAGGTTTCCGCCAGTACAGGCAGCCTTGGTTCGACGATTTTTTCCGCAATACGCCGTCCTATTTCGGAGTCATGACGCAGGTCTTCCTGGATGCCGGAAATAACCTTAACCACCACCCGATCGCTAAGTTCTTCGAGGAATACGTTGTAGTAAAAGGCGAAAAACGTGAACAGACGCGTGCTGGTGACGTCGATAATTTTATATTTATGCAGACGATAAATAATGGAAAACACGCGCAGGAAACGCAGTAGTCGGGTGGAGCCCAGCGGTATGCAGCCAAGCAGGTCATACCAGTGCAGAAAGGGAAAGAAGTACCAGCGCTCGAATGTTTTCTCTTTGATGGCGACAAACCAGCGCAGCATAAACTCCGAGATAAACAGAGAGACGAAAGCGAGGTCCACCAATAAAAAGTTCTCATGCATCAACACCAGGGGCTCATGCAGCCAAGGGGTGTAGTTGCGCGTCAGGAACTGCATCGCCGCTGTATCGAATAGAGCGTCAATAATGATCAGGGACAGGTTAATGATCAGCATAAAGAGCATGAACAGATCGAGGGCGATCCATATTCCCTGGCGGCTTTGCCTGAGGTGCTCGTAATCGACTTTTAGCAAACAGCGCTCCTTGAAGTTGTGTTTATTTAATTAGATAACACGGCTAGCCTATTTAATAAAGGCGTTCGCGCGCGTTAGTATGTCGCATTATTTGGCGTGCGGCGTTTAGAAAATATAGGTGCGCGGACACGACAAAACAGGTTGGCAAATGGAATCGGCGGCGAATTGAGTGCATGACTATGACAGATCAGGACAACAACCCTAATTCCCCAAAGCAGGTGTCACAAAAAATAAAGGACTCAGCACGTCAAATCTGGCTGGCTGGATTGGGCGCCTACAATAAGGCGGAAGAAGACGCTGGCAAAGTATTTGAGAAGTTAGTTCAGGAGGGAGAGGAGTTGGAGAAGAAAACCCGGGGCGTGTTTGAAAAGCAGTTGAAGGCGGTTGAAGACCGGGTGGAGGAGGTGAAAGACAAGGCCAACACCACTTGGGATAAACTGGAGCAGGTCTTTGATCAGAGAGTCTCGCGCGCACTGCACCGTTTGGGGATGCCTACTTACAAAGAGTTTGAGGCGTTGCGTCGGGAAATAGAAGAATTGAAAGCAAAAATCGACGAGCTTGAGAGGTCGAAAAAGAGCGGCGAATAGAGCAAGCAATACTCTTTAAGCCTGTTGTCGGGCGCTAAGTGAGATACTCCCGGCTCATCGTCATCAGCGCCTGCCTTTCTCCGTCGCGCAGGTAAGGCGCCACCAGCGACATCACCTGATATACCCCGTGCGATAAGTCGATATCCTGCGCATCTGCAGGGTGGCGAATGAGGTCGAAACTTGGCCAATAAGTAATGGTCAGGACAATATTGTTGCAAAGCGCCTCCAGTTCTTCGTTGGTGCCGATCAAAATCTCTTGATCGCGAAGACTGGAGCATATCGTCAGGGAGGCATCTGTCTTTTTATGAAGAATTTTTTTAAAGCGGGGGCGGATGCGTTCGTAGCGTTGCAGGATGTTGACCAAGTCTTTGTAGAGGAAACGGTATTCGGCGATTCTTTCAAAGATCAGGTGTAGAAACAGCCATTGATCTTCAATGCTTATCTCCACATTGGGAACATCCAATAACTCCAGCATTTGTTGCTCAAAGCGCGCGAAAAGCTCATGCAGGATTTCGGTCTTGTTCTTGTAATGGTAATAAAGGTTGCCGGGGCTGATATCCAGTTCGTCCGCAATTTGCAGGGTGGTGACGTTGGGCTCGCCGAACCGGTTAAACAGGTCCAGGCTGATGTGGATGATGCGCTCCCTTGTTTTCATGCAACCTTTCTTAGCATCCTGTGGTTTCCAAGTCCCGATAATAATTCACTTTTCGCGTGTGCAAGGCAATTCCGAGCAGTGAAAATCGATAATTATTACCCAAAGTCCATGGGGCGGACGGTGTCACTCCAGGTCAAAGTCAGCCCAAATCGGACAGTGGTCGGAGGCCTTCTCCATACCCCGAATCTCGTAGGATACGCCGGCGTCGACGCAGCGTGCCGCCAGCGGTTGCGTGGCGAGAATCAGGTCGATGCGGAGGCCGCGCTTGGGATCATCCTCGAATCCACGACTGCGGTAGTCGAACCAGCTGTAGCGGTCTTTAACGTCAGGAAAATGCTGACGGAATGTGTCAACAAGGCCCCAGTCCAGTAGACGGTTCAGCCACTCACGTTCTTCAGGCAAGAAACTACACTTTCCGGTTCTTAACCAGCGTTTTCGATTCTCTTCGCCGATACCAATGTCGTTATCCGTATGCGAAACGTTCATATCTCCCATCACCACTATCGGCTGATCCGGTGAGCGTTGTTGCAGGAAGTCTAGCGTTCCGGCGTAAAATCGCTGCTTGTTGGGGAATTTGTCGGGGTGGTTTCTGCTCTCGCCCTGAGGAAAGTAACCGTTGCAGACGACAAGGGTTTGATCGCCAGCGGCGTACTCGCCCACAATCCAGCGTTTATGCGCCTCTTCGCCGTCGCCTTCAAACCCCTTAATGCAACGCAACGCGGGTTGTTTGCTAAGCAGGGCGACGCCGTAGTGGCCCTTCTGGCCATAATATTCCGCTTGGTAGCCCATCTCGTTGATGGCTTCAATCGGAAACAGGTCGTCAATGACTTTGGTTTCCTGCAGACCGATGATGTCCGGCTGATATTGGCTGATAAGTTCTTTCAGCTGATGAAGACGTGAACGTACGCCGTTTACGTTGAATGAGACGATCCGCATGATAAGTACCTACCGGAAAAGGGAATTGTTTCGACATGTTGCGGGCCAATATACCGAACAACGTTGTCTATATGAAGAACCAAATCCTTGCGGTAGACGTATATAAACGAAGCATGTAGGAGCGAAGCTTCTATCCCGTTGGTTGAGTCGTATACGTTTATTGGTATTGGGAGGCTGAAAGTGGAAAACAGCAAACGTCCTCAAATTGGCGTCAGTGCATGTTTGATGGGAGAGCAGGTCAGATTTGACGGTGGGCATAAGAAGTCTTCTCTGCTGACTGACCGGTTGCGAGATGTGTTCGACTTTCAGGCTTTCTGTCCAGAGGTGGCTATCGGCATGGGCATCCCCCGTCGTCCGATTCGCCTGGTAGAACGGGACGGACAAGTGCGAGCGGTAGGTTCGAAAGATGCGGAGCTGGACGTTACAGACAAGTTGGCCTCTTACGCGGTGTCGCTGGAAGAAAGAATCTCCCGTTTGGATGGTTATGTCTTTATGCAGAAGTCGCCGAGCTGCGGAGTCTTCAGAGTGAAACTATATAATGAAAGCAATGACGCCGTTATTGGCGCCAGGGCGGGAATATTTGCAGAGAAAGTGATGCAGGCGCATCCCAATATGCCGATCGAGGAAGCAGGGCGGCTAAATGAACCGGCGTTACTGGAAAACTTCGTGGTGCGAGTGTGTTGTTATCGCGAATGGAAAGATCAAGTACTGGCCTCTCCTTCACCGGAGAAGCTGCAGCTATTTCACCGCAGATATAAGTATTTGCTGATGGCGCATCATCCACAGGATCAAATTCTGTTAGGAAATATTGCCGCGCAAGCCAGATCGGCCTCGATGGAAGGGGCGCTTGAACAATACGAAACTGTTTTGATGCGCTGTCTGACTCATCGAGCGCAACGAAAGAATCACTTTCATGTGCTAACCAATATTTCCAAAGTGTTGCGCAAGACGATGAATGGCTGGCAGAAGCAGGAGTGGGACACCGTGTTGACGGATTACCGCCATGGCGTCATTCCATTGGTGGCCCCATTGACGCTGCTGAAACACTACTGCTCTGCGACGCAGGATGGATTTCTCGCTGAGCAGGTCTATCTGCAACCGTATCCTTCCCATTTAGGGTTGAGGAACGCTATTTGAGTGAAGCCTGTCAGGCTTGTTTTCCATGGGGAGGTTAGCGCCTCCCCGATGCTTCACGGCTTGCGGTAGAAGTGGGCGATGGTTTCGTCTTCAAACTTATGGAAGAAGTTGCTGACTTCGCCAATGCGAACATATTGAGGGCGCGTGCGTTCGGGATCTGAAGGCTTTTGCATGACTTTGATATCTTCGTAAGCCCCTTTGATTTTGGAAAAACGTGCTTTCAGCGCACAGCAGACGACTTGCTCCGGCTTTAAGTCATGGCGTTCAGCCAGCATGGCTTTGATAGATTCCTGATCAATGGTTTCCGTGCTCTCTTGTGTGTGAAGATGATGAGGGCGTACTCGGTTTATCATCATTTGCGAGTAACTTTTCGGCTGCTTTCTGGCGAGCAGTCTGAATTGCTCCCAAAAGTAGTTGTCCGTTAAGTAGCAGAATTCATTGATATCAGTGAGGCAGGATCTCACATACTCTCCCACGTCCGGTTGACCGATGACTTCCTCCATCGCCTGTCGCAACAGCCAGTCAAAGCCTATGGAAGTTTTGTGACCATAAACTTTGCGATACATCTGGTGGCGGGAGTAGACGAAATCTTCCAGCGCGCCCAGACCTTTCGGAGTGATGGCGAGGCCCATCCAGTCGAACTCCGGGTCCCAGCCTACATGCAAGTTCTTCAGCAAGTGATCAAGGTTGAAGCCGCCTATTGTCACTGAAGAATGGAATCCATCTCGCAGCATGTAATCCGCACGATCAGCGTCAATTTCGCCGGAGACGATCAGGCGCAGCAGGCGGACAATATGTCGCTCTGGCTGCTCGGGTGTTTCCGTCGAGCCACTGAGCAGCGGCCAGATTAACTCGGCATGCCGGGCGAACTCCGGTGTCACCGCGCCAGCAGTCGTTTCCATCAGCGCGCTGACGTCAAGGGCGGAAAAGGGCGATTTCTCGTCATTTTGAGAGTGTAGGATTTCCCACGCGCAGCGAACGGAATAGTGCTCATGCTCCAGCTTATCCGGGGGCGCCGGATACAGAGCCGCCATGTCCTTATCGCTGACATGGGCCTGAGCCCACAAACGTTGAAACGGTTCACTGGTTCCCAGCATGGCGGCGATACTGGGGACTTTCGAAAACTGGTGAGAGAAACTACTATGCCCGCAGTCGTGCAACAGGCACGCCAGTCGCGTCAACTTATTGAAAAAATCAATCGACGCCAAGGGCAGGGAAGAGGATTCTTGAGTCATCCTGTGCCTGCGCATGCAGGACTCCATCAATCCTCGGAACATTTTATGTCCGACATGCATGACGCCGATGCTGTGAAGGAAGCGTGAGTGGGTGGCGCCTGGGAATACCAACGAAAGAATGTCGTTTTGACAAATGTGGCGTAAACGTTGGAATAGCGGGTGATCGATGACGCGAACTTCGTGCTCAAATAGCGTGATTGCGCCGTGTACGGGGTCCATTATGAGGCGATCTCTGACGCCCAGAAGATCGTATAAGAACTTATCCATGCTGAATAATTAAGAAATTGGATAGAGAGAAATGCGTATAAAATCTCATAGGGGCAATTAGTATGATAATTCTAATTTTTGACATTATGTTGCAAATGTATCTTGCAGGTCGAGCGGTTGTCCGCTAAAAACAAAGTAACGAGCTACAATAATATTCACTATGCCAGCTGTCGACCTACCCCAGTGTATAAAAATAGCTTAATAAGTAAGTGGCGCATGAGCCATGGCTGATCTAGAGGAAGCTCTTCTCATAATCGACTCCGACGAGGATGTATCCCGTCACATGAAGGAACACCTTACGTCCAGGGGGTTCCATGTGGTGCACTGCGCGTCGGTTAAGTGTTTTACGGATCTCAAAGCGCAGGTCACTCCCGACATCATCATTGGAGACCTCACTTCGGACGACATTAAGTCGTTGTATTCGCTGCTAAAAGACGTTCACCCCAGACCTCCCATTGTCATTCACAGCAAACGCGCTGGCGCGGAAGATATTTTGGGCGCTCTGCGTTCCGGCGCATCTGACTATATCGTCAAGCCTGTAGCGGATGTCGCGGTGTTGGATGAGGCCATTCAACGACAAATCGATCAAGTGCGCGTGTATCGCGAAAACCAGCAGTATCGATATGACCTTGAGCTGGCTAATAAAGAGCTGCGAGCAGGATTGGAGGAGTTGCAGGCGGATCAGCGCGCAGGTCGTCATGTGCAGATGAAAATGCTGCCTGAACGGGAAGTGGAATATGGCGGCATTCAGTTTGATCACTGCATCAAGCCGTCTCTATATCTCAGTGGCGACTTTTTTGATTATTTCCGCTTAAGCGGCGATAAGATTGCATTCTATTTCGCGGACGTCTCCGGTCACGGCGCTTCGTCCGCCTTCGTGACGGTGCTGCTTAAAAATTTGAGCAATCGACTGCAGCGTAATCTGCGTCGCCAGTCCAGCGATGACATATTGTACCCTGACCGCTTTTTGAAGCGGGTCAACGCCGAGTTATTGGATACGGATCTTGGTAAGCATCTCACGATGTTCGCTGGCGTCATCGATCTGCAAACCCGGGTGTTGAGCTATTCCATGGGCGCTCATTTCCCCATGCCGGTGATGTCCGTGAACGGCGTCAGTCGTTATCTGGACGGCAAGGGCCCGCCTGTTGGCCTATTTGATGATCCGGTTTATCCCTTGTACGAAGAGCCGCTGGCGCCGGGATTCTCCCTTGTTATCTGCTCTGATGGCCTGCTTGAGGTGATTAATGCCAAATCACTCGCAGAAAAGGAGCAAGCATTGCTTGAAACCGTGCAGGAGGCGCGTCACACTATACCTGAACTGGAAAAAGCGTTCGGGTTGAGGTGGATTACCGAATTGCCCGATGACATAGCAATCGTGTCTATTATGGAAACGACGGTGTAATTGATGTCAGGGTATAAAATACTCCAGGCGGAAAAGCAGGGTGTTTACGTACTGAAGTTTATCGGAGAAATCCGACTGAATTTGTGTTCTACATTGGACCATTTGATCGACGAGATGAAAGAGGATCAGTCTTTCATTACGGTGGTCATTGATCTTACAGAGACGAGTATTGTCGACAGTACGACGCTCGGGCTCCTCGCAAAGATTGGGATTTTCGCCAAAAAGCACCGCAAAATTTTACCCACTATCGTCTCCACCAACGAGGATATTACTCGCTTGGTGTTGTCGATGGGGTTTGATCAGCTGTTCATTATTGTTGAAAAAGCCGCCACGGACATTGAGCACCTCTCGGAAATTCCGATTCTGCTGGCGTCAGAGCAGGAAGTGCGTGAGAAAGTTCTCGCCGCGCACAAAGTTCTGATGGAGCTGAATGAGAGCAATCGAGCCGCCTTCAAAGATCTGGTGCAGGCACTGGAGTGTGATCAAGGGCCTGCTTCCTCCGTATCATACTGATTCCTATAAATATTGACGCGAGGGCGTTGCTGATAAGCGCCCTTGGTCTCGTCAATACCCTCAAGTATCTCTTCTCGGATTGTCATATCTTTTTTGTATAAGCATCTATAGCTGCGCTTTAATCATGCTGCCTGTACGCTATCTTTTTATGGTGGGGTGAGTGATGTCGTAAAGGGCGGTGGCATATGTTTTCTAAAACTGAAAAGTGTTAGAAAACTTCCACTTGGACGCTTACACTGGCGTTAAATGACAACCTAAACACAGTTAGTTCTATGGAAAAATCACAAAAAGTCACTGTTCTCGGCGGCGGCAGCTTTGGTACTGCACTGGCGAATATTGCGGCGGGTAACGGCTACCCCACGGTTCTGTGGATGCGAGACCAAGAGCGCGCTGCGGAAATGAGCAAGACAGGGGAGAACGCCCGATATCTTCCCGGAGTAAAGCTGAACGAAAATCTAATCTGTACGTCTGACATGGAAGAGGCGGTGGCGAACAGCGACTTGGTCTTGGTGTCCGTGCCGAGCAAATCCTTCGGCGATGTAGTGCGGGATGCTAAGCAGTACGCTAAACCCGGACAATTCTGGCTGAGTACGACCAAGGGAATTGATGAGAAAGGTTTCAAGCTGATGAGCGATATCCTGCGGGAAGAATTGACCGAGCAGGAAATTGGCGTAATCAGTGGCCCCAACCTGGCGAAGGAGATTGGGCAGGAAAGCCTGGCCGCCACTGTGGTCGCCAGCAACAGCGAGCCAGTAAGGACTCTGGTGCAGGATGTCCTGAGCTGTCGTTATTTTCGTGTTTACGCCAATGTGGACATGTATGGCGTAGAGCTGGGCGGCGCATTGAAAAACATATATGCGATCATCGCGGGACTGGCCTCCGCGCTGGAGCTTGGCGAAAACACCAAGGCAATGCTGATTACGCGCAGTCTCGCGGAGATGAGCCGCTTTGCGGTATTCATGGGCGCCAATCCGATGACCTTCCTGGGGTTGGCTGGCGTAGGCGACTTAGTGGTGACCTGTAGCTCGCCTCTCAGTCGCAACTATCGCGTTGGGTTCGCTCTGGGTAAGGGCGAGAAGCTGGAGGATACCGTGGCGGCGCTGGGGGAAGTGGCGGAGGGCGTTAATACCACGCGTCTGGTGCGGGACAAATCCCGGGAGCTGGGTGTGGAGATGCCTTTGGTGGAGGGGCTTTATAAGATTATTTATGAGCATTTCCCCATTAAACAGGTGGTTTCCCAGCTTATGCTGCGGGAGCAAAACAGTGATGTTGAGTTTGTATTGCCGCGCTCGGAAGCCAATTGAGGGATTCTTTCATGCGAACCTGTTTTCTTATGCGTCACGGTGAAGCGGAAATGCGAGCGCCCTCGGACAGTCTGCGCGAGTTGACTGCCTATGGCCGCACGCGTACGCGAGAAGTCGCGGAGCGACTGGCTAGTCACCATGACGGCGAGTTGACCCTATTACACAGCCCTTATGTGCGTGCTACCCAGACTGCTGAAATAGTGGGTGAGGTATTTTCCCGAATCACGTCGGTGCATGTTATGGAATTGGCGACTCCAGATGATGACCCCAGAGCGTGCCTAGCGGCATTGGAGTCTTTCGCGAGTCAGAATCTGATTCTGGTTACTCATATGCCGCTGGTGGCGGCGCTTGCTGCGTTGCTGGAGCATGGCGGGACTTTCCCTTCTACAGGGTTCCAGACCAGCGAAATTCGTGAATACGAAATGCCGGTCTGGGGGCTGGGATGTGCGATGGAAAAAAGCCGAATTTATTGAGCTAGCAGCTCTTTCAGCACCCGAGCGGCGGTTTCCAGATCTTTTTTCCTGGTATAGAAATGAGGGGAGAAACGAATGCCGCCGCCACGGGATGCGCAAATAACGTTTTTATCCATCAGCTGCTGGTGAAGCTCAGGCATACTGCGTCCCTGGATAGTAAAGGTAAGGATGCCGGCGCAACGATCTGTATCGTTGGGCGTAATGAACTCGATGCCGTCGATGTCAGATAACAGCGCTTTCAATGTGGCGACATTGGCGCTGATTTTTCCGTAAACTTCTTCAATACCCACTTCCGCCAGCAACGCCAGACTGGCTTCCAAGGCGAAAATTCCCAGCATGTTAGGGCTGCCGCACTCGAAGCGGGTAGCGTTGGGCGCTGGTTCCCATGTGTCTTTGCTGTAGTCGCCCCGGTCTTTCACCATGTGCCAGCCGTATTGGGTAAGTTGCAAGCTTTCAAGGCGCTGTTTGTTAACGTAAAAAACGCCAAGTCCTTCTGGACCTAACATCCACTTATGGCCGTCCGCCATTAAGAAATCGATATTGTCCCGCTGCACATCGGTGGGGCAAACTCCCAGGCTTTGAATGGCGTCTACGCAGAACAGGATGTTTCTACGCTTCAGCTCCGCACCCAGAGAGGTCAGCTCCATTTTCAGGCCTGTGCCGTATTGCACGGAACTGATGGATACGAGACGCGTCTTGTCAGAAAGGGCGTTTAGTACGGCCTGTTCTGGCGTTTCGGCTTGCATCAGTTTGGCTTGCACAACGCGGACGCCAAATTTTTCCTGTAGGGATTCCCATACAATGCGATTGGAGGGGAACTCTTGATCGGAAATCACCACTTCATCGCCTGCTTTCCAGTCCAGGCCATAGGCAACGAAAGACAGCGCCTCAGAGGTGTTTTTGACTAGAGCGATTTCGTTGATGCTTTCGGCGTTGACCAGGTCTTTGAGCAACAAACGCAAAGAGCGCTCTTTCTTAAGCCACTCAGGATAGTGGGTGGCGCCGGTCTTGAGGTTTTCCCTGGCGAAGGTTTCGATGGCGGCTACGGCGCGCGAAGGCCAGGGGGCGACTGCTGCGTGGTTGAGGTAGGTGATGGACTCGTCCAGAGGAAATTCATCGGCGACCAGACGGTCAAAAGAGGCGTTGTCTAAAGGCATGGGTAATATCCGCGTTTTGTCGCCGTAGCGGCGACGTTTATTCCGTTATAATGGGCGTCTTTAAAGTGAGGACTCTAGTATGGGGGCTATCCCGATTCAATACGTAGAACCTGTTTTCAGGCCCCCCAGTGAGGCGGGATCGCTGATATTGCAGGTCACCAACGGTTGTTCCTGGAATAATTGTGTCTTTTGCGAAATGTACACTTCTGAGCAGAAAAAATTCAAAGCAAAGCAAGAAGATATCGTACTCCAGGAAATTATCAAAGTAGCCCAAACTGCGCCTCATGTACGCAGAGTTTTCCTTGCTGACGGCGACGCCATGGTGCTTTCGACCCGTCGTCTGAAGCAGATACTACAGTGGCTGAATCAATACTTTCCTGATTTGCAGCGAGTGTCTTCATACTGCCTGCCAAGGAATATCAAGAAAAAGAGCGTGGAGGAACTGGCTGAATTAAAAGCGCTTGGCCTGGATTTGTTATACGTCGGCGCGGAATCAGGCGACGATTTGGTCCTGGCCAAAGTTATGAAAGGCGAAACCCGGGAAAGCACAGTAGACGCCTTACTGAAAATAAAACAAGCGGGGCTGCGTAGTTCGGTAATGATATTAAATGGCTTGGGCGGACGTCGTTATGCGGAGCAACATGCTCTCAACAGCGCCAGATTGGTGAATGAAGCGCAGCCCGATTACCTCTCCACGTTAGTCGTTTCCTTTCCGCTGGGGGAAGCGCGGCTGCGGGCGAGCTTCGATGACTTTGATATGCCGACTCAGCAAGAGTTGTTCAGAGAAGTCAGGACCTTTCTCGCCGCTACCGAACTGAACAAGACCATCTTTCGCAGCGACCATGCCTCCAACTATCTAGTGCTTAAAGGCGTGCTCGGAAAAGACAAAGAGAAGTTGTTGCAACAGGTGGATATGGCTATTAATCATCCAGAGCAGATACGCCTGCGTCAGGAGTGGCAGCGTGGCCTGTAATATTCCGGTGTTAACGGGCGTTATATGGATGCAAGCAGGAGTTCAATTTTGAGTGATCAACATTCCCCAATACGTTCCGCCGCGGAACTGTCAGAGCAATTAGCTGCGATCTCTGGCGCCAAGCGGCCTCCAGTCGAATCCTGGAATCCTTCCGTGGAGGTTAGCGTTGATATCAAAATTCAACGTGACGGCAAGTGGTTCTACCAGGGTAATCCTATTGAGCGCACGGCGTTGCTAAAGCTATTCGCCAGCGTCCTCAGGAAAGAGGGGGGTGATTACTTTCTGGTCACGCCAGTGGAAAAAGCCAGAATAGAAGTGGAAGACGCCCCTTTTGTCATCACGGCAATGGAGCGTTATAAAAACGACGCGGACCAGCCTTGCATCATGCTCACAACCAATCTGGACGAAAGCGTCTTGGTTTCCGCAGAGCGCCCAATCAGAGTACATATTGACCCTGTCACCGAAGAACCATCCCCCTACGTTCTAATCCGCTCGGGAATGGAGGCGTTAATTGGACGTAACGTGTTTTACCAGCTGGCTGATTTGGCTGAAGAGCGTGTTATTGATGGTGTGGAGGCGTATGGGGTGGAGAGTGCTGGGGAGTTTTTTAAGCTTGGTTAGCAAAACCTGGCGCTACAGCATCATTACCAGTCTTAACAATTCCCCCACTCAAGCCACAGAATCCGACCCACCCTTGGCCTCCAGTAATCCCGGTTTGATCAGCGAGTAGTAACGGTATTGGCCGGGGCTGGATTTTTTGGCTTCGTACATGGCTTCGTCGGCGTAGCGGAGCAGGGTGGTTTCGTCGTCGGCGTCGTCCGGGTAGATGGCGATGCCGATGCTGGGGGAGGTGTGGATATGGACGCCGCCGAGGACGTAGGGGCGCGACAGGCTGATGACGACGCTTTTGGCGAGGCGGGCGGAGTTGTTGAGGTTCTTGTGGTCAAGGGCGACGATGACGAATTCGTCTCCGCCCAGGCGGGAAATCAGATCAGACTCGCGACAGATGCTTTTCAGGCGAAATGCGACTTCTTTTAATAGTGCGTCGCCGGCGTCATGGCCGTATGTATCGTTGACCGCTTTGAAACGGTCCAGATCCAGATAGAGCAGCGCCAGCTTGCGTTTGCGGCGACGGGCCATGGCGAGTTCCTGAAACAAGTAGGCGGTCAGAAAGCGCCGATTGGCGAGTCCTGTCAGCGAGTCATGAGTGGCGAAATATTCCGCCTGACGCTGTGCGGTCATCTCTGAAATAAGCAGTGCGGCGCCAGCGGGGCCGCTCTGTTCATCTTCGAAGAGAGGCAGGCAGGCGGCGAGGAAGTGTCTCTCTACCTCATTCGCCTTGCCCCCGATCACGGCTTCGGCGTTGTAGGAAGGGGTTCCTGATAGCAGTGTTTGTGAAAGCGGCGTTTCAAATTGCCCCAGAAGTTCCGACGCAAGCTCAGTGACCGTACGTCCGTGCACAACGGTATTTTGCAGCCCGCTCCACTCAGCGAGTTTCACATTCATGCGCAGGCAGTGCATGCTCTGGTCGACAATGACGATACCAATAGGCGCGCCTTCATAAAGCATATCCAATTCCGCATATTGGCGTTGCAATGCCGTTTCCCTGGACTTCAACTGCTGCATCATGTCGCCCAATGCATCGCTCAAAAGGTGGATTTCCTGGGGCGCTGATTGCTGCATGCGAAAGGCGATCAGACGCGCGCCGTCCTTGATCTGACGGGCGGAAGCCGCGAGAGATTTCAACGGACGGGAGATTTGCTCGGCTATGCCCCAGCCGACCAGGGCGAATGCCGCGGCGATGATCGCTCCCCACCGCCAGATAACCGTACGTAGCTGGCGGATCGGCTCTAGCGCGGTGTCCGCCTGCTGACGCGCCACCACGGTCCACCCCAGGCCTTTGAAACTGCGAAAGCCTTTGGTGTCGGCGAACCCTGTGAGATAGCGTTCGCTGTCTGGCCATTGAATCAACCCAATCGCGTTGGCTCTAAGCGAATCAGGCAAATGGATGTCCAGGGCGAGCAGGGAGTCTGGCCCCAGGATGACGCGGTTTTGCTGGGAGACAACCAATAACTCGAATTTTTGGCTCTGGTGACGCAAGACGTTCGCCGCCAGCTCCGAGGCCCAATCCCAGCTCACATAGGCGCCCAGCACGCCGATGACCAACCCTTGTCCGTTGCGGACTGGGGCGGCTATCTCAATGAAATTGGAAAGCTTTGTCGTGAAGCCGGGATTATTGATGGCGTCCTGTCGCAGGCTGCGAATGTCGCCCACATAAGGACCGGCTTCTCCACCCAGCCACCAGGACTGACTCGCGACATTCAGCCCTTCCATCAAACCATTGGTGGCTTGCAATACGTCGCCGTTTTCGTCGGTGAATCCGATCCAGGCGTAATATTCCTGGGTTCTTTTCAGCGCCTCCAGAATATTGCGGCGTTCCTCCTCCTGGCCTTCCCGCAAATGGCGCATGGTGGGAAGACTGGAGACGTTGATGATATCCCGCAGCCTTGCGTATATCCCCCGATCAAGGTCTTCGGCCAGTTGCGACGCGGCGCCGATAAACTGGCGATCCAGTTCTTTTTGCAGGCGGTGAGAAGCTTCATAGTCGACAATAGCGCTCACCACGGCGGTCGTCGCGATGACCACCCCGGCGAAGCTGAGGGAGAGCAGGGTCCTTAACCTTAAGCTCATTGCGGACATCCTGGCCACAAGGGGAGAGTTCTTTAGGTGTAGATGAGCGGACTTAAAACTGCAAGACGGAAGCTGTGGCGTAAGAAAATATATTTTGCGCCAGGCAACCCTGGTGATTAAACCTTAAAGGCTCCAGTCCTTGACCAGACGGCCTTCGTCAAGTTCCACCACCATCACTCTGCCGTCATCGCTAAACAGGGCCAGCTGTTTGGGGAAGAACTTCATGTTTACTGGCGCAAAGCCCTCTACATGAATGGACAGGCAGAGCTGGCGGATAAGTCGGCCTTGTCTTGCATACAGGCGAAATTTGCGGCCGCCGCCGGGACTTTGGGTTTCCACCGCCAGCCAGTCATCCTGCAGCAGCGCATGGGCTATTTTATCCGTTGGCGGCAGCGCTAATGGTTCTCCACGATGATCGCCCTCAAGGAGCGATAAATACTCCGCTCCATTGTCGCCCTGATCCGTGAAAAGGCCGGCGATGACGCCATCTGGCCCCATCGCCAGAGGGCGGCATTGGCGAATGATCGTTTTGCTGACCGGGTCGCGTGCGCGCAGGAAAAAGTGCGGTAACCGATAGCGCCACAACTCGAAGGCGTCTCCAGAGCTTTGCACCAGCATTGTCAGCGCCTGGGGCGTTCGATTGAGCGCAACGACATGGCCTGGCAGGTCGGAAATGCTCCATAACGCACTTCTTTGAGAACTCAATACATCCAGCGACCACAGGCTGGTCCCTTCTGCGGCGATCCATTGTCCGCCATCGAAGCTGGTGGCGATGCGTTCAGCTTTAAGTTCCAGCCAGCGGCGCACGCTGCGTCCGGCGAGATCAAAATATTGCGCTTTGATAAAGCTTTCATTGCGGTCCAGCACCAGCGCGCGATTGCCATGATCCGAACCCACCAGCGCGCGTGCGCCGACGGACCAGCTATGAACGCAGTGGCCCCGGGCGTCATACATAAACAAGCCGGCGTCGCCGCGAGCGACAAGAAGGCCGCCATTATGCAGGGGGCAGATGTCCAGGATGGCTGCGCCGTCGCCTTTGGCAAGGCTGTATTCCAGAGGCGAGGCGCGAACATGCAGTGGTTCTCCGGCTCCATGATGAGCTGCGCCCAGGGCGAGCGCGTTTATCTCATGACTCAGTAATGGATCGGCCGCTACGCCGAGAAGTCGCTGCAGCGAACGCTTATCGTACTTCGCATGCCCTGCGTTCAGCTCTTTGAGCAGGGCGCGAACCGCTGTTTTCGCCGCCAGCTGCACGCCTTCCTGTTTGGCGTCCGCGCCATTGCTGACGCTTAACTCCTGAATGAGGGCGTAGCGGACATTGGCGTATTCAGCTCGATCATCAGACAGTATTCGCTGCACTTCCCGTAGATAAGCTTGAGCGTTCGTTTGATGTCCTGTCTTCAGGTAATAGATCAATAGTTTCGCTGCGTTATCGCCGCCTTCGGAAACAGCCCGGTTGATCCACTCAATCACCTCGTCGCGCTTATCCTCCAACGGCCAGGCGAGCGTCACCGCCTCATGGAAGGCGCCTTCCGCGGCTTGTTGGCTGGCGAATTCCCAGCGCATTCGGGCGGCTTCTTCCGGCGCGTGTCGATGTAGCAGGTCGAGGACGGCTCTGTAGCATTCTGTCTGTCTGACAATGGCGATGGCGCGGGCCGTATCCCCGGCCAGGAGCCATTGCCGCACGACCCGGGCGGGGAAAAGTTGTTGTCCTTCCGCCAGTTCAGCCGCCAGTTTGAACCTGCCGTGCTTTTCCAGATAGTCCACCGCTCTCTCGTATTTGCGCAACAGATCCGCCAGTACGAACGCCGCTTCTTCTATTTTGCCGGCGGCGTCCAGCCGTTTGAACGCCTGCTCGTAGGTTCGCTCCAACAGGCTCATGGACTCATCTTGCACGTAAATGGAGCCGCCGCTGCTTTGTCGGTGGGTGCTCAGGGAGAGATCCTGGCGGGCGTCGGGCGAGCCAAAAGCAGGGCGTTCCGTGTTCCTATCGAAGGCGTCTCTTATATCCCCCAGTGGTATCGCATTTTTCAGCGCCTCTTCCAGTAACCCTTGCTCAAACAGTTCCATCATCTTATGCAGGTGCTGAGCCTGTCTTCTGCCAAGGAGAGCGCCCATGCGGGTGGTCATGAGATACATGGACACCGCATCGCGCATTCGCGACCATGGCGTGCTGGGCTTGCGCGCTTGACCTGACGCCGCCCCGGACCCATTGTCTCCAGACGGTCTGAATAATCCGGATAGCGCGGCGCGAACCAAACCGGTAAGCGTCGGGCCGGCGTTTGCTCCAGACTGCATCTGCTTTAGCGCGTTAAGAGTCTCCTGTTGCGCTTGCGACGCTTCTAAGCCGGCTTCTTTGAATACCTGGCGGACATTGCTTTCGACATGCTGGATGGCGGCCTCAGGCGGGCTGATTTCCCCCAGCGGCTCTACCGTCAGAACCTGGTAGCGGTTAATGGCGATAAACTCGGACGGATCGCGCAGCTTCTCCTTGTGTAAAGAGTGCCTGGTCAAATCGCCGGCATGCTGCCGCAGCAACCACTGTAAAGCTCCGTCTGGCGCAAATTGGCCGTCATACAGGGGAGTGGTCGACAGTGTGTCGCCATAACGCACCAGCGCGTAACCGCTTATCTGTTGGCAGTCCAGTTCTCGTGGCCGTGGCCAAACCAGCGCCCAACATTCGTCAAGCTCATAAAGAAAGGAGCCCGGAATCCAGTTTTGCAGAATCTGGCGCTTCAGTTTGTCGAGACTCGTGTCATTGCTTCCGAGTTCCAGCAAGAGGCCCTGGCAGTCCAGAACGCCTTGGTGCAGCAGCTTTTTCGCTTTCATTAACGCTCTCCGCCTGAATCCGAAAAAGCCTCTGATGCGGCGTCAATGGGCAGGCGCAGAAGTTCTTCCTGTTTCAGGATGGCGTAGACGACATAGTCCCCGTTGTCTTCAATGTAATGAAGATAGGGCAGGTGTGGATTGATCATCATATGCGACATTTTGCGCGTATTCTTCATGACTAAAAAAACGTGGGCGTCCTGGCGTGCAGTGACTTTGGTTCCGCACGGCTCCAGCACAATCAGGCTGGGTCTGGACTGACGCACATACCCTCCCAGCTCTTCCGCTGCCGGCGCGAATGAGACGATACCGACCACGGTCCCATCCGTCGCGGCGATGTCAATGGTTTCGTTCACCGAGGCGGCCGAGATCTTCCAGGTATTCTCAGCATATTGATACGCCATGGCGGGAACGCCCTGTACAGAGCCATGAGATCCAGTATGGAAGAAAACACTGGGTTCCGATTGCAGTTCAGTAGGAAATTGCTTCTCCTTCAGGGGGGCGCTTTCTCCACTCATGGAGCCATAGACGACCAGGTTCGGCTTGCGCCAGACCGCTCGGAATAAACGTTTGCCATAAGCGCTAAGATATAGAACGTTTTCGTCTTTGCGCTGAAACTCCGCATCGTCGGCGTCCCAGTTCATATATAGCAACCGACCTTCGGCGTCTTTCACCCAAAGTTGGCGCTGCTCCTTGGCGGTGGGCGTGAAAAACAAGGGGTTTGGCGGCCTTCCCGGCGGCTGGGGCGAAATATTCTTGTCGCCGGGACGGGCTAGAGTTTCCTGGCAGCCAGGAAAACGGTGAAGATAGGACTTTTGTCCCGAGACGAGAATAGCGCTAAGACGCTTTTTGCTGAGGGACAAAGCCAGTAATTGTTGGCTCTTTGGCCAAGCCAGCGTTTTCACTCCTCCTGGGTTTTCGCGGGAAGAGCTGGGAATAGACATGGCGACAACTTTGTTGGCTCCCTGGAAAAACGCCAGTTTGCGACCGTTCTGGCTGAATGCCGCAAACCCGGTGATAGCCTCTTGCTGAGTCGATTCCGGCGTCGCTTTGTTCCGGCTGAATGGATTGCGCAACAGACGCAGGCCGATATCTTGTTCCGGCAGAGGGAGGGTGAGCGTTTWGGCGGAGGCAAGTGGGTCGCCGGGTGGTTTACTGGAACTGGCGGATGCTGATGGCAGGCTGACCTGAAGCGACGCCGGGGCGCCAATTGCGACGTTTTCCTCAATCAGGATAGATCGGGAATGGGGCAGGGAGGCTGGCGTCTGGCCGCCAACGAGCCACAATTCTGAATACTCCAGTTCTTGCAAGCGCTGCTTCCAGGCGGAGATGTGTTCCGTCGTTACTGGCTGCGGGTAGCGCGAACGCAGCAGTTTCATGACCGCGTTTTCGTCCGCCTGTTCGCTCAATTGCAGTTTGTCGTCCTGCAGCATCCCCCAGCGCAGAGTGCGTTTTTGCTGGGCCGTTCGGCGCAGAAAAAGGATAAACAGGGCCAGATGCGCAAGTCGCGGCGCGCCCAATTGCATGGGGCCGGCGTCAAAAAGCAGGATGGTGCTTTGGTCGTTACGGGATGTCTTTTGCGCTTGCGCCAAAAACAAATGCTCGCCCATCGCCGCTCTGCGCATGAACTCATGGGGTAGCGCTTGGCGACCGTCCATTCACTAAGCAGCAGGCGTTGGTAATCCGCCTCTCTGGACACGCCTGCGTAGCCGTCCGGCTCGTGCTCGCCCGACAGTGCGCTCAGTCGCGCGGGGCCAAACAGTGTGGCCAGCTTTTGCTGTGTCGTGTTCAGGTAGTCTCCGAGATCATCCTGAAACAACTGCAGCAGAACAGACCATTTTTCGGCGCCTTTATTAAGTCGCATGGCGTTTCAATACGTCCTGAATAGTGTGCGCGTCCAGTGGCAAGGCTTCCCGCAGGGGAATCAACGTCTTGTGCTCTGGATCAATGGCGAAATCGCCAGAACCGGCGTGACGACGCACGGCTTGTTGTAAAAGATCCGGGGGCGTCATCGGCTGTAAGTAAGTCGGCCACCACAGGTTAGGGCTGGATGGGGCGCGACCAAGATAAATAACGCCTGGAATCCAGGGTAGGTCTGACTCTTCGCCAAGAATAACGAGGCAGGACGCGGCGGCGACACCCATTAGCGCCGCCTGGCGCGCCGGCTCCAGTTGCAGGAGTGCGCGCAGACAGTCGGCTCTGTGTTCTTCGCGCGCAAGCAACCCGCCAGGTTGCATTGGCTGCTCGCTTCGCCTCCACTCGATCTCAATCATTCTCCCTGCGGCGCCTCATGCTGAGTCAACGCTTCCTGCAGACGTTGGCGCAGATTGGAGAGGCGCTCGGGCAGGGCGTCCGGCGCAAAGCCTGCGTCGATTTCCCGCCCCAGTGCTTCGAAGCGACTACGGCGTTCATGAGAGGCTTCTTCCTGTAACAATGCCTCCGCTTTCTCCGCCAATCGCGCGGCGCGAGCGGCTGGGCTGTTGGCGGCGGCCTCCGCGGCGGCGGACAGAGCGTCATTTTCACAATGGCGCAAGGCGTCGCTAAGAATTTCGCGGGCGCTTTCCTGATTCTCCCGGGTCGGGACGGCGTACAGCAACGGCCACAGGTCTGCTTCAGTGGGCTGGCTTCGACCCGCCAGCGTGGCGGCGGCGCTGATCAGACCTTGGGCTTTGACCACTCTGCGGTCAGACAATTGAATGCCTTCCTTGCGCAACAGGCGCACGCACTTCGCCAACAAAGGTTGAACCAGGGACATGTCCGCCTGCCGCGCCTGTTCGGCCAGAGTATCCAGTAGCTTTATTTCGCAACTCTTGACCGGAGGATGGGTCGCCGCCCACCAGCCCTGGCGTAGCAACTCTTCCAGCTGCGCATCCGCCACGGGCTCCACAAAACAATGCACCAGGAAACGGTCGGCGAAAGCAGCGAGCGTTTCATCTTCCGGTAAGTGGTTAGAGGCGGCCACGCAGATACGCAGCGGACAATCTATTTGCGTATGCCCACGCTTGAAGCGTCTCTCGTTGAGAACCCCAAGCAAGGTGTTTAGAATTGCCGTCGATCCGAGGAAGACCTCATCCAGGAACGCAATTTCCGCTTCCGGCAACATGCCGTCAGTGGCGGTTTCCACGACGCCTTCGGACAGTTTACGAATATCTACAGGCCCGAAAATTTCACTGGGTTCGGTGAAGCGTCCCAGCAGATATTCAAAGTATTTTCCTCCCAGCGCCTGGGAAATCCGGCGTACGGCGGCGCTCTTGGCGGTGCCGGGAGGACCGATTATCAGCAGGTGCTCCCGCGCCACGGCGGAAAGAAGAATGAGGTCAACGATCGTTTCGCGCTCAACCAGCCCTTGGGTGGCTTCTTTTACGGCTTGGCGCACTGCCGAGAGGGTGTTTGATACTTCCATAGTAATAAGTTGCTTGCCAATGTGGAGGGGCTTCTGAAGAATAACGGGGTGGCCGCGCAACTCGTTGTGAAAACGAGAGTTTGTAACAAATAGGGCGCGCAGCGGCCCGCCACAAAATGATAGCCGGCGCGTCGGTGAAGTCAAACGATAATACGACAGGGCGCATAAGGGTTCGATAGTAAAGTCAGGGATCGCAAAGAGTGAAATTAAAGGTAACGTTTCAAACCAATACCGGACTGCAACGAGAGCACAATGAAGACACTGTGCTGATCTGCGGTCAGGTTATTAATCAATCTATGCCGGAGCCCGTCACCCGGTATTTTGAAACCGCAGGAGCGGAAAGCTGGGCCGTGTCGGACGGTCTTGGCGGTCATGCCTGCGGCGCGTTAGCCAGCTATACGCTGTGCTCCACTCTGGCGGCGTGCAATCTCAGCGCTGCGCCGGATTTACAAAGCGTACTGGACCGATGTCAGTCCCGTCTGGCGGAGCTGATGCATAATCGTCCCGAGACCCACGGACTGGGCGCCACTCTGGCGGGCGTCTACGAGCAAGAGGGCGCGCTGCATGCGTTCAATATTGGAGATTCGCGCATTTATCATTGGCAATTCGGGTACTTACGTCAGGTCAGTATTGACGATGTGTTCGGATACGACGATGATGACCCACCTGAATTAACCGGGCTGGACGGTCACAAACTGATCGCCGCCCTGGGAGTAGAGCCGGTTAACAATGCTCCCTTCGCCCACTACCGCCCGATTCGATTCGGCGTCACTGACAGATTACTGATCTGCACCGACGGGGTGACGGATATCATCTCCGCCTCTGAATTTGAGGCCAACATGATGTCCGGCGACACAGAGCAGGTTGGCGACTGGCTGAGCGCTCGTATCAAAGCTGGCGGAGCGCATGACAATTTTTCGTTTATTCTTATAGAAAGACTGGATGATTGAATCCGGTGTGTGCGACCTGTCCCGGGAGACGCCATGTCGTCATGCCCGGGATTGTGTTTTGGTGTTCATGCGGCTTGCGCTTAAACAGCGGCCGTTGACGTACGTTTTACTCAGAGGTCTGACGGAGTGGTGCAGTGACTGAGGATTCTCGCCCTTCACAGGATAGCTTGGACGAAGTGGTGGATCCCACTCAACCGCAACAGGACTGTGAACCGACGGTAGTAGCGCCGGGGATGGAGCCGACTCAACTGGCGCAGGCGCGATCCGCCGAGGAAGACGCTGCGCAGGAGGATGAGCCCACCGAGCCGCAATTGCGCACGGAGCCCCAGGAGCGGACCGAACCGCAGCCTGAAGCGGCCCCGGAAACCAAAGTGGTGCCGCAGCCCGCGACGGCGGTGTCGTCAAACACCTCGCGACGCACAGACAATACCGCCACCGGTAAAGCTTCCACCTGGGGGGTGATCCCTCCGGCGATTCTGCAGAATTATGATCTGGTGGAATGGCTGACCACCATCGGCGCGGAAGCCACCGTCGGCATAGTCACCCGTCACGACAACGGCGAAGACTGCATTCTTAAATTGTACAACCCGAATATGCGCCCCAAGGACGAAGTGGTGCGTTATCTGTTGGGGAATCAGGGCAAGCACCATATTGTTAACCTGATAGAAGCTCAGTTTTGTATGAGCACCCATCGCTTCTTCGAAGTGATGGAATTTGTACAGGCCGGAACCTTAAAAACCTACCTGAAATCTCTCAGCGGCCCCATGTCGCTGACCATGGTGCACAAGTTGCTGGCGCAATTGCATGACGCACTGACCCGTCTGCATGAACACTCCATCGTCCACCGGGATTTAAAACCTGACAACATCCTGCTGCGCACCACCTCGCCTTTGGATATCTGTCTGGTGGACTTTGGTATTTCCTCCATGATGAATACCGAAAGCAACCGCACCACGATCTCCCGCACCGAGCGCTATGCGGCGCCGGAGGCCAGCACGGGTCTCAAATCCGCCGCTCTGGACTGGTGGTCGGTGGGCATGATCATCATGGAGTGTTTGCGCGGCAAGGGCGTTTTCGAGCAAATCGACCACGAAACGGTGGTGGACTATAAGATCCTGCATGACATCGATGTGAGCGGCGTCGCCGACGTGCGCTGGCGTCTGTTATGCGCAGGCCTGCTGACTCGTAACAATGAGCTGCGTTGGGGAACGGAGCAAATTGGCCGCTGGCTGGCTGGCGACAACGACATTCCTGTGTATCGGGACCTGGAGCCGGTAAAGGCGCGGCGTGTGTCCGCACGCGGCAAGGTGCCGGAAGGGGCTTTCCGAATTGGTCTGCATGATTGCATGACGTTGGAGGAAGTCGGCAAGGCGCTACAATCGGAGTGGGACGTTAACCCTCTGGTGGACAAGGTGTTGGCCAAGCAGTTGGAAAACTGGTTTTCCTCACAGGATAACCTGGAGGCGGCGCAACGGGTGCGTCACTTCGCCCAGGAAAGCAGCGATCCCAACCTGCGTCTGTTCAAGTTCATCAGTTATCTGAATCCCAGTCTCAAGGCCAAATTTAAAGAACTGGAGCTGACCCGGGAAGGACTGCAGGCGTTTCTCGGGCAAGGCGCCAAGAACCTGACCCGCAGCAACCTGGAAACCCTGACCGGGGCCTATCGTCACAATTTATTGGAGCAGGCGGGCAAGACGCAACGAGACGTCACCCTGCGCCAGTACGCCCACAATTGGCAGCGGGAAGTTATCGCTTATCTGACGTCTCTGAAGGGACTGCGGCAGCAGAGCGGAACCGAGACGCTGATGCCGAGAGTGGAAGCCAATCCGCTGTTGAATATCCCGCTGAAGTTCGCCGAAATGGGGTCTTTCACCCAGCCTGGCGCGTTCGAAAAAATGCCCGGCATGGCCTTCATGGCCCATGTGCTGGAGGCGATACTCAAGCACCAGTCTCCCGCCGAGATTATGGCGCAGGTTTCCATTGAGCGTTTCCGGGAGGCCTCTCAGGTCAAGTGGTTCGGACGTATCTATCGGGCGGAGCCGACCAGTATCGCCGAGGCCAGATTCATCCTTGATCTGCTGCCGATGGCGGAAGCGCAACTGGCGGACGAGCGGGAAGAGAAGCGTCGCTACAAGCGCGCATTGATTGAACGTGTTATTTTCGGCTCGCTGTGGGCCGCCATGTCCACCGGCTTCATCCTGTTCACCTTACGCAATCACGCCTCCTACCTGCAGGCGGAAAAAGGGCTGGTGTTCGGCCTGATGTTCAGCGTACTGCTGGGCTGCATTCCGTTCCGCCCGAAATATCTGTTGCTGCACGGGCTGAGTTTGAGCGCATTGGTGTGCGGGCTGGCCCTGGTGGAAGGATCTCCCGTGGATCTCTCTTCGGTGGGAGATATGTTGTCCTCCATCAAACGGCTGGGGACAAATCTTGCCGGACCCATGCAGTATCTTATTACCCTGGCGTTGGGCGGCTTCGTGGCGGGCATCGGCATTCGGCAGGTGTTCGCCAAAGCGCCGGACGGACGTTTCGGACAACGTCTGGCGAGAGTGGCCGGGTTAGGCTCGGCTGGGGGAATTTTAGCCGTAATAGTGCTAATTCCTTCTCCAATCGCTACAATAACCGGCCTTGGCGGCCCGGCGCCCGCCAATGGAACAGTGACGCAGGACCTCAGTCCCAGCCTCAGTCTGTTCCTCTATCAGCATTACAGTAGTTGGGTGAAGGCCGAAAGCAATACATTTACTCTGCAAAAACGCCTCAAAGTGAACGAAGATTTACGAGAGCGTTTTGGTAGCCGTTACGAGCAGGATGTTCAGAAGACGCGTGCGCAGCTCAATGTTGCGCAGGATCAGGCGGCGCAGAGTTTAGGGGAATACAAAACAGCTTTGGCGAACGCATGCGATCAGAATCTGAGCGCAGAGAAGTTTACCCGTCATTTAAAGGACAACGGAGTGACAACCGCAAATCTATCCGATCAGCCTGTTACCCGCCTGCTGCTGGATCATCTCGGCCAATGCATTTCCACTGCTGAGGCTGGAGACGACGAATTGAAAGATCAATTGAACGCAATCTTGAATTAAACGACTAGCTATAAGGATTAGTAACGATGAAGAAATTAAGCCTCCTTATCCTCGCAGGCGCACTGGCTACTACCGGTTGCCAGCAACAAAACGCCAAGCCGCAGAATGCGGACCAGAAAGCAGATCAGCAAACCGCTCAATCCACCAGCGACCAGCGCACCCAAACCGTGACTGAAGGCGCGGTGACCGGCGCGGCTTTGGGCGCAGTGACTGGCGCTCTGGTGGATAAGGACAAACGCGGACGCGGCGCACTGGTCGGCGCAGCGGCGGGTGGTCTATTGGGCGGTCTGCTGGGCAGCCACGTGCAGGATCAGCGTGAAGAAGCCATCTCCCAGGAAGATACTCTGGACGTGATGATCGCCAAGTCCACCGCACAGCGCGAGTACGCACTGGACACCAGAAACAATCTGCAGAAAGAAATCGAGTCCATCGAAAAAGAAATCGCTCAAGTCAAAAAGACCAAAGTGTCCAACCAGAACAAAAAGCTGGTGTACGCCAAGCAGAATGAGCGTCTGCAAAAAGTCTCCGCAGAAAACGCCGGCCAGATCGAAGTGTTGGAAGACTACCATCAGCACCTGGTGACCAAGTTCGACGCCATGCTGGCTGAAAACCCTGCGCCGACGCCTGAAAAAGACGCGCTGCAGAAAGAAATCGTCGCACTGACTGACGCTATCCGCTCCATGCGCGTGCAGGAAGAGCAGCTGGCGGCTATCCAGCAGAACCTGATCTAATCTCAGGCCGGACAAGGAGAAGCGCCTATGACTCTGCGAACTCTGTCTGCCGGCCTGATCGCCGCATCCTTCCTGCTGGGAGGATGCGCGCATCAGCCGAATACGGACAACAACCCCCGCAAAGGCGGCTTTTTTGAAGGCCTGTATGGGGTGTACGGCGGCGATTACGAAGCGCGTAAGGTCGGCAAAGAGCGTGAGCTGGGCGAGGTTAACGCAGAGACTGCGGAAGTCGAAGCCGGCAACCGCGAGCTGGAAATGACCAAAGCCGAGCGCACGGCGGCGCTCAAGATTCAGCGCGCAGAGTTGAACAAGCTGAGAAAGCAATTGGACAAGGCTTCCAATAACCTGTCCGCGCTCAAGCAAAAAGTGGGCGCGCAGGAATCCAGCAAGCAGGAACTGCAGGATAAAGTCGCCGAACTGGAGTACGCCATGAATAACCTGAAGGTTAAGCTCGGGCGCGCCGAAGTCGGCAGTGAAGTCATGTCGGCGGCCGACATGGCCTCGCTGGAAAATCAGCGCGACAGTCTGCTGGATGAATATCAGTTGCTGCAGGAACGCGCGGACCTTCAATTGCAATGATCCCGGGAAGACGCTCTGCGCTTCCATGCCTGTTATTGGCGGCCGCCTGCGCTTCTGCGGCGGCCGCTTCTCTCGACACTATCGTCAATGAAAACTGGTATGCGAGCGATGCCGCCAAGGCGCTGCTATTGCAGGAGCGCAAGGATTTGGCGCGACTGCTGCCATTGCTGGACCCCTATGGTCTGGTGATTCCCCCCGAGCGCGCGCGGCGCGGACTGGGCGGAGTGGAATTCGCGCTAGGTCGTCAGCGCTTGATATACCCGCTGCCGGACTGCGGATTGGAGCAAGCGGGAGTCAACCGTCCTTTCATTTGGCTAAATCCCAGTAAAATCAGTCCTGACAGTGAAATCGTTCTTGTCGAAGGCCGTTGGCCTGACCAGTCAGAAAGCTGGTCCCATCAGGTGCGTTTAGAGCCCTTCAATGCGCCGGATATGATCGTCGACGCGAAGCAACAAACGCTGACCTTATTCCGTATTGACGCCCGCTCAACCCGCGCCACCCTCAATCGTCTCAGCGTAAGGTTGAAAGAAGGGTATACCCTGGATCTGCGTTACTGTCAGGGCGGCGACTTATACGAAACCATCGACATACTTTCCGATTGGCTGCCCGAAGACAAGAAAATCGCGGAGTTGATCGCCGCCAGCGGGGAAAAGTATGAGTATTACAGCCAGAAAACCGCAAACCACCCGGCGGCTCCAGGCGTCATTCTGCAAAGCGAACTCACCGCCAGCGCATGCGAAGTGATGGCGGGCGCGCTGAAGACGCATATGGACGTTCCCATTGCGGGGGCGCCTTCCTACGGCAAATGCTGGTCCCAGCAGGAATTCATGCTGAACGATGGCAGCCGTTTGCATTTGACCACCCACTATTACGCCTACGCGCCGGACTTTGAATGCCGCGGCGCCGGTATCCCGGTGGATCAGGCTATTCCGGCGCCGCGGCGATTTCTTCCCGCCGCGGTGCTTAAAGGCCTGCCGCAACGGGAAGATTAACGCTCAGCTTTCAGCCTGCGTTCGAAACCGCTGCTGAGGCAGCGGTGCCTTTAACGCTTCCTGGCCTGCAAATGGGCCTTTCTGTCGATAGTGCAATCCGCCTGTGCTCCAGCGCCTCAAAATCTCATCAATGATATCGGGATGACTTCCCAGGTGAAGCCGCACATAGGGGGCCGGGGCCTGTTGATTGAACAGCGACGCGCATAACATCGTGCCGGTAGCGTAGAACAGGTCGTCGCGGAAGTGATCAATGCCGGCGGGTTCTTTCTGGTAGACCTCGGGCACGGCGAAAATCATGTAAGACGTGGAGGGGCCGATGCAGACTTCGTCTTGCGGCCAACCCAGGTGCGTCACCAGAAACTGTTTCACATGTTCTTTCTGTCGTGCGTACTGCAGCCCGGTTTCTACCGTCCAGTCCGCGGCGTCTTGGGTGGCCAGCCAGGCGCACATGACTTCCGCGTTGTGGGTATTGCAGTGATAGCGGTTGATCCAGGATTCTCGCGCTAGCTGACGCAACAGCAGGGGAGATGTCGTGATCGCCGCCACGCCCATGGTGTTGCAACTGAATTGCTTGCCGAAGGGGCGCGTGGAGACCCAGCGTTCAAACATGCCGGAGCGAACCAGCGCGTTGTCTCCGCCATGTTGATCAAAAGCCTGCAAGAGCGCCTTCAGGTGGTTCACTATTGGCGTTCTGGGGTCGTGCACATTGAAGTAGGCGTCATCCAGGAGCAAATAAGCGGACTCCTCGGCGCAAACCTGTAACAGGTGCTCCGTCACTTCCGTCGGCCACTGCATGCCGGTGGGATTATGCTGCGGGTTGCTGACGGCGAGCGCAATGCGTCGGCTTTGCAGTCCGCGCAGGTCGCCGATAATGTCTTTCCATTCCGATAAATTGGGCCGCCAGCCATGTTGCGGCCGGATGGGCAGATAGACCACTTCAAAGCCCACATCTTTGAAAATCCCTCGATAGTCCCAGCTGGGTGTGGGAACCAGCGCTACTGGCGCGGCTTCAGGCCAGCGAGCCTTAAATTGCCGATATGCGACTTTCGCCAGATCGTACATGGCCATGCGCGTCGTCATCGCCAGACAGCCAACGTCAATACGGCCGGCGAAGCCTTGCAGCAGCGAATGCAGATCATGCTCGGCGAGAATCAGGCGATGCAGGAAGTCGCGATGACGCTGAATGCCGTAACCACACTCCGCGTACCCCATATCTTCAGGGCGAAAGGTGAACTGATTGATAAAATCCAGAAATCCCGGGCAGACCCCGTTCCAGTGTTCGCCTTTTACTGCATACAGCGGCGGGCCATGAGGCTCGCCGGCGTCGATATAGTGATGATACAGCTGCTGTTCGGGAGAACATTGTCGCAATTGCTCGGAGTCATTGCGCAGGTGATCCGCCGCTGCGCGAATGTGACGGCGCATAAACGGCGTGTGTAAGGGGGGAGCAGGTATATCGGAATGGTCGGAAGTAGAACGATCGGAAGGGAAAGGGGCGTCTTGACGCTCAAATGTGCGTGACATATCGGACCTCCATTTCTAACGACTGCATAGTAAAGTTTAGTTTTTCGCCGCAGGGCGTCCATTGGGCGTTAAAATTATTCCTCATTAGGATTGCCGCTGCATTGATTTCGATGCTATGTTTGCCCACATGAAACTCATCAATCTTTTTTCGACCACCCGCACCACCACCAAATGGCTTGGAGGGTAGTGCGCGTCTGAAGAAAAAGGACCCTCCGAGCGAGAGCCGGAGGGTTTTTTTTCGCCTTCTTGTTTTCGTTTCGGGTCCTGAACTTGTACTGAAAACGAAGCCGTAGGAGGCGAACCATGAAAAATCATCGCGATATCGCAGAAGAACTCGATCTATTCCATTCAGAACCACAGGGGCCCGGTATGGCGTTCTGGCATCCGCGCGGCTGGCGGATGTTCCGGACTGTTAAAAACCATATTCGCGCCGCCTATGAAGCCGAAGGCTTCCAGGAAGTGGCCACGCCGCAGCTTTTGAAGCGGGAGCTGTGGGAGACTTCCGGACATTGGGAAAAATACGCCGATGACATGTTTGTCGGCGCCGGGTTTGGTGACGAGCCGGAATATGCGCTGAAGCCCATGTCCTGTCCAGCGCATATTCTGCTGTATAAGCGAGGCGTGCGCAGTTACAAGTCTCTGCCATTGCGTTTGTTCGAGTTTGGCTCGGTGCACCGCAATGAACGCTCCGGGGCCTTGAACGGGTTGATGCGTCTGCGCCAGTTCACTCAGGACGACGCACACGTTTTCTGTCGCTGGGATCAGGTCAGCGACGAGATTCAGGCGTTTTTGCGCCGGGCCGAGCGCGTGTATGCGGATTACGGATACGGACGCCCACAGGTATTCATATCCACTCGCCCGCAGCGGGACTACTTTGGCGCGCCGGAAGATTGGGAGCGCGCCGAACTCATGCTGGCGGCGGCCTGTGAAGCGGCTGGCGCGGAGTTTGTCCGGCAGGAAGGCGAGGGCGCATTTTACGGTCCCAAGATTGAACTGGCGCTCAAGGACGGGCAGGGGCGTCAATGGCAGATGGGCACTATCCAGCTGGACTTCAACATGCCGGAGCGCTTTGACCTGCATTATATCGACGCCGCCGGCGAACGGCGCCGGCCGGTGATTTTGCATCAGGCAGTGTATGGCTCCATTGAGCGTTGGATCGGCGTGCTGCTTGAGTCTTATCAGGCGGCGCTGCCGGCCTGGGTGCATCCGCAACCGGTGGTGCTGGCGTCAGTGGGGCAAGACTCAGTCGCCTATTGTGAAAGCGTTGGCGATTTGTTGAGGCGTCACGGCGTCCCCGTTGAAATGGACCTGGACGATGTTTCCCTGGCGAAAAAAATGAAGCTGCTGAGGCGGAGCAGAACGCCCGTTGTCTTGATCGCCGGCGCGCAGGAAATGGCGGACAACTCCATCGTAGTGCGTCGACGTGGCGGTGAGCAGGCGCTGGCGTCGCGGGAAGATATCGTTGCGATCGTGAGGGAAGCGCTGGCGGTCGCCAACTCAGTGGATGCTGTTGGGCGCGAATCTGCTCATGAGACGGCGCTGGCAGACTAATGGCTGGCAGAGTAGCGGCTTGCAGAGTAACGGGAAAATGAGACGGCTCACGCCGTCCCATTACTATGACGTCCTGGCTACTGGCTACTGGCTACAGAGAGACGCCTAATACGCGGAATTCCAGCAAGCTGGTCCAGTCGCCGTCATAGACATTGGCGTCGTTGACGCGGATGCGCACGTAGCGCCCCGCGGCATCGACCTCATCGTGGTTAGGCGCGTCGATGGTTCCCGGAGTGGCGTTGTCATTGCGATCCACGATCTGCGTCCAGGGGCCTGCGGCGGCGTCGCTGATTTCCACCACATAGTGATAAGCGCGATCTTTGTAGGCGACTGACTCAACCGCGCGGATTTGGGCCTTTGAGCCCAGATCCACGGTCAGCGCTTGGGGAAAATATTTCGCCGACCAGCGCGTCTCCACATCGCCGTCCACGGCGCGACTACAGCCGTTGCCGTCCTCTTCATCGGTGCAGGAAACCGGTTTGCCCTGGGCGAGATTGGTCACTGTGGTTGAGCCGCCGTCGCTGGGAGGCTCGCCTCCGGGGGGCGCGCCGAATTCGATTTTATCCAGGTCCGGCGCCCAGGCGCTGGTGTTGTAGAAGCGTATGACGTTGTCTCCGGCGTCGAGGAACAAGCTGTCCTCGTACGCCTTAACCTGACTCCAGCCGCCTGAGTTCATCGCGGCGGAGTCCTCTCCTGCGCCATTGACGCTCCAGTACAGGGTGCGGGTTTTGCCCGAAGTGAAGTGCAGTGTCATGGGATAGTAATCGGCGCTTTTGGCGTTGACTCTGAACTCCGCCCAGTTATCGCCATTACCGATGTAGCCCAGGCCTTTTCCGCCGGACATAAAGGATTTCGACAGGATTTTGGCCTGAGCGTGCAACCCGGCAGTCTCCGCTTCTATGGTTGTGACGTCGGGCTCGCCGTCGCCGGGTCCGTCTCCAGAGCATTGGTCGTCGCCCTCGGCGATGCAGAAATCGTTAAACAGCACCTTTTCGTCCCGTAGAGAGGATTTGTTGTTGAGACTGCGATAGATGCCCCATTTGGGGCGGACGAAAGGCTTGTCGTTGAGCCACATATCAATGTCATTGGAACTCCAGGACATCAACTCCTGGCCATCGCGCAGACGTTTGATGCTTAGGCTGTAGGTTCCGTGGTCGTCAAAGCGGGAGGTTTCGATGACCTCCACCCATTCGCCCATAAAGGGCTCCAGATCCACGATTTTGACCTTGCCGAGATTGACGCTGTCTGAATTATGAATGAGCTCCATTTTGTTGGGGCTGCCGGCGCGAGGCGTCAAGGTTATCAACGGCATACCGCCGCCGTCCCCTTTGATTTGGTGAACGTGAGTGAAGCTATTGGACGGCTGGAAGCCTGAGTCCAGCTTGAACTTCCATCTGTAAGTATGTGTTTCGTCTAGGGTTCCTTTTAATTCGTCAGGCGAAGAGGATGCCGTTTTCACCTCTGTGCGCTGACGGTCGCTGTTGATGCAACGGTCGTCGTCTTCGTCCACATGGGCAAGAAAGGCGAATACATGCGTGTTCAGCTCAGCATTCCATTCTTCCGCAATATGTCTGCCGGTATGGCGACAGTCCGGCGTTTCAGGATCAGCGCCGAGCTTTTCGACGAAGAGCTCATAAGTGTTGCCCGGACCATCGGCGGAAACGGTGACCGCCGCCTGGGCGGTGGCGCTGGCCAGAGTGGTCAGAGCGAAGGAAGCCGCCAGAGCGGAGGCGGATGAGCGCCACGGTTTACGAACGACGGCGCAGGGCGGCGTCGGGATAGGGGGGACGGTTGAGGTGTTCATAGTAGTTCCTTCCTGCTGTTCTTATATCCGGGCGGTTTGGGCGGCAGTACGGATGAGTTCCGCCAACAATGAAAATCATGGCGCACTGCAGCGAAACAACAAGAGTGTAAAAAGATGACGGCTGCTCCAATACCCTGGATGGCCTAAGGAGTAGGTGATATTTCGTTTGGAATAAGCCGTAATTGTTTGTCTAATTAATTTAAAAACAGTTGGTTATTGATTATTTTTAAAGTTAATTGGCAAGGTTGGGAGAGTCATTGTCATCTCCCAAAGTGTTCCCAAATGCAAGTTGGCGGGACGGCGTTGACCCGCGCTCAGTAGATGGGAAGAGGGCCATGCTCTTTCACGGAGCGGATGGCGAAGCTGCTGTCGATGTTATTGACGGCGGGCAGGCTTTGCAGGCGGCGCACCCAGCGTTCGTATCCCGGCAGATCCGCGCTGACCACTTGCAACAGGTAGTCGAACGGACCTGATACGGTGTGGCAATTCACGACCTCGTCCATATTACGCACCTTTTCTTCGAAGTCGGCGACCACGGACTCTGTGTGCCGGCTTAAACGGACATGTACGAAGATGGTGACCCCCAGTCCCAGTTTGGTTCTGTCCAATTGCGCCCGGTAGGTCTGAATCAGTCCGCTTTCCTCCAGGTGTCTGACGCGTCGGGCGCAAGGCGAGGAGGAAAGGCCGACTTTATCCGCCAGTTGCGCCGTAGTGAGTCGGGCGTCCTGTTGCAACAGATCCAATAACTGTCGGTCTATCCGGTCAAGATTTGCTCTCTGCATGCGATTAGCTCCAATCACTACAAATTGATAATTTATTGGCTTAATGAGCTAATTATGCGCTATTTGATCGTGAAAGTTGCCCGTTTTCGCCTCTTAATTTCCATGATAATGGGAAAAACAACTAACGAGGCATCCCTATGTCCGCCAGTGCGTCCATTAACGCTCACTCTGAGGCGTCCCTGACCCGAGTCACTCCCATCCTGTCTGACTCGAAGCAAAAATTGCTGGGTTATGGCGCTGCTTGTCTCACTGTGTTGATCTGGTCCAGCTATTTTCTCTCCCTTAAGTTTGGCGCGCTGTCGCCCCTGGGTATTTTCGATCTCGCCTTGTTTCGCTTCTGTATTCCCGGTCTTATCCTGATGCCTTTGCTGATCAAACGCCGGCATCGCATTCTCGCGGCCCCCAAACTGTACCTGCTGGGCGTCATGTTGGGGGCGGGGCTGCCGTTCTTTCTGTTGAGCGCCGCCGCCATGGGCTGGGCCCCGGTGGCGGACGGCAGCACATTGATTCCCGGAGCTGCGCCTTTGTTCGTCACGGGAATGGCGGTGCTGATCTTCAAGGAACCGCTGTCAGTATGGCGTCGATATGGATTGCTGGCGGTGGCGGTGGGCGCCTCCTGTTTCCTCTATTCCTCTTTGTCCAACCCTTCCGGCGACCTGTGGCGCGGTCATGTGCTGTTCTTATTCTGCAGCGCCATGTGGGCGGTGTTTACGATTTCCGTTCGACAAAGCGGTTTGAAGCCCTTGGAGGCCGCAGCGGTAGTGACGACGCCGAATGCGGCGCTGCTATTGATCTGGGCGCTATGGAGCCAGCCCGAATTAGCCTGGAGCGACATGCCTATGATGGAGTTAACGGCGCAGATGCTGGTGCAAGGCATTGGAGTAGGGCTGGGAGCGGGCTTTCTGTACAGTTTTGCGATCTCGCGACTGGGCGCCGAAATTACCTCCGCCATTGGCTCCATGACGCCAGTTTGCGCCACTTTGCTGGCGGCGGTTATGTTACAGGAAAGCGTCGAATTTGCTTCCCTGTTGGGACTGGGCTTGGTAACCTCAGGCGTCATTTGCGCCAGCGGCCTGCTGAACCGGGAGAAAGCCTGAGCAGGTTAAGCGGCGGCGCCTAAAATCACTGAATTTCCAACGTCAATCACTCTATCAGATGGAGTAAAAAAACATGTTCGAGCGTTTAAGCGCCCCCAAGCAGGACCCGATCCTGTCCATCAGCGTTGCATTCAAGGAAGACCCCCGACCCAATAAAATCGATCTGGGCATCGGCGTATACCGCAACAGCGAGGGGCAAACGCCGATCATGGCCGCTGTGCGCGAGGCGCAACTGGTGCTGGCGAACACGCAACAATCGAAGAGCTATGTCGGTCTGGCCGGTGACGAAATCTTCAACAAAGCGATGGTTGATCTGTTGTTGCAGGGAACCAAATTGCACAGTCGCGCTGCAGGCGTGCAGACGCCTGGCGCCAGCGGCGCGTTGCGTATGCTGGCGGATCTGCTGAAACAAGCGCGCCCGGACGCCACCGTCTGGATCAGCTCGCCCAGTTACGTGAATCACCGCCCGGTGATGGAAGCGGCGGGTCTGACCGTGAAAGAGTACCCCTACTTTATCGCCGAAACCAAAGCGGTGGACGAAGCCGCCATGCTGGCTCAGGTTGAGCAGTTGGGCGAAAGCGATGTGCTGTTGCTGCACGGCTGCTGCCACAACCCCACCGGCGCGGATATTTCCCTGGACGCCTGGAAACGCATTGCGGAACTGACCAACTCGAAAGGGTTTCTACCGTTTGTCGATATCGCCTATCAGGGCTTCGGCGATGGCCTGATGGAAGACGCGGCTGGTTTGCGCATCCTGGCTGACAGCGTGGAAGAAATGATCATCGCCACTTCCTGCTCGAAGAACTTTGGCCTCTATCGCGAGCGCACCGGCGCGGCCATCGTTATCGGCAAAACCATGGAAGAGACCATGAAGGCGCGGGGACGCATCCTGGAAATGGCGCGCTCCACTTACACCATGCCGCCAGATCACGGCGCGGCGATTGTGGCCATGATTTTGAATAATCCGCAGTTGAAAGAAACCTGGTTGACCGAACTGCAGGACATGAACGCCCGCATCAAACGTCTGCGTGAACAACTGGCGATGGCGTTCCAGGCTGCGACCGGCAGTGATCGTTTTGACTATTTCAAACGCCACAAAGGCATGTTCTCCGTCACCAGCCTGAGCGATGAGAAAATCGCTATGCTGCGCCAGGAACATGGCGTGTATCTGGTCGGCGGCGGCCGCTTGAATGTAGCGGGCCTGAGAGAAAGCGACATCGACGCGGTGGTGAAGGCCTTTATCGCAGTCGGCGCTTGAAAGACCAACCTGGCGTCACCTCATAAAAAAGCCCCGCGCGGATGGGCGCGCGGGGCTTTAAGGCATCCTGCCGGTCAGGCGCAGTTGCGGACGCCAACAGGCTGATCCTGCAACTACGCCGATTCCCTTTCATCTTGAAACGAACGCCAGGCCGGCAGCGGGTCAGGGTAGGTCACCCAGACTTTTTCGCCCTGAGCCAGTTCCGCATCCGTCAATAAACAGGCGTCGAGTTCGGTTCGTAATCGGTCCCAATCGATTCCCTGTCCGATAAACACCAGCTCCTGTCGCCGATCACCGTAAGGCTCCAGCCAGTTACCGCGAATCAGACGCAGGGAGTCTTCATCCTGAGGCCAGTATTCCTGTGGCGCACCAGCCCAGAACAGGCCTGCGTAACTGTAACGCATCACGCCGCCGGCCTGGGACCAGCTTCCGGCTTCATACGGGCGGCTGGCCAGCCAGATATACCCTTTGGAGCGCAGCAAACGGCCATTATTCCAGTCTCTTTCCAGAAATTGCTGGAAGCGCTCAGGATGGAAAGGGCGACGGGCGCGGAAACTGATGCTGCCGATGCCATACTCCTCGGTCTCCGGCTTGTGCTCGCCACGTAACTCCTGCAGCCAACCCGGCGCGCGGGAGGCTTTCTCAAAATCGAATCTTCCCGTGTTTAACACTTTAGACAGCGGCGCCTGTCCCATCAAGGCCGCCACGATATCGGCGTCCGGGTTAAGTTTGCGCAGTACGGAAAACAACTCTTCCCGTTCCGCCTGACTGATCAGGTCAAGCTTGCTCACTACCAGTACGTCGCTGAACTCGATCTGCTCCACCAGCAGTTCGGCGACATTGCGCTCGTCTTCAGCCCCTAACGACTCGCCGACCTCCTGCAACGTAGCGGCGTTTTCATAATCGCGCATGAAATTGACGCCATCCACCACCGTGACCAAGGTATCCAGACGGGCGATATCCGCCAGGCTCTCGCCATGTTCATCCCTGAACGTAAATGTCTCGGCTACCGGCAGGGGTTCGGAGACGCCGGTGGATTCAATGACCAGATAATCGAAACGATCCTCCCGCGCCAGACGGGACACCTCCTGTAGTAGATCCTCACGCAAGGTGCAGCAGATACAGCCATTGCTCATTTCCACCAGCTTCTCTTCCGCGCGATTCAGATTCACCTCGCGATTGATCTGGTTGGCGTCAATGTTGATTTCGCTCATGTCGTTAACGATGACCGCGACTTTGAGGCCGTCCCGGTTTTGCAGAATATGGTTGAGCAGGGTGGTTTTTCCTGCGCCGAGAAATCCCGACAGCACGGTCACAGGTAATTTACGCATGGTATGACTCCTGGGGAGATAAATAGTGTGTTTTGTAAATGTTATAACATAACAAAAAGACTATTTTGTCAACAAAGTTAAAACTCACAAAGGGAAACAAGAATATCGGTCAAAATTTGTTCGGGTGTTTTATAATTAACAACAGAACTGGCGTTATGAGAGGAATGCCTCTTCTGCAATTCAGCCCACCATCTCTCCTTGGCTACCTCGGAGCTTCAACAATGTCCCCTGTGAAAGTTTCCAAGCTCACCGTGGCGCTCATGTTTAGCCTGTTGTTTTTGGCTGCGCCTGCTTATTCCGCTTGCTCCAAATCCCTGGTCATCAATCAGGCGAATTGGAAGCCTTATATGTACGTGAAGGAAAACGGAGAATTTGCCGGTTTGGACTATGAACTGGTCAAAGCCATATTGGATCTCGCCGGCTGCGAGTATACGTTCGTGCGGATTCCCTCCAAGCGGGCGTTATTGGAACTGGAGAAAGGGCGCGTGGACATGGTGGCGGGCGCCTCCATTACGCCGGAAAGGGAAGTGTACGGGCGCTTCACCGTCAGTTATCGGGATGAAACCATGGTGATTTTCATCCGCAAGGAACAGCAGAACTATTACCCCGCCTCAAGCCTGAATGAGCTGTTGAATAACTATCAGCTGATCTTCGGCGCTGTCATCGGCGCCTATTATGGGGCGGAGTACGAGCTGTTGGATCACGCCTCGCTGGCGAAAGACAACCGCCTGATCCTGATGAAAGACAACGAACGACTGCTGGATTTACTGGTGTTGAACCGCCTGGACGCTATCGCAGGCGATCGGGTCAGTTTGAGCGTCATGGCGCGAACGCTGGGCATTGCGGAGAAGGTGGCCATTCATGAACACCTGTTGAATCAGGATTTCGTGCATTTCCTGTTAAGCAAGAAGTCCACGACGCCGCAGGACCGGGAGGTGCTGAACAGCGCTATTCAGACGTTTGTTAAGTCGGATGAATATAAATATATTCTCAGCCGTTATGGACTGGAGCCCTATACCCGCCCTGGCTCGGATAAAGTCCTGCACGACTTTTATCTGGATCAGCTGGAAAAGGCGGAACAGAACTGAGCGGAACTGAGATGAGATTGCGGCGACTCCGCGCAGATGCGCGGAGTCTGTCGTTTCAGGCATAAAACCTGAGAAAATGTCTGACGTTAGTCAGATCAAGGAGTCAGCACCTCAAACTCCTGACCGGTTTCGAACACGAAGGCCCGACCGGGACATCCTTTAGCGTCAAAGTCATACCATTTTGCATGCAATGAACCATCCGTCGTCTTCGTGTAGCCGCAGCCCCGATCGGGGTTGGGCTCGTTCAGGTTCCAGTGCACATCACAGCCGCCGTTGTCGACAAACCCCGTAGAGGTTTTCACATAGCGGCAGTCCTCAGGCCAGATACAGGACAAAGTCCATAAGCCCGCGCACTTGATTTCCTCTCCCGCCATCACAGCGGCGTTATATTGCTCGTCGACCACCTGAATTCCCTCTATTGTGGCGAATTCCTGAGCCTGTATCGCTGCGCTTAACAACAGCGCGCTCGTCAGCATCATGCCTTGTTTGAAATAAGTCATTTTTTCTCCTTTATTATGTTCGCCTAGTCCTATTGATTGGCTTAAAACGACCGCGCAGAGACGTATCCTGACGCCTTCTGCGCTTTGCGGCGCTCCACTCCAGGTGACATCCAGAGGGGAGCGTGCGGATGTATTTTTAACACAGTTATTGTGACGAAATATTGTATATTTCCGGCATTTTGAATTGCGCCGGCGCTGTCGTTTCAGACATCTAAAGGAAGCCAGTAATTCGCGGGATTAATTGTTCCAGAACAGGAGGTCGGGAGAGCATAAAATCCGCTATAATTTTCTCGTCATCCGCGCCATTATGGCGGACAAAAAAGGATATCCCGGACAGGAAATATGAAAAAACATGGAACGCTTTTTTTCTTAGTCGTCTTTACCGCCCTGATGGCCTTGCTGGTCGGCGTGTACTGGCAGGAAATCGAACGCAGCGTCGACGCCAAAGATACGCTCGCCCTGGGCGGCACCAAGATGAAATACAGGGAAACCCTGAAGGTGCTGCTGTGGAAGGGCTATATTCCCGACTCCGTGCACAAGAAAATTCAGCAGGATCTGAATATCAACATAGAGGTCACCACCTTCGATTCCGATGCGGAGTTCAAAAAACATCTGAATCTTCACGGCAACGACGACAAGAATCCCAACGATCCAGAAATTCCCTTCGATATCATCATGCCCACGGACTACATGGTGTTGAGTCTGGCGGAGAAAGGGCTGATCGAGAAAATCAACTACGACAAGATTCCCAACTACCGCAATATCGCGATGAACCTGCGGCGTCAGGATTTCGCCAGAAGCCTGTTCGACTACTCGGTGCCTTATATCTACGGCAGCCTGGGCATTGGTTATAACTACTGGGAAATCGGCAATATCGTTTTTAATTGGAAGATGTTGTTCGAACCGCAGTCGAACACTTCTCTGAAAGGGTTGATAGCGATTTCGCCGGACGCCCGCATCAGTCTTGGCATTGCGCTGCTCGCCATGGGCAAGTCGCCCAATTCCACAGATGAGGACGAAGTACAAAAGGCGGGGGAATATCTGAAAACGGCTATCGCCAAATACGATATACGCATGATGAACTCCGGCATGGGCGACATGCTGGCCAGTCAGGACTTGTTGCTGACCATGGCCTGGAGCGGTGAAATTGCGGAAGCGCTCAATGAAGATCCGGACGTCAGCGGCATTAACAGCCTGGCGGCGAAAATCGTGCGTTTCTCTCTACCTGATGAGGGCGCTCTGGTGTATTTCGACGCGCTGGCGATTCCCAAAACCTCCACCAAGCAGGAACTGGCGCTGGAATACATCAACTGCTTGCTTGATCCCTTTATGTCGGCGGACGTCACCAACTACTCTTACTTCGCCACCGTCAATCAACAGGCGGAGCCTTATGTGAAGACCGAGATCGTGAATGGCCCGGCCTACTTCCTGCCCACTACCACCGGTCCTGTGTTTATCCGCCAGTACCTGGGGGATGACGAGAAGATCTACGACACCGTATGGCGCGACGTCATGCGCTTTTACTTCGAACATCTACGCAAGCAGAACTACTACAAAACCGAACGCAGCCAGCACCAGCTCTGGAAGTTCTGAGGCGACCGTCAATCGACGGTCACCCCCACATCCTGACGTTGTTCAATGCCTTCCCCCAGATTCTTGGTGCTGGGTTTGGCGGTTGGCGTTGAAGGGATGATGACGTTGGAGGGCGCGGACGGGTCGCTTGCTCTCGGCTGTGCTGTTGGCGTTGCGGAGGAGGTCAGGGCGTCGTCCGTCTGAGCGATGTTGGTGGACTTCAGGCTGGAGGCGAATACGGACGACAGGTCTGAAATGCCCACGGGAGAACTGGGCGCCGCCGCAGTGGTTGTATCGCCGGCGGTATTCAGAATCAACGGCAGACCGTCGGTGCCGCTGCCGCCAATCACCACTAACTTGGCGTTGTTGGATTTCGCCAGCTCCAGTGTGGCGCGAATACCCTGATAGCGCAGATATTCCGGCGTTAGCCCTTCGTTGACGTTTTTCTGGAACTGCTGAATCCCTTGCGACTCATACTGCTTGCGCTGAATCTCCAACTGCTCCCGCTCCAGAATATAGGTGTACGCCAGAGCCTTTTGTTCCTCTTCCAGTTTGGTTTCTATGGCGGAGGCGACAGTGTCCGGCAGATGAATTTCCTTGATCAGCAGATCGTCCAGCACGATATGCCGTTGTTGCAGTTCGGTCAGCGCCATCAGCACGATGTTCTGAATGATGTTGCCCTGGGTGGCGTAAATGTCGTCCGGTTCATACTCGCCCAGCACCCGACGAATAATAGCTTGGGTTTCCGGTATCACCACCCGGTCGATGTACTCCGGTCCTACATACTCATGTAACAGATACAGCGTCTTGCGATTGGGGGAGAAACGCACGGACGCGCGCACCCGAATCAGCAGGCCGTTTTTACTGAGCACGGTGAAGATGGTTTCCCGCTGCTGCACCCGCACTTCGTATTTGTACATGATGTTGAACGGGTTGATGATGTGCAGCCCGCCGCCGTAGACCCGCTGCTCCACGCCGTCGTCGAAGCGTTTCCAGAGCACGCCGGCTTCCCCGGGGTAAATATTGATGAAGATGCGGTGAAATAAGTAGGCGACAAGAAACAGGAAGATAAAAAACAACACGATGAGAGGGACCTTGGCGCGGCGCCAGAATGGCCGCCAACGCGTCATGAATCTCTCTCTCCAGCGTTTATTTCCCTTACTTCTCATGGATGCCGTCGCATTCATACCCAAAAGTCCCTTCTTGAACCAAACGTCCGCACTCTCCTGACGCTGGAGAGTTAAATGTGCAGACTAGGATTTGTGATTATTTTGCCAGCGTCGAGTTTGATCACCCGGTCAGCGATATCGAAATAATGATCGTCGTGGGTGGCCGCGATAATGGTTTTACCCTGCGCCTTCATTTCGGGAAGGATGGTCTCATAGAAATAGCGCCGGAAATCCGGGTCCTGATCCGCCGCCCATTCATCGAAAACATAGATCTGTTTGTCCTCCAGCAAGGACACAATCAGCGCCATACGTTTCTTCTGGCCGGTGGACAGCTTGATGTCGCTGATTTCGTTGTCCTTGATCTGGCAACGCTCTGACAGTTTCATCAGCTCCAGCAGGCGCTTCACTTTGCTGCGATCTTTGACGTCCACGCCATACAGATGCTTGAACAAATGGAAGTCGGAAAAGATGACGGAATACAGGCTGCGGTATTGCAGCATGTTGTTGGCGTGCAGGGGGCTTCCGTCCAGCAAAATACTGCCGGTATCGGGTTGGTATAGCGCCGTCAGCAGCTTGAGAAAGGTGGACTTGCCGCTGCCGTTGCCGCCGATCATGAAGATGATCTCGCCCCGTTTGATCGTCAGATCGATAGGCCCGACGGTAAAGCCTTTGGCTTGTCCCGGGCCTGGCTGTCCGTTTTCGTTGTAGCTGAATTTGAGGTGATCGCAGCGAATTTCCTGGAACGGCGCTTCCTGATTCTGTGCGAGGGCGTCCTCATCGGAGAAGTGCGTCAGTTGGTCCGATTCCATGCTGCGCAAACCGTCCAGCTCTGTCTCCAGACGCTGAATATTGACGATGGCCACGTTGCTTTTGGCGATCAATGGCGCCACGCCGACGATTTCGCTCAAGGGGCCGATGACGAACAGCATGATGGCCGCCAGCTTGGGAATGCTCTCTGTGGAAGAGGCGCTGATCATCGGAATCAGGAAGATGATGGACGCCATCAGAATAAAGGTGAAACTCTGGGTGAAGACGTTGAGGTTGTTGTACGCCAGACCGGTTTCTATTTTCAGCGTCTCCATACTGTTGGAGAGCGGCAGCAAACGCTCCTGGTAGAAACAGTTGCTTTTCGACGGGTTGATCTTCAGCTCCTTGAAGCCGTCCAACAGTTCGCCAAGAGCGTCGAAATACTCATTCTGCTTCTCCGACGCCATGTGCAGCTTACGGTGCAATACGCGCTGACGAGCGAAAAAATAAAGCAGACAGAGCGCAGTGGTCAGCACGGTGAGGAGCAGGGCGGTGGTGGACACATAAGCAATGAACATCAGCGCGAATATCACCATCACAAAAGAGCCGATGGCGTTGATAATGAAGGGCGTATATTGCGACAGCGTCAGGGTTTCCGTGTTCAACACTGAATACATACGACCGCGGCCCACTTTCTCAAACGCGCGCAGATCCGTTTTGCGGATCTTATCGGCGATGCGGGTGCGGATGCGCTCAAGGACATGCTCCACCTGGGTGGTGTTGTAATTGAGGGTATAGCGTTTGCTGAGCCAGAATGCGGCGAGGGCGACGGCGAACATCAGCAGGTAGCGGAAGTTCAGTTCATGGGGGGCGGCGTGTTGCGCGGCGTGAATAACGATGACGGCGATGACGCCGTTGAGCATACCGCTGACCACCACCATCGCCAGCGCGTAATAATTGAAGTCCGCGTGTTCCCGTTTAATAAAGTTCAGAAATTCCATATAACGCAGCGACCGCCCATGTCCGGGTGATAAGGGATTCTTTTTGTATTTCTGTCAGACGGGTGCTGGGGGAAGAATAGATAGAGAGCGGACAAAGCCCTGTAAATACAGCATTTTCCTGTTTTTCGATCACCCTTCCATAGTGTGCGAAATCATTCTAGGAGCTTTGCGCCGATATTTCTAATATTTCCTGCACTTGCGCGCGCGGAAAAATATTTTCTGAGAATCCGCTACCGATTTTTTCTCGCTTAACTATACTTATCGCTACCTTGCTCGCGCAGGGGGCGTCCCGTCTGGTCCAAAATTTATAGAAAGGACTGATTTAGAAGGAAAAATTAATTTTTCCGGGAAGCCCCTCCAGAGCAGGGCGCAGCCCGTCAGGGAGTTCAACAAGGGCTGTCGCAGCCGCACGTATGGGCGCCAAAAACGTGCGGAGGTAACCTCATATAACAACAAGATAAAAGTTGATAAGCGACATGGAAAAACTTGCTGACGTCGAGGCGTGTCCCGTTGATCGTCTGGATATCTCTCAAATCACCCCCCAATTGTTTCACTCGGAATACCGGCGCAAAAGTCGCCCCCTGATCATCACCGGCGCTCTGAACGACGCCAAAAACTGGTCCCTTGAATTTATGTGTCGCGAGGTTGGCGATCGTAAATTTCCCGTGCGCTGCTACGGCCCTGGACACTTCAACAAGCCCAAATCGGAATGGAGCAAATACTGCGATTATCAGGAGATGAAACTCGCTGATTATGCATTGCAGCTGACCAGCGATTACGCGCGCAAGAACAATCATTACATGGGACAGGTCGCCATCGGCGATACGCCGCTGGCCAATGTGCTGCGAGGCGCGCTGGGTAATATTTCCGAGCGTTGCGATATGCAGAAAGCCACGGACATGTTCCTCTGGCTGGGGCCCAGCGGCCACACCGAACCGTTGCATTGGGATTGCGGGGAGGGCACGGTGCTGATGCTGCACGGCGCCAAGAAAGTGGTGCTGTTTCCGCCGGAACAAAGTGAAAACCTGTATCCCTTCTCACTATACGGCAGCCCCGCTGCGCCCTGGTTCAGCAAGGTCTACGTGGCGAAGCCGGATTACGACGCCTACCCGAAACTGCGGGAAGCCATGAAACACAAAATCGAGCTGGTGCTGCGTAAAGGCGAGGTGCTGTTCATCCCCGTGTACTGGTGGCATGAACTGTCCAGCATCGGCAAGGATTTCTACACCTGCTCGGTCAATCGCTTCTGGCGGGTCAAGCCGTTCTCCCGTTTGACCAGCAATAAACTGGGACTGGCGCTGTACCTGTCCCAACTGGGTCTGATGACCGTTAATGGCGTTATCGACGGTTTGCGCAGACCGGCTGATGTGGTTTAGGGGTTAGAACGCGACGGGGTTATCAGGATGATCGCCTGAGGCTCCGTCGTCGCTCTGTCGTATCTTCCGCCACGCCCCCAATAAAATCTCTTCCCAAGGAGATGCCTGTCATGAACAAGGAAAAGAGTTACGGCTTGCAGTCCGAGGTGGAACGTCTGGATGCAGAGGACAGTGAAAGGTTCGCCGCGTTATGTCAGGAGTCATCGCGACCGGTGATTCTGAGCGGAGGCGCGCTGGCGTGGCCGGCGCTGGAGAAATGGACGCCGGATTACTTTCGACGACGTTTCGCCTCGCAACAAGTGCGCCCGTCCTTGCAGTTGCCCGCCTATGGCGCTCCCTATTTCAGCACCGAAAAACATCACCGCAGAGAGATGTACCTGAGCGAGTTTATCGACATTCTGGAGACGGGCGACGCCTGTTATGTCGACCAGACCGACGTGCACTCTTTTAGCGGTCTGGAGGAGGATTATTGCTACCAGCAGTTTATTCCTCCAGGGCTGAACTTCACCAGTCTCTGGATCGGCTCCAAGACCCGCTCGGGACTGCATTACGACAATATGGACAACCTGTTCGTGCAGGTTTACGGAGAGAAAAAAGCGATCCTGCTGGCTCCGCAGGAAGCGCGTAATTTATATCCCTTTGGCGACTGCATCTCCAAGAGTCGGGTAGACCCGGAACGTCCTGATCTGATGCATTATCCCCGCTTCGCCAAGGCGCAAACCCTGATTGCCCGCCTGCAACCCGGCGACATTTTATTTTTCCCCCGTGGCTGGTGGCATCACTTTTCGTCCCCCGGGCCGTCGATCTCGCTGTCCTGTTGGTATGGCGCGCCGCTCACCATCGCCGAGCAGGCGCGCGGGGTGAATCTGGCGGGGCGGCATTTATGGTTTCGCATCCTCCGCGACTTCCTCTGGCACGGTGTGTTAGGCCGCGCTTACAACCAGCGATTATTTAGTACGCCTCCTACCGGCAAGCTGCTTTATGACTTGCTGTTCGCACCCAAACGACTGACAAAAACCGAATAAAAGGAATGTTTATGTCTAAACCAATTTATGTGCTGGGAACCGGACTGTCCCATGACGGTTCAGCGTGCCTGTTAAAAGATGGCGAGGTGTGCGTGGCCATCGAGAAAGAGCGGATCACCCGCATCAAGCATGACGGTTTTTGCGACAGCGAGGCGATGCAATATTGTCTGGACGCCGAGGGCATCAGCTTTGACGATGTGGCGGTGGTGGTGCAGAACGCGAACTTCAGCAACTTTGATCGCGGCAACAAGATCTTTCATGGGCAACCGCGGATCATTCCGGATCACGTTAAAACCGTCACCATTTCTCACCATCTGGCGCATGCCTACAGCGTAGTGGGAACCAGTCCCTTTGATGAAATGGCGGTGCTGGTGATCGATGGCTGCGGCAGCAGTTGGGACGACTGTCTGGATCTCGACGGCGCTCATCTGCCGGAGCCGCAACCGGATTCTGACAATAATCATCTGTTCTTCGAAAAGGACAGTTATTACCTGTACGAGAAAGGAAAGCTGCGTCCGGTTTACAAAGATTTCTCTCCTTTCGGCTATTTTCTCAAGGGATACTCCATGTGCCCGCCGACCACCAAACACTCCATCGGTGGGCTGTATTCCGGCGTGAGCCAGTATGTGTTTCAGGGCATGGAAGACCCGGGCAAACTGATGGGGCTGGCGCCTTATGGACGTCCTGGCGTTTATGATTTTCAGGCCTTCGAATGTCGCGACGGACGCGTGTTCGTCAATTATGACTGGATGAAGCACTTCGATCGGCCGCGGGTTCGCTATGAAGATCTGGCGGAGAATTTCGACTACTACGCGGATATCGCCTATTGGATGCAGCGGGAGATTGAGCGCGCGTTGTTGTATCTGGTGAACCATCGCTTCGAGCATCAACCCCACAAAAACCTGGGATACGCCGGCGGCGTGGCGCTCAATGCGGTGGCCAACGCCAAGCTGTTGAAGCAGACCGGCTTCGAGGATTTCTATTTTCAACCTGCCGCGGCGGATAACGGTCTGGCTATCGGCTGCGCCTATTACGGCTGGCTGGAAGTGCTGGGGCAGGAGCGGATCAAGCACGACGCGTCGCCTTATTTCGGCAAGTCCTACGAAGCGGAGGAACTGTATCCCGCCATGCAGACGTACGCCGGAAAAATCAGTTACCGACGCCTGCCGGAAGACGAAGCGATCAATCGTACCGCGGAATTGCTGGCCGCCGGCAAAGTGGTCGCCTGGTTTGAAAAAGGCTCCGAATTTGGGCCGCGCGCCCTGGGACACCGCAGTATTCTGGCGGACCCACGTAACCCGGACGTACGCGAGCATATCAACCGCAACGTTAAATTCCGCGAAGACTTCCGGCCATTCGCACCCTCCGTGCCGCTGGAAAAAGCCGGCGTCTATTTTGACTGCGACTATCCCAGCCCCTACATGATTCTGGTGGCGCCAACCCGGCAAGAGTGGAAACAAGAAATCCCCGCCGTCGTCCACGCCGACGGCTCCGCCAGAGTGCAGACGGTGACCGAGTCCGTGTCGCCCAACTACTATCGGCTGCTAAACAAATTTGGCGAACTCACTGGCGTTTCCGTACTGCTCAACACCTCGTTCAACAAGAAAGGCATGCCCATCGTAGAAACCCCCAAAGAAGCCCTCGACTTCTTCATGGAATGCGCCCTGGACGCCCTGGTCATCGACGGTTGCCTGATAGAAAAAGCCGCCGTCGCCCAGGAACCCAGCAAAGTGGATGAGAAAAAAGAGTGGGAAAAAAGCCTGGGCAGCCTTTACCCGGAAAACGTGGGGATTTGATCCAATAATCCGCTTGTGATCCACAACCAAAATCCCCCGTGCGAGCGGGGGATGGCTACTCCTGCGGATGCGCTTGAATTAAGCTGTTAATCTGGATGTAATTTATTGATTTGAGTGAAAAATGAACGAGCGTCAGTTTGAGGAGCTGAATGAACATCTGCAGCGGGTGATGCCTTGTGTGGACCGGTTCTGTGAAGTTGCCGGGTATGAGTATGTCAATCGCCGCGCGTTGGGACGCTATCCGCGGATCAGGATTCAGCGGCCAGGGGAGATCTGTCGTTGGATTGAGTTGTGGATGGAGCTTGATGAAAAAGGCGATCGTTACGAGCGCTTCTTCGAAGACATTCCTTACGAGCTTTCCGCTGGCGCTAACGTCGAGATTGCAGATGGAACTCCCTATGGGCATCGGTATTTTAAAACCTTCGTGCTGTTCTCGCGTAAGCCTTTCAAAGAGGTTCCTCGGACCCTCGGAGCGCAGTTGCGAAAGGCGCATGTGTTATTGAGCGGCTGGGATAAAACCTTCGTTATGACTCAGGGGCGGAAAGTTGTGCTGGGTGGCTAATCTGCCTCATTTCTGAGTAGTCAATGCATTGATGCGGATACCTGCGCCGCTTCTTGGTTGTAAGCGATCCGACCGACAACCGAAAACACTGCCCATTATTGTGCCAGGCATGCACGGCTTCACCTCATAAAATACCCGACCTTTTATTCCAGTCGGCGGTCGTTCATTGAAAAAATATCCTTATCCGGTAGCCATATTTACTGTGCGGAAGACTACAAGCTCTAGCGTTATTTAAAGCTGCTTTAGCCAACCACTATCCTGCCTCGCGCATTTGCGATTTCCCTTCAAACAAGTAATAGTCACTAATGAATCTTTGATGCTTTTCAAACTGTTAAGGATGAGGGGACATGGATATTCAGAAGCTGTTCGATGATAAGGCGGAGATATACGCGAAGGCGCGGCCGCATTATCCCAAGGCGTTGTATCAGTGGTTGGCGGATGCGTGCGACGGGCATGAGCGGGTGTGGGATGCGGCTTGTGGGAATGGGCAGGCGGCGGCTGATTTGCGGGAGTATTTTTCCGTCGTGGAAGCCAGTGACGTCAGTGCGGCGCAGATTGAAAACGCGCCGACCTATCATAGCGTTCACTACGCCGTGCAACCCTGTGAAAAGACCGGTTATCCCGATGATTATTTCGACGCTGTCTGCGTCGCTTTGGCCTTGCACTGGTTCGATTATGAGAAGTTTTGGCCGGAGGTGAAGCGGGTGCTGCGTCCGGGCGGGTTGTTTGCGGCCTGGGGTTATAGCTGGCCGCATCTTGGTATGGAATTGGATGGCGTTCTGGAACAGAGTCTGTTGCAGGTGATCGAACCCTATTGGGCGCCGCAAAACCTGTTATTGTGGAATGAATACAAAGAGGTTCCTTTTCCGTTTGAACCCATTCGTACGCCACGGTTTGAACTGATCATGCCCTGGACACTGGACGAATTTTTCTCCTACCTGCATAGCTGGTCGGCGACCCGGCGCTGTATGGAAGATCGCGGCGACAGCTTCTTCGCGGATAGTTACGCCCGAATGAAGGAAGCCTGGGGCGGGGTGGAGACCCGCCCGGTGACGATGGATGTATTTATCCTCGCCGGCCGCCACGGGGGCTAGCCGCGGCTATATACGCCAACCAGTCGATTCATGCCGATGACATGGGGCTCCACTTTCTCCAGCAGTTGCCAGAGAGTGAGTCCTTCCGGCAGATCCAGCTGGGCGTTGAGCGCCAGAATCCAGAAGTAGTAGCGATGAGTCCCGTGCCCTGGCGGCGGCATGGGGCCGCCATAACCGGTTTTACCAAAGTCCGTTCTGCCGCTGGCGTAGGCGTCGACGCCTTCCGGAAGACTGTGCACGTTGGAAGGAATGTTATACAACGCCCAATGCACAAAGCCGTAGGTTCCCTTCGCGCCGATCAAGGGCGCATCCGGATCGTGACAGACCACGGCGAAGCTCTGCGTTCCCGCCGGTTCTCCCGACCAGGATAGCGCCGGCGAGACATCTTCGCCTTCGCCAGTATGTTTGCTTGGGATGCGGCCGTCATTGCTGAACACCGCGCTGGTAAGCTGCATGTTGGATAAAGCAAATCCCATGAATCCTCTCCCTAAAAAGCCTGTTCCTGATTGAACGGATTTACTGCGTCACGCTGGTGAGAAATTCACCGAAACGGCGCCAGGATTTCTTATCCGCATCTTCCCTGTATCGATCCGATCCAAATACCGTGAAAGCGTGAGGCGCGCCGCTATAAGTAATCATTTCGTGGCGTACGCCGCTTTTTTCAAGCTCATTGGCCAAGGCTGCGAACTGGTCCATGGTAATGGCGGAATCGGCGCTGCCGTGCATGATCAGGAGCTGGCCGTGGGTTTTGCTGTAGTCCTGACCGTCCGGTGTTTGCAGTCCGCCATGAAAGGTGGCGAAACCTTTCAGATCTGCGCCGGAACGCGCCATCTCCAATACCGCCGCGCCGCCGAAACAGTACCCAATGGCCACGGCGTTGTTGACGTTTCCGCCTTCAGATTTCGCGGTATCCAGCGACGCCTGCAACAGCTTGCGCATTTTATTGCGGTCTTTATAAAGTTCGCCGGTATGCTGGCGTTTGTCTTCGTCTTTGGTGGGGCGTACGCCTGCGCCGAACAGATCGACGGCGAATACCGAGTAGCCCATGTCCGATAACATTTCCGCACGTTTGACTTCGTAGTCGGTCAGCCCATCCCAGTCGTGCACCAGCAGCACCAGAGGCGCGTCTTTGCCGGGGCTGACGTAATAACCTTCGTAGGCGTCGCCGTCGACCTTATAGGTGACGGTTTTGCCTGCGGCGAGGGCGCTGCAGGAAACGACAAGGCTTAGCAGGGTGAGTAGTGGCTTTCTCATAACCGGTCTCCGTATTAGTTTTTATTGTGAGGCGCGCCGGCGCTGGGTTGGCCGGCGACACTACTCAGTCTAGTACGAAGCGGGAAAGAATCAGGTTTACAGGTAATAAATCCATGCGCCAGCGACGGTGGTGGCGATAACGACCTTCCACGGCGCCAGTTTCCAGATGGTTAATAAGCAGAACGCGGTCAGGGCGATGGCGAAGTCACTTGGCGACAGTACGGAACTGGTCCATACAGGATGGTAAAGCGCAGAACCCAGCAACCCGACCACGGCTGCGTTGGCGCCCGCCATGGCGGCCTGGGCGCGGGTTTGCTGGCGGAAACGGTCCCAGTGCGGCAGTACGGCGACGACCAGCAGCATACCAGGCAGGAAAATGGCGACAAGACTGATGGCGGCGCCGAGCAGGGCGTTTGGCGTCAGCGACACGGAGGCGCCCAAGTAGGCGGCGAACGTAAACAACGGCCCGGGAACCGCCTGCGCAGCGCCATATCCCGCGATGAAACTGTTGGCGCTGACCCAGCCCGTGTCGACCACGCTGGCCTCCAACAAAGGCAGCACCACATGACCGCCGCCAAACACCAGCGCTCCGGCCCGATAAAAGGCTTCGAACAGCGCCAGGGCATTGGAACCGGTGGATAGAGTAAGCGCAGGCAGAATCAGCAATAAAAGAAAAAAGGTCGCCAGCGCCACGTAGGATTTGCCGTGAGGAAACTCCACCGGCCGATGCTCCTCCACTTTGCGTTGCGCATGACCGCAAAGAAGCAAGCCCGCTCCGGCGCCAAGCGCAATGACGCCTATTTGTCCGAAGGCCGAGGGCAGGGCGGCGGTCAGAATCACCGCGACGAGGGCGATACCGGCGCGCTGTCTATCTGGACACAGATTGCGCGCCATTCCCCACACCGCCTGAGCGACCACTGCGACTGCAACCAGCTTCAATCCGTGGATCAGACTTTGCCCGATGCCTCCGGCAAATGCGTCGGCGCTAAGCGCGAAGAGCAATAGAAACAACGCGGAAGGCAAGGTAAAAGCGGTCCAGGCCGCCAGCGCGCCTTGCAGGCCGCCACGACGCATCCCCAACGCAAACCCCACCTGACTGCTTGCCGGCCCCGGCAGGAACTGACACAACGCCACCAGATCGGCGTAACTCTCTTCGCTCAACCAGCGTCGCCGGGTGACGAACTCATCCCGAAAATACCCCAGATGCGCCACCGGCCCGCCAAAAGACGTCAGTCCCAGCTTTAAAAACGCGCGAAAGATATCGCCGGTCGTGGAGGTTTGAGCAGGAGCGTCAGAGAGGTCGTTCATAGCGGCGTTTGTGAATCAAAAAGTGCGAAATGCTAAGTCTGTTGTATTGCGCTTTGATGACAAAGTAGAGTCTTTTACAGACTATGCCAAACCTACTCCAAGCCCCTTTCCCGCAAGAGTTTTTGCAATGCGGGGTATTCGCTGTAGCGGCGAATACTGGGATCGTCTTTAACTAATAAGGCCAGCTCCCGCCAGCGATCATGGGCCGCCACGTCTGGGTGAGCAACGGCATCCACCATCATTCGGTAGCTTGTGAGCGGCTCCACCCACTGTATTAAATCCGGATGCGACAGGACTTGGGGCAGGGGCAACAGGTCCCCAATAAATGTGTGCGGATCAAACTCTAGTACATGAGGGATTAACTGATCCCATTGCGGATAGTTATCCAGAATGGCCGGCAATATGGTTTCTTCAACGACTGGCGCCTGGTGCTCGGAACAGTCGCTAAAGTCCATCAGCGCGAGGACCAAATCAAACCATTGTGGGTGGGCGCGGGTGGTTTTCTCGCCAAGCAGCAGAGCGACGCTGTAGGTAGTGCTGTATCCATCGAACCCCTGACATAACCCTCCTTCGTCATCTTCGAAAGAAATGCGTTCGCCGTAGACTTCCTCCGCTACGTCCTCGAAGTCGCGAGAGGCGTTGATCGCCGCCTCCACCAGTTCCGGCCAGCGTGGGTGAGCGACGGCGTCTGGATGGGCGAGTATGGCGCTGCAGGCCTCATTCGCGGCTTCGACAGCGTCGTCGTCATTGGTTGACATGTGAGCGAGCAAATCCGACGCCCAGTTGGCGTCTTGAATGGCGGAAGCGGTTAAAAGTTGCTCCAATTCTTTCACGACTGAATATCCTCTTGGATCTCTCTGTAAATTCACGGACAAATGGCCGATTCACCCTGTGCTCCACGGGTGTTATACCTTAATACGGCCGTTAACGCTAACCAGCTCCGGGTTTCGTGGCGGACTGTCGCATTAGGGTGTATCCAGTAGCCTCGGCAACCCGGCCAAGCCCCGTGGCGACGCCAATTCCTCATAATCAGACAGAAGTATTCATGGTCAGAATTATTGGTCCGGCAAGTCCCAGATATCGTTTTGAAAAATGTCCCGTTCAGGATAAATACGTCCTGGTTGAGAACGCCCCATTTGAAACCCCCGCCGCCACCTTGGGCGAGGCCTTGACGCAATACGCCAACGCTTTCAGCGCCAGCATCCGGCCCTATTACGGCGATGACAATATTCCGCTGCCAGAAGGGGAGTCCAAGTACTTTTATTATCTGGACAAAAACTCCGTGCACGGCGAAGCTATCGTCGATATTCATATTCACCGCCACTCCGGCGAGCAAGTGTGTCCCGGTCAGAACATGAACTTTCAACTGTTCTCCGGCGACGCCATAACCATCGGTGCGCTGGCTTGTTAAGGTAATTCGTAGTCGCCAGGGAGGATTCTTTGTTCACTGACGAGCACATTACCCGGTTACTTAATCAGCAGCCGATTTCAGACGCGCCGCCCTGGCGCGACGGAGACAAGCGAGCTGTCGATAGTTACTATAAGTACGTCTGCGCAAGGGTTTCGCAATTGACGATGGCCCAGTTTCATGCCGAATGGGAACACTACGGCTCCGGCTACGCGTCATTTGTCGACGTCTGTTTTTACCAGGGTAAGGCGGCGCAGGGACAAGACGCCCCTGAACAAATGGGGCTGGAAGTTCTGTTCAGCCGCTTGTCGCCTTATTTTGTATTGATGGAAGCCCCCGTTCCCACCTCCGGTTTTCGTTCGCTACCCTCTTTTAATGGCCTGGATCAGCTTCGCACGCCGAATGTCATACAGCTGGCTCAGACGATTCAACCCATATTGGAAGACTTTGGGCTGTTGCGCTTGTATAAATCTGATCTGAATAAGGCGCTACCTCGCCAGATCAAGGTTCCTACCGTGTTGAATGAAGGCGCTTTTAAGTTGTACGACGCGTTGTTTTATTGGGAAGATTAGAGTGATTTTTCCTGAAAAATTATGCGATTCAATAACTTGGGAACTAGCCTGTGGCGATAACAGGCCCCCGAAGAAAGCGTATATGCGCATGCATGGTTTTTCGTAAAGGGGGTAGCTTGGATTTTCGGGTGTTTTACACTGGAATCGGTGGGCTAGAGGGGATATCTTCGAAGCTTGGAAATTTAAAAAAAACGCGCATGTGCGTATGCAAAAGTTAAGCATCTATGAATATGATTGGAATATTTGAAAACCTAATAGATGAAGCTTTAGCAAAGGCTAAGGATTTAGATATTTTCACCTTTGCTATATATCATGACCATGAGTCGGGATTTGTTAGCGTCTGTATAGATACAAAACAAAACTCAGAAAATCAGTTACTTGAATCGAACAAATACAGTATGAAGCATTTCCGCCGAATTATTGAGGAAGGTAGTATTGAAGAGGCCATGTTCTGGCAAGCAAATATTGGGCGTAATCTATCATTAGGTAATTTTGCAGCGATAAACATCTCTGAAAAAGAAGTAGCGGGTATAATTCCCGATAATAGCTTCTATCTCGATATGGTGAAAGCCATACAAAATAAGGAAGACCTTATTCTACAGAAAAGCACGCACGGAAGTTCCCTTCTATTTTGTTGCTCTACTGAAGATGAAGAAGTTGGTCTAACTTGGGTGCAAGAAAATGCTTGACAAAGCCATTACGAATGGTCGACAAAAAACGTGGGAAGGGTAGCGTTTCATTTTGTCTATTTTAGAAGATTAATAATTGATAATGAATATTGATAAATCACTAGAGTTTCTTAGAAAGAATCAGCCGTTGCCAGCGGATGAGGATGTATCGGAAGCCGATATTGATATGTTCAATCAAGTTAGGACGTTCCTGATTTCAAACCCCGATGAACGTGCTATTCCACTTGTTCTCAATGCATTCGGTGATGGAAGTGGTTTTGGCGTCTATCAGGTCTGCGATGATATATTTAGGCCATTTAAATCAGAGGTGGTTTTACCTCACTTAAAAAACGCTCTGGCAAGTAAGCACTATGGGATGCGCTACTGGGCGTCCCAGTGGGCGATGGAAATCAATTCGATTGATATAGTTCCGGAGATTAACAGTATGCTAAAAAATCCTGAGGACACTGAAGCTCATTATTATTGTGTTGCAACGCTCATTGATATATGGAGAAAAACGAAAAATCCATTTGTTTCTAAGTCAATAATTGAGTTAGGTGGTAAATCAAAAAACATAGATGTCTCAGAGTTAATCCATGAGCACCGCACTGAGAAGTAGAGTTATAAAAAAGCAATCTTGCGGACTCGCTCCGCTCATGCGTAAGTTGCGGCGTTAACCACAGTCGAGGCGGGTAATGAATACAGAACTGCAAGTGAAAGCTAAGAAGCTCATAGAGATCGATGATATTGATGGTGCATTGCAATTACTACGTGCGGAAGGGGCGAGTATAATTGAGTCAATTAAGCTTGTGAAAGAAACTAAATCAATTTCTCTTGATGATGCAAAAAAATTAGTTGCTCTACATCCAGTTTGGGATGATCAGCAAGAGAATTTTAGGAACTTTCACGATTCCATCATTGATGTCTTAAATGACAAAGACGCGTAATTCGCAGTTAAAAATTTTAGGCTGGTGACGCAAAGAAGGTGCGCATCAGCTAATTGCGTGGATCGTTTCGCTCACTTTACTACGCAATGTTCAGTTCAGTTAGAGCGGCGTTAGCCTGAGCAGATAAATCGAAGAACTAAGAGGAACTGCAATATGGATCTCATTTTTGAGCCCTTCGTTGGCTTGGGACCACTAAAATTTGGTATGTCAAAGTCGGAGGTAGAATCTCTGCAGGCAGAGGTTTGTGGCTTTGGAGATTGCGATTATCAAGACGGCAAACTTAGCGCATTTTCGACCTATCCAGCCGATGTAGAACACTTAATTATCGTTGGCGAAGATGTTCAGAAAATGGATAAGCTCTCGGCCGCACTTCATCTGGCTAACCTGAGCGCTGATTATGGGCAAGCCCAGGGCGGATCGCTCTACTTCATGGATTTAGGTTGCGCTATTCTCCAGTTTGAATCGCCTTCACGTGAGTTCTTATTCTTCGCGCGTGAGTACGATACTGGAGAACCTTTGAGGGAAATGACGCTATCTTCTATCAAGTCTTACTACGAAGATAACGCCTGGGACGCCTAATAGTTAATTGTTAAGGGGGGCGACAGCTGTTTAGCAAACTATAGCACGCGGCCCGTTCCGGGCATTGGACTCAAAGCGAACAGGCGTTCGTTTTTACCCCACAGTCTGATTAGATACCCACTTGGTAACCTGCACGCTCACATCAATTCGAAACTCACAAGGAACTCTGTTTTGTCTCAAAAAGACCTTCCGCCTGTTGCAAAGCAAGTCGCTATTTTGATCGTACTCACTTCGCTTTCTTTGGGGGCTTTGTTGTGGTTTGGCTTTGCGGTGGCGTCAACGATTAGTCAGGTGATGGCGCTTCCGCCCAGTCTGTATCTTGAGCCGGCGTTATACGGCATGCTGGGGATTGGCCTGGGCCTGCTTTCTTTGTGTGTAATGGGATTGCTGGAGCTGTTGGCGAGACTAAAAAAGCCTTTACGGAAAAACACCGAAAACCGCATTTTCAAAATACTGCAGCCTGTCCTGTTTGGAGGGGTGGTGGCGATTTTTCTGCTGCCGGTGCTGATTTACTTCCCCTTGTCTGCGTACTTGAAAAAACAGGGGTATAGCGATTGCGAGGACGCTTCCTATTCCGGGCTGAGATACCAGTATTTGGTTTTCGCCAAGTCGGAAGCAGCCTGCATGCAGGCGGCGCAAGAGTAAAAGCGTATTTCGGTATTTGTCTGTATTCACCTTGCGGGACATCCCTGTCCCTGTTTCCCATTCTAAAAGCTCGCGGACAATCCGATTTGCGCCCAGCGGCCCGGCATGGGATAGCCTGGGCGATAGGCGTATTCACGGTCGAATAGATTCTCCACGGCGACAAAGACTTCACCATCCTGACCCAATGGCGCCAGAGGATAGGAAAGGCGCATATTGGCCACGGTGAATCCACTGACTTTCTCTCCATTAACATCGCCTGACGCCCGCTTGCGCGTTAGCGCCCAGACTTCGGACTGATGCTGGGCGTCCAGGGCGAGGCGGAAGGGACCAAGCTGGCCGTTCAGACCTGCGGTAACCGCCCGTTCTGGAGTGTAGGGAAGGTTGTCGATATCCGGATCGAGCAGCGTCAGCCCGCCAAACAGGGACCATCCCGCCGGCAACGCCTGACTGACCGACAGTTCAACGCCACGCATGCTGTAGCTGCCAAGGTTAGCAAAGTATGGATTGGATACTTGCATGGGAGTGAAGAAGATGTAGCGGTTTTTCACCTTGTCCTTGAACACGCTGAGATCGATCTGGGTGGTGGTCGTTAATGCGAACTTGGCGCCGACTTCCAGATGATTCAGCTCCTCCGCCTCCAACTGCTTCCAAGTGTCGGCCAGGGGCGGTATCGCCGTCGCCAGGGTTGGCGCTTCCAGACCGGGATAGTTGACGCCTTGGGAGGCGTTGACGAACAGGGTCAGGGCGTCTGACATCAGCGACAGACCAGCGTAAGGCGCGGTCTGGGCGTCAAACTCACTGTGATCGTAATAACGCACGCCGATGGACGGCGATAGCATCCAGTCGTCGTTGAGCATCAACAAGTGACTGAGACCGACATAGGGCGACCACAACTTGAACGTCGGCGCGTCCAGGTAGGCCCGTCTGGCGGGATCATCACGATTAAAGTGCGCTTCGCCGGACACGCGATCGTAATCCAGACCGGCGACCAGGGTTCCATCCATCCAGGGGGAGAACTGCTCGCGCCAGCGCAGGCCGCTCATGGTGAAATCCGATAGCGTGTCGCCATCGCCGGCGCTCTGGTGATACCAGTTACCCTCGCCGGAGCTGTGGTGCAGGCTGAACTCGCCGGTCCAGTCGCCATGTTCATGGGACAATGTGGTCGCCAGCATGAAGGCCTGGGTGTTGTACTCCGGCGCGACATCCGGCTTTGGGTCTCCTTCTTGGCCTGGATCCGTGCTTTCGTTGTCCACGTACAGCCCGCTAAAAGAGGCCGCCCAGTGTTCATTCAATTGCGCGCCAACCCGGCCGAAGAGGTTTTTCAATTCGCCGTCGGCGTTGTCCCGATGGCCATCGGAGGTGGCGTATCCTTGCGCGAGAGTAAAATCCAGATCGCCATTGCGGCTGGTCAGTTCCGCCTGCTGCACCAGGGTATGGTAGGAACCGGCGGAGATGCGCGCGGCGCCGTGAGTTCCGTCTTCAGTCGCCCGCTTGGTGTGCAGATCGATGGAGGCGAAGTTGTTGCCGTTGATCTGCGGTTGCGGGCTTTTATACACGGTCATGGATTGCATGGCGTTGACGGGCAGCAGATCCAACAGTGGGTGTCCCCATAAGCCCATGTACAGGGGCAGGCCGTCGATGTAGGTCTTTATCTCACTGCCGGGACGGGTGACGCCCATGCCGCGGATAAACACCGCGCCGCCCTGATCGCCGCCAAAAGCGCCGACCGGGTTGTAACGGGAAATCTGTACGCCGGGCGTCCGGCGCAGGGCGGCGGTGAGATCCACCGCGTTTTGATCGCGAATCTGTTCCTCTGTGACCACGGCGGATGTGCTGGAGAACATATCCACCTCCACTTCTTCAATGACCGGCTTGGCGGTCACTATCATTGGCTCCAGAACGGTGGTTTGCGCATGTGCGCCGCCCGCAGCGGTCAGAGCGACCGCCACGGTAAGTTTCTTGGGTGAAAATTTCATAATACTGACTTGATTGACTGCTTAATCGGCCTGAAAGGATCAGTTTTGTGGATGATTTTGATGATGCGCGGACATGCCCGGATTATTCGGCGTGCCAAACAGCCCGAACTGAGCCAGCTTTTGCGGAGCGATCGACTGTTCCGCTTCAGTCAGTTCAGAAATCAGCTGGGAGGCGGTGTCCTGAGGGATGCCAGCTTTGTGCAGCAGGTCGACTTTCTTGAACTCGTCGCCGCCGCAAGCCAGCACCATCCACTTGTCGCCGTCCCGGCGCAGTAGCGCGCGTCCGCCTCGTTCGCCCTGAATCCAGTCTGCGATGGCGTAGTCGTTCACCACGATGACCGGCGCCGTCTCCACCTTGTGGTGGGGCTGGTCGTAGGTGGCGGAGATCAGCTTGACCACTTGCTGCTGTTCTTGGGTCAGGCCGTCGTTGGCGAACGCTGGCGCAACCAGCGCTGAACTTAACGTGAGGGCGGCCAGCAGGCTGCGGAAAGGGAGAGGCGGTGAAGACATCCTGTTGTTATGACGATTTTTCATGTTATTCCTCAGAAGAGTTTGGCGGTGTTTTATACAAGTAAATAATCAGACGCGTGGACGCGCCTGCGCGGAGTTAAGCCGCGAAAAGACAGGGCCAGACATGGGCCGGCTCTGTCGTTGCAGACAAAGAGAACGTGGCTAGTCATCTGCTGGGTTCATCGAGTGAGACTGAGTTCCTTGTTCTTCTCCATCAATCAGGCCGGCGAGCATGCACAATGCTTCCAGCAGGAAAAAGCTGCTCCAGGGCGACTCCACCAGTTCGCAACCGGCGGCGCTGGTGCGGTAACAGGCGCCGATGAAAGCGCCGGCGTGCGCGGCGCCATCACGACGCACGAAGTATGAGCTGCGTACGAGCGCGGCGATTTGCTGCGCCGCATAGGTGCGCCAATTGTCGCCGTCGTCCAGTAACTCAGAGAGCGACAGCATGGCGATAGCGGCGATCAGCGTGGCGGACGGGTCGGACAAACTGTCGCTGCGTTCCGGCCTGTCGGCGGGATAGGGCGTGCGACGAGAGCGACGCCAGTACACGCAGGCGGCTCTGGCGTAATCGAGATAGGGCGAGCCCCAGCGTCTGGCCGCATGGCGCAACCCCAGCATCGCCCAGGCCTGACCACGGGACCAGCCGCCGGGGCGGTCCAGCGCCTGTAAAATAACCTGTTGTGAGTTTTGCTGTTGGGTCGACCAGGCTTCCGCACTGCATGCGCCATTAGCGGTGAAGCAGGCGGCGATCAGGGCGTCCGTGTGCGCGCGGGCGGCGTCCTGATGAGACGCATGGCTGACGCCGCCGAGGAGTTGCACCGTGGCCGCCAGCGAGTCTACAGACAGACGTTGGCCCCCGTCCGCGCCGCCGCCCATGGCGCAACCCAGAGGGAGATATCCGAGGCGATGGTCAAAACCGGAGGCGATGGCGGCGGCGGCCTGATCGGCCAGATCCAGAGCTGAATTATCTACGAGCCAACGGCCGCAAAGCGCGGGGCCATACCAGAAGATCAGGCTGCGATTGAGCGTGTCTATGTGCAGTTTGTCCGTCAGCGCGGCGCAAAGGGCGAGCGCTTTGTCACGGTCTGCCGTGGACCTTGAAATCAACGCCCGCAACCCCCAGCATCCTGCCCAAAAGCCTCCCATCCAGGAACCGCCGGCGGAGGTCTTCCAGTGTTGGCCGTCGCGGGAGAACAGGGGAAAGCTTCCGTCGCAATGAGCTTCTATGGTGTCGAGGCGGCGTAACAGCAGCGTCATGGCCTGACTGATTTCCCATGGCGACAGCGCTGTGGCGTCCCAGGGCGGTACACGCAGGTTATTCATGACGCGCTCCTGCGTCGTAACAGAGCCAGGCTCAAGGCGGCAGCGGCCCCCACCAGGGAAACGACAGCGAGCGCGCTCCAGGCGCTGCTGAAACCTGACGCGGAACCGGAGAGTGCGCCAAAGAGCGGCGCGCCCATTGCGAAGCCGCCAAAAAATGCCGCGGACAGTAAGCCGGACGCCGTCGCCGGCGCGCCGAAAACGCTGTCTCTCAGCAGCATGCCCATCGCCACCGCATTGGTGGCCACGGCGGTGAGACCTACTATCAGCACGCCAACCCACAAAGGCCAATGGCTTTCCGGCGATGCCTGTTGGGTGATCCAAAGCGCCAGCGCGGTGAGCGCCATTAATCCCAGCAGCAGCCAGGATTCATCCTTGAGTTTGCTGGAAAGGGACGTCAGCGTAAGGCGCGAGGTGAAGCCCATGACGCCGAAGACGGCCACCATCAAACCGGCGTCATGCTGACTGACGCCTTGCTGGGTGGCGAAGACCGGCAGAAAGGTCACGAAGGCGGACAGGGTGACGCCAGCGCAGCCTTGCACCGCCATCAGGTTGAGCAGCAGTTTGCCTGGGCGCGCGGGCAGCCAGGAGCGACGCGGACCTTCGGACGATGGCGGGGGAGCCAGGGATGGAGCAAAACAGGCCAATAACAGCGCGGCTGGGATGACTGTCGCCATGGCGGCGCGCCACCCGAACGGAACCGCGATCAGCGGCAGCAATCCGCCGGCAATCAGTGCGCCAAGCTGTACGCCGGATTGTTTCAGTCCCACGGCGAACGCCTTGCGCGAAGGGGGAATCCGCTGCGCGATCAACAGATTCGTGACCGGGTTCGACAACGCCTGCGCCACGCCGCATACCGCCACAGCGGCGATAATTCCCGCAAAACCGGGGAGAGTGATCATCAGGCCATAGGCCAGCGCCACGCTGAGAAACAGCATCCACAGGCCGCGTCGCGATCCCAGCCGCTCAACCAGCGGGCCTGCGGCGAGGGACAGCACCGCCGCCACGCCGAAAGCGCTCATGGTGACGTAACCGAGCCAGCCGGGTTCAATGCCCAGATCGGCGATCAGCAAGGGGCCCAGCGCGCCGATGGTGTACAGGATCAGCATCGGTAAGGTCATGGATAACAGCAGCACGACATGCAGGCTGATGGCGCGCAAAGGCGATTGGCGCAGCGGCGGCGCGATGGCGTTCATACTTGCGCCGTCTCCCGCTCCGCCTGGGCGACAGGTGAGCTGTTTTGTTCTTCCCGGGGAAGATAACCCTCCAGAATCCGCCGCCCCACGGTATTGATCAGTACTTCATCAGCGCCGTCCAGAATGCGCGTGGCGCGAGCGTAGCGAAAAATATTGGAGAGCGGCGTCGCGTCGCACAGCCCCTCGGCGCCGAAGACCTGAATGGCGCTGTCGGCGGCTTGATTGAGCGCGTGAGAGGCGGCGATCTTCGCCATATTCACTTCAATATCGCTATCCTCGCCCGCATCCAGCTTGGCGGCGGCCAGTTGTAACTGCGCCCGCGCGCTGACGATGCTTTGTTGGCTAAGGAACGCCAGACGGCGGATCAGTTGTTTGTCCGGCAGTCGCGCCAACTGACCGCGTTCACTGCACACGCGCTCGCCAAGCAGGTCCAGGCAGCGTTGCGCCAGTCCTACCCAGTGGGCGGCGTTGATGGTGCGTCCCAGGCATAGCCGCTGTTTCATCAACGCCATGCCCCCGTGCAGCTCGCCCAATAGATAGTCTTGAGGAATGCGGACATTGTCGAACAGCAGCTCATGCTGGCCATTACGGCGGCCCAGGATATCCAGATCCTGCAGGATGCTGAATCCGGGCGCGTCGGTGGGAACCACCAGCATGGACAGGGCGTGTTGCGGCGGCGCCTCCGCCTGAGTGCGCGCCACCACGGTGATAAAGTCCGCACGACGGGCGCGGGAAATAAACCACTTGCGGCCGTCAAGGCGCCAGCCGTCTCCCTCGCGCTGCGCCCGCAGCTGGATGGTGGCGGGAATGGAGCCGATACTGTCCGGTTCCGACATGCCATAGGCGGACACGGCATTTCCCGCCGCCAGCGGTTGCAGGAAGCCTCCTGCGATGGTCTCGCTACCATGCAGAGACAGCATGCGCACATCCAGAGCGGCGCGCCCGCCGAAGATTTCAGGGCCAAACTCGGAGCGTCCCTCCTGTTCCGCCAGGGGAAGGTAGTCGCTTAATGTGGCGACTTCGCCTCCCAGGGCGGCGGGATAGTACAGACCCCACAGGCCCTGGGCGCGTGCCTCGGCGGCCAGGGCGGACTGCAGCGTCAGAGCCGCGTCGTCGTCTTTGGCGAGCAAGGGCTCGTTGGGCATCACCCGCTCATTGACGAAGGCGCGTATGCGCTGCGCCAGCTCGCTGGATGTCTTGTTGGCGACGCTGGAGACGCTGTTATCCATGGGCATATTTGCGACCTTTCCTGTGTCTAGACTGCGCATGCACTGCGCTCCAGAAAAGCGACTTCAGCCGTGAGCCGCTTCTTGTCGACCTTGCCCGCCGGCGTGAGTGGAAAATGACGGATGAAGCGCAGGTACTCTGGCAGTTTGTTCACTTCCAGCCCCTGATCGCGCAGAAAGCTGGCGATTTCCGCCAGAGAGGGACGCTCCGCGCCGCTGCGCATGCTCAGGCACAGGCATACGCGCTGGCCCAGGTCCGGGTCTGGAACCGGCACGCAGGCGGCGCTGATCACGTCTGGAAAACAGGTGACCAGATTCTCGATCTGCACCGTGCTGATGTTGGCGCCGCCGCGCACGATCACGTCTTTCTTGCGGCCGGAAAGGCGCAAATAGCCGTCCTGGTCCAGCAAACCCAGATCGCCGGTGTACACCCAGCCTTCAGGATCGCGATAACGGGCGTCCAGCTCTGGAGCGTTGACGTATTGCATGGGGCTGATCGGGCCCCGGGCGAGAATTTCGCCGACTTCGCCGCGCCGGACTTCCTTGCCCGCGTCGTCGACGATGCGAATCTCACAAACATCCGGGTTGGGGCGGCCAACGCTGCGGAACACCACGTCCAGCGCTTCATCCAGCGTGTTATGACAGTTCACCCCATCCGCTGAGCCGTACAGACTGATAAAGCCGCAGCCAAAGGCGTCCACGCAACGTTGGATGCTGGCGGAGTCAATGACCGAGCCGCCGCTGACAATGGCGACCAGACTGGATTTGTCGATATCCGCCAAGAGAGGCTCGGCGGCCATGCGCTGAATCATAGTGGGCACGCCGAGCAGGTGGGTGGGACGCAGAGATTCGATGGCGCGAATGGCGTCTTCCGCATCGAATCGCGGCAGCACCGCCAGGGAGCCCCCCAGCCAGGACAGCACGCCAAAGGTGGCGGTGGAGCCGAAGGATGACCCCAGAGGCACCAGATACATGCCGCGAAAGCTCGCGCCATAGGGGTGTAAACGTTGTAGAAAACGTCCGCGTCCACCCAGCAGCGCATTATGAGAGTAGGCCACCAGTTTGGGCTCGGACTCGGTGCCGGAAGACACCAGCAGGCGCACTGGCGAGTCCGGGTCAACATGAGGCAGGCGCTGCAGCGCTATCGGCTCCGCCTGAAAACACTGCTCCAGGCTGATCCAGCCTTCCGGCGCCTGATCGCTGTCCGCAATCAGCCAGCGCAATGACAGGGTGGTGGGGCGCAAGGACTCAATCAGCTCGCACATGTCCACACCGCCGTATTCCGGCGTCGCCACGATGGCGCGGGCGTCACAGCGCTTCAGTAATGACTGAATATCCAGACGTCCGCGGCCCGGTGGAAACGGCGCCACCACCGCGCCGATGGCGGCTGCGGCGAGATCGACGGCGCAGCAACGCCAACTGTTGGGCAATTGATAGGCGATCACGTCGCCGGCGACGATGCCCATCTCCTGAAAGGCCGTCGCCAACCGCAGCGCCTTATCCAGCAGGTCGCCGTAAGTCATGCTGGAATCTGGCGAGAGCACCGCGGTTTTGGCCGGGGACTGTTCCGCGTACATCTGAAACATCTGGAACACGGTACGGTTAGGGTACAGGCCTTGTGTCGCCCACTGCTTGCGCAGCGCCGCTGGAACCAGATCGATGATGCCTGAGTGGTTCATTGAAACCTCCATGGTGAATTCACTCGAACATAGATGTCTTTGTTGAGAGCAGGCGCCAGACGCGGGTCGCGGCTAAGCTCAGTCAAATCTTCGACTACTACGGCGGCGGGAACGCCGCTCATTTCGAACAACGCCGCCCACTCCTGGGCCTTGCGATGAAGAAGAGCGCGCTGTAGATGCTCTCGATCCGGGGTGTCGTCGTTAAGGTCTATCTGAAGTTCAGACGCGGCGTCAACAACGGCATGGGTGAGCCTGGAAAAGGCGCGTTCATCCAGACAATCCAGAGCAAGCAGCCCCTGCGCGGTGGCGTAAACGCCATTCAATGAAGTCCATGCAGGTGGGGGCGGTTCACCGTCCAGGGCATGATTTTGATACCCCGGCTGTTGCAACAGCGCGCCAAGTTCGTCTGCGCACAACAAGGTGGCGGCGCCCAGCAGGGAGGTATCCACTCTGATGGAGCGGGCGCGACCCAGTCCTCGGGCCAGTAGTGCGGCGGTGACGCCTTGAGCAGCGACGGCGCCGCCTAATACGTCTAACACAGTAAACAGTGCGCCGCCCGGCAGTCCCGAAGCAGCGGCGATTTTTGCAGCGACGCCGGAGTAAGCCTGAGCCATGAAATCGGTGCCGGGCAGATCGTGCTCCGCATTCTCTCCCCAGCCTCCCGCATAGGCGTAAATGAGGTCAGGGTTTACCTGTGTCATGTCGTCATAATCCAGTCCCATTTCCGCCGCTTTGCCGGGCGCCCAGTTGTGCAGAAACACATCCGCCTGCTGGATCAACGCCATCACTTCCGCCTTGCCGGCGGCGGATTTGATGTCGATCTCTCGTACGTTTTTGTCTCGATTCAGGGCGTCAAAACGGGCGGAAACGTCTTCCGCCATAGGCGGCATACCGCGCAAAGGGTCGCCCCCGGGCGGTTCGATGCGAATCACCTCTGCGCCGAGCAGGGACAGTAAGCGTCCCGCCAATGGACCCTGAATGCGGCGGCAGGACTCAACCACAGTTAATCCGGCCAGAGGCAGGGGCGAGGACGGATCGCAGGGCTTCAGCGGCCTGGCCTGGGCGATGTCGCCATCACAATGAAAACGCCAGGGGCCTTCGCGCCACATAGCCATTGCGTCCTTGTCCTGAGCGCGGTCCTGTAGCGAGCGCACTCGGCAAATGGCGACGCCGGTTTGCTGGGCGAGACGTTCGATCTGTGCGAATGGCAGCACTGCGAGCGCTTCACAGAGTGTGGCGGGAACCGGGGCGATGGCTTTGGCGTAGCGCAGCAGGAAACCGTTCCAGCCTTTGCCGGCGCTGGCGGCGTCGACGCCGACCTGGGTCCAGAAATCGCGCCAGGGGACGGCGTCCAGGGTTTCCAGTTCAAACGCTACGCCATCGGCGGACGTAAAGGGCGGGCGTTCCTGCACACTGGCTGCGCCGGGCAGCAGTCGCTCCGGCATTTCCGGGGCGGTGGCTCCAGCCAGATATTGCGCGACGCTGAGCAAGGCGCTGGAGGTCAGGCTGGTCGTAGTTGCGCGCGTCGAGGCGCCCCGGAGACGACCAATCGCGGCGGCCATTACGCCTTGCAGGGAAAGCACGGCGGTGAGGGTGGAGACATAATCCACTCCCAAGGGCTGCGCGCCGCCGCTGGCGCGGCCATGTACGGACATCAACCCTGTCGTCGCCTGGGCCAACGTTTCTGATATGGGACGCTCCACTGCATCCGACCAGCCTTCCAATACACAGTCGACATATACATTTTCAGCCACGTGCAACGCGAAAGCGGCGCCGGATTCCGTATCGACGTTCTCCCAGGCGACGCCGAGAGCATTGGCCTGATATCGCAACGACGCATACAGCGGCGCCAGGGCCGGCGTTGGGTTGCGTAACGATCCGCTGAGATAGCAGTTTTCCAGTAACACGGTCATGGCGGTTATCTCAACCTGTCGCCGCACCCGCCCGCCACCGCCGGCAGGATGGTGATGGCGTCGCCGGCTTGTACGGACGTGTCCAGGTTTTCGGCGAAGCGAATATCGTCGTCATTCACGTAAATATTCAAAAAGCGGTGCACCTTGCCGTCCGCCATCAGTCGCTCTTTGACGCCTGGGAACTGTATCTCCATGTTCTCGATCACTTCCCGCACATTCGCGCCATCGCCGTCAATGCGCTTCTGATCGTTGGTCAGTGGACGCAGAACGGTGGGAATATGGATGGTGATTGACATGAGAACTCCTGTTTTCAGCAAGGGGTAAGGATTTTTCGCCGGCGTATTGCTCGACGACGCGAATGGTTTCTTCCACCACGGCTCCGTTGACGATGCGGAAGCTGCGAATGCCGCCGCCGTACGCGGGATCCGTGGGGATAATGACGTAATGGGCGTGCGGCTCCGCGGCGCAAAGAATGTCATCTTTGCTGGGATAGGCGCGCGAGTGGGTGTGTGAGTGATAGATGACTACGGGCTCTTCGCCGTTTGCCTCCATTTCTCGCCAGACTTGCAGTTGTTCACGGGCGTCGAACATGAACATATCTTCTGACGCCGCTACATTGCGCATGGGAATGAGGCGCATGGGACGCTCGGCGCCCTCCCGGCCGGCGATAACGCCACAGGTTTCCATGGGGTGATCTGTTTGCGCCTGTTGGATCATGGCGTCTACGAGTTCGGAAAGAATCGTCAGCATGTTGGGTTTCCTCCCGGATCAGTAGCTGGGCAATGAAGGGTCGACATCTCGAATCCAGGCGAGAATGCCGCCGTCGAGATGATGGACGTTATCGAAACCGCATTCGCGCAGAGACTGCAACGCCCGTTGCGAACGCACGCCGGATTTGCAGTGCAGCACGATGGGCGCGTTGCTGCTGAGAGAGTCCAGCATGTCGCGGTCCAGCAGCCTGTGGGCAGGAATATGTTGCGATCCCGGAATGCGCACGATGTCCCGCTCCAACGCGTCGCGAACATCGATCAGTTGGAAGTCTCTGGCGCTGTCCCGCCACCGCTTTAGTTCATGAGCGTCAATGCTGGGGACGCTGTCGTTATCGTCTTGAACGGCAGTCGCCAGCCCGCAGAAGGCCTGATAATCCACCAGTTCGGTGATGGCGCGTCTTTGCGGGTCGCGGCGCAGTTTGATAAAACGGAAGCTCATTTCCAGTGCGTCGTACACGGCCAATCTGCCCAACAAGGATTCGCCTAATCCGGTAATCAACTTGATCGCTTCCGTGGCCATGATGGAGCCGATGGACGCGCACAGGACGCCCAACACTCCGCCTTCCGAGCAGGATGGCGCCAGATGGGGCGGGGGCGGTTCCGGATAAAGATCGCGATAATTCAGGCCTGCGCCTTCGGGAGCGTTTTCCCAAAAGACCGACGCTTGTCCTTCAAAGCGATAGATAGAACCCCAGACGTAAGGTTTTCCTGCCAGCACGCAGGCGTCATTGACCAGATAGCGAGTTGCGAAATTGTCGGTTCCATCCACAATAAGATCGTATTGGGCGATGATTTCAAGGGCGTTGGCTGAGTCCAGGCGCTCGCTATGCAGCCGCACCGCGATGTGCGGGTTGATCTCGTGAATAGCGTCTCTGGCGCTTTCGCCTTTGGGACGTCCGATATCGGACACGCCGTGGATGATTTGCCGTTGCAGGTTGGATTCGTCAACCAGATCAAACTCCACAACTCCAAGGGTTCCGACCCCGGCGGCGGCTAAATAGAGTAAGACCGGAGAGCCCAGACCGCCGGCGCCAACCGCCAGCACTTTGGCGTTCTTCAGGCGTTTCTGCCCATCCAGTCCGACATCCGGCAGCAGCAGATGACGGCTATAGCGGGCGATTTCCTCCGCGGACAACTCCGCAGCGGGTTCTACGAGGGGGGGGAGCTTCATCGACATATGTCCCTCTATCGATTGATGCGATTTCTAGGGAACCTCTGAAAAACTACCTGCGGCCGCCATTACGGCGTCAAAAGTCGGCTCAAAATGCTCATTTATTCACGATAAACTGCGCTTTTTTCGCCGACTTTTTCCTTGCACTGGCGGCCTCGCCAACGTTTTCAGAGGCTCCCTGTTTATTAGTTTGGTTATATCACCGGATGCAGCCGGATCAGGCTGCGAGGACCGTCATCGACGGAAGGAAGGCGGAGAGAAAACGAATTTCCCTCAAAGCGGTCGCCGACATTGATGCGTGACGAACAACAGCTAAAGCGCGATCCATGCCGTTAATTTCTAATGTTTTTTGTAAGGTCCAACACCGCTTATTTTTATATGCGGAGGGACGGGCAGGGGGCAATGCGGCAGTTTGTCGCACCCAATCTGGCTAAGTCTCTGAATGTCTAAAGTTATCAGTCCTCAACGGTCTGTTATTCCCCGCGCACCGGCTCTGTGGTTAAATAGCCGCGCGCTGGCTCAGACGCTGTTTTTAAGGGATTTACAGAAGTTTCCAACCATGGAGACACCCCGTTCAAGAATTGCCGCCTCGATATTATTTTGCTTGTTTTCCGACCAGTCTCTGGCGGACTGGCAGTGCTCTGAAAATGACTATGAAGTGTTGAAGAATGTGGAGACGTTCACCAGTGCGCGGACCGATAGAGGCGCCTCCGTTCCGGATCATATTAACGCCTATCGATGTCTGTTAAGTCAGGCGGACGCACAGCAACAGCTTATCAAGTTGCAAACGGAAGGGAGCAAGCCTGCTCAGCTCTATGCAATGATTGCTTTGCATGAATTGCTGCCCGGATATTTTCAGCAAAAAGCTGAGCAGTATGTAACAGATGTTTCTGTAGTAAAGACCATGAACGGGTGTAAAGGCGGTAGCACTGAGGTGGCTACGCTCTTCAGACAGATTAATGATGGCGGGAGCGTCCTAAAGCATTACCTATAGCATTTTGCGGGCGCGCTACAGGACGTGCGCTAAGAAATTGCTAAGCAAATGTCGGTTAAGCCTCTTCTTTGTATGGCTAGTATGGCCAAATCCATTAATTTATCTCATATATCTCCCGTACTTGATTCCCCGCGCACCGGCTCTGTGGTTAAATAGCCGCGCGCTGACTCAGGCGCTTTTTTAAAGGATTTACAGAAGTTTCCACTCATGAAGACATCCCGTTCAAGAATTGCCGCCTCGATATTGTTTTGCCTGTTTTCCAGTCAGTCTCTGGCGGAATGGCAGTGCTCCGAAAATGATTATGAAGTGTTGAAGAACGCGGAGGAATTCACCAGTGCGCGTATTGGTTATGCTGGGGATGTTCCGGACCATATTAATGCGTATCGGTGCCTGCTCAGCCGGGCGGATGCTCAGGAGCAGCTCATCAGGTTGCAAACGGAAGGCAGCAAGCCGGCCCAGCTTTATGCGATGATTGCTTTGCATGACTTGTTGCCAGGGTACTATCAACAAAAGGCGGAACAGTACGTCACGGACACCGCCAGTGTAAAAACAATGGAAGAGCACATCGCTGGCGACGCTACGGTTGCAGAACTGTTTAAGCAGATCGAAAGCGGCGAACGCATTCTGAAACACTACTTTGAGTTTTAATACAATCATTTATAGAACGCGCGATACGAGAAGAACATCCATACATTCGCAGGGACATTCATTGAATAGCTCCAAATCCATTTTGACAAAAAACCATACGCACAGCCTGACCTTGGCCCTGCTCATGCTGTCCCTGTTTACCGTGACGGGCTGCAAGGAACTGGAGTATCTGAGAGCTGAGAAAGTCACCTACCAAGTGCAGGATTACCAGGCTGACAAAGGTTCGAAAGAGGATATGGACATTCTGTTGAAACGCCTGAACGCCGTTCTCCCGAGTAAACTGTCATCGGTCCAGTTCAAAGACGTGGAAGGCAAGGGCGTGATTGAATTTTCACGGGGCGCCCCTGACGCTGAACTGGTCGCATTTCTAAGCGGGCATCCCGGCGAACTCGTATTCAGGGGAACGGAGCCGGATGATATCTGGTATAGCGATCAAGACGTCGTGGAGTCTGCTGCCGTTACCGCTGGCGACAGACTTGCCGTTGAAGTGGTGTTCTCGGATGAATCCTACGAGAAAGCCTCACCAAGAATTAAACAAAGCATCGGACGCTACGCCTACACCATGCTGGATGATGAAATACTTCATAAAGCCTTGGTGCAAACAGAACTGGGTAAAAAATTCCTCCTGACCAGCGCCAGCGATACGGAAGCGCAAGGCCTGGCCGTTATGCTTGCCAGTGGTCGGATGAGTAGTGGGTATGTGTTGGTCAAATTATAAGTAGTTTGCGGGTGCTGTTCAGAAATCTGTGTCATTCCTGTTTTGCATAGGATACTGAAATGACACAGATTTCTGAACACTACCCAAGGTGGAAATAAAAAATAGCTAGGGAACCTCTGAATAACCCCAAGAATCAGTCATAATACGGCAGCCCAACTCAGCAGGAACACTTTTCATGGAACAGATGACTTTCTCCGAAGCCGAATACCAGAATAAAAACGTAAGACCCGCCGGGAAATCTTTCTGGAGCGGATGGATAAGCTGATTCCCTGGGAACGGTTGGAGAAGAAGGTCGCCCGTCATTATCCCAAGGGCGAGAATGGCCGGCCGCCGTATCCGTTATCCGCCATGCTTCGCGTTCACTGCAT
>NZ_JAHMIN010000029.1 GCF_018986435.1 Hahella sp. HN01 | reverse complement strand
TCCGCTCCAGAAAGATTTCCCGGCGGGTCTTACGCTTTTTATTCTGGTATTCGGCTTCGGAGAAAGTCATCTGTTCCATGAAAAGTGTTCCTGCTGAGTTGGGCTGCCGTATTATGACTGATTCTTGGGGTTATTCAGAGGTTCCCTAGGCTACGTTTAGAGTTTAACCTCAAAATAGGGCGCATCCTCCTGCGCCCTAATCGGTTAATAATCTTTAATCCCTGATTTATTGATTTTCCCCCACCCGAAACATATTTTCCCAGTAGGCTTATCCCTTTAGTTTGAGGCGACTATGTTCAGGATTCTACTGTTTCTGGCAACCAACATTGCTGTAGTGCTTGTAGCGAGCGTGACGTTGCGGCTTTTGGGGGTTGAACCCTATCTGCAGGGCAGCGGACTGAATCTCACCTCGCTCCTTATCTTCTGCGCCGTATTCGGCATGAGCGGTGCGATGATCTCGCTCTTCCTGTCCAAGTGGATAGCGAAGATGTCCACTCGCACCCAGATAATCGGGCAACCCCGTGATGCGACAGAGCGCTGGTTGCTGGACACCGTAAAAGAGCTTTCCAGCGAAGCGGGCATCAATATGCCGGAAGTCGGCATCTTTCCCGCACACCAGTCAAACGCCTTCGCGACCGGCTGGAACAAGAACGACGCCCTGGTGGCGGTGAGCGAGGGGCTACTGCGACGCTTCACCAAAGACGAAATTCGCGCAGTGCTGGCCCATGAGATCGGCCATGTCGCCAACGGCGATATGGTGACTCTGGCGCTGATACAGGGCGTTATTAACACCTTTGTGATGTTCTTCGCCCGCATTATCGGCAATATTGTGGACAAGGCTGTCTTCAAAAATGAAAACGGTCACGGCATCGGCTTTTTCATCACCACCATCTTCGCCGAGATTATATTGGGTATTCTCGCGTCGATAATCGTCATGTGGTTTTCCCGTAAACGTGAATTCCGCGCCGACGCCATGGGCGCCAAACTGGCTGGTTCCGGCGCGATGATTGCGGCGCTGCAACGCCTGCAAGCCGAAACCCAGATGCCAAATGAAATGCCAGACACACTGACCGCTTTTGGAATAACCGAGGGAGTTAAACAGGGACTCAAAGCGCTGTTTTCCAGCCACCCTCCTCTGGATGAGCGTATCGCCGCGCTTGCCGCCAACCGCTAAGAGCCAGAGAAGGACTTACCCTGTCTAGTCCTGAAATAGGCTAGCGCCTATTTCGTCTCAAAGAGCCCGGAGCCTGAGCCGGGCTTTCCCATTTCTGACGATTGCCGTTGATTACTTGGACAATTGCAGCTCGTGCACAAAGCCGCTGATGACGATCTTCGCCGCATCTGACAATCCGGTAAACTGAACGCCATATAGATACCTGAAAGGCGCATCATCCTGCTCCAGAATAGTGCGATTGCGGATGATGCCATTGACGTTAAACGTCTTGGTGATATCCGCCACCGTCAAAGTAAAACGCAGAATCACTTCTTCTCCGGCGTCCCCCAGTTTGACGATGGACTTTACTCCGGCGCCGGTCTTACTGATATCGATAATCACCGCCTCTTTCGGCCAGTCGCCCAACCCTGTATCGAAATCGCTGTTGACCTGAGTGGGGATTTCGACTTTGAGTCGTTCGGCGTTGCGCACTTGCAGCGCCAGCAGCTCCTTGGGATATTCCAGATGAATATGGGCGAAAGGCTGTAGCGCCATGTGTTTAACCTGACTGGTGAAGGCGCACACTTTGTTCTTCGCCACAGAGCGCACGGTAAACGGCCGATCCTTTTTCAAAATCAGCTGTTTGCCGTCCACCACAGGCGTGGTGACCATCACGCTCTGCCCGGGCACAAACCCAATCAGGCGCACATGATAGCGCGCACTCTGGTCCATGCTCTCCAGATGTAAAGGATCGCCAACTTGCAGTCCCAGCTTTTCGAATGGTATTTCCACATCCTTGGGAGAATACACCGCTGCTTTATCACCCACTCAGCCATTTCTCCAAGACTAGTATCCAGCGACGTCTACATTGTAACGCCTTTGTTCATGCCGGAATGGATTGATCGCCTCTTTCCGTGACGATAATTTCGACAGTTTAGTATCGACCGCCTGTCGCTGCTTGTGAGCCCGAATGGTCATTTTTTTGCAATGATTCACAAATAAGCGCCAATTCAGGTTGGTTTGCCTTTCAATATATTATCGTCCACTTTTCGAGCTTTTTCGCATTTTCTGTCGATAATGCCTTGGGAAAGCCTTCCTGAGCCTGATGGCTCAAGCAGACGCCATGGGCTAATTTTAGAGATAAGGACGTCTGCCGAGAGTGAAAAGTCCTGAAAACAGATGTCCATCTCGTGTCACAGGATCGTCATGAGACAAGTTTAGGCTGGTGCAAACTCTGGAGGTCCGGGCAAATGCAAGCGAACAACTGGCGTAAATCGGCAAGCGAGACTGGCGACGAAGAACGCATGAACGGCGCCGCCATCATTACGGAAAACGGTGAAGAGATCCCCATCACTGAGGCCATGATTCAGCAGGCGCTGAAAGCGATGGAAGATAATTGGAATCCGTGGAGCCGCCAGCACATGAATATGCGCCAGCGGCAGAAAGGCTGAGTTACTTCGAGCTAAGATTAAACCCAACCGCGCTCAGGGTGGCGAGAAGGTCCGCTTTGCCGCCCTTGAGTTCAATCTTGATGCGATCAAACCCTCTGCGCACGCGATACTCTCTGCGTAAACGATCAAACTCTTGAGCCCGCATGGGCGCATCCAGGCGCAAGGTGCGCTTTAGCTGACTATCGTCGTGACGCACGTCATAGCTTGCTCTGATCGCAGTGTGCAACGCCCAGTCTGGATCTACTCCAGAGGAAAACGCCATTCTCCGCAGCGGCGGCTCAGGCAAAAACTGCCCAAGTTTGTGTCTCACCGGCAAGCCGAGATAGCGACTCAGGTGTTGGTAAATGATCTCCGTTCCCGCCGTGCGACCATCCAGCGTGTAGCCCGCAATATGCGGCGTAGCGAAGTGACAAAGCATAGCCAGCTCCACATCAATGGCGGGCTCATTGTTCCAGACGTCAAGCGCGACGGTCAAACCATCGCCCCTTTGCAGTCGGCCCTTCAGCGCGGCTTCGTCAATCACTTCACCGCGACAGGTGTTGATCAGAATTTGGTCCGAACGCAGGTTCTCGATCATCGCCGCGTTCAGCAAACCCTGGGTTGGGTAGGGGCCGGAATCCGTCAGTGGCGTGTGCAAGGTGATGATGTCGCACTGCAACACCTCTTCCAGAGAAAACAGATTCTGCTCACCAGCGGCCTCTCTGGGAGGATCATTGGATTTCACCTCAAGCCCCAGCAAGGTCAGCGCGCGTTCAAGACGCCCGCCGATTTCTCCGCGCCCGATAATGCCTACGGTCTTGTCTTCCAGCTCAAAACCCAACTGCTCACTCAGTACGGACAGACAGCTCACCACATACTCGACCACTGCGCTGGCGTTACAGCCCGGCGCATTGCTGAACCCCACTCCCCGTGAAGTGAGGTAGTCCATGTCGACATGGTTGCAACCAATGGTGGCGGAACCGACAAATTTCACGCCGGTATTTTCCAGCAGTCGCTCGTCCACCTTGGTCACGGAACGCACCAGCAGCACATCAGCGTCACGCAGGTGCTCGTTGCTGATTTCTCGCCCCGGAAGCGTATGAACTTCTCCCATTGATCCGAAAAACGGCTGCAGTAGCGGAATATTCTCATCTGCAACTATTTTCATCTTCCCTTTCCTCTTGGTCGGTATGCTCGGCTACTGCAGTAAATCATCATCCGGGTGAATCAGAGCCAGCTCATGACCCAGGTATTTCTCCAGTTCCGGAATCAGGAAGGAATCGTCCTCACAGGCGAAGCTGATGGAGACGCCCGTCGCGCCTGCGCGCCCGGTGCGTCCGATACGGTGTACGTAATCCTCCGGGTCGTCGGGAAGATTGTAATTGACCACGTGAGTCACTCCATCGATATGCAGGCCACGGCCCGCGACATCAGTGGCGACCAACACGCGGAAGTCGCCTTTACGAAAGCGCTCCAGTGTCTTCAAGCGTTTTTGCTGGGGCAATTCGCCGGAGATAAGCTCATTTTTGATAGAATGGCGATTCAAGGCTTCCGACAGGCTTCGTGTTTCATCACGGCGGTTACAGAATACGATCACACGGCGAGTCTCGCTGTCTTTCAACAGGTTCACCAACAGCTTACGCTTGGCGCTGCTTTCCACCATGTATACGCGCTGATCCACGGTTTTCGCGGGAAGATGGTCCACCGCCAGCATGACTTCCACCGGCTCTTCGGTCCAGCGACGCGCCAGATTCTTGATGTCTTCGCTGAAGGTCGCACTGAACAGCAGGGTCTGCCGCTCTCTCGGCGTCGCCCGGACAATGCGTTTGACGTCAGGGATAAAGCCCATGTCCAACATGCGATCCGCTTCGTCCAGCACCAGCACTTCCACCTGATCCAGGTAAATATCGGCGCTGGTGAGATGGTCCAGCAAACGTCCGGGTGTGGCGATCAGCAAATCCACAGCTTCATCCCGCAGCTTTCTGCGCTGGCGATCCAGCTGGGTGCCGCCGATGACGGAGATAATATTCAATTTCAGGTGTTTGGCGAGCGCGCAGGCGTCTTTCTCGATCTGTAACGCCAGTTCCCGGGTCGGCGCCACCACCAGGGCTCTCGGCTCACTGGAGAAGCGCTCTTCCGCTGGGATCGGATTGGAAACCAGTCGCTGCAGAATGGTGATTAGAAACGCGGCGGTCTTGCCGGTGCCTGTCTGCGCCTGACCGATCAGGTCCACGCCCTGCAGCGTGTGCGGCAGCGTCTGCCCCTGTATCGGAGTGCAGCGCTCAAAATTCAGATCGCGAATAGCCTGCTCAAGTTTTGGATGTAAATTCAGAGAAGAAAAGAGGACGGCGTTATCCGTCGTTTGATCACTAACTGTCATGATTTTTGAAGATATTCCCGGCAAACCGACGTAGTCCAAACCACATACTTTATGCGATGGGCGACTGGACCTGCAATGTTTGCAATAAGTTGTTTAAAACAAGCCCGCCAACGCCTCATTCGCCAACCGCCCGTTCTTCGCGCGAGGGCCGGTGAATGGGATATTGAGAAGCTTATCCGCGGACGCTCCATCGCGCACCGCTTATTTGGGTTATTCCGGGATCTCCGCAAACATTCATAGTTTATCCAGTGCAAACAGAGACAGTCCGAAATTTTCCCGCCCTAAGTATGTGTCCAAAAAACAGTCCAGAAGTTGCTGGGCGCGCGGCGGCAACCCTTCTTGCAGATAGCGTCGCGCCTGTTCATGAACGGCGGCCTTGAAGGCCTCTTCCCCGGCGGCGCCTTGACCGTCGAGATTATCGAAACTGATAAAAAACTTTATGCCGCAGGCTTCCGCCAGAATCCACTCCAACGCCTGCGGCTTGACTTCAACCCGCTCAAACTCCGCCTGACGTTGGGCGCTGCGGCCATCGGGCTCGTACCAGTACCCATAGTCAGTCAGCTTGCGACGCGCTTCACCCGCGATGCACCAGTGAGAAATCTCATGCAAAGCGCTGTTCACAAAGCCATGAGCAAAGTGGATTTCGTTGCAACCGCCCGTCGCGGAAGCGGGTAAGTAAATAGGCTCGCCTTCTCCCCGCACCAGCACTGTATTCAATGTTTCCCGGAACAAGCCGTCGAATAAAAGCTGTAAGTCATGCGCCGTAGCGGCCGGCATGGAGAAGTCTAATCTGGAATAACTCGACAACGCGTAAAAAACCCCGATGCGTGACAGCTCCGTGTCGCTACAATCAAGCCGGGCGGCATGCCCGTCTTACTGGACGCCCCATCGCCCGTGCGAAGCACTTAGAGTATAGGCGTTGCGACACATTCAGGCGGATCTTAAAAATAGTTTAACTTAACCGCAGAAAGTCGCGCAGACAGGGGCCTTGGATTATGATGGCCGATTATCGATTTTATGGATAAGGTAATCAATTGTAATTTCAACGAGAAGTTCAAGTTTTTTGAACCTTCAACCCAGTAAATTGTCATATTGAACCAGTCCATACCCGCGCAACCGAAGGGACGCCCGGGGAACAGGAGCGCCGGATAGCGCCACTATTAATTTTAAGCACCAGTAGCGAGAAACATGCCCCTACTACTCAGAGCCCTATTCATACTGACGCTGTTTTGCTGCGCCACGGTGAGAGCGGAAAATAACCTGTTCGGCGACAACAGCGGTTTTCTGGCCGAACCGGAATTCCTGCCCGTAGAGGAAGCCTACCGGTTCACGTCATCGGTGGAAGGGGACGAGTTAGTCCTGCATTGGGCGATTGCTGACGGCTATTACCTGTACAAAGACCGCACGTCAGTGACGACAGACGCAGAGGGCGTAACACAAGGGCGCTGGACCTATTCCTCCCCTGGAGAGGAAAAGGAAGATCCCTACTTCGGCATGGTCTACGTCTACCACGATGAGCTTACAATCCGCGTGCCAGTGGCGGCGGAGGAAGGCGCTGAAGTTGAGTTTAAAGTGCGCTATCAGGGGTGCGCGGAAGCCGGTTTGTGTTATCCGCCGCAGACAGAAACGACGTTGTTTATCGGAACGGAGTCGGATAGTCCCGCGCCAACTGCAACGACAAACGACGCCCCCTCATCCACTCCTCCCTCTACAGGTCAAAATAGCTCAGGCACCGCGGTCACTTCCAGCACGCCAGCCCCAAGCAAGGCCGCAGACGTTGATTTCACCTCATCCACCTCGATTACAGACTACCTCATCGCCCAGGGCCTGTTATTCAGCTTTTTCATCCTGATGGCCGTGGGTATTGGTTTGGCGTTTACACCTTGCGTGTTCCCCATGGTGCCTATTCTGTCCAGCATCATCGTTGGGCAAAAAGAAGTCACCATGCTGCGTTCCTTTATTCTGTCCTTTAGCTACATCATGGGCATGGCCGCTGTGTATACCGCGCTGGGCGCCGCCGCCGGCCACTTCGGCGAACTGGGCCAGGACGCCAATATTCAAGCGCAGGTGCAAAAACCCTGGATTTTGATTCTGTTCAGCGGGTTATTTGTGCTGCTGTCTTTATCCATGTTTGGCTTCTACGAACTGCAGATGCCTTCGTTTTTGCGCGATAAACTCAGCGGCCTGAACAGCAAGCAACAAGGCGGAGAAATCTTCAGCGTTTTTATTATGGGTCTGCTGTCCGCACTAGTGGTGTCGCCCTGTGTTTCCGCGCCGCTCATCGCCGCGCTGGGATATGCGGCTTACCTGGGCTCGGCGTTCAAAGGAGGCATGGCATTGTTCGGTCTCAGCCTGGGCATTGGCTTGCCGCTGCTGATACTCGGCACTGGCGGCACCAAACTGTTGCCCCGCGCCGGAGCCTGGATGGAGCATGTGAAGCATGTCTTTGGCGTAGCCCTGCTGGGTGTAGCCATCTGGATGCTGGAGCGTATCCTGCCGCCGGAAGCCACTCTGACTTTGTGGGCGGTATTGATCGGCGTCTCTGCGGTTTACATGGGCGCCTTCACCAACGTCGAATCTGGCTGGAGCGGCTGGCAGAAACTCAGCAAAGGCCTGGGGCTGGTGTTCTTTGTCTACGCCGTCACGCTGATGCTGGGCGCAGCGGCAGGCGCTAACGACCCGCTGCAACCTCTGGCGCCCTACGCGATCAAATCCGCGGCGGCGGCTACAGGCGGCTCCTCCACACAGCAGCTGTCTTTCGTCAAAGTCACTTCACCAGAGCAGTTAGACCAGGAAGTCGCCAAAGCTTCCGCCAGCGGCAAACCCGTTATGGTGGACTTCTACGCCGACTGGTGCATCAGCTGCAAGATCATGGAGCGGGAAACCTTCGTCCTGCCCGAAGTACAAGCCGGACTCAGCCGCTTTCATCTTATCAAGGCGGACGTCACTGACAACGACCAAGGCAATCAGGCGCTGCTCAAGCGCTACGGCATATTCGGGCCTCCCGCGTTCGTCTTCTTTGACGCCAATGGCGCGGAGCTGGCGCCCAAACGCTTCCTGGGCGAAATCTCCAAAAACGCGCTTCTTAATCACGTCAAAGACATATAAACTGCCCGGCGTCGCAATCATCCATCTTCAAGGGTTGTCAGCGCATGCCGCAAGATCGTTTTCTGCGGGGAGTGGCGTTCATCATTCTCGGCGAATGCTTTTTCGTGCTTACCGGCATGGTGGTGAAACATATCAGCCTGGAAGCCCATGTCTGGCAGATGGTGTTTTTCCGCAATCTCTTCGGTCTGGCGTTTCTGACTCCCCTGCTGCTCCGTTCTGGACATAGCGCTTTCAAAACCGAGCGATTGCCGCTTCATTTTCTCCGCGCCGCCCTTGGCGTCGCCGCCTTTTCCTGTCTGATTTACACCTTCGCGTCCATTCGTTTGGCGGAAGCCACCATGCTGAAACTGATGCTGCCGCTATTTATTCCAGTCATCGCCTGGATCTGGCTACGCGAGCGTCCAACGCCGGTTTTGGCGTTTTCTCTGGGATTGGGGTTCCTTGGCGTCCTGATTATCCTGCAACCAGACAGCCTTGCCGCCGCGGGGAAACTCGCCATTCTCACAGGATTGTGCGGAGCTCTGTTCGCCGCCGGAGCCAAAGTGGTCATCGGTCGCTTAGGCGCTACCGAACCCAGCGTCCGTATTGTTTTCTATTTCAACCTGTTCAGCACGCTACTGTCCTGCATTCCCATGCTCTGGTACTGGCGGGCGCTGGAGCCGGTCACCCTGCTTTGGCTGTTTCTATTCGCCATACTGGCGACAATCGGTCAGTTATCAACCACTCACGCCTATACACTGGCGTCGCCGGGCAAAATAGGCCTGTACAGCTATGCGTCGCTGCCGATTGCAGGCCTGTTGGGATGGTTAATCTGGAGTGAGGAAATTTATCTGGAACTCTGGATCGGAAGCGGCCTGATTGTCCTGGCTGGCGCGCTGACCTTCTTCTATAGTCGCCCCAGAAAACCGGTGATTGCGACCGCCAAAGACTGACGCTTCAGCCGCCAACTTTACGGATGTGATAAAAAAACTGTTTGTCCCGCTCACCTAAAGCCAGCAATTCGTGCCCCAGGAACTGACAAAACTTGGGGATATCTCTCTGGGTGGAGGGATCTGTCGCCAATACTTCGATAACGCACCCCACTTCCACGTCATTGATGCGGTTGTGCAGCATCATGACCGGCTCGGGACAAAACAGACCACACACATCCATGACGCTGTCGATCGAGTAATCTACGTTTTCGTTCTTGCTGTCGTTCATTGCAACCTCTCCATTTCGTGGCGGCGATTATACACCTTCAACGCCGCATCGACCTCAATTGCATGGGATTGCTTGTTATACTCATAACAAACAAGCGCTGCTAAACCGGAGGGTAGCTACATGATCCGCGTGCTGATCGAACGCCATATCGCCAAGACCCTGGAAACCAATTACGAATACACCGCGAAAAAGATCCTGCAAGCGGCCGTGCAGGCGCCTGGATTTTTATCTGGCGAATCCCTGCGTAACGCCAACGAACCCAACGACCGGGTAATCTGGTCGACCTGGCGCTCCGTGCAGGACTGGCAGTCCTGGCAGACATCGGATGAACGTAAAGCGCTGATGGCGGAGTTGATCCCGATGATGGACAGGGAAGAAAAAGTCACCATCCTGGAACACTCTTAAAGGAAGAAGAAGTCTGCTGAGCAACAACCAGAGACTCAGGGCCTTATGCCCCGAATGCCTCTGATTTAGGTCTTCGCGGGTAACGCGTTAATGCTTCTGGAAAGCAGTCAGAAAATGCCCTGTGAGCGCCAATACAGTGACTTCTTCGCGATCATGGTATAACTGTTTCACGCGCACTTCCGACTCAATGTCAGCGCCGAGAAGGCGTTCCTGCAAGCGTTGCAGACAGGCTTCCACTTCATCCATGCGCGTTTTCATCGGCAGTTTGAGATTAAACAGCGCATAGGTGGTCCAGTCATAACACAGCCAGTCCGCCATTCGCTCCATTGTCCGTTTCGGCTTATCCACGATATCGCATACGACCCAATCGACTTTTTTCTGCGGCTTATAGACATATCCATCATCGCTGACGTAAGTCACCGCCGGATCTTCCAGAAGCTCTTGCTGCAAGGAGCCATGATCGACCGCCGTCATCTTCACGCCCTGGGACACCATATACCAGGTCCAACCGCCTGGCGCCGCGCCCAGATCCACGCCCCGCTGCCCGCGCTTCAATACGAACTCACGCTCCGCAGGGGTCAACATGGTCAGAAACGCTTCTTCTATTTTCAAAGCGGAGCGGCTCGGCGCCTCATTGCGAAACCGCAGACGGGGAATGCCCAGCGGCAAAGCGCTGCTGTTGGGATAAATCGCCAAGGCGGCGATGATGTGTTGCCCAGACAGGCATACCAGATGCAACTGGGGGAGTTCATCCGACTTGGCCTTGCTCAATACGCCTGCGTTGCGCAGCGCCGCGCTCATCGGCGCCGTCAGCTTCTTGGCCAGTTTCTGCAGAGAACCCGCTTCATCTTCCAGCGGCGTTTCAATATGCAGGAACCCAAATGCGCCGCCGGCGCGCAGCGCTTCGACCACTGGCGAGACACGGTCCTTAGGGTCTTCAATTTCGAGGTCATGCAACGCGCAAAACACCTGCCGCGCAAAAATACAGCGACTCACCTCTATCTCTTTATATACATCCAGCGCGTTGCCTTGGGAGCAGCGCCAGAATACAACGCCCGATCCCTTTTCTATTTTCGAGTAACCGTATACAAACTGCAGCGAAGCGATATTTTGCAGCTCCTGGGCGCACTCCGCTTCAAATCCAGGCCGGCAGTAGGCGAGCAATCCGATGGCGGAGTATTTGCCGGAGCTTAAAGGGGAACGTTTACGGGAAGAACTGGTAGGGTATTTTTGCGACATCCGGGCGTTTCCAATCATCAATTCATCGACGCGCCAATGCGCGGCTGGGTAAAGGCCGCTATTGTCGTCGATCCTATCGCCCCGGGCAAATCAGCGAAGCATAAAGGCCAGCGCCGCCTGCGCAGCCGTGCGCCAGTTTTGCTCTTTGGTCAGGCCGGAAGCCTTACGCGGGGCCAGATCGTGATTGCCGTCGAGGAGCCAGACCATGGCGCTTTGCTCGTTCAAATACTGCTCCATATTCTCAGAACGGCCGCCAAATGGGTCCCGCTCACCCTGCAGCACCAGTCCGGGAAGCGGAATATTCATCAAGTGCTCGGTCCTGAGCTTTCCCGGTTTACCAGGGGGATGAAAGGGGTAGCCAAACGCCAGCCATCCCCGCACCCGAGCATCGCCCTCCGGCGAATCCGCCGCCAGCATACTGGCCATGCGTCCTCCCATAGACTTGCCAGCCAGAAAAACCTCCGTATCAGAAGGACAGTTCTCCAGCGCCTCCGCAAAGCAGTTCAGCAACTTCTCCTGACGGTCCGGGGGACGCTTCTTTCCTGTATCGCGACGCTCTTGCATGTAGGGAAACTCAAAGCGCACGACCTTCACGCCGCCGGCGCTGACCTCCTGTGTAATAAAGGACATGAAGTCGGAGTCCATCGGCGCGCCGGCGCCATGAGCAAATAAAAGAACCTTCCCGGCCTGTTCCGGACCGTCGACCATAAAGTGCATACGCCCTCCATCTACCAAAAACCAATGCGAAAACTACGATCTGAACAAATATTCATCTTTGCGCGAAGGCCGTCATTATCACGATCTCGCCTCCTTTATTAAAGGAAGGAGTCATCCCATTTGAAATTGACCAGAAATCAGCCAAAAATCATCTATTATTTCTAATAGTTATTTAGGCATTGGGTGAGAGGGATTTCCTGTCCTTTGGTCATTGCTTCACATGCCCTAAGACTTCCCTTGCAGTAAAGTCGAAGACAGACGCTTCCCTTCTGAACTAACGCATCCACCCTCCGGTTTATAACGCGTTTGATGCATATCAAGCAGGGGAAAAAATATGTGGAGATAATGACTTGGCCAAGCATATTAAGTTGACAGCCCCATTGTGCAACTCTTATGCTTCGGCCCGCTGTCGAGGGGGAGGAAAAAGAGGCCCCTGGTTTCTGGATCCTGAAAGCCTGACATTCGAACTGGGCGACAACTCAAAATTGCAAAAGCATAACGAACTCGCCAGCAGGTTTGCGCCGTATTAATCAACTCAGGGTAGGAATAGTCACTAATGAATACAGTAAGTGCTAACGAAACCTACAACTACAAGGTGGTGCGTCAGTTCGCCATCATGACAGTTGTTTGGGGTATAGTGGGCATGGCTGTCGGCGTGCTTATCGCAGCACAGCTGGTCTGGCCGGAGCTAAATACTCACTATCCATGGTTCCACTTCGGTCGCTTGAGACCACTGCACACTAACGCCGTTATCTTCGCTTTCGGCGGATGCGCACTTTTCGCAACTTCCTACTATGTAGTCCAACGCACCAGTCAGGCTCCTCTGTTCTCCAACGGTTTGGCTAGCTTCACCTTCTGGGGCTGGCAGGCAGTCATCGTCCTGGCCGCCATTACGCTGCCTCTGGGTTACACCACTTCCAAAGAATACGCTGAGCTGGAATGGCCGATCGACATTCTGATCGCGGTTGTCTGGGTGGCGTACGCTATTGTTTTCTTTGGTACTGTCGCCAAACGTAAAAGCAAGCATATATATGTCGCCAACTGGTTCTTCGGCGCATTCATTATTACTGTCGCCATTCTGCACATCGGCAACAGCATGGCGATCCCGGTTTCCGCCATGAAGTCTTACTCCATTTATGCTGGCGCTATCGATGCGATGGTGCAGTGGTGGTGGGGCCACAACGCGGTAGGCTTCTTCCTGACTGCAGGCTTCCTGGGCATCATGTACTACTTCGTACCCAAGCAGGCGGAGCGTCCGGTTTACTCCTACCGTCTGTCCATCGTTCACTTCTGGGCGCTGATCAGCATTTACGTATGGGCCGGCGCGCACCACTTGCACTACAGCGCACTGCCTGACTGGGCGCAAAGCGCAGGTATGGTTATGTCTCTGATTCTGCTGGCTCCCTCCTGGGGCGGTATGATCAACGGCATGATGACCCTGTCCGGCGCATGGCATAAGCTGCGCACCGATCCGGTTCTGCGCTTCCTGGTCGTATCTCTGTCTTTCTATGGTATGTCCACCTTCGAAGGCCCGATGATGTCCATCAAGACCGTCAACGCGCTTTCTCACAATACTGACTGGACTATCGGCCATGTTCACTCCGGCGCTCTGGGCTGGGTTGCAATGATTTCCATCGGCGCGCTTTACCACCTGATTCCTCGTCTGTACGGCCTGAAAGAAATGTTCAGCGTCAAGCTGGTTAACGTTCACTTCTGGCTGGCGACAATCGGCACCGTACTGTACATCGCTGCAATGTGGGTCAACGGCATCATGCAAGGTCTGATGTGGCGCGCAGTTAACGAAGACGGCACCCTGACCTACAGCTTCGTACAAGCGCTGAACGCCAGCTACCCTGGTTACGCTGTGCGCGTCCTGGGCGGCGCTGTATTCCTGACCGGTATGCTGGTCATGGCGTACAACACCTGGAAAACCGTCAGACAAAGCGACGCCAAAGCAATTGATGCGCTGGCGCAAGCTGACTCTGTTCCACACGCTGTTTAACTAAGAGGGAGAGAATTCGATGAATCATGAAGTCGTCGAGAAAAACCTTGGCTTGATGATCCCTCTGATCGTGATCGCAATCAGCTTCGGTGTACTCGTTGAAGTCGTACCTTTGTTCTTTACCAAAGAAGTCACGACCCCGGTTGAAGGTCTTAAGCCGCTCAACGCCCTGCAATTGGAAGGACGCGACATATACATCCGCGAAGGCTGCACAGTATGCCATACGCAGATGGTGCGTCCGTTCCGCGCAGAAACAGAGCGCTACGGCCATTACTCTGTCGCCGGCGAATCCGTTTATGAGCACCCATTCCTGTGGGGCTCCAAGCGTACTGGTCCGGATCTGGCCCGCGTAGGAACGAAATACAGTGACGCCTGGCATCGGGCTCACCTGTTCAACCCTCGCGAAGTGGTTCCGGAATCCAACATGCCTGCTTTCCCATGGCTGTTCACCACTAAGGTGGACCCATCGAAAACTGCAGCCAAACTGAACGCTCTCAGCAAAGTCGGCGTACCTTATACCAAAGAGGACATCGAAGGCGCAGCGGAAATGGTTGAAGGCAAGTATGAGATTGAAGCCCTGGTTGCTTACCTGCAGCAACTGGGCACGGCAATCAAACGGTAAGTTCAATGGATATTAATACTGTCCGCGGGTTAGCCACCCTGTTCATCATGGCGGCGTTCATCGCCTTAGTGGTATGGGCATTCAGCTCCAAACAAAAGAAAACGTTTGATGAAGCTGCGAACCTACCCTTTGAAGATGACGAAGCGGACGCTAAGTCAGTACGCGAAGCGGAGACTAAAAAACATGACTAGTTTCTGGACCGGATGGATATCTTTTATCGTCCTGGGATCAATATTTGGTTGCGCCTGGTTGCTGTGGGTCACCCGCAAAAGCCAGAAGTTCGATACCGAAACCGAGCAGACCATGGGGCACTCGTTCGACGGCATCGAAGAGTATGACAATCCCCTGCCCCGCTGGTGGTTGGTTCTGTTCATGGGAACCATTGTCTTCGGACTGGGTTATTTGGTTGTTTATCCTGGACTGGGAAGTTACAAAGGCCTTTTCGGCTGGACTTCCGCAAACCAATGGGAAGCGGAAGTTAAAAAGGCGGAAGAAACCTACGCCCCGATTTTCGCCAAGTTGGCGGCTACACCAATCGAGGAACTGGCTAAAGACGACAACGCCATGAAAATCGGCCAGCGTCTGTTCGCCAACAACTGCGCAGTCTGCCACGGCAGCACCGCTCACGGCGCTACCGGCTTCCCCAACCTGACTGACAATGACTGGTTGTATGGCGGCTCCCCAGAGAAGATCAAAGAGACCATCACTGGCGGTCGTAACGGCTCCGCCATGCGCGCCTGGAAGGACGAGATCGGCGAAGAAGGCGTTAAACAAGTCGCCAACTACGTTCGCTCTTTGAGCAACCAGGAAGGCGTTGACGAAGCCATGGCTGCGAAAGGCGCTGAGATATTCGCCGCCAACTGCTTCGTTTGCCACGGCAAAGACGGTAAAGGCAGCCATGACATGGGCGCGCCCAACCTGACTGACGGCATCTGGCTGTACGGCGGCACTCAAGCGATCGTTGAGGCGACAGTCCGCAACGGCCGCGGCGGCGTTATGCCATCCTTCAAGGACAAGCTGGGTGAAGAGCGTATTCACCTGCTGGCTGCATACATCTACTCTTTGTCTCATCGCTAAGCATTGCGATGCCGGAGCCCGCTTAGCGGGGCTCCGGCGGCTTAGTCTCCTTAGCTTTGGTCATTCGCTGTTTGGACAAAGCTAAAGTGATTAAACCTTGGACAGCATCATGAGTAATAAGATCCCGGTCCAAAATATCGACCCGCAAGACGCCACCACGGCGAAAGTCAAAACGGTCGAGCTTTACGAAGCCCGCAAGAAGATTTACGTCAAGGAAATTACTGGCGTCTTCCAGAAAGTCCGCTCCTTCTCGCTCTGGTTCCTGATGGGAATGTATTTCCTGTTCTGCTGGATCAGCGTCGACGGACAGCAACTGGTGCTGTTCGATTTGCCAAACCGCAAGTTTCACATCTTCGGCGCCACATTCTGGCCGCAGGACTTTGTGCTGCTGTCCTGGCTATTGATTATCTGCGCCTTCGGACTCTTCTTTATCACCACCCTGTTTGGCCGGGTCTGGTGCGGTTACACCTGCCCGCAGACCGTCTGGACGTTCATCTTCATGTGGCTGGAAGAGCGCATTGAAGGCAGCCGAAACCAGCGCATGAAGCTGGATCAGGCCTCTATGAACAAACAAAAGGCGCTGAAAAAGGCGGCCAAACATGCCTCTTGGCTGTTCGTGGCCTTCGCCACCGGCCTGACTTTCGTAGGGTATTTCTACCCTGTCCGCGAATTGGTCCCTGACTTCTTCACCTTGGATATCAGCTCCGGCTGGGCGTATTTCTGGATCGCATTCTTTACTCTGGCCACTTACATCAACGCGGGCTGGATGCGCGAGCAGGTTTGTCTGTACATGTGTCCTTACGCCCGTTTCCAGTCAGTTATGTTCGATCGAGATACCCTGGTGGTGTCCTATGATCTTAACCGCGGCGAACCCAGAGGCAGCCGCAAGCGCTCCGCCGATCCCAAAGAGGTCGGACTGGGGGATTGCGTAGACTGCGGTATGTGCGTACAGGTCTGCCCGACCGGTATCGATATACGCGATGGCCTGCAGTACGAGTGCATAGGCTGCGCGCTCTGTATAGACGCCTGTGACTCGGTCATGGAGAAAATGGAATACCCGAAAGGGTTGATCAGCTACACCACGGAGCAGAAGCTGGAAGGCAAAGACTCCAAACTGCTGCGTCCGCGCACCATCGGCTATGGTCTGGCCCTGGTGATCATGATGTCTGCCTTTGCATTCAAACTGGGGACGCGTCTGCCCGTTGAGCTGGATGTCATTCGCGACCGGGGAGCCCTGTTCCAGACCAACGCAAGAGGCTATATCGAAAACGCCTATACCCTGCAGCTGATGAATATGTCCGACCAGGTGCGCACCTTTGTCATCACTGTGGAAGGCATGGATGGCATCAGCATCTCCGGCAAGAGCGAATTCACGCTGGAGCCATCGGAAATACGCTCCATCCCGATGGCGGTTGAGGCTAAACCCAGCGCGCTGACAGAGCGTAGTCATGATATCGTGTTTAAAGCGCAGGCGATTGACGACACCTCCGTGAAGATCGATTCCGAAAGCCGTTTTCTTGGTCCTGCGCCGGTTAAATTCTAATGAGTAATACTGTTATGTCGGCTGGTACTGTTCTGCCTTGGTACAAAGAAAAGTGGGTATGGCTGCTAATAGGCCTGCCCGCCTCTTCTGTGTTGTTCAGCATCCTGATGGTCACTCTCGCCGTGCGCGGGAAAGATACGCTGGTTAAAGACGACTATTACAAAGACGGTCTGGCGATCAACCAGGAACTGGTGAAAGATCGCACCGCACAAGACTATGGTCTGGCGGCGCAGGCGAGCATCGATGAAGACGGACGCATCAAACTGGTGCTGACGTCAGGCATTCCCATCAAGAAAGCGGAGCGTCTGAACATTCAGTTCATTCATCCTACTTTGGCGGAACATGATTACAACGTCGCCCTGGTCAGCCAGGAAGACGGTTACCATGGTATTTTGCCCAGCCCGATTGAAGGCAGACGTTACATCCATCTGACCGACGCAGACGGAACCTGGCGCCTGAAAGGCCAAAGCTGGTTTCCCACCGACGCAAAAATCACGTTGAGCCCGGCTGTCCCGACCGAGAATGAGTGAAGCCGAAAAGTGCTATCACTGCAGTAATCCCGTTCCCGCCGCCATCAATCTTCATGTCAACGTAGGCGGCGAAGATTACGCAGTATGCTGTCGCGGCTGCCAGGCAGTCGCCAATCTGATCCATAACGACGGATTGCAACAGTTTTACCGCTTCCGGGACAAGCGTCTGGAAGCTCCTGAGCCGATATCCAGCCTGGATCGTTCCAAGTACGCGCTGTACGACAGGGACGATGTGCTCTCCTCTATTGCCACACAACCCGGCTCCGACGGCAAACGCACCCTGTCCCTGTCTCTGGAAGGCATCACCTGCGCCGCCTGCGTCTGGCTGGTTGAGCAGTTCGTGCGCAAACTACCCGGCGTTGATGAGTTCTGGGTGAACCTGAGTAACCACCGCGCCACCCTGACCTGGAACCAGAACGCAACACCGCTCAGCGACGTATTATTGCAACTACAGTCCATCGGTTTTCGCGGCTATCCCTTTTCCGCGACGGAGGAGGAAAAGCGCCTCGCCGATGAACAGAAAAGCATGCTGGTGCGTCTGGGTATCGCCGGCATCGGCATGATGCAGAACATGATGCTGGCGGTGCCGATGTACTTCGGCCTGTTGCAGGATACGCCAGAGTACGTCGACCTGTTCCGCTTCATCAGCCTGATTGTCGCCATGCCGGTCATCCTGTATTCAGCGCGGCCATTTTTCAACGCAGCGCTACGGGATATCCGGTTACGTCACCTGACCATGGACGTTCCCGTCTCCCTTGCGATTGGCGGAGCCTTCGCGGCCAGCGTCTGGATTACTTTCCGCGGAGGACCAGAAGTCTACTTCGACTCCGTCTGCATGTTTACTTTCTTCCTGCTGCTGGGCCGCTACCTCGAAAGCCGCGCACGCATGTCCGCCGCCCAATCCAATGCCCGTCTGAAACAAAAGGCCCCGCAGTTTGTGGACTTACTACCCAGCCAGGGGGAGCAAAATAGCCAAATCGACCTGACTAAGGCGCAACTGACGCCACTACGGGATATCCGCGTAGGCGACCTCATTCTGTTTAAAGCCGGCGATCTGATTCCCGTTGATGGGGAAATCGTGCAAGGCGAGTCTTCCGTCAACGAGGCCGCCTTGACTGGTGAGTTCATGCCACGCCCCCGGTGCGCCGGAGACGCCGTGCTCAGCGGCAGCGTCAATATCGATAACACATTAGTGGTGCGCGTTACCGCCCTGGATCAGGACTCCCATCTGTCCACCATCAATCGCCTGGTGGAAAGAGCCTTACAGGAACGTCCGCAGCTCAGCGCCATGGCGGACCGAGTCGCCAGCTATTTCGTCGCAGGGGTGCTGCTAACCGCTGCGATTGTCGGTGTGATCTGGTGGCGTATTGATCCCGCCCATGCCTTCGCTATTACGCTTTCCGTACTCGTGGTGACCTGTCCCTGCGCACTGTCACTGGCGACTCCCACAGCCCTGACCACCGCCACCACCGCATTACGACAGTCCGGCTTAATCATTACCCGAGGACACGCGCTGGAAACCCTGGCCCGCGCCTCCCGCGTAGTATTCGACAAGACCGGCACCCTAACCCAGGGCGAACTGAGCCTGGTGAAAACCGATAATCGCTCTCGCTATTCCGACGCGGAGCTGCTTGCCCTCGCCGGATCGCTGGAGTGGGATAACCCACACCCTATCGCCAAAGTCTTCCAAGATTACGCCCAAGGGCCGGCGGAGCAAATTCGCAACCATACCGGGCAAGGCGTCGAAGGAATGCGCGATGCAACCGTCTACCGTCTCGGCAATCTGAAGTTTGCTACGGAGAAGCTGCCTGAATCGCAAATGGTGACGCCGGAGAACTATCAAACGGTAGCCCTGGCGAATGACCAACAGCTACTGGCGTTGTTCTATCTGACGGACAGTCTGCGTCCGTCCGCGAAAGAGGCTCTATGGCAATTGCAGCAGGAACAGGGTCTGCGCACGGCGATTCTGTCCGGGGACAGTTCCGCCGCCGTCGAAACCATCGCTTCGGAACTGGCGGTGACCGATATCGAAAAATCCTGCTCGCCGGAAGGCAAGCTTGAGCGAGTCAAGCAATGGCAGAAAGAAGGCGACACCGTCGTCATGGTGGGCGACGGCGTCAATGACGTTCCCGTCATGGCGGGAGCGCATCTGGCCGTGGCGATGAACAATGCCACAGACTTGACCCAGGTGCGCGCCGACGCGGTCATCCTTAACGGCGATTTGCGTACTTTCGCATTCGGCGTCAAGAAAGCGCGGGACGCCTATCGCATCATTCGCCAGAACCTGTCCTGGGCGGTCTGCTATAACCTGCTCGCCCTGCCGCTGGCCGCCGCCGGTTATGTGCCGCCCTACGCCGCCGCAATCGGCATGTCAGTCAGTTCATTGATTGTTGTGCTTAACGCTCTTAGACTGTCCGGCGTCCAAAAGCCATAAGGCCCCGCTATGCAGATACTGTTCGTCCTGATCCCTCTCTCCATCGCGCTCATCGCCGTCGCTGTCATTATTTTTCGCTGGGCGGTGCGCTCCGGCCAGTATGACGACCTGGAAGGTCCTGCGCACAGCATCCTGTTCGATGACGATGAGAAGATGATTCCCGGCAACGAAACGGACAAGAAAGGCAAACAGGAAACCCCCACTCAGTCTTCCGAGGACGCGCCCCGCAACCCCGATGCATGAGCTTCTGCTGATCGCTAACGCGTTTCTGATCGGCCTGTTCGGCAGCGGTCATTGCATCGCCATGTGCGGCGGCATCGCTGGCGCGCAGTCCTTCGCCCAGGGCGGAGACGGCTCGCCAAGAACCTCATGGTTATTTCTGTTCAACTTCGGCCGCCTCAGTAGTTATGCATTGATCGGACTGCTCGCCGGTTTCCTGGGTGAAGCGCTGGCGCTGAACGAAACGCTGCTGGTGGCGTTACGCACCGTCGCAGCCGTTATGATCATCCTGATGGGGCTTTATGTGGGCCAGTGGTGGATGGGCCTGACCCATATCGAACGCCTCGGAGGCAGACTCTGGAGCCGAATTTCACCGCTTAGCAAATCCCTTGGCGAACGTCAGGGACCACACATCAGCTTCGCTTTGGGTCTGCTCTGGGGCTGGCTGCCCTGTGGACTCGTATACAGCGCCCTCGCCTGGTCAATGTCGAACGCAGACGCCTCGCTATCGGCCCTGCTTATGTTCTGCTTTGGTCTCGGCACTCTGCCCAGCATGCTGGCCGCCGGGCTTTTCGCTTACCACCTGAGACGCTGGCTGAGCAATTTATCCGTGCGCCGCGTATTCGGCGTTCTACTCATTCTGTTTGGCGTCTGGACGCTGCCCGTGCATTTCGCCGGACTCTTCGGTGGACAGAGCATGGACCATCTACACGGCGGAGCCTCTTCCACACACCACGGCGGGCATTGACCCATATCAAGCCCGACTGTTTGGCTCGGATATACAATGGCCACTTCTTATCCATGGTAGAAGTGCGAGCGCCGTAGTGAAAAATATTTACTGGAACGAGAACCTTATCCGCAAATACGATTTGCAGGGCCCCCGATACACCTCCTACCCCACCGCCGTCGAATTCCAGAACGATTTCCCTATCGACGCCGTACATGAGGCGGCGGCCGCCAGTCGCGCCGCAAACCGCTCGCTATCGCTGTATCTGCACATCCCGTTCTGCGCGCGCCTTTGTTACTACTGCGCCTGCAACAAAATCATCACCAAACGCCGAGAAAAAGCGATTCCCTACCTTGATGCGCTATATCGCGAAATCGCCCTGCAAAGCGAGCTTTTCGGCGCGGATCGACTGGTGGAGCAACTGCATTGGGGCGGCGGCACGCCCACTTTTCTAGCGCCGCAGCAGATGCGCGATTTGATGCAGGAACTGCGCACACATTTTCGCTTTATGGACAATGACCAGGGCGACTACTCCATCGAAATCGATCCCCGCGAAGCCGACGACAAGACCCTGACCACGTTGCGTGAAATCGGCTTTAATCGCATCAGCTTGGGCGTTCAGGACTTTAATCCCACCGTGCAGAAAGCGGTTAACCGGATTCAAAGCGAAGAACTCACTTTGGGCGTGCTGCGCAAGGCGCGAGAGCTGGGCTTCCGCTCCATCAATATTGATCTGATCTACGGCCTGCCTCTGCAAACGCCAGACTCCTTCCGCAAGACCGTAGACACCATCATCGACTTCGCCCCGGACCGACTGTCGGTGTTCAACTACGCGCATATGCCGCAACGCTTTATGCCACAGCGCCGCATTCGCGATGAAGACCTGCCGCGCCCGGAAGATAAGCTGACCATCCTGCAGCAATCCGTCGACCAATTGATCGCGGCGGATTATCGTTTTATCGGCATGGACCACTTCGCCAAGCCCGGCGATGAGCTATCCATCGCTCAGGAGAAGGGAGAGCTGCATCGCAACTTCCAGGGCTACACCACTCATGGCGACTGTGACCTCATCGCCATGGGCGCTTCCAGCATCAGTATGCTGGATCGTTGCTATTACCAGAACTGCTACGACCAGGAAAGCTACGAAACGGCCATGACCGAGAACCGGCTTCCGATTATCAAAGGCGTGCAGTTGAATGATGACGACGTCATCCGCCGCAAAGTCATCGTCGAACTGATCTGCAACTTCAAAATCGAATACCGCCGCATCGAAGCTCTGTTCAATATCGACTTCGCCCATTACTTCCGGGGTGAGTTAAGCATTCTGCAGGACATGGCGGAAGACGGACTGGTCACCTTCACCCGCGACGGCCTGCATGTGAACCCCACAGGAAGACTGCTGATCCGCGGCGTCTGCAAAGTGTTCGACCGCTACCGGACACAGGCGCAACAGGGGTTTTCCAGGATTATTTAGACACCTTGTTATTAAAGGGACAGATAGCAATCAATTCAATAAATTCATGCAGCGCTGATAATCACTATAGCTATGATGGCTCAACACATAGTTAGAGGGATAAGGATTGTTACAATACGCGTCGGCTTGCTCATGACTGATTGTCGACCGTCTATCCAGTCCATTCTGCCCTGGGACTTCCACCATAAAATAAAAAGAGCAGTATTTTGGAGAACCTTGTTCATCATAAGAAGAGCAAGTCGCCGTTAAACTTTCGCCTTTTTTCCAGGTTTCTTGATAGGCAAAGAAATCGCTGCGGGTCGTATAGTCATTGCCTTCAAATTGACGACTGTCACAAACCGTCTGGCCACCCTTGGCGACACAAATTTCGTTTGCGGCGCCATTAGTATTGTCATACACCCAAACGCCGTTAATTTTCAGTTCCTGATTGGATAGATTCTGGTGATAGGCCGTTCTGGAATGTGGCGTATACACAAAACTCTCATCAAAAAACGGCGCTCTCACACTTTGATATGCCGGGGAAGCAGCGTCACTCGGGTTGTAGTCCGCCATGAAAAGTTCGCAGGTAAAGTTTGAAAAGAGCTGGAACTGGCCGTTGTCATTCGCGCCTACCGGCAAACTTCCTTGCGAGTCGCAGGCCACTATCGAGTCTTTGGGAATCAACAAACCCTGACCTGGAAAATTAATCTCCACCGTGGATTTTGGCCACTGCGGCCCATCGCCTTTATGCTGATTGAAGCAGACCGCCTCATTCTGCGTCACTGTCAATTTATCTTCATACTGACCATAGGAGGCAGGATGAATAAATATGCAGACATCCACACCCGCGTTCTTGATCTCAGAAAAAGGCGCGGCATCGAGCTTGAATACAGCTTTACGCAACACTTTAGTATCGCTACTGCTGCTACGTATATAACCCACAGTGTTGTATTCGCTTGTAGCAGGCCTGGTCCAGTCAGCCGGGAAGTGATTCGGGCTGACCTGCCCTTTACTGGTAAGCTGAGTTTGAAACAAAACAACTTCATCGGCATAGGCGCCGAAAGTTAACATTGAGATGAGTGTGAATTTAGTAATTCCAGACAGAAAGGTTCGACCTTGCATAGTTTATTAAACCGCCATATAAAAAGTGAACAGATTCTATTCTCTTTCAGCCAAATATGCACTGCGCCTTCCCCCGACACAATCAATTAAACGCTCACAATTCAACCGAATAGATAATATGTGCCGCTCACACTAAATCACTTTGGCTTTATTACGGTGTATATATTGAAACTGATATGATTCGCCATTCACTCAAAAGTCTAAGGCCACATGAAAACAGTAGAAGGCGATTTACTCGCGCTGGCGCAAGCCGGTCACTTTGATGTCATTATCCATGGCTGCAATTGCCAGTGCCGGATGGGACGAGGGATTGCTCTGTCGATCAAGAATATGTTTCCGGATGCTTACAAAGCGGATTTAAAAACGGAAAAAGGCGCTCGGGACAAGCTGGGAACTTACTCCTGCGCCGAGATCACCAGCAGCGATACATCCTTCACGATTGTTAACGCCTATACCCAGTTCCACTGGCGTGGCGAGGGCGACCTGGCGGACTATGAGGCGATTCGGCCTGTCATGAGAAAGATCAAGACTGACTTCCCCGGCAAACGCATCGGCTATCCATTGATTGGCGCGGGCCTGGCGGGTGGAAACTGGGAGCGGATAGCCGCCATAATAAAAGAGGAGCTACAAGGCGAAGACCACACCGTGGTTAAATGGAACGGCGCTTCCGCCTAGGGGTCATACCCCCACACAAACACCTGACCACCGGTTTCAAAGTTACCCTGAATGTTGATCTCGTGAAGCAGCGTACCACCGCTGGCCGGGTCGCCAGTATTGTTGAGATAAATACCTTTCATGCTGTAGACATCGCCAAGGCGCAATTCATATTTACAATTAACCTATTTCTTTCATCTGGCTTGAACGACATGAGTAATCTTTACTAAAATCGACCAGACCGGCGCTGGTCAAGTTTCTCTTAAATGCAAGTAAATCACGGTCCTTAGGATTCTCACATAAAAGCTCGCTAACAGCTTTCTCAAGATTTTCCAGCGTAATGAAACCTCCTGAGGTAAATAAATAAACAGATACTCCATCAGGTTGCTCTTGAAGGCCTACCAGCTTTTCGAGTGGATCAGGCATCGCAACATTATGACCTCTCATACTAATGAGCAGAAAAGACCTTGTTGCTATTTCACCATCAATTTCTGAAGGACCAGCTATTGTAGGCTCTAGATACTCCGACGGTATTCTTATTTTTTCATTTATATAACTTTCCACTTTATGTGCAACAAACTTTATTCTTACATTAACAGATTCGCCTGTATATCCATAATACCCCTCTATCATACCCTCTATTTTCTTAAGAGATCTATCTGCCCTAGCGACGATATCTATAGCATCCATAGCTTCCTTATAATCCTTCGCAATATTATAGTATTTGTCATAGCCAAGCTTGCTAACTTCGGCATACTTCCTACCTTCTTTTCTATATTTTTTTCCGATGCCTACATAATACTCCCGAACACCGTCAAGTATTTTCTCTAGAGACGGCTTTTTGGAAGCATTACTCTCTCTCACTCGAAAAATGCCACCGGCGTTAATTGTGTATCCTGGCACAGCCTTATAACCATCGACTAGGTTACACTCAGGATAATAAGGTGAGTTATCTCTATGCTGCCCATGGGTTAGGTTAAATTCAGTGGTACTTCTAAGCCAAGCACACACATATCCTCGTCCATCCCCTTCAAACCACTCCCATTTTCTGTCCTTTGTCATGAAGATGAACCTATTTCCTGGCAAAGTCCCACCTTGCCAAGAAAAATCAACAATGGGAATGTCGTTATAACAGCTCATAGGTTGAAGCGCCTCCCACCCAGTAGACACTCCTATTTTCTTCTCCCCCGGCCCCACATGATCATACTCCCTTGCCCAATAAACCGTTTCATAAGTATCGTTACACAGTTTTATGCATCTTTTTCCTTTGTAGTTAGAGCATTCAGAGTGAGCGTATTGCGAGCCCCCTACCAGTAAAAGGATAAACACTATCATCTTCATTTTTATACACTCTTCCGTGCAGCAGGCGCACATAATTCATTAAAAAACTAATATTTTATATTCCTCATCGAGATTTAATATTCATAACACATATTTCCCAAAAGGAAGCTCTTCAATTAGAAACTATTTAATAAAAAGACATCAAAGTATTGTACACAACAAACAAACTTTTCTAAAAATACTAATTTTAGTTCTAGTGAGAATTCTACAAAATCAATCATTCCAGCGTGTTTTCACAAAATACGAAGATAGTAGAAGGCGACTTGCAGGCGTTAGCGCAAGCCGGTCACTTTCATGCCAATAATCATGCTGCAATTGTCAGTGCCAGAAGGGACGTGGGTGCGCTCTGACAATCAAGAATAGGTTTCCGGATGCTTGCAAGGCGGTTCTTGGAATGGAAAAAAGCGCCGAGGACAAGCTAGTAAAGAAGAGCTACAAGGCGAAGACCACACATTGGTTAAATGGAACGGCGCTTCCGCCTAGGGGTCATATCCCCACACAACCACCTGGCCGCCGGTTTCAAAGTTACCCTGAATGTTGATCTCGTTGAGCAGCTTGCCACCGCTGGCCGGGTCGCTAGTATTGTTGAGATAAATGCCTTTCATGCTGTAACCATCGCCGACGAAATTGACCCGCTCAGGTAGTTGCAGAACCATGTGGCCGCCATCGTCCACATCCAGTTTCAGAGGGCCTTCTATATCCATCGCGATGGAGATTTCATCGGTGAAATAGTAGGTCTGGGCGCCGCCGTCATGCTCAGTGGTGATGTAGTTGTAGCGAAACCCTCGGGTGCGGCGACCGTCGCTTTCATCCTGCGGCGTGCCGGGGTCGTCCAGACCGCCATCATGGGCGTTGATACGCACCCGGGGTATCTCGATGATCAAGCCGCTTTGCGCCGTTACTTGCGACAGCTCTCCCTCCTCCATATCGCGTAATTCCGAGGCGGCCATTTCGGAAGCGGTTAGCGCCAGACACACCAGCATTGCGCGACTCAGAAGACGTTTATCAGTGACTGGTTTGTGCTGTGTCATTGTCACTCCGCCTAGTTGCGCACGTTGAATATAAGATGATCCAAGGTGACGCCGTGGATGCGGGATTCATTCAGCTTCGATTGCGTCATCTGCGCCTGGAATGTGAGGTCCACTTTAGGGAAATTGGGATCGTAATCTGGATGCTGGGTATCCGGCAGCCCTCCCCCCGACGGGATGATACCGCCGTCTTCCGTAAAAGGCTGCGGGTCGGAATAGGCGAAGCGCAAGCCGTTGGGCGCGGCTTCAAAGGTGGCGGAGTGCAGGTGTAGATTTTCCAGCCTGAAATTGTAGAGAATAAAATCCGTGGCGGGATCGAACACGCCATCGCCAATCTGAGATTCGACCAGCCACTCAGGGATCAAGAGCTCATTGATGTCCACATTGAGCAGCATTCCCTGACGCGAATCCGCGCCGCGGCTGCCATCATCGACGCGCGTGCTTTCTATCTTATAGCCCTCAGGAATCCCGCTATAGGCCACGCCGCCGAGAATGGAAATGTCATTCATCGACACGCTCCCCAGCATGGTGTGCTCCGACGGTGTTCCGCCAGCGCGGATATTGGGGTTATTGGGATTAGGGACGTCCGGGTTGCCGAACGCCTCATTGAAGCGCACGTCCAGATTGCGCCAGCCTTCCATTCCAGGCAGCCCGATACGCAGCATGGGAAGCCCGGCGCCCGAGTTATTCACCAGAGAACCGTCCATCTCCACCAGACTAAAGGTCAACGGCGACTCAAAGGTGCCGATCGCGTCAGCGGAAAGCTGGAACTCTTTCAGACCCAGGCTGGAGCCGTCCGCAGCAATGATATTGATGCTGCCCGCTTCCGCGCCGTCTATCGCCATCCCTTTGAACTTGACGTTATCGAAAGCGAAACTGAACCCGCTGCGACCGTCCACTTGCCCCAGCTCCTCATCGGTCAACGCCTCCATCGCCGTAGCCGCGGCGCTGAGCGTCAGGCAACAGAGCGCCAGCACTGGTTGCGGATGTTTCATGGTTCCCTCCCGATACAGTTCATCGCCGTTTAAAACAACTTGTTGTTCTGATATCCCATGCGCGGATTGTCATCCCCGACGCCGAAAAAGATCTGCTGCAACGTCGGCCCAACGTCGGTATGCGCTTCCAGATAACCGTCTGTTGGATGGTTGGGGTCGTTGAAAGGAATGCCGAAGTTCCAGCCCGGCAAATCCGGTCGGGAGTCAGGGATAATCCCTTCAAGATGCTGTGACCACATGGCTCCGTTGATCGAACCATTCTGATTCGACATCAGATTGCCCGCGCCCTGCACAAAGGAAATATAGAAGTTTTTAACGTTGTGATAGTCGAGGCTGGTTACATTCGAAAGATTCAACTCCTTCCCGCCGTAGCTGTAACCAATGCCAGCGTTGCCGGTCAGGCCCACATTGTCTGGAGTAAAACCGCACATGCCGCCATTGCACACCCACTCGCCAGGAGCCGGCGTTTGCGGGTAGTTACCGGAGCCATCTGGCATATACCCGATAATGTTAACGAAGGTGTCTTTGGTGCCGCTGCCATATATCTGCGAGCGCACCAACCCGCCCAGGTCCGCCATGATGCTCAATGCCGGGATGTAACCAGAGATGGAATCGATGGTTACCGGCGTCGAGCCGTCGACTCTGCCGAAACCAAAACGAATGCCGCGGATGCTGTCTGTGCCGTCAGCATGATGCTGCTTCTGAATTTCCAGATAGGGGTCTTCAAACACGAAAGGATCTTGCGCCGATTTGCCAAAACCGAAATTCCTCAACGCCACGTCGGGCACGCCCTGGCCATTCTCGTCTTTGTAGATGGAGTTGTTGGCCCCGCCATAGTCGCCGAGGGTCAGCTCTTCCGCGAAGGCATGTAACTCACCGGAGCCATTGAGCTGGAGCCGATACACCGTCGCGTCCACTGACTCGGTTTGTGTACGTTGTTCCACCCGGGTAAATCCAATACCGGGATTTTTGATGAACTCGATGCCGGTCAACTGGCTGAGGTTGTAATTGATGTCCGTTGCGGAAAACTCCAGTGCGGACTGGGCGGAAATTTCGCCCATCTCCTGATCCGCCATCGGCTTCAGCTCACTATGGGCGACAGGATGGCCCAACGCAGGCAGCAGACACAACAGAGTTCTCCACGTTCCTTTGGGTATAAGGTCCATCTCCGTTCCTCTTTATTCTTATTCATTCAGTACTGCACTTCCAACTATGCTTACTGCTGTCGAACAAGAGCTGACGCTCGCGCTCGCTGCGAGCGTCAGCTCTTGTTCGACAAAATAAAACTAACACTTGTTAATTTTTAAACAAGAAGAGGAATAAGAGATATTTCCACAAGCGAGATATTCGGCACAAAAAACACATTAAATGCGCTTAAGTTTGGCCTAAAATTGAATTTGTGCTCAATTTTTGCACCGTCGACAGGGATTTCGCCGATACGAACAGTTGTTAGGAATTACTTCTAGCACCGCTGTAAACCGGCGAATTACTCCGCAGAAACTGACGCCACAGCGCCTTTCGCCATGGCTTCCGAACCATAAATAGCCATACGCGCCTGAATGATCGTGCGCTCGATGATTTCATTACGTTTTTCCGTATTGGCGGACAGGCTTTCAACCCCCGCCTGAAACGCGCAATTAACCAGCATTTCAGAGAGATAAAGCGGATGCGCTACCGGCCTGTCCGTCGCCGCTCCCACCTCCGCAAGCGGCTTGGCCATGGCTTCCACCACATGCTTCACCTCACGCTCAATCGCATCCCGAAACGCCTGCACGCGCCCGACTCGTTCCGCCGCGACGAAATGAAATAAGTCGCCATTCTCTTCCAAATAGCGCCCAAAGACGCGAATCGTGCGACGCACCACCCCTTCCCGCACATCCACCTCTTTCCAGGTTTGCCGCATCAGGCGACGCAAGGTCAGCCCCGCCTCGTCGATAATCGCCAGACCCAGCTCTTCAAGATTCGGGTAATAATTGTAAAACGTCGGCGGCGCAATCCCCGCCTCACGGCAAATCTCCCGCAGACTCACCCCGGAATACCCTTTCGTCCGGCACAAACGCAGCGCGGCGTTACAGATATTACGATTAACTTGTTGTTTCTTCTCGGCTCTTACGGCCATAGCGGTGGTTACCAATAGCTGCCAGAAAATCGTGAGCTTATATCATATTAGCTCTACTTGTTATATCCATTATTACATTTCATAACTAATTTTATAAATAACTGTACGAACGCCAACTAGACAATCCTAGGGTTTATCGATATTCCCAATAAGAAACTAATTTTTTATTGTGAGTGAATATGCCCAATTGAGCTTTCGCCAAAACAGAAAAAAGTATATTACTTAACCTGAAGTTTTGGCGACAGGAACAATAGAAAATCAGGAGAAGGCAATAAAGCAGCGAATGGAGGGGATGGAATGCTTATATTAGTGAACGGAGCCGGAGACCTCTCAGCACATTGTTGACGCCAAGCCCCACAGCTTCAAGCGCCGGTCTGCATCAAAAGATGATCACCAATAAAGAAATCATCTCTATTTGGGAGCCCTTAAATGGCTAGATGTAAATATCGACTACAGATTAGTCTGGCTTTAATTTTGACTACTTATTTATCTGCCGGTTGTTCAACAACTAACGCGGTAGAAAGCAATAATAAAAAAGGGAAAATACAATTATTTCTGCAAGACTCGCCACCGAATGAGTCCGAGCTTTATGCTGACTGGGCAGCTTACTTGAATGACTTTAAAAGTACGGAAGGCGATAACTTGAGTGTCACTCGCGCTTTTCACGCCTCTCCCGCCCTGGATAATATTAATTTGAATGGCTTCCAGGAAAAATATTCCACTCTCTTTGTAGTCTCTGATCGCACCTGTTATCTCTATTCAGGCCCGATACTAGAGCCCGCCGTCTACGATTTCATTCATAGAGTCTCTGCTCAGCAAGAAATACCGGAGTTTTTGAATCAGTTCAGTCCAGAAGCGTTAAAAGGCAGACTGACGATTGGCGAGTACTCTGTTAACTGCCAGTAACCAATTTCCGGGTCGCCGCCTCGATACAAGGCAATACTTTCTCGGCCCGGCATCCGTTGAGGCCGGCGCCCCAGGCGGCGTTGGCTTCGATGATCGCCCAACCGCGTTGGGGGATATAGCCGATATCGATCACACAGGTAGTCGGGAGATGTTCGCTTTGAGCAAGCTGTCTGGCGAATACCAAGCCGTCATCAAGCGCTCCATCGCCTTCGTAGACCGCCGCGTCTAACACGTCTCCCCGCCAGACAAAACAACGAATTTCACAAGCGAACTGTACGATTTCCGAGTGAAGCACCGGCGTATCCGGCTCCAGTCCTCGGGTTTCCGCTGCTAAATCGTCCGGGGTTGCATACACGGCGGCTTTAAACAGCTTGGGCGCGGCAGGTTTGAGGAAAGCCGGAAAACTCAACGTCATCGCCCCTGACAGAGGCAGCAGCGTTACCGAGCGTTGCAACGCCTGTTGCGGCAATTGCACCAACAGGTCGTCTGCGGGTGAAATCAGGGCAAGTCCCAACTTCTGCGCTAGCACCAGAGCAAAAGTGTCATTTCCATAGACCCGCACCTTGGCCGGATCATAGGAAGGTGGCTCCCAGAACCGTCCCAGTCGGGACACCTCGCCTCCGGCGGCGTTCCAGGCCGCCGCCACAGAATCCCGCTCAGGGTCGTTCTTTTCCGGGATGACCAAGGTCAGCCCGGCAAGGGTCGCAGGCTCAGTCAAAACTTAGTCCGCGCTGGCCAAACAAGCCCCGGTGCCGCCCAGGCCGCAATATCCACCAGGATTCTTGGCCAGATACTGCTGGTGATAGGTTTCAGCGAAATAAAACTCTGGCGCTGGCGTAATTTCCGTCGTGATAGCGCCACGGTTTACGTCATGCAGCGACTGCTGGAACTCCGCCTTCGACGCTTCCGCCAATTGCTTCTGTTCGTCGTTAGCGTAATAGACAGCGGAGCGATACTGAGAGCCGACGTCGTTGCCTTGACGCATCCCCTGAGTCGGATCGTGATTTTCCCAAAACAGTTTCAGCAGCTTTTTATAACTGATCACAGCGGGGTCAAACACGACCTGAACCACTTCCGCATGACCGGTCTGCCCGGTGCAGACTTCTTTGTATGTAGGATTGAGCGTATAGCCTCCCGCATAGCCGACACAGGTGCTATAAACGCCTTCCTGCTTCCAGAACAAACGTTCCGCTCCCCAGAAACACCCCAGCCCGAACACCGCCGTTTGCATTTGCGCTGGAAATGGACCTCTCATGTCCACGCCAAAGACAAAGTGCTCGCCCTCAATTTCCATGGGCTCCGCTCTGCCCGGCAGCGCTTGCTCCCGCGCAGGCATGGATGCTTTATCCTGTGAATGACTTCCAAACATATGCTTAACCTCTCCCAATATTCCAAAACTTCGCCGTCATGACGATCGCCCGCCATCTATGCCGATGGCGATGCTAAAAGCAGATCAATATTGTGATAGTAGACACGTTTTCGGGGAATTGGTTCAAGCCCGGCGAGTAGACGGCTGCGTTATATTTATGTAAGAAGCAAGCAGCCAACTGTTTGATTTGGCTGCTCATAATGGAATTGCCGGGACTCGGGACAACGCCGATACAGCGTATCAGGCGGCCTTGGGCGCTTGCTTATCACCAGACAGCCCGCTACTGACAGGAACCGGAAACAAGCCAGGAATAGGCTCTTCGATCCAGGTCGGTTCGGCATCCGGCTCCACCGCCAGCCAGCGGGGCTGCTCCGACCAGTGCAGCAACCTTAACTGTCCTTGGTGGGTCTCCACCAATGCGGAGCAGTGCTCCACCCAGTCGCCGTCATTGCAATAGAGCCTGCCGTCTTTGCGGCGAAATGCAGCGTAATGAATATGGCCGCAGATATAGCCGTCCACTTCCAGGTTGCGCGCCGCTTTCAGCGCCGCATTTTCGTACCGATGAATGAACTCCCTTGCGCGTCCCAAATGGGTCTTCAGATACCCCGCCAAGGACCAGTAAGGAAAGCCGAATACCCTGCGGGTGCGGTTCAGCCAGCTGTTGAGCTTGAGCATTAGACCATGGGCCTTATCTCCCACCAGCAGCGCCAGCGGACTCAGTTGCACGATCTGGTCAAACTCGTCCCCATGGCTGACATGGAAGCGACGCCCATCCGCTGTGCGATGGACGCACTTAAGTCGAATCTTCACGCCGGAGAAGGTCTGTCCCGCCATCTGCCTGAAGAAGTCATCATGGTTGCCGGGGATATAAATGACCTCCATCCCTTCCCGCGCTTTACGCATGATCAGGCTGAGAATGGCCCGGTGCGTCTCGGGAAAGTGGGCTTTGCGTCGCATTTCCAGCAGGTCGATGATATCGCCTACCAGATACAATCTATCTGTCTTGATTTTATTGAGAAAATCCAGCAAGTGCTCAGCCTGGCAGGCGGCCGAGCCCAAGTGCGCATCTGAGATAAAAACGGCTCTTAAGGAATCTTGCATCTGGATGTCCTTTTTTGCGATTAAGCCCTTGCGGCGTAATTATCTATTTTTCCAGCAAACGCAACATATTGATTTGAATATGCAAATACAAAGCTGAAGCAATAGAAAAATTAACTTTAATCATCTTTAGCCGCGATGCTAGAAAGGCTATATGACGCTAAGGTGACCAAATGGCGAAAGTTACATTAAACAGATCAAAAAACATGCTGTTACAATATCTAACCTTATGATTTTTGATAGGAAAGTCTTATTTGATATATCTTTGTCGTACCTTAGTGTTTGTCGAGGTTCCAGCATCGCCCTTTTAACGCCTGAAAAAGCCTGTGGCTAGGGCGTTCAGAGGATGCAGAAACGTCAACAAACCCTATACTAGGATTTTGCCGGCTAGCTTCAAGAATGTGCTAGATTTATCGATGTATCTTAAATTGCAAAAGGTTCCGCAATGTCGCTGCAAACTGCACTGGTGGTAGATGACTCCAAACTGGCGCGTATTACATTACAAAGACTGTTAGAGAAGCATAATTTGCAGGTTCAACTTGCAGAATCCGGGGTACATGCTCTGGAAATGCTGAAAACCAATCTGCCCGATATCATTTTTATGGACCATCTGATGCCTGAGTTGGACGGCTTCGAAGCCACCAAGAAAATCAAGGCGGACCCTCAGACCTCCCATATTCCCGTTATCATGTGCACCGGGAAAGAAGGAAAAGATAATTACGATGCGGAAGCCCGCGCCATCGGCGCCTCGGGCACGCTGTTCAAGCCGCCGCAAGCGGAAAAGTTAGCCATGGTGATTGAGTCCGCGCGCAGCGGAACCCTCACCTCTGTCGCCATACCTCAGGAAGCGGAGCCTGTGGCGGAAACGGTAGAAGAAGTCTCTTCAGAGATTGTCGTCCCCACCCCCATGCCGGAATACACCCCACCGCAACCTCAGCAAGCCGTGGTGTCCGCCTCCGACTGGGAAATCCTGGTGGACCGTCTCGATAAACTGGAGAAAAACAGCCGCGATTTCCCTTCTTTCGATGGTTTCGAAAGCCGCCTGAGAGAAAGCGAAAGCGAGCTGAGCACTCTACGCCAGGATATCCAGCAGCTGCGTGACCAGTCTTCAGAAGCGCCGGAGCAATCCCAACCTGATTTCGGCGCCATGGCGGAACAGCTGCGCGAAGAACTGATGCCAGGACTGGAAAAGCGCGTACAGCAGGTTCTGGAGGCGCACATCGCCAGCATTGAGCCTGCTGAAGCTCCCGCCGCCCCTGCTATTGACGAAGTGCAACTCGCCGCCACCATTACCCGTGATGTGGAGCAAACCCTCACGCCATTGCTGGACGCCGAGCTGAAAAGCCTGGAAGACCGCTTGCTCGGCTCTATTGACGACGCCGTCAGCGAGTCCCGTCGCGATCTGGACGTACAGCTAAGGGAAACCGTCAACGATCTGGAGATGAGAGCCAAGCCAGTGCCGGAAGCGCCCGACCTGGACGACCTCATCGAGCGTATTCGCCCCCAGGTCATGGATATCGCCACCCACTCCGCCACCGCCACCATGGACAACAATGTGGAAGACAGGCTCAGCGCCTGGGAAGCGGAACTGCAGTCAGCCAAGGAAGAGCTCAAGCGCACCCTGATTGAGCGCACCACCAGAGACGAGCCTGCGCCCAGTCTGAACATAGAAGACATCCTCAACGACAAGAAACTGCATACGCTCATCGAAGGCACGGTGGAAGAGCTGTTACGCGGCCAGATCAGCAAGCAGGGACAGGATCTGGTGCAACAGATCGCCAAAGCCCTGCGCGAGCAAATGGCGGAAAAACAAAGCGAGATCGACGCCATGGCGACGCGGGTCGAGCAATTGGAGCGCCAGAAAACCACGCTGGCGACGCAACTCAACAACCTGCAGAACGTCAAGCCGCCGAAAAGCGGCGGCGCAGCGGCCATGGTCATTGGCGGCGTTGCGGTGGTGTTGGCGATTGTGTCTCTGCTGAAAGGCTTCGGCGTATTTTAATACTTGACGCCAATATGAGGTAGTTTGGGCATATGGCTGAGGTCACCGTCCCATGTGACCTGATGTGATTCCTGACCAGTCTCTTCTGACAACGTCATGCTGCAAAGACAGCGTATAACCTGTTTGCCTCGAGCATAAAAAAGGCCCGATTGTATCGGGCCTTTTTTTGTTGGCAGGGACGTCTATATGAACGTCTTAGCCAGCGCCTTAGAACTGGGCGTTGTCCGGAGTTCTCGGGAACGGGATGACATCACGCACGTTTTCCATGCCGGTAACGTAAGCGATCAGGCGCTCGAAGCCCAGACCAAAGCCCGCGTGGGGCACGCTGCCGTAACGACGCAGGTCGCGATACCACCACAGTTCCTCTTTGTGGTGCATGTCGCCGATGCGGGCGTCCAGCACGTCCAGACGGTCTTCACGCTGGCTGCCGCCGATGATTTCGCCGATGCCCGGAGCCAAAACGTCCATCGCCGCAACGGTCTTATCATCGTCGTTCAGACGCATGTAGAACGCTTTGATTTCCTTCGGATAGTTCATCACGATCACTGGCGCGCCCACATGGGTTTCGGCCAGATAGCGCTCATGCTCGGATTGCAGATCCAGACCCCACTGCACCGGATACTCGAATTTCTTGCCGCAGTTCTGCAGAATCTTGATCGCTTCAGAGTAGTCGATACGCACGAATTCCTTGTCGACCATATTCTCCAGGCGAGTAACCACCTCAGGATTGATGCGCTCGGCGAAGAACGCCATGTCGTCGCTGCGCTCGTCCAGCACCACCTTGAACATGTGCTTGAGGAAGCGCTCCGCCAGATCCGCATCGGCGTTCAAATCCGCGAAGGCGATCTCCGGCTCGATCATCCAGAACTCCGCCAAGTGACGGCTGGTGTTGGAGTTTTCCGCACGGAACGTAGGGCCGAAGGTATACACCTTGGACATCGCCAGACAGTAGGCTTCCACGTTCAGCTGACCGGACACGGTCAAGAACGTCTCTTTGCCGAAGAAATCTTTGCTGTAGTCGATCTTGCCACTGTCCGTCTTGGGCAGGTTGACCATATCCAGGGTGCTGACGCGAAACAGCTCGCCGGCGCCTTCACAGTCGCTGGCGGTCAGGATCGGCGTATTGATCCACTGAAAGCCCTGCTCATAGAAGAAATGGTGCACAGCGTGAGCCAGAGCCGTACGCACGCGGGTCACGGCGCCGAACGCATTAGTGCGCGGACGCAGGTGAGCGACGCCGCGCAGGAATTCAAAGGTGTGTCTTTTCTTGGCGACCGGATAGGTTTCCGGATCGTCCACCAGACCAACCACTTCCACAGAGGTGGCCTGAATTTCACAGGATTGTCCTTGCCCGGGCGACTCTACCAGGGTTCCGGTGACAATCAGGGAGCAGCCGGTGGTCAAACGCAGAATGTCAGCGTCGTAGTTCGGCAGCTCCTTGGCTACAACCGCCTGAATCGCGTCGAAGCAGGAGCCGTCATGCACGTGAATAAAAGAGACGCCCGCCTTGGAGTCCCTTCTTGACCTTACCCAGCCTTTGACGGTGACTTCGCTACCGATCTCCGCTTTGTTCTTGAGTAAGTCTGAAATGGCGTAATGAGTCATAAACCTGCCCGCTATCCTCTCTATCTTTTCAATAAATGCTTCTCAAATTTTTGGCCAATGGCGCACAACCGCCAATTAAAGATGGGTTAAGACGCAAAGTCTAGCGTTCTCTTGCGGTTTAAGCGCCTTATACGCCAGTCATCAGGGCTTACAATAACCCAGGCGACTGGACCCTGTATGGGCCGGGGCGGTAAAATGCGCGCCCTGACAGGAGCGAGCGGAAAATGAGCGACAGCAAAGACCGAATCTACCAAGACGCCAAAGGCGCCGTCGGCGCCTTCGAATTTGATGAGCGGGTGGCGCACGTATTCACAGACATGATCAACCGCTCGGTGCCCGGCTACGCCATGATGCTGGAGATGATCGGCGTTATTTCCCGGCGCTACGCCCAGGCGGGAACCCATTGCTACGACCTGGGCTGCTCCCTGGGCGCCTCCACCCTCGCCATCCGCAGCAACCTTGAGCACTTCAATGCGTCCGAGGACAAGCCCAAGGTGATAGGCGTCGACAACTCCGCCGCCATGGTGGAGCGTTGTCGAGTGAACATGGAGCGCATGCCCAGCGCCATCCCCACAGAAATACTCTGTCAGGACATCCAGAGCACGCCCATTGAAAACGCCTCCATCGCCGTCATGAACTTCACGTTGCAGTTCATTCCTCTGGCGCAACGTGAAGACCTGCTGCATCGCATCGCAGTCAATATGAAGTCTGGCGGAGCAATGGTGCTGTCCGAGAAAATCGAGTTCGCCTATGCAGACAAGCAGCATACCCTGTTCGATCTTCATCATGACTTCAAACGTGCCCGGGGCTACAGTGATCTGGAAATCGCGCAAAAACGCAGCGCCCTGGAGAATGTCCTGGTGCCGGAAACCATCGAGGCGCATATTGAGCGTCTGCAAAGGGCCGGGTTCAGCCAGGCTTACTTATGGTTCCAATGTTTTAACTTCGTCTCTTTTCTGGCAATAAAATGATCCGTTTCGACGACTTCCTGGCCCACGCCGACAAAAACCGTCTGCAGCGCTTTATCCCCGACTTCGAACGCGTGTTGGATGAGCGCTATTACTCTCGCACCCATGGCGACTATGAAGGCTGGTGGAACGCCTTGCAGCAGCTGCCCGCGGCGCAGGCGAGCCAAATAAAGTTCGACGTCGACACATTGATGATCGGCGCGGAAGCAGACCTTGATCCAGAAGCGCGGGAGTCGCTGATCAAAGGACTACGCGGTCTGCATCCCTGGCGCAAAGGCCCCTTCAATTTCTTTGGCGCCCATATCGACACAGAGTGGCGCTCTGACTGGAAATGGACACGCGTCGCCCCGCATTTAAGCCCACTAAAAGATCGATTTGTGCTGGATGTTGGCTGCGGCAGCGGCTACCACTGCTGGCGTATGCTGGGTGAAGGCGCGCAGTTCGTCCTCGGCGTGGACCCTTCGCCCAAGTTTCTGTTCCAGTTCCACTGCGTTAAAAAATACGCGCCCACCGCGCCGGTTTATTACCTGCCACTTCGTTCAGAGGACCTGCCTCCGAACATGGGCGCCTTTGATACGGTCTTCTCCATGGGCGTGCTGTACCATCGCCGCTCGCCGTTCGATCATATTGATGAGTTGAAAGCGGCCCTGCGTCCGGGTGGAGAACTGGTGCTGGAAACACTGGTCATTCCTGGCGACGAAAACACTATCCTGACCCCGCTGGACCGCTACGCGCAGATGCGCAATGTCTGGTTTATCGGCAGCTCTCTGGCCACTAAACGCTGGCTGGAGCGTTGCGGCTTCGAAGACGTCCGTATTGTGGATGAAGGCGTCACCTCACTGGAAGAACAACGCCAGACAGACTGGATGACCTTTCAGTCACTCAAAGACTTCCTCGACCCAGAGGACTTCAGCAAAACCGTCGAAGGCTACCCCGCCCCGGCCCGCGCGGTGTTAGTGGCCAGGAAGCCTTAAAATTTTGAAAATAACGCCCTTGGCGGTTACTGCAGTAGACCATTGAGTATCCGCCTTGGATGCAGTCATTTGACATACAGGCCTATAGCGAGAACTATAGTTAGGCCTATTTTTAAATGTCAAAGTGGATTGCAAAAATCTTAAAGAGATACCTTAGTTAATGCTTCGGGGCTCTCTCTTATTTAGCCATCGTTCTCTTTTTACACTTAGCGAAGAAGAGCTTACTTAATATAGGTAAGCGCTTATCGAGAGACCTCCAAACATCAGCCACCTTAGCAACTCGACTGGACTGGGTTGCCCTTCGTTTCCCAAAGGCTACAGGTATCCCTTTTATTGCGTCCCACTTAGCCCTAAGAATAATTCTTCCTTGACCTCTTAATGCAAACAACAAAACCGTCGCCAAGTTCATCAAAATATGCAGAGGCAAAAGCAGCCAAAATAAATAAGATGGCATGTCTTTTATAAAGGTCCACACTAAGTTTCTGTGACCATGATAAACAGAGAAATCGCTTCGCTGTCCACCTGTAGTTGCAGATCCAACATGATAAACCACCGCACTTGGCACATATATTGATTTATAACCGGCCAAGCGCAGACGAAACCCCAAATCTACGTCTTCAACATAGCAGAAATAATCTTCATCAAACCCACCTATCTCATGCAAAGCTTTCCTTCGATACAATGCTGCGGCGGCGCATGGTGAAAAAATTTCTCTGGTTGCCAGATCATTGGGTTGCTGCTTCGCGCCATGTCGATCCCGCCAAACCAATCCACTGATATGGTAACAATCACCAACTCCATCCAGTATCAAGTTGGCGTCACTACAAAGCTGGCGCGATCCAAATGCACCTACATCAGGATTTTCACTCGCAGCAACTAGCAGACTCTCCAGCCAATCGGGTTCAGGGAAAGCATCAGGGTTCAGCAATGCAACAAACTCTGTATCAACACCTGATAGCGCTAAATTGTTACCGCCTGCAAAGCCGAGGTTTTCGTCCAACAGGAGCACATCGACACTAGAAAATGCCTCTGCAATATTTTGAGAACCATCTACGCTACCATTATCGACTACAATTATTTTGTCTGAACGAACTGTCTGCGATTCCAGGTGTTTAAGACATTCATAAAGTAAGGTTCCGCTATTGTAATTAACAATGATGGTCGTAACAGTCATCAATATTTTGTCTATCCATTAGTAAACAAAGCGCCCTATACATTTATATAGCGAATAAACTCAGCCCTTAATTCCTCACGATCCAACAGCACTTCTTCCGGTGAAAAATTTTCTGTTTTCTGATGCGCCGCCATGTACTGCATAAGCATCCAAAAAACCTTATCATTACCCTGAAAATTAATTGAGCTAGCCATCAGATCAATACCATGGGAGAATCGGTCCAAATCAGTAGACTGCAATAGTAACTCACCTGAAAAGTCCTTTAGATGAACAGCAAAGATCCAACAAATTTCAAACAGCATCCAAGCACGATTTGATGAAATAGTGTTTGTAGAGTGAATCCTGTACTTCAAAAGAGGCTTTTCCAGTAGCTCACACCGGAACTTCAGAGCGACTCTTAATAAAAAATCCCAGTCATGTGCGAATCTTAGATTACGCATACCACCGACTGTCTCATATACTTTGCGGGAAAAAACCACATTACTTGTTGTAGACACAAAGTTAGAAAACAACAAGTTTAACTTAAAGTCATCCGCGCCAATAAGCCTTGCGTCCGGCTTCTTAATAGACCAAGGCAACATATTCCGCCACCCTTCTTTAACACCAAGCACCTTACTTTTGTTGTCTATTATCTCAATCCATGTTGCGACTAAATCAACACCTTGCTGCAGCCTTGCCACACACTCAGAAAGCCTTTCCTTATGAAAGATGTCATCAGAGTTTAGAATTGCAAGGTAGTCGCCTTTTGCCAAAGACAATCCTTTGTTAATAGCATTATGAGCGCCCGCATTTTCCTGCTCTATTAATGTATATCGAGGGTCATTTACGCTACGCAGGTAGTCGAGTGACGCGTCGCTGGAACCATCATCAATGACAATCAGCTCCAAGTTGGCATAAGACTGAGAGAGAACGCTTTCCACCGCCTCCCTAATATAATGGGCATGGTTATAGCTGGGTATAACAACTGATACAAGGCTCATAGCTATTGCATTCTCACATTAAATTAAAATTCTTTAACCATATTAAGGTTTCGCGCAAACCATCACGGAGCTCAATACTTGGAGAGAAGCTCGTGTCTCGACGTAGCTTATCATTCGATAATACGTTGTATGGCACATCCACTCCTCGAGGAGGAGTGTATTGACACTGCAAACTATAACCATCGTCTTCTAATATTGGAGTTATGTATTCATTTAACAAAGTGTGCAGTGCGACGCCATTTGATGTTCCAACATTGTATGCTTCACCGAGTTTACCAAACCGGAGTATGGCAACCAATGCATCAGCTAGATCGCGGGCATGTATATAGTCTCGAACAACCGATCCGTCACCAAAAATATTCAATACTTCGCCCTTCAGCGCAGAAGCAAATGCAGTTGCAACAAAGCCCTGGCCACGAAACGGCTTCTGTCCTGGCCCATACGCATTACCAGGACGCGCAACAATAAAGGGTAAATTTTTCTGAATGTTATAGAGAAATCCAATGTTCTCTATAATTAGCTTTGATGTCCCGTATAAGGAAATCGGTTTTGTAGTTGAACTCTCAACAATAGGCTGATGGTTCAGCCGATTTCCATATACAGTACCGCCAGAAGATACAAACAAGAATTTCTTAATTTTCTTCGCGCAGCACATATCCATAAGATGCATTGCAGGCCTGACATTACGCTCAAACTCAACATCCATGTTGCACTCTTGGTTAAGGATCATTGTATCATGAACAAGATGTACAACAGAGTCTACCTCTTCAAGCATGCTCTGTAGAAATTCTGAGTCCTTATAGTCTCCATTTACGTACTCAACTCCGTCTTGCTTCACTTCTGGAGCAGGCAGAAACATATCTGCAACTCTAACGATCATTCCAGCAGAACGACAGGCCAAGGTCAGATGCTGGCCAATAAATCCCATACCTCCGAGTATCAAAACACGGGAGGCCTTTGGCGTATTCATACTGTTACACCTTTTTTCTTGTATTGTCTAATCGCCCTATCCCAGCATTCAACATACTGCTTGGCTATATTCGAGCTGGAAAAACGATCAAGTATATCCTGTTCTCGAGCCTTCAATTCCACCTGATATTCCTGATGGTTTTTGAGCCAATCTTCAAATTCAGAGTTTATATTGATATCTGACAAATTTACTGAAATCACGCCGCCGCCATAGTATTCACTCACTACATCTGCGATGTCGCCTACATCTGTTGCAAATGCAGGAACTCCCATTGCCAATGCCTCAATCATCGCTATTGGCAACCCCTCATACGCTGAGGTAAATATAATTCCGTCAGTCACAGCATGAAGTTCAAGCGTATTTTCGACATACGGTATTCGTTTTACATTTTCCAGTTCATTTTTTTCAATGAATGCATTTGCCTCATCAGCAAGCTCACCATCGCCGACCAACACAAAATACTCGTCCTGGTTGCCACCACGTAGCTTTGCCAGTTTTAAGAACTCAAGAGGCCTTTTCTGTTGCGTAAGCCGTGCTACAAACGTAAATATTCTCTTCCCTTGAGGAAGTCCAAACTTCTTCCTCAACCCAGCCTTATCAGGTTGCGATTGTTTAAACTGCTGAATACGTAAAGTATCAACAGCAGAATAAATTAAGTGCGTCTGCCTTGGGTCGATTCCAAAATCTTCACGGAAGCGCCGCTCTATTTTCTTATTAACAGCAATAAAGTGGTCAAAAGATCTGATGCCTGGCTCACCGTAACGGTTAATCCACCCTTGCTCAACATCATATACTTCCTGATCAATGATTGGCACATCGCGAAATATGCGTCGAATAGAAGAGGCATTATCACAAAACCAAGGTGAGCCATTGCAGACCCAAACCAACTCAGGCTTCAAACTCGACTTTAATCGAGTCAAGACCCGCAAATAGTCTTCATGACGCACAACCTCAGCCATCTCGATCACCTGAGCAGCGACATCCATAGCCTGAGCGGCCAAACTGCCTTGCTCTGGACGTAACCTTTCCATCGTTATCACAATAAAGTCAAATTGATGGTTCAACTTCCTCATAATCTCAACGGTATTACGCTCTACGCCACCTACCGCTAAAAAAATGGGGAATACAAAGACTACTGGCTTTGTATTTATACGTGACGACAAGTACTGAGACTCGTACCGAATCAAGCCTTGAGAAGGTTCCGCCTGACAGGAAAAGAAACCATCTGCATCCACTTCAATACTGCTAGTATCAAGCACTTCATTTATACGCACTTCAACAGCATTGCCCTTTGCCGGTAATAATCGAAGTATTTTCCCGCGCAGCGGAACCTGATTAAGGTTGCCTTCAAAAGCAGCATGAGCGACATCACGTGAGAAGATCATATGATCCCGCAGATTCCCAATACAGATGCTACCTTCTAACGTAAGAGAGTTAGAAATTATAGATAGATCCAAGCTATTTTCTATAAGCGCCACATAAGCAGAGTACAAATGATCGGGACAGAAAGTGAAAGATGAAGATGTCGGCCAAAAGAATGCTGTAGCATCCGCAGCCGAGGGAACAATAGGATTACTGCTAGCGCCACTGTCCTCGATAAGAGATAGCATTCCATCCTGCAGCAACTCATACACTTTTACAGCGTCGCCAAAGGTGCGCCGGAAAGTAGCCACTAAACTCTTTGCTTCCGGGTATTTCGAGTCAACGACAAGAGCAGGAATAGCCTTAATGACAGGAGTGACATCAGTACTAACGACATTTGTTTTATCGCCCATCTTATTTTCGCTGATTAGCTGCCTTGTACGATGGACTAAATATTTTGGGTTATTCAAAAGATGATAAACCGCCCGAGACGCCAATTGCCTGACTCTCTCCATTTTACTAACCAAGGTCACTTGCGACTCTAACAGCAGCTGGGCCTGCATTAATTCATCAAACAACCGGCGCTGCTTTGAACCATAGTGGAGATCTCTTTCGCTTCTTGTATTAAGCGCCTCACACAGATTGTAAAGCTCGGCCGAAGACAAGCTATCTGGCTCTTTTGCATTCTTCTCAAGCTTATCCCAATAATCTGAGCCAACACCCGGGAAGTGCGCCTCCATGGCAATCGCCAAAGAATTAGGGTAGTCGCCCAGCTTTTGAATAACCCCATATTCGTACATCGCCCGGAATAAATGCACATACAAAGTGCTCAAGCATTTCCGAATACCCATAGAAATATCATCAGGAGTGGCTGCAATAAGCTCTTCGTAATACTCACATCTACTGACAAGCGCATCCAATCTCTGTTGCCACGTCTCTTGAGAGTATTGCGATGTGCGATTTTTACGCGCCTTTTTCTCAAGTGATGCAACCCCCAGTAGCGTATCAATACCCGAATGCATTCTTGTAAATACCACCGCCATTTTCCCTGCTGAAATTTGGCGTTTACAGAACTTCGATGTCACATAGGGGTGATAATGATCGCCTTTCGCTCGAGTGGTGTAAAATAACTTGAGTCCACGTTTCGCCAACCGATAACCCAACTCGATGTCTTCAAAACCATACTCGTCAAATCGCTCATCAAAAATCACATCTTCTTCAAGAAGAAAACGTCTATCAACACAAATATTACAGGTATAAAAGTGTCTAAAATCAGTAAAGTCGTTATCTTTAAGGCGATTATAACTGAACTGTTCATTTCCAATTTCTGTAATGTGATGCATCAGATGATTAACATTTAGGTCTTGATGCCAATCAACGACGCCCAGTGTGGCGACCTTTGGTCCAAGCTGCTCACATATTTCAGCGTGAATATTAAGAATTTGAGGATCAGGGAAGATATCATCTCCGATGATAAGCAATTTATCTCCTGAAGCGGCTCTAATTGCGGCATTTCTCGCACTTGAGGCCCCTCCATGAGCATTACGCAGCACTTTTAGCGGCAAGCCGCTCACCGTCTCGAGAAATTCGACTGAGCCATCAGATGAGCCATCGTCAGAGAAAATAATTTCATATGGGAACAGTGTCACTGCATTTACTTTGCGCCATGCAGCAATAATTTCGGGCAGGAGCTTACCTCTGTTATAAGTTGGAATAATTACACTTATTAGAAGTGAGTTAGTAGTGCTCGCCTGCCCGTCCAGAATATCCGCCTTTTCATCCGAGGAGAGTAATATATTCTCCTCAGGTCGGTTCCAGTCCATATCAAACAAAGAGTTGGGGTGACGCCCTTCGGAACATCCATGCAACCAATAATGAACTAGAGGTGGCATGTCTAAGCCAGCAATATCCGGATAGCGAGCTCGGTAATACTTGCTGTCAAAATATGGTCCTGGCTGCCGACTCTCTTTCCAGCCTATCGCCAAGTAGTGTTTAAGAGGATTAACGCCCTTCTGCTCTACATCAGGATAATTCTTCAAGTACCATTCAGAGTCAAATAGAGGAGACCGTAACAGCTTCCAATACCAGTAAAGCAACTTACTACGGCTTTCCAGTCTACTCAAAACCACTTTTCCAATCCCCTTATCTTTTTCGGCAAATACAGACAGCCTATGCTCAACTTGAGTAATGATATGCTGTAGGTTACTAATAGTTTGTTTGTGCTCATGAGCAGCGTTGCTGAATGTAGCAAGCTTTTCATCTCGATCAATAATAGCCTGACTGAGAGCCTCGATTTCAGCATGTTTAGCCGTTGTCTCTTGGCTTAAGCGACCTATCTCCGAGTCACGCTCTTCTATTTCCTGCTTAAACGACAAAGCCTCCAAATCTCGCTCGCTAATCTTTCGCCCAAGCTCTGATATCTTTTGCTCAAGCTCTGATAACTTTTGTCCAAGTGTTAATACTTGCTGTTCGCTATCATGAATAGACTGACTAAGCGTTGCAGATGAGTATGACGCCACCCTCCCAAGCGCATTACACAGCAAGTCTTTATTGCTTATCTGTTGTATCTCATATATTTCTGGGGCTAGCAGACTTACGCGCCCCAGCTCCTCCCACGTTATCCTATCAAGAGCGACAATCGTGGCGGTCCCGACCCCAGGATCTTCGAGATTTCTGGAAGCGCTTAAGCCTACAAATATCTTGTCATCAGTAACACATACCCCACGGGTATAGCCCCCCAGAACTTTTGAACGAACTAATTCCCCGGCGCTATTATATTCAGCTACTTCCTTCTTCTCAGAGTTCGCCAGCAATAGGTTTTCACCAAAAGGCGTCAAGCTATGAGGCTGAGATAGTCCTTTGATTAGTTCCTTTCCACTAAGTAAGTCCTTTACATAACCTGCATCTTTGGTTTTCCCTTTATATTCGCGGTGCTGTTTAAAATCTCCAAATGCAGAGAAAACAATGCGCCCACCCCAAATCCCAAGGCAGTTAATATGAAGCGAATCTAGATCGCCATCAAAGGTCCATCTATCTACTTCTATGGAGTCACCATCAACCTTAATTATTTCGTTACCGGATGTACCTACGAAGTATATAAAGTCGTCCACGATCAACACATCGTGTATGTCGTCAGCTATGACAGCATCGGGCTCTGATTCAGGTTTCTTGTGATTATGAATCAACACTGACGAGGGCTGCAGGCCTCTAGCGAACCTTTCACTAGTTAGCGCAAATCCCGTCGCGCTAAAATTATCCAATTTATGAATAATGCCCTCATGGATTAGGAAAAGGCCTCCTTGATTCGGGCATGATACGAGTAGGTTATTGAATAGTTCATTCATCAATACTTACCAGTGGAGTGCAGCAAAAATCAACGATTTCGGTTGCAGTGCTGGAGGTTTCCGGCAATACACGAAATGCAATTGCATCTATTTTTCTATGCAAAAAAGTTTCCTCTTGACCACAAACCGCTAACACTCCAGCATTCATGAAGTAAACGCCCGGGTTTAAGTAGCAATGAAAGGTAAACTCAACAGATACAACTTTTCCTTGTGGAATAAACGGAACAGACTCAGCAAGAGATGGCGCCGAAATTGATCCTCCAAGCTCTAGCCCTGAGATTGTTTTAAGCAACATACCAAAACGAACATTTGTAGCGGCGACATCAAATTTCACGTTATAGCAATATCTATACTTCTTACCGCGAACAAGTCCATTTACGGGCTCCCCAGTAAGGGTCAAGATCTGGATTGATTCAATCGTAGCGCCACGTGACTCATATTCAATTGTACTAACAGGCTTCAAATGTGGATCAAAGTTTTCCTGGAGATGCTGCCCCCCCTCGTCTTGCTCCTTATTAGTACCCGTAGGTAGACTATCAACCTCGCTCACTCGTTCAGGCATAACCTCACTAGCCTGGAGCAACTGGCTGCGAATACTCTCTCGTTTATCTACGGGAGCATAAAGCAGCTTCTGATAGCTCCCTATAATTTGCTTAGGTTTGCCAACCGCAAGTCTCTCACCAGAATCCATAAGTATGGCTCTGTCGCACAGCTCCACAACCGTACTCCCTGAGTGGGAAACAAATAAAATTGTGGCGCCGCTGTCGCGGATAGCTTCAATTCGCGAAAAGCATTTTCGTTGGAAGAGTTCATCGCCAACAGACAACGCTTCGTCAATAACCAGGATTTCCGGGTCGACATTAATTGCGACAGCAAATGCAAGCCGGACAACCATACCACTGGAATATGTCTTAACTGGCTGATCTATAAACTGCCCGATATCGGCAAATGCGGCTATATCATCAAATCGCTCATCGACTTCGCGTTGACTCAGCCCTAGAACCGCTGCATTGAGATAAACGTTTTCCCGCCCTGTAAATTCCGGATTAAATCCCGCCCCTAATTCCAGGAGCGCAGCAATACGGCCATTTATCTCAACTGTTCCCTCTGTCGGCGACAGTGTTCCGCAAATTATTTGCAGAAGCGTGGACTTGCCTGAGCCATTACGCCCGACAATCCCTACAGTCTCACCTCTCTTAATTTCAAATGAAACATCTCTGAGGGCCCAAAAGTCGCGATAATAACGAGCCGGCGGCTGGTTACTGAAACGTTTTAGCTTCGGAATGACAAACTGTTTGAGTCGATCTCGTGGAGAATCATAGATTTGATAACATTTGCTTAGGTTTCGAATTCGAATAGCTGTGTTATCACGGCAAGGAGACTCGTTTTCACTAAAGGACATCCGAAAAACCTCTTCTTGTCTTTTGGAACCATGCATATCCGGCCCATGCCAGAATTACAGAGACAAGCGAGTAGATACCCAATCCAACCCAATCTGGCGCATGCCCCCATATAAGAACGCCTCTTGACTGTTCAATAATAAATGTCAGAGGGTTCAACATAATTAAAGAGTGATAGTTTTCCGGCAAGGCATCAATAGGAAAAAACACAGGCGAAAGGAAAAGTAAAACCGTAGTAATGATAACAATTGTCTGCCCAACGTCTCTAATAAAAACACCTATAGAAGCCAAGATCCATGCCCCTCCTAATATAAGAAGAATGAAAGGCAAAAATATTACAGGTACGAAGATTGCCGTCCAATGTATAAACCCATTAAAAATAACAAACGCAATCAATAACACTAAAAAACTAATCAATGAATGAAACAGTGCAGCAAATAAACAAACCACTGGCAGTATTTCAATAGGAAAAACCACCTTCTTAACAAAGTTCACATTGCCTAGAATCAATCCTGGAGCTCGATTAATGACTTCAGCAAATACACCATGAACAATAAGTCCCACAAAAAGCACTATCGCAAACTGCGATTTACTTTCTTCACCTCCAACCCCCCACTTGGCTTTGAATATCACTGAAAATACAAATGTATAGACAACCAGCATTAATATTGGGTGAAAAAAAGACCAAGCCAGCCCTAGAAAAGATCCCCGATATCGGCCAATAACTTCTCTTTTTGTCATTTGCCGAATGAGTTGCCAATTACGGCTGATAGAGAGAATCAGCCCTGTTAAAGAAGAAGAATACTGAGGCATTTAAATTAAGAACTTCCAGATAAGTTGTCATGTGGACACAGTTTGCAGGCGGTTTCCACCAAAAGCCCTTTGTGTGAAGGCTGCACTGGGTAGACTCCTAAAGAAATAGCCTCGACGGGCTTCCTTTTACTCTACACCAAACATTTGCTGGTTAATTCCACTAGTGCGCGCAATTTAGTCACGCAAGAGATTTTGCCGGATGCGGCGAGATTATATACACCAGAGGAAAAATTTCCAGCTTTACGACCCTTTAGCGCTGTGCAAACAGTAGCTCCCCTTGGGAGCGCGCGGGCAAGTCATGTAACACTCCACGTAGATGGCACCCGACCTATTTCATGCGTCTACTCCTTCCGGTACAACACATGAATATACCGGCCCAGGGAGAGGTAGGGTTCTTTCTGGGAGTGGGCGCGCTCCATTTCCAGCACGTCTTCATAGCTGCGTTCCCGGGCGATGTGTTTTTGCATGAAATCGTAAAAAGTGCGTATGCCTCGTTTGCATAACTGTCTCATGTCCGCCTGCTCCAACCAGCCGTAGACCTCATCGGGATCAAGTGGATTCTGTGGCGTCAGCCCCCCTTTACGATGGCTCCAGTTGTTCTTCTTGAGTTTGCGGAAATTGCCCTGCAGCAGATTGCGGTAAATCAGGCTATTGCGGTTATAGAAAGCCAGGGACAGCACGCCGCCACTGCGTAACTTGCTTAGCGCCTGCTCCAGGGCGGGGCGAGGGTCGTCCATCCACTCCAGCACTGCGTGGACGATTATCAGGTCATAGGGCCCCTGGAGTTGCGGCAGAACCTCCTGCATCGCGCCTTCACGCCACTCCTCGCAGGCCTGCGCCGCTCCCAGAGACTCCAGATTGGCGCGGGCCGCCGTTAGCATCTCTGCGGACAGGTCGGTCAAAGTCAGGCGATGTCCCGCCTGCGCCAGGCGTCCGCTGATCATCGCCGCGCCGCAGCCGATATCTAAAACTCGCCAGGCGCCCTCTCCCAATTGTTCCGCCAAATGGGCATCCAGGTCTTCGTTGATCAGATCCAGTCGTAAGCGCCCTTTGGGGGTGCCGTAAATATTATTCTGAAAGCGCTCTTTCAGTTCGTCGAAGTTGTGCCCCGGGGAACCCTTTGAATCTTCTTGCATTTTGGGAACTTACTGTTGAATCGAGATTGATGTTGACGCGTATAATACCACTACTGCGCACAAAGCCCTCGACAGGTTATTGAAAAGCCTTCGAAAAAACGTCGCCGCAATATCAATCGCTTCAATGCAACAAGGATACGCTTCACCATGCTTTCGCTACTTAAAATACTTCATGTTCTAGCGGCCCTGGGCTGGGTCGGCGGTATGTTTTTCGCCTATTTCATTCTGCGCCCTACCGCGGCGGAGCAGTTGCAGCCGCCTCAGCGCCTGCCGTTGTGGTCGGAAGTGCTGACCCGCTTTTTCCGATGGGTGTGGATCGCCGTGCTGACGCTCTGGGGCTCAGGGATGGGTATGCTCGCGCTGTGGGGTAGTAAACCGCCGTTGTATGTACATGTCATGCTGGGCGGCGCACTGGCGATGACGCTGATCTTCGTCGGGGTGTTTTTCTTCCCCTTTCGCAAGCTGAAGACCTGTACGCTGGAAAAGACCTGGAGTGAGGCCGGCGCCGCGCTAAACCAAGTGCGGCAGGCGGTGCTGGCCAATCTGTGCCTGGGGCTTATCGTCATCTGCGTCGCTGTTGGTAAGTGGCCGCTCTGATATCAGCTCCGCAATAACGTCAGGGCGGCGTCTAATGGCGCGTCGTCCGCCTCCAGCCAGTGGATGGCGACGCCCTGACGCTCCATGCGACGGAACCATTTCACTTGCTGGCGGGCGAAGAGATATATCGCGGACGCCAGCTTTTGCATCATGTCATTGCGGTTAAGCTGCTCCTGCAGATACAACGCGACATAGCGGTACTCTAATCCCAGCTCATCCAACTGCCGCCAACTCAAACCCGCCGCCCGGAGGCTTTCCACTTCGTCAATCAAGCCTTCGTCCAGACGAGTTTCCAGACGTTCGCGAATGCGGGTGCGCAATCGATCACTGTCGCAGTGCAACCCGATCACGACAGGATCGATACTGATCTGCACACTGGGACTGTCTTCATTCAGCTCTGCGTAGGCAATCTCAATCGCTCGCAGCGTGCGCTCACGGTCCTGGGTGTCAGTGGTGTTATGCAAGGGTCTCAACGAGGCCAGCAGCGCATTCAATCGCTCTTGATCGTGATGTTTGAGCCGTTCCCGCAGCAGCGGATCGACAGGCGCTTCGACCAGTCGATAACCACGCAGGATCGCATCCAGATACAACCCAGAGCCGCCGGCGATAATAGGACGCATCTCTCTTGTTTCCAGCTCCTCGAGTGTCCGCTGCATGACGCTGAGGTAGTCAAACAGGCTGAACGGAGTCCCCGGATCAACAATGTCGATCAGGTGATAAGGCGTCTCGCCGTAATCCTGCAAATCCTTGCCGGTTCCAATATCCATACCCCGAAACACCTGCCGGGAATCCGCAGACACCACTTCTCCCCCCATGGCGCGCGCCAGCCCTACGGCGAGCCGCGTCTTTCCGCAGGCAGTGGGTCCAAGCACCACTACAGGCCTGGCGTTAGGGTTTTCGTTAGCGATACTCATCTGTGACTCTTTTCTTGATTTCGGACAGCCTTCTCCGCCAGGAAGCAATCTAATCTATGCTTATATCAGACCCTGTTTACCTGAGCACGGAGTATGGCAATGATGAAAATAACCATTATCTGGATGGCCGTCGCCGCTGTATTTATGCTGCCAACCATGATGGTGTTGGCGTTTATTTTTCGCAACTCACGCACAGCGGACCTCTATTACAACGGGCTGGCCAACCGGGTGGAACAAGAACGCCTGGGCCAGATGCTGAAACAGAAAGGCGTCGACACCGCGCATTATGTTCGGGGCTCGTCTTCCGTCGAGGTGTTCAAAGCCATTCAAAACTGTCGCAACTGTTCCGAAAAAGCTCACTGTGGAGAACACCTGCAACAGGAAAACGCCAACCTTGGAGTTCCCGACTTCTGTCCCAATCATGACGCCATCGCCGCCCAAGCGCCTGTCAGCGCTGATGAGCCCAAGCCGGAAGCAACCCCTCCGGCATAATTACTCGCATGGCCCGGCGGCGCATGGGACAGTTAAACGCCAGTTCCATCGCCGCCAGCATCAAACCGTCCTCGTGCTTGTTGCCGGAACCATAACGCGGATCGCCCAGTAAGGGATGCCCCAGATCTGCAAAATGGCGTCGAATCTGATGTTTGCGTCCCGTGATCAGTTTGACCCGCACCAGACTGGAATCCGTCGCTTCGTCATAATGCTGGACCTGGTAATAGCTCAACGCTGCTTTGCCGTCCACAGGGAAGTCGATTTCCCCCTGCTCTTGCGCCAGTCGCCCTTTTACCCGCGCCAGATAGAACTTATCTAACGCATTATTCTGCAGCAGCGCGCCAAACCGCCCCGCCGCCGCTTTATTATGGGCAATGATCACCAATCCCATGGCCTCGCGATCCAGGCGATGCAGCAGGAACACCTGACGCTTGCTTTGGAAATGCAGTTCCACCATGCGCAGCAGGCTGCAATGGTCGCCCCATTCGGAGCCCTGCGTCAGCAGCCCGGCGGGTTTGCACCAGATGGAATAAGCATCATGATCCGCCACCAATGTGGGCTGCGGACTGTTCAGCGCGAGAATCTGAGGATCGTAATTCAGCTCCAGCACGTCGCCGACCGCCAATGCAGATTTGGCTCTGCGCAGACGCTTCTGCGGCTTGCCGCCGCGCTTCCACCAGACGGCGCCTTTCAGCATGGCGTCTTTGACTTTTTGCTTCGACAAACCGGTCTGCGCGGCCAGCCAGGTAGACGCATCCGCCACCGCTTCGCCGACGATCAACTTACGACGCCAGCGACTTTGCGCGTCCACTTCCCCGCCCCCGGAACGCCAAACATTATCTGACGGCATGGTACACCTTGAATCGGCTGTTCTCGAACAGAACCCGCACCGGCCCAACATGGGCTTCGATCCAGTCCGGGTATGGCAGGAAACGGTTGGCCACCAGGGTCAATGAACCTCCCGGCTTAAGCACGCGAGCACAATCGCGCAGAAACTGCTGGGTGATGCGCGTATCCTGCTTCACCCCCTGATGAAACGGCGGGKTAGTGACAATAGCGTCTACACCAGGCTGTACTTCAGCGAGCCCGTCTGACGCATAGATATTCAACTCCGCGCTGTTGGCTTCAGCCGTGCGCGCCGCGCTTTTCAGCGCCAGCAGATTGATATCCGTCAGCTCTACCGATGCTTTGGGATAGCGCTTCTTCAAAGTCGTTCCAATAACGCCGCAACCGCAACCAAAATCCAGAAAACGCCGCCCGCGCAACTCCGGCAGAGACTCCAGCAGCACTTGCGTTCCCTCGTCCAGACGACCCGCGCTGAAGACTCCCGGCAGCGTGAAGAGTTGCAGGGTGTCTACTTTCTCCTGCGTGAGTTCGTAGGCGCGCCAGAACTCGTCCTGTTGCGGCCGCCAATCATTCGCTGGCGTCAGTTGCCAAACTTGGCAATGACGCGCCGAGTCCACTTTGGCGGCGTCCCAGCCCTCTTTCGCCAGACGCTTGGCGGCGCTCTCCACGCCTTCGCGCTTTTCGCCCACCAGCCAGATATGCTGTGCGTGTTTCAATGCCAGCGCGACAACGGATAGCATCAGATCCAGCATTTCTCTGGCCTTTGGCATAAACAGGGCGATCTGATTCCATTGCGCGTCCGCAGGCAACGCCAGATCCGTAAATAACCGCTCTTCCGCTACGGCGTTCCGGCAGGCGTTCACCGCCGTGTGATCCCAACTCAGAACGCTGACCTCCGCGCCAGTCTGGCGCAGGTCCGCAGCAATGGCGTCTGCGGGCGGCGAGCACAATAGTATCCGGCCGCTCAAATGCTCACGTTGGCGTAACAGCGCTTGGCTGGGATTGCTTAACTGACTCATGCGGGCCTCGGAATACTGATAACTTCGCCCAATGTGGCGTATTCATCCGCCCCCAGACGGGACAGCGGGTTCACCTGCATTGCGTCCACTTTGTGACGGCCTTTGGCGTCCGTCGTCATCACGCTATCGTCCACAAACAGTTTTTCGATATTGAGCAGCACCATCGCCTGGGGCACGCTGCCCAGCTCTACCACTTCCTGCACCCGGCACCCAAACGCCAACCGACATTCCGCCAATCTGCTCAATTCAAAACCTTCGAAGTCCACCAATGACAGATTAAGCCCTTGCAGCTCGGATTCGCCGTAAGGCAGCGTCCGGGACGAGTCCGTCACCGCCTGCGCCATTTCGCGACCAGCGATATGCACCGTGCAGGGCGCGCCAACCTGTAAATTGCTGCGCGTATCTTTCAGCTCTCCGCTGGGCTTTTTACCGATGGAAATGGCGATGGTGGGAGGCGCGCTGGAAATCGCCGTGAAATAGGAGAACGGCGCCAGGTTCATGCCTCCATCCTCATTCCGGGTCAGCGCCCATGCAATGGGACGAGGGATGATGGTCTGCGTCATCCAATGATAGATTTTGGTCGCTTCTAATTGCTGGAAGTCAATATACATGGGGGGACTCTGTCGCGTTGCGGTGGCTTGAGGTTGCTAAAGCCCGCTATTTTAAGCCCGCCAGCCTCTTTTTTCTAACCTTTACGAAGAGTTGGGAAAATAATGTCGCCCCGACAACGGACTATATAAAAAGACCTATCGACACAGATGAAAATGTGATCAGCATCCACTCAATCTTTGTATCTTTGTGTAACACTGCTCAACATTCGGTCAGAACTGCCCAGGCAGCCAAGCCTGGAGAGCCCTGACGTTATAAAAACAAATACGTCCATCAACCTGTCGCGCCAGGAATCTATAAAGTTATAACAAACCCTGGCGCCGGGGCCTGCACGAATGCTGTCGCAGACCCCAGGGCAAAGAGGCGCCACAATGAACATATCCCCAACGCTATCGTCGATGCTGTTTATCGTCTTGTTGAGTCTGACTAAGCCGTCCTTTGCGGTGACGCTGCAAGGCGTGGAAGTTCCTGAATCCCTGCCGCCGGAGGGCGATCGCCCTTCACTTTCCTTGAATGGAGCCGCTACGCGCCGCTTTCTGGTCTTTGTCGATGTTTATGTCGGCGCCTTATATGTGGAGCGCACGACTCACGAAGCGCCAGCTCTGCTTGCTGATGAAGGTTACCGGCGCATGGAGTTCACCATGCTGCGAGACGTGCGCGGCCGCAAGATCGCTGACGCCTTTTACGAAGGCATGCGTCTGAATATCAGTAAGCAGCAGGCGGAGAACATCCGTGTGGAGATCGAGCAGATGGTGCATATGTTCGATCAAAAGCTGGAAAAAGGAGACACCGCCGTCGTGGAATATATCCCCGGCGTCGGGGCGCAAGTCTGGCTGGACGGGCGTGACCGCGGCGTCATTCCAGGCAAGAAGCTGTTCGACGCCATTCTGTCCATCTGGATTGGCGACTACCCGGTCAGTCAGGACTTCAAAGCCGGCATCCTGGGGGCGCCGCAACAATCGGCGAGTCGAATGGCTGACCGGAATTGACCCCGGTCAATATAAGCGTTACCAGGGAGATGGCCGCCGGGAGAGGTTGACCTGAGTCAAACTCACCATGGCGGACCCTCGCCATAATCCAACTAAAGATCACGTTATTATCGATCAGCCAAGTTGGAGATCCATTATGTACATCGACGAAACCATCATCGCGGGATTACTGGTAGTAGGCATGACCATCGCATTCTTCGGCGGCGTCTATGTCGTGCTGAAAAAAGAAAACGACAAGCATCAGAAACATCATTGATTACAGGCTTTGTCGCCATCCTGGCGTCAGTAGTCCTGCTTCCACTGTAGTTCGACTCCGCCAAAGCCGGACTGTCCGCCAGTGGTCGTCTCCAGGTTGAGGTTGGGGTTCAACTCCACCTCGACGGAGCCTTTCCACGGCTGCGCTGGATCTGGGGTTCGCTCCAGCTCCAGATAGACGCGTTCAGTCAGATATTTGCCCACGCCGACGGACACGCCGCTGCCGTTATCGGTTTCCTGCGTGTCGACGGATAGCGTATCGACCCCCAGCAAATCGCGGGTGGTGGCGATAGGATCAAAGAAACTGCCGCCTTCCCCTCGCAGCGTCTGCACCGCCGCCGCCAGGCGATACGCCTGAATCGGCGTGATGTTGCGCACGGACTTGCCGAACATGAGCTGCGACAGGATTTCATCTTCCGGCAAGGGCGGGTTCGAGCTCAGATTCACCTTCAGCGACGCCAGCGACCCGGACAGTTCCGCACGATATTCCGTGTCCTTGCTGGTGTAGACGCCCACGATAAACATGGTGAAGCTGTCGTTCTCAAACAGCACTTCCCCTTCCTGCAGATCGAATTTCTTACCGAAGACCTCAAAGGTGCCACGCAGGGTTTCAAAGTTGCCGCGGTAAGAGGCGGATTCCAGCGGCCCTTTGGCGAACACACGGCCTTTCAGTTCCGCTTCCAAGCCACGCCCACGTAAAAAAGCCTGTTGATTAACGACCAGACGAATATCCAGAGCGACCTTGGGCAAAGGCAGGATGCTGTCTTCCTCCAGCACTTCTTTAGCCACCTCGCGTACTTCAATCTCCGGAATATCACGGCCCAGCGCCGCGTCCAGCATCATCGCGAACGGCAACACTTCCACTTTTCCGCTAAGCAGCAGGTTTTTGAAGTCTCCTTCCAGCGTCAACTTCCCGGACACCGCCCCTTCCATATCGGAGCGGCGCAGAATACTGGCGTTGGTGGCGACCAGCTGCAGTTCTATCGGCTTGTCGTCACTTTCTTCACCGCCCTTCAGTTCACTCCAGTCCACATGGCCAAGCAGCTCCAGCTTGCCGGAGCCGCCATCGCTGGCGGAGCTGTCGCTCATGGTCATTTTCCGGCCGGAAAACGCCAGATTGGCCTGAGCGTCTTTAAATAAAGTGCTGGTGATGCGGTTTTCGTAAAAACCATCCTGTAGTTTCAAATCGCCATTTAACAGAGGATCGCCAAGAACGCCTTGTGCAGACAGATTCAGATTCAGGTCGCCGGAAAAGCGGTGAATATCCGGGTCCAGCAGAAAATTGAGCCAGCGCGTCTCCAGGTTACCGGCCACCGCCACATCCAGCGGAATCTTACGCACATCCAGCTCGCCCTGCAGTTGGTTGAAGAAATCCAAATATGTGCGCGCGTTAATATCCAGCTTCACTCTGCCGGTCTGCGTATCGTCTTTCTTAATCACTGTCACCAGCGACAAGGTTTCGTTTTCCTGTGTGGCGATATCAGTATGCAACTGCAACGGATATTTTTGCTTTCGTCCTTTATCGTCCATCCCTTCGATTTCCGTGGCGTAGGCGACATAACCGTCCACTTTGGGTTGCTGCAGCGAGCCCTGCAATCGCAAATCCGTATTCAACACCCCATGCTGCATTTGCCAGCCTAAAGCCTGCAAACTCTTCGTGTTCACACCAGAGCCGTTCAGCGAGACGTCAAACCCGGTGGGTCGCCACCAGCCAGACAGATCGACACGCCCGGCATCGCCCAGATTCGCGGTCAAGGAGGAAACATCCACCCCCTGCGTTCCGCCCTCGCCTTCGCCAGTCACCTCAAACGGCAAGGTCGAATAGCGACCCGCCGTGTGCAAACGTCCACTGACTTTGGGATCGGTAAACGCGCCTTCCACGTGTATATCTGCATCCACGTCGCCGCTCAGATCAGGCGGCAACGCCACATCCGCCAATGCAGCCAGTGAGTAAGGCAGTTTATGCGCCACCACATCCAGATTAAGCGTACTTTTGGCGATACTGACCCGCCCGGAGCCTTCCAACGTGGCCAGCTCGTCCTGGCTTGCGGCCGCATCGCTATCTTTAGGTTGCGCGCGGGGCAATTCGGCGCGAAATGAGCGGAAGTTCAATACATCGGGAGAGCCAGACAGGTTCGCACTCACCGCAAAGGCTTGCGATTTGAAGCTGCCCGCCGCCTGCGCCACGCCGGAGAATTCCGGCTTGGTGAACTTGCCTTTCACCTTGGCGTCGACGCCAACCAGTGTGGGTCCCAGTTCAGGCGGCAGCTCTATTTCCAGTTTACTAAGCAGGTCCAGCGGGATTTTGCCGCCCTTGGCGCTCAGGTCGAGAAGAGATTTGCTCCAGTCGATCTTGCCTGCAGCCGTCACCCAGGCCTCCCCAGTGTTGACGCGGGCGTCGCGCAGCGTGACGGAGTCTATGCCGCCTTTCACGCCGCCCTGCACCGTAAAAGGCAAATCCAGGTAGGAGCCGCGAGCAGATACCCGCCCCTCATAGTTGGGCGACACATAGGGGCCGGTCACAGTGACGTCGCTCGCTTCCGCGAACAGCTCCAGCCCTTCCGGCGGCGCAATATCCAACAAACTCAGATAACTTAACGGCGTCTGCGCCCGGGTGACGCGAATATTCAGTAATTCCGCCGCGAGGTCCACCGTTCCGCTGGCCTGCGCCTGCAACTCGTCCAGGCTGGCGGTGAGGGAGTCGATGACAATCTTTTCTTTGCCGCCACTGCCGCGCACGGAGGCGATCAAGGGCTTGCCGCTAAAGTTGGTGCGCACGCTGGCGCTGCCCGAGGCTTGCGGGTCATTCAGAGAGCCCGTCGCACGCAGACTGGCGCTGGCGTTACCGGTGCTGAAGTCTTTGGTCCAGGGCTCCAGCACATCCAGCGGAAAGCGATCGATGTCGACCTGCGCGTCCAGCTCTTCATCCGTCACCCGTCCACGCACCTTTTGCAGACGCTGATCAATATAGATATCCAGTCCTTCGGTTTGCACCAGAAACGCATCCAGATTCACATCCACTTTTCCGGATGCGCGCAGGCTGTGGCCGAACAACGGGGCTTTCAGTTGCTGCAGATCAATGCCGTAAGTCGGACCGCCCTGTGCGCCGCTGGTCGCCTGATCTGAGGGTTCGGACTGCGCCACCACAGCTTTCAATTCCACATCCAGCGCCTGCCAGGCGGGCATTTTCGCCAGTCCGCCCAGCCAGCCGCCAGCCGGCTCATTCAACATTGCGGTCAATGTCAGCCGTTTTTGTTCATCCCATTGCGTGGCGACCGCAATCTGCGCTGGCTTTTCCTCAAGCGTCCCGGCGTTCAGCTCTAACGTTAGGGGAACATCCGTCCAGTACAGTGTGCCGGAACCATGAATCTTCGCAGCGGGAATATCTTCCATGTCTGGAGCTTTTACTTTCAGACGCAGCAGCGACAATTCATCAAGCGCCACCGGCCACATTGCCGTAGTTCCAGACTCCGGCGGAGCCTCTTCTTCCTCGCTGGACTCTGGCAGCGTGTCCACCAGATTGATGTACAAATCATCCGCCGACAGATTGTCCACGTGCACCCGCTGGGCGAACAGGCTGTTGATGTCTACCTGCAGATCCAGGGCCCGCGCCCGCACCAGTTGCTTCTCGTTGAGATAGACTTCCAGCAGCCCAAAACTCCAGTGGCCAAGGTCCGGGCTACCGACATCTTCGACTTCAATTCGAATGGGAGAGCCTTTCAACGCCAGCGGCAGGCCTTTACCCAGCAGCCAGACGCGCCCGCTTTCGCTGCCGACGAAAGTCACCGCCAGCAGCAGCATGAATACAATCAGACTCATGATCAGGGAGAAAAAATGAGCCGGCCAACGCACCCACCATTTGCGCAGCATCAGAAGGCCTGCCCTATGCTGATGTACAACTGAAAGTTGTCATCCACTCCATCCCTGGGACTGAGAGGTACGCCAACGTCAAAACGGATGGGCGCGAAGAAAGTGAAATAGCGCAAGCCGATTCCCGTTCCCCATTTCAGTTCTTCTCCTGGCTGCAGGTTAGCGTCGTCAAAAGCGAAGCCGCCGTCTACAAAAAGCACAGCGCCCCAGCTCTCGGAGAAGCGAAAGCGAGTTTCCACGGAGACTTCGTTAAACGAGCTGCCGCCAAATGGATCATCGTCAGTGATTCGGCTCAGTGACTGATATGGATATCCGCGCACGGAGCCGCCGCCGCCCACATAAAAGCGCTCGTCAGCGGGTATATCGTCCGTTGACTGTCCGGAGATAGTTCCTGTCGCCGCCCGTAACGCCAAAGTGGGCTCCCAGTAAAAGGAGTCAGCAGTCAGATACGTACTGGCGGAGAAAGTGGTTTTCACAAAGCGGCGGGAGGTTTCCAGGGTATCAATGTATGGCTGAACGCCAGCGGTAAGAATAAACCCTTTGCGCGGGTCGAGGAGATTGTCGGTCGTATCCAGCTTCAAGGTGAATGGAAAAGACACTAGACCGAACTCATCAGTCACGCCTTCGTCGGTGACTTCACTGTATTTCAGCTGAGCGCCGATGGAGCCGGACAGGATATCCGTGAACTGACGCTTGATCGTAAAACTGGTCTGAGCACTAAGGGAATCGTAGGCGTCCAATTCCTTCTTGGTCAGGTCGCCGTTAAGAATGGCGCTTTGATCATCACGAAAAAAGTTAGGCAGCGTCAGCTCCCCTTCCACGGTGCGACGCACCTGAGACACGCGTCCGCCTACTTCGATCTTCTCGCCTGCGCCAAGAATATTACGATGTTCCCAGCCCAGCGATAGCCCAATCCCTTCATCCGTACTGTAACCGATCCCCGCTTTGCGCGTGCGGTGGTTGCGCTCCTGCAAGCTGAAGGAGGTATCGACGCGACCGTTCTCCGGTTGGGCGATATTCGTTTCGATGCGCGCAATCAGGTTGGTTTTGAGCAGATTCAAACGCGCCTGATCCACGCGGGCGCGGTTGAAGCATTGTCCCGGTTCATATCCCAGTTTTGTGCGCAGATATTCTTCCTTCACGGACGTCAGACCGGAGACAGCGATCTCGCCGAAGTTGACGCTGGGACTGGGCTCCATGCGATAAGACACCGTCGCGGAATGATCAGCGTGATTCACTTCCGCCACATAGCTGAGCTTCACTTCGTAAAAGCAGGCGTTTTCCTGAATATATTTTTTCAGCGCATCCTGAGTGTCCAGCACATTGGAAGCCACCAGCGCGCGCCCCTCTCGCAAAGGCCACGTGGAAGCTCTGGGCATCTTGAACCCGTCAGGCACGTCGAAAGTGATTTTTTGCACTTTGTACAGGGGACCCGGAGTCAGCAGATAGGTCACGCCTTTGTCATCTTCCTTGAGGCGGTATTCCACGGCTCCCGCGTAATATCCCTGCGAACGCAGCAGACGTTGAATGATGTCTTTTTCGTAGCGGGCGATTTTGACCGGGTTGGTGTACTGCTTGAGCGTGAGGTTCTCATCCCGTTGGCGATCCAGCTCGTCCTCCACCAAGGATTTCAGCTTCTCGTTATCCTCCACCACAACTTCATATTTGAGTTTGTCTGAAAAAAACGGAATGTCGATGGCGTGTGCAAGTCCGGAAACGGCCAGAAAAAATGTGAAACTAGCTAAACACCTTATTAAATGCATCAGGTTGAAATGGCTATCCGAAATATAGAGTCAGGTGATGAAATTGCTTCGTCCTATGAGACTCGGCATTTTGCGATAATTTTCGATGTCCTTCTAGATGAAACCGCAGGAATTACCCGTATTTAATAATGACTAGAGGTGACAACCATGTTTTATCCGCTAACATAGGGCGGCTTCGCCTTTATTCAGGAACATTCGCGAAAAGCACTTACAATTCAGCAGGATCAGGAAGAACCGGAACTCAGCGATTGCAATCAACGAACCTCGGGCCAACGCCCCAACCCCATCGCCAGCATACAACTTTTCCCGGCCGCCTTCCGGCCGGACTCGGACATATACAAGTAATCATAAAGGGAGAACTTCATGGCTAAACGCATGACGATAATGATTGTCGTACTTGCTGTCGTCTTCGGTGGAATTTTCTACTTCCTGGGCTATCTGAAGCCGAAAATGATGGGCGAATATTTCGCCAACTTTCAGCCCCCGCCGGTCACCGTTTCCTCAGAGAGCGCCCGCACGGAGAAATGGACGCCTTTCTACAGCTCCATCGGTAACGTTGTCGCCGTGCAGCAGGTGACGGTGACTTCCGAAGAAGCAGGCGTCATCAAATCCATGCCGATTTCGTCCGGCGCGCAGGTCAACGCCGGCGATCTGCTGGTGCAACTGGATACTGATGTGGATGTAGCGGAAATAAAAGGGATGCAGGCCTCTGCAGAACTCGCGGAAGCCACCTACAAACGCGATCAGAAGCTTTTAGAACGCAATGTCGCCAGCAGCCTGGATTTCGAAACCAGCCGCGCGCAGTTAAAGAATGCGCAGGCGCAGGTGGAAAGCCAGCGCGCCCGCATCAACAAAAAAAGCATTCGTGCGCCGTTCAAAGGCACATTGGGCATCCGCAAGGTCAATCTTGGCGAGTATGTGCAACCAGGAACGCCAATTGTCACTTTACAGGACCTGTCTCGGGTATACGTCAATTTTGCTTTGCCCGAGCAACTGTTCAGCCAGGTGCATAACGGCCTGCAGGTGGAAGCCAAGGTGGCGGCGTTTCCTGAACGCACTTTCAACGGCAAGGTCACCGCCATCGACGCCCGCGTGGACCAGCAAACCCGGAATTTCACCATCCAGGCGACTTTCGAGAATTCCGACCAGGCGCTGCGTCCCGGCATGTTCGCGGAAGTGAAGCTGTTGCTGGGCTCCGAGCGCGATGTGATTACAGTTCCCTCCACTGCCCTGGAAGCCAAGCTGTACGGCACCTCTGTATTCGTAATCAGCAAGGCGTCCGCAGAAGGTCAGGCCGCCACCGAAGACGCCCAGGAAAATATGGTGGTCGAGCGCCGTTATGTTGAAACGGGGCTGTCGCAGAACAACTGGACTGAAATCACCAAAGGGCTGGAGCCCGGCGAGTCCGTGGTCACCGCCGGTCAGCTCAAATTGCAGAACGGCTCCCGCGTGAAGATCAACAACAACGTGGAACTGCGCTGATCCGCACCGGTAAACAAGGAGAAGCCTATGCGTTTTACCGATATATTCATACGCCGTCCGGTGCTGGCGTCCGTCGTCAGCCTGATTATCCTGCTGTTGGGCCTCAACGCCCTGAAAACCCTGCAGGTGAGGCAATATCCGCAACTGGAAAATGCGGTCATCAATATTTCCACCGCTTACCCGGGCGCCAGTTCTGAACTGGTGTCGGGGTTCATCACTTCGCCCATTCAGCAGGCCGTGGCGAGCGCCGAGGGGATCGACTATCTGACCTCTTCCAGCAACCAGGGCTCCAGTCTGGTTGAAGTGCATCTGAAACTGGGCTTTGACTCCAGCACCGCGATGACGGAGATTCTCTCCAAAGTGGCGGAGGCGCGCCGTCAGCTGCCAGCTGATGCGGAAGAGCCGGTGATTCAGAAGTCCACCGCCGGCACCACTGCGCTCATGTACGTCAGCTTCTTCAGCCAGGACATGAGCGAAGCGCAGATCACCGACTACCTGAAACGCGTGGTGCAGCCGCAGCTGGAAACCGCCGATGGTGTGGCCAAAGCGGAAATTCTCGGGGGCAAGACCTTCGCCATGCGCGTCTGGTTGAATCCGCAGAAACTGGCGGCCTTCGACCTGACGCCTCAGGATGTCGCCCGCGCCGTCGGCTCCAACAGCTTTCTGTCCGCCGCCGGCGCGACTAAAGGCCAGTACATCACCGCCAATATCACCGCCGATACGGACTTGCACAGCGTGCAGGAATTCCAGCAGTTAGTGGTGAAACGAGATGACGCCACCCTGGTGCGTCTGCAGGATGTCGCCACCATTGAGCTGGATGCGGAAAGCGACGATTCAGCGGTGTACTTCAACGGCAATCGCGCCGTGTTTGTCGCCATTACGTCCCTGCCCGCCGCCAACCCGTTGGAAGTCATCGACAATATCTACGATCTGATGCCAGCGCTTGAGAAGCAGTTGCCCAGCGCGCTGAACGTCAAAGTGGCTTATGACGCCACCAAGTTCATTCGCGACTCCATCAACGAAGTAATCAAGACGGTTGGCGAAGCGACGGTCATCGTTATATTCGTCATCTTTTTGTTCCTGGGCTCTTTGCGCGCCGTAATGATTCCGGTGGTGACTATCCCGCTGTCTCTGGTGGGCGTTTGCTTCTTCATGCTGGCGCTGGGCTACTCCATCAACCTGCTGACCCTGCTGGCGATGGTGCTTGCTATCGGTCTGGTGGTGGACGACGCCATTGTGGTGGTGGAGAACATTCACCGCCACATTGATGAAGGCCTGTCGCCGTTCAAGGCCGCCATCATTGGCGCCCGGGAAATCGCAACGCCCGTCATTTCCATGACCCTGACTCTGGCGGCGGTGTACGCGCCGATTGGATTCCTCGGGGGACTGACGGGCGGCCTGTTCAAAGAGTTCGCCTTTGCCCTGGCGGGGGCGGTGATCATCTCGGGCGTCATTGCGCTGACATTGTCGCCGATGATGTGCTCCAAGCTGATGACGGAAACCAACAGCAAGATGGCGATCTGGCTGGATGAGATATTTGAAAAGCTCAGAGGCGCCTACCAGCGTCGCCTGCATAACGCGCTCAATTATCGCCCGGTCACGCTGGTGATGGTGCTGACGATGCTGGTGAGCTGTTTTTACCTGTATCAGCTGTCCAACAAAGAGCTGGCCAGGGACGAAGATCAGGGCATCATCTTCAGCATGTCCACCGCGCCGGTGAGCGCCACTCATGACTACGTGGCCGCCTATACCGATGAAGTCATCAAAACCATTGAGACCTTTGATGAGAGAAACGATTACTTCATCGTGCAAGGCGCCAACGGTTCCGCCAACAGCATGTTCTCCGGCATGATCCTGAAAACCTGGGGAGAGCGTGAGCGCAGTCAGATGGAGCTGGTTCCCATCATGCAGCAGCGCATGGGGGATATCGCCGGTTATCAATCGGTCTCCTTCAACCTGCCCACTCTGCCCGGCTCCAGCGGCCTGCCTGTGCAGTTCGTCATCACCACCGCGCAGGATTACAAGGTGCTGTATGAGCTTGGTCAGGAGCTGCTGGCGGAAGCGCGCAAGAGCGGCAAGTTCCTGTTCGTTAATTCCGACCTGAAGTTCGACAAGCCTACCGCGCATATCTCCATCAACCGCAGCAAGGCGGCGGAACTGGGCATCAGCATGCAGGATATCGGCGCAGCTCTGGCGACCATGTTGAGCGGCGGCTACACCACCCGCTTCAGCGTGGAAGGCCGCAGTTACAAGGTGATTCCACAAGTGCTGCGGGAATACCGCGCCACAGCTGAGCAACTGGACGACTACTACGTACGCACCGCTTCCGGCGAGCTGATTCCGCTCTCCACCATCGCGGAAGTCTCCAAAGGCGTGGAGCCCAACAAGCGCGGGCAGTTCCAGCAGTTGAACTCCATGGTGGTGGAAGGCGTCATGACGCCCGGGATCAGTCTGGGCGAAGCATTGGACTTCCTGGACCAGAAGGCGCAGACCATCTTCCCGCAGGGCTATGGATATGAGTACGCCGGACAGTCCCGACAGTACAAGCAGGAAGGCAGCGCGCTGATCTTCACCTTCTTCTTCGCCCTGTTGATGATCTATCTGGTGCTGGCGGCACAGTTCGAGAGCTTCCGCGATCCGTTCATCATTCTGGTGAGCGTGCCGATGTCATTGCTGGGCGCGTTGATTCCCATCGCCTTCGGTGTGACGTCGGTGAATATCTACACTCAGATCGGTCTGGTGACGCTGATTGGCTTGATCACTAAACACGGCATCTTGATTGTGGAGTTCGCTAACCAGTTGCAGGTGGAACAGGGACTGAGCAAGCGTGAGGCCATCGAACAGGCCGCCGGCATTCGTCTGCGGGCGATTCTGATGACCACCGCCGCGATGGTGGTGGGCGTGCTGCCTCTGCTGTTCGCCAGCGGCGCCGGCGCCGTCAGTCGTTTCGATATCGGTCTGGTGATTGCTTCCGGCCTGTCCATCGGCACGATCTTCACGCTGTTTGTAGTGCCCACCATGTACATGATCCTGGGCACGGACCACAGTCTGGTCGAAAAACAGGAAGACGTGGACGGCGAACTGTCCCACGCCTGACCTTTCCCTCTTAGCCTCCGGCGCCCGCCAGCGCCGGAGCCCTATTGAAAAAAGCAATTATCGGGCGGCTCTGGCTTGCCTGATAATGGCTTTTCTGATTTATTCCCCTAACGCCATCCGCTTGACCATCGCTTTCAGGACGACCGCTGTATGACCGACTATTCCGTGTTTCTGGTGTTTCTCTCCACCTGCCTGTTTGTGTCCGCCACCCCGGGCATGTGCATGACGCTGGCGTTGACCATGGGATTAAGCATTGGTTTGAAGCGTACGTTCTGGATGATGTGGGGCGAATTGATCGGCGTCGGCATTGTCTCCGTCGCCTCTGTCGTAGGCGTCGCCACGTTGATGCTGCAGTATCCGCAGGTGTTCTCCGTGCTTAAGTACGTCGGGGGCGCTTACCTCGCCTACCTTGGCGTACAGATGTGGCTGTCCCGGGGCAAAATGGCCATTCCCGAGAAGATGGAGGACTCCCGCGTCGCCAGTCCCACCGAGCTGGCTACACAGGGCTTTGTGACGGCGATTTCCAACCCCAAGGGCTGGGCGTTTATGGTGTCGCTGTTGCCGCCCTTCATTTCAACCGACGCTCCAATGGCGCCGCAATTGGCGACCTTGGTTTCGATCCTGTTGATTGTGGAATTTTTCTGCCTGGTGTTATACGCCAGCGGCGGCCGCACGCTGCGCCACTTCTTGCTGCAAGGCGATAACGTCCGCTTGTTGAACCGTATCGCTGGGACCTTAATGATCGGCGTCGGAGCCTGGCTGGCGTTTTTCTGACGCGGGTTTTCAGACGTCAGGAGGTTTGCGGCGTAACGGGAATTTTATAGCTCAGCGCCGCCGCCAGATCCCGTTTGGAGGCTTCCCAATAAGCAGCGGCGGAGGATGCCAGCTCCAGCATCTTATGGACGGGCGCAGGCAGGTCGTTGAGATCGCCGGTATCCAACAGATTCTTCATCTCATGGCCCAGCTCCGTATCTCCGAGAATCACAATCCGGCGTTGAAAAAACAGCGTATCCGGGTCCATCTTGCGACCCGCAATCAAGGCAAAGGCGGCGGAATCGCCTCGGATTTCCGTATCCGCCGTTTCCGTCCGCGCCACTCTGATGGAGCGATCCTCACCAAGACTCAGGCTCCAGCTCAGCTCCAAATCCACCACCGTCACTTTGACCCAGCGATGGATAAGAGAGTCGAACTCTCCTTCTCTGATCGCCTCGCCGAAGCCGTCCTGCAGCAGCTTGCGAATAAGCGCGGCCTGGAACGGAAACGGCGTGCGCGCCAGGGGATGCAGCAGATAGCGTCCCGGCCGGCGCACCACATCTGTCAGCGCCGGCAACGCGGCGGCAAGCTCTTTGGATAATTGCAGCGGGCTTTTGAACATGAACATCAGTCTCCCTTGTCGCAGCGTTTAGTCGCCGTTATTAAATAGACTCAGGACCCGGGGCATATTGATTTCCATCAAATCCCCCACACAGCGCTTTTGCTACCTTACCTGCATTTGCCGCCCTGGGAGTATGCAATGGAGCTGGTTTGTCCGGCGGGAAGTCCTCCCGCTCTTCGCGCCGCCGTGGATAATGGCGCCGACGCTGTTTACATCGGATTCAAAGACGATACCAACGCCCGCCATTTCGCCGGGCTGAATTTCGACGACGCCAAAGCTCAACAGGCGCTGGCTTACGCCCGCGACCGTGGCGTGAAGCTCTTCGTCGCCATCAATACCTATGCGCAATCCCAAGGTTGGGAGCGCTGGCGCAACGCAGTGGATAAAGTCGCCGGATTACAGGCGGATGCGCTGATCGCCGCCGATATTGGCGTCATGGATTACGCCGCCCGCCAATATCCCCAGCTTAATCTGCATCTCTCCGTACAGGGCTCCGCCACCAACTATGAAGCGCTGCGCTTCTATTACAACCGTTTCAATATCAAACGGGCGGTCCTGCCCAGAGTCTTGTCTTTGCCGCAGGTGCGGCAGGTGGCGTCGCAAAGCCCGGTTGATCTGGAAGTCTTCGCTTTCGGCAGCCTGTGCATCATGGCCGAGGGGCGCTGCTATATGTCGTCCTACATGACCGGTGAATCGCCCAACAACAGCGGCGCCTGCTCGCCCGCCAAGTTCGTAAAGTGGGAACAGAAAGACGGACGCCTGGAGTCCCGCCTAAACGGCTCTCTCATTGATCGCTTCGAAGCGGACGAAAACGCCGGTTATCCCACTTTATGCAAGGGACGCTTTGACGCCGGCGACAGCCATGCTTTTCATGTTTTTGAAGAGCCGACCAGCCTGAATACCCTCGATCTCATTCCAGAACTCGCCGCGACCGGCGTCAAAGCGGTGAAGATAGAAGGCCGGCAGCGCAGCCCGTCTTATGTCGCACAGGTCGTGTCCACCTGGCGTCAGGCCCTCGATTGCTTCCAGCGCGAGCCTGCGGCGTTCCGATGTCAGCAAGATTGGCTGGAGGCGTTACAGGCGCTGTCTGAGGGCGCGCAAACCACATTGGGCGCGTATTCACGTCCCTGGCAGTAAATCAGCGGGCGCATACCTCAGGTCGCGTATGCCCGAACCACCAACAGAAGGCGCAGTACTATGAAAATATCTCTGGGTCCCCTGCCTTATTTCTGGCCAAAAGACATGGTCGTTCAATTCTATTCCCAAGTCGCCGCCGCGCCGGTCGATATTGTCTATCTCGGAGAAACTGTCTGCTCCAAGCGCCGGGAGATGAACTTGCGCGACTGGCTGGACATCGCCGATTCACTGCTTGATGCCGGAAAAGAAGTCGCGCTTTCCACCCTTGCGTTGATAGAAGCGGAATCAGAATTAAAGTCCCTGCGCGCTATCTGCAAAGCGGCCAATGCAAACGAACGCCTGAGCGTGGAAGCCAATGACATGGCGGCGGCGCACCTGATGTCGGAAGCCGGAAGGCCTTTCATCGCCGGCCCTTACCTGAATATCTATAACGCGCCAGCGCTGGAAATCATGCGACAAGCAGGCGCTAAACGCTGGACGCCGCCCGTAGAAATCAGCCGTCACGCCCTGGAAGGCATTCTGGGGAGTCTCGCCTCCCCCATTGAAACTGAGTTATTCGCATACGGTCATCTTCCCCTTGCGCTCTCCGCCCGCTGCTTCACAGCCAGATCAGAGGGATTGCCCAAAGACGACTGTCGTTTCGTCTGCAAGAAATACCCTCAAGGCATTCCCACACGAAGCCAGGAAGGCGAAACCTTGTTCAACCTCAACGGCATTCAGACGCAGTCCGGCAAGTGTTATCACCTGCTGAATCAATGGCGCGATCTGCAGCATGCAGGCGTGAATGTGATTCGTCTAAGCCCTGAGTCGCCGGATACCCTGCGGGTCGCAGAGAGTTTAGCGCTGGCGCTCAAACAGGAGCAGGACAAAGTCCTGCCATACCAGCTCAACCACAGCAATGGATACTGGAGCCGAATCCCAGGCATGGAGCTGGCGGCGGGACCGCAGGAAACGCCTCATCTCTCCTGAGGCTTATCCCGGAGACAAAAGCAGGCTTAAAAATATCCCTGCATGATTTTATCGACGTCGATCTTTTTCAGGCCCTCGCTGAACACCTTGGCGAGCTCTTCCCCACGAGGGCCTTTTTTGAAGCAGATATAAAGCTTCTTGTCTTCCAGTAAGGTCGGGTTGAACTCAATCGCGCCCGCGGCGGATTTAAGGCTCGCCTCAGTGGATAACAGGTATTTCATGACGTTTTTGTCCACCACAGCCAGATCGATACGGTCAGACACCAGCTTCATCAGGTTCTTCACGTCATCTCCCGCCTCGCTCGCATTGAGCTGTTTGTTGGCCACCATGTCGTCAAACTCAGCGGTATTCACATAACCACTGACCACGCCGATGCGATATTTGGCGAGGTCCGGCAGCGCTGACCAGTCAATCTGATGATTTTTACGCTGGGCGAAACCCAAAGGGCCTGAGCCCATCGGCTCGGACAGAATAAAATCGTCTTCCAGCTCTTTGGCGTAGTACTCAGGGAAATAGCCGTCATAGGCCGGATCGTTCTTGGCCAGGGCCACGGCGCGCTTCCAGGGGTAGAATTTCACTTCCAACGTGTAACCCATGGCGGCGAACGCCTCTTTGGCCACCGCCGCGCTGGCGCCCTGGTTGGCCAGACCTTCCGAGGTATAGGGCGGCCAGTCCAGGGACGTCAATTGCACGTTCTTACCTTCAGCCCTCACCTCAAGACCTACAGCGGCGATAAAGACAGTCAAAACAGATAGAATAAGGCGCTTCATTAAAGCCTCCTAATTGCGTTGTTCACAGGCGTCATTTCGTCACTTCTGGCTAAAGTATAGACATTAAGTCTTAGACCGGAATTGACGTTGGCCATGCAATCCACTTTAATCGCGGGGTTGAAGAGGGTCATACGTTAAACGTTGCCAGAAAAGTCACTTTTCCCGCGATTTTCGCGGAGTCACAGAGTCAGGGTTATACACATTGAGCAAACCGCCCATTCTTACGCTTGCCGACATCACCAAACGTTTTGATACGCAAGAAGTGCTGTCGGGCTTCAACTTGAGCATTGAAGACGGAGAATTCTTTACGATTTTGGGGCCGTCAGGCTGCGGCAAAACCACCGTGCTGCGCCTGATCGCCGGATTTGAGGGCGCGGATGAAGGGCGCATCATGCTGAACGGGCAGGATGTTTCCAAGCTGTCCGCGGAAAAGCGACCGGTGAATACGGTGTTTCAGAGTTACGCCCTGTTCCCCCATATGACCGTGTTCGACAATGTGGCCTTCGGTCTGAAAATGGCCAAGGTCAGCAAGCCGGAAATCGCCGAACGCGTAAAAGAGGCGTTAGCCACCGTACGCCTGTCTGATTTCGCCACGCGTAAACCGCATCAGCTGTCAGGCGGTCAGAAACAGCGCGTCGCTATCGCCCGCGCGGTAGTGAATCGCCCCAAAGTATTGCTGCTGGACGAATCCCTCAGCGCCCTGGATTACAAACTGCGCCAACAGATGCAGATGGAGCTGAAACAGTTACAGCGCAAGCTGGGCATCACCTTTATCTACGTCACCCACGATCAGGAAGAAGCCCTGTCCATGTCCGACCGCGTTCTGGTCATGCACAATGGTCAGGCGCAGCAGGTAGGCACACCGCGTGAAATATACGAGTGCCCGAATAATCTGTTCGTCGCCAGCTTTATTGGGGAAATCAACGTATTCAACGCGGAAATCCTGGAAAACCTGGGGGATTACCGCTATCTCGCCGCGATGGACGGCTTCAAGCGTGAGATTCACGCAGACCGCCGTTTCGAGGCGGGCGATAAAGTACATGTATTACTGCGCCCGGAAGACTTGAGGATTGAATATCTGGAGGATGCGCCAGATCGTCCTGGTTTCTCAGGAAAAGTACTGGAGCGCAATTACACCGGACAGACCCTGGACTCACAGATCCAGTTGCCGTCAGGACAGACCATCATGGCCAGTGAATTCTTTGATGAAGACGATCCTGACTTCGACTACAGCATCAATCAGAAAGTCTGGGTCGATTGGGTGCATGGCTGGGAACACGTGATCAAAGCGGAGTCCTGACGTGAGCCAATCGCCTTTTCGCCGTTTCATTATCATTTTGACGCTGGCCTGGCTGGCGTTGTTCGTTCTGGCGCCCCACTTTCTGGTAGTGCTGACCAGCGTAATGACGCCTGACTCCGAGCATCTGGCGGTCTGGCCGATGACACTGGACGCCTACGCCCGTATCTGGGAGCCCCTTTACGCCGACGTTTTCTGGCAGAGTCTGGCGCTGTCCGCCAAGGCGACGCTGATCTGTCTGTTGCTCGGCTACCCGTTCGCCTACATTGTCGCCAAGATGTCACCGGCCTGGCGCGCCTTCATGATGTTCCTGATGATCATCCCCTTTTGGACCAACAGCCTGATACGCACCTACGCCATCAAGCTTTTGCTCGGCAATAAAGGCCTGTTCAACTGGGTGCTGGAGGCCATTGGCGTCATCGATGCCCCTATTCAGATGATTTATACCGAGTTCGCGGTCGTGTTCGGCCTGACTTACATCCTGCTGCCCTTTATGGCCCTGCCGTTGATCTCCAGCTTCGACAAGCTGGACAAGGATCTTATTGAGGCTGGCCACGATCTGGGCGCGGGATTCTGGCAGCGCTTCTATCACATCGTACTGCCGCTCACCATGCCGGGGGTCGTCGCTGGATGTTTGATTGTATTCCTGCCCGCCATGGGCATGTTCTATGTGGCGGATCTGCTCGGCGGCGCCAAGAACCTGCTGTTGGGCAACATCATCAAGAATCAGTTCCTGGTGGTGCGGGACTGGCCGTTCGGCTCCGCTTTCAGCGTCACCCTGATTGTCATCATGGGGATGATGTTATGGCTGTATTACGCCGCCAACAAGAAAGTACAGCGCATGGGAGGCCTCGATGATCAGAATCTTTAAGTCCGGTTTTCTCGGCCTGATCTTCCTGTACCTGTATCTGCCCATACTGGTGCTGGTGGTCAACTCGTTCAATGAATCCAAGTACGGCTATGACTGGAAAGGCTTCTCCTGGCGCTGGTATGAAAAGCTGTGGAATAACGATGCGTTGATGGACGCCTTCGGTAACTCTCTGCTTATCGCCTGTCTGTCCGCGACAGCGGCGACAGTCATTGGGGCGTTAATGGCGCTGGCGATCTATCGCTATAAGTTTCCCCTCAAGAAAACCGCCGGCAGCTTATTGTTCGTGGTGATGATGTCGCCGGATATCGTCCTGGCGATAACCTTCCTGGTTATTTTTATCGCACTGGGAATTCAGCTGGGATTCTGGTCCCTGTTGATCGCCCACATCACGTTCTGCCTGCCTTTTGTCGTGATTACCGTTTACGCTCAATTGAAAGGGTTTGACGATAATTTACTGGAAGCGGCGCAGGATTTAGGCGCCAGTGAAAGCCGCATCTTTCGCCTGATCATTTTACCGATTATCCTGCCCGCCGTTATTTCCGGCTGGCTGCTGAGTTTCACACTGTCTCTGGACGATGTCATTATCAGCTCATTCGTGACCGGACCCGGTTTTGAGATTCTGCCCATTCGGGTGTTCTCAATGGTGAAGGTGGGCATTTCGCCTGAAGTGAATGTGTTGGCCACAGTATTGCTGTTTATTTCTTTAACTCTTGTCACGGTGGTGACGCTACTTATGAAAAGGAAAACCGAAGCATGAAAAAAACCTCCTTTGTAACTGGCTTCCTCTTCGCGGCAGGCTTCCTGTTCGCCGCTATAGGCACAGCCCGGGCGGCGGAAAAAGTGGTCGTGTACAACTGGACGGAATACATACCTGAAGGCGTGCTGGACGAGTTCACCGCCAAGACCGGCATTGAAGTGGAGTACGCCACTTACGAAAGCAACGAGGTCATGTACGCCAAAGTCCAACTACAAAAAGGCAAAGGCTATGACGTCGTCGTGCCTTCTGGCTACTACATCTCGAAAATGCGCAAAGAAGGTCTGTTGGCGCCAATCGATAAGTCCAAGCTTTCCAACTTCAAGCATCTGGACCCGAACCTGCTGAACAAACCCTACGATCCGGACAACCAATACAGTATCCCCTACACTTGGGGCAGCACGGGCATTGGCATTAATGCGGAAGCGATCGATCCCAAGAGCATTACCTCCTGGAAAGATCTGTGGGACCCCAAATGGAAAGGCAGCCTGCTGCTGACTGATGACGTTCGCGAAGTGTTCCACATGGCGTTGAAAATTAACGGCCACTCCGGCAACTCCACTGATCCTGCGGAAATCAAACAGGCTTATGAGCTGCTGAAAACACTGATGCCTAACGTGTTGGTTTATAACTCAGACGCGCCCCGTGAGCCTTATATGGCCGGCGACGTCAACCTAGGCATGATCTGGAACGGAGAAGTGATTCAGGCGCAACAGGAAAACCCGGACATCCAGTATATTTATCCCAAAGAAGGCGCGGCATTCTGGGTGGACAGCTTCGCCATTCCCGCTGGCGCTGAGCATAAGGAAAATGCGCTCAAGTTCATCGACTTCATGCTGCAACCGGAAATCGCCAAGCGTTGCGTGGAGTTTATCGGCTACGCCACTCCCAACAAATCAGCGCTGAGCCTGCTGGACGAAAAGCTGCGTAACAATCAAACCATCTTCCCACCCGCCGAAGTCATCCAGAAAGGCGACTTCCAGCAGGACGTAGGCGAAGCCATGGAAATTTATAACGATTACTGGCAGAAGCTGAAAACCGGCAACTGATCGCAGTTCAAAAGCAGGCCGGAGAGTTATTCCGGCTTGCTTGTCTTCTCACCACTCTCCCCGTTCAACTGACTCCCACCCTCATTACGACGACACAGACTCGCCTGTCGCTCGCTGGGTCGAAAGCCCAAGGATTCATAAATTCGCGCAGCGTGGTAGTTTTCATCCGCCACCATGACCAATATATCTGCCCGATCAAAACCCGCTTTGGCGACGGCGTGCACCAGTGTGTGGCATATCCCCCTGCTTCGATGGGAGGACTTGGTCAGCACGTTCTGAAACCGGCCGATACGCTCATAAAAAAAGAGACCAACACTGCCCACCAACTCTCCCTGCTGAAACGCGCCGAACCAATCTCCTCTTCCCGCAACGATCATGCTGCGGTACATATCCCGAACGCCTTGAAGGAAGGCGACATACTCCTCCTTCGGCTGATCGACATCCCGCTCCTGCAGCTCAAGCTCATACCAAGCGCGCCAATCTTCCTCCGACTGCAGCGTCCGCACATCAATATCAGCGTTAACCTTCTGCGGCTCTAACAGCGCTGCTTGCCTCGCAGTGAGGACCGCACATTCCATGTACTCATAACCCCGCTGCATAAAACCGCTCATATCAGCCCCGTCCTCTTCACCGCTGACGCGCCACTGAAACGCAAAATGCTTAATCCGCGGCGGCGCGCCAACATAACGCGCAAAATCCAACTCCAAATCAGTCCACTGCCCCGCCTGCGGCGGCGCCTTCAACAACAGATAATTGCCAAAGTAATAATTCGGATTGCTCGGCGTGGTAATCACAACATACCGACCCACATCCTCAACCACACCGGAATACTGGCTGAACACCAAATCAGTCTGTAATCCCAGGCTTGGCATGGGGTGCTCCTTTATTACGTCTACTCACATTACTGGACGTTGGTAATGCCTGCCCAACAGGCTGAAGTTAATATGCCCGTCACTTGTTTTCTAAAATTTAGTTAATCTTTTGGGAAAAAGCTTATAAAATAGCGCGCTTGTTAACCAGTAGTATGCTGGAGCTTCATCGAACGGAATCATCCCTGTCGTAGCATTCCCATCAATGCAGTCGCCCCATACCCCCTGATAAATAGTAATTCCCCCAACCAGATTAGTCTGATCATTGGAGTTTTTAGTGTCTTTTCGCTGTATTACACACTTCATTTACTTATCCTGTGCTTTAGTTCTCTCTGCTAGCGCTTACGCTGAAGAAATCAACCCATTGCTTCCTAAAGAGTGCAAGTTTCCAAAAACTTATTCTCATAGGCAGCTTGATAATGGCCTAAGGGTACTAACCATATCTGACCCTTCTCTAAATAAAGCACGTTTCTCGCTGGAAGTTGGCGTAGGAACTCAACAAGATCCCGAGGACATTCTTGGCATGGCTCATTTTCTAGAGCACATGCTTTTTCTTGGATCAAAAAATTATCCAGCTGTTGACAGTTTACAGTCTTTTCTCGCTCAGCATGGGGGGTCAATAAACGCCACTACGGACTATGAGGCTACAAACTACCACTTTGATGTTGATCCAGAGCACTTAGAGAAAGCCCTGGACCTTTTTTCCGACGCTATGGCCGCCCCTACCCTTGATACTAAATATGTAGGCAGGGAGAGAAAGGCAATCCAAGCGGAATATCGGTATAGAAAAGACATGTACTACTGGCGATTAAGCGAGGTCGCCGCTGAGTCCTTCGCAGATCGTCATCCGATCACTCGTTTCGGTATGGGCAACCGAAAATCTTTTGCCGCATTTAGCGATGCAGAGCTGGCGCAGCGTGTTAGAGCTTGGTGGGAAGCTCACTATAGCGCAGACAAGATGGTGCTTGTTGTAAGCGCTCCGCAATCCAATGAGCTACTTGAAACATTGTTGAAAGACAGGTTTAGCCACCTACCTATACGACCTTCAGCAACGCCACCGTCGCCCCCGAAAGCATTGAGCTTGGAGAAAGTTCCTTCTATTGTTAAAGCCAAACTCAATGACGACGAAAGATATATGATCCTATATTTTCCAATCGAAAATATTCGAAGTGAGTTTAAGTCAGCGCCAGAAGAGTTTATAAGCTACCTACTGGAGCAACAGGTTCCCAACACACTGTCCAGCAGCTTACGCGATAATGATTATGCCAGTGGTTTATCAGTTCAGTTCAATACAAGCGACCCCGATGCATCAAGGATAGAGATATACATCGACTTATACTATCAAGGAGGCGAGCAGTACTGGGATGTCATCCGACGCTTAATGGCCTATGCTGATTTATTAAAAAAAGAACCACTGGATGAATGGAGATATAAAGAATTTCTGAAACATAAAGGCCTGCAAAAGTGTTTCTTTGAGTCGCTAAACATCACAGAAACCACGAGTAATTTACGTCGCTATGGGCCGAATTATGCATTAGCCAAAGGCTACGTGTCGGAAGAGTTTAAACCACAGCTTTATCAGAAGTTACTAGACGCCATACGCCCAGACAACATGATAGCTGTTATCGCACACCCTAATTTTATAGTATCTGGTGAAACAAAATGGTTTCATACGGCCTATTCCGCTAATAAGCTTTCGGTTTCTGATCAAAAGCATTATAAGCCTAAAGGCGATTATGGATTTCTTCTTCCTTCCGCCAACCAATTTTTGCCGAAGGGCGAGATAGAAGTTATAAGTGGCTCAGATGACGAGCCTCATAGGCTCAGCTCTCACCCCAATATTAATGCATGGCATGGAAAAAACACTGAGGTCGGCAGCCCACTTGCCTATTATTACGTATTACTGCGATCACCCGAGATGGATCAAGACCGACGCTCTTCAGCGTTATCCCAATTATTTTGGAGTCTATTGCAAGACAAACTTAAAGAGCAGCTATCCATTGCTGAAGAAATTAACACCAGTCTGAATATTAGCAGGGTTAAAAACGGCTTTGAACTGCAGTTTCAAGGCTATCCCGAAAGCATAGAACTCTTACTTACGAATGTACTTAATGAAATCAAGGATTTTCGTGAGAAAGAACGCCATTACGAAGAATATCGCTATGGCTGGATGTATCACTTAAAAAAATATAAAGAGCGGACACATCCATTGGTTATGGCCAATTTTTTTACAGATGAAATTATTCACTTACCTAGCTATGGCTTAGCTGAGCTCGCTTCAGGTATGCGCGAAGCATCTTATCCCAGAATGATTAATCTCTTGGGCGACTTTAGAGACAATCTACATGTAACCACTTTTTCCTATGGAAACATTGAGAAACCACAGGCTGAAAAATGGAGCAAAATGATTTCAGATACAATTATCAGCGAAACCAACTCCGCTAAAGTAAGAGAGTATATTACTCGTCTACCATTAGGAATCACGCATGTTATTGAGGAGTCAGAGTTCACTGACTCTGTCTCTATGATATATGTCCAAGGCAACTCTGCAAGTTATAGTGAGCAAGCAAACTTTGGTCTTCTGGAAAAAATGTTATCTGACTCTTTCTTCAAAGAGTTACGCACAGAAAAACAGCTTGGCTATGTAGTGCACGCAACTATTAGTAATTATTTGAATATTCCTGGCATGAATTTCATCATGCAGTCGCCTGTTTCCGCGCCGGATAGATTAGAGCAAGAAACACTAAGCTTTTTGGAATACTTCCAGGGGCGGTTGACAAGTATGCAGGATAACGACTTTGACGTGTTTAAAAACTCTTTAACGGCAGAGCTTAACGCCCCGAAAAAAACACAAGAGAAGTCTTCTTTATACTGGAGAGAAATTGCGAATGGAAGCCTCCATTTTGACAGCGAAGCACGTATGGCGGATGCAATAAAGTCGATCTCTAAAGATAGCTTCATCGAGTGGTATAGAAACAGTTTTGTAAGCAAAAATAAGCGGGTATTGTCCGTACTTATTGAAGGAAAATCTCACGCTATTGGTTCCAAATGGAAATCCAAAATATCAGATACCTTATTAGGCTCATTAGAAAAGTTCCATGACAAAAACCCAAAATGGGTCTTGGAGTCACCACAGCTCGAAAGTGCTGAGATAATGCTTAGCAGGCAGTAATTTAAAACTGCCCATAGGTGACGCCACCTATGGGCTAGCCTCCACCAAGTCTTAGTCCCCCAGCCACTTATACATAACCAACGCATCCACCAGTCCAAGCTTTGAGTGACGGAAGGCTTTGGGAAGGCGGCCGGCGATGTCATAGCCCAACTTGCGCCACAGATTAACCGCGACTTCGTTAGTGGATACCACAAAATTGAATTGCATGGCTTTGTACCCATACTTTTTCGCCATGGCCTGCGAGTGTTCGCACAGGGACGCCGCCACACCTTTGCCACGGGCGGCTTCCGCCACCATGTAGCCACAATTGCTGACATGGGAGCCCAACCCCAATTGATTTTGTTTCAGGTAATAGGTTCCCAGGACTGTATCGCCTTCAACTGCGACATAGGTTTTCTGTGGCTGCCGCAACCATAATTCGTAGGCTTCCTCTTTACTTGTGTCAGGGGCGTAAGCATAGGTTTCTCCCGCGACAGCCACAGAGTGAAATATCCGCCAAATCTGCTCAAAGTCCTGTTCTAACGCCTCTCTTATTTCCATGAATGCCTCGTTGTCACATGTTTCGCTTTTCCTGTAACCGCTTATTTAAGCGGGGCCGTTTGGAAGCATAACTGAATATCCATGGCCTAAAAAAGAGTAAGTAATCTCCATTTTGACAAAAATACTGTTTTTATATACAGTGTTTTTATTTAAACTTAATTCTACTCAGACAATGAACAAATCAGGGCTAGAACAAGCAATTAATCGAGGCCAGATATGGCGAGGAAGACATTTCTCTTCAGCCCCAATAAAAGGATTGGATACTGGCTTTCCATCTTTGAACCAAGCATTGGCCGACGGTGGATGGCCAGCGGATGGCGTGACAGAAATAGGATATAGATCACCAGGTATGGGAGAGGTCAGCCTTTTGTTTCCGGCTTTGGCTCCATTAAGCCATCAAGAACAGTGGATACTGTGGGTAGCGCCGCCGTATCCACTATATGCGCCTGCATTAATTAATGGCGGTTTAAGTCTCTACAACAACCTGATAACGCAACCTCAATCTCGCAGGGATTTGCTCTGGTCGATAGAAGAAAGTCTGAAAAGCTCATCGTCCGCCGCGGTACTGGCATGGCCTGGGAGCATGCGACCAGAGCACGTGCGTCGACTACAGATTATTGCCGCTCAACAGCAAAAGCCGTGCTTCTTGTTTCAGGATAGACAGTACGCCAACTCGCCCAGCTCATTGAGAGTTCGTTTAAATATGCTCTCTCAAGGAGTCTTATGCGTGGAGATCCTAAAACAGCGTAGAGGGTGGGCGACATCCAAAGTGGCCATAGACTCGCTACATCCGCTCTCTCTTTTTAGGCGCTCCTCATTTCACACGGAAGCCGAAAGTGACGCTCGTAGGGAAAGAACCAGGTAAGTTCAAAGGCGGTATGATCTTATGCGATGGTTATATCTTTACTTTCCACACCTGTATGCAGAAACGTGGAGTCCAGATTTCAGAGAAACCACTCCCATTGCTCTGATTCAGGAAAATGGTTCTGTCATTGTTGACGCAAACGCGAGCGCCTCGGACTCAGGCGTGGATACTGGGATGCTATTAAACACAGCATTCTGCCTATGCCCCACCTTACAGGTTCTCCACATAAAGCCCCACAAGCAAACGCAAGCAATACATCGAGCAGCGCAAATTGCTAACCGCTTTTCCTCTTGGGTCAGCCTGGACGAGCCTAACGGTTTGTATTTGGAAGTCGCCTCAATGAAACGCCTGTATACACGCCCTTCACAATTGCGCCAGGACATTCAGCAGGCGTTTTCAGCCCTTGGCGTTACCACGTTGAACGCAACAGCGCCTCACCCCAAAGCCGCCCGCCTCCTTGCTCGCTCAAACCTAGAAAAAGATGTAAACGCCGAGAGTTTTTGGCGGGCGCTCAAGCTCCTGAAATTAGATCGCCTGAAGCTGGAGAGTCGTACTGAATATAAGCTGCGCAAGGTGGGTCTAAAAACTATTTATGATATCGCCAAACTTCCAAGCTGCGATCTTGCGTATCGAATCGATGCAGACCTTGCTTTGTATCTTGACCACGCGCTTGGCCGCAAACCTTGGCGGCCTTCGCCTTTTACTCCTCCAAGCCGTTTCAAAAAGCGGCTAGACCTGGAGCAGGAATTTGAAAGCCTACAGCCTTTGCTCTTCTACTTAGCCAAAGCCATTAAAGAGTTCTGCCTTTTTTTACAGGAGCGCTGCCTGATTAGTCAGTCCTTGGAAGTACGCCTTATTCATCGTCATCAACCGCCGACCCTAGAGAGCATCAGACTCGCACAGGGAGATAACCGGCCCGACTCCTGGTTATACATCCTGAATAAGAGCCTGGAGAGAATAGAGCTGTCCGCCCCGGTTGTAATGGTTGAGCTTTTCGCCTCCAACTTTGAAGAAGCGCCCCAACAGTCAGAGTATTTATTCGCTCATTTCAACGAAAATATTGCTGCTGAAAAAACACGCTTGCTCAATCGACTGGCTGCCCGGCTGGGCTCCGATCATGTGCATTTTCTTAGTCTGACCACCGACCATAGACCAGAACTAAAAACCCAACAAACGCCGTTACCCGCGCTTGTAAAACATCCACGTTCACGCACCTCACCACAGCCGGTTTGGCTGCTGCCTTCGGCGCCGCTTATCAATATTGAGTCTTATAAGCTGCTTCATGGGCCACTACGCATAGATTCGGGCTGGTGGGATAAATATGCCGTAAAGCGGGACTACTATGTTGCCGTCACTCCAAACAATAGTTTGCACTGGATTTTTCATACCCCTGAAAAACAGTGGTTCCGGCACGGTTTTTTTTCCTGAAACAGCAATTATTCCATGTCCTTCGCCGAGCTCCATTGCATAAGCAACTATTCATTTCTAAAAGGCGCGTCTCACCCTGAAGAGCTAGTGCAACAAGCCATTGAACAGGGCTACAGCGCCTTGGCGATCACGGACGAGTGCTCCGTCGCCGGCGCTGTCAAAGCGTGGCGAGAGCTACGCCGACTCAGGGAGGAAACTCCTGAAGCTTCAGCGTTTAAGCTAATCATTGGCAGCGAGTTTAATTATGAAGGAGATTGCTTTGTCGTACTGACGCCCCATAAAAAAGCTTATGGCGAACTCTGCCGGTTTATTACCAACTGCAGGAGAAAGGCAGAAAAAGGGGACTATCGATTTTCACCTCATGACCTTAATGAAAGCATCAAGCAAGGCCTCCTACTTTGGCGCCCCAAGCGAAGTGATCAAGAGTTTATCCCAGCGTTAGTACAAGCGTTCTCTGGCCGTCTATGGCTATTGTTGGAGCTATCCCTGTCAGAAGAGGACAGCTCAAAGCGAGAGCTTATACAAACGCTATCCGAGGCCTATAGCCTCCCTGTTGTGTGCAGCAATGAAGTCAAGATGCATACGCCCGAGCGAAAGCCGCTTCACGACGCACTGACAGCAATTCGCCTCAATCAATCTGTGGACTCTATAAAAGAGCGCCTGGCTCCTAATGCGGAAAACTATTTACGCCCTTTAAGTGAAGTTCATGAAACTTATCCCCCTAGCGCAATACAAGAGAGCCTGAAGGTCGCAGCGAGGTGCACATTTGAGTTGAATGAAATCCGTTACCAATATCCCAAGGAAGTCGTTCCCGAAGGAGACGACCCTAGCGCTTATTTACGTCGCCTGACTTATGAAGGGGCGCATCTTCGTTTTCCACAAGGCATACCTGAATCAGTTTTAGCTACATTGGAGAAAGAACTTAAGATCATCAGTGAGTTGCAATATGAGTATTACTTCCTGACTATTTTCGACATTGTGGATTACGCGAAAAAATCAGACATACTCTGTCAGGGAAGAGGCTCGGCCGCAAACTCTGTGGTTTGCTATTGTCTTGGTATAACCGCTGTTGACCCCACCAAAGCCAGCCTTCTTTTTGAGCGCTTTATATCCAAGGGACGTGACGAACCACCAGATATTGATGTGGATTTCGAAAATGCGCGCAGAGAAGAAATTATCCAATATCTCTATCGGCGCTACGGCCGTGAGCGCTGCGCCATTGCTGCAACCGTAATTACTTATCGCCCCAAAAGCGCAATAAGGGACTTGGGTAAGGCGCTAGGAGTCGACTTATTGCAGCTCGAAAATGTGATCGCTAACTATGGCTGGCGATATCGGGGACAGAACTGGATAGATGAAGTCATCACGCCTCAGGTTTCTCAGGACAATCATATCCTGACATGTTTTAAAGAGTTGCTACCTGAACTGCTAGGCTTTCCAAGGCACTTATCTCAGCACGTAGGCGGCTTTGTTTTATCCGCTGGCCCTTTAGTTGAATTGGTCCCAATAGAAAATGCCACAATGGAAGAGCGTACAGTCATACAGTGGGACAAAGACGATCTTGAGTCTCTTGGATTAATGAAAGTCGATGTGTTGGCGCTAGGCATGCTGACAGCACTGAAAAAATGTATGACATATATTAGTGAAATAACGGGAAAGACGTTCTCTTTGGACAGCATCCCCAAAGAAGAAGATTCCCAAGTTTATGGCATGTTGCAGCAGGCCGACACAGTTGGGCTCTTTCAGGTGGAGTCTCGCGCCCAAATGAACATGCTTCCTCGTCTCAGACCAGAAAAATACTATGATCTTGTGGTGCAAGTGGCGATTGTCAGGCCTGGTCCGATTCATGGCGATATGGTTCACCCCTATCTGCGTAGACGACATAGTCTGGAAGATCCTGAAGACGTCCCGTTACCTGAGCTAAAACCCATTCTGAAACGTACCTTCGGCGTTCCCATCTTTCAGGAACAGGTTATCGCCATAGCCATTGTTGGGGCTGGTTTCACTTCCGAAGAAGCAGAAGAACTAAGACGCTCTATGGCTAGCTGGAAACGCCGCGGTCATATGGGCAAGTTAATGGACAAACTGATAACCAATCTGCTTAACAAAGGTGTACGCCAGGAATATATTCAGCGTTTATGTCGACAAATAGAGGGCTTCGGCGAATACGGCTTTCCTGAGTCCCACGCCGCCAGTTTTGCGCTGCTGGCCTATCATTCGGGCTGGCTTAAATACTATTACCCTTCCTCTTTCTGCTGCGCACTCTTAAACAGCCAGCCAATGGGCTTTTATGCTCCCTGGCAATTAGTCCAAGACGCTCAACGACATGGCGTTATCGTCTTGCCCGTGGATATAAATAATAGTTACTGGGAGCACCGTTTAGAACCACACACTGACAACACAAAAGAAGGTGCTTTACGGCTGGGGTTCAAGCTCGTTAAAGGGTTATCAGAAGAGGCTGTAGTCTCTATTATCCAGCATAGAACCGACGAAGGTTTTACTTCTCTCGCACAGGTAATGCATCTTCCGAAAATAACTAGAGAAGACCTTGAAGCCCTTGCCTCCGCCAACGCTCTGACTTCGTTAGGCGACAATAGATATCAGCAACGTTGGGAGTGCTCAGGCTTTCTTTATTACTATCAACTCTTCTCCGAGTTTGAATACAGAGGCGTAGACTTCAAGCCTCCCAGCCGTTTGGACAACATTTATGAAGATCATGCCAGCACAGGCGTAGTGCTAGGTGACCACCCCCTGGCCTATCTCCGAGAAGCCAATCTAATTCCTCACTGCTCAACAGCGGTTGAACTGCTAAACCAAAAATCCGGCCTCAAGACCCATGTCGCAGGCGTAGTCATTAATAGACAACGCCCAAAAACCTCGACCGGAGTCACCTTTCTCACGCTGGAAGACGAAACAGGCTCAATCAATATCATTGTCTGGAAAAAAACCGCGATGGCGCAGATGGACGCTCTCGTCAAGTCGCGACTGCTAATGGTATACGGGGAGATCGATAAGGACGACGAAGGGAGGACTGCGCACGTCATCGCCCACCGGTTGATAGACCTGACGTCACATCTGGAAGGTCTGGAGTCACACTCGCGGGACTTTCACTGAGTGTTTGCAGAAGGGATAGCTGTGGCGCAGGGCCCGACGTTAAATTTCAGGCAAAAAAAACCCGTCACGAGGACGGGTTCTTCGTATTAAGAGCCTGACGACGACCTACTCTTGCATGGGTAATCCACACTACCATCGGCGCTGGACTGTTTCACTTCTGAGTTCGGAA
>NZ_JAHMIN010000028.1 GCF_018986435.1 Hahella sp. HN01 | reverse complement strand
AGCTGGAGCTGGAGCTGGAGCTGGAGCTGGAGCTGGAGCTGGAGCTGGAGCTGGAGCTGGAGCTGGAGACTCGCCGGCCGGCGTTTCGTTGTTGTTTTCGCTTGTCATAGAGTCTGGTCTTTGCCTTTGGGTTCTGACATATTCGTATAAAAAGCTACATCCGATCTGCCGATGTCAGCGTTTTAGCATGTATAGAATAAAGTCTGAAATAGTGGATGTAACTACATGACAGATCAAGTAAATCGCCCCAAGGGCGTCACCAGTGTCGCTCTTATCGCTCACGATAACAAAAAGGCCGACCTGATCGCCTGGGTGGAAAAAAATAGCGTTAAACTGAACAAATGTACAGTCTACGCGACGGGGACGACGGGAAAATTAATTGCTGAAAAAACGGGAGTAGATGTCAGGCGCTGCCATAGCGGTCCACTTGGTGGAGACCAGCAGATAGGCGCTTTGATCTCAGAGGGAAAAGTTGATTTGCTGATATTCTTCTGGGACCCGTTGGAGCCGATGCCGCACGACCCCGATATCAAGGCGCTGCTGCGTTTAGCGACCTTGTGGAATGTGCCCAGCGCCTGCAATTCGGCGACTGCTGACTTTTTGGTCAACTCAAACCTGTTTGAAGAATTTCTGCCGCAGCGCCCGGATTTCGACTCCTATCTCAACCGGGATGTTCCCAATAAATGATTGCCTGCCATAGGAATGCGCAATCGAGGAGATAGAAAGATATGTCGGGTACGGTATTCGGTAAATATCTGTTCTCTCTGTTACACTTGTTTCAATTGTCGTTCTCTGTAGGCGCGGTTTTGAGCGTATCGGCAGCCTTCAGGAGAGCGGCGCAAGGAATTAAAACTAACTCGACACTCGTAAAGATTGGCTGGAAATAAATGTCTGACTCGTTGTCTTTGGATATCGCCCATCCCACATTTGAATGCATTAGCCGGCGCAAAATAGATGCGTTGAAAATTGAGCTTCAGGAATTCCGGCATCTGAAAACCGGAGCCAGGCACTTTCACTTGAGTTCCGAGCAAAAAGAAAACGTCTTTCTGGTTGCGTTGCGCACAGTGCCGACGGATTCCACTGGCGTCGCCCATATTCTTGAGCACACAACGCTGTGCGGAAGCAAGAATTTCCCTGTGCGCGATCCGTTTTTCATGATGACCCGGCGTTCACTGAATACCTTTATGAACGCGTTCACCAGCAGCGACTGGACGGCTTATCCGTTCGCCAGTCAGAACCGCAAGGATTATTTTAATCTGCTGGATGTCTATTTGGATTCCGTGTTTTTCGCGAATCTGAATGAGTTGGATTTTGCGCAAGAAGGGCACCGCTTTGAGTTTGAAGAAGCGGAAAATCCCAATTCTGACCTAGTCTACAAAGGTGTTGTCTACAATGAGATGAAAGGCGCAATGAGTTCGCCGATGTCGCAATTGTGGGGGGCGGTCACCAAATATCTGTACCCGACATCCACGTATCATTTCAACAGCGGGGGAGAGCCTGACCATATCCCCGACCTGACTCACGAGCAACTGTTGCAGTTTTATCGTAAGCATTATCACCCCAGTAACGCCGTGTTCATGACCTTTGGCGATCTGCCGGCGAGTGAGCTGCAGAAAGTATTTGAAGACAAGGCGTTGCAACAGTTCGAGCGCTCTGACGATATTCCTGTGATTAGTGATGAAAAGCGTTACTTCTCGCCGATTCGCGTGCAAGAAGCCTATCCGCTGGCGGCGGAAGAAGAGTCCGCCTCCAAGTCACATATTGTTATGGGCTGGCTGTTGACGCCGAGCGGCGATCTTGAGCGCAATCTGGAAGCTCACCTGCTGTCCAATGTTCTGCTGGAAAACAGCGCATCTCCATTAATGCATGCACTGGAGACGACGGATTTGGGGCACTCTCCATCCGGCCTCTGCGGCTTGGAAGACTCCTATAAAGAAATGGCGTTTGTGTGCGGAATAGAAGGCTCTGAGCCTGAGCGCGCAGCAGCGTTTGAGTCTTTGGTCGTCGGCGTGCTGGAAAAAGTGTCGACGGAAGGCGTACCACTGGAGAAACTTGAAGCTGTGTTGCACCAGTTGGAACTGAGTCAGCGTGAGATTTCCGGCGATTCTTATCCTTACGGCCTGCAATTGATTCTGGCGGCCATGTCGCCTGCGCTGCAGGGCGTAGATCCTGCGGAATTATTGGACATTGATCCGGTGCTGGTGAAGTTGCGTGAGCGCATCAAGAACCCGGAATACATCAAGACTCTGGTGAAAGAGCTGCTGCTGGATAATCCACATCGCATTACTCTGACCTTGGCTCCAGATGCGCAATTGGAAGCTCAGCGGGAAAAATATACTCACGCTAAATTACAGGCCGTTAAGAGCCGTTTGTCGGATGAAGAAAAGCAGAAAATCGTCGCTCAGGCACAAGCGCTGAACGAGCGCCAGAATCAAAAAGACCCGGAAGATATTCTTCCTAAAGTGGGTCTGGATGATGTTCCTCTGGATATCGCGATTCCTGAGCCGGTCAAGGCTCAAGGCGTTCTACCGCTGACAGCGTATGCTCAGGGAACTAACGGCATAATCTATCATCAGGCTATTTTGCCATTGCCGGATCTGAGTGATGAGGAATTATCGCTGTTGCCGCTGCTGACTTTCTGTCTGGCGGAAGTCGGCGCTGGTGAGTGTTCCTATCTGGAGATGCAAGAGCGCCAATCCGCCTACACCGGCGGTGTTTCCTGTTATTGGGAGATTCGCGGCGAGGTGGCGGATGAACAGAAGTGCAAGGGCTTCCTGGTTGTTTCCGGCAAGGCGTTGCAGCGTAATCAGGCCGAGTTGATTGGTCTGATGAAAGAGTTTTTATATCAGCCGCGCTTTGATGAGCTGGATCGCATCAAGGAGCTGGTGGCGTTGCTGGCTTCCAGAAGGGAGCAGGGCGTTACCAGTAATGGTCACGGTATGGCGATGATGGCGGCGGCGAGTCGCTTAAGTCCTGCGGGGGCGATTGGTCACCGCACTGGCGGTTTGGCGGGCATTCAGTGGATCAAGGCGCTGGATAAATCCTTTGCGGATAAAGCGAAATTGCAGGCGTTTGCGGATAGTTTGAAGCAGTTGCACCAGAAGCTTATCGCCAATCCAGCGCAGTTTTTGAGCGTTGCAGAGCCAGCCAATTTGGATGCGTTCAATCAGGCTGCATTTGCAGGATGGGGTGAGGCTGCGTCTGATTCTGAAGTCAGTCTGCTTAACCTGCCTGCTACGCGAGAGCATTGTCAGGTGGGTTGGATCACCAACAGCCAAGTAAGCTTCTGCGCGAAAGTCTATGCGACGGTTCCCAGCGATCATGCCGATGCCGCGGCATTGACTGTATTGGGGCACTATCTGCGCAACGGCTTCCTGCATCGGGCGATCCGTGAGCAGGGCGGCGCCTATGGAGCCGGGGCGGGACAGGATAACGCCAACTCCGTATTCCGCTTCTACTCCTACCGCGACCCGCGGATAGAAGGGACGTTGAGCGACTTTGACGATTCAGTCACTTGGCTGCTGAATCGTGAGCACGACCCTGCTGAGCTTGAGCAGGCGGTGTTGGGCGTAGTGAGCAACATTGATAAGCCGCGCTCTCCTGCTGGCGAAGCGAAGTCCGCTTTCCATAGCGAGTTGTTCGGTCGCACGGCCGAGCAGCGGAAACAGTTCCGTCGTCGCGTGCTTGCTGTGACGATGGAAGATTTGGAGAGGGTGGCCAACACTTATCTGCTGAACAAAGAGGCCAGTGTGGCGGTGGTGGGTGGAGAGAACGCTAAGGATACTTTCACCAAGCTGAATCTGGCTATTCACAAGATATAAATCGCTACGCCTCACGGCGATGTAATGACATAGAAGCCCCGGCGACGCAGGTTGCCGGGGCTTTTTTTGTTAGCGAATACGGCGCTCGATGCCGGTCATCATCATAATTCGGGTGGATATTTCTTCAACGGAATAGTCGGTGGAATTGAGGTAAGGAATACGCTCGCGACGGTACATCAGCTCTACTTCTTCCACTTCATAATTACACTGCTTGATGGAGGCGTATTTGGAGTTGGGCTTGCGCTCATTACGAATGACTGCGAGACGCTCGGGGTCTATGGTCAGACCGAAAATCTTTTCGCGATAGCTGCGCAGCGATTCCGGCAGGCGCTGGTCAAGAATGTCGTCTTCGGTCAAAGGGAAGTTGGCCGCCTTGATGCCGTATTGCAGTGCAAGGTAAATGCAGGTGGGCGTTTTGCCGCTACGGGAGACGCCAACCAAAATGATGTCCGCCTCGTTGTAGTAGCGGATCCGGGCCCCATCGTCGTTCTCCAGGGCGTAGTTCATAGCGTCAATACGACGGTTGTAAGAGGAGTTGCTGACGATAGAGTGGGATTTGCCGACAGTATAAGTGGATTTTGATCCTAGTTCCTGCTCCAGAGGCTCCAGGAAAGTGCCAAAGATATCAATCATATACCCCTGGCTTTTGCGTATTTCAGCGCGAATTTCACTGTTTACGATGGTGTCGAATATGACGGGTTTATTGCCGTCTATTTCCGATGCTTTATCTATGCGTGCGACGGCTTTGCGGGCTTTTTCCAGTGAGTCGATATATGGCAGGGTGATCTTTTCAAATTCTATGAATTCAAACTGCGCCAGCAGACTCTGTCCCAAGGCTTCGGCGGTAATGCCTGTGCCGTCGGATATAAAAAATGCGGTTCTTTTCATGAAGTTTAACCTGCTCAAAGCATATAAAAGGCGGAAGTAATAGTTAGTTATGATTTAAATGTATCTGTGCGTTTCCTTTGTCGCGAGTCCCGCCGCCGACAAGACTGGTCTGGAATGCCGCAATCGAAAGACTTGATCGTAATCGCCTAATTGCTAATTGTCTTCCTGTATTGTTGGGTGCAGAGCCCAGTATACAGATGCTAGACTACGCCGGATAAGTCGCTTATAAAGTGAATCACAAATAAGATTAGGCATAAACATCATAGGGATGGCTGCTACTTGTAGTTATCTCGGTAAACGGTTACAACTGTGTGGCGCCGCTGAGCTATGATTTGCGACATGCTTCGTAGTTTGACGCCAAACGCTATGATTTGACTAGGGAGAAGCACCTTGGAAGATTACATCATTTGGTTTGAAAGCCTGGGTATGGGCGATATCGACAAAGTGGGGGGAAAGAACGCCTCACTTGGCGAGATGATCAGTAACCTGGCCCATGCCGGGGTTACCGTTCCGTTGGGGTTCGCCACTACCGCTCACGCTTATCGTGAGTTCCTCCAAACCGAAGGATTGGATAAGCGCATTCATGATGAGCTGGCCAAGTTGGATGTGAACGATGTGGTAGCGTTAGCGGAAACCGGTTCCCGTATTCGCCAATGGATTACTGACACTCCTTTCCCCAAGCAGTTGGATGAAGCGATCGCCTCTGGCGTCGCTAAGTTGCAAGAAGGCAATCAGAATATGGCGGTGGCGGTTCGTTCCTCCGCTACTGCAGAAGACCTGCCGGACGCCTCTTTCGCAGGCCAGCAGGAAACATTCCTGAATATCGTTGGCGTCGAAAATATTAGACACGCAGTGAAAGAAGTTTTTGCGTCGCTGTTTAATGATCGCGCTATTTCTTACCGCGCCCACCATGGTTTTGAACACAGTCACGTGGCGTTGTCTGCGGGCATTCAGCGCATGGTGCGCAGCGAATCCGCATCCAGTGGAGTTATGTTTACCCTGGATACGGAGTCAGGCTTTAAAGATGTTGTGTTTATCACTGCATCTTACGGTCTGGGCGAAACGGTTGTGCAGGGCGCCGTGAATCCTGATGAATTCTATGTTCACAAGCCCACTTTCGAAGCCGGTCGTCCCGCTGTACTGCGTCGCAATCTGGGCAGTAAAGCCATCAAGATGGTGTATGGCGATCACGGCTCCGCCGGCAAGTCCGTGCAAACGGTGAATGTTGATCAGGAAGATCGTGGTAAGTTTTCCCTGACTGATGCGGAAATTTATGAGCTGACGCGTCAGGCGTTGGTTATTGAAAAGCATTACGACCGTCCGATGGATATCGAGTGGGCGAAAGACGGCGACGACGGCAAGCTGTATATCGTACAGGCGCGCCCTGAAACCGTTAAGAGCCGCGCTTCCGCCGTCATGGAGCGTTACCTGTTGAAAGAGAAGGGTAAAGTGCTTTGTGAAGGTCGTAGTATCGGTCAGAAAATCGGAAGCGGACCGGTTCGCGTCATCACCAATATCTCCGAGATGGATAAGGTTAAGGATGGCGATGTCTTGGTCACAGATATGACCGATCCGGATTGGGAGCCTGTAATGAAGCGTGCTTCCGCCATCGTGACGGATCGCGGCGGTCGTACCTGTCATGCGGCGATTATCGCCCGTGAGTTGGGTATCCCAGCGGTCGTCGGTTGTGGAGACGCGACCGAGTTGTTGAAGGACGGCGTCAATGTGACGGTATCCTGCGCCGAAGGCGATACCGGTATGATCTATGAAGGTCTGCTGGACTTTGAATTGCAGAAAAACAGCGTTGAATCCATGCCAAAACTGCCGTTCAAAATCATGATGAACGTCGGTAACCCGGATCGCGCGTTTGACTTCCAGGCGTTGCCCAATGAGGGCGTGGGTCTGGCGCGTTTGGAGTTCATCATTAACCGTATGATCGGCGTGCATCCCAAGGCGCTGTTGAACTTTGACACCCTTCCTCGCGATGTTAAGCAGGTCGTGGAGAAGCGCATTTCCGGTTATTCGTCTCCGGTCGATTTCTACATTGAGAAACTGGTTGAGGGCATTTCAACACTGGCGGCGGCGTTTTATCCGCAGCGCGTCATCGTGCGTTTGTCTGACTTCAAGTCCAATGAATACGCTAACCTGATCGGCGGCACCATCTATGAACCGGAAGAAGAAAACCCCATGTTGGGCTTCCGTGGCGCCTCCCGTTACATTTCGGACTCTTTCCGCGACTGTTTTGAGTTGGAATGTCGCGCGCTGAAGAAAGTGCGTAATGAAATGGGCTTCACCAACGTAGAGATCATGGTTCCGTTTGTGCGAACTGTGGGCGAAGCCAAGCAGGTAGTTGAGCTGCTTGAACAAAATGAACTGCGTCGCGGCGACAACGGTCTGCGTCTGGTCATGATGTGTGAGTTGCCTGCCAATGCGCTATTGGCTGAACAGTTCCTGGAATACTTCGATGGCTTCTCCATCGGTTCCAATGACCTGACTCAGCTGACCCTGGGGTTGGACCGCGATTCCGGTATTGTGGCGCACCTGTTCGATGAGCGTAACGATGCGGTATTGCGTCTGCTGTCCATGGCTATACAGGCCTGTAAGAACGCGGATAAATACATCGGTATTTGTGGGCAAGGTCCATCCGATCATCCTGATTTCGCTAAGTGGCTGATGGATCAGGGTATCGATAGCGTCTCTTTGAACCCTGACTCTGTGATGGATACCTGGTTCTTCCTGGCGGAAAAACACGCGTAACGACAGCGTTAGGTATATTCGCAAAGCCGGCTGATGCCGGCTTTTTGCGTTTAGGGATTGGGTTGCTGTCTTATCAAGTGCAACTGGGAATTGGATAAAGGAGACTAAATGGTGGATGGGAAGCGCGGCGCTTTGATATTGGGGGCGAGTGGCCTTGTCGGTGGATTATGTCTACGTCGCCTGCTTGCTTCAACGTGCTATGGGCAAGTTACTGCGATTGTGCGTCGCACTCTTGAAGTGGAAAGCGAAAAATTGGTTCAGAGAGTGGTTAATTTTGATCGATTGGAGCAAGAGCTGACGGATATAAGTGCGGATGACGTATTTTGCTGTCTTGGTTCGACCATTAAAAAGGCGGGCAGTCAGGAAGCTTTCAGTCAGGTCGATTACGCCTATCCTGCTGCTGCGGCTCATGCGATGAAGCGTAATGGCTCCAGTCACTTTTTGCTGGTATCGGCTATAGGGGCGTCAGAAAAGTCGCTGTTTTTCTACAATCGCGTCAAGGGAAAGGTTGAGCGAGCGGTGCTGGAAGAAGGCTTTCCTTTTGTGACGATATTCAGGCCTTCGTTGCTGCTTGGTGAGCGTCACGAGTCTCGATTTTTGGAGGGCGTGGGCGTCAAGGCGGCGGCATGGCTGAATCCGCTGATGCAAGGTCCGCTCAGAAAGTATGCCGGACTGGATGCAAATAAACTGGCGTACCGTATGGTTCATGAAGCGGAACAAGCTTTAACTACAAACCGACCACCTATACTGACGCTTGAATCCGATTGTCTGCAAAAGGTTCTCTAAAAGGCGGTCTTGGCCGTTTAAGTTTCTTGGTAAAAACCTTCTAATAATACTTCTGCACTTTCATAAAAATAGGGAGCACTAATAAGTGAAATATGTCACTCCAGATTTATGCGACGCATATCCACAGCTGGTTAAAGTGGTTGAGCCAATGTTTCAAAATTTCGGAGCCAGGAGTTCATTTGGCGGAGAAATTGTGACGGTTAAGTGTTTTGAGGATAACTCTGTCGTCAAGCAGCAGGTGGATCAACCAGGGCATGGTAAGGTTATGGTGGTGGACGGTGGCGGCTCCAAAAGGGCGGCGCTATTGGGAGATATGCTGGCGGAGAAAGCAGCGGCCAACGGATGGGAGGGGATCATTATCTACGGATGCATCCGGGATGTTGATGTGATTCGCCAAACTGATCTTGGCGTTCAAGCATTAGGTACTCATCCCATGAAAACGGATAAGAGGGGAATCGGCGATTTGAATGTGGACATTACATTTGGCGGCGTCACATTTAAACCCGGCCATTATATTTATGCAGACAATAATGGCGTGATTGTATCTCCAGAGCAGCTAAGTATGCCTCAAGAGTAGTTGAGCCAAAGGAAACAAAAAAGGCGTCGAGTGACGCCTTTCATGGATATCAATTGACGACCTTGGTGATCTCTACGCCTATGACGTATCTGTCCTCAGATACAGGCGTACATCTGATTACTCGGACGATGGTCTCAAAAGAAGGAAATGCCTCGTTGGACGAGGGGAGGGACGTTTGAAATTCTGCGCCCTCGGCGAACGGCTCACCAATTTCGATGGACATTCCTGCCCCACTCAGGTCTTTACAAACCCCTGTTAAGCTTCTGCCAGTGTCGGCGATAGTCAACACAATTTCTGAGTCGACTTTCATACGGATGAAATCACGTTTCTCGCTGTAATCGCGCATAGTTGTCAGTCTCATCGCGGCCTCACTTATTGTTATTGGGTCCTTAGTTTTATACGCTGCTAAAAAGGACCTGTCAAAGCTGGATTTGTTATAAGTTGGCCTATTGGTAGAACATTTGGTATGTGCTATTGAATCAAGGCACTATATATTGATAGCATGAAAACCTTTCCCCCCTTTCAAGCACACCCGCTTCCATTATTCCGGACGCGTTTTCAGCTCACTGTGATATAAAAAATATAGTGATGAAAGTATCCGGTTATAAAAGGCTTTAATAAAAAAGCAAACGTTTGTCTGCTTCCTTATATATGAATAGTGTAGCACTCGTCCGCAAACATACTCGGATGTTATTGCGGACGAGTTTTCAGGGAAGGGGGTAGATAAGCGTTACCAGCCGGCTTTCTTCTCTCTTTTAAACATGGGGACAATCAGGGCGATAATGACCCCAAGCAACACCAGTCCACCGCCCAATAGCATCTTGTCGCGCTCGTCGCTGTCTTTCAGGCGCAAATTTTCTGCAGAGAGCAATTCCACTTCGTTTTTCAGCTTCTCATTGCTTTCTCTAAGTTCGCGATTACGAGTATCCAGAGCGATGGCGTTCTCAGAAATGCGTTTGATATTGCTAAGCTCCAATTGGAGTTCTTTGTTGGACTTTTCCAGTTGCTCCCGAGCGCCGCCGAGGTTGGAGTTTTCGCCTTTGATCTGGCTGTATTCGTTCTGCAGGTCGTTAAATTTCTGCTGTAGCGCGGTATATTGCTGAGTCATTCTGTTGAGCTTATCTCTGGCGACAGGCTCATTGATCAAAAAGCGGGTGGGCAGCCAGCCTTCAATGCCTTCAGGGGTGCGGATAAGGCTGTATCCAGACTCGGCGTTGGTTTGCAGATGCTCCACCGGCGTGCCGCTTTTTACGCCTTTGTGAACGATACGAAACTCTAGTCCCTGACCGCTTCTCAACGGAGCGTACATGGTGTCGTCAATGTATTTCGTATCTGCAAATGCAAATGAGGAAATTAGCAAACCGGCTAATAAAAGCGCTTTTTTTCCCACGTTGTTATTCCTAAGTAGTATGCGGTGACATTGTTGGAAAGCCCGGGCGCATTTGTATCATTGTCTCAGTTTGAGTTGACCCTGCCTCCCGCTTTAAATAGCGGCAGTGTTAGTCGAATGTTTTTTAAACTATATCGACAGGGTAGTGCAAGCGCCCAGAGCGTTTGGTTGTTCTCAGGGCAATACTTTTTTGAATGGCTTGACGGTGACTTTCTCGTACACGCCCGCTTTTATATAGGGGTCTGCGTCCGCCCAGGCTTTGGCGTCTTCCAATGATGGGAACTCCGCTATCACCACGCTTCCGCTGAAACCGGCCGGTCCCGGGTCCATGGCGTCAACATGCGGAGTGGGGCCGGCGAGGATGAGGCGGCCCTGTTCTTTCAATGTTTCCAGACGCTGCAAGTGGTCTGGTCTTGCCTGCATTCTGTCTTCCAGGCTGTTGGCTTTATCTTCTGCGTAAATGACGTAGAGCATTGTGCGACTCTTGATTCTTTGAGGTATGTTGGAAGTTTCTTTGTTAACTAAAAGGACTTGTTATCGCCATTACCTGTAGCGCTATCGGATGGCGCTGGCTCGTCCTCTTCCATGTGGCGGCTGATGTAAACGCCCTGCATCAATGCGAAAACCAGGGACAAACCGAGCATGCCGAATAGCTTAAAATTAACCCATTGGTCTTGGGTGTAGTGGTAGGCGACATACAGGTTGAGTCCCCCCAATAGGGCATTAAAAATTACCCAGGAATAATTCAGTTTGGACCATGCATGCTGCGGAAGGCTGATATTCGCCTCCATCATGCGCTGGTAAAGGTTCTTTTTGCTTACCCAGCCGCCAATCAGAAATACGACGGCCAGCAACCAGCACACTACGCTGGGCTTCCACTTAATAAATGTGTCGTCTTTAAATAGAATCGTTGCGCCCCCCAGTATCACGACGATAACAAGGGCGAATAAATGCATCTTTTCCACTTTCCGGTATTTAAACCAGGAGAAGGCGACTTGTGCGGCGGTGGCGGGTATAAGCGCGGCGGTGGCGGTGACGATATCGTTAGTCGTTTTATAGACCACGAAAAAAAGAATGATCGGAAAAAAATCAAATAACAGTTTCATAGATAGCCGTGTCGTTTGGCGACGATCAGTCAGGACCGTCGGCGTTGTTGTCTCCCACAATGACGCAAGTTTAGGCGTGCGGAGAACTTTTTTAATTAGAACTTAAATTAGACGAGATGATACTGTATTTTCTACTAGCGTTGTACTTTAGGGTTTTGTAACCATTTATGCAGATTGTCAATCACGACTTCGATCTTCACTGTCACACCACCGCTTCGGATGGCTCCCGAAGTCCAGCAGAGCTGCTGGAGCTAGCTGTAAGTCGGGGGCTGACAACTTTAGCAATTACTGATCACGATACAGTGGAAGGGATGCGCTCATTGATGGATGCGTCACTGGATAAGGCGCTGGGGATCAGGTTGATTGCCGGTACGGAGTTTTCATGCCTGTGGCAGGGAATGACGATACATATGCTGGCGTTTGATTTTGATCTGGAAGGCAGTGAAGTCGCTGCGCTGTTGGAAAAGCAGAAAACACGTCGTTTGGATCGCGCCAGAGTGATCGCCGATAAACTGGAGAGAAAGCTAAAGATCGCTGATTTGTACGCCCGGGCGGAAACGTTTGCAGAAAGTGGAGTGCCGGCTCGTCCGCACTTTGCTCAGGCGTTGCTGGAAATGGAGGCGGTTGAATCAATCGATGTGGCTTTCAAGAAATATCTGGGCGCAGGAAAAATTGGCGATGTGAAGCTGTATTGGCCGGACCTGGAAGAAGTTCTTACCGCTGTGAAGCGCAGTAAGGGATACAGTTCTCTGGCGCATCCTTTCAAATACAAAATGACTGCTACGAAACTGCGGCGTCTGATGGCGGAAATTAAAGCCTGCGGCGGAGATGCGGTGGAGGTCTCGGTGCCCGACATCAACTCTGGCGAGTTTGGCTGGATTCAGCAAGAGGCTGGAAAGCTTGGATTGGCGCAATCCGCAGGCAGCGACTATCACGGCGCTATGATGCCTTGGCGTCAATTGGGTCGATTTCCCAAGATGGCTCAATCTTTACCTAGCCTCATTGACGTCTTGCGCGCTCGACAATAAATGAACTCTCATGGATAGATGCAAGGTTGTCGGAGACAACGCTTTCGGTTTCAGTATTGGGCATATTGAAATACTGCATGCGCTGCATCAGGCGCTTTCCTCCGCTCGTCACTACATATTTATTGAAATGTATTTGATGGAGAGGGGGCGGGCCTTTCAATGGGTGTATGCCTTATTGGAAGAAGCGTCGAATCGTGGGGTGCAGATATTTTTACTGCTGGACGACTTCGGTTCCCGCGCCGTGTTACGCGACCTCTTTTTATCTCACGCCTTGCCGGCGAATATTCATGTTGCTGCATACAACCCTATAAATTATCGACGTTGGACTCGAAACTTCCATAGAGATCACCGCAAGCTGGTGTTAGTGGATGGCGAGGTGGCGTTGGTGGGTGGTTTTGGGATTACGGACGATTTTTTCCCGCAAACTCCAGATCCGGGCGGGCCCTTGCCAGAAGAGACTATCGAATCTAATGATCAAGAAGCCAAGCCGGCTTGGCTGGATGTGGCTGTGACCATCTCGGGCCCGGTGTTGGCGGACTGGGATAGGGGCTTTAGGGAAATCTGGCGTGAAAGCAGCGAGATAATACTCCCCTTGGGCCGTGCGGCAGTTAAAGGTGGAGAAATGGCTGGGCGCGCCGCCTTTGGTTGGGGGTGGCGAAAGCAGGACATCGTGCGTGAATTGCTGAGCCGCATTAAGCGCTCACATGGAAGTTTGCAGATCATTACGCCTTATTTCGTTACGTCTTGGCGGGTCAGGCGCGCTCTGCGTTGGGCGGCGCGACAAGGCGTTAAAGTGCAGATTATTGTTCCGGGGCTGACGAGTGATCATCCGGGGGTAACCTACGCCGCGCGGCGCCATTATCGTTCTTTGCTGCGAGCTGGGGTGGAGTTGTTTGAATATCAGCCGACGTTTATTCATGCCAAGGTGTATATATGCGACGACTGGTGTTCGATTGGGTCATTCAATCTTGATCATTGGACGTATCGTTGGAATCTGGAAGCGAATCAGGAAGTATGGAATGCAGAATTTACGACTCAAGTGGCGGGCTTTTTCGAGCAGTGTCGTAGAAAGAGCAGGGCGGTAACCTTGGTCTCCCTGAATAAGATGGGCTGGTATAGTCGGTTGATGGTCTATTTGATGGGAAAATTAGACGAACTGCTGATTCGATTTCTGAGGTAGCGCAGCCCTCAATAAGGTTTGAGAGCTGCCTGAAAACAAGCTTATTGCTTTGCGTGATAGAGCAGGTATAGATCGGTCAGATTCTCTGGGATCTGGTCCGCCATTTCCGCCATCAGTTTGTCATTGTGTTTTATGTCCTCGAAGTCTTCATCCTCGAAGAGTTCGGAGTGCGCCATCATAGGAAGCAGCAATGACGCCACCGCGGCTTCGTCGTAGCCTTCAAACCACAGCTTTTCATTGCTCAGGAAGCCTTCAATAAATCCAGCAGACCAGTTAGCGAGAGCGTCTTCGTCGTCAAAGATTTCCTCTGGCACAGAGACGTTTTCCTCGCTGTGAAGTTGCTGCTCGATGTGCTTAAACAGTCTCAGAATGGCTTGTTTGATTTCCTCAAGCTCTTGGCTCTCCAGTTGGCAGGAGCCGTCGAGGATAAGGCGTAGCCACTCATTGACGTCCGCGTCCGCCGGACCAACGGCAAATGCGCTCAAGAGACCGTGAATCCCAAATAGATCCAGGTTTTCTTCTTCTTGATCGTTGTCGAACAACAGTGACTCAAGATGGTCGATTTCCTGGGAGGTAAAGGGAAAAGCTTCGGATTGCATGACGGGTTCCTTAGAGGACGCTTTGAATCAGTCTAATTTATGCCGATAGCGGATGCTACAGCAAAAATGTGAAGTATTAATATCCGCATTTTGCACTGACATAAGCGCTCCGTTTATAACGGTTTTCGCTGTGTCTCGGTCGGAACCTGGGAGCAAAAAGCGAGACGCCGACGGCAGGCGTTGCAGCCTGCCGTCGGCGTATTGTGCCAGCTATGGCCAGCTTAGGCTTGTGAAGCCTTGCTGTCCTGAGATGAAGGTTTGTCTTCAGCCTTTACGTCAGCGACAGTCGCCTCCGGGGCGCTGGGAGCGCTCTTGGGAGGTTCAGCCTCCTCGCGAGGTTTCTCCGCCACCGGCGCTTTTTGGGGCTGCTCAGGCTCTTTCGCTTCCATCTTGGATTCGATGGTTGCCGCTTCGGGAGCTTTTGGGGCCGCCATTGGCTGGGGGGCGGAAGCGCCTGCCGAGTTATTGCTGGTTTGAGTCTTCTGAGCCTGTATGCGCTTGCGCACCTCTCGAGGATCGTTGAAGGCTCGCTTAGGCTCCTCTTCGGACTCTGCTGCAGTTGTAGCTGGTTTGTCGGAATGTTTCTTCTCGGCAGTTGGCGCTGGCGCCGCTTTGTCTGCACTTTTATCCGCTACCGTCGCTGTGTCTGGCTTGGCCTCTGTGGGTGCCTCTTTCTTTGGTTGCTCAACAGCAGGTTTAGCTACGCTCTCCTCTTTCTTGTCTTCCTTGCTCTTGGCTTCTGCAGAGATGCTGTCCGCCTCTGGCGCACTTGCTTTTGCTCGTGCTACAGGCTTCTCTACCTGACTCTCTTTGGGCGCTTCCTCTGATTTAGCTTCCGCAGCCTCACGCTTGGGGCGGCGTGTTTTGTTGCGAGGGTCGTTTTCCGCACGGCCTCTGCGCGCAGGTTTTTCCTGCTCGCCTTCGCTCTGCTGTTTGACTTCTGCACCATCATCCTTGCGTTGACGTGTGTCTGCATCGAGCTGTTTCGCCGGCTGCTCTGAAGCGCGCTCCTGTGGCGCTTTGCCAGGCTCGACAGCGTCACTGGACTGTGCTGACTGCTGAGTAGGCGCTGCGCCTTTCTCTTCCGTCTTTGGTTGCGATGGGCGAGCTTTGTCGGTGGTTTCTACTTCAGCGATTGCTTCAACAGATTTGTTCCATACTTCTTTGGCGATTTCAGACTTTACGGGCTCGTCTGTGACGTTAGTGGCTACGACGGGAGTGCGACGTTCTGCAGTCTCTTCGGCCACTTTCTCCTGAGTTTCAGGCTTGTCTTGGCGCTCAGGTCTGTCCTGACGCTGTGGGCGGGGAACTGGCTTGCCGGAGGAGCGGTCGCGTCTTGGACGACTAAACTCCGACTTTTCCTGGCTGCCTGAGTCTGCTTTCGCTGATTCGTTGCGGCCTCTTTGCTCGCGTGGAGTATCGCCCTTGCTGGGGTCGCGATCTCGTTGACGTCTATCTTTCTGTCCGTCGTTACGTTCGTTGCGTTCGTTGCGTTCGTTGCGGCGCTGGTTGCGGTCGTCATTGCGGCCACGGTTGCCGCGACGATTATCCTGTCCGCCATCTCGGGATTCGGCTTGACGGTTGTCCTGGCGTTGATTGTCGCGTTGGCCATCTTGACGATCACGCACTTTAACTTTTCTGCGGCCGGCGTCTTTGTCTTGTGACGTTTGCGGAGATTCTGCAACCGTGATTTTAAGGTCGCTGTCTTTCTTCTCGCCAGAGAACATTTTTGACACTTTCTGACGCAGGCGCTTCAGCAAGCCAACTTCTTCGCTTGGAGCGGCAGGCGTAGAGGTTGGCACAATGGTTTTCACCGCGGCTTCCTGGCGTACAACTTCTTTGTGCAACAGGCTTTCAACCGGGTTTTTCTCTTCCATTTCAGGCTTAACGTTGTAGCTGATCTCGCTAACATTGGCGTTATCGTCCCGGATTCGCTGAACTTCGAAGTGAGGGGTGTCCATATGCGAGTTGGGAACTACAATCACTTTCACGCCATGGCGCTTTTGCGTTTTGGCCAGGTTCTCGCGCTTTTCATTAAGCAGGTAGGTGGCGACGCTGATAGGGCAGATTGCGCGAACTTCAGCTGTGCGCTCTTTAAATGCTTCCTCTTCAATCAGGCGCATGACGGATAGCGCAAGAGACTCCACGCCACGAATCGAACCCTGGCCTTTACAACGGGGGCACATCTCGTTACGGGTTTCGCCTAATGATGGGCGCAAACGCTGACGTGACATTTCCAGTAAGCCAAAGCGGGAAATTTTGCCGATTTGCACGCGAGCGCGATCCAACTCCAGTGCTTCTTTTAGGCGGTTCTCCACCTCGCGCTGGTTCTTGTTGGGCGTCATGTCGATAAAGTCGATAACAATCAGGCCGCCGATGTCGCGAAGGCGTAGCTGGCGTGCGATCTCGTCCGCTGCTTCCAGGTTGGTTTGCAGCGCGGTCTCTTCAATGTCGCCGCCTTTGGTGGCGCGAGCAGAGTTGATATCGATGGAAACCAGGGCCTCGGTTGGGTCGATAACAATAGAGCCGCCTGATGGCAGTTTTACTTCTCTCTGGAACGCGGTTTCGATCTGGCTTTCAATCTGGTAGCGATTGAATAGCGGGATGTCATCCTGATACAGCTTGATGCGGTTTTCGAAGTTTGGCATCACCGCTTTTACAAAGTTAAGCGCGTCCTGGTGTACTTGTGGGTGGTCGATCAGAACCTCGCCAATATCCTGGCGCAAGTAGTCGCGGGTGGCGCGGATAACTACGTTGCTCTCCTGATAGATCAGGAAAGGCGCGGGCTTGCTATCCGATGCGTGACGGATGGAGTCCCAGAATTGCAGCAGGTAGTCCAAATCTCTTTGCAGCTCTTTGGAGGAGCGGCCAACGCCTGCAGTGCGAATAATCAGTCCCATATCTTTGGGAACTGTCAGGCCTGACATGGCGTCTTTCAATTGGTCGCGATCATCGCCTTCAATGCGACGAGAGATGCCGCCTGCACGAGGGTTGTTCGGCATTAGCACCAAATAGCGGCCAGCCAGGCTGATGAACGTCGTGAGCGCTGCGCCTTTATTGCCGCGCTCTTCTTTGTCCACCTGGATGATTATTTCCTGGCCTTCCTGCAGCAAATCTTTGATGTTCATCTTGCCGCCTTTTTGCGGCTGACTCTTGAAGTATTCGCGGGAAATTTCTTTCAGGGGCAGGAAGCCGTGGCGCTCTGCGCCGAAGTCTACGAAGGCGGCCTCAAGGCTGGGCTCTATGCGGGTAATTTTGCCTTTATAGATATTGGATTTTTTTTGCTCGCGGGTGCCGGATTCAATGTCCAGATCGTACAGTTTTTGTCCGTCAACGAGGGCTACACGCAACTCCTCTGGTTGAGTTGCGTTGATCAACATTCGCTTCATTTATGTTTTTGTCCCACTCAGTGTTCTGTGGGCGCCAAAAACCGCTTAAGCAAGTCGGAACGGTGATGCGTGAGGCCACAGCGGAGGTGTGCTGGTGGACCATGGGATGGGATCATCCGGGTCAACCATAGAGTTACAGATTGTGCCTCTATTGTGCGAGCCGTACATTATCTATGTGTGCGCCGTGTCGTCACTAGTTTTCCATCCTCTTTTATAATCAGAGGATGGGCGGGAAGGTGATTGACCCTACCGCGGGAATTCGTTCCGCCTGGATATGCGTCTCTCGGCGCCGTTTTATCGGTTGCCAGTCTGATTACAGCATATAGGCTTGGAGTCAACGCTCGGTTTATAACCCGTGTTCAACTCTGTATAATCTCTTCGCGCCTGATGTTATGTCATCGCTCAGCTATTCGGATGCTAAATGGCCTACCTTTTTTCCGCCGAGTTAGCGCCTTGAAAATATAGCAGTTAAACCACTGGCATTCAATCACGTTTGTTTTGTCCGGTTTTTATCCAAGAATATTTGCGGTTTACGCCAGAGTTAAATATTTGTGACTAAATTAGATGGCGGGGCCGGCGTCGGCGCCCGAGTTGTTACTATCGATAGTGGGTCTGACGGACAACGCCTGGATAACTTTCTGGTGCGAGAGTTGAAAGGCGTACCGAAGGGGAAGATATATAAAATAATTCGCAAGGGAGAGGTGCGGGTTAATAAAGGGCGATGCAAGCCCGAGACAAAGTTGAAAGATGGCGATCAGGTTCGAATTCCTCCCATTCGAGTATCGGAAAGCGATAACTCAGAACCTGTCATACCTGCTGGCTTGATTGAATTGGTCTCGCAGTCAACGCTGTTTGAGAATGACGAACTGCTTATTATAAATAAGCCGTGCGGCGTAGCGGTACACGGTGGAAGCGGTGTTAGCTTCGGCGTCATTGAAATACTTCGCGCTGCACGCCAGGACTTACGTTTTCTAGAGTTGGCTCATAGACTTGATCGCGATACGTCTGGTGTTTTGGTATTGGCGAAAAAGCGCCGGGCCTTGGTGCAGTTTCATGATATGTTGAAAACGGGCAGGGTTGAGAAGATCTATCACGCTTGGGTGTGTGGTAAGTGGCCCAAGCACAAGTCAGTGATAACCGCTCCGTTGAAAAAGAACGTCCTGCGCTCAGGGGAGCGTGTGGTGAGTGTTAGTGAAGATGGCAAGGCCAGTGAAACGCGCTTTAGAGTGTTGTATTCCGGGACGGGGCGATCTTTGGTTGAGGCGCAGCCAATTACAGGTAGAACGCATCAGATTCGTGTGCATGCGAAATTTGCCGGACACCCCATTATCGGCGATGACAAATACTGCGACTCAGAAACGAATAAGGTCTATCGGGATATGGGGGTTAAAAGGCTCTGCCTGCATGCTTATTCGTTGCGCTTGAGTTGGCTTGATCGGCCAGAGCAAAAAATTGTATGTGAGTGGGATGAGGATCATTCTCCTGCGCTGAGAAGTTGACGTCTAAATCATATGTATAAGTTGCTGATATTCGACTGGGATGGAACTTTGGCTGACTCCACTTCTCATATTGTGGACTGTCTGGAGGTGGCCAGTAAAAAAATGCAGGCGCCTTTTCCGGGAAGAGAGGCGGCCAAGAATATAATCGGGCTTGGTCTGTCTGAGGCGATTGTCGAGTTGTTTGGTGTCGAAGATCAGATGTTTGTCGATGGCTTCAAAGAAGCGTATTCGGCGCAATTTCTGTTGGCTGAAATAACCCGGAGTGGACTGTATCCGGGTGTTATCAGTATGTTAGATGGTTTGCGTGATGCTAAATATCTGACTGCGATTGCGACGGGTAAGAGTCGACGTGGTATGGATAGAGCGCTTAATGCGATGGATATGAGTGACTACTTTGATGCTGTCAGATGTGCGGACGAGACACGCTCCAAGCCAGATCCGCTCATGTTGCAGGAGTTGTTGGATGAGTTTTCGCTGCAGCCGCATGAGGCGGTGATGGTAGGGGATACGGAATACGATATGGAGATGGCTATGCGGTTAGGTATGGATCGTATAGCAATGTCTCATGGCGCTCATCAAGTTTCCCGGTTGCAAAAATATCGGCCGGTAGCGGTCGCGGATAATGTGGCTGAATTACAGAAACTGTTTCTGTGATGGCCTTGTAGTTGTGACTATGGATGTTAAGACCAAGCTAGCAGGTGTGTAAAAACGAATATGTTTGAAAATTCTGAAGATAAAGCTATGCAGGAATCTGCTGGGCAACCAGGAAATCAAAAAGAGTGGCGTCTTATTGAAAAAATGGTGATGAGTTCTCTCAATGAGCAGCGCAAGGCGCGTCGTTGGGGGATCTTTTTTAAGTCGCTGACTTTTTTGTACTTGTTTTTCATTGTGATTGCTCTCAGTCCGGGAGTAGGTAAAAACGTTGCTGCGCGTACAGAGCCTCATACTGCTGTCATTGAAGTGAATGGTGTTATTGCGGCCACTGAAGAAGCTAATGCGGACGCCATCGTGTCTGCGTTAAGGGATGCATTCGAAGAAGAGACGGCTAAAGCGGTTATCCTGCGTATCAATAGTCCAGGTGGGAGCCCGGTGCAGGCAGGTTATGTGTACGATGAGATCGGGCGCCTGAAGAGTGAGCATCCAGATAAGAAAGTGTATGCGGTGATTATGGATATCGGCGCTAGCGGGGCTTATTACATCGCGGCCGCGGCGGATGAAATTTATGCTGATAAGGCGAGTCTTGTGGGGTCTATTGGTGTGACCGCATCCGGCTTTGGGTTTGTTGATGCGATGGATAAGTTGGGTGTCGAGCGCCGAATCTTCACCGCAGGTGAGCACAAGTCCTTTTTGGATCCATTTGTGCCAGTAAAAGAGGATGAGCGTGAGCTGTGGCAGGGTGTGTTGAATACAACGCATAAGCAGTTTATTGAGCAGGTTGAGAAAGGTCGGGGCGATCGCATCCATAAAGATAATCCGTTGCTATATTCCGGAATGATTTGGAGTGGCGAACAAGCCTTGGGCTTGGGATTGATTGATGGTCTGGGCAGTTCTGGTTATGTTGCCAGAGAAGTTGTGAAAGCGGAGAAGCTTATTAACTATACGCCGAAGCGCAACCCATTTGATGAACTGCTTGGGAAGCTGGGCGTAAGTGTTGGTAAAGGTGTGGCCCAGGCGGTGTTGGGCTCAGGGCCTCAGCTTCATTAACGTTATGGTCGGGCGCTTTGCCTGAATTTAAGTAAGTGCTGCAATGTAAAGAGGGGTTACGGTATGCGTAACCCCTCTTTTTTGAGTAGGGTAATCAGGTCGATTAGGGGGAGGCCAATGAGTGTGTTGGGGTCTTTTCCTTCTATTTTTTCAAATAAGCTAATCCCCAGTCCTTCGACTTTGAAGCTGCCAACGCAGTCGTAAGGCTCTTCGAGCTCCAGGTAGCGCTCGATTTCCTCTTTAGATAACTCTCTGAAATAAACGGTTTGCCAGTCAACACATGTTCTTGTGGTGTTGAGTCTGGTGTTTATTAGTGCTACCCCGCTATAAAAGGTTACTGATTTTCCGGAGCAGGCGGTCAATTGTTTGATGGCGTTGGTTTTGTCGCCTGGCTTTCTGAGTAATTGTCCGTCAAGTGCGGCTGTTTGGTCGGAGCCAATTATTAAGTGGTCTGGAAACTGTTTGCGGAGACTTTCTGCTTTTTCTTTCGCGAAGTTGATGGCTATATCTTTGGGGTGGCTGTTTGGTGTCGTGCTTTCGTCAAAGCATGGGGCGGCTTGTTGGAAGTTTAGGTTTAGTTTTTGTAGCAGTGCGGCCCGGTAAGGAGAGGTCGAGCCTAATATAATAGAAGGAGGTGTGTTTTTATTCGTCATTTTTGGAGTGTGAGCTTTGTGATTCAGGGCGAATAATCGTTTTGCGGCTCTTTTATCGCTTTAATTCCGTGATTTTGCAATCATCTCTTTGACTTTGTTTGGGCGCATCACTAGAATTGCGCGCTTATGAAAAAGCCTGGTATTCCGGAATTGGTAGATCCCTACAAAATGTGTGAGAAAGAACTCACGCTTGAAGGGGTTATTTTGGCTAAAGCACTCCCCAGATATGCGGATCAACTGGCCGGTGGCGCAACTGATAGTGATCAGGTTGAAGCGTCGGCTCGTTTTAGGCGTGATGAGCAGGGCTCCAGAGTAGCGTATATTGTATATTCTACTTTGGCGAGATTAACCTGTCAGCGATGTTTGGGTGAGGTTGGGCTGAAAATTAACGGTGAAACTACCTTCGCCTTTTTAGGTTCCGAATCTGAGTTAGATCAGTTACCGCGTTCCTATGAGCCAGTCCTTATGGAAGGGAGCGAGGTTAACCTGCTCCAGGCAATTGAAGACGAGCTGCTGCTGAGTTTGCCCATGTTCGCTTATCATGAAGATGAGCACTGTAGCGGTGAGTTAAACGAAATTAAGGGGCAGGCGTCCGAGACAAAGGCTGATAATCCTTTCTCGGTGCTGGGCGACCTGTTAAAAAAGTAGACCTGTTTTATTAGTTTTAGCGAAAGAGCTAGCTCAGGAGAATTGCAATGGCTGTTCAACAGAATCGTAAATCCCGTTCACGTCGCGGCATGCGTCGTTCACATGATGCATTGTCTTCAGCGGCGTTGTCTATCGACCCGACTACTGGCGAGAAGCATCGTCGTCACCACGTTACTCCAGACGGATTCTATCGTGGCAAGAAAGTGGTTGAGGTTTCTCAGGACTAAGAAGCCCTGTCTTGGAACGCAATATAACAGTTGCGGTCGATACGATGAGTGGGGACTTCGGTCCCTCCATCGTGATTCCTGCTGCATTAAAATGCATCAAAAATAATCCCTTCGTAAGTTTGATTTTGGTTGGCGATGAAGCTGAGCTAAGAAGCCTGCTTCGCAATCAGCCTACCTCTCCCCGTATATCAATCGTTCATGCTCCTGACGTTGTCCGTATGGATGACCGTCCCAGTCATGCGCTTAGGAAAAAGCAGCAGTCTTCTATGGCTGTGGCGCTATCATTGGTACGGCAAAAGGCTGCTCATGCCTGTGTGAGTGCGGGCAATACCGGGGCCTTGATGCTGTTGGCTAGATCGATTCTGAAAACGCATCCTGGGGTGGATCGTCCCGCCATTGTGAAGCGCATTCCATCGCCTAAAAATCGCTGTTATGTGTTGGATTTGGGCGCCAACGTTGATTGCACGGCTGAGCATTTGTACCAGTTTGCCCTTATGGGGTCCGCTTTGGTTGAGGCTCTGGAAGGTAAGCCTGAGCCGAGGGTGGCGCTTCTGAATGTGGGAGAAGAGGAAATCAAGGGGAATGAGCAGGTGCGGCTGGCTTCCCGTATGCTGGCGGAGTGTGAGTCGGTTAACTACATTGGCTACGTAGAAGGCGGGGATATATTTAAAACCATTGCTGATGTGGTGGTGTGTGACGGCTTTGTTGGCAATGTTGCTCTGAAAGCTGGCGAAGGGGTGGTGGAGCTGATAATCGGTATGGTCAAAAGCGTGTTTGATCGTAATTGGTACAGTCGTTTGGTTGGATATGCTGCGTTGCCAATGTTTCGCAAACTTCGCGACTTAGTGGACCCCTCTCGTCATAACGGTGCAAGTCTAATTGGGCTTCAGGCGACTGTGATTAAAAGTCATGGCAATGCACGAGAGATAGGGTTCCTTAGTGCGCTGGAGCAGGCTATTTTTGAGGCGCAGAAAGGTGTGCCCGAGATGATAAACGCCCGCCTTGACGAGCTTATATGACGCTCTGATGCAAGTTGTAATACAACTTTGATCTAATTACTCCGTTTAACTGTATTTGAGTATTCTAAGCCGATGAACACTGCTATCTTATTTCCAGGGCAAGGGTCGCAAAGCATTGGGATGTTATCTGATCTCAATCAGGCGTTTCCATCAATTGCCGAAACATTTCAGGAGGCGTCCGACGCCTTGGGTTATGACCTCTGGTCTTTAACTCAAAACGGGCCCGAAGATCAACTCAATAAAACCGAAATTACGCAACCTGCTATTCTGACTGCTAGTGTCGCCCTATGGCGGCTATATCAGCAGAAAGTGAATCCTTCCGTTGCCTTTATGGCGGGCCACAGTCTTGGTGAATATAGCGCCTTGGTCGCCGCTGGCGTCATTGGGCTGCAAGAGGGCGTGAAGCTGGTTCAGTTGCGTGGCCAACTTATGCAGAAGTCTGTCGAAGGGCAAGCGACGGCCATGGCTGCGATTTTAGGATTGGATGACCAGGCCGTGATTGACGGTTGTCGCGAAGCGGCTGCCGGAGAGTGCGTTGAGGCTGTGAATTTCAACTGCCCGGGACAAGTGGTTATAGCGGGAACGGAGTCTGCTGTAGAAAGGGCTATTGTGGCGCTCAAGGAGAAAGGTGCGAAGCGTGCATTGAAGTTGGCTGTAAGTGTGCCCTCCCATTGTGCGCTGATGAGGCCGGCCGCGGAGCAATTGGCGGAGCATATCGGCTCTATGGCGTTTAACAAGCCGTCTATACCTGTTGTCCAGAACGTGGGGGCGAGGTCTGTCGATGATCTTGCCGAACTCAAAGACAATCTGATCAAACAATTATTTTCTCCTGTTTTGTGGACGCAGAGCGTTCAACATATGAGTGAGGAAGGCGTGGACAGCTATGTAGAGTGCGGTCCAGGCAAAGTCTTGGCGGGTCTGGTTAAGAAAATTGATCGCGCCGCTTCCATTCAATCGCTATCAGACGCAGAAGTCTGGAACGCGTTATAGAAGGACTCCCATAATGGATAAAGTAGCCTTGGTGACTGGTGCTTCCAGAGGTATCGGCAGCGCCATTGCGGACTCGTTGGCGAAAGCGGGTTATATCACAATTGGTACGGCCACCTCTGAAACCGGCGCGGCGGCGATTACCGAGCGCTTGAGCGCTATCGGTAAGGGGGCGGGAAAAGTGTTGGACGTGGCTTCAGATGAATCCATTGCTCAGTGCCTCAAGTCAATTGAAGAAGAATTTGGCGCTCCGGCTGTGTTGATTAATAATGCAGGCATTACCCGGGATACCTTGATCATGCGTATGAAAGATGAGGACTGGGATCAAGTGGTTCAGACCAACTTGAGTTCAGTCTTTCGCATGAGCAAGCTGGTAGTGAAAAGCATGATGAAGGCGCGTTGGGGTAGAATTATCAATATTAGCTCCGTGGTTGCCTCAATGGGGAATGCGGGGCAGGTAAACTATGCCGCCGCCAAAGCGGGGATTGAAGGGTTTACGCGCTCTCTTGCAAAAGAAATTGGCGCTAGAGGGATTACAGTTAATGCGATTGCGCCTGGCTTTATCGAGACGGATATGACCAGCGAATTGCCTGAGGCCCAGAAAGAGGCCTTGCTGAGCGCTATTCCTTTGCAGCGCCTTGGTAAGCCATCTGAAATTGCTGAAGTGGCTTCATTTTTGGTTTCTGACGCCGCCGGCTATATTACCGGTGAGACCATCCATGTAAACGGCGGCATGTATATGGGTTAAGTTTGCGCCGCCGCGCTATGCGGTGCGTGAACTTTAGCTTGATTAATTAAATAGGGTTCAACTAGACTAGCACGCGATTAAGTGCTTGGTTATGAAATAAGAGTGAGGAAATTATGAGTACTGTCGAAGAGCGCGTTAAGAAGATTGTTTGTGAGCAGTTGGGAGTTAAAGAAGGCGACGTTCAACTGACTTCCAAGTTCGTTGAAGATCTCGGTGCTGACTCTCTGGATACTGTAGAGCTGGTAATGGCGCTTGAAGAAGAATTCGAGACCGAAATCCCAGACGAAGAAGCAGAGAAGATCACAACTGTTCAAGACGCTATCGACTACATCTTGGCTAATCAATAAGAAGTAACCTTCTCAGACCAAGCCGAAGAACCGCTCGCAGGTAAACCTTGCGGGCGGTTTTTTGCTTTTTGGGTTTGTGATTTTTTTTTTGGGTTGATGCATGTATCTGTTGAATGGTGAAAAAGCGGATCATATATCGATCGCCGATCGAGGGTTGGCCTACGGGGATGGTCTCTTTGAGACTATTCTTGTGGTAGATGGCCGCCCTGTTTTATGGAATGAGCACTTGGCGCGTTTGCGGATGGGGTGTGAGCTATTGCGAATACCCTATGGCGTGAGCGGCGATTCTTTGCTGGCGCGATTGGATGAGCTGCTTGCAGAGAGTAAAGATATGAGCTGCAAGTGTGTATTGAAGATTATCGTGTCCCGAGGAGCTGGCGGTAGAGGGTATGCGCTGCCCAAGGTGCAACGACCGGCGGAGGTGTTGGGCCTGTTTAGTGCGCCGGATGTCGACTCGATTCAAGTGTATGGTGGCAGTGTGCGGACTCTAAAATCGCAGGCTGTGGAATATGGCTCGTACGCGGGACTTAAGCACCTTAATCGCCTGGAGCAAGTGCTTGCGTCCGTTGAGCTTGATGGGCGGGCGTTCGAAGGATTGATGTTTGATGCTTCTGGGCGTTTAGTTGAAGGGACTCGGACGAATATCTTTCTCTGGGATGAGGGTAGAATCTTCACACCGACATTGGCGCGATCGGGGGTGAAGGGCGTGCTGAGACAATATATCCTTAACAATGCACCTGAGTGGGGTTTGCATATTGATGAGGCGGATATTGCTCAGGCAAAATTGAAAAAAATCAAGGGGATGGCTTTGGTCAATAGTGTGATGGGAGTTATTCCGGTTAATCAATTAGATGGTAAATTACTGAATATCGACTGTGTCATCAAAGAACTCCAAGAAAAAGTCCACCAAAAAATCCCGTTTTAGCTTGAGAAAGTTTGTTCTCAAGACCTTTCTTGCTGTATTTCTTATCTCATCAGCAGTTGTCGTCGGCGCATACTATTACGGGCGTTATTTGTTATTGCAGCCCTTGCCGGTGGCTGCCACCACTACAATTGAAGTCAAGCGCGGCGATTCTTTGCGGAAAGTTGCCGATAGGATGGCTGAGCAAGGCGTGCTGGAAAGCGCTGAATGGTTTTATTGGTACGGCCGGCTTAGTCGAAAAGATAAGCAGCTAGTGGCTGGCGAGTATTTGCTTGAGCCTGGCAAGAATACCATTGAGCTGTTCGCCTTGCTGACTTCCGGGAATACTCTGAATTATGCGCTCACTATCATCGAAGGCTGGAATCTGAAGGATGTGCTGCGTGAGCTGGAAAACCATCCAAAACTGGAAAAAACCATCGATACACAAGATCCGGCTCAGCTCGCCAAATTGCTGGGCATGAACTATCCGCATGCGGAAGGTCTTCTGTTTCCTGATACCTATTTTTATAAAAAAGGGACCCGAGATGTTGATCTGCTGACTACGGCTCATCGTCGGATGGTGCGTATTCTGGAAGATGAATGGTCTCGCAAGAGCGCCTGGAGTGCGGCGGCGACTCCCTACGAAGCGTTGATACTGGCTTCGATCGTCGAAAAAGAAACTAGCGTGGATAGTGAGCGAGGGCGTATCTCCGGGGTGTTTACTTTGCGGCTGGAGAAAGGGATGCGCCTACAGACAGACCCCACGGTGATCTATGGCATGGGTGATAAATATGAAGGAAATCTGCGTCGCAAGGATTTGCGCGAAGCAACGGCTTACAATACCTATGTCATAAAAGGGTTGCCGCCAACACCGATTGCTATGCCTGGGCGCGCCTCCATTCATGCCGCGTTGCACCCCGAGAAGACGGGGGATCTTTATTTTGTGGCGCGAGGTGACGGTACTCATGAATTTTCTAAAACACATGAAGCGCATGTAAAAGCAGTTAGGAAGTACCAGCTGCGTCGCAGAGAAGATTATCGCTCAACGCAGTAATCGAGAGTTGGTGCTGGGCGTGCTAAATTTGGTTTAAGTTTAGATATTTTAATGAGGCAAACGTTGAAGAAAGGGTTGTTCATTACCGTAGAAGGTATCGAGGGGGCGGGTAAGACCACTAACCTCAACTTCATTCGTTCTATTTTAGAGGAGGGCGGAGAGGAGGTGTTGATGACTCGTGAGCCCGGCGGTACGCCGATGGCGGAAGAAGTCAGAGAATTGTTGTTGCGCCCTCGTGAGGAAACAGTCTCGTCTACGGCTGAATTACTGCTTATGTTCGCTGCGCGAGCTCAGCACCTAGAGCAAAAGATTCGACCAGCTATCGATCGGGGTGTGCATGTGTTGAGCGACCGGTTTACCGATGCAACTTATGCCTATCAGGGTGGGGGACGTGGATTGTCCTGGGAAATGATACATGACCTTGAAAAGATGGTGCAGGCGGACTTCAAGCCGGATCTTACTCTGTTATTGCGTATTGATCCTGAGGCCGGGATGGCAAGAGCGAGAAAGCGTGGCGCCTTGGATCGTTTTGAGCAGGAGAAACTGGAGTTTTATTTCCGTGTTCAGGAAGGCTATATGAAGAGGGTGGCTGAAGACCCAGGGCGCTTTCTGGTTGTGGATGCGCAGAAGTCGTTGGAAGATGTGCAGGCTACGATTGCCCAGGAATTGGCGGCGAAATTGGTTAGTTAACTGTTTGTTTGAGTTTTGAATGGCGAATGATAAAAAAACGCCCCGCATTTGCGGGGCGTTTTGCTTTAGGCTTCCGCTTTCGCGTTAGCTGCTTTCTCGGTGTATGCATCCATCTTGTCGAAGTTCAGGTAGCGGTAAATGTCGCCAGCCATGCTGTCGATATTTTTCGCATAGTCCATGTACTCTTCAACGGAAGGGAGGCGGCCCAATACTGCCCCGACCGCCGCCAGTTCTGCGGAAGTCAGGTAGACATTGGCGCCGTCGCCCAAACGGTTGGGGAAGTTACGAGTGGATGTAGACAGTACGGTTACGCCGGGGGCTACGCGAGCCTGGTTGCCCATGCAGAGTGAGCAGCCTGGCATTTCTGTGCGCACGCCATTGCGTCCGTAAATGTTGTAGTAACCTTCTTCCATCAGCTGCGCCTGATCCATTTTGGTGGGCGGAGACATCCAGAATCGGGTTTTCAGCGCGTCTTTGTTTTGCTCCAGCAGTTTGCCGGCAGCGCGGAAGTGGCCAATGTTGGTCATGCAAGAGCCGATGAAGACTTCATCAACTTTATCGCCTGCTACGTCAGACAGCTTCTTGGCGTCGTCTGGATCGTTCGGGCAGCAAACGATAGGCTCTTTGATTTCATCCATATCGATTTCGATAACCGCTGCGTATTCGGCGTCGGAGTCAGCGCGCATCAGGCTTGGGTTGGCCAGCCATTCTTCCATGGCTTTGGCTCGGCGCTCGATGGTGCGGACGTCTCCGTAGCCTTCCGCGATCATCCAGCGCAGCATAACAATGTTGGAGCGCAGGTATTCGGCGACAGAATCTTCAGACAGGGTGATGGTGCAGCCTGCAGCGGAACGCTCCGCCGATGCGTCGGAAAGCTCGAACGCTTGCTCGACGGTCAGGCTTTCCAGACCTTCGATTTCCAGTACGCGACCAGAGAAGATGTTTTTCTTCCCTTTCTTTTCAACGGTCAGCAGGCCTTGCTGAATCGCGTAATAGGGGATGGCGTGAACCAGATCGCGCAGAGTAATGCCGGACTGCATTTTGCCCTTGAAGCGAACCAGTACTGATTCAGGCATATCCAAAGGCATGACGCCAGTGGCTGCGGCGAAAGCGACCAGACCTGAACCTGCAGGGAAAGAGATGCCCATGGGGAAGCGGGTGTGAGAGTCGCCGCCGGTACCGACAGTGTCTGGCAGCAGCATGCGGTTCAGCCAGCTGTGAATGATGCCGTCGCCAGGACGCAACGCCACGCCGCCGCGGTTCATGATGAAGTCTGGCAGAGAGTGTTGCATTTCTACGTCAACCGGCTTGGGATAGGCGGCGGTGTGACAGAATGACTGCATAACCAGGTCGGCGGAGAAGCCCAGGCACGCCAGGTCTTTCAGCTCATCGCGAGTCATTGGCCCGGTGGTGTCCTGAGAGCCGACAGTGGTCATACGAGGTTCGCAGTATTGGCCAGGGCGTACGCCTTCGACGCCACAGGCTTTTCCGACCATTTTCTGGGCCAGAGTGAAGCCTTTGCCAGAATCGCTGGCGGCTTGCGGGCGGCGGAATACGTTGGATGGCTCCAAGCCCATTGCTTCGCGAGCTTTGTCGGTCAGGCCGCGGCCGATAATCAGAGGAATACGTCCGCCTGCGCGAACTTCGTCCAGTAGAACGTCTGATTTCAGTTCGAATTCGCCGATGACTTCACCGGTTTCGTGATTCTTGACCTTGCCTTCGAAGGGCAGAATTTCGATGACGTCGCCCATGTTCATTTGGGATACGTCGCATTCAAAAGGCAGGGCTCCGGCATCTTCCATGGTGTTGAAGAAGATAGGAGCGATTTTTCCGCCAATACAGATGCCGCCAGTGCGCTTGTTGGGCACGCCTGGCATGTCGCGGCCAATGTACCAAAGTACGGAGTTGGTGGCGGACTTTCTGGAGGAGCCTGTGCCCACTACGTCGCCGACGAAAGCGACTTCGTGGCCTTTCTTCTTCAGTTCTTCAATCTGCTGCTCGGCATTGGTAATGCCTTCGCGAGGCATTTTGTACATCGCTTTAGCATGCAGAGGGATGTCCGGGCGCGACCATGCGTCAGGCGCAGGAGAAAGGTCGTCGGTGTTGGTTTCGCCTGTTACTTTGAAAACAGTGGCGACAATGCTCTTCGGCACTTCGGGCTTTTGCAGGAACCATTCTGCGTTGGCCCAGGAGTCCATGACTGCTTTTGCGTTGGCGTTGCCTGCGTCCGCTTTTTCTTTGATGTCGTGGAAAGTATCGAAAACCAGGAGCGTAGATTTCAGTTGTTCTGCGACAAGTTGTCCAAGAGAAGCGTCATCCAGCAGTTCAACCAGTGTGGAGATGTTATAGCCGCCCTGCATCATGCCTAATAATTGAACGGCTTTTTCCTTGGAGATCAGGGGGGATTGGGCTTCGCCTTTAACGATGGCGGTGAGGAAGCCGGCTTTAACGTATGCCGCTTCATCTACGCCGGGGGGCACGCGATTTTCCAACAAGTCTACTAGCGTTTCTTCCTCACCGGCTGGGGGGGCTTTCAGTAGCTCCACCAACCCTGCCATTTGCTCTGCATTAAGCGGCTTGGGTGGGACGCCTAGTTCGGCTCGTTCTTCAACGTGTTTACGATATGCTTCTAGCACGGTAGAACCCTCATCATTTCCTGTATCCGCCCTTATGGGGCGGTGTTTTTGATTGGGCGAGAGGTTACTTCGCTCCATATATAAAGACGCAATATTCTATGCCAATGATAGTGCAAAGTTAAGCAAACGCCCTATCAGCCCTGTTGATAGTCGATATAAATTTGAAAAATGTAGCCATTGGTCGTAATAAACTTTCGTGAATGTAGGTGGGTGAGCGGCTTATAGAAAATGGTGTTGTTGGTGAGTCGGGTGAGCGGGGATATGAGAATTTCTGGTATACTGCCCGGCTCACATTTTGATGATTAATTTTGACTTTTAGTGCGGAAACTCTAGTGGATATGTCTGTATCGGCTCCTGAAGATATCGTTAGCTTTTTAGGCTGTGAAACGCCCGAGGCATGGTTGCGTAAAGCTGCAGCGGAACTGCCGTTATTGCTGGTGGATCATGCGCAGTGTGAGAAGAAGGCGGCCTCTTCAGCATTGCAATTGATGTTCAGATATCCTGAGGATATTGAGTTGTCGACGCGGATGTCGAAGCTTGCGCGTGAAGAGCTGCGCCACTATGAGCAGGTAGTGAAAATCATGCAGGGGCGAAACGTGTCTGATCGCAAGCAAACCGCGTCTCGTTATGCTTCCGCGTTGCGCGATTGCGTTCGTAAAGGCGAGCCGCACAGACTGGTGGATATGCTAATCATAGGAGCGTTTATAGAGGCGCGTTCCTGCGAGCGATTCGCTCGACTAGTTCCCTATTTGGATGAAGAATTGGCTGCTTTTTATCGAGGCTTGCTTGAGTCAGAAGGGCGGCATTACAGAAACTATCTGAAATTGGCCAAAGAGCGTTCACCTGTCGATATAACGGACAGGATTGAGTATGTTCGTGAAGTGGAGGCGGATCTGATTCGTTCGCCTGATTCGGAGTTTCGCTTCCATAGCGGTGTTCCCGCTTAAAGTGTTGAGAGCCTGACGCTGCTTGCGTCAGGCTATATCCTCGGCTTTCAGGTTCAGCAATTGGAAGCCATCTGCGTCCGCTCTGCCATACCAGGTTTCGTCTCCCCAGTCGCCGAGAACAATGCGCTTTACTTCCCCTTGGAGTAGGTTATAACGATGTGTGTCGGGACGATGTGTGTGGCCGTGAATCAACAGCTCAATGTTATAAGTGTTGAAGGTGCTGATTACCTCGTCCGGCGCGACATCCATAATTTCTTCCGCTTTTCCTTGGTTCTTCGCCATGCTGATCTGCCGCATTTGGCGGGCTGTTAATTGGCGTTGATCCAGGGGGCGTGAAAGAAACTGCGACTGAAAGGCTGGATTGCGAAATGTGGCGCGAGCCTTCTGGTAGGCGGCGTCCAAAGTGCAAAGCGAGTCGCCATGCATAAGTAATGACGGGACTCCATACAGATCAAGGGAATGAGGCTCTTCCAGCAGGGTGGCGCCACATTGCTTGGCATAGGTGTCGCCAATGAGGAAGTCGCGATTGCCATGCATGAGATAGATGCAAGTTCCGGCTTCCGCCAGTCTGTGAAGCCGTTGCGCCACCTCTACTTGCAGAGCGGTCTGCTCGTCATCGCCTACCCAGACCTCGAAGAAGTCTCCGAGTATATACAGAGCGTCTGCATTCGGAGCTATTTTGTCCAGAAAATTAAAGAAAAACCGGGTGAGTTCCGGTTTTTCCACTTCCAGATGTAGATCGGAAATAAACAGCGTTGGCATGATTTATTCGACGATGGTGGCGGAAGTGATAATCACATCTTCGGCTGGAACGTCTTGGTGCGCGCCTTTATAAGTGGTGGCGACGGATTTGATTTGATTGACGATGTCCATGCCCTCAACGACTTTGCCGAATACTGCGTAACCCCAGCCTTCAGTGGTTTCCGATGTGAAGTCCAGGAATCCGTTATCTGCGACGTTAATAAAAAATTGAGCGCTTGCTGAGTGAGGGTCCATAGTGCGGGCCATGGCGACAGCGCCTGTCATGTTGCTAAGGCCGTTGTTTGCTTCGTTCTTGATTGGCGCCCGGGCCTGCTTGGGAGTAAGGCCTGGCTCAAAGCCGCCGCCCTGAATCATGAAGTTGGAGATGACGCGGTGAAAGATGGTGCCGTCATAAAAGCCGTCGCGGACATATTGCTCGAAGTTTTTCGCTGTAATAGGGGCGTTTTCGTGGTCGAGCTCGATTTTGATGTCACCGAAGTTTGTCTGCAAAAGAATCATGTAGTTACCTTTTAAGGCTTTTGAGCGGTTAAAACGTCATTTTAGCCAAAAAGCAGCGACCATTTCAGTAATTTGCGCTGCGACGAAGGTAAAGTTTCCCTATAATTACCGGTTTATTCCCTGTGCGTATAATCCAAGGGATATTAAAAGCGAATTCTTTTGCAAGGCTAAGAATCAGCCTTAAGCGCAATAAACATTGATGGTAGAGAAAGCATTTTTATGAGTGAAGGCGAGGCCATAAAGCCCAACTTTATTACCCAGATCATTGATAAAGATCTGGCGGCGAACAAGCATGGCGGCAAAGTGCATACCCGTTTTCCACCGGAACCGAATGGATATCTCCATATCGGCCATGCGAAGTCCATTTGTCTAAACTTTGGCGTTGCTGAAACCTACGCCAACGGCCGCTGCAATCTACGCTTCGACGATACCAATCCTGAAAAAGAAAGCCAGGAATACATCGATTCGATCGCTACTGACGTCAAGTGGCTGGGGTGTGAGTGGGAAGAGCCTGTCAGACATGCTTCCTCATACTTTGATCAGTTGTTTGAGTACGCCATTGAGCTGATTAACAACGGCAAGGCTTATGTGTGTAGCCTGACGCCTGACGAAATGACTGCATATCGCGGCTCATTGAAAGAGCCGGGCAAACCCAGTCCCTATCGCGACAGGAGCGTTGAGGAAAACCTCGATCTGTTTCATCGCATGGCGAAAGGTGAGTTTGCGGATGGCGCCCATGTGCTGCGCGCAAAGATCGATATGGCGTCGCCCAATATCAATATGCGCGATCCGATTTTGTATCGCATCCGTCGCGCTCACCATCATCAGACTGGTGATAAGTGGTGCGTGTACCCGATGTACGACTACACGCATCCGATTTCGGACGCTCTGGAAGGGATAACGCATTCTTTATGCACACTGGAATTTGAAGACCATCGCCCCCTGTATGACTGGGTGTTGGATAACATCAGCATCGATTGCCATCCACAGCAAATTGAGTTTGCGCGCTTAAATCTCAACTATACCGTCACCAGTAAGCGTAAGCTGAAGAAGCTGGTGGACGAAAAGTATGTTGAAGGCTGGGATGATCCGCGCATGCCGACTCTTGCAGGGTTGCGTCGTCGCGGCTATACGCCCCGCTCAATTCGTAGCTTTTGTAATGCGATCGGTGTAACGCGTAGCGAAGGTGTTGTTGACGTAGCCATGCTGGAGTTCGCGATCCGCGAAGATCTGAATGAGCGTGCGCCAAGAGCAATGTGCGTGTTGCACCCATTGAAAGTGGTGATTACCAACTATCCCGAAGGGCAAGTTGAGGAGTTGGTGGCGCCGGCGCATCCTCAAAATGAGTCCATGGGAACTCGCACTGTGCCTTTCGCGCGAGAGATTTATATTGATCAGGAGGATTTCCGGGAATCCGCCAATAAACACTTCAAGCGTTTAGTGTTAGGGAAAGAAGTGCGCTTACGTAACGCCTATGTGATTCGTTGCGATGAAGTTATCAAGAATGAAGCGGGTGAACCTATTGAACTGCGCTGTGTCTATGATGCTGACACTCTGGGTAAAGACCCGGAAGGGCGCAAAGTTAAGGGCGTTATTCACTGGGTCGCTGCGGATCAGGCGGTAGATGTGGAAGTGCGGCTTTATGACCGCCTTTTCAATCATGAAAGCCCCGACGCCCAGAAAGAGGTGGAATTTACTGAATTTCTGAATCCAGAATCTCTGGTTGTCTTGAGTGGAGCAAAGGCGGAGGCGAGCCTACGTCAGGCGGGTTCAGAAGTTCCATATCAGTTTGAGCGGGAAGGGTATTTTTACCTTGACCCAATCAAGGCGGCTCAGGGTGAGTTGGTGTTTAATCGCACTGTCACACTACGTGACACCTGGGCGAAAATTGAGGCGAAGGGCGAATAATTTCGCCTTTCCGCCGGAAGCAACGTTAACGGTAACATTAGGACTAATAGGTCGTGTTGAAGATATACAGTAGCCTTTCTCAGCAAAAAGAAGAGTTTAAACCCATTCAGGCCGGTAAGGTCGGTATCTACGTTTGCGGAATGACTGTATATGACTACTGTCACCTTGGGCATGCCCGGGTCCTGGTGTGTTTTGACATAATTACCCGTTATCTGCGCGCGAAAGGCTACGACGTCAATTATGTGCGCAACATTACTGACGTTGATGACAAGATCCTGAATCGGGCGCGTGATAACGGGGAGCCTGTTGACGCGCTGACGGCTCGTTTTATCGACGCCATGCATGAAGATGAGCGCGCGTTGGGCGTGCTGTCTCCTTCTGCGGAGCCTCGTGCGACGGGACACATTGGTGAAATTATCGCCATGATTCAGCAGCTCATGGATAAAGGGTTTGCCTACCATGCGTCCAATGGCGATGTTTACTACGCCGTAGAGCAGTTTGCGGATTACGGTAAGCTCAGCAAGCAGAAACTGGATGAAATTCGCGCTGGAGCCAGAGTTGAAGTGGATGCGGAGAAGCGCAGCCCTGCGGATTTTGTGCTGTGGAAGGCGGCGAAGCCGGGTGAACTGTCATGGAGTTCGCCATGGGGTGAGGGGCGTCCTGGCTGGCATATTGAGTGCTCAGCGATGTCTACGCAATGCTTGGGTGATACCTTTGATATCCATGGCGGCGGACCGGATCTTAAGTTCCCGCACCATGAAAACGAAATAGCGCAGTCGGAAGCCGCTACAGGCTGTAAGTATGTTAATTATTGGATGCATGCTGGAGCTGTAAGGGTTAACAAGGAAAAGATGTCTAAATCACTGGGTAACTTTTTCACGATTCGTGAAATTCTGGACAAATACCCGGCTGAAGTGGTGCGTTATTTCCTAGCTTCCAGCCATTATCGTAGTGCGATTGATTATTCTGATCTTGCCTTGGAAGAGGCGCGGAGCGGGCTGGAGCGTCTATACAACTCCATTCGTGAACTCTATGGGGAATTGAGTGCTGTTTCAGTGGATGAGTCTCTGGTTGGGGGGTATCGAGAGCGCTTCCATCAAGCGATGGATGATGACTTCAATACCTCGTCCGCTGTGGCTGTGCTGTTTGATATGGCGAAAGCAGTGAACGTGGCGAAAAAGGAAGATCGCGCCAAGGCGTTATTGCTGGCGAAAGGCATGATTGATCTGGCTGAGGTGCTTGGTCTGCTTCAAGCTAACCCTGAATCCTTGATGCAGGGAGAGAATGAAGAGGTTGGCGGTTTGAGTGTGGCTGAAATTGAAGACTATATTGCTCAGCGCAATGCAGCTCGCGCCAATAAGGACTTTGCTGAGTCTGACCGCATTAGAGACTTGCTCAAGGATAAGGGTGTACTGCTTAACGACTCGCGTGAGGGTACGACCTGGCAGAGAGCTTAGCTCGGCCGTTTAAATGTAAAAAGCCCCGGTTATTTATGTGAGTAACCGGGGCTTTTCTCTATATGGAGTCTGCTAAGTGATTGGCTATGAGGTGGGAGCTAATCTTTGTGCAGGTGATTCGCGGCGTAAAGCGTGTTCTCCATGAGGGTGGCGACGGTCATGGGGCCGACGCCTCCAGGTACTGGTGTGATCCAACTGGCGCGTTCCGCCGCTTCATCAAATTCGACGTCCCCAACTAGCGCGCCGTCATCTTTACGATTGATGCCTACATCAATCACGATGGCGCCTGGCTTTATCCATTCGCCTTTTACAATGCCTGGGCGCCCTACTGCGACGACAACGATATCGGACTGGCTCACTTTGGCTGGAAGGTTGACCGTAAAACGGTGAGTAATGGTGACGGTACAGCCCGCCAGCAATAACTCTAATCCCATGGGGCGTCCGACAATATTAGAAGCTCCGACCACCAAAGCATCTTTGCCTCGCAGTTCAACGCCGGTGCGGGCCAGTAGCGTCATGATGCCTTTGGGAGTGCAGGGGCGTAATACGGGCATGCGCTGCGCCAGTCTGCCCAGGTTGTAAGGGTGAAAGCCATCGACGTCTTTGTCTGGCTTGATGCGCTCTAATATATTGTCCGCGTCCATATGCGCCGGGAGGGGTAATTGGACAAGGATGCCATCTATAGCGTTATCTTCGTTAAGAGTGTCGATTAGATTGAGTAGCTCCTGCTCCGTCGTGCTCTCGTCCAAGGTGTATTTTTGAGAGAGAAAGCCGACTTCTTCGCAAGCCTTGGTTTTATTCTTCACATAAACTTGGGAAGCGGGATCCTCTCCCACCAATACAACGGCGAGACCGGGTGGGCGCAGACCGCTGTCGATGCGGGCTTTTACGCCTTCTGCAACATTTTTGCGAACGTCCGCGGCGACCTGCTTGCCGTCGATCAGCCTAGCGTGATGGTTGTTCTGGGCGTGAGTCATAGTCATGGCCAACTGATGGGAATAGGGGCCCACATTTTACTGAAATGGCGCTATAGCTCAATTGTTTAATGTAATGCTAAAGGCTGGTTAGGGTGGTCTTGATTGATGGTTTGAGTTTGGCGGACGGGCGCTTCATATTAGGAGGGTGTAAGTAAGCGGTTGGTGGCGGTATCATGTTGGGGTGGGGATGCTTCTCTCATCTATATGTATTTATATGGAGGCAAACCGCCTAATAGGCCGTGTTTGAAAATATTTTAAGTATTTTCAAATTGATGGTTGACGATGTCGGGTTCCGCGAGTAATATTCGCGCCAGCTTTCGCTGAGACGCCTGGTCTCACTAAGAGCGGGGTATAGCGCAGTCTGGTAGCGCGCCTGCTTTGGGAGCAGGATGTCGGGAGTTCGAATCTCTCTACCCCGACCACTTTACTCAGTGAGTAATCACGGTATGAAGTGGTAATTCGCAAGGATTCGCGAATATAGAGCGCCCGTAGCTCAACCGGATAGAGCATCGGCCTTCTAAGCCGAGGGTTGCAGGTTCGAGTCCTGCCGGGCGCGCCATGCTTTAAAGTGGTGGCCTTAGGTAGCGAAGCATTTGTGGTGGACGTAGCTCAGTCGGTAGAGCTCAGGATTGTGATTCCTGCGGTCGAGGGTTCGATCCCCTTCGTCCACCCCATTCCTCTCAAGCTTTAGGGCTTGTTAAAAAGTTTTGATGTGTTTTGCAGCAAAACTACCTCTTATAGTGCGAAAGTGGCGGAACTGGTAGACGCGCTGGATTTAGGTTCCAGTATCGAAAGATGTGAGAGTTCGAGTCTCTCCTTTCGCACCATGTTAATTTTTAATAATTGCGAAGCTCCTTGTTTGTATTCTCTACTTGCTAAAGCAGTCGGGGCTCCGTAATATTTGCCTCCACTTTTTTAAGTTGCGTATCAGAATCGAGGATTATCATGCAAGTTTCGCTAGAGTCGACCTCTTCTATCGAGCGTCGAATGACAATTGGTGTGCCGGCAACTCAAGTTAACTCGGAAGTAGAGAAGCGTTTGCAGAAAACTGCTCGTACTGTCCGCATGAATGGTTTCCGTCCCGGCAAGGTACCGATGAGCGTGGTCAAAAAGCGCTATGGAGAGGGCGTGCGCCAGGAAGTTATCGGCGAAATGATGCGCGACGCTTATGTTGAGGCGCTTCAGAAAGAAGACCTGAACCCCGCTGGCTACCCCAAATTTGAACCCAAGAAAATCGAAGACGGCGAAGACTTGGAGTTTATCGCTACATTCGAAATCTATCCTGAAGTAGCTATTGGCGACCTTTCCTCTATCAGTGTTGAAAAAGAAGACTTTGAAATTGTAGATGCCGATGTTGATACCATGATCGACAAGCTGCGTCAGCAATCTTCTGTATGGAAAGATAGCGAAGATGCGGCTGCTGACGGCGACCGTCTGACCATCGACTTCAAAGGCATGATTGATGGTGAAGCATTTGAAGGCGGTTCCGCAGAAAATGCACAGATCGTTATCGGCTCCAAGCGCATGATTCCAGGCTTTGAAGACGGTTTGGTGGGCTTAAAGGCTGGCGATGAAAAAACGCTGGATCTGACTTTTCCTGAAGATTATCACGCTGAAAACCTGAAGGGTAAACCTGCTCAGTTTGAAGTGAAAGTGAGCAAGGTTGAGCGTTCTGAGCTGCCTGAAATCAATGATGAATTCTTTGCGCAGTACGGAGTGCAGGAAGGCGGAGAAGAGGCTTTCAAAGTTGAAATTCGCAAGAATATGGAGCGTGAAGCAAAATTTGCAATCGCAAATAAAGTGAAGCAGCAAGTGGTTGATCAGTTGCTAGGCTTGAGCGAATTTGATGTACCTTCTGCTCTGGTTGACTCTGAAGTTAACAGAATGCGCGAAGATGCTGCCCAGCGTTTCGGCGGCGGTCAAATGAAGGCTTCGCAATTGCCTGCGGAACTGTTTAAGGATCAAGCGGTCAAACGTGTTAAGACCGGCTTGATTTTCGCTCAAGTGGTTAAAGATAACGGCCTTGAGGCGTCTGAAGAGCAGATCGAAGCGAAAATTCGTGAGCTGGCGTCTAGCTATCAAGAGCCTGAGCAAGTGGTTAGCTGGTATATGAGCAACCCAGAGCAGAAGGCTCAAATGCAGTCTGTAGTTCTGGAGGATGTAGTGGTTGACTTCGTGGCTGATAAAGCGAAGATCGAGACTAAGTCCGTATCATATGAGGACGCGGTCAAGCCGAGAACAGCTCCTGCTGCGGAAGCTGATCAGGCGGAAGAAGCTGAGCAAAGCGCGGAATAAAAAACGCGGTCTTGCGCTAAAAAAGCCAGCAAATTAAGCTAGAATGACAAACAGCCGGTAACGTCCGGCTGTTTGTCTTTTATAGATAGCAATGGAGTTCTGATAAAAATGGCTCGCGACGACAACGCAACGATGATGAATAAATTAGAAATAGCCAATGCTCTGGTGCCCATGGTGGTTGAGCAAACCGCGCGTGGCGAAAGATCCTACGATATATACTCAAGGCTGTTGAAAGAGCGGATCATTTTTCTGGTCGGCCAGGTTGAAGACCATATGGCTAATCTGGTGGTGGCGCAGTTGTTGTTCCTGGAGTCAGAGAACCCGGACAAAGATATTCATCTCTACATCAATTCTCCTGGTGGCTCCGTGACCGCGGGGCTGTCAATTTACGACACCATGCAATTTATCAAACCTGACGTCTCTACAATGTGTATCGGGCAGGCGGCAAGTATGGGTGCGTTACTATTAAGCGGCGGCGCTGCTGGAAAGCGCTACTGTCTGCCACACTCTCGCGTGATGATTCACCAGCCATTGTTGGGCGGTCTGCAGGGGCAGGCTTCCGATATAGAGATACATGCGAAGGAAATCCTGTTGTTGCGCGAGAAGCTGAACAACATTCTCTCTAAGCACACAGGGCAAGACATTGAGACCATCGCTCGCGATACCGACCGCGATAAATTTATGGACGCTGAGATGGCTAAAAATTATGGCTTGATAGACTCTGTGCTTGATAAACGGGTAGTTGGTTAGCATACTTGGTGTATGGTAAATACGTAAGACTAACTAAACCCGTCTTGCATATATTGAATTAATTTAGGGGTAGTTTGATGGCTGATGAAAGAAGCGGAAAGGGCGAAGACAGCGGCAAGTTGCTGTATTGCTCCTTTTGCGGGAAAAGCCAACATGAGGTTCGCAAGCTGATCGCCGGTCCGTCTGTATTTATTTGCGATGAGTGCGTTGATCTGTGCAACGACATTATCCGCGAAGAGATTCAGGAAGCGACCACCAGTGACAGCAGCGACAGGTTGCCCACACCTCACGAAATCAAGGAAACGTTGGATGACTATGTAATCGGTCAGACCCGAGCCAAACTTGCGTTGGCTGTTGCGGTTTACAACCATTACAAGCGTCTGCGTTACGAAGACAAAAAAGGTGAAGTCGAACTAGGCAAGAGTAATATTTTGCTGATTGGACCCACCGGTAGCGGTAAGACTTTGCTGGCTGAAACGCTGGCGAGATTGCTGAACGTACCGTTCACCATTGCCGACGCTACCACATTGACGGAAGCCGGCTATGTCGGCGAAGACGTTGAGAATATCATTCAGAAGCTGTTGCAGAAGTGTGACTATGACGTCGAGAAGGCGCAGAAGGGTATCGTATATATTGACGAGATCGATAAGATTTCACGTAAATCCGATAATCCTTCTATAACGCGCGATGTATCTGGCGAAGGTGTTCAGCAGGCGCTGTTGAAGCTGATTGAAGGCACTGTCGCCTCTGTGCCGCCTCAGGGTGGGCGTAAGCATCCGCAGCAAGAATTTCTGCAAGTTGATACTTCGAATATTCTGTTTATATGCGGTGGCGCATTCGCTGGTCTGGAAAAGATTATTCGAGATCGCGCAGAGAAGGGCAGCATCGGCTTCTCGGCGGTAGTGAAGAGCCAGATTAGCTCTAAATCTGTTGGCGAGACGTTAAAAGACGTAGAGACCGAGGACTTGATCAAATTTGGTTTGATTCCCGAGTTTGTTGGTCGTTTGCCTGTCATCGCTACCTTGGATGAGCTGGATGAAGCGGCGTTGATTCAGATTCTGACTCAACCGCGTAACGCCTTGACCAAGCAATATTCTAAGCTGTTTGAAATGGAAAGCGTTGAAGTGGACTTCCGTGAAGACGCCTTGCACTCTATCGCCAAGAAAGCCATGGAGCGTAAAACCGGCGCGAGAGGGCTACGCTCTATACTTGAGCAAGTTCTCCTGAAGACCATGTATGACATTCCTTCAGAGCAGGATGTTTGCAAGGTTGTCATCGACGAGGGCGTTATCGCCGGCGAGTCCGAACCAATCAAAATCTACAAAAACAGCGAACAGGCTAAATTGGCTGCTGACGAGTAGCATCTATCGCGGTAATGGTTAAATTACCGCCTGTTTTTGAAGGTTTTTGTAAAAAAAGGGGCTTTAAGCCCCTTTTTTCTAAAATATTCCTATCTTGTAATCATCCTACATTTGTATTTTGCGGCCATTGTCCCCATCATCTATATCAAGTGAAAGATAGTGACCAGCATACGGCGCGAGTAAGAAGCGCCATCAAGTTCTGAGGTGTTATATGGTTGAGGGTTCATCACCTATCGTAATCCCTTTACTGCCATTGCGTGATGTAGTTGTTTTCCCGCACATGGTGATCCCTTTGTTTGTCGGCAGAGCCAAATCTATTAAAGCTCTCGAAGAAGCAACGGAAGGCAATAAGGAAATCCTGCTGGTAGCTCAGCGTGACCCTGCGGACGAAGATCCCGGGCAGTCTGAAATATATGGCATTGGTACCGTATCAACGATCCTGCAGATGCTCAAACTGCCTGACGGCACTGTAAAAGTGCTGGTTGAAGGCAACTATCGCGCCCATATTGATCGCGTAGAAAACGACGATTATCTCAGTGCGAAAGTCAGTGAATTGCCTGAGCCAATTCTTTCTGAGCGTTCCGCCGATGTCCTTACTCGTTCTTTACTTTCTCAGTTCGAGCAATACGTGAAACTGAGTAAGAAAATTCCAAATGAACTATCTGATTCATTGAGCAATATTGCTGAGCCCGGACGTTTGGCCGATACCATCGCGGCGCATTTGGAGCTTAAGCTTGAGTCTAAGCAAGAGTTGCTGGAAGTTGTGGATGTTAAGGCGCGAGTTGAAGCGCTGATGCAGCGACTAGAGAATGAGATTGACATTCTGCAAGTGGAGCAGCGTATTCGCGGCCGCGTTAAGAAGCAGATGGAAAAAAGCCAGCGCGAGTATTACCTCAACGAACAGATGAAAGCCATTCAAAAGGAAATGGGAGATCTGGGTGATGGCGGTAATGAGCTGGAGCAGCTTGAAAAACGCATCCTCTCGGCAGGCATGCCGGAAGAGGCGCGCAAGAAGGCGGAATCTGAGTTAAGCAAGCTCAAAATGATGTCGCCAATGTCAGCTGAAGCGACCGTTGTGCGTAGTTATATCGATTGGATGGTGAACATTCCATGGAAAAAGCGCAGTCGCGTTAAACATGACTTGGATGCGGCGCGTAAGATCTTGAATGAAGATCACTACGGCTTGGAAGAGGTTAAAGAGCGCATTCTTGAGTATTTGGCGGTACAAAGCCGGGTCAAGAAAATGAAGGGGCCTGTGCTTTGCTTGGTTGGTCCTCCAGGTGTAGGTAAGACTTCACTAGGGCAGTCGGTTGCAAAGGCCACCAACCGTAAGTATGTTCGTATGGCTCTCGGTGGCGTACGTGACGAAGCTGAAATTCGCGGTCACCGTCGGACTTATATCGGCTCTTTGCCTGGGAAGCTGCTGCAGAAGCTGGCGAAAGTCAACGTGAAGAATCCTTTGTTCCTGTTCGATGAGATCGACAAAATGGGCATGGATCATCGCGGTGACCCTGCGTCTGCTTTATTGGAAGTGCTGGACCCGGAACAGAACCACACGTTCAATGACCACTATCTGGAAGTGGATTACGACCTGTCTGAGGTTATGTTCGTTTGTACTTCCAATACAATGAATATTCCGCCAGCTTTGTTGGATCGTATGGAAATTATTCGGATTCCAGGATATACGGAAGACGAAAAGGTGAATATTGCTCAGAAGTACTTGTTGCCCAAGCAAATGGTGAACAACGGTTTGCAGGAAGGCGAGATGGAAACGGATGAGCAGGCTATCCGTACGGTCATTCGATACTATACAAAAGAGGCTGGCGTACGTGGCCTTGAGCGTGAGATCGCAAAGATCTGCCGCAAAGTTGTAAAAGAAAATGTATTGCTGAAGGGCAAGAAGGGCGAAGCTCGCCGTGTTACTGAAGAGAATCTTGAAGATTATCTGGGAGTGCGCAAGTTCAACTACGGCAAAGCGTCATCCCAGGATCGAGTTGGGCAGGTTACTGGCTTGGCCTGGACTCAGGTTGGCGGTGAGCTGCTGACAATTGAATGCACCTCGGTGCCTGGTAAGGGTAAAGTGGTGAAGACGGGCTCGCTTGGCGATGTCATGCAGGAGTCTATTCAGGCGGCTTTGACGGTGGTGAGAGGGCGTTCTCACGTGCTGGGCATAGCTCCTGATTTCCACGAGAAGAATGATATTCACGTACACGTTCCCGAAGGCGCAACGCCGAAGGATGGCCCTAGCGCAGGGATTGGAATGTGCACCGCGTTGGTATCGAGTTTGACCAACGCGCCGGTTAAGGCTAACGTGGCGATGACAGGAGAGATTACCCTTCGTGGTGAAGTCCTGGCTATCGGCGGGCTTAAGGAAAAGTTGTTGGCCGCGCACCGTGGCGGTATTAAAACGGTGGTGATACCACAGGAAAATGTTCGTGACTTAAAGGAGATTCCGGATAACATCAAAAATGAATTGGAAATTATTCCAGTTACATGGATAGATGAAGTTTGGAATATTGCACTGGGAGATGACTTTGCAAATAGGTTATCTAGTGCTGAAGGGGGCGTATCGGAAAAAGATAAAAGCTCCATTAATAAAGGTGATGAAACTTCTGATGGGGCGGACCGTATAAATACGCACTAGTGGAAGAAGCTGCTTGACACGCTTTTATCCGTGTTGGTATAAATGATCGCGTTGTCAGGCAGCGTCCCACAAGGGCTGCCGGCCAATTAAAAGAAGAAAAAGGATGTACTCACGCTCTAAAGTTTTAAGTGTGTTGTATACCTGAATTCCTTCATCACCAGTCAATTAATCAATTCAAAAAGATCTAAGGGGTTTAGTGTGAATAAGTCAGAATTGATTGATGCTGTTGCTGCATCTGCAGACATCTCAAAAGCGGCTGCTGGTCGTGCTCTTGATGCTGTCGTTGAGTCAGTTACTGAAGCATTAAAAAAGGGTGAGCAGGTTACTTTGATCGGTTTTGGTACGTTCTCTGTTAAAGAGCGCGCTGCACGCACTGGTCGCAACCCGCAAACTGGCGCTACGATTAAAATCGACGCTGCCAAAGTTCCCAGCTTTAAAGCCGGTAAAGCTCTGAAAGACGCAGTCAACTAGCATCTTGTGTCCCTAGTAAAATAGGGACGCAATGCAATCGAAGGAGCGGTAGTTCAGTCGGTTAGAATACCGGCCTGTCACGCCGGGGGTCGCGGGTTCGAGTCCCGTCCGCTCCGCCAAGATCCAAGGCGCCTAAGAGCGCCTTTTTTCATTAGAACAGTACAACCAGATTTGGAAGTTAGAATTCTAAGAGGGGCGCATGCTTCAAAATATTCGGGATAACGCCCAGGGCGTGATCGCCAAGGTAATTGTCGGCCTAATCGTAATGACGTTTGCCTTCTTCGGCATCGAGTCTATCGTTGGAGGGCTCAGCGGCGAGCCCGAAGTTGCGTCAGTCAATGGCGAACCTATCACTAAGTCTCAGTTCGAGCGCAAGTTCGAGAGAAACCGCCTTCAGGCTATCGCCAGCATGGGAGAGAATTACGATCCCAGCAAAATCGATGAAAACAAACTGCGTAAAACCACCCTTGATGAATTTATTACTCGCGAAGTTCAGCTCCAGGCTGCGCGGGAGGCTGGTTTCGCTGTTTCTGATGCAACCATCAACAACTTTATCACTCAGTGGCCAATGGCCCAGAAAGACGGTAAATACGACAACAACCAGTTTATGGAAGCGCTGCGCAGGATTGGCATGCGTCCTATGGAGTTCCGTAAAGAGTTATCGGATGAGTTGCTGGTAGGACAGTTGCAGTCCGGGATTGCTCAAACTTCTTTTGTTATCGGGGAAGAGCTGAATGAGCTGCTGAGAATGGAACGTCAGACTCGCAGTTTTAGCTACTATCGCCTTAATGCTGAAGACGTTGCGAAAGATATTGAGATTAGCGACGCGGAAGCTGAGGAATACTACAACTCGAATAAAGACGAATTTATCCTGCCTGAGCGCATCATCGTCAATTACATTGAGTTGACCCGAGATGTCTTGGTGAGTCGTGCAGAAGTCAGCGACGACGAAATCAGCAAGCGTTATGAGGAAGAAAAGAAAGAGTTTCATCCATCTGAACAACGCCGTGCTTCCCATATCCTGATTGAAACCTCTGATGACGTGTCTGATGAGCAGGCGTTGGCTAAAGCTCAAGAAGTTGAGCAGAAGCTAAAAGACGGTGGCGATTTCGCTGCGCTGGCGAAAGAGTTTTCAAGCGATCTAGGCTCAGCTAACGACGGCGGTGACCTGGGTTATGCTCAGAAAGGCGCTTTTGTTAAGCCTTTCGAAGAAAAACTGTTCTCCATGAATGTGGGCGATGTTTCCGAACCGGTTAAGACCGAATACGGTTACCACATCATCAAATTGAATGACGTTAAAGCGGTTGAAATGCCAAGTCTGGAAGAATCCAAAGACCGCATAGTCAAAGAGTTGCAGGAGCAGAAGGCGGATAGTCTGTTCGTTGAAATCAACGCCAAGCTGAAAGACATCACTTATACCGCGGATGATCTGGCTGGACCAGCTGAGGAGCTTGGTTTGGCGGTACAAACGTCTGAGCCCTTCTCCAGAGAAGGCGGGCAAGGTATTTTTAGTGGTCCTCAGGTAATCCAGGAGGCTTTCTCCGCGGACGTAATCGAAGACGGCCACAACAGTCAGGTTATCGATCTGGGCAAGGAAGGAAGCCTGGTGTTGAGGAAGAAAGAGCTGTTGCCAAGCGTGCCTCAACAGTTTGCTGAAGTGAAAGAAGCGATTAAGCAGAAGCTGGCTGTACAAAAAGCGAAAGACTCTCTGGCTGCGAAGTCGGAAGAAATGGTCGCTCAGCTGAAGAGTGGCGATCTGGCTCCGGTTTCTAAAGGTGCAGATGGCGAGCAGACGGGTTGGGTGGAGCTGAATGACGCTCGTCGTTCTCAGGCTGGCGCTGCGGATATTTCCCGCTTGGCCTTTAAGCTGCCTAAGCCGACTGAAGGTAAGCCCGTTATAGAGAAGTTTGAGACAAACTTTGGTTATGCGGTCATCGTTCTGAATGAAGTGAAGGACAATACAGAAGACCTGAGCGAAGCGGAGCAAAAGACCTATAGAACCTTTATGGCGAGCCGTAACGGTCAGCGTGAATACAACGACTACAATGAGAAAGTTCAAGACACGGCGGAAATTGAGCGCCTGTAAGCTCTCGATTTAAGCTAAAAAAAGACGGCCATGCGCCGTCTTTTTTATTGTCCAGAAGAAACGTCCACTCTAAAAACGAATAGCTTGTAATAGGCGTTTTCTATGGGGTGGCGGCAGGTGGGATGGCGCCGCTATGAACCCTCTGCTAAACCTTGCTCCCTCTGGCGCTTGGCGCATAAGGGATTTTACCGATCTTGCGCTCCCGTCTAACTGAGAATTGTGTACTGGTTATCTTTACCAGAAAGGCAATTGCGGTATCTTTACTTTACAAACAGTTACGTTGTAATCCCGTAATTTCGCAGAATAAAAACGAGTGGAAATGAATGCTTCTAGTGCTCGCCGGTTCGGTGCTCGCTTTCAATATCGCCAATGAGGCGGCTATTGTTGAGCCGCAGCCTAAAGGGGTTGTGGTGTATCAACAGGCAATCAGCACTGCGGGCAATGACGTAGCATTTTTGCGTTACGACACGATGGTCGAACCAGCGAAAGAGCAAAAGTTTCGCAATATCACCAAGCAAGCCTATGACTACAGCTGTGGTTCCGCCGCACTGACTACTGTGTTGGAACATTATCTGGGGCGTACTTTTGAAGAGCGTCAGATCATGGAGGGGCTGCTTCATTATGGCGACGCGGCGCGTATTGTTGAACGCCGTGGCTTTTCCATGCTCGACTTCAAACGACTGGTGACGGCGCTGGGGTATCCCTCAGGTGGTTTCAAAGCGGAAATTGAAGACTTGGCTGAGCTGGATCACCCCGCTATCGTGCCGATCCGCTATGGCGGCTTCAAACATTTCATTGTTGTTCGCGCAGTTCGCGATAATCGCGTCTTTGTGGCGGACCCCTCGTTAGGCAACATCACTTTCACGGTAGAGCTGTTCAAAGAGCATTGGGATCAGAATGTTCTCTTTATCGTCTTTCCCGGCAATACCAAGCCTGTGGACGGACTGGAATTGAGAGAAGAGGACATGCGCTATGTGGATGAGCAGACCTTCACCTTAAATGCATACCGGGAATTTCCTCAGTTTCATGAGGCGACGGAGTTTCGCATACGTAACGAACTGGAAAGACTTAAAAACAACGAAGACGGTTCAGTTAACAACACCAACAAGTATTTGCATTACAAACGCAATTAAAAAGTCCTGAAAACGTAACCGTCTGGAAAAGCTAATAAATACAATAACATTAAGGGAAAGCTAATGAAGCATTGGGTAGTATCCTGTGTTTACTGTGCGCTTACTTTTACGGCTGCTTCGCCTGTCTTAGCCGATGAGGGGCAAAACAGCGTGGACAAGGCGAGAGAGGCGTTGACCAAACAGGAGGACGATGCCGATTCCGCTAAACAACTGGAGGAAGTGTTCCAGGCGGCGGAGAAAAACTACTCCTTGTTGAAGAAGAGCAAGATGTCATTGACCTATGCCTTTGACTACAGCTACTTCGGCGACCAGCGCCTGGACATCGACATCGTCAACGGTTCATTCCGGAATTTTGACGTCACGCCTGCGGCGCAACATACCTTCACCAACACTTTCACCTTTGACTATGGCGTACTGGATAACCTGACCCTGTCCACACGCGTGCCGTTGTCCACCAAATACGATACCGAGACAGAGCTGAACAACTCTGATGTAGGAGACGTTTCACTGACCGCCCGTTGGCAACCTTTCGCTTATGTCCCAGGGAAACCGTCCTACACCCTGTTCAGTACTTTCAAGTCTAAAACCGGGGTCAGTCCATATGAGATTGACGTCAAGAGGCAGCTGTCTTCCGGGAGCGGTTACTACTCCTTTTCCGTTGGTGGCAGCTTTTCTAAAGTGCTTGATCCCGTCGTCATATTCAGCTCCGTCAGTTATACATTTCCTCTGAAAGAGACGGATCTGAATCAGGTGCGCGGGGGACAGAGACTGGTCTCTGTAGAACCCGCCAACTCCCTGTCGTTATCGGCGGGCTTTTCCTATGCGCTGTCATATGACGTATCGCTCAGTGTTTCATCGCAGCTGAGCTATTCGGATGAAACCGTTCTGAGTTTCGACACTGGCAATAAAGCAGTCGCCCAAGATCAGGTCAGCAGCTTGATGAGTTTCGCTATGGGCATTCGCGTCAGTGAAACCAAAATCATTAACACCTCCGTGGGGTTTGGTCTCACGGAGGATTCGCCTGATGTAACTATCGGGGTGTCTATCCCCATCAATATCGCAGGACTTAAAGAGCAATAAGCGGGAACAACAATCAGGCAGAGTTGTAAGATGAGCTTAAATATTAATAAGAATACAAAGCTCCTGGCTACGGCGGGACTATGCGCAGCCTGCTGGAGTGGAATCGCTTCCGCCCAGCTGGCGACGAATCTGATGGTGGACCCCTATGCATTGTCGCTGGGTAACGCCGTGACGGCTGCGCCTCCTGGCGTGGCTTCCATTCATTATAATCCCGCAGGCCTGACCAAGTTGAAGGGACGTCAGCTGGCGGTGACGCTGATGGGGGTGCACGCCAATATACAGTCTGACTTCTACGCCCCTGAAGGCTATAACGTGTTCGGTATCGATGGGGTGGAAAACGACCCTATATTCGATGGCGATACGGTGGCTAGAAGTCGCACGAATACCATCGCCTTGTACGTGCCAGGCTTCGGTATCCAGCGTCTGCCGAAAGGTCCGCCGGCGCTGGCGCCTTCTGTAGGATTCAGTTTGAACCCGCCGGGCTCCAAATTCACGTTTGCGAACCTGACCTACGGCCCGGAAATTCTGGGTTATTACCGGAAGAAAGACGATTCCGCCAGATATCTGGGTAAGGCGCTGTCATTGCAGCGTTTTACGTACTTGTCGCCTTCATTTGGCTATGAAATCAACGATGAGTGGTCGGTAGGGTTTGGCGTCAGCATGTCGTCTCAATCATTGGCGCTGGATACCTATACCCGTGCGCCCAACTTGATGATCGGTGTGTTGGAGGTCCTGCAGGACGCCTTCAATTGTGAGACCGGAGAAGAACCGCTGGCGCCGTTTCTCGGCCTCTGCGGCGGTAATGTGGGCCCCTGGGACGACATTGGGGGAATGAGCATTCAGGTGCAGGAGACCTTGTCCCCGAAATATCACGTCGGCGTGCTCTGGGAGCCGACGGACTGGTTCGCATGGGGGGCCAGTTATCAGAGCGAGTCCGACATGAAGTTGAAAGGGACTTATGAGCTTGCGTATACCGATGACTGGTCCGGTTTCTGGCGTTCCTTCAACGGCTCGATCGTCGGCGCTATCACCGCCGGGATATTCTCATTGCCATCCGGGACTCCCCGAGAAGCGGGGCAGCTATCCATCGACCTGACTCACCCTCAGCACTTTCAAACCGGCGTGAGTGTGAAGCTGAATCATCAGTTTACCGTGAATGTGGATGTGGGGTGGACGGATTACAGTTCCTGGGACGCCTTCCTGCTCAAGTTTGATCGCAACCTGGAATTCCTGGGCGCGGCGCGTCTGCTGTCGCCTAACGCAACGGCGAACACCATGCGTTTGCCATTGGAGTACCAAGATGTCTGGAATGTGGGGGTTGGCGTCGAGCAGCACCTTTCCAATCGTCTGGACCTTCGTTTCGGGGTAGAGATGCGTAACTCGCCAATCCCTCATAATCGCCGCGATATTCTGGCTCCTCTGAATGACACAGTGCTTTATAGCGTTGGCATGGGGTATAAGTGGGATAGAGACACGACGGTAGACTTCAACCTCAGCTACATGCGCAGTTGGCAGTATATTCCCGCTGGCTCCAGTTTAAACCTGAACGACGACGGCATTCAGAATATTGTCTACAACCCCTATGCCGGCGTGGATGTGGAGACCAATCTGAAACTGATCATGGCGGGTATGACCTTCCGGACGGCGTTTTGAGCATGAAGACGAGTGCATTACTTCTTTCGTTGACGCTATTCAGTAGCGGCGCGGCGCTGGCGGACAGGTACTACACCTGGGTGGATGAAAACGGTCAGGTGCGCCATGCGCTGATTCGCGATGGACAACCAGTGCCTTCGCCACAGGCGCCACAACAAACACAGCCGGAAGCGCCTCAGCCGACGGCCGAGAAAAGTCCGGCTTCTGCTGAGGCGGCAGTTCCTCCCGTTGAGCCGGAAATTAACGCGGAGGCGACGACTCCCAACCAGACACTGGAAGTCCCTGCTACGAATGATGCTCAGGAAGTTTCTGAAGGGGAGCGGTCCCAGTCTGCGCCGCCAGTGAGCCAGCCTAAATCAAGCCATCGCGAAATTATCGACGAGTCTACCTATATCGATGCGGCGGAGCTGGAAAAACGCGGCTTTGTGCGCGATGGCGATAGCCGTTTTTACACCTGGGTCGACACTAACGGGGTCATGCACACAGAAGAATATAATCCCGCCGACGCCAAGTCCAAGGAGCACATACAGCCTCTGCAACCTGCTCAGGTTGTGGCGGATGAACAACGAATCGAAAAGGCCCGTCTCCCCGAAGGCGCGGACCCCATTGCCGCTGATTTGCTTGGCCTGAACGCGCCGGGCGCGAAGCAGGAGATCGACCTCATTTACGATCGCTGCTGTGAAAACCTGGTGAATGACGAGCGGGTTGAGCTTGAGTTTGATGATGGGGAGCTGTTGGAAATTCGCAAGGACGAGCAGGGCTACAACTTCGGCGTAGGCTACAGCTTGTATCGTGTTGTGGAGATCCCTGAAGGCAGCGCCAATCGATTGTTGCAGTTGCGCGCATATGCGCAACCTGACGCGTTTTACCCATCAGTGTTGGTATTGGATAGCGATTGGAAACCGGTGCGCTTCCTGCAGGATTTGCTCTATATCTACGAGCCGGAAAACTGGTTCCGTTATGGCTATCTGGAAGGTTTTCTCAGGGTAAAAACGAAGGATGAGAAGTATCTCGTCTTGTTGACGACAGGGGCGGATCTCAAAAAGCGCACTGTTGCGGAAGGTGTGGCTGACAAACCGGTTGTTATCAGCCACTCCGCCAGCGGCATACTGCATCTGGCGATTTTGCCCCCTGAGTAGGCGAGAGGGGGAGGGTTAATCCTCAGGGACGGCGGGATTGATCCATGGGAAAGAGCGCCAATAGAACAGTCCGCCGCCAGCCGGCGCTGTGCAGTTGTAGCGGAAGCGGCGGCCTTTGAACGGAGCTGCTCCGACGACGGTCACTTCGTTGTTATCGACTGCGCTATCGAGAAGGCCCTGTCCGCTGCCGTAGCATGTGACCTTTGCGTTCAACTCCGTGCTGAAGCGCAATTGCGGAGGATTGTTATCTGCAATCAGGATGTTCTGTGGCGATAGCATCTGCGCAGGCAGCGGCAATGTGCTCAGCTTTTCTTTTAACTGCGGAACGGAGCTGTAAGCGTTGGAGGCGGGAAAACGGGGCAGAGAGGTCCAATCGCTGTCAGGCCCGATAGGGCCGGAGTGCTGGCCTAATCCGACGTAACCCAATGAACTCACCAACTTTTGCAGTGACGCATCGTATTCGCCGTAAGGGTAGGCGAGTAGTTTGAGTGAGGCGCCAGTCTCTTCCTCGATTCTTTTTTCCGCTTGTTCGATGTTTTGAGTGATGCGCGCGCGCCAGGCGCTGGCGTCCTCATTGGTTTTGACTTCCACCATATGGATGTGGCCCACGCCATGGTTCGCCACCACGCCGCCGTGTTTCCCCATTTCTCGGGCCTGCTCCCAGGTAATGTGCGTGCTGCGGTGATTATCAAGCGCGTCCGGATTCAGGAAAATCGTGAATGGATATCCGCGTTCCTTCAATAGCGGGTATGCAGTTTCGTAGATGCTTTTGTAGCCATCATCAAAAGTCAGCGCGACCGTTTTCTCGGGAAGGTTGCCGTCTTCCTGAAGTGTGCGAATGATCTCCGCCAATGGCAGCACTTGATAGCCATTATCGGCGATAAACTGCATGTGCTGGCGAAAGAGCTCCGGGGTGGTGGAGGTGCTGCGCGGGGTATCGTCGCTGATGTGATGGTATTGCAGTATGTATGCGCGGGCGGGACTTTCTTGAGCCTGGGCTGATGCGCAAAGCAAGACGCCGGCGGCGATGCCAAGCGCCTGAATCCGACGAGTGATTGATGTTGCTGTGAGAGAATAGCGTCCGTTATTCATAGTGAGTAATAAACCTTCAATACTTCATATGCTTCCGTGATGGCTTGAAACAACGCGGTGTCTCCGCCACGGTCCGGGTGATGTTCCATGGCGAGGCGGCGGTAGCGGGCCTTAATCTGTCCTGCGTCGCTATCTGGGGCGCATCCCAGGGTGTCCAGCGCGGACTGCTTTTGATGGGGGTGTACGTACATCAGCCAAAAATCTCTGATCAGCTTTTCCACGTCTGCGGCGCTGGTGTCGAATAGGTTTTTCGAATTGAGGTAGTATTCCGCCAAGGGGTCCGCCGCCACCGGCGCGTTGTGGTTGCTGTGAGCCTCCGCATCGTAGTGATAAAGGGTGATGCGTACGGAGGTCATGGCGAGGACAAGATTATGTTCTTGTAACCATTTGTTTTTCAAGCGATAGAGCGTATGGAACGTCAAGAAGTGGGTCTGAAAAAGATCCAGTGGAGATTGCAGGCAGTTCTCTGAAAAAATGCTATGTGGCGGCGAGGTCAATTGTTTGATTAGGTCGTGTTCGGAAATCATTGCCGGGCCGGGGAGGAGAATCTCTGCGATGGCCTGTTCCAGTTTTTGCGTGAGATAGCGCCAACTGGTCGGTTCGCGGGAACCTTCCGTACCTGCAAGGGTCAAATCCTCTGGTATCTCTGGATGATCAAAACTCATGAGCGTAAGACTATTTTTAATCCTGATTTTTATGGGCTGGTTGTCGGGCGAAGCTGCCGCGGCGCCGAAGGCCGAGTATTGGGGCCTGTGGGACAAGGCCAATGAGCGAAACCCTGCTTTGCTAGATCATAGCACTTGGACCCGTCTTCTGCAGACCCACCTTAGTGAGGATGGGGACGGCTTCGCCAGATTGACTTACGGCAGGTTCACGACGGAAGAGAAGCGTCAGTTGGATAGCTACATTGCCTCACTGACGTCCGTTGATCCCCGCGAGTATTCCAGAAATACGCAAATGGCTTACTGGATCAACTTATACAACGCCCTGACTGTGCAGTTGGTGTTACAACATTATCCGGTAGACAGTATTAAGAAGATTGGCGGCGGCTGGTTTCGTTTTGGTCCCTGGGACGATGTCATCACCCATGTGCAGGGACAGGCGCTGACCTTGAATGATATCGAGCACCGAATCCTGCGTCCTATCTGGAAAGACAAGCGCATTCACTACGCGGTCAACTGCGCCAGCCTCGGCTGCCCGAATCTCTATCCAGAAGCCTTCGATCCAAATCGTCTGGAAGAACAGTTAAATAACGCCGCGCAAAACTTCATTCGCCACCCCAAAGGCGTGGCCTTCGTTAAAGACGGCCTGCGACTGTCCTCCATCTACGACTGGTATCAAAGCGACTTCGGCTCCCGGCAAGAACTCCTTGACCATCTCGCCAGGTACTCCGCGGAGCCGGAGAAAAGCCGACTGGAAAACTATAAGGGCGGCATTGAATACGCCTATGACTGGAAGTTGAATGATGTGCAGTAGGGGAGACCTTGGTTGCCCGTAAATTCAACATTCATTGTTTACAGACTGAACAAAAACTGCACTGGCGTTAGACGGGGGGATTTAGGCTATAATGCGCACCCGTTAACCGGAGGTAGTGAGATATGACGGCGGCTTTTAAGTCAGAGATGGCGCAGCGCGATCGCTTGGAGTTGAACAAACTGAGAAAACTGCTGCGGCGTGAAGTCGGCAGGGCGATTGCTGATTTCAATATGATTGAGGATGGCGATAAAGTGATGTGCTGCCTCAGTGGCGGTAAAGATTCATACGCCATGCTGGACATCCTGTTGAATTTGAAAAAGCACGCGCCTATCAGCTTTGAGGTTATTGCGGTTAACCTGGACCAGAAACAACCCGGTTTTCCCGAACATGTTCTGCCTGAGTATCTAAGCTCCCTGGGCGTTGAGTATCACGTCATTGAGCGCGACACATACAGTATCGTGAAAGACAAGATCCCTGAGGGTAAAACCACCTGCGGTCTGTGTTCACGTTTGCGTCGTGGGATTCTTTACGATTTCGCCGTCGAACATAAGTGCACCAAGATTGCGTTGGGGCACCACCGTGACGACATTATGGAAACGCTGTTCTTGAATATGTTCTACGGCGGCAAAATGCGCGCAATGCCTCCCAAACTGAAAAGCGATGACGGCCGCAATATCGTAATTCGTCCTCTGGCTTACTGCCGTGAAAAAGACATTGAGCGTTACGCTGGCCTGCGTGAGTTTCCAATTATTCCCTGCAACCTGTGTGGCTCTCAGGAAAATCTGCAGAGACAAAATATCAAAATGATGCTGCAGGACTGGGATAAGCGTTTTCCTGGTCGTCTGGAGAACATGTTCCGCGCGGTACAAAACGTGCTGCCTTCGCATTTGTGCGACACCAGACTGTATGACTTCGACAAGTTGGAGCGATACAGTATGGAACCGGAAGAGTTCAACCAAATCAGCGTCCTTAACCTCTAAACAGACATAGAGCAGATGGGCCGAGTTCTTCGGCCCTTATCCGTCTGTATCATCCGCCGGAGAATCAAGCGTCATGACGCCTTTATCGCTAGCCATTCTCAGTATTGTCATCGGCATCTTTCCATTGTTGGTCGCCAGTATGGCGAAGGCGATAGCAAGTTCTTTGGGCGGAACCCTGAGCGAAGCGGATTGCGAGGGTTGCATGCTGTTCGGAAGAGACATCAGCCCGATTCTATACAGAATGTTCGTCTTCGCCTGGTTGAGTATGTTTACGCTTGGTTTGGGCATGCTCGGCGTCATGGGTTCTATTGCCTGGGCTTTGTTGAGTTAACCTTTTCGTCGGCAATTTCATTTATCCATTCTTCTCATGTTGTTCATTTCTATCTGGGCCATGGTCGTCACGATCTGCTTCCAATACTCGCGTCGAACGAAATTAACATATCGTAATGCTTTGATTTAATTGACGGCTTTTATGTCTATCCGGCGCTTAGGTTGTCATGAAGAACAGCTTTTATTCGGCGCGTGCGCTGATATGTTTTTCCCCGCTGAGAAGCGGCCCAATCGGTTAGTTTTCTTATCCTATAGGCGTATCTCGACATACGCTCCTGCGCCGACCGCGGTTTTGCGAGTCGGCTTTTTTTGTCGCCTCTTTTATTGCTTCGACTTATCAGGCTCATAGTCTTTTCCTTTAGGCAAAACATTTTGCGAATGTGTCATACTCGTGCGCTCGAATTAAGCGAGCAGTATCAGGCTCCGCCTTTCGCTTATACGTCAACTGCCTGACAGAAAAAGGACCTGCTTATGTTAGCCAAATCCTATCCCTTCTATCTCGCCAACGAGCCTGTCGCAGATCCTCGCGGCTGGTTGCCGGTCGAAGACAAATATACTGGAGAAGAATTCACCAAAGTTGGCCTGGCCGATCATGATGATATTGAAAAGGCTATCGCCGCTGCGGAAAAGGCGGTGGCTCCCATGCGCAGAATGCCTGGATACAAACGTCGCGATGTGTTGCTGCATACTGTTGCGCGTCTGAAAGAGCGCTCGGAAGAGCTGGCTCAGGCGCTGGTGCGGGAAGCGGGCAAGCCGCTCAAGGACAGCCGTGGTGAAGTGGGGCGTTTGATCGAAACTTTTCAGATTGCTGCTGAAGAAGCTGTTCGCAATAACGGAGAATGGCTGGATCTGGCTTATTCCGCACGCAGCGAAGGCTATCAGGGAATGGTGCGCCAGTTCCCGATTGGCGTCTGTTCGTTTATCACCCCCTTTAACTTTCCTTTGAATCTGGTGGCGCACAAGGTGGCGCCGGCCATCGCCGCCGGTTGTCCTTTTGTCCTCAAGCCAGCCAGTCTCACGCCGATTGGCGCACTAATTTTGGCGGAAATTCTTGCCGAAACTGACCTTCCCAAAGGCGCTTTCTCCGTCGTGCCCTGTAAAAAGGACGACGCCATGGCGCTGATCTCTGATGAGCGCATCAAGCTGTTGAGCTTCACTGGCTCGCCGGCGGCGGGTTGGCCCATGAAAGCGAAGGCCGGCAAGAAAAAGGTTGTGCTGGAGCTGGGCGGCAACGCGGCCTGTATCGTGGAGCCGGAAACCGATCTGGATAAGGCGATTCCACGCGTCCTTTTCGGCGGTTATTACCAGTCTGGACAAAGCTGTGTCAGCGTTCAACGCGTGCTGGTGCAGGAATCTTTGTATGAGGACTTCAAACGTCGTCTGGTGGCTGAAGTGGAGACGTTGAAGACTGGCGATCCCAAAGATGAGGATACCTTTGTAGGTCCGCTGATCAGCCGCAAAGAAGCGGATCGTGTGGCTTCCTGGGTTAGTGAAGCGGTGGAGGCGGGCGCTGAACTGCTGATCGGCGGCGAGCGCAGCGGCAATGTCATTACGCCTACTGTGTTGGCTAATACTCCGCGTCATTGCAGCGCTTATAACGAGGAAATCTTCGGGCCGGTGATCGTGCTGGAAGCTTACAAGACTTTCGACGACGCGCTGCAAGCCGTCAATAACAGCAAGTTCGGCCTGCAAACCGGCGTATTCACCCGTGACGTGGAAAACATGCAGAAAGCCTGGGAAGAACTGGAAGTGGGCGGCGTTATTATCGGTGACGTGCCGTCCTGGCGTGTGGATCACATGCCCTATGGCGGCGTGAAAGACAGCGGCATCGGTCGGGAAGGGGTGCGTTACGCCATGCAGGACATGAGCGAACCACGTTTGCTGGCGATCAAGCGGCAAAGCTGATTGTGTTGCGAGGGATTCAGGCGCAGCTATTGCGCCTGGATACGGAGTACGTGTGAAACCCTGTGGAGAACTGAATGAAAACAGAGCACGGGGGCGAGAAAGCCTCAGACCTATTTGTCAAAGCGCTGGAAAATGAAGGCGTCAAATATATCTTCGGCGTGCCCGGAGAAGAAAACCTGGACTTACTCGAGTCGCTGCGGGGTTCTTCCATTAAGCTGGTGCTGACCCGGCATGAACAGGCGGCGGCCTTTATGGCGGCCACCTATGGCCGGTTAACGGGGAAAACCGGCGTGTGTCTATCGACTTTGGGACCAGGCGCCACCAACTTGGTGACCGGGGCCGCCTACGCAAAACTGGGCGCTATGCCGTTGCTGATGGTGACGGGGCAGAAGCCGGTGAAGAAGTCCAAGCAGGGCTTGTTTCAGATTGTCGATGTCGTGGACATGATGCGTCCATTGACCAAGTTCACCCATCAGATCATCAACGTGAACACCATTCCTTCGAAAATCCGTGAGGCGTTTCGTCTGGCGGAGGAGGAAAGACCGGGGCCCGCGCACCTGGAGCTGCCGGAAGATATCGCTGAAGAAATATCCGACTCCGATGTCATGTTGTTCGAATCCAGCCATAGCCGCCGTCCGGACGCCAATGATCTGAGCATTCAGCAGGCGCTGGAGATGATCCAGAACGCCCGCCATCCGCTGGTGCTGATTGGCGCGGGGGCGAACCGTAAACGAGTGTCGGAAGCGTTGCTGGGGTTTATTGAGAAGACAGGCATTCCGTTTTTTAACACCCAGATGGGCAAAGGCGTGGTGGATGAGCGTCATCCACTGTTTATGGGAACGGCGGCGTTGTCCGATGGCGACTATCTGCATTGCGCCATCGATTTCGCTGACTTGATCATCAATGTCGGCCATGACGTCATCGAAAAGCCGCCTTTCTTTATGGAGCCCGGCGGCAAGAAAGTCATTCACATCAACTTCAATTCCGCCAATGTGGACCGGGTGTATTTCCCCCAGTTGGAAGTGGTGGGAGATATCGCCAATTCGGTTTCCAGGCTGACGCAGTTGCTGGAGCCGGTGAATACTCACGACTTCGAGTATTTCCAGCGGGTTAAGGAAGAAGTTGAGAAACAGCTATGCGAAGGCTCTGAGGACAACCGTTTTCCGATCATTCCGCAGCGGCTGGTGGCGGATGTGCGCAAGGTGATGCCTGATGATGGCGTTATCGCTCTGGATAACGGCATGTATAAGATCTGGTTCGCCCGCAACTACAAGGCGCACATGAATAACACGGTGTTGCTGGACAACGCCCTCGCCACTATGGGAGCGGGATTGCCCAGCGCTATCGCGGCGGCCATGCTGCATCCCGAATTGCAGGTGATGGCGATCTGCGGCGATGGCGGGTTCATGATGAACAGCCAGGAAATGGAAACGGCGGTGCGTCTGGGATTGAATCTGGTGGTGTTGATCGTTAACGACAGCGCCTACGGTATGATTCGCTGGAAGCAGGAACAGGGCGGTTTCCATGATTGGGGACTGAGCTACGGCAATCCTGACTTTGTGAAATACGCGCAAGCCTATGGCGCCTCTGGACACCGCGTGCAACGCGCTGAAGACCTGTCGCCCACCATTAGACAGGCTTTCGCTGAGGGTGGCGTACACTTGATTGACGTGCCGGTGGACTATTCGGAGAACCGTCGTGTGTTGACGGAGGAGCTGGCCAGCAGAGTCTGTCTGGTCTGACCGCTAACCATACTTTTCCCACTTCGGTCCCGAGCCGCCATGGCCGGGACCTGCTTCCACGGGTTTGAAGCTACGCCATCTATAGCCTATAAAATATTCAGGCGAATACCTTATGTGGAAGGACCCCGTCCAACATTATGGCCAAATCCCATTCCGTCGGGACCCTGTTTTATAACCTGCTTACCGCGCTGGCGTATTTTGTCACGGGTAGAATTGGTTTATGGCTGACCACGGACAGCACCTATGTCACCGCTATCTGGATACCTTCCGGCATCGCGCTCGCGGCGGTGCTGCTGGGCGGCTACCGGCTTTGCGCAGGCGTTTTTCTTGGGTCGCTGATCAATAACCTGAGCGTAACTCAGGGTTTCCCCGATGCCGAAATCTGGCCCTGGCAACTGTTCACCTTTGTCGCCATTGGAACTGGCGCCGCCCTGCAGGCATGTTTGGGGCGTTATTTAGTTATTCGCTTCGCGAACTATCCCGGTCGTCTGGCGGAGCTTCCCGAGATCATTCGCTTCCTGATTTTCGCCGGCCCGGCGAGCTGTTTGTCCAACGCCATAATCGGCTGTAGCAGTCTGTTGCTGGCCGGGTTTATCCCCGCAGAAAATTACGCGCGCTCCCTCGGTGTCTGGTGGATTGGCGACACCATTGGAGTGGTGGTTTTTACCCCGCTGATATTGGTGTGGGGGTTGCAGCCTCGCGAGTCATGGAAAAAACGACGTTGGGCGGTGACATTCTCATTGCTCGGAACTTTCTTTCTCGCGACGGTCGCGTTTTTGTATGCGAAATCCTGGGAGGAGAGCAGCTTACGACTGCGCTTTTTCAGTGAGGCCCAGGGCTATTCCGCCGCACTCAATCAGAGCCTGGAGGCCCACCTGGATGTCGCCCGGGCGATAGAAAGAAACCTTCCCGCCAATGCCACAATCGATCGGAGCGGCTTTGAGAAGGCCGTGTTCTGGGCGTTGGAGCGTTACCCGGGGTTTCAGGCCATGTCCTGGAACCCATACATCCGCAGCTATGAGCGGGAGGAGTTTAAAGCCGGGCTGCTAGACGACTACGACGTCGATATGGGAATAGTGACTCGCCTGGACGGTGAACTGCAGCGCTCGCCGGAAAAGCCGATTTATCTTCCTGTGCGTTTTATCTTTCCCTTAGAAAGTAACCGTGGCGCGCTTGGGTTTGATGTGTCTTCCAACCCGTCCCGCCTGACCGCGATCGCTGAGGCCAGGGATTCAAGAAAACCGGTGATGACCGGCCCTATACATCTGGTGCAACAGTCTCTCGACAATATGGGCGCTCTGGTGTTTTACCCGCATTTCCTCAGTAGTGGACACGGCGAAGGCCCAACGCTGTCGCTGACTCCAGGTGGTGAGGAGAGAGACGGGGAGGGAGCGGAAGACACGGATTATCCGGAAGGCTTTTTGGTGGCGGTGTTTCGCATTCACTCGTTGTTGCGGCACTTTACCGAGAGGCTGAATATGGATGGCTATCACATTACCCTTGCCGACATTACAGAGCAGCGCTACTTGATGCATGAAATGACGATTGATAACGGCAAGGTCAGTATGTCCCCGGACATCTCTGAAGAAGAGGTCAATAGCCGCCCTTATCGCTGGGATCATAAATTCTCCGTTCTTAACAGAGAGTGGGATCTGGATATTGCTCCCACCAAGAGCAACATCGCTGCGAACACTTCCATCAACGCCTGGATTGTCTATGTGTTGGGGCTGTTGTTCACTGGCGTCAGTGGCATGGTGTCGTTGTTCTTCAGTGGTCGAACGCTGGCTTTGGAAGCCTTGGTTGGCGAACGGACGGCGGAGTTGAGGCACAGTGAGCAACGCTTGCGGGCCATTTATGAACATACGCCGGATGGACTGCTGACGGTGACGGAAGATGGAAGCATCACGGCGGTGAATCCGGCGGTGGAGAGTTTGTTTGGATACGCCTGTTCCGATTTCGCCGGTCTGAATATTCGGGTTCTGATTCCGGATTTTCATGCGGCTACAGCTGAGACAAATCAAGAGTCTGCTGCTCTGGATGCAGGGCCGGGATACTTGCAGGGCATTCGCCGCAATGGGCAGGACTTCCCTCTAGAGCTGCAAACGGTGTGTCTGTCCCAGACGCCGCCAGCCTCTTATCTTTGCATCGTGCGTGATGTGACCGAAAGGGCGGAGGCGGAGCGCATCAAAGACGAGTTTATCTCCACCATCAGTCATGAGTTGCGGACGCCCTTGACTGCTATAAACGGTTCACTGACGTTGCTGGACGCCAAGATCGCCCTGGCTGCGCCGGACAAGCATGCGCATATGATTGAGATTGCGCGGCGCAATACGGATCGCTTGCTTAATCTGGTTAATGCAATTCTGGACCTGAAAAAAATGGCGTCTGGAGAGATGACCTTGCAGCTCAGTCACTTCAATCTGGCGCAGCTTGTCAGTGACGTTTTGGCGCTCAACCAAGGGCTGACTCATAACGCCGACGTGAGCTTTACGCTGCAGATTCCTTCTGACTGTGCGGTAGTGGTGGAGGCGGATGAGGAACGTCTGACTCAGGTGCTGACGAATCTGATATCCAACGCCGCCAAATTCTCGCCTCCGCATTCAGAAATCGCGGTTGCAATTACGCTGGAAAACGGCGAGGCGCGGGTTTCCGTCACAGATAAAGGGCCTGGCGTACCGCCGGAATTTCAAAACCGCATATTCGGTCGCTTCGCGCAGGCCGATTCCTCCAACACTCGCAACAAAAGCGGAACCGGTCTTGGCCTTAATATTTCCAAAGCCATTATCGAAAGGCATGGCGGCAAAATCGGCTTCCACAATAATCCTGGCGGGGGTTGTACGTTCTATTTTGAGATGCCGGTGCTTGCTTGAACTAAACGGCGAGTCGTTCAGTTTACAAGTTACCGCCAGATCTGCTTACCGCCTAGAGACGGTAGCGTCAAGAAAGCTGAGTTCGCGCTTGATAACCGATAACATGCAACCAATTTGTTAAGCGCGCCGTCAGTCATGACAGGCAAAGGGCGCGCTGTTACTCAATTGGGAAGCGCAGGCGCTATGGCTATCAAATTTACTACCTCGACAATTGCGAACGGCGTGAAAGGCGCCGTGCAGTCCTCCAAGGAGGCGCTGTCCAATCTGATGTCATCGGTGGATGAGCAGTATCAGCGTGTGAAGGAAAGCGTCGGTAAGCTGCAGTTATTTTCCTCAAGCCAGACCGCTGCGTCCTTGTATGAGGATGTGGATGAGAAGCTCTACTTTATTGTTCCTTTCCGTCTTGCGGAGCAGGGTTATGTATTGCACACCATGCGCGTGTTGCCGCCGGGCGTTCCGCCGCTTAACAGTCTTCCCAAAAAGCGTATCTTCCACGCGCCGTCGAACTGCTCCAGAGAAATGATTCAGCACTTGATTGTAGAGCCTATGCTCGCGGAAACGCCTCCACCTGAGGATGGCAGCGGGTTTGGTCAATATCTGAAAGAGGTGGCGAACAATATCGACCGGGTAGAAAACAAAGTGACAGGCGGCCTGCTATTGGTGGGAGGTTTGGTTGCGATGATCAACCCGGTGACGGCGGCGGCTATCGCCGGACACGCCTTACTGCCCACTCTGGCTAAATACGGACTGAACAGCGCAGGCAAGAAACTCAATGCGTTGAACGCCGAAAAAGAGGTTGAGCTGGCGCGGGCGAAACTGTTAAAGGAATTCAGCGAAAGTGGGGTGGAGTATCTGGAGAACCCGATACTGACGGAGCTTGTCCTGGCGCTATCGACCTCGGCTGAAGAGCACGATCCGGCGACCTTTGATCTCCAGCAACACCACTTCAATAACCGCGACAACGCCAAGCTTATCCATCTGACATGCGCATGTATTTACGATGTTTACGCAGATCTGCTCAAGACCAGGCGCAAATGGCGCGACGCCGGACTCGGCGCTGAAGATATTCAATGGATCAATCAATTGGGTCTGGAGGCGGACCACTATCGGTCCCTGATCAAGTCAAAGGGAATGCTTGATTGGAAAGCCTCCAAGCAGCGCCTGATGATGCGCTTGAGCGACATGGGACTCAACGAGACCAGAGCGTTAGTCGGGGAGATAGACCATCTTATCGATTATCTGCTGCCCTACATTAGTCGCCAGTCTGTCTTTCAGGATGACAAGCATGACTTCCAGAAACTGGTGTTTTCCTGGTTGCCGGAATACATCAATTACTTTTTGAGCATGCCCACAGACAAACTGCTCGAAAAAGAGGGCGATGCTGAGTCACTGGCGGACCGCTTCATCGCTGAGATCAGGCTCCTGCAGGTTAACTTGAAAGAAATGTCCGCTTCCGTTTATCTCAACAAGTCGACATCAATGGTCAATCTGGGCGATTTCTTCAGATATAAGTTTGATCGCTCGGGCTCGATCGCCATGGACAGCGAGAAAGAGCGCGGCTGAGGAGTTGATGCCTCTTATTATAAATATTGCCTGGGATACTTTGATGGAGTAGTCCTGCTGGAGATAGGGTGGTTTAGTTAAAAATTTCATCCCTATGGCTGGTGTAGGCGCCACTCCCGATGAGATAGAATCTATGCCGTTTTAATGCTGGGCGCCCGGCATTCATGCGTTATGCGCTTAATATGTCGTTGCATTTGTTACTCTGGAAATCAGTGCAGAGTCAGTGCTCCTTAGCTTGATCAATAGCCTGGGCGCAGAGGGATGAACTTTTTTGATGCTTCTCCATTTTATATCTTCTGGATATGCCTTTTCACAAAAGTCAGCGTCCAAAAATCCGTAAAAAATCAGGTATTACTGACGGCTTTCAGTTTGTTTTGACGCTCTGTTTGTAATGGTTGATAAGTGATCGGCCCTTGATTTATGCAAGATGGGCGACGGTCATATAGAATTGCAGAAAACCGAATTTGAACTTGGCCTCTAATCAATCAAAATGAGGCGACAAAAAATTAATCATGCTGATGGAAGGGTTAGACCATGGCGGGACCGAAGCAAGATAAACAGCTCCTGACGATTAAGTCTCCGTTAGGGGCGGATGTGCTTGTAATGAAAAAACTCAAGGTAACGGAATGCCTGTCAGAGCCGTTTGAAACGACTGCGACGGTCTGGAGTACAGATTACAACATTGATCCAAACGCTATCGTTGGTAAAGAAGTTACCATCAGCGTGCATGCGGACCCTAGTAAACCCAGGCACTTTTCGGGCATCGTAACCCAGATGTCCGCACACCAGATTGAAGAGAACCATTATAGAGAATACAGGCTCAAGATGGTTCCGTGGTTTTCCCTGCTCAAGTATCGTCGCGATTGCCGGATCTTTCAGGAACTGACCGTTCAAAAAATTATTGATAAAGTCTTTAGTGAATTAGGGTTTTCAGATGTTAGCTGGCGCTTGCAAAAAACATATGAAAACCGGGTTTATTGCGTGCAATATCGTGAGACCGATTTCGACTTCGTCTCACGCTTGTTGGAGGAAGAGGGGATCTATTACTACTTCCAGCACGAAGAAGGCAAGCATACGCTGGTGCTTAGCGATAACGCCAAAGGGTATGAATCGGTATCCGAGTCCTCTTTGGATGTCACCGACGGCGCTCACACGAAATTCAAAATCAGCAGCTGGGAGCATGCGTACCAGCTTGTCAGCGGAAAAGTTTCTCTAACGGATTATAACTTCGAAACCCCCGCCACCAGTTTGGCGGTTTTTCAGGGTACTAAGGTCAAGCTGCCTAATATCAGTAAGTTTGAAGTTTATGATTACCCTGGCGAGTATGCGCAGAAAGGGGAGGGCGATGGTTACGCCAAGACCCGTATGGAAACATTGGAGAGCGGCTATTCACTGGTTAATGCGGAAAGCAATTATCCTTCGATGTGTTCAGGTTATATCTTTACGGTAGGGGTCCATCCTGACTCGAAGGAAAGTAAAGAAAAGTATGTTGTCGCCAGCGTGACGCATAACGCGGAAGAGGGGAGCTATCGAGCTGGTGTTGAATCCGCGCCGCATTATTCCAACTCATTTCAATGCGCCCCCAGCACAACGATTATGCGCCCAACTCTGAAGACGCCAAAGCCTGTAATAAGCGGTACACAAACGGCGTTGGTTGTCGGTCCGTCAGCGGATGAGATTTATACGGATGAGTTTGGCCGGATTAAAGTTCAGTTTTATTGGGATCGCTTGGGCAAGAAAGACGACAAGAGTTCCTGCTGGATTCGTGTTGCGCAGATATGGAGCGGTAAAAACTGGGGCGCGCAGTATATTCCGAGAATCGGTCAAGAAGTGGTGATCTCCTTCCTAGAAGGGGACCCGGATCGACCTCTTATTATCGGGAGCGTATACAATGCGGAGCAAATGCCTCCCTACGAATTGCCAGCGAAAAAGACCCATACCGGCGTTAAGTCACGTTCTTCCAAGGGCGGTGGGACGGAAGACTATAACGAAATTATGCTCATCGACGAAAAAGGCGAAGAGCTGATTCGTGTCCACGCTCAAAAAGACAGAGACATTACGGTTGAAAACGACGATACAGAAAGCGTCGGAAATAACCAGTCCATCAGTGTCGTTAAGAATCAGACTGAGGAAGTTGGCGAAAACCGTACTATCAATATCGGTAAAAACGACAGCCTGACTGTTGGTGAAAATCAGAGCATTGATATCGGTAAAAACAAAGATGAAGTCATTGGTGAAAACTCATCGCTGAATGTCGGCAAAAATGTAACGGTTGAGATTGGTAAGGACCGTACTGAGTCGATTAAAGGCAAGCACACTGAGTCCATTACCAAAGAGTACTCGGTTGACGCCAAGAGTGTTCAGATCACGGCTAAAGACGAGATTACCTTGCAGGTGGGTAAAGCCAGCATCACCATGAAAAAGAATGGCGATATCACTATCAACGGCAATAAGATAAATACCAAAGCCTCGGGCGTGATTACCATGAAAGGTAGCCAGATCAAGGAAAACTAATCCGGTAATCTTCTGTATTTGTTCTGTTCATGATCGCGCTCCTTATAGGGGCGCGATTTTTTTGAGCCTTATATCTCCCCGATATACGCGGCTGATCTCCCCCCCTTATTCTTTTTCTGACTTAGGCTCGCCAGAGGGCTTGGTTGTAGTTGTCTTTTCGTTGTGAGGAGGATGTGTCTCTTCCGACGTTGGTTTCTCCGTCTGTCTGGCGTCTTTATTCGGTTTGCTGAGCTGCTCGTTTTCGGCGACAAAGTGCAGGCCCATTTCAAATGCCTTTTGAGTAAACTCCAGCACTTTGTCAAAACCTTCATCGGATAGCTGACGCGCTGCGTCATGGCGGCGATAGATGTTTATAAATTTGCGCTCACGCTCATACTGCAGCGGCAGTCGACCCAGCCCCCAGTCATTCAATATGCGCCACAACTCTGGGTTATAGGTGCGTGTATATTTGAGGATAAAAGGGACGGGATCATTGCGGGCCAGTAGAGCCGCCAGGCGAAGAATGAGCTCGAATGAAATCGTCGCCGTACCATTTTCGACCGCTTCCCACAGGCTTTTGTCTTTTAGGCTTAAGGAATCACTGAGTTCATGGATAGTGAGGCCTGCAACTTCACGTAAGTCTTTCAGAGACTGCCCTGCGGCGGCCATAAGCTTCAACTGGTCCTGATTTTTCAGGATGGTTTTGCCGACGCGAATGGAGCTATCGGTGGTTAACTTGGCGATTTTCAGGGCGGAGGAGGTTAATTCACTGATGCGGTTAAACCAGCTGCTTTCATCGCCTTTGGCTGCGGTGGTTTTGGCTTTTGTTGAAGACTTGTGCGTTGCAGGCATTGAGGCGCTGTCCTTGGCGTCTGTCCTGGCTGGTGAAGCGCCGGACTTCTTGGGAATGTCTCCAGACATAAGATGACCTGCAACGATGAATATCTTGTTGCACTGTCGATTAAAAAGTGAATGAAGTCAATGACGTTAGCAGAATCAGGCTTCTGCTAACGTCAGGATGGGATTAGCTTTTAGAGTCCGCGATTTGCTGTTGCATGGTTAGCACGTCCACCAGAATTTCGCCGGTCTCACGCGCTACAAAATCGAGATCTTTCTTCGAGGGCGCTTGCGCCGATTGTTCTTCCTGATAGGTCTCGTACTCTTTGTAATTCTTAAACTGATTCTCTTTCTTGGCCGCGCGCTTCAGGTTGACGTAAGCCAGCTCACGATCCTGCAGTTTTTTCAGTTCCTGTTTGCGGACATCCTCGCGCAAGGAGATGGTTTTTTGCGCTTTGGTTTCTTTTAAGAAGTCGATTTCCTGCAGTAAAGCCTGGTACTCGGCATTTTTCTCCATGCGGGTATCATGGTTTTTCGCTAAGTCTGAAATCAGTGGACTGAAGTTGCCATATCTGCGGTGTGCGACAGCATCGATATGGTCCCAGGGCAGGGCTTGCGGTAATGCATCTTCACCGATCTCACTCTTGTCGATTGCGGATGGAATAACGACATCCGGAGTGACGCCTTTATGCTGAGTGCTGCCCCCTGAAATACGGTAGAACTTGGCTTCAGTAATTTTCAGTTGGCCATGGCTTAGGCCGCGTACAGATTGGACGGTTCCTTTACCGAAGGTCTGTTCGCCAATGATAACGCCGCGTCCGTAATCCTGAATGGCTGCTGCGAAAATCTCAGAAGCGGAAGCGCTCATGCGGTTAACCATGACTGCGAGAGGGCCGGTGTAGGCGATTTGCTCATCCGGGTCGTCGTAAACACGCACGCGGTTGTCTGCTGTGCGCACTTGCACCGTTGGGCCTTCCTGAATAAAGAGGCCAGTCAACTGAATCGCTTCCTGCAAAGCCCCGCCGCCATTATCGCGTAGGTCAATGATCAGGCCGTCAATGCCCTCGGCTTTCAGCTCATTGAGGAGCTTATTCACGTCACGCGTGGTGCTGCGATAGTTCGGATCGCCTGCCTGCATTGCGCGGAAATCGGCGTAGAAGGTGGGGATATCGATAACGCCTAACTTGTATTCGCGTCCGCCACGATTGATGTTAAGAACGTGCTTTTGAGCGGATTGATCTTCCAGGTCCACTTTATCCCGTACGATGTTGATGATACGGGTTTCTGAGTCGTTACTGGCGGTGGCGGGAATAACTTCCAACCTTACCACAGACTTTTTAGGGCCGCGGATCAGGTCCACCACTTCCTCCAGGCGCCACCCCACGACATCGACGATTTCGCCTTTGTCGCCCTGACCAACGCCAACGATACGGTCAGCAGGTTTGAGCTTGCCGTTCTTATCGGCGGGACCCGCCGGCACTAATCTGACGACCTTGGTGTGCTCGTTATCCGATTGCAATACAGCGCCTATGCCTTCCAGCGACAGGGACATATTGATATTGAAGTTTTCGGAGTTGCGAGGCGAAAAATATTGGGTATGAGGATCGTAAATATTGGTCAGCGCATTCATATATGCCTGAAATACGTCCTCTGAGCGGGACTGCCTGATACGACTTAGCTGACTTTCGTAACGCTTACGCAGGCCGTTGCTGATGTCTTCGTCGGTTTTGCCCAGCAAGCGTTGACTCAATATGGCGCTCTTCAGACGTTTGCGCCAGAGGTTATCAAGCTCGCCCTCGGTCTTCGCCCAGGGCGCTTCCTCTCTGTCGATGAGGATTTCTTCGTCTTTTTTGAAATCCAGTTTATCGACGCCGGTGTCGAGCAGGCCGGTAATGTAGCCCAGGCGGCCGACAATGCGTGACTGAAAGCGATTGTAGATGCGGAAAGCGGGATCAAGCTGACCGGATTTAATGGCGCCATCAAGTCGATATCGATAGTTTTCAAACTCGTCGATGTCGCTTTGGGTGAAGTAGATGCGCTGTGGGTCGAGATATTTTATGTAGTTATCCAACACCTCTGAGGATACTTCGCCATCTATTTTCAGGCTGCGGTAGTGAGCGTACTGCAGTTGTCTGGCGATATCCCTGCTGGCTTTTTCCTGGTCCGCGGTAGGGGACAGGTTGAGATAGTCCGGGTTTTCCGTCTTGGCTCCAGAAGCGACGGCGGCGTTGCCGGCCAGCGCCAGTGAGCACAGGGAGGTAAACAGGACAGCGTAGAGACTGCGGCGTTGTAACAAAAACATATGTTTAAACTTATTCACGACTAAATCCGGGATAATTGTGCAAGGGTATAAATACTCCACAGCTTTTATACAGTATTAACACTTTGATTGTAGGCCAGATACGAAGTTCCAACTAGTATCTATTCATCACCAATTGTAAGCCTTTGCAATGGCGGACAATCAAAAGCGAATTCAGTCTGCATCTGCTGGAAATGCCGATGAAGTTTTACACTCACCTAGTTTCTAGAGTTAATGCTGGGTTGCAAAAAAGCAAATGACAATCTATTCATAATGGCCGCTAATTGCCTAAGGTGTGAAGAGGCGCTCAGGATAGGCGCTAGGTGCGATGAAGCAGGGGGCGAATTGGTAGAAAAGTAAGAATGTGGTGTTTTTTACTTTTCTAAACGACGTACGTCCCCTCTAGCGAACATTGGGCTTCGCTGGAGGGGGCGGCAATATTTTGCGTTTATTGAGCTGAGTTAAATGGGCGCTACTCGAAAATTGCGCCTTTCTCCGCTAGTGATACCAGTAATGCGGGAGGCGCGAACCGGTCTCCATGGCGATCGCGAAGATAGTTGGCGCGCTCGACAAACTGGCGCAAGCCGTATTGGTTGGCGTACTGGATAGCGCCCCCTGTCCAAGGGGCGAAGCCCAAGCCGAAGATGCTGCCAATGTTGGCGTCCTTAACCGAGCGTAAAACGTTTTCCTCCAGACAACGCATGGTTTCCAGCGACTGAATGAACAGCAAGCGGTCCTTTAGCTCTTGCAGGTCGGTGTTTTGAGTTATCGTCATGTCGGTATATTTTTCCACGAGCTTTGGCCAAAGGTGTTTGGCGCCCTGTTGGGGATACTCGTAGAAGCCTGCCCCGGCGGCTTTACCTTTACGCTCAAACTCGCTCACCATCGCGTCAATTACCTGTTCTGCGGGATGTGGGGACCATTTGCCGCCATTCGCCTCAACATCCTTGCGGGATTGATCTCTGATATGAGTCATCAGGGTCAAACTGACTTCGTCTGACAGAGCAAGCGGCCCGACCGGCATTCCTGCAAGCTGCGCGGCGTTTTCGATGGCGGCGGGATGTACGCCTTCCGCCAGCATGGCGACGCCTTCATTGACGAAAGTGCCAAAGACGCGTGATGTGAAGAAGCCTCGACTGTCGTTTACAACGATAGGGACCTTGCCGATCTGCATGACAAAGTCGAAGGCCTTGGCCAGGGTTTCTTGTGAAGTGGACTCGCCTACAATGATTTCCACTAACTGCATCTTATCCACAGGGGAGAAGAAGTGCAGCCCGATAAACTTCTCTGAGTCTCTGGAAGCCTGAGCGAGTTGTGTGATGGGAATAGTAGAGGTGTTGGAGGCGAAAATACCCTCTCGGCGTAGCATCGGCTCGCTTTCCTGGGTCACCTTGGCCTTCAATTCACTGTTTTCAAATACCGCTTCAATAATGAGGTCGCACCCCTCCATTAAGCTGACGTTAGTGGTGGGCGTGATGCGGTCGAGCACGTCTTGCTTTTGAGGCTCTGTCATGCGTCCCTGGCTGACCTTTTTGCCAAGAATTTTATCGGAGTAGGCTTTGCCTTTTTCCGCAGAGGCTTGCTCTACATCTTTGAGTACGACTTGCAGCCCTCTTTGCGCGCAGGCGTAGGCGATGCCTGAGCCCATCATGCCAGCGCCCAGTACGCCGACTTTGCTCATTTTGTGTGTTGGAATGTCTTTCGGACGACTTTGTCCCGCCTTTAAATCATTTAGCTGAAACCAGAAGGTTCCAATCATATTTTTCGCCACCTGGCTGGTGGTGAGATAGGTAAAATAGCGGGACTCTATTTTCTGGGCGGTGTCGAAGTCTACCTGCGCGCCTTCTACAGCGGCGGACATGATGGCCACCGGGGCGGGGTAGCAACCCTTGGTTTTGGCTTTCAATATGGCGGGAGCAATCGCCAGCATCTGCGCCACTTTGGGGTTGCTGGGCGAGCCTCCGGGAATTTTGTAGCCCTTTGCATCCCAGGGTTGTTGGGGAGATGGGTTTGCTTTTATCCAGGCGCGCGCGGCGTTAATAAGCTCCTCAGGACTTTCGGCCAGCTCATGCAGCAGGCCCATCGATAAGGCTTTTTGCGGGGATAGCTTTTTTCCTTCCAGTAGAAGAGGGAGCGCTTTTTCCAGGCCCAGATATCTAGGGAGACGGACGACGCCGCCTCCGCCGGGCAATAACCCTAGCGTTACCTCCGGCAAGCCCAGTTCAATTCGTTCGTCCGCCAATGCGATACGTGCATGACAGGCCAGCGCCAGTTCCCAGCCCCCGCCCAGGGCGGCTCCATTGATCGCCGCGACGACAGGTCGCCCCAACAGCTCAAGTTGGCGCAGAGGTTGGGTAATGCTTGTTGTCAGCATGTCCAGGAAGTCCTGGGCATGTTCTTTATTTACCTGAATCAGCTCTCTCAGGTCGCCACCGGCGAAGAAGGTCTTCTTGGCTGAAGTAATGATGACGCCAGCAATATGTTCCTTGTCTTGCTGCAGGCGTTGCAGAGTGTCGCGGAAAGCTTCGCGGAACTCCGCATTCATGGTGTTGGCGCTCTGGCCGGGCATGTCCATGGTCAGAAGGACGATGTTTTCTTGGTCTTTTTCGTAGCGTATGGCAGTCATGTCATCTCTCGCTTGTCATTGTCCGTTAGTAGTGTCTGACGCTGTTCAGAGTCGTTCGATGATGGTGGCGATGCCCATGCCTCCGCCTACGCAAAGCGTGGCCAGACCATATCGCAGCTGACGGCGCTCCAATTCGTCCAGCAATGAACCAAGTATCATGGCGCCTGTCGCGCCGAGAGGGTGTCCCATGGCGATGGCTCCGCCGTTCACATTGACCTTGTCGTCAGGGACGCCCATTTCTCTCTGAAACTTAAGGACAACCGCGGCGAAGGCCTCGTTCACTTCAAATAGATCTATATCGGATACGGACAATCCTGCTTTTTGCAGTGCTTTGCGGGTGGCGGGAGCCGGTCCCGTCAGCATTATCGTGGGATCTGAGCCGGTGACAGCCGTCGCTACGATACGAGCGCGGGGCTTCAGACCCAGTTGATCGCCTTTTTGCTTTGAACCGATCAATAGCGCCGCTGCGCCGTCGACAATGCCGGAGGAGTTACCGGGGGTATGCACATGGTTGATACGTTCAACGAAGGGATATTTCTCCTTCGGTACGAAGTCGAAACCCATCTCTCCCATCATCTGGAAGGACGGCTTCAATTGCGACAAGCCCTCCAGTGAGGTTTCTGGGCGAATCAGTTCGTCTTCTTCCAGCAGGATAAGGCCGTTCCGATCTGTCACCGGAACAATGGACTTTTTGAATAGACCCTGACGTCTCGCCTCTGAGGCTTTGCGTTGAGAGTTCACTGCAAACTCATCCACCTGCGCGCGGGAAAATCCTTCTATCGTCGCGATCAAGTCGGCGCTGACGCCTTGTGGAATAAAGTGGGTGCGTAAATTGGTGGCCGGGTCCAGCGCCCAGGCGCCGCCGTCGCTGCCCATGGGAACCCGTGACATGGATTCAACGCCGCCCGCAACCACCAGATCCTCCCATTCGGAACGGATCTTCATTGCGGCAAGGTTCACCGCCTCTAGGCCTGACGCACAAAAGCGGCTCAATGTGACGCCTGCCGCCTCATTGCTCCAGCCGGCGACAAGGGCGGCGGTTTTGGCGATGTCCGCTCCTTGATCTCCGACGGGAGTCACGCATCCCATCACAATATCGTCCACTTGTTGAGTGTCGAGTTGGTTGCGTTGCTGCAATGAGCTCAATATCCCTGCGAGCAGGTCGACGGGTTTTACTTCGTAAAGGGAGCCGTCTTTTTTACCTCGACCACGCGGCGTGCGAACACTGTCATAGATGAAAGCGTCTGTGTCCATGAATCGTACCTTCTTGTTTTATTGAACGCTGATGACGTTATTTACCATATGCGAGGGGCCTTTGCGGAGAAATGACAGGAACAAACAACCCCATTGGCGAAAACATCCAGTTTGCTCAGGCATGCGAGCCCGCAATGGCGAGGCGAACGGTCTGGTCTATTATTAAGTCGGAGCGAAGGTCAAATATGAGTTGTGGCTGTTCGCCCGGAATCCAACTGCAGGTGTGAGATGAAAGGGGTTATCAGGAGGCGCTATGTCTATTCTCGACAATGTTTATAACTATTATGAAAAATTGGTGTTGGAGGAGCTGGCCAAGCAGATGGAAGGGCAGGAGCCTGATGAGGATTTTCTGACTGATGCTGTGTGTGTTGCGTTAAACCACTTGCCCGCCCGTTATTTTCGCCACGGTGTGGATATGGCGTTCTACCTTTCTTCGGATGAGTTCTTGAAGATGCAGGAGGAAGTCGTAGGCGCCGTCGCCAAAGCTGTCACATATGTAAAAGAGGGGCATCGAGACTAGGTATTGTCGAGGTCGAGCTATAGCGGCGTTTGCCGCAGCCCTCCGCCGCAATGATTAGCGGCGGCGAGGCTTTGGCCTGATCAACATGGATCAGTCGCGATGAGGATGCGGTTGTAATTTGACGACAATACCTTCCAGAGCTGTACGCAGGCGCTTATCCAGGTCTTGTGCTGCGCCATTGTCATCCGTCCTGGCGGTCGCCCACTGCAGGACTATCTGCTCAAACTTACTGATAGGACTTTCCAACGGTGCGGATTGCTGCATGCCGGCGGTGAGTCGCTCTACTTGCAGCTGCATGCGCCGGGTTTTCTCTTCCGCAGGACTCTCCATTTCCGCCAGGATTTCCGCAGTAAGAACGAGGTCGCGAGCTTCGTCCTGAGAAATCTCGTTCAGGCTTCCCGCCTGTGCGAATTGAGTTAGCGCATTTTCAAACTGGGCTTTATGCGGCGCCTGCAGCTCATCAAGCTCAGTCGGCCACTCAACGTTTTGGGCGTCTGTCAGCGTCCGGATGTGCGCGCCGTTATCGAGGATGCCTCCCCAGTAGTGGATATAGGACGTCTTGGTGCGTTGCTCCAATGCTTTACGGCAGGTTCTAACGGCGCTTTTGAAGCGGCCGTGCAACTCTTTGCCATGATCGCCCAAGTGGCCCAGGTCGCTGAAGGCTTCAGACAGCGACGCTATAGCGCTTTCCGTGCTTTCGTCGGGATGCTCCGCCAGCGCAATAGCGGCGGTCACCAGCTCTTCCGCTCTTTGTACGTTATGTTGCTGTTCTTCATGATGCTTCTGACGAGTTTCGTTCAGGCGGCCGAATATCTGGTCGCAAGCTTTGCGGAACTCGCTCCACAGGCGTCGATCTTCACGATGATCGGTAATGCCCGCTGATTGCCATTCTTTCTGTAACGCTTTGGCCTGATGGGTGGCGGTGCGGATATCTTCTTCCGCGATCAAAGCTTCCGCGCGTTTAACAATGTCGGCCTTAATTGCCTGATTGCGCGCTTTCTCGCCGCTGAGTCGTTCATCCAGGGACTTCAGCAACTCATTGAAATGCTTTTGCGCCTGCTTGCCGTGTTGTGGGTCAACCGGATAGTACTGACGCCATTCTTCCCGCGCCTTGCGATTGATCTTATCCACCATTTTCCAGTCTGGCGCGTCCCAATCCACGGAGTCGATGAAGCCGCGTAATTGATGGACAATTTCTTGACGCTTATTGAGGTTAACCTCTTTGAGCTTTTCTTCTTCGCTGAAAAACTCCCTGCATGGCTCGTAAGCCTTTTCGGACGCGTCGCGGAACCGGTTCCACAGCGACTGATCGGAGGAGCCTCCAAGCGTGCGCCACTCTTTTTGTAACTCGCGAATACGCTGAGCTTTAAGGTGCGGCTCCAGGTGTTGGTCAGCCAGATGCTCCATACGTTCGCACAGTTCTTCCTGTTTCGGCCGGGTAGCGAACCCTTGCCAGTCCTTCAGATCCTCCAGGCGCTTCTGCTCCAATCGGAAGCGGGCGGTCAGGTCGTGCGCGATCTTGGTGGGAAGACGCTCCAGTGTGCGAGCGATGTCCTTATTTAGTTTCAGGGCGCGTTTTACAGCGCCTTCATCAATCGCATCGCTTAACTGCTGAATATATTTCTGCACTTCTTGCTTTAAGCGCTTCTGATCCTGGATGTGCTGGGCCTGGATGGTATGGATCTCGCCCATAAGCTCCGCTGCTTTGGATAGTAGCGACGGTCTTTGGTAGCCGGATGGCCATTCCACCTCATCCACCATTTGCCGGATCTTTTTCAGAGTATGGCGGCTATCTTTGGATTCGCTGTCGCCTTTCTCCTTAAATTCTTCCGCCTGTTTGATCGACGTATCAAGATCCCCTTGCAGGTTGCTGAGCTTGTGCAGGCAGGAGTAGTAATGGCGAACTTCGCCCATTGCGGCTTGGTAACGCTTTTGCTCGTGTTTGCTGACTTTGTGGTCGCGAGTCGCTTCCAGCCAACGGTTTTCCTGAGTCTTTATCAGCGCATCCAAGGCGGATAACTCGCTGGGCGTACTCAGGGGCGCGGCCTGTAACTTTTCGATAGTGTTTTCCAGCTCGGAGCAGGTGGCGTCACGTTCTGTTTGCAACTCCTGCGTTTGCGCCTCTTCATGCGCGGTGGCCTTGGCTTCGTCCTCCATCGCTGTGGCTCTGGTGCGGCAGGTATCCAGTGCGGTTTGGATGCGCTGCTGTAAATCGACAAAGCGCGCGGGCGTCAGTGTCTGGAACGTGCGCTCCAGGGCATGTAGTTTTTCTGGGTAGTAACGTGTGACGTCTGTTTTGGCGTGATTTTCAAGTGTGAGGCAAAAAGCTTCTATTTCCTGACGTGCGGCGGCTTCTTGCTTTTCCTGGTCTTTTTCTTGTTTCAGTTTGCCTTTGACTAACTGAAACAGACCTTTATCTTTGGTTTTCGCCACTTTGGCGAGACGTTCAAGGGCGCTAGGCTCCTGGATATGGTCCGCCGCTTTCATGCGAACTTTGCTGAGGTGGTGTTCGGTGGCGATTTTCTCCAGCATCGGGGAATTGTTGTCCCCTAGCGCCTTTAAAAATGCTGGGAGCTGGGTTTCCTCGTTCAGGGCGCCAAGAATCGTGAACAGCAATTCATCGGAGGCTTGTTTAAGATTTTGGGCGACAAAGCTGTCGAAATTGCTGGATGCGCCTTGTATAAGAGACTGCAGGCGCGCTTTGGACGCATCCCGAACGACTTTATCTTTGTCGTTGGTGAATTTAAGCAGGTCTTCGATTTTTATCACTTTTTTCAGCGCCGCCTGGCGCACTTCGGCTTCTGAGTCTTTTGCGATAACCTGTTCGAGGATGCTGCGCTGCTCTGGTATATTCCAATCAAGTTCGTTGATCGCGTCCAACCTGGTTTGCGGGTTGTTACTTTGCCACTTGGGCTTGAATAGCTTGTTTAGCAGGGTCGGCATGAAAGGTTCCTGAAAGTTCAATTATCGGGCCTTGAGTTCTTGCGGAAAGACTACTGGCGGCATACTGCGTCGCTACGGACGTGCGATCTGGTCACCGTTCGCGCTATGCTCATTTGCGCGACAGCATAGTCTACTCTCGTTGTTGGCGTCTCGGAAGGGTTGGGCGTAAATCCGCCGCCTTTAATAAAACGCCAGACTGTTTGCATACTGATTGATAAGTGTAAGGTTTAATTATGGACGCTTCCGCCAACCCTGATTTTGAAAAATTAAAACAGGCGCTTTTGGCAAAATCGTTAAGATTGCTCGCCCGTCGGGAATATGCCGAGCGCGAACTTCGCCGCAAACTTGAGGCCGGAGGCGCCGATACGGACGCCGTGGAAGCTGTGATCGCCCATCTGCTGGAGAATAATTGGCTGAGCGATTTACGCTATGCGGAGATTCTGGTCCGGCATAGAGCGGGGCAAGGCTATGGTCCAATAAGAATCACAGCGGAGCTGAAGCAACAGGGGGTGGAGCAGGACTTGGTCAGAAAGGCGTTTGCGGAGTCCGGCGTAGACTGGTTTGAACGGGCTGAAGCGACCCTGACTAAGCGATTTCGAGAGCGACCGGAAACACCCGTTGAACTGCAGAAACAGAAGCGTTACCTGATGCAAAGAGGGTTTAACTTTGACGAAATCAATGAGGCGGTAAAGGCTGATGTGGACGAGTTTTGAGGGAGAGAAGAAAAGGTCTTAGAGCATTGGCGGTGTGACTCGGAATGGAGCGGGAATGGCCGGCGTTTCCTCTGCTATCCCGTCAACTCCTGGCGTTGAGGCGTCTTCATTTTGAGCGACGCTGCCATCTTCCGCACTGGGCTGAGTCATCCATACCAAGACGTCGTAATAGCGACGGATATTTTGCACATAATGTACCGGCTCCCAGCCACGAGCGTAGCCGTAGCGAGTCTTCACATACCATTTCTTCTGCTGTAACAATGGCAGCGCCTGTTTGACGTCAATCCATTTGTCCTGATCCATCCCTTGCATTTTGGCCAGCGCGCGGGCGTCTTCCAGGTGTCCAAGGCCGATATTGTAGGCGGCCAGCGCCATCCAGGTGCGGTCTGGCTCCGCAATACGCTCAGAGATACGCTGCTTGATGCGGCTGAAGTAGCCAGCGCCGCCGAAGATGCTTTGCTCAGGATTAAGCCGGTTCTTAACGTTCATCTCCTTGGCGGTGGGCAGCGTCAGCATCATCAGCCCTCTTACGCCGGTAGGAGAGGTGGCGTAGGGGCGCCAGTGGGATTCCTGGTAACCAATGGAAGCCAGCAGTCGCCAATCGACTTCGAACTTTTCAGACGCCTGTTTAAAAGTCGGCTCAAACTTAGGCAGCCTGTCTTTGATATGGCTGATATAGGTGCGCGCGCCCACGTAATTCAGCTGATTCACGTGCCCGAAATAGCGTTCCTGCAGATAGATCAGCGTGCCGTCTTCTTTGATTTGCTTAATGAATTCGTCCGCTTTCTGAATGAGGGACATGTCTTCGCCGGGTGGGAATATCCAGCTGATCTGTAACGGCTCCATTAAAGGAAAGGCTTCCCGTGCGCGGGGGAACATGGCCTTATGAATTTCGTATTCCCGGGAGTTGACGATGGCGTATTCGTATTCCCCTTCCTCAATCAGGCGCATGATTTCGGATGTTTCCATATCCGCCGCTTCCAGCCAGTCCATATCGGGAAGGCGAGAATCCTTAACCTGCCGCAGGAACTCTGCTTGCGCCGTCTGCGCAGGGATAATCATTTTACCCCCAATCAGATCGTCTACCTGTTTTGGCTTGGGACTGCCGTTTCGAAACAAAACCAGAGGCTGAATTTCCAGATACTCAGAGCTGAAACGGAGGCCGGGACTTTGCGCGGAAGCCGCCAGGCGACTCAAGCCGACAGCGGCCAGATTGGTGTAGTTTTGTTCGAGGACTGTGTAGGCTTCGTCAAGATCGCTGGCGACCCGCAGTCGCAACTCGACGCCGAGATATTCCGAAAACTTTTTCGCCAGCTCATACTCAAAACCGGCGGGGCCGTCCCGGTCTTCGTAATAAGTAGTGGGGGCGTTGCGAGTTATAACGTGAAGGACGCCCTCCTGCTCGATCTTCTCCAGCGTCGTAGGGCGGCTGCATGCGCTCAGGTTGGCGATAAGCGCTGCTGCGGTCAGCGTCTGAATACCGCTCCTAATCAGTTTGTTCAGGAAACGTCCTGTTCGCCATGAATGAGTGCAGGCTGATGCAAGCAATATCAGTTCCGGTTATAAACAAAGGGGCTCAATACTTAACAGTAACAAATCAAGTTGCAAGTTAACTGTAGTTAAACTGTGAAAAATCTTGTCGATTTATGTACAAAGCGTTACGGCCCGGGTTAACCCGCAAGCTGCGCCGCGCTTATGGCGAGGCCTCTTAAAAGTGGCTCAATGGCTTGATATCTATTATCATTAGCGCCTCTTTTTTCCAGCCTAGAGGCCATCAGTCAGAGATATGTTTGAACTCCGTGGCGCACCAGCCCTCTCCCCATTTCGGCGCGAAAAACTACTCAAGAATATCCAGGAACAGGCTCCTGAAGTCCAGTCAGTGTATGCCGAATACATGCACTTCGTTGATTTGGAAGGAGACCTTTCCGCAGATCAACGCACCGTTCTGGATCGCTTGCTTCAATACGGGCCACAAGGTCAGAGCGAAATGCCAAGCGGCACTCTGTTTCTGGTTGTTCCCCGTCCCGGCACGATTTCTCCATGGTCGAGCAAGGCGACGGACATCGCACATAATTGCGGACTGACGGCGATACGTCGTATCGAAAGAGGCGTGGCTTACCATATTGGCAGCTCAGAACAACTGAGCAGCGAACGCCGCGCTGCGATTGCTGCGATTTTGCATGACCGCATGACGCAGTCCGTGTTCCATGAGATAGCGGGGGCGGAGCTTCTATTTGCTCATGCTGAGCCCAAGCCGATGACAACGGTCGATATCCTGGCTGATGGTCGTGACGCGTTGGCGGAGGCTAACCGCTCAATGGGGCTGGCTCTGGCGGAAGACGAAATTGACTATCTCACCAGCGCTTTCACTGAGTTGGGACGCAACCCCACGGATGTTGAGTTGATGATGTTCGCTCAGGCGAACTCAGAACACTGTCGTCACAAGATCTTTAATGCGACCTGGGAAATTGATGGCGAAGCCCAGTCCCACTCGCTGTTTGGCATGATCCGCAACACCTATGAACAGGGTGGCGAAGACGTGCTCTCGGCGTATCGCGACAACGCAGCGGTAATTAAAGGCGGTCAGGGTGGACGTTTCTTCCCTGATCACCGGACCAAGGTTTATGGATATAACGTTGAAGATATTCATATCCTTATGAAGGTGGAGACGCACAATCATCCAACAGCTATTTCTCCCTTCGCCGGCGCGTCAACGGGGTCCGGTGGAGAAATTCGCGATGAGGGCGCGACTGGCATTGGCGCTAAACCCAAAGCGGGTCTGACCGGCTTCACCGTTTCTAACCTTAATATTCCTGGTTACAAGCAGCCATGGGAAGGCGATTACGGCAAACCGGAACGCATCGTATCCGCTTTGCAAATTATGCTGGATGGCCCAATTGGCGGTGCGGCGTTTAACAATGAATTTGGCCGGCCGGCGTTGTGTGGATACTTCCGTACCTATGAAGAACAGGTGCCTGGCGTAAACGGTATTGAATGGCGGGGTTACCACAAACCGATCATGATCGCTGGCGGCATGGGCAACATTCGCGGTTCCCATGTGGAAAAGAAAGATATTCCTGTCGACGCTAAGTTGATCGTATTGGGCGGCCCTGCAATGTTGATCGGTCTGGGTGGTGGAGCCGCGTCTTCTATGGACAGCGGTGCTGGCCAGGAGGATCTCGACTTCGCCTCTGTACAACGAGATAACCCGGAAATGGAGAGACGTTGCCAGGAAGTGATCGATCGCTGCTGGCAGTTAGGGGATGACAACCCGATTCTGTTTATCCATGACGTTGGCGCGGGTGGTTTGTCCAACGCATTGCCTGAACTGGTGAAAGACGGCGGTCGCGGTGGATTGTTCGAACTACGGGATGTGCCTAACGATGAACCTGGCATGTCGCCGCTGGAAATCTGGTGTAACGAATCTCAAGAGCGTTATGTCATGGCGGTTGCGGAGCAGGATATGGAGCTGTTTGATCAGCTCTGTCGACGTGAGCGTTGTCCTTACGCGGTCGTAGGCTCTGCGACGGAAGAATTGAAGATTCAAGTCTCTGACGAATACTTTGCTAACAGCCCGGTAGATCTTCCGATGTCGGTTCTGTTTGGCAAACCGCCAAAAATGCACCGCACTATAGAGCGGAAGAGCTTCACTAAGCCCATTTTTGATTCCACTGCCCTGGACCTCAAAGAGGCGGCGGAGAGAATTCTCCGATTGCCCAGTGTCGCGTCCAAGAGCTTCCTGATCACCATCGGCGACCGCTCTGTGACGGGAATGGTTTCCAGAGACCAGATGGTTGGCCCATGGCAGACGCCAGTTTCCGATGTGGCGGTAACTACGGCAAGTTTTGACACCTATCGCGGCGAAGCGATGGCGATGGGGGAAAGAACGCCGATTGCGCTGATTGACCCTCCTTCATCCGGTCGTATGGCGGTAGGTGAGACGGTTACCAACCTCGCCGCTGCAAAAATAGAAAAGCTGTCAGACATTAAACTGTCTGCGAACTGGATGGCCGCAGCCGGGCATCCTGGTGAAGACGAAGCTTTGTTCGAAACGGTCAAAGCGGTAGGTATGGAGCTGTGCCCTAAATTAGGCATCACCATTCCTGTGGGCAAAGACTCCATGTCCATGAAGACGGTATGGGAGGAGGGCGAGAAGCAGAAGTCCATGACTGCGCCTCTGTCTCTGATCGTCAGTGGTTTCGCGCCGGTTGAGGATGTACGCAAGACGTTGACGCCGCAGATGGATCTATCTGCGCCATCCAAGCTGCTACTTATAGATCTGGGCGCAGGTAAGAATCGACTGGGCGGTTCTGCGTTGGCGCAGGTTTATCGTTCCGTCGGTGCAGTGGCTCCGGATTTGGATAACCCTGAAGAGTTAGCGGCCTTTTTCGCATGCATCCAGAAGCTGAACGGAGAGGGCAAACTCAAGGCTTATCATGACCGTTCCGACGGCGGCGTGTTTACTACTTTGTGTGAAATGGCGTTCGCTAGCCGTTGCGGCATGACTATTTGCTTTGATGGTTTGGTAAAAGACCGTACTCACATCGCCCGCGAGTTGTTTAATGAAGAGCTCGGCGCTGTGGTGCAGGTATCCGAAGAGCATGTTGAGGATGTGAAGGCCTGTTTTGCTGACGCAGGATTGGCGGATCATGTTGTCGTATTGGGAGAGCCTCATGCCGACCAATTAGTCAAATTCCAGCATGAAGGACAAACCGTTCTTGGTTATAGCAGGGCCGCGTTACAAAAGATCTGGGCTGAGACCAGCTATCGTATGCAGGCCATGCGGGATAACAGCGAGTGTGCGGCCGAGGAATTTGCCACTATTGATGATGACAACGATCCGGGCTTGAGCGCCAAGCTTACTTACGACGTCAACGAAGATATTGCAGCTCCTTTCGTTAATCGCGGCGCCAAGCCAAAAATTGTGGTGCTGCGAGAGCAGGGCGTGAATAGTCAGGCTGAAATGGCGGCGGCGTTTGATAGAGCCGGCTTCAGCGCGGTTGACGTGCATATGAGCGATATCCTGTCGGGCGCGGTCTCTCTGAGTCAGTTCAAAGCCTTGGCGGCGTGCGGGGGCTTCTCGTTTGGCGATGTGTTAGGCGCGGGTGAGGGATGGGCAAAATCCATTCTGTTTAATGCTCGTGCAAGAGACCAGTTCGAGGCGTTCTTCCATCGCAAAGACACCTTCGCGCTTGGCGTCTGTAACGGCTGTCAGATGATTTCAAACCTGAAAGAGCTGATTCCTGGCGCTGATTCCTGGCCACGCTTTGTGCGTAACCGCTCTGAACAGTACGAAGCTCGTGTTGCGATGGTGGAAGTGTTGGACTCGCCGTCCATATTGTTCCAGGGAATGGCGGGCTCCATGATGCCTATCGCAGTGGCGCATGGAGAAGGTCTGGCGGAAGTGGGTCCTGAAGGGGCATCGGCTTTAATGGCTCAGAAAAATGTGGCGCTGCGGTTTGTGGATAACTATGGCCGTCCCACCATGTCGCATCCATTTAACCCTAACGGCTCTCCGCTGGGCATCACCTCTGTGTGTAACGATGACGGGCGTATCACCGTCATGATGCCGCATCCAGAAAGGGTGTTCCGCGCTGTTGCTAACTCCTGGCGTCCTTCCACTTGGAGTGAAGACGGCGCATGGATGAGGATGTTCCGTAACGCGAGGGTATGGCTGGGCTAATTCCAAGACGCAATGATGATATTTAAGGGTGAGAGACATTGGTCTCCGCCCTTATTCTCCGCTGAATCTGTTCATTTTCAGGGCTCTTCGCCACGTTAGATAAAAAATCTCCGTTTTCCTTTTCAAGTGTCCAAATTAGGCTATGCTTTTCTGCGCTATTATTTTTTGTCAGAAAAGGTAACAAAGTGTACGTCATCGCTAGTTGCAAAACTTGATGTGCTCAAAAAACGCTCGCATGAATTGCGGAGCCTGCCGGAAAATCCCTATCGCGGCCTAAAAATGAGGCCTTTTCGTCTGCATTATTTCTGTTTATTCACACCAGAAATATCTATGTCAAGTAGCATCTAAAAATATTTCAAAGATGTTGTGGCGTCAGCGTTGACAAATGTAACTTATTGATAAATATTGGTATTTCTATCCTGTTTAATTCGTCGCCAATTTGTCCCGGGCATAGGCCCTATGGGCGATTTGGGGGGAAGTTAAGTATTTATCCCCAAAGTTATCCACAGAATCTGTGGAGAACTCTAATTTCTCAGTCAGGGTAGTAATTTAGTGTCTGCCTGTGGATAAAATTTAAACTGTAATGGAAGAGAAATGTATAAATTAAGCTTTTTTGTTCCTGAATCGCATATGGAAACCGTAAAAGAAGCAGTCTTTACTGCGGGGGGCGGAAAGATCGGCGATTACGATCGCTGCAGCTGGCAGACAAAGGGTGTTGGACAATTTCGTCCTTTGGACGGCAGTTCTCCATTCTTGGGAAGTGTCGGTGAGGTTGAACTGGTCGAAGAATATAAAGTGGAGTTGGTGGTTGAGGATGCATTGATCGCGTCGGTGGTGGCGGCAATGAAGCTGGCGCATCCCTACGAAGAGCCGGCATACGACGTATACCGGCTTGAAAGCATCTGACGGCGCATTGTTATGCAAAGTGCCTGAAGGGGAGGGTTAACCCTTGGGAATGCCGGTGTGAATATCTTTCACATGGACAGGAAAGGAGTTGCTTTTACGGTCTTGGAAATACTGCTGCAGCGTTATTTTTACCGTAGGAAATGCGATTTCATCCCAGGGAATATCGCTTTCTGAAAACAACTGTACGTCGAGGCTCTCTTCCCCGGCGGCGAACTCTCCATTAATTACGTTGGCGCGGTAAAAAATATGCACCTGACCGATATGGGGGACGCTGATCATCGTATACAGGCCGTCCAGGTCCACACGCGCTTGCGCCTCCTCCCACGTTTCTCGCATGGCGGCTTCTGAAGTGGTTTCCTGCATTTCCATAAAGCCGGCGGGCAAAGTCCAAAAACCTAATCTGGGTTCGATGGCGCGCTTGCAAAGCAAAATACGGTCGCCATAAACGGGAAGCGTGCCGGCAACGATTTTAGGGTTTATGTAGTGAATGGCCTGGCAGTTGCCGCAGACATGTCTCGGCCGGTTATCTCCTGCGGGAATCTTATGCTCGACGGGTTGGCCGCATTGGCTGCAATACTTCATGGTCAGATGAACAGTCTCACTGGTTGTCTTTTTATTGGCCGAAAATAAGCGTTCGCAATTTGGGTGTTCTTTTTGAATGCTGCGCCTCATATTGCACCATACATTACCCCGGACTTGTATGGTATCTTTCCTTGTTTTCCTCACTTAGTCGTCCGTCATGCTCGATAAAATCATCGCAACTTTATCCTCCAACCAGCCGCGACGCTTTCCCAGCGACTTTCCAGAAGCGGCGGTCCTGGTGCCGATCACTAGAGAGGATTGTCCTCAAATTATCCTGACCAGACGCGCTGAGCATATGAAGACTCATAGCGGGCAGGTGGCTTTCCCGGGAGGCATGCGGGACCCTTCGGATCGGAACTTGCGGGACACTGCGCTGCGGGAGACGTTTGAGGAAGTCGGGGTGTCGCCTGAAAAGATAGAAGTGGTTGGCGGCCTTAACCAGGTTGTGTCCCGCCATGGAATAGCCGTCACTCCTTATGTTGGGATCGTAGACCCTGAAGCAGAGCTGATCCCAGACCCAAATGAATTGCATAGCGTATTCAAAGCGCCGGTAAGCTTTTTCTTGGAAAATGAGCCGGATCGACTGGATAAGATCAATTTTGAGCAGTATCGATTACAGGTGCCTTGTTGGTATTACGGCGATTATGAAATCTGGGGCGTTTCCGCAATCATATTGATGGATTTTTTCAGAGTTTCATTTAACCGAAGAATTGGCAGTTTTACTGAAGATAGGGATTGAACGCATATGAGGTTTAATTTAGGCGATGATCAGACTGAAATATCCGAGGATGGATGCTTCGTGGCTCCAAATTCTGCTGTTATAGGGCGAGTGATAATGCGCCCTCAATCCAGTGTTTGGTTTGGCGCAGTGGTCCGAGCGGATAATGATCAAATAACCATTGGCCCAAAATCGAACGTTCAGGATTGTGCAGTGTTACACACAGACTCTGGCTGTCCTATCGTCTTGGGAGAGGGGGTGACTGTCGGGCATCACGCCATGCTGCACGGATGTGATGTGGGCGACTACAGTCTGATTGGCATCAATGCGGTTGTGCTTAACGGAGCCAAAATTGGGCGCTTTTGTATCATCGGCGCTAATGCATTGATTCCCGAAGGTGTCGAGATCCCTGATGGCAGCTTGGTGATTGGCTCTCCAGGAAGAGTAAAGCGTGAATTGAGTGAGGAAGAAAAGAGGCAGCTTATCGCCAGCGCTGAACACTATGTAGAAAATGCACTCAAATATACGCGCACTTTGCAACCAGCCTGATTTTGCACATTTATGAAAGAGAATTCGAATCGAATAAATGGTGAGCGAGTTGTGCGCTCGCCATGCGTCAGTATCTGCGCTTTGGATGACGATGACATATGTATTGGTTGTCACCGTAGCGTTGAGGAAATAGCTGCTTGGTCTCGAATGAGTAACGAACAGCGCATGGATGTGTTGAAAAAAGTGGCTGACAGAGAACGTAAGTCTGTCATTTGAGCCGCCTAATAATGAATAGGAGCAAAAGGCTATGGTAAGAATTGGTACTCCGCTGACGGATGTTGCAACACGCGCAATGCTATTGGGAAGTGGGGAGCTGGGAAAAGAGGTTGCGATTGAACTGCAGCGATTTGGCGTGGAAGTCATTGCAGTGGACCGCTACCCAAACGCGCCAGCAATGCAGGTGGCTCACCGCGCACATGTCATCGATATGCTCGATCCTAAACAGCTGCGGGCGTTGGTTGAGCTTGAAGCTCCTGATTTCATAATCCCTGAAATTGAGGCGATTGCGACAGCTGAGCTGCTTGAGCTTGAACGAAGCGGCTTTAATGTTGTGCCCACCGCTCGTGCGGCCAACTTGACTATGAATCGCGAAGGAATTCGTCGATTGGCGGCGGAGGAGTTGGGGCTGAAAACGTCGCCTTATGCATTTGCTGCCGATTTTGACTCCTTTCGCAATGCTGTGAACTCAATTGGCGCCCCTTGTGTCGTCAAGCCAATTATGAGTTCCTCGGGAAAAGGCCAAAGCGTTATACGTAGTGAAAGTGATATTGAGCGCGCTTGGCGATACGCCCAAGAGGGAGGGCGAGCGGGGCAGGGCAAGGTAATCGTAGAGGGATTCGTAGACTTCGATTATGAAATTACGCTTTTAACTCTGCGGCATGCAGGAGGGACTTCCTTTTGTGATCCTATTGGCCATTTGCAGGTTGATGGAGACTACCGGGTAAGCTGGCAGCCTCATCCTATGAGTGCTTTGGCATTGGACGCTGCACAGAATATAGCGGAAAAAGTGACTGCGGCTCTGGGCGGATATGGGATTTTTGGTGTGGAACTCTTCGTAAAAGGTGACGAAGTCTATTTCAGTGAGGTGTCGCCACGGCCCCATGATACCGGATTGGTTACCTTGGTTTCTCAGAACCTGTCGGAGTTCGCTTTGCATGCAAGGGCATTATTAGGTCTGCCGGTTCCTTCAATTAAACAAATGGGGCCGTCTGCTTCCGTTGCGTTATTAGTAGAGGGCGAATCATCCCGAGTCTGCTTTTCTTCACTTGAAGCTGCGTTAAGTAATCCAGACGTACAAGTGAGACTTTTTGGCAAACCGGAAGTTTACGGCAAGCGTCGAATGGGCGTGATTTTGGCTCAGTCTGAAAGTATTGACGAGGCGAAGGAGCTTGCGCAGAAAGCGGCGGACAGTATTGTCGTTGAGCTTGAGCCAGAAATGAAACAAGAGTGAGCTTGTGAAATAAAAATAACGTGCTTTACTTGTAAATTGCCCCTCAGAAACTTTTCTTAAAAAAGTTAAAAAATGGAGTTGACGGGAAAAAGGAGGGGCGTATAATGCGCCCCACTTCGACGGGGAAGCCGGTCGGAGGGGAGGGAAAGAGCTGGTTCGAGAGAGTCGGCGGCGCTAAAAAGGAGTTGACACTGAGAAATGAAAGTGTAGG